>NZ_LT964776.1 GCF_900240275.1 [Lactobacillus] timonensis | reverse complement strand
AGTCTGAATCTTGGTAATTACTGAGTAACCTTAATTTTTCCGTCGTTGAATATGTTCCTATTCAAAACACCCCCTAGAGATGACACTTTTATTATTTAAAGTGTCAACCCTAAGGGGTATTGTACGAATGGTTATCCCTAATTTTTGTAAAATAAAGATTCTAACCATAAAGCCGAATATTTTTGTCATCTGCACTAACTTATAAGGATTAGATACCGCCATATTTTCTCTATCTCCGTGTGTTAGGAATACCCTTGTGCTTACAAGCTTTCCAATCCAATCATCTGTATTTCCAACGTGTTCAGATAATAGTTCTCTATAAGATTCAGGCAATTCCTCAATAAATTTGTTTATTTTATCCCTCAAAGTAAGACGTTCATTTCTAAAATACGATTCAATGCCTTGTGTATAATTGACAAGATCATTTTCAATTACCGACCTGTAGTTAACCGTTAACAAATAGTCATCCACCAGTAACTGTAACTCTTTTGAGGAACTTACCCAATTATTTATCACACTGAGCAACTTCGATTGGACATCATTATAGTCATATGAAAAACTGTGCGCTTGAATTATTTAGGGTTGCATACAGCGAATTAAAGTGTTAAAATTATCCAGATTAACACATCAGGAAGTTATAAGTATCATTCATTTTTGCTATCTATTATTTTCTTAGATGTTAATTCAATTTGGTTACTTTGGTTTGATTCCTAGGAGGATATATATATGCAAAATGGTACTGTAAAATGGTTTAATGCTGATAAGGGCTATGGGTTTATCTCTGGTTCAGATGGTAAAGATGTATTCGTACACTTTTCATCAATTAAAACTAACGGTTTTAAGAGTCTTGAGGAAGGGCAAAAAGTTAGTTACGATGTTGAACAAGCCGATCGAGGACCTCAAGCGACTAATGTTGTTCCACAATAATTTGTCTAATATTATGAAGAACTGCTTTTGATGGAGCAGTTCTTTTTTATGGCTCTTCGTCAAAAAGTACTGATAGAAAAATTTGGCTCTTTGTCAATCGGTACTGATAGCTAATTTTGACCAGTTCAAGCAACTAGTTTGCTTGGGCTGGTTTTTCTTGTGATTATGGGTGCCTGAACCATGATGTGCGAATTTTTTAATGCTAT
>NZ_LT964775.1 GCF_900240275.1 [Lactobacillus] timonensis | reverse complement strand
TCAAGAGTGTGGTGGCAATAGCATGAAGGATACACCTGTTCCCATGCCGAACACAGTAGTTAAGCTTCAGCGCGCCAAAAGTAGTTGGGGGATCGCTCCCTGCGAGGATAGGGCGTCGCCACGCTCAAGTTTTGGAGGATTAGCTCAGTTGGGAGAGCGTCTGCCTTACAAGCAGAGGGTCACAGGTTCGAGCCCTGTATCCTCCATTTGGGCCTATAGCTCATGAGCCGTTAGCTCAGTTGGTAGAGCATCTGACTTTTAATCAGAGGGTCGACGGATCGTAACCGTCACGGCTCATTGTCGCGTGTGGATCCTAAACGCCGACTTAGCTCAGTTGGCAGAGCACCTGTCTTGTAAACAGGGGGTCGGAGGTTCGAATCCTCTAGTCGGCATTAAATCTTATGCGGAAGTAGTTCAGTGGTAGAACATCACCTTGCCATGGTGGGGGTCGCGGGTTCGAATCCCGTCTTCCGCTTTGTCAATTCCATAATGCCGGGGTGGCGGAATTGGCAGACGCATGGGACTTAAAATCCCACGGTAGTAAAATACCGTACGGGTTCGATCCCCGTCCTCGGCACCAGATGCACCCATAGCGCAATTGGATAGAGTGTCTGACTACGAATCAGAAGGTTGAAGGTTCGACTCCTTCTGGGTGCACTTATTTCGGGAAATAGCTCAGCTTGGTAGAGCACCTGGTTTGGGACCAGGGGGTCGCAGGTTCGAATCCTGTTTTCCCGATTTCAGTATAATATTTTCGCGGTGTAGCTCAGCTGGCTAGAGCGTCCGGTTCATACCCGGGAGGTCGAGGGTTCGATCCCCCCCGCCGCGATTTGGGTGGCTATGTTGGACCTTTAGCTCAGTTGGTTAGAGCAAGCGGCTCATAACCGCCCGGTCGTAGGTTCGAGTCCTACAAGGTCCATTGACCTAAGTGGTCGAAACTATTTTTATTTTAATTTGGAGGATTACCCAAGTGGCTGAAGGGGGCGGTCTTGAAAACCGCTAGGCCGGGCAACCGACGCAAGAGTTCGAATCTCTTATCCTCCTTTTATTATCGCGGGGTAGAGCAGTCTGGTAGCTCGTCGGGCTCATAACCCGGAGGTCGTTGGTTCAAATCCAGCCCCCGCAATTTGGTCCGTTGGTCTAGTTGGTTTAGGACGCATCCCTGTCACGGA
>NZ_LT964774.1 GCF_900240275.1 [Lactobacillus] timonensis | reverse complement strand
TAATGAATAGTCATGACTTTTGTTCAAGTAGTCTTGAACTGCTCTAACTTTAAATTGATATGAATATTTAGACATAAAAATACCCCAGAATTGTTAGATTCGTGTCTAACAATTCTAGGGCACTTCATTTTTTGGCTGGCGGTTTTGTTTTATTTGATTGAATGATTAATCTTCAGTGGCCTTGTTGTTAAGTCGACTACGGATTGCACCGATGATCGCGGGGATTAATGAAATACCAATGATAGCGATAATAATTACGGAAAAATGCTCCTGAACAAATGGCATATTTCCAAAGAAGTAGCCACATGAGCAGCAAAGAGCAACCCATAAAGTACAGCCAATCAAGCTAAAACGGATGAAGTGGCTGTATGGAAAACCAGAACCTGCAGAAGCAAATGGTGCAAAGGTTCTAATGATGGGCATAAAACGGGCGAGGATAATTGCGGAAGCTCCGTGTCGTTCGAAGAAACGTTCCGTTTTTTCTAAGCTTTTTTTATCAATAAGTTTACCAAAGAGGGAGTGATTAGAGAGGTTTTTACCAATTTTGTGGCCAATGATAAAGTTTAGTGAGTCACCAGTAACACAAGCAACAAAGAAAAGGACAACGAATAGCCAAATGTTAAGGTGGTAGCGACTATCTGCAGCAAGAGCACTAGCTGCAAAAAGGAGTGAGTCGCCTGGAAGGAAAGGCAGAATTACTGCGCCAGTTTCAATAAAGATAATCGCGAATAAAATTAAGTATGTAAAGTCGCCATACTGGTTGACGATAGCAATTAAATGCTTGTCAATATGAAGAATGAAATCAATTAAAGTAGCCAAGATGAACTCCTTATATATTGTATTGTTGTTAGTTAACAAGGATGATTTTATCAACTTGCTAAGGCTTTGCCAAGTTGTGTTCAATAGCTTTAGGATTCTTTCAAAAAGTAGTGGGTTCAAGGCTTTTGATTGGCTATCAAAAAAAGGTCAAAAAAATTCGGACTTTTTATTGACAATATGCTGAATTAACAGTATAGTTAATAACCGTTGTCAGGGAGTTGTTAATCATCTTCCTTCACAACTGACAATCGTCAAAGAGTTAAAAAAGTTCTTGACTTTCTCTTAGACATTTGTTAACATTATAAACGCTGTTGCAACGTTGCAACAGCAAGGTAGACCTTTGAAAACTGAACAAAGTTTCGACGAACACAAATGTGCAGGGTCCTTGATCTTATGATCGAGGCAAAACATTTGCGAAGTCAATTCGCTTAACTAATAATTTGAGAGCTATT
>NZ_LT964773.1 GCF_900240275.1 [Lactobacillus] timonensis | reverse complement strand
AATGAATAGTCATGACTTTTGTTCAAGTAGTCTTGAACTGCTCTAACTTTAAATTGATATGAATATTTAGACATAAAAATACCCCAGAATTGTTAGATTCGTGTCTAACAATTCTAGGGCACTTCAACGGCGAAGAGCGGTTTCTTTGGAATCGCTGGAGTGGCCATTATCTACCTGGCCCTGATTTGGCTGGGAGCCACCAGCTTGCACCAGTTTAAGCCCGCGCTAAATGGTGGGATTACGCTTGCGCAGATTTCGCATTACTACTTGGGAACCGCTGGGGATGCGATCCTGGCAACTTTAGCAACGGTTACCTGTATGAGTACCGCCATGGGGCTGGTAATTGCCTTTTCTCAAGACTTCCACCGGCGCTTCCCGAAGATTTCCTACCGGACATTTTTACGGATCAATTGTGGTCTGTCATTCCTGTTCGCTAACTTGGGTCTTAACCAGATCATTGCCTGGTCAACCCCGATCCTGATGTTCCTCTACCCGCTGGCAATCACCTTAATTATTTTGGGCTTGCTTTCCCCGCTGTTTAAGCAGGACCGGCTTGTTTACCGGATCACGACCGGCCTAACCCTGATTCCAGCCTTCTTTGATATGCTAAATGCGCTGCCGGCAGGCTTGCACGAAAGTCAATTGTTGCAGGCGCTTCTCGGCTTTGCCCAGCACTACTTCCCATTCTTCGGCCTCGGTTTTGGCTGGCTGACCTTTGGGATTGCGGGCTTGATCCTTGGCCTGATCTGCCACGCCGTGAAGGGCAGGAAGCAGGTAGAATTACTTAGTGATTAGTTTGTTGACTTTTTAAGAAAAATGATATTTTATCATTCACTAGACAGGAAAACGGCTTGCGAGGAAAGGTGGTTTTGGTATAGTCCTTCCTTAGTGGGCATCGTTGTAGCGATCAATCTTGGTTATAATTTAGGTGTATCCTTAGCTCAGATAGGTAGAGCATATGGGTAGTTCAATTAACGCTGTTAGATGTCCCCGCCTAAGCTCGCTAAATGCTAATTTGGCGGGCTTTTATTAAATACTGCGTTATTGCAACGGTATTGAAGGGAGCGAGATTGTTGGAAGAGGTTTTTACTGACCAGGCAAACGCCCAGCTGGGTCGTCAGATTTTCAATATCACCGTGGCGGGTTCGGAAAACTATGTTGAAGATGGACTGGTTCCGCTCAGTAGTGTCCTTGCGGGGAAGTATATTTATCAAGGAATCGTAAAACACTATACTCAGGTCACAGTTACTGGGAAATTAGCCCAACATTCAGCATTACCGCAGAATCGGGAAGTTCTTGACTTAATTCGCCGTTATGTCTTGAATCATAATAATCGAAGACAAGCAAATAACTAATAAAAGAAGAAACTAAAGAAAATGTTGGTAATGTACCCTGTCAAGTTGACACATTAAATAATAAAAACTAGTTGGCCTTGCCGAAGCGATATTCTGCTGCGGTAAGGTCATTTCTTTTGCCTGAAATAAAGGAATGCGTAAAGTAATCGATACCTTCT
>NZ_LT964772.1 GCF_900240275.1 [Lactobacillus] timonensis | reverse complement strand
AAATATGAAAAAGATCGCCGATAGGAGACGATCTTTTCAGAGACTGTATCACAAAAAGAAGAACCGTTCGGAATTACAGCGAATTCCGAACGGTTCATTCATTATAAGGGACTTATGTCACAGCCCCCCTTATCGTAATTAATAACTGTCGAAGAAGATGTAAGGGAGGGGGTGCAGACATGGCAGTAAAGAACGCCGAAAAGTTAATTAACTACCTGGCTGCGGCCCACGACTACGTTTCAGCAGCCAAAATTGAAAAGCAGTTCAACATTTCCCGACGCACCGTCTTTTACCGCATTGACCAGGCGAACCAGTTGCTGGCCAAGTTGGGAATGGCCGGCATCCAAAACGAACGTGGTGTTGGCTACCTCCTGCCGGAAGAAACGGTGACGGCCTGGCAAAAACGACAGCAAGCGCAACCGGGGCAGAATCACCCAGCGGTCAGCCCGCAGAAGCGGTTGGATGCCATGATCTGGTCTTTGCTGACGCGGGTTCAGCCACAATCAATTAACAACCTTGGTGATAAGTTAGGCGTTGGCCGCAACACCATTATTGCTGACTTTAAACGGATCGAAACGGAGTATCCACGACTTCAATTAACTAGTACTCCGAAAGGCCATGTACTGGCGGGAAGTGAGGAGGCAATTTGCCGCTACGTCTTCCGTCAACTGTCACAGGATAACCAGGGTGTGATTGCTACCGGGGTTGACCACTTAACCTTTCCGGCGATTGATATGGACATGGCCTATCAGCAGCTGGGGAAGTTGGAAAAAGGGATCAATGCCCGCTTTACTGAAAATGCTGCCCAGACCATTATCCGTTGTCTGAAGTTTCGGATTTTCCGGATCTCGCTTGGTCACCGGGTGACGAACCCCGATACAAATAGCGAGGAGATCGCTGCTGTGACGAGCGGTGTTATTCCCGAAGTGGAGAAACTACTGGCCCGTAATGGGATTCAGGATACCCAGGAGCTGGTATTCTTCACCGAAATTGTTTTGTGTTCGCAAGTTGACGTTTTGAACTACGTCAAGGACGAGTTTAAGCGAAAAATGCACCATATTGCCTGGGCAATAATGTTGCGCTACGACCAAATTGCCGGGACCAAGATTAACGACAATGCTTTTATGAACGCCTTGAGCATCCACCTATACTCCACTTATTTTCGGTGCCGCTATCGTTTCACTTTTGAAATGCCATTGCTGGATGCGATTCACTCGAAGTTTCCAGAGATGATTAAGTTCGTCCAGATCGCCTGTCGTCCGCTGGAAATAGTGGTGGGTTCGCCAATTCCAACGAGCGAGATTGCCTTGATTTGTCTGTACTTTATTTCGGTTGACGATAGCACTCAAACTGACGTTGCCCGTTTTGTTTCCAAGTCGGACAACATTCAGGACTACTTAAATGCCGATGTACTGCTGGTTTGCACCAGTGGGATTTCGACCTCAGCGATACTGTACGCCACTTTGCATCGTCAGTACCCATTGATTAACTTTTCTCGTTCATTGGGAATGGCAAATTGTAAAATTTAAGTTGAACATTTAAGTGGACAGAAAAACCCATCAAGGTCTTTAATGGTGTTACCACACAATCCATTAGAAAGAAGGACCTTGATGAGCACCACTATTTTATCATTCCA
>NZ_LT964771.1 GCF_900240275.1 [Lactobacillus] timonensis | reverse complement strand
CTGGTTCAAATCAATTGGTAT
The DNA here is from genome assembly GCF_900240275.1 of [Lactobacillus] timonensis. Taxonomy (GTDB): domain Bacteria; phylum Bacillota; class Bacilli; order Lactobacillales; family Lactobacillaceae; genus Limosilactobacillus; species Limosilactobacillus timonensis. The sequence goes on along the minus strand of NZ_LT964771.1, from coordinate 2,167 downwards.
CTGAATTCACGGCCACTTAAATGTCTTAATTGGCATACACCAATCGAGATCTTCTTGCTTAATCTACGTCACTAAATTCGTTCAAGTTATTTCTTGCAATCTGCCGAATTGAAAACCTTGAACGGATTATGCGGATGCCGAACCGGGCTAAGTTGATTATTTCGACAGCAAACCTCAATCCGGATGAATTTAATATTCCGGTGATCAGTGTTCAGCCGGTACTGGAGTATAAGGATAATTACCGGATTGAACGGGCACTCCACCAGTACTTCCCTCAGTTGTCAATTGGACAAGAACGGTCGTTAGATAAGCTGGTAGCAATCGTTAAACGCCACGCCCGCCTGACTGATGAAGAGGGATTAAGAGCTGAATTAACGTCCTATCTTTATCCGCTCAACGGGCAGGAAAATAGCGTTATACCGGCGAAAAAACGACTGGCTGACTTACTGAAACCGGCGTCAATTAAGTTAATCGACCGGCCCCGTGACTTGAAGGCGACGATTAAGCAGCTGTGCTGGATTTTAACGGACCAGGGAATTGCGGACGCTAAATACTATGACGACATCCTGAGCCTCATTGACCGTTTTGGCCCATATATGATGGTTTCAGCCGATACATTCCTGGCACACGCGGCACCTAGTGGGCACGTTAACCAGGTCGGGATGGCGCTGGGAATCTTTAGACAGCCGTTAGTCGTTGAAACAGGCCAGGGGCAGGAAACGATCCGTTGCTTGATCGTTTTGGCGCCTGGTGAAAATCACGAGCATGACCGCGCCTTAGCTGAAGTGATGGGGTTAGTTACTAACCGTCAAGTTTTCAAGACGTTATTAGCTGCGAAGGACGCTAAGACAGCCTACCACACCATTAGTGAATACAGTTATCAACAGGAGGAAATGGCTTAATGAAGGAGAAAAAATACAACATTCCGTTTTATGTCATCATGTCGCTTTGTCTACTAGCTACCGCAGCCATTTCGGTATGGGAATTTCTTAGCGGAAACACCCACGCGGGGACAACAAACGCGATTGCCGCTTTGATGGTCATTTTGATCTTGTTCCGTCAAATTTCGGTTGACCGGGACTTCGGACGGATCATCCACTACCTGAACTGGGCCATCCTGTTCTTCATTTTTATTTGTATCGCGGCTGAAGGCGGCTGGCTGTATAAATGATGTCGGGAAAGTAATGATTGAGAGGGAGAAAGAGTATGTTAGAAGAACTGAAAAAAGAAGTATACGATGCCAATATGCAGTTGCCAAAACTTGGTCTGGTAACTTTTACCTGGGGGAATGTCTCCGGGATTGACCGGGGAAAAGGTTTGTTTGTCATCAAGCCATCGGGGGTGCCATACGACGAACTGACTCCTGACGACATGGTGGTTGTTAACCTGCAGGGGGAAGTGGTGGAAGGTGACCTCAACCCGTCCTCAGACACGCCGACTCACACCTACCTTTACAATCACTTCCCGAAGATCGGCGGGATTGTCCACACCCACTCACCGTGGGCGGTGTCCTTTGCCGCTGCCCGGATGGACATCCCGGCTTTGAACACGACGCATGCCGACACCTTCTACACCGACGTGCCAGCCGCCGACGCGTTGACCAAGGAAGAAATCGAGGAAGACTACGAAGGCAACACCGGGAAGGTCATCATCCGTTCCTTTAAGGAACGTCACCTGGACTACGAGGCCACTCCTGCCGCTCTGGTCATGCAACATGGCCCATTTACCTGGGGGCCAACACCAGCCAAGGCGGTGTACAACGCGAAGGTGCTGGAAGTCGTCGCTGAAGAAGACTACCACTCAATGATGCTTAATCGCTCTAACATCCACTTGCCACAGTATCTGCTGGACAAGCACTACTACCGCAAGCACGGCAAGAACGCCTACTATGGACAGAACAACGCCCACAGCAAGGACCATGCTAAGCGAGAAAACAAATAGAAAGCATAGAATAGCAGGCGAGCCGCTCAAGACTCCAATAACTAATATAAAAAATGGTCACTAACGTCCTCTGCCAGACGTTGGTGGCCATTATTTTGTTGGGCTCTTTGTCAATCGGTACTGATAGCTAATTTTGACCAGTTCAAGCAACTAGTTTGCTTGGGCTGGTTTTTCTTGTGATTATGGGTGCCTGAACCATGATGTGCGAATTTTTTAATGCTATTAG
>NZ_LT964770.1 GCF_900240275.1 [Lactobacillus] timonensis | reverse complement strand
TGGGAGCAGCGTAAGTTAAAGAAGGAATACGATAAAATAGGAAATGCTTTTGTTGGAACTGCCTCTCCTTATTATGTTAAAAATGGTCACTTTTATTTAGAGTCTAATAATATAAAAGACGGACAGATTAATCATAACCATGAAGTATTTATCAATGATAATTTTTATAGGAAACAATTTGGTAAATATCTTCACACTGGTGACTTAGTTATGGTACAGTCTGGTCACGTAGGTGATACAGCAGTAATTACACAACAGTACAATAATAGTGCGGCTCACGCTCTAATAATGTTTCGTAAACCTAAAACACCATTTTTATCTGACTATTTGAATAATTATTTTCAAAGCGAGATCGCCAGAAATAAAATAAAAGTTTTAGCAACTGGTAATACTATCAGTCATATTTTAGCTTCGGATATGAGTAAATTTACGGTTAATATTCCTAATCAATTAGAACAAAAGAAGATTAGTAAAATATTCAAAACATTGCAAGCGACTATCAATCTCCAGCAACGAAAATTGAGCTTATTAGAAAAGATACAAAAAAACTTTCTTGAAAATATGCTTGTAAATAAGCCTAATAAGCTCCCACAAGTTCGTTTTAGAAAATTTACTAATGTATGGACATATAAAAATTTAGGAGAAATAGCCACTATACAAACTGGTAAGTTAGATGCTAATGCTATGGTTCCAAATGGAAAATATGATTTTTATACTTCTGGTATTAAGAAGTATCATATTGATATTCCTGCTTTTGTGGGTCCGGCAATAACAATAGCTGGTAACGGTGCAACTGTTGGTTATATGCATTTAGCGGATGGACAATTTAATGCATATCAACGAACATATGTATTGTCCAAATTGTTAGCTAATCGAATTTTCATATTTTATGAAGTAGGACATAAATTACCAAGAAAAATTCAACAAGAATCGAGAACAGGAAATATTCCCTATATTGTTATGGGAATGTTAACTGAGTTGCAATTAATTATTCCCGATTCAAATGAACAAGAAAAGGTAGGTAATCTTTTTGAAAATTTGAATAAACTTATTGAGGATCAACAAGTGAAACTCAGACAACTCAGTAAGATTAAAAAATTTTTTCTCCAACAAATGTTCATCTAAAACATTGCAACTAAATTAACCTCCAACAAATAATATGGGCGTGTTTCTATACACAAAATTATCTGTTGGAGGTTTTATTATGCCAAGAAAGTATCGTAGCACAAAACTGTTTTATAAGTACTATCTTAATTGGATTCATCTTTACAAGGATGGCGCAGTGAGACCAGTAACCCTAGATAAATACTATTTGACGTATCGAAAGTTGCGAGTATTAGCACCAGCCTTACACATGAATGAGCTAAATCGACAAACATACCAGGAGCTGTTAAACCGTTATTCTGAAACCCATGAAAAACAAACCACCCTCGATTTTCACCATCATCTCAAAGCTGCACTAGTGGACGCATTGGATAATGGTGATTTAGAACGAGACCCAACCAGACGTGCCATTATTAAGGGCTGTACTCAGCACCACAAGAAAAGTAAGTTTTTGAATCTCTATGAATTACGTTTGTTACTCAATCATCTTCATCTAGAACAAGAGATTAACTGGGATTGGTTTATTTTGTTAGTAGCAAAAACAGGCCTGCGTTTTGCTGAAGCGTTAGCCTTGACTCCTCAAGATTTTGATTTTGAAAAGCAATTAATCGTTATCAATAAGTCATGGAACTATAAGGAAAAGGTAGGCCATTTTCAGCCAACAAAAAATGAATCATCTAATCGTTCTGTGATTACAGACTGGAAGCTAATGAATCAGTTTAGAGCCTTGGTTGAGAAAAAAGAAAAGAGTTGGCCAATATTTGTGCCACATAAACAGCGAGTATTTAATTCGACAGTAAACAATCTTTTAGAAAAGTATTGTTATAAATTGGATATTCCGGTTATTTCCATTCATGGATTGCGCCACACTCACGCATCACTATTACTGTATGATGGTGTCTCGATTGCTAGTGTGGCTCAAAGACTTGGCCATGCTAATACCACCACTACGCAGGAAACATATCTTCACATTATTGAAGAGCTGAAGAACAAGGATAGTGATAAAATCTTGCATCACCTTTCGCAACTATAGAAATAGCGGCATCAGTGAATTACGCTGGTGTCGTTTACTTTTAGATAAATATTTGCTTAGATGAACATTTGCTGGAGGAAGAATTTCTTGATTACATTAAAACCATTTATCCTTATCTGTTGGTATGAAACAATATGGTCTATTCTTTGGTTGAATTGAGAAATTCGTTCCTGCTCTTTAATCGAGGGTAACTTTATGGGCGCTTTTGATAATTCTTTTCCTGATATTTCTATAAAAGTTGACCCAGCTCCATGTGTTTCTCCATATCTTTTTAATTGATTTGTGAGTAAGAATGCAAAATAACTATCAAGCTTACCCTTTTTAGGAATAATTGATTGAAATCCTTGATTTGTTGTTGCTTCTCGCAACAATATAGCTGTTTTGCCAATACCAGCACGAGAAGTAAATAATACTGTCCCAACTGGAAGTACTTTAGCAGAACAATTTTGTAATCCTAGTTCTGTTATTGTACGTCTACTATGAGATGTGTATATTTCACCTTTATAAAGTTCTGCAGGCACATACCAATTAATAGATCCATTCCAATATTTAGGATTTTTTGTATTAGGAGTTCCACCGCCAATAATCTGAGCCAATGTTCCTAAATTACTTAGTTCCCAATTGTCTGAAAAACCTTGAATTCGAATTAACGGCTTTTTACTTTTTGAACCGGCAAACATTTTTTGCAAAAATCCCTTTTTGAGTCTCTTCAACAAGTCCAATTTTCGTTGCTGGAGAGAAATAAGGTGATTTATTTTAATTAAAAGTAGCGCAATGTTTTTTTGTTCTTTAATTTTTGGAATAAAGAACTGTACATGCATAAAATCAGAGAAAGTTATGTTTAAAAGTCCGTCCATTCTTGCAGTGGATGAAATAAAACGTCGTAGTTGTCGATCTATTTTCTTGGTGTGAAAATATTGTTCTACAAATGTGGCGTCATTTAAATTGCCAACTTGAAAACTATGATAAACCTTTGGCACCAATGCTTCGTCATAGTCACTTAATTTAAAAACTGTACCATAAATAGCAGCTTTTGAATTACCATGGTTATACGACAGTTGTTCTTTTTTTAATAGGGTATATTTCTTTTGCTCTTTCCCTGCGATATTAGTCGAAAACCGCTTTGATTGTGTCATCCAACCGTGTTTAGCTGAAATAGTTAATATGGGAAGATTCATTCTTCCATCGTTACCTTTTACTCTTGTAGATATTTCTCCCAACTTACGCTGCTCCCATTTAAATAAATAGCTTTCCTGTAAAGATTATAACGATGTAATTAATCAAAAGTGGTTTAGTTTGTTTAGTTGTTTTATTTACTTGTGTCTGCTAGTTTGATCTATCTTTT
>NZ_LT964769.1 GCF_900240275.1 [Lactobacillus] timonensis | reverse complement strand
AGTAGTTACGCTGATTAATAGTTTGAAATCCTTCACTGGCTCCAGATTGACCATCAGCAAAGTAATACCAATTATTGTTGTATGACAACCAACCGGTATGAGAATCTTGCGTTGATGGATCCAAATAATACCATTTATTGTCAACCTTTTGCCAACCACTTTGTGCTTGGCCATCTTGATAATATTTAGTGCTACCATTTGTAGTTACTAAACCATTATTTGGATTTACAGTGACTGACTCCTGCGGTGTAGAACTTGTCACAGTAGTATTATTGTTATTTGTAACAGTGCTGATTTTATCCGAATGATCGACAGGAGTAATGTTATTGTTTGACTCAGTGACGATTAAATTAGCGGAGCTATTTGATGTAGAGTCAGCATGCGCAGTCGTAAACCAACCAACTGAAGTTGCTAATAATACGCTGGCGCAAATTGACACCCAAGGATGATGATAATTTGTCATTATTGTTCCTCCATTTAAAGCGTTCCGTTTTATTGTAGCATAATGAAATAAAAATATTTTTTACAGATGATAATAATCGCACCTAATAGATGACCAAATGTAAATCTTCAGAATTTTATAATACTCTGAATTTATATGACTTTTTCATAGTTGGCTAAATGAATATGAAATAGGGTAATTTTATTTCACATTTTAACTAAATTTTGGTTTGAGAATATAGCGTTTTAATAAATTAGCAGAGTGTTTATCCATTATGTTACAATCTATACTGATTTTTTATTTGGGAGAAAAACAGTGAAACAAAAATCAAATGCATTTTGGACATTATTGTTCAGTTTTTGGTCTATGGTTACATTAATCGTCTGGCGTTGTTCACCGTCAATCTTATTTGCTGCCGGTACTAGTCTTCGCGCAATTACCGGTCAATGGCTTCATATCATCATGTTAGCAGGGATTGCTATGTTACTAATATTGCTGGGCCGAATGAGTACAAAGGTGCAACATAATATTAGGCATACCCTAGTATTTATTACGAAATTGTGGATGTTAATGCTGGTAACAGGAGTGTTGATAACTCTTTTATTGACGATTCGCAATCATTTCCAAGTTACTGACTTATATACGGCGTTATTTCCCATACTACGTAATGAAGTGCCCATTATTAGTGGACTCTTCATCGGATTAGTAATCAGTACTATTACTCAGCAAATTAAGCAACAACACCAACGATGGGTTGGATATGTGTTGTTACTGATTTTGTCCATCCCGTTTGTATTTGGTGTTGATATGTTTCGCCTTCACGGATTACGTAATCCGCTTCTTTTTACAATTTTATTCTTAATTGGCACAATTGACTTTCAAGTATCAAAGCCATTTCGTGTTTTTTTAATCTCTGGAATTGGTTGTTTAGTATTAACCGGTATTATGCCTTATATTTCGGTGTTGAATCATGGTAGTTTAACAAGCGCCGATCGTTTTACTTCTCTGGCTAATCCCTTATTGATAATGGCAGCATATTCCCTAATTCAACTTGCTGACGAACATTGGGCGGTGTTTCCTGATATTTGGCCAACCGTTGTATCTGGGTTAACGTTTGTATGTACTCCAGCGATGGTCAAAGAACTTAAAGGTGACCTTATTAGGCATGCTGGCCATTCAACAATTAAGTTACTGATTCTTGGCTCGGCAGTGTCGTTAATATTGCTAGTAGCTGCTTGGGTCTGGTCTTATGCTACTATCAAACTGTCATCAGCTTTGAATTTGTCATCTGTCTTTGACCGTTTCTTTGCAGAAATTAGTGGGCCAGAAACGCTTGAACCTTGGTTCAATAAGAAAAAAGTTCAAATAAGTGAGGCTGCTCGTAAGCACCACGCAGTATTGATCGCTGTAATTGTTTCTTATCTCTTAGCTTTTGTATCCATGTTGCTGATGAATACCAGTTGGCAAATCACGCCTAATGTTGGTCAGTCATTTAATATTATCATGCTGACCTTCTTTCAAAGGCAGACTATGATTATCTTGAATGCTATCTTTATTTTTGCATTCACCATGTTTTTATGGGCCCTTTTTCGTCGTTACTATGTTGCGTTAATTGGTTCAACTTTTCTTATTTCCATTTGGATTATTGCCAGTCGAATGAAAATATTGGCTCGTAATGAACCGATCATGCCGTCAGAGTTAAAGATGGTAAGCGTTTGGGGTAGTTTAATCAGCATGGCCGGACCAGTAGTAATCATTGCGGTAATTGTTGCATTGATTATCTCAGTGGTGCTTGTTGTCTACCTGGAAAGGAAAGATCATCAAAATAGTTTGAATTGGCAATCAACGATTGCTTCATTGGTTATTTTGCCAGTATTACTTTTTAGTTCTTTGGGATGGAACCATCCAAATTCTGCATTAGATACATTAATGCGAGGATTTGGGGATGATCCGATGTTCTATAATCAATTATCTGGTGCACGAGTGAACGGTCCAATTATTCAGTTCCTCAACAACCTTGATGTGACCGTAATGGCCAAACCGCACGGCTATTCCAGAGCAACAATGATGAAGGTCCGGCATCGATATGCACATGAAGCAAGGATAATTAATAAGCAACGAACGAATAAACTCAGTGACCAGACGATTATTTTTAACCTCAGTGAAAGTTTTTCTAATCCACGGCGAGTACCGGGTGTTTCACTTAAGAACAATCCGATACCGCTAATAGATAGTCTCAAGAAGACAAACACTAGTGGGATTATGGTTAGTTCCGGCTATGGTGGCGGTACGGCCAATATGGAGTACATGACGCTTACCGGGTTTGCGTTGAGTAATTTCTCGGCTACCTTGGCTACTCCGTATACCCAACTTGTTGGGACGCTAGCGCATAATCCTTCCATTGTCGGCAGTTTTAAGCATTCGACGGCGATCCACCCATACCTGGGAACTTTTTATAATCGGAAGACGGTTTATCAGAAGTTTGGCTTTAATGCCTTCCATTATCTAGGTGGCAAAGAGGGGATCAAACACCAGCATAAGATTGATCAGAGCCCATACTTATCTGATCAAACTGCATATGCTAATGTGATGGATCAACTTAGTAATTATCAACATGGGCAGTTCATTCAGCTAGTTACGATGCAGAATCATTTTCCCTATGATCAGAATTTTTATGATGGTCATCGTCAATTCAGTGCCAAAGCAGCTAAGGGAACATCGATTAAAAGCTTAGAAGATTATGCTGTGGGGATTCACCATACTGATCAAGCTGTTAGTCAATTTATCAAGCAAATCGATCAGCTTCAGCGTCCGATTACGTTAGTCTTTTACGGTGATCATTTACCAGGTGGCATTTATGGTAATTCGCTCACTAAAGATGGTCTGAAGTTACATGAGACTGACTACTTTATTTACTCTAACCGGTATGCACGTGAGCATGGCGCTAATCGTAAAATGACGGTCGATACGAAATATGTTGACCCTAATGACTTTATTGCTTTAGCGGCTGAACAGACCAATTCGCGAGTTGAATGGTACCAGGCAATGTTGACCCAGGTTCTTCATCAACTACCAGCATTTGCCTTGGATACCCAGCAGAACACCACTAACCAGTTCAATTCCAAGGGGCAATTCATTGACCAGCGCGGCAAAGTAGTGACTCAAAAGCATTGGACTCGTCAGCAAAAGCAACTTTGGCATGATTACCAGCTAGTGCAGTATGACGTGACGGCTGGAAAGCAGTATTTGGTAAGGGATGGGCAGTTGAAATAAAGAATCGACTATTTTAGTAAGTTGTTAGATAGTCTGACGGAACCTCACAAATTGTTTTGTCAGGCATCGTGGATCATTTGGGTATTGTTGTTATTGAAGGGTGAACGACGTAACCTGCTATTGTACGTGGACAGTGTAATGCTATTTATCCTGCCATTCTTTGAATTTGGCGCGGCTAACGATTTGGTCATGCGTGTGAGTGTACTGGCACTGATAATTATTAACTTTCTGGTCATTAAAGACATTTCGTTGAACTGGCATCGTGACCTTTATTACGCTTCTGTTTTAGTAGGTGGGTTAATCATTGCAGGAGCCGGTCCATTGTGGCAATTGCGTAATGCTGCCGCCCATCATACTATCCACCATCAGACGTACAACATGCCATACCAGACGATTGGCAAATTCTTCCATGTTGAGAAGCATACTGTTTACCAATATGTGGATTGGAGCCAAAGTGGGTTGAGACATGTGTTGATTAGGAAGCAGTACTAAGTAGAAAGAAACCGATCGCTCGGGCGTACAATACCCCTTAGGGTTGACACTTTAAATAATAAAAGTGTCATCTCTAGGGGGTGTTTTGAATAGGAACATATTCAACGACGGAAAAATTAAGGTTACTCAGTAATTACCAAGATTCAGACT
>NZ_LT964768.1 GCF_900240275.1 [Lactobacillus] timonensis | reverse complement strand
CGATAAATTTGAGAATCTAGCACATCGGGGATTCAAGGAGTGTCACGACACGCTTGATTCGATGTTTTAGAAGTGCCAATTCACGCGGGCGAAGTTTCCTTTTTTACACAACATTCTTGACACTCTCCGCTTTAAAGAGTTCATACTTAGATGCACTCTTGGAGAACGCTGAAAACTTAGTTGATAATGGCAAGGTTCAAGTTGAAGACGGCAAGCCAAACTCAGCGGAAGTTAAGCAACTAGAGGCAATTTACCAGACGTTAAACATTGGACAACAGTCGAATGAGGATATTCGTCGGATGCTACAACTTAGCCTGTTAAAGGTACTCCACCAGGATGCGATTCAAGCCAACCACCAGTTGACTCCGGACTCGTTAGGTGTTATTATCGCCTACCTTTTAGAGCGTGTAGCACAGCCGAAGGAAAAAGTTACAATTCTCGACCCTGTTGTCGGGACTGGAAACTTGTTGACTACCGTTATGAATCACCTTCACCAGGTAACCGGTGAACCGGTTGAAGGATACGGAGTTGATAACGATGACAGCATGCTGGCTGTTGCCAGTGTAAGTGCAGCCCTTCAAAAACTTGACGTCACACTATACCATCAAGACGCGGTGGAACCACTAACAGTTCCGCAGGTTCAAATGGCGGTGGCTGATTTGCCAATCGGTTATTATCCGTTGGATAAGAATACTAAGAATTACCGGACACGGGCGAAAAAAGGGCATTCATATGCCCATCACTTACTGATCGAGCAAACTATCAATTACCTTGTTCCTGGTGGGTGGGCTGTCTTTCTCGTACCAGCTAATATGTTTCGGACTAAGGAAACGGCTGGCTTTGTGAAGTGGATTCAAAGTGTCGCTCATATGCAGGGATTGTTAAATCTGCCGACTGATTTATTTCATAATAAAGCGGCTGAAAAGTCGCTGCTCTTGCTTCAAAAACAGGGTGGCGGAAGCCGGCAGGCCGGCAAAGTCCTTTTAGGGACATTCCCAACATTTAACAAGCAAGATGATTTTAGACGATTTATTGGAATGATTGATCAGTGGGTTGCCACGAATGTTAAGAAGTAGTTGAAGGGAGCTAATTGACAAGATGTCAAAAATTATTGCAGTTAACGCGGGCAGTTCTACCGTAAAGTTTAAGTTGTTCGCAATGCCAGAAGAAGAAGTAATTGCCGAAGGTTTGATTGAGCGGATTGGAACGGAAAAAGGCCACGCTAAAATTGAATATGGTGGTCAAAAGCATGAAGATCAGCAAGTATTCAAGGATCACAAAGCCGCTGTTGACTACTTGTTAAAACAGTTGTTGGCGTTGCAGATTGTTGACAGCTATGATGAAATTTCAGCTGTCGGTCACCGGATTGTTGCCGGGGGACGCGATTTTACTGATTCTGCTATTATTGATGATGAAGTAATTGATAAGATTATGGCAGATGCTGACTTTGCGCCATTACACAATCCGGCTGAAGTTGAAGGAATTAAGGCTTTCAGAAAGGCCCTGCCAAACGCTTTTGCAGTTGCTGTGTTTGATACGTCGTTCCACACGACGATGCCGGACTTTAACGCGCTTTACAGTGTTCCATATGAGTGGAATGAAAAGTATGGTGCACGCCGTTATGGTGCTCACGGTACTAGTCACCGTTACGTTGCGCAACGAGCAGCTAAAATGTTAGGTAAGCCATTAGAGGATCTCAAACTAATTACTTGCCATATTGGTGCTGGTGCTTCAATTACCGCTATTAAGAATGGGAAGTCGTTTGATACATCGATGGGCTTTTCACCACTAGCTGGTGTGACAATGGCGACCCGTTCTGGTGATGTTGATCCTTCGCTAGTAGCTTACGTTCAGCAAAAGCTGGGTGTTAGTTCAGACGAAATGATCGATATTCTTAATCACCAGTCAGGAGTTCTTGGTATTTCTGGTGTCTCTGGTGATATGCGTGATATTGAAGACGGTGCCAATAAGGGTGATAAGCGTTGTCAACTGGCATTGGAAATCAACGATAACCGGGTAGTTAAGTATATCGGTCAATACTTAGCTGAATTGCAGGGAGCAGATGCGATTGTCTTCACTGCCGGTGTCGGTGAAAATGATAAGCGGTTCCGTCAGTCTGTTGCGGATAAGCTGGCCTATTTTGGCGTTTCCATTGATCCAGAAAAGAATGATTGTCGAGGAGTTGAACGTGACTTATCAACTTCGGACGCTAAGATTAAGACACTGTTAATTCCAACCAACGAGGAGTTAATGATTGTTCACGATATTCTTCGCTTGAAAAAGCAAGCCGCTGCCAAGTAAAATAAATGAAGTAAAAAACGGGTGCGGGGATGACCTTGCGCCCGTTATTTTGACCAGGGGTGGTTTTATGCAATTTGTTACAGCTGATACACATTTCTTCCATAAGGACTTGCTTGGGGTAGATGATTTTGCGCCGCGGCCCTTTGCCAGTGTTAGTGAAATGAACCAAACAATCATTGACCACTGGAACACCAAAGTGGGGGAGAATGATGTTGTTTATCACCTGGGGGACATTGCCCTGTACTTCATTAAACCGCCCAAAAAGGCATATGATGCAATTTTTCAAGTGCTTAACCAGCTACACGGTCACTTGGTCTTGATTAAGGGCAACCATGACTCACGTGCCTTATTTAAGTATCTGGAACAGCATAACTATGTTTTTAATGGCCGTGAAAAATTTGAATTTCATGATGTCGGTAAGCTAATTAAATATGATCACCGCCAGTACTATATGACTCATTACCCGCTTTTGCTGGGTATCGCGCCACAGATCATTAACTTGCATGGCCATATTCACCATAATGCTGTGCCGATTAAGGAAAACATCAATGTCGGGGTGGACTCTCCTGAGCTTGATTATTTAAGCGAGAAGGTCCAGTTTGGTGCGCCGTTATCCATGAAGGAGATAGAAGAAATTGTCGAAGGAAAACGGGATGATTTCTTGAAAAGGGGTTAACTGCTAATAAGGAGGGGTAGTTTGAACCGTTCAAAGATTCAGGAGTATATTGACAAACGTGAGGAACAACGAGAATCAATCTATCACGCGGATGTTCAAGACAAGATACATTTCACTTTAAATGGACACCGTTATGCATTAGTAGCCAATTATCGCGATGCTTTTGACGCGGATACATTTGCTGATCGTTTCAGCATAGTGTTAGCGAAGTATGATTATATCGTTGGTGATTGGGGATATGAGCAGTTACGCTTAAGGGGCTTTTATGCTGCACAACGCCCGCATGTGGATGGAGAGCGAAAGATTAACAATCTAGAAGATTACTTATTTGAGGCTTGTAACTTTGGCTGCCCCTATTTTGTAGTTCATAACTTAGCAGTGAAAGAGCCACGTCAGCATCACTATCGTCATTCGCGGCGTAAAACTAAACATAAGCGATCAAATGCTGCAATTAAGACCCGTGTTGATAGGTTGACCCAGCCGCCAGTTGCTAAGCGACACCATCAAGAAGTGAAAACGGTTCGTCATGGCCGACACCGGCGCTTTTTGATGCGTCAACGTCAGTCTAAGGGAGTAGAGAAATGATTAACGACTATCAGGGGTATTTTATCGACCTTGATGGAACAACTTACAAGGGGACAGAGAGGATTCCTGCCGCCGCGCGTTTTGTGGAACGTCTACAACGAGCTGGCAAGTTAGTAATGTTCGTCACCAATAACAGTACCCGAACACCAGCTTTCGTTAGCGATAACCTTCGGAAGAACCATCAAATTAATGTTGGTCCTAATAATGTTTATACCAGTGCGTTGGCGACGGCTGATTACCTTAAAAATAAATTAGCAACTCCACAAAAACAGCGAGTCTATATGATTGGTGAAAGTGGCTTATCAGAAGCGCTACGCAATCAGGGGTTCATTATTACTGATGATCATCCGGACTTTGTGGTGGTTGGCCTCGATTCACATGTTCAATACCATCAGTTTGAAGTAGCGACATTAGCCATTCGTGCAGGATCGACCTTTGTGGGGACTAATGCTGACAGTAACCTCCCTAACGAGCGCGGTATGGTACCGGGGGCAGGATCTCTGGTAGAGCTTGTCCACTATGCCACACAAGTTCAGCCAATAATGATAGGCAAACCATCACCAATCATAATGGAGATGGCTTTAAAAAAAAGCGGATTACGGAAAGACCAAGTCATTATGGTTGGTGATAACTATAAGACGGATATTTCTGCTGCCATTAACGTGGGAATGGATAGCATGCTAGTTTATACTGGACTGACGCAACGTAGTGACCTTCTTGATGTGAAGGTTCGCCCAACGTATGAATTAAATAGCCTTGATGAGTGGAAATAAGAAAATGAAGTGCTATAAAAAAGTTGGACACTTTACTAACTTTTAAAGATTGGAATGATATCGAATATATTCATTCGGTGTCATTCCTTTTTTATTTGCTGAAAATTGTACGTTGTTGTACCAATAGATGTATTGCTCAATGACAGTTTTAAATTGCTGAAATGAAGTGATCTTTATCCGATTCAAACACTCGCGTTTTAACAAGTTAAAAAAGCTTTCGGCTGGTGAGTTATC
>NZ_LT964767.1 GCF_900240275.1 [Lactobacillus] timonensis | reverse complement strand
TATTTGGATCCATCAACGCAAGATTCTCATACCGGTTGGTTGTCATACAACAATAATTGGTATTACTTTGCTGATGGTCAATCTGGAGCCAGTGAAGGATTTCAAACTATTAATCAGCGTAACTACTGGTTTGATGAAACCAACGCTTGGGCTTTAAAGGGGTGGCAGTATAAAAATAATCACTGGTACTACTTTGATCCCCAAAATGCGTGGGCATTAACGGGATGGCACTTCCTCAATGGTTCCTGGTACTACTTTGATGGTCAAACAGGGCAAATGCAAACAGGTTTACAAACTGTGAACAAACAGCTGTATTTCCTAAAAGAATCTTCCCCTAACCAGGGTGGAATGCAAACTGGATGGCAAAAGATTAACAATCAGTGGTATTACTTTGCTAACTGGGGTGGTGCTCAATCTGGATGGCAATCAGTTAATGGTTCTTGGTATTCCTTAGCCCCAGAGACTAAGCAGATGCAAACTGGTTGGTTAACTTACAAGGGTTATCGTTACTACTTGAACCCCAATGGTAATACCCAAACTGGTTGGGGCAATATTGATGGTCATTGGTATTACTTTGCAAACTGGGGCGGTGCTCAATCTGGATGGCAATCAGTTAAAGGCTCTTGGTATTACCTTGACCCGCAAACTCAACAGATGAAAACCGGCTGGTTAACTTACAAGGGTTATCGTTACTACTTGAATCCTAATGGTAATGCCCAGACTGGTTGGGGCAATATTGATAGTCATTGGTACTACTTTGCTGACTGGGGCGGTGCCCAATCCGGCTGGCAAAAGGTCAACGGTGCATGGTATTACCTTGATCCGCAAGCCCAGCAGATGCATACAGGCTTCCTGTCGAACAATGGCCAAACCTATTACCTCAATGGTAGTGGAGCCATGCAAACTGGTTGGTTTGTTGCTAACGATAATAAGTGGCACTACGCTGACCTTTCGGGAGCCATCCGGTATGGCTGGCAGTGGATTAATGGTTACTGGTATCTGTTGAACGGCACCAATGGTGCCATGGCCCAATGGTGGCAACAGGTTAACGGTAAGTGGTACTACCTTAACAGTGCTGGACGGATGCAAACTGGCTGGTTGTACGACAGTGGCAATTGGTATATGTTGAATGAATCTGGCGCTGCAGTTACTGGTTGGTATCATGACTATGATGGCTATGGCCCATGGTATTACTTCGACCCTGTGTCGGCAAAAATGCAAACCGGGGTAGTTTATGTCGACCATCACAAATATCTTTTACGAGCTAATGGAATGTATACTCGTTTGCCATATGTCAATGGTATTGGTCAGGTTATTTATGCCAACCCGGACCTATATGTTGCTAAGGCTGACGATGGTCAAAGCGTTAAGGGTAATGATGGTTGGACATATAACTTTGATAAAAACGGAATTCTACAAGTAAATTGGAATTCAGCAAATGGCAATGTGTATGTTGGCAATATGAAATTTTGGTATGACCGTAATACCAGGAAATTCTCGGAAATCCGCTATCAAAACCCGGGTTGGATGTATCAGGTAGCTGATTATCAAATTCAGCCAACTGGTCCGGTTGGCTATACCGTTGGCGTTGGATATGAAGGAATTAAGACCAACTACATCATGTGGAAGATGGGCACCTCAAATGGGTATAACCAATATAACTGGGCAACATATTACGCTGTGCGGAATTTGCAAGCACGTCACGGGTTGCCAGTCACAGGTACTGTTGACTTAGCTACGTGGGAAGCAATGGGACTATCCAAAAATCTCTGGTACAAGATTGATGCTTATACTGCGCCACTAGGGGCCTACGCATGGGAAGGCCGGTCTGCTCATATTGAAGCTATGATCCGACAGGCTTACCGTTATCTTGGTAATCAATATCTAGTTGGTTCATCGACTGATCCTGCATATGGTTGTGATTGCTCTGGATTGGTAATGCAATGTCTCTATGCTGGTGGTATTAATCCAACTTCTGCATCTTCCATTTACCATGCTTTTCCAGGTAATGAATATAATTCTCGCAATTTGTGGGCTGACCCTCATTTCCGCCACGTTTCGTATGGTGAACGGCAACGTGGTGACTTGGTCTTCTACTATGCTCCAGGTACGTCGACAATTATTCACGTAGCTATCTATCTTGGTAATAACCAAGTGATTGAAAGTTGGCCTCCGCGAGTACAAGTTGCACCGATCGTTAACTGGCAGCATCCAGTTGTCGCCGGAATCGCTCGAGTATTTAATTAGTAATAAAACGATATTTTCATCTACATCTGTTCTTATTGAACAGATGTTTTTTGTTGTCCCTAAGAACGAGAAATAAAGACTATACAAATAGGACGGCATATCAGCTTAACAGGCGTCATAGGTAAGCGTTAAACTTTGAGGCCACATTTTGAAAATGGCCCATAGTTTGACAATTCGCCTGAATAAAGAGGACTTAAAATGACTTGAAGTTAATTCTCTAAGTTGGCGAAAAAACTAAAAGGCAAGACACCGATTGAATATCGGCAGCTTGCCTTAGAAAACAGCGACATAATCACTTTTCAAACTTTAAGAATTCATTTCAACTCGAACCTTTTGGATAATCAATTAATAGGAAATTGCACGTTGACGGTCATTGTTCCAGTGGTAGTAGAACGTATTATATGACATGAATTCCTTGCGACCTGTCCACGGATTATTGTAGTAAAAACCAGAATCGTTAAATCCCGTTAAAGCGATGGCATGGTTAGAATAACCATTCATCCATCCCATCCAAACAACAACCAGGTGACGATTGATAAGTTTGTCCTTGATGCGTTCGAGTGAACAGCCAGTCATAATATCACTCCAGCCAATCCAATGGTTAATAACAGGAGCAATACCAGTAGGGAAAATCCACCATCCAGAATAACTGTAAGGATTACCGACGAAGCCATAATCACCATTGCTTGCTCGTGGCATCTCATCGGCCATTTGAGTCTTTGTCACATTCTTACCAGCATATCGGAGCATCATAGTCACAGCTGTGATCTCACAACCAGTTGGCAATTCTGGTAATTGACAAATAACTTCTGCATTATTGTAGACGCCAGTAATCGCACCAGAAGCGTTAGTGTAATAAGTAGCACGATTAATATTAAACTGGCCAGTTTGCATAATACCTGTTTCGTTGACATAGTAGAACGAACCATTGTTGTCAAAAAGACGGTTCTTGTACATCACATCATCAGTGCCAAAGTAATACCAACTATTGTTCCAGAACTTCCAGCCTGTATCAAAGCGTTGAGTGGATGCATTGTAAAAGAAGCCGGTATTGGCAATGTCAATTATTCCGGTTGGCAGATTAGTAGTGTTTAAAGTGCCATTGGCAGCAAAAGTATATGTTTTCCCATCAGTACCATGGACAATTTGGTCAGTAGTGGCATCAGTCATTGGTTGATCAGGATCCACATAGTAAAGAATGTTGTTGGCAACGAACGGTGTGCGTGTATATTGACCGTTTTGTTTTAAAAGGTAACGATGTCCATCGACATTAAGGACGCCGGTTTGCATTTTTGCCGACACAGGGTCGAAGTAATACCATGGGCCATAGCCATCATAGTCATGATACCAACCAGTAACTGCAGCGCCAGATTCATTCAACATATACCAATTGCCACTGTCGTACAACCAGCCAGTTTGCATCCGTCCAGCACTGTTAAGGTAGTACCACTTACCGTTAACCTGTTGCCACCATTGGGCCATGGCACCATTGGTGCCGTTCAACAGATACCAGTAACCATTAATCCACTGCCAGCCATACCGGATGGCTCCCGAAAGGTCAGCGTAGTGCCACTTATTATCGTTAGCAACAAACCAACCAGTTTGCATGGCTCCACTACCATTGAGGTAATAGGTTTGGCCATTGTTCGACAGGAAGCCTGTATGCATCTGCTGGGCTTGCGGATCAAGGTAATACCATGCACCGTTGACCTTTTGCCAGCCGGATTGGGCACCGCCCCAGTCAGCAAAGTAGTACCAATGACTATCAATATTGCCCCAACCAGTCTGGGCATTACCATTAGGATTCAAGTAGTAACGATAACCCTTGTAAGTTAACCAGCCGGTTTTCATCTGTTGAGTTTGCGGGTCAAGGTAATACCAAGAGCCTTTAACTGATTGCCATCCAGATTGAGCACCGCCCCAGTTTGCAAAGTAATACCAATGACCATCAATATTGCCCCAACCAGTTTGGGTATTACCATTGGGGTTCAAGTAGTAACGATAACCCTTGTAAGTTAACCAACCAGTTTGCATCTGCTTAGTCTCTGGGGCTAAGTAATACCAAGAACCATTAACTGATTGCCATCCAGATTGAGCACCACCCCAGTTAGCAAAGTAATACCACTGATTGTTAATCTTTTGCCATCCAGTTTGCATTCCACCCTGGTTAGGGGAAGATTCTTTTAGGAAATACAGCTGTTTGTTCACAGTTTGTAAACCTGTTTGCATTTGCCCTGTTTGACCATCAAAGTAGTACCAGGAACCATTGAGGAAGTGCCATCCCGTTAATGCCCACGCATTTTGGGGATCAAAGTAGTACCAGTGATTATTTTTATACTGCCACCCCTTTAAAGCCCAAGCGTTGGTTTCATCAAACCAGTAGTTACGCTGATTAATAGTTTGAAATCCTTCACTGGCTCCAGATTGACCATCAGCAAAGTAATACCAATTATTGTTGTATGACAACCAACCGGTATGAGAATCTTGCGTTGATGGATCCAAATA
>NZ_LT964766.1 GCF_900240275.1 [Lactobacillus] timonensis | reverse complement strand
TCCTTTCTGGAGGACAATCACCACGATTTAGGCTTTGGGGTGATTGTCCGTTTTTTTTATTGTCATCATAAACGAAAAACGGTACCGATGGAAAATTCCATCAGTACCGAATAGTGTAGAACCTTTTGTTGGTTACTGCTTTTGCCATCGTTAAAATTGGGGAACCTGAACGACTTCGACACCATGATGACGGAAGTTTTCGAGGATTTTACCATCAACAAAGGTATCGGTGATGAGAATATCAATATCAGAAATGCTACCGATGGTGAAGTTAGAAAAGCTGTCGAACTTGCTGTAATCGGCACAGACGATTAGGTGACGTGAATTCTTAACGATATTGCGGTTAACGGTTGCTTCATCAATGAAGGGTGTAGAGATACCGTGTTCAAGGCTTAAACCGGCACAACCAATGATTCCCCAATCGGATCGCATACTGAGAAATGACCGGTTCGCAATGTCACCTTCCATAACATTATTTTTCTTAACCGACCCACCCGAAAGGATCAAGGTGGCATTATCTTTATCGGTTAAAAACTGCGTAGCGTTACCGTTATTAGTGATGATGGTAACGTTCTTTTTGAGTAGGTCAGGGATAGCATAAATTGCCGTCGAGCTGGAGTTGATAAAGACAATCTTATTGTCATTAATCCGTTTGGCCGCTTCTATCCCTAAGTTCTTTTTAATTCGCTCACGGGTGATACTCTTGCTAGCCTTTTCCGGCGATACGTAGTGAAGAACCCCGAGGTGTTGAGTTAGACGCCCCATTGAAGCAAGTTTGTTGCAGTCACGACGAATAGTCATCTGGGACACGTCCAAGCGCTGGCTAAGTTGATTAATCTGGACAGTCTTTTCTTTACTGAGGATATCGAGGATGTGCTTACGCCGATCCTCGATGTTTTTGTATGAGTTTCGCATGATTGTTAACCTCATTTGTTGTTTTATTCGGTTATATGTTAATTCAAATATACTTAAAACACAATATCACGTTATTTACTTTAATGAATAACAATTAACTTATAATATATGTTAATTAACATTCAAATAACATATATAATTGCGAATTAACATAAGCGGGTGTTGAAAAGGGTTTCTTCAAACGGTACATTGTAACCGTAAACAAATTGTTGATTCTTGAAGGAGGAATTCTGATGGCTTCGCCAAAGAATATTAATGATGTAACACCTGAAACGTTCGCTAAGAACAACTTCCCAGAATGGGGAACGTACCTTAACGAAACGATCGCTGACAAGAAGGTTCCTGAAGGTTCATTCTCAATTTGGTGGACCGGTTGCATGGGCTTCTGGCTGAAGACTCACGAAGGCACAAACATCGTGGTTGATATGTGGAACGGTACTGGTAAGCACACCCACGGTGATGGCAAGATGCGCAAGGGTCATCAAATGATGCGGATGGCTGGTGTGGAAGCACAACAGCCAAACCTGCGTAACCGTCCGTACGTTATCGACCCATTTGCTGTTAAGGATGTGGACGCACTTTGCGTTACCCACACTCACCACGACCACTTGGACATCTACACTGCTGCTTGTATCAATAAGAACTGTCCAAAGGCTAAGTTCATCGGCCCACAAGGCGTTGTTGATGAATGGGTTGAATGGGGTATTCCAAAGGAAAAGACCATTGTTGTTAAGCCCGGCGATGAAGTAAAGGTTGGCGCCGTTAACGTTAAGGCTCTTGAATCATTTGACCGGACTGAACTGGTTACTGAAGACGACCCAAGCGTTAAGTTGGAAGGCAAGATGCCTCGTAAGATGAGCGAAGTTGCCGTTAACTACCTGTTCGAAACGACTGGTGGGAACCTGTATGATGCCGGTGACTCACACATGTCCAACACCTTCACTAAGCATGGTAACGAAAACGACATTGACGTTGCCCTTTGTGCTTACGGTGAAAACCCACGGGGGATTACTGACAAGCTGGACGACTCACAAGTTCTGCGGATGTCAGAAGACCTGAAGACCAACGTTGTTATCCCAATGCACTGGGACATCTGGTCAAACTTTTTCACTGACCCGAAGGACATCATTGCTCTTTGGAACCGTAAGAAGTACCGTCTGCAATATAAGTTCAAGCCATACATCCTTCAGGTTGGTGGCGAATTCAACTACCCACAAGACAAGGACAAGTTTGAATACATGTACGACCGTGGTTTCCACGATGCGTTCAAGAACAAGCCAGACCTGCCATTCCCAGAACTGCTGTAATCAAGTAGGGAGCGAGGTTTTGTAGTGTTTGATAATCGGTGAAGCAGCCCTCACTGAAAGGGCAGGAGGAGTTAATAATGTTACGTTACTTTTTAGAGAATGGTTTAGTAAACATTACTGACCAGCACCCTAAGAATTGGGAAGAAGCGATTAGGGTTAGTGCCGAGGTAATGAAAAAGAATAAGTTAGTGACCGACCAATATGTTGATCAAGTTATCTCTGACGTGAAGGAATACGGCCCTTACATTGTGATCGTTCCCGGCGTGGCAATGCCACATTCCTCTGCCGAAAACAGTGGGGTTTTAGGTACGGGAATCGGCTTTACAATCATGCCAGAGACGGTTTCCTTTGAAGATGGCAACCCAGAAAAGGATGCAAAGCTGTTCTTCATGCTGGCTGCTAAAGATCATGACGCTCACGTTAAGAACATTGCCAACTTGTCTGACATGTTAATGGAAGACGGGATGGTTGAAGATCTGATGAAGGTCAAGAATATGGATGACTACCGTGACGTTATGAAGAAACACAATATGTAATAAAGGGTGATCTATTATGCAAGCTATTCTTAATGTGTTAATGGCGATCTGGACATACTTCGCCACAAACATTCTTGAACAGCCAGCCTTCATGATTGGTTTCATTGTCCTGATTGGTTACATTCTGGAAAAGAAGCCATGGTACGATACCATTTCTGGATTTTTGAAGGCGACTGTCGGGTACTTTATTTTGACGGTTGGTTCTGCCGGGCTGGTTAACTCATTCCGGCCAATCCTGGTTGGTCTGCGTGAACGTTTCCATCTTCACGCCATGGTTACTGACCCGTATTTCGGACAAAACGCCGTTACTGTCGGGATTATGAAGCGGTTCGGCCGGTCATTTGCCGACACAATGCTGTTGCTGCTGTTTGCTTATATCATTAATATTCTGCTGGTTCGTTTCCAAAAGTACACGAAACTGCGTGCCGTCTTTACGACTGGTAACGTTCAGGTTCAGCAAGCCGCAACTGCTTTCTGGCTCTTCCTCTTCTGTTTCTCAAAGATGGGCCGGATCGAAATCCTGGTCATCATGTCGATTGTCCTTGGACTTTACTGGGCCGTTGGTTCAAACTTAACCGTTGGTATCACCCAGGAATTAACTGATGGTGCCGGCTTCGGGATTGCTCACCAGCAAATGTTTGGGATTTTCATCTTTGCTAAGTGGGCTGAATGGATGGAAAAGCGTGCGAAGACTAAGGGTAAGACCGAAAGTCGTCGTCTGGAAGACATTGAACTGCCAGGTTGGCTGTCAATGTTTAACGACAACATGGTTTCAACTTCAATCCTGATGATCTTCTTCTTCGGGATTATCCTGATCGTCCTCGGACCATCCTACCTGGTTCACGCTAAGTTTATGAAGCCAGGACAGAGTTTCATCTTCTACATTATTCAGACTTCATTGATGTTTGCCGTTTACCTGGCCATCTTGCAGCTGGGGGTTCGGACATTCGTTAACGAACTGACTGAATCCTTTACCGGGATTTCCGAACGTTGGCTGCCGGGTTCTGTGCCAGGTATCGACGTTGCCGCAACGTTAGGCTTCGGTTCACCAAACGCTGCAACGATTGGTTTCATGTTTGGTGCACTTGGCCAGTTCGTAATGATTGGCTTGCTGTTAGTCTTCCACTCACCAACGATTGTCATCGCCGGATTTATTCCAATGTTCTTTGACAACGCTGCAATTGGTGTCTTTGCTAACAACCGTGGTGGATTTAAGTACGCCATGATTGCACCGTTCATCTGTGGTGTTATCCAGGTTGCCGGTTCTGCCTTTATCGCAACTTGGGTTGGTATGGCAACATACGGTGGTTACCTGGGAATGTTCGACTGGGCAACGTTATGGCCAGCATTTACGGTTATCATGAAGTACTTAGGCTACATTGGTATTGCCATTGTTGTGATTGTACTGATTTTGATCCCACAGCTGGAATATCGTCACGATCCAGATGGCTATTTCCAAATTGTTAAGGACTACGATGCTTGGAAGGAAAGCCACAAGGCTCAGGCTGACAGTGCTAAGTAATTGAATAACTTTTAAGACTGATTTTTAGGAGGATTTATCATGAAAGTTTTGACTGCATGTGCTAACGGTTCTGGTACTAGTTTGATGTTAATGCGGACTGCTACGAAGGCTCTTAAAGACATGGGCTTTAAGGTTACCCAGTCTGACCACACTTCAGTTTCTGAAGCTAAGGGGACTGCCCGTAACTACGACGTTGTCTTCACTTCGCTGCCATTCGTCAAGATGTTCAAGGATGTTGAAGACCGTGGTGGCGTGGTGATCGGCATCAAGAACGTTATGTCAAAGAAGGAAGTTGAAGATGCTGTAAAGGCATCTAAGTTGTCCGAAAAGTTTAACTAGTAGTTTAGTTACATAAACGAAGGAGTAACAAATTATGTCAAAACCACTGTTACAAGTAGCCCTCGATACTGACACGACGGCTGCTGCGCTCAAAGTTGCTCACCAGGTTGGCGACATCGTTGATGTTGTCGAAGCCGGGACCCTGCTGATTTACCAAGAAGGCATGGACGCTGTTAGTGACCTGCGGGCCATTGCACCAAACAAGATCATCTTGGCCGATGCCAAGGTGGCCGATGCTGGTGGTCACGTGGCCAAGG
>NZ_LT964765.1 GCF_900240275.1 [Lactobacillus] timonensis | reverse complement strand
TCGATAGAAGCTATTTGGTCGTAGATTTTTCCTGAAGGGAGTCAGTGATGGCTCCCTTTTTGTACGAAAAAATCCCGTTAACAGATTACCACGTTGGCAATCCATCAACAGGATTTAGTGTAGAGCCCAATAATCAAAAATGACCGTCAGCGTTTTTAAGAAACGTTGGCGGTCATTTGCGATTGTTATTCCTGGTGTCCTTCCGACTTAGCAATCCCTTCTCTTAGGGATTCCAGGTCGACATTGGACTTCCTAAATTCGTCGTTATTAACGGGGAAGTGCTGGTCCAGTTGGTCAAACACTTCGTAATCACCATCCATCTGTGTGGCGGTAAAGCTAAGCAGGTGGCCTTCAAATTGGTGGTCATCGCTCATGAAGTGCAGGTGCCAGCTGGCAGCGGTAATGCTGCCAAAAGCTGCCGGGGCGTAGTAACCAAAGACGGTGCCCGTAATGTTTTGCCGGGTAAAGGTTGGCTGGCCCTGGGCAACTTCCAACAAACTCGGGTACGGTCGTTCCTGCTTCGGCGCAATCCGGATTAGGACATCGGCTAAGGTGCCGTGCAAGCGGAGCGCCGCGAAGACGTTTTGCAACTGGTAGTCGTGCACAAAGTCACCGTTGAGGAGGTCAAAGTTAACGGCCTTTAGGTCAACATCATGGGTGTCTTGTGGAAAGTGCACCGAGGCAAAGGGGAGGGTCGTTGACATGTCAGTGACGTGGTGGACCTTCCCGGTTGAATCGGCTTGGTAAACCTCGTTGTCGAGGATCATGACTTCACCATCTAGTCCTTCAAAGGTACCGAGTCCGCAACTGCCGTGTTTCAGTAATTCTTCCAGGGTGATCGTCCCGGCCAGGTTCTTGGCCATTAACATTGCCAACGTCCCGTGTTCGTATAAGCTATTCATTGAAAAGCCTCCTTTTAGCCCAGTGCCGAGTCAACCAGGCTGGCTGCTAGTTCCTTATTATGGCTGTAGTCAACTGGAACATCGACGACCACCGGGCCATCAGTGGCGAAGGCCTTCTTTAAAACCTTGCTTAGGTCAGCCGGTTGGTCAACCCGCAAGCCAGTAGCGCCGAATGATTTAGCGTACTTGACGATGTTGACTTCACCAAACTTGATACCGGCCGGCTTGTCGTACTTCAGTTCTTCCTGGAAACGGACCATGTCGTAGTGCCCGCCATCGTTCCAAATAACCATCACCAGGTTAAGGTGATGAGCGACGGCAGTTGCGAGTTCGGCACCGGAATAGAGGAAGCCACCGTCACCACAGACGGCGAGGATTTTTCGTTCAGGGTGGAGCAGCGAAGCAACCATTGCCCACGGCAGGGCAACACCGAGCGTCTGCATCCCGTTGGACATTAAGAGGTGACGTGGCTTGTAGCAGCGGAAGTGACGAGCCATCCAGATGTAGTGGGAACCAACGTCGACGGTGACAATGGTATCGTCGTTGACCTGCTTTTGCAGTGCTTCGACCACTGCCAACGGGTGACTGGTCTTGCCATTGGCAGACGGCTTGTCAATTTTGTCTTCCTGGATCAGTTCTTGACGGAACTTGGCGAGACGCTTTGTGGCATCGTTCGGCAACTGGTAACCACTCAGGAGCTTGTCGAGGTTGTCCAGGCTTTCGGCCAGGTCACCGACCAATTGCATTTCTGGTTGGAAGTTATTGTCAATTTGCGCGGCAGTAGTATCTAAGTCGATAATCCGCAGGTGGCCTTCCTTGTTCCAGTTCCGCGGTTCATATTCAATCGGGTCGTAGCCAACCGTTACAACCAGGTCACTGGCTGACAGTAGACGGTCACCAACCTGGTTACGGAAGAGACCGACACGGCCAAAGTAGGAGACGTGTTCTAGTTCACGCGGAACGAGCCCGGCGGCCTGGTAAGTTTCAACAACTGGTAGGTGGTAGTGCTTCATTAAATTACGCAGAGCCGCGGCAGTCCGGTCATCAGCTCCGCGGAAACCAACCAGCAGGACCGGCAACTTAGCTTGTGAAATCAGGGTTGCCAAGTGACAGAGTGCTTGTTGGGCGGCAGGACCCTGCTGGGCACCGTTGTAGTACGGCAGTGGTTCTTGCTTAACGACAGCGTCATCGACGTCTTGCGGCAGGCTGACAAAAGCGCCACCGTGACGAGGGCCCTGGCTAGCTTCAAAAGCGTTGGCCATGATTTCGGAGATATTTTCAGGGTCCTGAATTTCGGCAGCGTAGTTGGTGATCGGTGACATAATCATCGTGGACGGTGCCGATTGGTGAGTGGCCCGGTGGAGGTCCTTTCGTTGAACTTGGCCACCGATGGCTAAGACGGCATCGCCTTCAGCACTGGCGGTCATCAAGCCGGTCGTCAGGTTACCAACCCCGGGACCCGAGGTGGCAATCGTGACCCCGGTTTTCCCGGTTAGCCGGGCGTAGGCCTGGGCCATGAAGATCGCGTTTTGCTCGTGACGGGTGACAATCAGCTTAGGATTGTTAGCCGTGCCGTCTTCGAGTGATTCAAAGAGCCGGTCAATCTTAGCTCCCGGAATCCCAAAGACGAGCCCCACGTGATGTTTACGGAGACTGTCGACAACAACATCGGCACCATACATTTTCTTTGGCATGAAATTCAACCCTTTCTCTCTAGTCCGAACAGTAATTGAGCTTATTTTAAGGGATAAATTAAAGCGCTTCAATATTGTGTATGTTTTCACAGCACAGCTTCTTACTATTAGTTAGCGCAAACTCAACTCCTAGGCAACTCAGAAAGAAACGAAAAAAGTCGGTATTGCCGACTTTGTGAAGTAAATTTCTAAAGGTGGGTTTAACGGTCAATTTTCGGCCAAGTCCGGGTCTGATTGAAGTGGACTTTCTCCTTAATTGCTTGGCCAGGGTCAATGCCCAACTTGTTACACATGTAAATCAGGTAGATCATCGTATCTGCCAGTTCTTCTGTTAAGTGCTGCTTTTGCTCGTCCGTCAGTGGCTGGTCGCTGGGCTGCCACTGAAAAATTTCCAGTACTTCGCTGGCTTCCAGGTTTAACGAAATGGCTAGGTCTTTTAAGTTGTGGTATTTGGCCCATCCGCGCTGGTCACGAAAGTTGCGGAGCAAGTTAACGGTGTCCTTGTAGTTCATGAATAATACTCCTCAGTTAAGTTTACTAATTATTATACTCAGAAACGATCCTTCAGTATAAAATAGAAATACAAAGTATCTAGCAAGGAGAGAAAAACGGTGATTGATTATTCCACACTCAAACAAACGGCCGAGGGGCTGCCCACGTGGGATTCCCTGCTGCCAGTGATGTTACAACAAGCGACTCAGCGGAAACGTTGGAAGGCCAAGGAATTAAAGCAGGCGACCTTAGACCAAGTAAAAATGCCAGCTGATTTGCGAAACTTGACCTACGATAATGGGCGGAATGTAGCGATGAACCGGGCAAGCTTCGCCCTCAGTGACCTGCGGGTAGCGGGACTGCTGTCATCGCCCAAACGCTCAGTCTATGAAATTACTGAGCTCGGTAAGAAGATGGTAAAGACCTACGGGTTAGACCTTAATAAAATGGTAGTTCACCAGCTTCCTCAATATACGAAGCACAGGGCCAAGGTAACTGGCCAGGTTGAGCAAGCTGATTCTGAACAAACAGTGCCGACGTTAAGTGCCACCTTGACGAAGGGCAATATTAACGACTGGTTTGATGAACAGCGCGAACAAACCAAGGACGAATTACTTGCCCGGATGGCGAAGATTAACCACTACCGTTTTGAAGAGCTGATGGTACATCTCTTTGCGGTGATGGGTTATAAGGGTGATAACGGCCAAATTCAGGTCACAAAACGGTCCAAAGACGGTGGAATTGATGGGGTCTTGAGCCAGGATCCCCTCGGCGTCCAGAAGGTTTACATTCAGGTAAAACACTACCGGGCAAGTGATATTGTTCAACAGCACGCAATTATGGAGTTTGGCACGGCGATGAAGATCAAACATGCCAGCCAGGGTGTGTTCATTACCACTTCGTCATTTACCCGCGGCGCCAAGGAGATGGCGGACCAGCTCGGCATTATCCTGGTTGATGGTGACCAGCTGACGGATTTGATGATTGAATACCGAGCCGGGATCAACGTTAAACACAGCTATGACTTGTATAGTCTCGATGCAGATTTCTTTGCCGAATATGAAGAAGATCAGGATGAGTAGGCTGGCCTGATTTTGAACCAAGGCTAGCCACAAAGGAGGTTCCCCATGATAATTTTTCTGGCACTGCTAATTTGGAGGTTCATCAAGGGGACCTTTGAATACGAGCGGGTGACCCGGTTGAAACTGGTGCTGATCCCGTTTTATTCCATCTTCATGATGGTGGCGAGCCTCAAGCGGGACTTTTCACTGCAGACGCTGGCACTGGCCGGGGCCTTATTAGCGGTCGGCCTGGCGGTGGGTGTTTACCAGGCTAAGCAGGTTCAGGTACACGTAACGGGTAAAGTCGATCAGTATCAGCGGCCGATTGTGGAAGTTAAACGTAATTGGCCGTACTTGCTGGGCTGGATCGTCATCTTTGCCCTCCAGCTGGCCTTTGAAATTTACTTTGGGATGGAACTGACGGGTCACGAGTTTTCCCAGGCGTTGTTAAAGGAAATCCTCCGCGACTTGTCCGTCTTAGCGTTCTTCGGGGCGCCCAATGCCTGGTTTGTCTGGGTGCTCAACGTGGCTACTAGTTGGGCGTACGCCGGCTGTTTATTATTTTTCCACCCGCAGTGTCGGGCGGCGGTGCGACACCGGCATTCACAAAATAAATAAGAAGATTTTCAAATATAACGACGAAAAAGGCGCCTTTGGGGTAATGAAGTGCAACAAAAAAGTTAGACAAAGTTGAGAAAATTAGACTGATAAGGTATGCGTCCGGTATTCAACCGGGCTCATACCTTTTGTTTTTAAAGAGATTCGGTGGTAGTTGTAGAAGTGAAGGT
>NZ_LT964764.1 GCF_900240275.1 [Lactobacillus] timonensis | reverse complement strand
TCTGTCCGTCTTTTATATTATTAGACTCTAAATAAAAGTGACCATTTTTAACATAATAAGGAGAGGCAGTTCCAACAAAAGCATTTCCTATTTTATCGTATTCCTTCTTTAACTTACGCTGCTCCCAATCATCAGTGAAGCCCTTAAAACGGAGGTTGGGCACCCGCTTTTCTACCTTCTTAGCCATTGCGCTTCACCTCGTTTTCCAACATTTGGATAAATTCGTCCAAATCATTTTGTACCTTTTGGTCTTTGGAAGTTAACTCTTTCATCATGGAAAGGAGCTCACTTTCGTTCTTGTTAATCTTTTCCTGAGTCTCCTTCAATTCCTTAGTAACTTCCCCTAAATCTACTGGCGGTTCCGGTTCAAAAGTGTCAACATAACGTGGAATATTCAGATTAAAGTCATTTTCCTTAATCTCGTCCATGGTCGCGACATGGGCATACTTGTCCACGTCCTTTCGGTCACGATAAGTGTCAATAATCTTTTGAATATCTGATTGACGAAGAACGTTTTGATTCTTTCCCTTTTCAAAATACTTACTTGAATCGATAAAGAGGACATCACGAGTCTGTTTGTTCTTCTTCAGTATAAGAACCACCGTTGGGATCCCGGTTGAATAGAATAAGTTAGCGGGAAGGCCAATAACGGCATCAATCTGATTCTTCTCTAACAGAGCCTTGCGGATTTTGGCCTCCTTCGCACCCCGAAACAATACCCCATGTGGTAAAACAATCGCCATCGTTCCAGTTGACTTCAAGTGATAAAGACCATGCAGTAAGAAAGCATAGTCGGCCTTCGTTTTTGGTGCCAAGGCCCCGTACTCTTTGAAACGCGGATCCTTTAACTTCTTATCACTATTGTCCCAACGAGCCGAATATGGCGGGTTAGCTACAACCATATCAAAACTCCGCGGATGGTCCACACCTTGAGTATCGACACCATCTGGCCAATCCATTTCCAGCGTATCAGCATTCCGCAGATCCATGTTAACGTAACGAACCCCATTCATCATCAGGTTCATCCGGGCTAAGTTATAAGTTGATGTATTAAGTTCCTGCCCATGATAAATTACTGTCTTACCAGGAAACTGACGTGCCACTTTCAGTAGCAATGAGCCTGAACCACAAGCAAAGTCGTAGACGGTTGGCCTAGTAATTTCTTGTGATACATTGATTGCCACTAACTTAGCTAAAACCTCTGAAACTTGTTGTGGAGTAAAAAATTCCCCAGCACCCTTTCCAGCGTTTCTAGCAAACTTTGAAATGAGGTACATGTAAATATTACCGAGAATATCCTTGCCATTGTCGTCCTTGTAGTTGACGCCATCAATCAAGTCAATGGTTTCAGTTAAGGCCTTTGCACGAGCTGCTGTACTCTTTCCCAACCGGTCATTACTGAGGTTCATGTCATTGAACACACCAGTAAAGTCAACCTTGGCGTGCTTATTCAAATTCAGGTTATGGTTAAAACTATCAATCATATCCTGATAGTCTGACGCCGCAATCTTATTATTGTGGACCTTATCCATAATAGAAGCCCAGGTATACTGGGGCTCAATAGCATAACCCAGCGAGTCAGCGATTGCTTCCAGATAGTCATTTAAATCATCCCCAGAAGCTGCTTCAACATAGGCGTCGTTGACACTTTGCCCTTGCTTAGGTTCTACCAGCTCTTCCTTAATCAGGTGGGCTTCCTGGTATTCAGACAGGTAACGATAGAACATAAATCCCAGAATGTAATTCCGGTATTCATTGGCATCCATCGTTCCGCGAAGGCGGTTAGCCATATCCCATAACTTGTTTGTAACGTCTTTTGCTTCAGTCATAAAATTCTCCTAATAGTTTTGTTTAATTTGGTCCGCAAATTTAGTAATGTCACGGCGTAAGTGCGTTCGGTATTTAATCTTTGACAGTTTCTTCACATCTTCTGATTCAGCATCTGTCTTGTAAACCGAGTGTGCTTCCCGTACGATACTGTCTAATTCCCCCGCTGAATTTAAATCATCAGCACCCACGGCGTGGTTTTCGATGATCCTATTAACCAACTGGGAATCTTGAATATCCATCAATCCCCACTTCTTCTTGTAGTCAAGAATGGCAGTCCGCATGTTGTCTTGATTATTTTGGTTAATCAACCCACGTACATGCTGTTGCTTAACTGGGTAGTTAGCATTCTTGACTTTACCACTAAAGATTCCCTTCAAGAACCTCTTAATCTTAGTGGCAAATGAACGGTCATCTAGTTGGTCAGTCATTTCTTGAGCTTTATTAGCAGACTCCTTAGCGCCCTCTATATCATTATCGTGGTACTTGTTAAGAACTTCCGCAATTAATTCTTCGAGGTAATCCCAGTTAACTTTGACTTCTTTGACCTTTTCCATTTGAAGGTCAATTTGAGAAACATCAAAAATCTTCCGGTCTTGAGCCACCTTATCTTTCAACTGGTTAGCTAATGTCGTCGTCAAACGTACTTCATCATCAGTTGACATTCCCAGTTCCGTAAGCAACTTCTCAGGATGTTGGTCATCATAATCATCATCCTGCTTTGCCAATGCCATCCAGTGGTTATATTGACGAAGATCCTGGAGCATCTGTCCACGAGCGTTTTCGCTGGCCGGAATATCTTGAAAGTCATCAGTAAATGTTGCCAACCGGTTAACAATCTTATGCAATTCTTGTTTAACTTTCTTAAATGAAGGAGCAATCAATCCACCGGTATCATCATCCGTACCATCCAGCTTCAACTGAATATCTGCAGACTGCCTGTTGGCGTATTCTTCCAAGGCCTCATCCATTAATTTCTCAGTATGAGTAGGCCAACGATAGTTAACAATCCGCCCGTAAGGCTTAGTTTGGTTATCAAAGACTCGGTTAGTCCGTGAATAAGCCTGGATCAACGCAGAGCCACTCAGCGTTCGATCTACATAAAGAGTGTTCATCTGTGGCGCATTAAACCCAGTCAACAACTGGTCAACGACAATGACAATGTCAAAGTACTTTCCATCATCAATCGTCCGATTAAGCCGAGAGACAACTTGTTCGGTATACTCCTTGACATCTCTATCACCAAAGCTGGTGCCAAACATCTTGTTGTAGTCATCAATGGCTTCTCGCAGTGATCGGTTTGTATTTAGTTGGTTGTCGCTATTGGAAGTGTCTTGGCTAAACGTAATCCCTACTCGTAGTGGGTGATCTGCTGTAGCACTTTGCTTCTTAAATTCACGATAGTACATCATCGCCATTGGCGTGGAGGCTTTACCACCACCAACATGCGTCGTTAAAATTGCGTTATATTTACCATGAACTGACCGTTTGTCCCAATTTTCAATAATGTCTTGAACAACCTTTTGAACGTGCTTTTCGTTCTCGTCATAGACACTTGGTTCAATCATGTCATCCATATCTTCGTCATGAAGGTTATTAATCCGCGCCTCAATAGCTTGATCACTCATCTTCGGGTAACGGTAATGGAAATAGCGTGGTAGATATTCGTTCTTCAGGACTTCTTCCGCTAAGGTCGTCTTAAAATCGACCTTAAAGCCAAGGACGTTTCCATCTTTGATGGCATCCTGAATAGTGTAAATATGAATAACATTGCCAAAAATGTCACGAGTCGTCGGCACCTTGCTCTTACCATCCTTATCTGGGAAGACAGGGGTACCAGTATAGCCCACCCAGGCAGACTTAGGAAAAGCATCCTTAATGCGCTTGAGCATGTCACCAGACGTTGAACGGTGGGCTTCATCAACAATAAAGACAATGTTCTTATCCAGTGGCTTATAGTTCTTACTCCGCACCATGGCATCCATTTTCTGAGTGGAAGTAACAATGATGCCATTTCCCTTCTTTTTCAGTTTATTAGCTAGTGCCCACCGGTTAGCGGTATCCGTCACTACTCCGTTGTTACCATTCTCATTGGTTTCGGGATCGTAAGCCTTATACTCATCGACTGTTTGATTAGTCAAAGCAACTCGGTCCACCATAAAGACTACTTTATCAACATTAGGCAACCGTGAAGCTAGCCATGCAGCCTTAAAAGAACTAATCGTTTTCCCCGAACCAGTCGTGTGCCAGACATAACCAATTCGCTTGTCTTCAACCCCAAAATTATGATTTCGAATCTTATTGATAACCCGTTTAGTCGCATACATCTGGTATGGCCGCATAATCTTAATCATCTGGTGATTAGGGGTCCCATCCAAGATCATGTAGTTTGTGGCCATCTGGTGTGCCATTGGAATTGATAACATGGCATTCGCAAATTCCAAAGGATCAGTAACAACCCTATTATCTTTTTCCCGTTGCCACTGAAAAGCAAAGTCCGTATTAAACTTCTCAGAAGGAGTATTTGCCATGTAACGGGCATCGTGCGGTGTGATCGCCACGAGGACTTGCAGCGTAGAAAAGATGTCAGTATATTGCTCCTCGTCAATGTACTGGTGCATTTGGTTAAGAGCTTCAGTTGCCCGGTGACCATCTGCTTTTTCCTCTATCTGAAGAATCGGCAGCCCGTTGATCAGCATCGTAATATCAAACCGTCGTGATTTCCGCCCCGGAATCACTGCTGGTCGTTCAATCTGGTTGACAATTTGATAAACAGTATTACCAGCACCAATTTGATCTTGATCAAAGACCGTTAAGTAAGTATGATGACCATCATCCAAGTCAATTTCTACTTCTGAAATGCCATTAATCCCGTAAAGAAATTGTCCCGCTTGGTAAGGTGTCTTTAATTGGCTAATAACGGCCTTTACTTGATTGAATTCCGCTTGTGATAATGGCTTGTCTAACCGATCCTGATTATTGTTTTCGAGGATTCGTTTAAAGTTAGCCCACAGTTGTTCAGTCGTTTTAATTTCCGGTAAATATTCCCACTGCTTGCTACCACCCATATTTACTAAGTGGTCAATCAACTGGTTTTCAAACCTTAATTCATTAGTTTCAACAGTCATACGTGCTCCTACTTCGTCTTTACTTCCATAATATCCCCAACATCGCAATTCAACGCCCTGCAAATCTTTAGCAAGACTTCTGTTGTGACGTTGCCATCTTTTCCCAGCTTCGCAATGGAGGTTGAACTAACCCCGCTTGCTTGCTGCAAGTCTTTCTTTTTCCAGCCGCGGTCAATTAATAATTTCCACAGCTTGTTATAGCTAAAATACATATACCTACCTCGTTTGATGTAAACGCTTATCCCTTGAATTGTACTACTTATGCCGTGAGAAAAAAATATTTCTTTAGGATCGCGTATATTTAAAAATGTTCTACTGTACAATAAAAACCGCCCTTGAGATTATGAAGTGCCCCATAATTGTTAGACAAAATCATCTAACGATTGTGAGGTACTTTTTTTGACTAAATATTCACCAACACTGAAAGCTGAGATTGTCCAAAAATATCTTGATGGCCAATCTTCCGTGGAA
>NZ_LT964763.1 GCF_900240275.1 [Lactobacillus] timonensis | reverse complement strand
CTGGTTCAAATCAATTGGTATCTGAATTCACGGCCACTTAAATGTCTTAATTGGCATACACCAATCGAGATCTTCTTGCTTAATCTACGTCACTAAATTCGTTCAAGTTATTTCTTGCAATCTGCCGTTTTTAAAGGATACTCAACCAAAAAAATTAGAAGAATTAACTAAACAATTTAAGGAAGATACTGAAGAGACAATCATTAACACCATTAATAAATTTATCATTAGTAAGAAAGGAAGCCTACTTTCTGCGTTAAAACACGGTGTTGATGTTAACAATCAACATTTAACCTTGCTATATGGGAAACCAGCTACTGACTTTAATCCTGAACTCTCAAAGTTGTATTCAGAAAATATTTTTTCTGTAATGCAAGAGGTATATGCGGATAAAGAGAATAAAGAGCGAATTGATCTCGTAATCTTTATAAATGGATTTGCTGTAATTAGCTTCGAGCTTAAAAGCAATAGCCAAGGACAAAATTACGAGAATGCAATCAAACAATATCGGACATCGCGTAATCCTAAAGATCGTTTATTTCTTTTTAAAGCAGGATGTTTAGTAAACTTTGCTATGGATACTGAAGAAGTTTATATGACTACCAAGTTAGCAAAAGAGAAGACGTTCTTTATGCCTTTCAACATGGGAAAAGGGGAAGGTATAAATTCTGGTGCAGGGAATCCACACTTTCCTGATAAATATAGTGTTTCTTATATGTGGGAGGATATTCTAAGAAAAGAAACTTTAGTTGAATTGATTACCAAATTTATCTTTATTGAGGCTAAGGAAAGTAAAGATCCGCTGACTGGGAAGAGAAGGGTAAAGCAACAATTAATTTTCCCAAGATATCATCAGTTAGATGTGATTCGTAAAACTTTAGCTGATTTGAAGATCAATAAGACATCACAAAATTATTTAATTCAGCACTCTGCTGGATCAGGAAAAACTAACTCTATTGCATGGCTTGCACATAGACTAGCTAGTCTTCATGACGATGATAATCAAATTATTTTTAATAATGTCATCATTATGACGGACAGGGTGGTCGTGGATCGACAGCTACAAAAAGCAATAATGGGTATTGAACATAAAGCTGGCCTTATTCGTGTTATGGATGATAAATGTACGTCTGAGGATCTTAAGCTGGCATTAGAAAGCAACACTAAAATTGTGGTTACTACGATCCAAAAATTTCCATACGTTGTTGATTTGATTAAGGATGATAGTAATTCGTCTGATGTTTCACTTAAAAATAAGAAATTTGCCGTGATTATTGATGAAGCACACTCGTCAACTGCTGGTAAAGATATGATGGCTGTGACTGAAGCTTTATCATCATCGGATAAATTCTATGAACAGGACATTCAAGATCAATTAGTACAAGAAATTGAAAGCTCTGGAAAGCAAAAGAATGTAAGTATGTTTGCTTTTACAGCAACACCTAAGCCAACTACCTTACGCCTCTTTGGACGCTTAGATAAACATGGTAATTATCGAGCATTCCATTTGTATAGTATGAAACAGGCTATTGAAGAAGGATTTATTCTTGATGTTTTAGCTAATTACACGACCTATCAAACATACTATGAACTTAATAAAGAGATTGCTGATGATCCAGAATTAAAGACGGCTGATGCAAAACGACAAATAGCTCAGCAAATAGATTTAGATGATCAGAATATTTCTCAACGAACAAAAATTATTATTGACCATTTCAGAGAACATGTGATGTCAGAATTAGGTAATCAAGCAAAAGCAATGGTTATTATGTCATCTCGTAAGGCAGCGGTTAAGTATCGACAAGCATTTGAAAATTATATTAACGAACATCATTATGATGATATGGGGATGCTTGTTGCCTTTTCTGGCAACGTTAACTCAGATGATGATAACAAGGAATATACTGAGGCTTCAATGAATGGTTTACCAGAAGACCGTACAGCTAAAGAGTTTAATAAACCTGGATATCGTTTCTTACTAGTAGCTAATAAATATCAAGTTGGATTTGACCAACCTAAGTTATCTGCTATGTACGTCATGAAAAAATTACGTGGAGTCAATGCAGTACAAACACTTTCTCGCTTAAATCGTATCTGCCCACCATATGAAAAGACTCCATTTGTATTGGATTTTGTTAATGACTATAAGGATATTGAGGCCGCCTTTGCTCCTTATTACACGACCACTTTATTAGCAGATACGGTTAATCCACAATTGGTTTATAACCTAGTAGAAAAAATTGATGGGTTCTATATAATTGATCCGCAAAATGTGGAGGGTGCAAACAACATTATTCATAAAGCAAAAATTCAAAGTCGAGATAAGAAGAATCTTAATTTCTACTTTGGCGCTACAGAAAAGAAAATAAAAGAATTAGACGAAAATACCCAACGAGAAGTTTTGACTACGTTAAAGCATTTTGTGCGCTGCTATGAGTTTCTTTTGCAAGTATCTAGCCTTAAAGACGAAGAACTGCAGAAACTATATAATTATGTATCTTATTTGATGAAGTACGTAAATATTAGCCGTCCAGGACAGGGTTATGATCTGACTGGAAAAATAAAAGCCAGCAAGTTTACCCAGAAACAGACGGGCCAACATATATCAGGTACGAAACGGTCAAATCCAGTAGTAAAGTTACCAATGGCTGATGATGTTGAACTTAGTGAAGCAAAGAAGGAAAAATTATCCAAAATTATCGAAGAAATTAACCAAACAACTGGGTCTAATTTTGACAAGGATGTAGCTGTTAA
Organism: [Lactobacillus] timonensis; assembly: GCF_900240275.1. Taxonomy (GTDB): domain Bacteria; phylum Bacillota; class Bacilli; order Lactobacillales; family Lactobacillaceae; genus Limosilactobacillus; species Limosilactobacillus timonensis. The sequence continues at coordinate 3,703 of NZ_LT964763.1, read as the reverse complement.
ATCGATGCTTCAAATTAGGGACCTAATGATGAAGTCAAATAACTTAAGGAGCAGTGCAAAAAATAACAATGAGCATGACTTTGAACTATCATACTTTGATCATATTGACGATATGTTGATTGAGGGTCTTGAACATAATAAAGACTTTTTCACTTTGCTACTCAACAACGATGATATTAAGAAAGAGGTTTTGGGAACTTTTGCAGGGGAAATTTATAAATCATTGCGTGAAAGTGAAGTGAAACAGTAGTGAAGAAAGATGTGCTTTCAATTAAGAATAGGGAAGATTTAGTTGAAGTAATTGCTCCCGACATAAAAGCTATAGATGAAGCAATTAAGTCTAGCGATGAAGAAAAAATGAAAAATATACATTTAAAGATTGATGGCAAGTACTCAACATATATACCAGGATTTGGGAAAAGTATGTATGGGTACAGTAGTGCTGACGGCTTCGCCTATAACTATATGGGAAAGGAATCATATCTTCACAACTTACGTATCATGAAAGGAAGACTAGAAGGGTACCTTTGCGGTTTTCCAACTCCTCAAAATTCAAAGATATCACAGGATATTAGTGTGAGTGTACCTGTTTCAAATTCCAATGACATTAATATAAATCTTTCATTTAAGGATGCTAGGAAGCAAATAGAGGAAATGCCAGGGTTGAATGAGGCCGAGACCGAAGAACTGAAGACAAAAATTAATGAGCTAGAACAAATAAATAATGAGAAAATATCAAAAAAGAAAAAATGGGAAAAGGTAAAACCTATCATTTCTTTTGTATTGGATAAAGGGGCAGATGTTGCAATTACAATTATGGGGTTAATACTTCAAATGAAACTTGGCATTTAATTTTCCGCAAACACCTTAAACTATTTTTTAGAATTTATGTGTTCCCGCAAACCGGTAATAATTTGAGCGTTGATGTTTATCTCAAAAGCATGGCAATATTTGGTATTATGAAAGCGAGTTAACAAACACAATGTTTTTGATTAATCAAAGCTAATTGGTTAACATAGCCGTTAATCCAGAATGTGTAATTGACAACATCAGCTCGTGGCATGTTGAGAGTGTTACGGTCCTGGAACGTACAGATAAATAGCCTGCAAACGCCGGTATGCCGGCATTCTTGATCGATAAAAAGTGTACTAATTCCTCTATTGGTAATTGGAATTAGTACACTTTTTGCTTATTGAGCTAGAGGGTCGAGTGGATAGTGTGCTGGATTTTCGGGTTGTGTAGACCAGTGTCCATTTTGGAGAGTTGAGTTGGTTAAGGTGATGAGAAAAGCTGTAATGGTTAATATGACGGGGATAAGAGCGTGCGTAAAAATGGCTGATTTTGGGGTCTTTAAGTTGAGTTGATTAAGGTAATGTAACAGTGTTGGCTTTCTTTAATTTAGTTATCATTATCGAGCAGAGTAGGACACTCAACTGTAATTTAAGAAAAGATAGTTATAAGGGTAGAAAATTATAAAATGGCCAATCGTCAAATTGAGATTGAAAATAAAGAGATGTTTTTTAGTGGTGGTATTGCATCTCATCTAATAAACGCCGTTTGTAAAATTAAGTTACGCCGTTTGTAAAATTAAGTTAGAAAGATGAAAAAGCCATTTGTGATAGACTTTTGAATATCCCTAATCAAAAAAAAAGGCAATCATAAATGACCTATAAACATCTCGGGTCATAATATTTACATTAGTGCTATAATAAAAGGGAAATTAATTTTTGGAGGGGGAAGGAAACGATGTTTTCAAAAAATAATCATTTGCTAACTGATCGTCAATGTACGCACCAAAAGCCTAAATTTGCTTTACGGAAGCTGAGTATTGGGGTAGCTTCTGTCCTGTTGGGAACTATTTTCTTGATGGGTGAAGCTAATGTCCAGGCGGACACGGTTACTGATGCTAATCAAGAGAACCCAGTTATCGCTACGACGACTGCTGATACTAATCAAGAGAACCCAGTTATCGCTACGACGACTGCTGATACTCAAAATAAAAGTACAAGCAAAAGCAATATTGATCAGGCTAAACAACTGATTAATAATCAGACTACTGTGGTAGAAAATGAGAAGCCTGCTAATCCATTGCCAGACTATAAGCCGATAACGTATGTTAACTATGATGCCGTAAGTATCTATCCTGCGAATGATGCTCAGGGGAACCCATCAGTCTATGTGAAGGATCATATATTTGATAATGTTCATAAGCCAGGCGATCGGGTTTATGACTTCATTAAGGGTGCTAATGGTTGGTCTTCCGGTGTTTATTACTATCACCAAAACAAACAACATACGGCTGGTTACCATGCTTTGACACCGGTGGATGCCAATGATCGTTCCAAGGGTTATCAAGTTCCGGATTTTGAAGCCGACATTTTAGGTGGCGAAAGGATTGCCTTAGATAAAGATGGCCATTTAATTGGTGCCTATCCGGGTGAAAGTCATTATAGTAGTATGGCACCAGGAGCGGCTGTAAATACTTATATAACGCTTCATCCTGATCGGCAACGAGTAGAGATTAACTTTTTGGATCAAACCACTAATAGCTCCTTAGGAAAAGTTGTTTTGTGGGGATACAGTGGGGTCCAAAGTCAATTTAAGGTTGATGATTTATTAGCTAAATTGAAATCTTTAGGATTTGAAGTTACTTCGTCTGATTTTCAAAATGGCTTCCATTACGATAGTACTAACAACGATTACTATAGCAGCTCCGATCCTAATCAGTGGCAAGATAATCAGTTACAGTCCTTTACAATTGTCCTCAGCCATCAACAATCAACTGAGAATGGTCAAAAGACCATTACGAGAACCATCCATTATAAGTACAGTGATGGTAGTCAAGCCCAACCAGATAAGGTACAAACGATTACCTTAACCCGGACGGGTTCTAAGGATGCAGTTACAGGCGAAATTACCTGGGGTGCTTGGTCGACGGGTAGTTTTGATGCTGTTACTAGCCCAACGATTGCTGGCTACACTCCAGACTATGCCCAGATTGATGCTGAAACCGTTGATGGTAATAGTACGGACATCGAACAGACCGTTACTTACATCAAGGACCAAGTTGCTACTCCTGATGATAGTCAGGGAACTAAGGGAAACCAGCATACAAAAACTAATACTACTAGCCAAGAGACCGATAATTTGACTAAGAATAGCCTAACTAGTAATAAACAGCAGGCTAATCGATTGCCTAAGACAGGTAACCAAAGTGAAACTGGTGCTGTGGCATTAGGTTTAGCAACGATGCTGGGTATGTTAGGCTTAGCCGGGTTAAAGCGTAAGCATCAATAGGCTGAATAACTAGAAAGCGACACTCAGCTAAAATGGCTGAGTACATCTTTTCTACTCAAAGTCAAGTTATATCAGTGCTTAATTACTGTTTTGGCCTGACTTTTTGAGTTTATTATTACCAATAACAGTTTTGGACACTGATTTTGTGTGGCGAATTGTCAAACTAAGTGCAACGGTTTATCAAAAAATACTTCATATGGGGTTTCATAATTTAACACTTTGCGCGGACGTTGATTTAACTGCTTTTGGTAGTGTTCAACGTCCTGTTCTGTATAATTATGGTTCTACACTATTCGGTACTGATGGAATTTTCCATCGGTACCGTTTTTCGTTTATGATGACAATAAAAAAAACGGACAATCACCCCAAAGCCTAAATCGTGGTGATTGTCCTCCAGAAAGGAAAT
>NZ_LT964762.1 GCF_900240275.1 [Lactobacillus] timonensis | reverse complement strand
GGGTATTGACCGTATAGATCCAGAACAACGTGTAGACGGACTTTGTACTTACGAATGTTGTAGGCAATTTCCGTCGTGTCCGTCACCCACACCTGATTTGCGGCAGCTTGTTCAAACTGGCGGTTCAAAGTATTCTGTGCTTCATAAGTTTCCTGCTCCTGCACACGTTTTCTCTTAGAACCTGTCTAGTATCTTTTAAGAACTATCTTCAGGAAGGCCAATACAACCATTTGAAGACTGCTGTTAAGGGCACGTTCACAGTTTTTCCAAAGTCGCCGACATTTGTCTAGCCAACTCCATGAACGTTCAACGATCCATCGTTGCGGTAACACCGTGAACATATGCAACTCGTTGCGTTTAGCTACCGTCGTCTTAGCATTCAAAATGAGCTTCACCTGATCCGCAAAGTCATTGCCAGTGTAGCCACCATCAACCATGACATGCTGAACCAGCTCTAAATTTTGGCTAGCCAAACTAATAAACATAGCCAATGCACCTGAACGATCTGATACATTAGCTCGTGTCACGAGAACGGCTTGTGGTAAACCATTAATATCAACCGCCATATGACGCTTAATCCCTGAAATCTTTTTGCCGCCATCGTAGCCACTATTTTTCGTTAAATCAGTGGTTTTAACACTTTGAGCATCAACAATCACAAACGACGTTCGGGCCGATCGGCCCTGTGCAAAGCGATAGTAAGCAACAGTTTTTTTAAAAGACTTTCTAATAGTGAATCGGCTGTCGGGTCTGGTTTATCTCGCCACATATCGTAATAGTGGTAGACAGTGTGCCATTCCGGGAAATCGTGCGGTAATTCACGCCATTGACACCCTGTAGTAAGCGAGTAAAGGATGGCATTGAATACGTCACAAAGATCATAACGACGCGGTCTTGTATGCTTGCGGAAGTTTTCTAAATCAGGTTGTATTAACGCAAATTGCGCTCGAGAAATATTGCTTGGATAATCTGGCATGACAAACTCCTCAGTCGGTTTTCCACAATTCTACCAGATTCAGCAGATACTAGACAGGTTCTAAGAGGCATTTCACCATACTAACAAGAAAACCAAAAATTCCCAGATCATTAATTTAACATATCGTATCAAACCACGCCTGGAATATTATCTAGGCGTTTTTTTAATGTCATGGTATTTTCTGGCAGAAAGGTTGCATTATTGTAACTACAGTTGTAAACTAATAAGTGTTAAGAGGCTACAAACGTAAACTTAGAATTCAATTAATGGAGGAAGCCAATTGAAGGATGCAAAGAATGTAACCATCACCGATTCTGAATGGATGGTTATGAGAGCAATTTGGACAATGGGACATGCGACTAGTCGTGAACTAATCGATGCTATGAACGAATTAGAAGGCTGGTCAGCTTCAACAACCAAAACGCTACTTCACAGGTTGATTCAAAAACAGGCGGTTTCGCAGCATGGCGGCAGTCGACCATTCACGTATAAGCCGGTTGTTGGCGAGAAGGAATCAATGGCGGCAGCGGCAGATGATTTGTTTGACCATATGTGTGCGATGCGGGCTGGTTCAACAATTGCCGGCGTTATTCAGTCAAGGGAACTCTCACGGGCGGATATTGCGAACTTACAAGCGATTCTAGCTGAAAAGGCCAAAACAGCGCCCGAGGAAGTTCAGTGTAACTGCTTGCCAGGTGATCAAACGTGTTAAGACTGTGGTGTTCTGTTTACTTTTAGGATTGCTGCACAAAAATCCAGAATCTGGGATTTCTGATGGCGGAAACTTATGAATTTTTGTCGTAATTCTCATTCATATAGTGGCATGGTGCTCCGCAAAGCAGAAGCCTAAATATAAAAACCTGGTGGAAAAATCCCGAGCCCGGGGATTTCCACACAAGGAACTTATATTCCGGCTTCTAACCGCTTTGCTACGCACACTTATTTTTAGGGGGTCGATAATCATGGCAAATAAAGAGGACCATATGAACATGAAAAACATGAGTGCTAAGAATATGGAAAATAATGAATCAAATATGAGTCATATGGATCACGATATGACCGAAACGGATCATAATCAAATGAACATGGACCACGATATGGCTGAAATGGATCACAGCCAAATGAACATGAATCACGGTGATATGGATATGGCTGGGACTGACATGATGATGCACGGTGGCTCAATGATGCATATGGGGAATTTGAAAGTTAAATTTTGGGTCTCCGTTGTCTTAGCGATTCCAGTTTTACTGTTAGCACCAATCATGGGTTTAAACGTTTCCATCCTTAGTTTCAGTTCACCGCTAATTGTTGGCATTATCATCGTTTTGTTTGATACAGCACTTTACTTTTATGGCGGAATGCCATTTTTAAAGGGGGCTAAAGCGGAAATTCAGGATAAATCTCCTGAAATGATGACGCTAGTAACCCTTGGAATTTCCGTTTCGTATTTCTACAGTTTGTACGCATTTATTGCCAACAACTTCTTGAACCCGGCAAATCATGTAATGGATTTTTCGTTCGAACTTGCAACCCTGATTTTAATTATGCTTCTAGGACACTGGATTGAAATGAATGCATTGATGGGGGCTGGGAATGCCTTACAAAAGATGGCGGCCCTGTTGCCTAAGACGGCCCATCTAGTTACAGATAATGGTGAAACAAAAGAAGTGCCAGTATCTGATTTAAAAGTTGGTCAAGCTTTCCAAGTGCGTTCAGGTGAGAGTATTCCAGCCGATGGTGTTATTACGGCTGGGGAGTCGACCGTGAATGAAGCACTGGTAACCGGTGAATCTGCTGCCGTTCCCAAGAACGTTGGCGATAAGGTCATTGGTGGTGCAACCAACAATAACGGGACGCTAACGGTTAAAATTAGTGGTACTGGTGACTCCGGCTATCTTTCTCAAGTAATGAAAATGGTTCAAAATGCCCAGCAAGCTAAATCTAAAGCAGAAGATAAAGCTGATTTAGTTGCCAAGTATCTATTTTACGCGGCATTGGGTGTTGGGATTATTGCTTTCTTTGCCTGGTTACCCCAGGGATTGGCGACTGCAATGACGATCATGGTGACCGTCTTCGTGATTGCTTGCCCGCATGCATTAGGATTAGCGATTCCATTAGTGGTTTCTCGTTCTACTACGATTGGCGCTCAAAATGGGCTATTAGTTCGAAATCGCCAAGCCATTGAAGCAAGTCAACATGTTAGCCACGTTCTCTTGGATAAAACTGGCACGTTAACAGAAGGTAAATTTACGGTGAATGCATTGATTCCAAATGATGGGATTGACGAAACAACGTTATTAAGCCGACTGGCCGCCCTTGAAAATAATTCGACTCATCCGCTGGCCCAAGCAATCATTACTGAAGCCCAAGCGAAGGACATTGAAGTCGTTGCGGCTGAAAAGTCTCAAAATATTCCGGGCGTTGGGATTTCCGGTAATGTTGATGGCACTGACTATACGATTGTTAATGGTAACTATTTAACGAAGCAAGGGATCAGGTTTGACGAGGCCGCTGCTGATAAATGGGCTGCTAAGGGTAATTCCGTCAGCTTCCTATTGCAGGGCACCCAAGTTCAAGGAATGGTTGCTGAAGGCGACACCATCAAAGCGGGTGCTAAGGAATTAATTAGTGGTCTTCAGAGGCGAGGAATTACCCCCGTAATGCTCACTGGCGATAATCCAAAAGCCGCGGAACACGTTGCTAACTTACTAGGATTGACTGAATTCCATGCAGGCCTATTACCAGATGATAAGCAAAAGATTATTGCTGATTATCAAGCAAAGGGCAATCACGTCATCATGGTTGGTGACGGCGTAAATGACGCACCAAGTCTTGCCGCGGCCGATATTGGAATTGCAATTGGCGCCGGAACCGATGTTGCCATTGATTCCGCTGATGTTGTGTTGGTTAAATCAGAACCCAGCGATATTTTACATTTTCTTGATTTGGCTAAAATCACAAATCGGAAAATGGTTCAAAATCTCTGGTGGGGAGCAGGCTACAATATTGTCGCAATTCCACTCGCTGCCGGTGTGTTGTCATTTATTGGAATCATTCTAGACCCAGCCGTTGGTGCTGCGGTCATGGCAATGTCGACAATTATCGTGGCAATTAATGCGATGGGATTGACTGGTGAAAAGATTAAAAACGTGTAATTAAGTGATGACAAAAACTTATTATAGAAACAAAGCAAAAGGAAGTGAAACTATGTCACAATGGATTCTGATAGCCCTTTTTCTTCTAGCACACCCACTCATGATGCTATTTATGCACAAGGGTATGCACGGTGGCTCTGGTAGTATGGGCGGCTGTGGAAACAACACTCAACAAAATTCCAATAATACTGAAAAGCCACGTAAAAAAGTCAATTAACTTGGGGGTATATATTATATGAAAATATTAACTGGTAGTCGCGGTGATGAGGTCCATGAACACCTTTACGAAAATGGTCAAAGACGGGTTGGTCATCGTATACTAAAGAAAAATACAGTGACAAACAACGGAGAATTTCACCCTGTACCTGGAAATATAGTTCTCATTCCCTTAAAAGGGACGGTGAAACTGACCACACCAGATCAAGAATGTACAATCAAAAATGGTCAACTTGCAATACTTGGACCAACTGATAGTTTTTACTTAACTGCAATTGATGATGTTGAATTTGTCGGTGTTGTTGATATTAAATAGCTCAAAAAGAGTGTCACATGGCACTCTTTTTTATATATGCTGGCTTCTCCATATTTACGACACATATGACTGTTTTAATAAAGTGTATTTCAAAAAAATGGAGGAGACAAAGTTGAAATTAACGCAGAGAAATATGCCTACTTTAGTTACCGCACTAACATTAACAGATGTTACACTCTCCACTGGAAAAAAACTGCGGTTATGTCCGTATAATTGGTGTAAATTCTAAATAGGACTTTGTGAAATCTGAAAGGAACTTCATTATGCCAAAGGTTGAATTAAATTTAGAAGATGACGAATTAAAGGAACTATTACTAGGTGATCGGGATAAGGCCATGCAATCAATTATGACCAAGATCCTTGACGAAATTCTTAAGTCCGAAGCGACTGAGCAGATTAAAGCTAAGGCTTATGAACGTTCGGATGAACGAACCAATTCACGGCATGGTTATCGGGTTCGTCAGCTTACCACCCGCGTAGGGTCTCTAGAACTACACGTTCCTAAACTCCGTCATGGCAATTTTTCAACACAGCTGTTCAAACGCTACCAGCGTAGTGAGCAGGCCTTTGATTTGGCATTAATGGAAATGGTAATCCAAGGTGTTTCAACACGTAAAGTAGCTGAGATTACTAAGAAGTTATGTAGGACAACCTTTTCTAAAAGTACGGTCTCGGCTTTATGCAATAATTTGGACGACCAAGTGCTGGATTTTAACCGACGTCCCCTTACGCAAAAGTATGCTTTTGTGTATGCCGATGCAATTTTATTTAAGGTACACCGTGGTCACGTTGTGACAAGTAATAGCTTACTCGTTGCGATTGGAATCGACCCTAGCGGTCGTCGAGAAGTGCTCGGTTTTGATATCGGTGATAGTGAATCAAAAGCTGCATGGATGGACTTCTTTAGTGAACTTAAACAGCGGGGCCTTACCAACGTTGATATGTTTGTTTCAGACGCTCATTGTGGCTTAAAGGATGCAATCACTACGCAATTTCAGGGTAGCCTTTGGCAGAGATGTCAATTTCATTGTAGTAATGACTGTACAAGTATTCTGGCACTCAAGGATCGTAAAGAAGTTGCTAACCGACTCAAAGATTTATTTAGGCGAATTGTAGAATGAGGTTAGCCAGTCATTGGCAAGATGACGGGAAAAGGGATCACGAGCTTGATTGGGGAAAGTCAGAAGGTAATGAACTTCAATGGTAAGCCAAGGTGATATATTTTATGTTAACTTTAATCCAAGCCGTGGTCATGAACAGAATTGGAATCAAACAATGTGGTTCCGATGAAGAATTGGCCGCAATTGTTGAAAAGACGCCTAAAGATTTTCTCGTTTACACGGGCGAAGATGCTCAGAGCTTGACCACCCTCGTCTTGGGTGGTCAGGGAACGATTTCAGTGGCGAGTCATTTATTTGGAAATGAAATGGCGACGATGCGCCGCGCCTTGAACCACGGCGATATCACCCAAGCAGGGCAAATTCAACGACGTTTAATGCCGAAGATGGCAGCACTATTCACACAACCCTCACCGGCACCCGTCAAAGCGGCGCTGAACGCCCAACACTGGTTAGTCGGAAGCACGCGCCTACCAATTTTACCGTTAACCACCAATGAACAAAGTCAACTACTCAACAGCTTAAAATAATGCAGAACGGTTGGTAGTACCTGGCAAAGGCGCGTATACTGAAACTAAAATAATTAGGAAAGTGGTGACCATGATGTGCGGTTGGGCTTTTACTGGCGGTATGCCCTTTATGTGGATGGGTGGCGGCTTGGGCATTATCAGCTTACTGATTCTGTTAGCCGTTGGTGCTTACTTTTTAGGGACACGTTCACGCCATCACGATTAAAGTTCTCATTGGGATAATCAAAAAAGACTTTCAAGGCACGGCTTGATAAAGTGAACCCTTAAAATTGGACATCTTTATTAAGCTGCTTTCTGGACGGTAAGTTCCCGGTATTTTACGGCTCTTTGTCAAATCCTGTTGACAGGTAGGGGCTGTGACATAAGTCCCTAATAAAAAATGGATCTCGATGAAATCTTCGGATTTCATTGAGATCCATTTTCCTTTAAAATAAATAGAAAAGGCATCGACCGGACCGTCGATGCCTCCCAAAATAC
>NZ_LT964761.1:295690-1623765 GCF_900240275.1 [Lactobacillus] timonensis | reverse complement strand
TAGTCTGAATCTTGGTAATTACTGAGTAACCTTAATTTTTCCGTCGTTGAATATGTTCCTATTCAAAACACCCCCTAGAGATGACACTTTTATTATTTAAAGTGTCAACCCTAAGGGGTATTGTACGGTTTCGTTTTTCCTCAGTTTCTTCTTTTTAAATTTCGAATTTTGCTCGATGAACTTTCTCAAAATGTTTTCCCGTATATATTTCCGCATCACTATGCTTGATCGCCCAATCAGAAATCGTATTAAGTACCGGAATTAGGCTTTTACCTTCCGCCGTCAATGAATATTCAACCCGTATCGGCATTTCATTATATTGTCGACGGTTAACAATTCCTGCCTGCTGTAGTTCATGGAGATTATCAGCTAAGGCAGCGTCTGAGACATTTTCCATTTGTGCTTTTAGCTCGCCGTAGCGCATTGAATCAACATGACCCAAGATACAGAGAATTCGTGGCTTCCACTTGCCACCAAAGATATCTAACCCATAGTCCACAGTACAGTAATATTCTTTTGGTATTTTACGTTGATACATAACTGACTTTCCTCAAAAATTATTTAGTAGCTTAATCGTTTTTGAATTCGTATTAATTTTGATTGTAAACGACTACTATCAAAATTGTAAATTAATTGATTTGAGGAGGAAATAAAATGGCAGTTAAAGTATATTTACAAGTAACAATGGTAATTCCGGAGAAGAATCGGGCCGCGGCAGCAAAGGTTTATACCGATTACCGTGAACCGTTCCTCAAGACCATCCCCGGTGCAGAAACCAAGGATCTTTTAATTCGGGACGAAGATGTTCAAGTTCTTCATGGCTTTGATAGCGTTGAGCATGCCAAGGCATACCTCAACAGTGAAATGTTTACCCAACATGTTTTCCCCGGTTTGAAGCCAACATGGTCAGCAGACCCCGAAGTGCGGATTTATAGTGTAAACTAATGATTAAAGTTAATTAAAAACTTTTTTGTGGTGCCTCAGATTATCAATTTGTGCTATGCATTATCTGAATGGACATGGATTATTAATAAGTATTTTCTTTCCACAGAAGCCCCTTTTATAATTGAAGTAACAATTCAATAGAAAAGGGGAGTTCATTATGGTCAAGACTTTAGTACTTTATTATTCCGCCACTAACACTACCAAAAGGATTGCCAAAGAGATTGCCCAGAAGTTAGACGCTGACATTGCGGAAATTCATGCTGCTCAGCCATATACTGCCGCAGACTTAGATTGGAATGATCCGAATAGTCGGACCTCCATTGAGCAGCATGTCCATGATACCCGGGTGGAAATTAAAGACGATTTGCCAGATGCTCAAAACTACGACAACATCATCATTGGTCACCCCATTTGGTGGGGGATCCCACCACGGATGATTGCTGATTTAGTTGATAAGCTCAACTTAAATGGTAAGTATTTAGCGATGTTTGCGACATCCGGTGGGACAGGCTATGGTCGTTCGCAAAGCTTTGTTGAGCGTGCAGTAGAGGAAAATAATTATGACGTGGTGGTAAATAAAGGAGCCGTCCTGAATAATTCGCACCAAATTATTTCCTGGTTAAATGGTCTTAAATTAGCTAAATAAATTTGTAGCCGTTCTGAAGTAATTTTCAGCAACGGCTTTTTCTATCAACAAAAAAAGAACCAGGCTGCAGCCTGGTTCTGAGTTAATTATTAAACTATAGTTAGTGACGAAAATCCTAGTGGAACTGCATCCCGCCATCGACTTCAAGCGTCTGACCAGTAATGTAGTCAGAGTCAGAGCCGGCCAGGAAGGCAACCCCGTTGGCAACGTCTTCTGGTTCAGACAAACGCTTCAGAGCAATGTCCTTAGCAAAAGTCTGCATGCCCCATTCGTCACTCTTACCAGCATTTTGGCCAACTTTGTGGGCAATGTCATACATCATTGGTGTCTTGACAATCCCAGGAGCGAAGCAGTTAACAGTTGTGCCTTCATCAGCAAGTTCGCGTGCCGTAACCTGAGTAATCCCCCGGATTGCGAACTTCGAGCTGGAGTAGACGGTCAGGTTCGGGTTACCAACAACACCGGCCTGTGAAGTGGCATTGATAATCTTACCAGGATGGCCAAGCTTCTTGAAGGCTTCGTGGGCAGCTTGGATTCCCCAGACAGTACCGTAAACGTTGATCTTGTATACGTAGTCCATGTCATCTTCAGTGACGGTGTCAATTGGGGTAGTTGGCGCAACACCCGCGTTGTTAACCATCACGTTGAAGTCACCAAGCTTATCGGTTGCTTCGTTCACAGCAGCAAAGACTTCGTCACGCTTGGAAACGTCAGCAACAATCGGTAGGGCAGTACCGCCTGCTTGTTCGATTTCTTGTTGAACCTTTTGAAGCTTATCCATGTGGCGAGCAACCAGGGCAACAGCAAAGCCGTCCTTTGCTAAACGTTTGGCAATTGCTTCACCAATCCCTTGGCTAGCACCAGTAACTAATGCAACTTTTTGAGTCATAATTGTTCGCTCCTTCAACTTTGTGAATTTGTTATCAAAGAACGACTTTTATGATAAAGGATGACCGCCCACACGTCAAGTGAATAGCTGAACAAAATAAAATTTTTGGGATAAACAGAAACACCCCCGAGTTAGAGTAGTGCTAACTCGGGGGATATTGCTAAAGAGTTGTTACTTAATTTTCGTAAACGGAACGCTTAAGGATACCGACAAACGGCAAGTTACGGTAAAGACCATCGTAATCAAGACCATAGCCAACAATGAATTCATCGGGAACCGTAAAGCCGACATAGTCTGCTTCGACATTTACTTGGCGGCGAGCTGGTTTGTCCAGTAGTGCACAAATTTCAATGCTTTTTGCACCACGGTCGGCTAGAAGGTTAGTCAGGTACTGAAGGGTATAGCCTGTATCAATGATGTCTTCCATGATAATTACTGGGCGTCCCTTAATGGAATGGGAGAGGTCTTGGACTAGCTTAACTTGACCGGTCGACTGATCGCCATTTTCATAACTAGAAACATCGACATAGTCAACATTCAACTTAAAATTCATTCGTTTAATCATGTCGGTCGCAAAAACCATTGCACCAGTCATAACGGAGACGATGACTGGGAATTGATCGCGGTATTTCTCAGTAATTGTGTTAGCCAACTGGTTTAGCCGTTGATTGATGTCGTCTTGACTGTACACAATTGTTTGAATGTCGTTATTCATGATGGGTCCTCTCAAGTATTGTTCGTAAATAACGAACTATTTTCTGGTTAATAATTATTGACGTTAGCATTTTAACATAAACATACGAAATTAAAAGCTTAAAAGTGAATTATCTCAACTTTTTTAGTGACGCCGAAACTAGGCAAATAATTAGGGGGTCCGTCCTGCTTCATCTTAGAATTAATAGTATAAGCTGAAGGAGGGCACCATAATGGATAAAGACGAATTAAAGAAAAAACTATCGCCGCTTCAGTATGCGGTGACGCAAGAAGCTGCCACGGAACAGCCCTTTACTGGGAAGTACGACCACTTTAATCAGCCAGGAATTTATGTTGATGTTGTGAGTGGTGAGCCACTCTTTTCTTCACTGGACAAGTATGATTCCGGTTGTGGTTGGCCAGCTTTTACTAAGCCCATTGCTAAACGGACGGTAAAAGAAAAACGGGACCAATCTTTTGGAATGGAGCGAACAGAAGTCCGAAGTCGCCAAGCCGATTCACACCTCGGCCACGTTTTCACTGACGGTCCAGTGGAACGAGGAGGACTCCGGTACTGCATTAACTCGGCTGCGCTCCGCTTTATTCCAGTTGATGAATTGGAAAAAGCCGGATATGGCGATTACTTAAGATTGTTTGACAAGTAAAAAACGGTTGGGAATTTTCCCAACCGCTTTTTTGCTAATGACCATCGTTACTTGGCTGTGTTGGCCCCGGTTGTGCAGATGACGATGACGACTCTGCAGAACTAGCACTGGAGCTTTCGGAACTGGAACTGGAACTATCTGAGCTGGAGCTTGATGAACTGTCGGATGAAGATGAGGACGAGTAAGAAGATGAGCTTTCGCTTGATTCTTCTCGTTCACTATCGGCAATCATCCCAATAGCCCACTTCGAATCCTTAATAACCAGTTCACGATGACCGTGGTAACGGACAGCTTCCACGGAGGAAGGCATTCGCCAGTTACTTGCGTGGTTACGATTATCTAGGTAAGCCATCACTGACTTGTACAGCAACTGCGCAGAGTTGACATAGGTGTCAGAAATGCCGCCACCAGCTGCCATCGGGTGATCATAGCCGGTCCAGACAGCAATGGAATAATTCTTGGTGTAACCAGCCATCCAGGAATCCATCACACCGCTATGCCCACTAGTAGGGAACTCGGTTGTCCCCGTCTTGGCTGCCTGGTGAACACCGCTAAGCCGGGCGGCAGTCCCGCTCCCCTGGGAACTGTTAATAACGCCCTTCAGCATGAAAGTCATCATGTACGCAGTAGCGCGGTTCATCACTCGCTGCCCATGCTTATGGTAAGTCTTGGTATTACCATCCTGGGTCGTAATTGACGAAATGTAGTAAGGGCGGTAGTAGATACCACCATTAGCAAAAGCCGCGTAAGCCGCTGATAGTTGGAGTGGCGAGATATAGAGGCCGATCCCGTTTTGCAGGGTGTAAGGCTTCTTTTGCGAAATCCCCAGTCCCTTCAAGAAATCGGTAGCCCGTGAAATCCCGACTGTTTGCAGGGTGCGGATTGCCGGCACGTTTCGTGACTGAATCAGGGCTTCACGCATGGTCATGGTTCCCTTGTACTGGTGGTCGAAGTCGTGAAGGACGATGTTTGTTCCCGGGTAGGTGAACTTAGTGTCCTTGACACTCTTATAGGTTGGCCACTGTAAGTATTCGATTGCCGGACCATAGTCCATAATTGGCTTAGCAGTAGAACCAGATGAGCGGTCAGTTTGAACTGCCCGGTTGAGACCAAAGACGGTTTTGCCTAAATGGCGTCCACCCAGCATGGCCACGATTTGACCGTTATGCGGGTCGGTTACGGCAACACCTGCTTGCATCTGATTGCTCTGGAATGGAATTGAATTATTGGCCGCATTGTAGAGGTGCTTTTGGGCACCCAGGTCCATGTTAGTGTGAACCTGTAGACCGTCAGTATAAGGATTGTATCCCTTAGCATACAACTGGGACATGACTTCCTTGACGTAAGGATCGATAACTTTTTCGTCAACGTTGGCGTCGCCGCTAGAAGTATCACCGTGGTCAGGGTCTAATCCATCGGTAACACTTTCCTTTTTGGCACTGTCAGCATCGGCTTGGCTAATGTATTTGCTGCGAACCATTGCATTTAAGACTTCGTTACGGCGTTTAGTGGCATTGCTTGTATCATTAGCCAGTGGGTTATAATACGTTGGTGATTGAGGAATGCCGGCTAACAACGCTAACTGCGAAAGGGACAGTTGATCCAGATCTTTCCCATAGTAGTACTGAGCCGCGGTCTTCATTCCGTATACGCCGTTCCCCATATAAACCTTATTAATGTAGAAATCTAAAATCTGGTTCTTGGAGAAATGGTGCTCAACGTTAATCGCTAACCAGGCTTCCTGGGCCTTCCGTTTGAAGGTACGGTCAGAAGCGGCCGTTGAAAAGACGGACAGCTTAACTAGCTGCTGTGTCAGGGTACTTCCGCCCTGCATTTCACCACTGGAGCGGCCAAAGACATTATTGACGGCCGCGCCAACGATCCGGACAGGGTCTACACCGTGGTGACGGTAGAAACGACGGTCTTCAATAGACACAACGGCGTGTTTTAAGTTGTCTGGAATTTGATCGTCTTTGGCGTAGTCACGCTTTTGGGCTCCCAAACGGGAAATTACCTTATCATCCTTATCGTAAATCGTCGTGGTCGTTTGACTAGCTAACTCATTACGGCTAATTTTTGGCGCGCTTGACGCATAATAGAAGAAGAGACAAGCACCGGCAAGAACTAAGAGAACGATAATTCCTAAGATCCACAGCAGGATCCGTTTGACCGAGAAGCCGTGATTATTTTTTCCCCCACGGGGTGGTCTTTTATCCATCAAGTAGTCTTCTCTTGACGGTTGATTATTATCTGCCATGTTTTACTCCTTTATTGCTGACTGGCGGCGATTAGCTGGTCGACTCCTGCGAGGTAGTCAACGCGAGGGTTTAAACCGCTATAGACCTCATAGCCGTCAGAAATAATTTTGGTTAAGGGAATCGATTTCTTTTGACCATTGCAGTAGTGATCCCAATCCGTTAACAAGCTGGAAGCGGGGTAGACAAATATTCTCTCCAACGTGGTAAAACGAATCAGAGCGAAACAAATCCCGTCTTGCAGCAGGCATTCTTTCAGATGGGTCACCTGGTGCTGGTGAAAATTTTTGAGTGGAAACGAGCACTTATTCCTGGTTTCCTTAGCATCGAAATCGAGGTAGTAGCCATGATATACACCGTTGTAGTCGGTAGTTGATGGGCGGCGAAAATATGCCTCCTTGATCACTGCCTTGCTACGTTTGGGGTAATCAACTTTCACTAATTGAATTGGTGTTGGCTTTTTGTGGACAACAGCAATATTGTGGGTGCGGTAGAAGATATTACTGTCATTAACCGCTTTTTCTAACGTCATTCCCCGTCGGGCAAAGCTCGACTGGTGAGGCGCCGGAATTTCATCTTTAAAGTTGCTGCCAACGTGAGGCCGCTGACCGTTCGGGTAATGAATAGAAATGGGTACTCCCTCCCTTGACTAGGTGCTATTATACCAGAGAAAGCGAAAGACGGCGGAGATATTAATACGGGGTAGAAAAATGAAAAGAATCTGGGTAACGGGCTATCGAGCGTTTGAGTTGAATGTTTTTAAGGATAATGACCCTAAAGTGACGGTAGTAAAGGAAGTAATTAGCGAAATACTAACTGAAAAGTTAAATGAAACTACTGATAGTTTCTGGTTGCTGACCGGGGCTAATCTTGGTGTTGACCAGTGGGCTGCCCAGGTGGGGACGGTCCTTAAAGACAAGTATCAGCAATTAAAGATCGCCATCATGACCCCTTATGAACAGTTTGGCCAGCGCTGGAACGAAAATAATCAGGCTAAACTAGCACAATTGCGCCGACAAGTAGATTTTGCTTCTTCTGTGACCAAGGGTCCATACCAGACGCCAGCACAATTACTGGCTTATACCGACTTTATGGTCAATTACAGCGATGAAGCAGTGATGATTTATGATCCTGATCACGAAGGTAAACCACAATGGGACTATGCAGCCATCAAAAAGGCTGGCCAAAACCATAACTACCCGTTACGTTTGGTAGACTTTGACGAATTGCAAACGGCAGCTGAAGAATGGAGCGAACGTCAACGGGAAAAGAATGAAGATGGTTGGCCTAATGATTAAATAGTAAAATTTAACAAAGATTGCGGATTTGATCATCATTTTCGTCTTTAACTCTTTGCAATAAAGCAATTTTTTGGTAACATAAAACTTGTTGACGGATAAATCAGCGAATGAGGTGTGAATAAGTTGAGTGAGATCAAATTTACTGCGCAGGATATCCTGCATAAGCAGTTTAAAGAAAAAAGAATGGGAAATGGGTACGATATGGCGGAAGTCGATGCGTACTTAGACGACATTATTAAAGACTACGATACTTTTCATTCTGAGTTGACCCAGCTGAAAAACGAAAATGAACGTCTCCGGGCCAAAGTTGATGAATTAAACCGTCAAGTTGCAGTGGGCTCTAACATGAGCCACAGTGTAAATGAAGGGTCACAGCCAGTTTCAAGTGCTACCAACATTGACATCTTGAAGCGGTTATCTAACCTTGAACGTCGTGTCTTTGGTACCCAAATGGGTAACGGTGAAAGCGACGATTCAGACTCACATTTACTCTAATAATTAGTTTTGCAAATCTTGGGTTATTGAGCGCAATCTCGCATTGCGTTAGGAAGGTCCATGCTCGCACGGACTGCGATGTCCGTAGTGTTTGTGCTCGCTGAAAAAATAAGGCGGGGCACCTTTTTAGGTGACGGCGAAAGAAACGGCTAAGGCTTCGGCTACGCCCGAGTATTTCTGAAAAGTGCCACAGTGACGATACTTGTTGGAAACAGCAAGGGTGGAACGCGGTAAACCCCTCAAGCGGTAAACCCAAACTTTGGTCGGGGAGCTTTGGATAGCGAATTGAAGCGATTCCAGGGGAGGGCAAATGCCCTGAGACAGATGATAACCTCGGTTCGGTTGTGCCTGACGACTGAATTACGACAAAACATGGCCTACAGAGGTTTGCAAACAGGCACCCGGGATTCTCCCGGGTTTTTTTGTGGAATTGAAAACTTAATGAAAGTTAATGAAGGTAGGGACACAGATGCAACAATACCAGTTAATTGCTACCGCAGCATCCGGCGTCGAAGCGTTAGTCGGTAAGGAATTACGCCGTTTGGGATACCAAACGCAAGTTGAAAACGGACGGGTCCGTTATCAGGGGACCATGAAGGACGTTATTAAAACGAATCTCTGGCTACGAACGGCGGACCGGGTCAAAATTGTCGTTGGTGAGTTTAAAGCAACGACTTTTGATGATCTGTTTGAGCAGACGCGCGCTCTTCCGTGGGACCAGTATTTGCCGGTGGATGCCCAGTTTCCGGTTGAAGGAAAAAGCCATCGCTCACAATTACACCACGTCCCTAGTGTTCAGGCTATTGTCAAAAAAGCGGTGGCTAAGTCATTAGCAGATAGTTATCACCGGCGGACACGTCTTCCTGAAAATGGGATGCTTTACCCGCTAGAGGTTGCCATCGTCAAAGACCACGTCATGCTGACGCTGGATACAACAGGAGATAGTCTTTTTAAGCGGGGTTATCGTCAGGAAAAGGGTGGCGCTCCTCTCAAGGAAACGATGGCGGCAGCCCTGGTTTTACTGGCGCACTGGTTTAATGATAATCCCTTCGTCGACCCCGTTTGTGGTTCCGGAACCATCCCGATAGAAGCCGGGTTAATCGGCCACAATATTGCACCGGGAATTAACCGTGATTTTCTCTGTGAGCGCTGGATAAACTTAGTGGGGCCAACCGAGAGTGATGATGTTCGTGATGAGGCAGATAGCCTTGCTGACTACGATGTGCAGTTGGACATTCATGGTTATGATATCGACCAGCAAATGGTCGATATTGCCAAACGCAACTGTCAGGCAGCCGGTTTAACTCACGATATTACCTTCAAGCAGCTGGCGGTCAAAGACTGGCGGACTGATGAACTGAATGGAGTTATTGTGGCTAACCCGCCATATGGTGAACGGTTAGGCGACCGTGAAGAAGCGCGCCAACTTTACCGCCAAATGGGAGCACTTTACCGGCCACTGACTTCGTGGAGTAAGTACATTTTGACTGCTGATCTTGAGTTTGAAAAATATTACGGTCAACAAGCAACCAAGCGACGAAAACTATACAATGGTGCCTTACGGACGGACCTTTTCCAATACTGGGGACACAAGGTGCGTCCACGCTAGTCCCTGTTTTCATGATTTTTTGCTATAATTTTGGGAAAGAGTATCAATCACTCAACTTGGCGAAGGGCCTGATTTGCGAGGTGATGGGCACCGTGGTTTTCCTTTTCGGGAATCCAGCGGGTAATTACCGTTTCGAACTGGTCCATCAGCTGGAGAAGGGTAGCCAGCTCATCCGCATAGTGTTTAGCATAGCTTTTACTAATTGCGTCTTTGACAAGTTGGCTGTCCGTGTGAAATATCACTACTTCTTGTCGAGAATAATTGGTAGTCAGATAGCGAAAACCGTGAATGGCCGCTTGAAATTCTCCCTCGTGGTTACTGGCTAGCGAGATGGTATCCGTTAATTGGAACTGCTTTTTATTAACGACAACTAGGATGCCAAGACCTGTTGGACCCGGGTTGCCCTTGGTTGCCGCGTCGGTATAAATAGAAATCATAAAATTACTTTCTTTCTGGAGGGCGAAGATGCAGGAAACAAAAAAATACTTTTATCAGCCTGACCTTACCAGTTCAATTATTGACTGGTGCTGGACGCTGTTGATTTTAATTGTTGGTGTTGTTGTTTGGTTGGAAATCACACACTTTCAGTGGATTTCAGCACTATTTATTCTGATTTTCTTGATTTTAACATTTTTCGCGATTCAGCGGCGGACGGTCACCGTTAATTCAGAATCGATGACGTTTAGTCGGTTATTGCAGCGTGACTTTTTAGTGGTGCCATTAAAAGATATTCGGCAGCAGCGGTTTACTAAGCACACCATGACAATGACTGTTAACGGCGAGGTAATGACTTATACTTTTTCGCACCGGTCCATCGTTGACCTTCAACGCACGCTGAAAAATGCTCAGCAAGGAGTTAAATGATGTTTTACTTCTTACTGACGGTGTTTTTTCTTGGTCTTGATCAACTGGTAAAGTGGCTGGTAGTGGTTAATATCCCTCTTAACCAGTCTCACCCGTTTATTCCGGGACTGTTTAACCTGACTAACCTTCGTAACCCTGGCGCCGCCTGGAGTATCCTGGAAGGACAACAGTGGTTCTTTGTAGTGGTGACGGTGGTTGCTTTGGTAGTAATTGGCTTGTTGATGAAACACTATCGGGGTTATCAGTGGGCCGAGGTCAGTTTGTGTCTGATTTTAGCGGGAACGTTAGGGAATTTTATAGATCGACTGCGGTTTGGCTACGTTGTTGATATGTTTGAACTTTTACCAGTGAATTTCCCTGTTTTTAACGTTGCTGACGCACTGTTGACGGTCGGCGTTGTCCTGTTGGCCATTCAGATTCTTAAAGAGGATGATTAAATGACGCCAATTCAACTGAAAATTGAACAGGGAGATAGTGGGCGATTAGATAAGGTTCTTGCTGGTCGACTAACTCAGTTTTCGCGTTCCAAGTTGCAGCGTTGGATTAGTAATGGTTTGGTGTTGGTCAACGGACAGCAAGTAGCCGATAAATACAAGGTGAAGATTGGTGACCAGGTCGTCGTGATGCCGGAAGGGCCGCATCCGATTGACCTAAAACCAGAAGACATTCCGCTTGATATTGTCTATGAGGATGATGATGTGCTGGTAGTGAATAAGCCGCAGGGAATGGTTGTTCATCCAGCGCCTGGTCATCCTGACCATACCTTAGTGAATGCCTTGATGTACCATAGCCCCTTGTCGACGATTAATGGAGAATTTCGTCCAGGTATTGTTCACCGTATTGATAAGGACACTTCCGGTCTGCTGATGGTAGCAAAAAACGATCGGGCTCATCAAAGTTTAGCGGCCCAGTTAAAGGCGAAAACTACTAAGCGGGAATATATTGCGCTGGTACACGGCCGAATTAAAGAGGAGAAAGGGACCATTGATGCTCCTCTCGGCCGTTCGCGAAAGGATCGCAAAAAACAGGCAATTGTCGCCAATGGGCGTCATGCGGTAACCCATTTTAAAGTTCTTGAGCGCTACCGCAATTACACGCTTATTAAGTGTCGGCTAGAAACCGGTCGGACCCATCAAATTCGTGTTCATCTAGCATCAATTGGTCACCCCCTGGCAGGTGACCCGCTTTACGGTCCACGCAAGACGTTACCAGGGAGGGGGCAATATCTTCATGCCCGTTTATTAGGGTTTGTTCACCCAACGACGGGAAAGGAAATGGTTTTTACAGCCCCGCTACCAGCTTATTTTCAGCAAATGATTGCAAATTTACGGCAAGGTGAGAAGGATTAACATGGCTGATCGTTATTTAATTCTAGAAGATGGCTCCGTTTTTCCGGGGACCGCTTTTGGTTCTCCAGCGGTCACTTTCGGGGAAATGGTCTTTACGACGGTAATGACTGGTTACCAAGAAATCATCACTAACCAGGTTTTTCATAACCAGATCGTTGTCTTTACGACCCCCAATATTGGTAATTACGGGATTGAACGTAATATTTACGAATCAATTGTCCCCACCATCAAGGGTGTTGTTGTGAAAAATGTCGCTAACGTTTCGACTAATAAGAAGCGCCGGTTGACGCTTGACCGCTACCTCAATTCGATGAACATTCCAGGAATTGCTAACGTTGACACACGGGCCTTAACCCATCGGCTGCGTGATGCCGGCAAATTGTTGAAGGGAAGTATTGTTCCCGTTCCCGACGAACACGCCTTTGACCAACTTCAGGCGACAGTATTAACTAACCAGCAAGTTGCACAGGTATCGGCGCCCAAGCCATACCCGAATCCTGACGTGGGGATGAGTGTCGTGGTGGTTGACTTTGGCCTGAAGAACGGGATTTTACGGGAACTGAGTCGTCGCAAGTGTAACGTCACGGTCTTACCCTACAACGCGACGGCTGAAGAGATTTTACGATTGGATCCGGATGGGGTCGTTTTATCGAGTGGTCCCGGTAATCCGGCGAGCTTACGGGCCTCAGTATTAGAAATGATTCGTGAGGTTGAAACGCGTGTTCCGCTCTTCGGCATTGGGCTGGGTCACGAGCTGTTTGCTATTGCGAATGGTTGTAGTTTGAAACCAATTATTCCGGACCATAGTGGGATGAACCACCCGATTAAAGAGGTCATTACGGGACACATCGTCTACGCGACCCAGAACCAGGGATATATTCTCACCCATGATGCGGTTGATCGTTCTCAGCTTTACGTTACTTATGTCGACTTGATTGATGGTTCCATCCAGGGCCTTCGCCACCGGGACTATGCGGCCTTTTCGGTACAGTTTTTCCCGGATGGGGCTCCAGGACCAGATGAGACCAATGGCTTATTTGACGAATTTATGGACACGATGCGCGTTCGGGAGGGGCGGTAATATGGCTCAAGATTGTGTCTTGTTGATTGGAACCGAATCCGATAACTTGCAACATGGTGACGAGCTCGATACGTTAACACTTGACATCGCGGCTAGTCTAAAGAAACAGGGGCTGACGACGGTCTTGATCAGTACCAACCCCTTTTCGTTTTCACTGGACGCCAAGCAAGCGGTCGACCATGCAGAAATTGTCCCCGTGACGAGCATTAATGTGGAAAATATTATTAATAAGTATCATCCTCGCTACATTGTTCCCACGTTAGGCGGACGTCACGCTTTTGAAGTAATTCAGGAAGTGGCCGAAAGCGGTACTCTCCAAAAAAATAACGTCGAATTGCTGGGTAGTCCCTTATCCACCATTCGTCAGATCAACAACCCGGTGATGTTGAGTAGAACACTGCACACGATGGATGCGCCAACAAAAAAGATTGCAACGGTTGATAATTATCAGGCTGCTGATGATACCGTTACTCAGATTGGGTATCCAGCAATTATTCGTTCAATCATGCCGAAGACGAGCAGCTTTTGGCGGATTGTGCATGATAAGAACGAGATGCATGAAGCCGTTACCATCGGTTTGCAACGATCCCGCGCCGGTCAAATTCTGATACAACAGAGCCTGGCAGGCCTTAAAGAAATAGAAGTCATCGTTTTGCGTGATGCATCAGGAACAATGATGCAACTGGCAATGGTGGAAGACATTGACCCCATTGGGACGCATGCTGGGGATTCCATTGCGGTAACCCCCGCGCAAACACTGCTTGATAGGGAAATTCAGGATATGCGTGATATTGCCTTTGCAATCACCCGGAAGTTAAGAGTGGTGGGGATCAATCACGTTCAGTTTGCTCTCGATGAAGAAAAAGAACAGTTTTACGTAATTAAGAACAGTCCCTACCTTGATCGGATGAGTACTTTTGTCGGCCAAGCGACTGGCTATCCGGTGGGGATGGTAGTAGGCCAGCTCTACGCGGGAATGAATCTGGTAGATATTCACCTTGACCATGGTTATTACCGGCACGCGGCAGTAACGGAACCGGTAATGGACCGGGTCGCAGTCCGCGTACCTGTTTGGCCATCCAGTATTCTTCACGGGAAGAACCGCCTTTTGTCAACCCAGAAAAAATCACTCGGGTCGGTCATTGGTATTGGGCGAAGCCTAGAGGAAGCCTTATGCAAAGCCATTTCCTTTGATCATGGCGAAGACCTCCGTTTACAAGCAGAGAATAAGCTTAGCGAAGACGAACTGATTTCGGGACTGATTCACCCGCAAATAGGGCGGCTGTACCTGCTGATGGAGGCATTACGGCGTGGCTACTCTCCCGAAGAATTATCGGAGATGACTAAGGTTGATGAGTACTATTTTGTGGAGCTTGACAAATTACTAGACCTCGTCAAGCAACTAAACGGTCACCCTGGTGACGAAAAACTGCTTGGCCAGGCGAAGTATTTGGGAATCCCGGATAAACTGATTGCCGACTTATGGGGACTGAGTGAAGGTCGCGTTGCGGCTATCCGCCACGGTAACGGTATCAACCGGACTTACAAGATGGTTGAACCAACAGGTGGTGAATTTGCGACTGATGTAGCTTCTTATTACAGCACATTTGAAATGGAGGATGAGTCGCAAGTAACGCCGACTCCCAGTGTTATGGTGGTGGGGGCTGGTCCCCTTCAGCTAGGGATGGGGAGCGCCGGTGACTATTTTTATGCTGCTGTGTTGGCA
Source organism: [Lactobacillus] timonensis (assembly GCF_900240275.1). Classification (GTDB taxonomy): domain Bacteria; phylum Bacillota; class Bacilli; order Lactobacillales; family Lactobacillaceae; genus Limosilactobacillus; species Limosilactobacillus timonensis. Next base: position 1,609,247 of record NZ_LT964761.1, on the reverse strand, counting down.
AAACTGCGTCATTATGGCTACCACACTATCGTGGTCAACAACAACCCTAGTTCGGTTACCTTGTCACCACTTCTGGCTAATAAGCGCTACTTAGAGCCGCTGATCGCTGAAAATATCCAGTCAATTGTTGGAATAGAACATCCAGACTATTTACTTGTTCCGGCCAGCCGTTCCGACTTACTATCAGCATTAAATGTTGCAGATGAAACGCAGTTACTAACGATGCCTATCAACCGTAATACTCGCAGTATCAGCAGCCATTTTCCGCTCTATAATTGTGACCTCTTATTTGACGGAAAACAGCTCTACCAACTCGCAATCACCGCTGATTATCAGTCACCACTGAATTTAAAGTATCAGTCGACTCACCAGTATTTACCGGTGGAATTAACACCGCTGGATAAGCACCAGGTTGAACGTTTAGTCGACCAGTGTCGCTCCTCGCTGACGAAGCCGGGATTATACCAGCTTGTGATGTCAGTTCATCAGGATGGCACGATCAAGCGGGAAGGGCTGTTGCCGCTGCCGTTGACCGATGTGGCCTTCTTGTCGAAAGTGCTGGCGCTTGATATTCCAGGATTATATAGTCAAATTGCCACCGATGTCCTTGATGATGAGCAGCAGCTTGCAGTTCAGCATCCCCGGTTAGTGGAGCGTGCGGTTTATCAGGCGCAATTTCCCTTTAAAGCGTTACGCGTGCAAAATGGTCAACTAAGTGTGAAAAACGTGATGGGAGCAACAATGTTTTTGTTCCCACACCAAAATAAACTATCGTAACAAGGATCCAAAAGCGTGATTAAAGTTTGTTTAGCAACTTTAATTACGCTTTTTTTGTATTTTATTTGAATAAATATTGCATATCAGCTTTTTAAGTGTATAATGAATGCATAAATAATCAAGAAACGGGGTGCTGGTAATGCGACGACAAAGGATGGAAGACGGTTGTTAAGCGGCAGTTTAATGGAGGAATAATTATGAAATTTAATGTTAAAAAAGGAATATTGCTTGCGTTTGCCACGGTGATCGCACTTGGCGGACTACTTGGTGGTTGTGGGAAAAAAGATAATAGTTTTCAGAAAGTTAAGGATAAGAATGAATTAGTTGTCGGGACATCCGCCGACTTTGCACCGTATGACTTTCAGATTGTGAAGAATGGTAAAAAAGAAATTATCGGTTATGATATCATGCTGGCACATGAAATTGCTAAGCAGACGGGAATTAAACACGTCAAAGTGGTTAACATGTCCTTCCCGTCGTTGATTACTGAACTCCAAAATAAGAAGGTTGACGTTGTGATGGCAGGGATGGCTTACACCAAGCAACGGGCCAAGGTGGTTGGCTTCTCCAAGGTTTACCACAACGATAGTGGACGGGCCCAGGTTCTCCTGGTTTCACCAAAGAATAAGGATAAGTACAAGAGTGTTGCCGACTTAAGTGGAGCCAGTCTGGGTGCACAGCAGTCGTCAGAACAAGAAAAAATTGCCAACAAGGTTAAAGGCGCCAAGGTAGTAACCGAAAGCTCGCTGGCTGGGTTAACAACAGAACTGAAGAACGGCACCCTAGATGGTGTTGTTTGTGGTGGTGATACCGCTAAGGCTTACGTCAAGGAACACCCTAATGACTACGCTATTGCCGACAACATCAACTTTAAGTACAGTAAGCAGGCGGCCGGTGTTCGGATTGTTACCCGGAAAGACGATAAGCAGTTGTTAGAGCAGATTAACCAGGTTATTGAAAAAGATAAGAAGAACGGTAAGCTAGATAAGCTCTACCAGCAAGCTGTTGATCTTCAAATTGCTAATAACCAATAACGTGAGGACGGTAAGATGAATAAAGACCAACAATTATCAATATTCAAACATATTATTAATACGAAAACGGTCAATGACAACGAGGCAGAGCTGGCTGACTATTTGGCAGGACTCTTTGCACCGTATGCTGACCAGGCCGTGAAGGTGGAAAAAGTTCATTACGCACCAGGGCGTGATAACCTGGTTGTAACGATTGGGCACGGCGGTAAGGTTCTTGGTTTCACAGGTCACATGGACGTGGTTGACCCTGGTGATTTATCAGCCTGGGAGACCGATCCATTTGATGCCACGATCAAAGATGGAAAGCTTTACGGTCGTGGCGCCTGCGATATGAAGAGCGGGCTGGCAGCCGTTGTGGTCGCTTTATTGGAATTACTGGAACAAGGTGTCCACTTGCCAGGGACAATCAAGTTGCTGGCAACCGTGGGGGAAGAAACTGGTAATTATGGAGCAGCGCAGCTCACACAAAAGGGTTATGCTAACGACTTAGATGCCCTCCTTGTTTGTGAACCTAATAATGACCTTCACGATGTGACTTATGCCTGCAAGGGGGTTGTCGACTACTACGTTACGGCAGTGGGGCGGGCAGCTCACAGTTCCCGACCGGAAAACGGGGTCAATGCAATTGACCACCTCTTTGAATTTGCCCGGCTTGCAAAGGCAAAATTAGACCAGTTTGACCAGGAAGACCCTGCACTAGGGAAACTCACCCATATTGTTTCGAAATTTAACGGTGGGGAACAGATCAACAGCGTGCCGTCACATGCCGTGATGGCTGGTAATATTCGGACTATTCCGCAATACCCTAACAAGGCGGTTTATGAGGCACTTAATAATACCGTAGCGGAATTGAATCAGCAGCCGGATCATCAGTTGAGTATTCTCTACAGTTTCCCGGAAGAACCCATGGGTGGGAACGTCAAGTCGTCATTAATCCAAGAAGTACAAGCGACGGCAAATCAGGTACTGGGATGGAAACCGACGCCAACAGTCAGCACTGGCGCTAATGATGGTCAGGAGTTCACCCAGGCTGACAAGGAGTTTACTAGCGTGATCATTGGACCGGGTGGCGACTGCTCGCATATGCCAAATGAATATGTTGATCTGACCGCTTATTACCAGGCAATTGCCTTTTACAAGCAATTTGCGCAGGATTTTTTAACAGAATAGCATAACAAACCGCGGATTCTTCTAACGAATCCGCGGTTTTAATTCAAATTATTCATTTAATAATTTTGGCATTACGGAAATGGTCTTTTGATTGCGAAAAGTGACAAATCCCGGTTTAGCACCATTCGGTTTATGAAGCTGTTTGACTTTTAAGTAGTCCACTGGAACGTTAGCTGAATCGCGCGCCTTGGAGAAATAGGCTGCGAGTTGTGCCGCTTCAGTAATCGTTTCCTCAGATGGGTGAGCATCACGAATGACAACGTGTGAACCAGGAAGATCTTTGACGTGTAACCAAGTGTCATTCTTGTTAGCAATCTTGAAACTCAGCCGGTCATTTTGTAAATTGTTTTTCCCAACCATGACCAGGGTACCATCGCTGGTGTGGAATTGTGCTGGCTTGCTGACCTTTTGCTTGCGTCGACCCTTATGTTGCTTTTTCAGGTAGCCTTCTTGCTGGAGTTCCAGTTTCATGTCCTTAACATCAGCCGGCGCAGCAAAGTCAAGCTGGTCCTTGATATTTTGGAGGTAGTGAATCTCATCTTGAGTTTTAGCTAGTTGTTCGTTGACGTAAGCAACGGATTTTTTTAATTTATCGTAGCGAGTAAAGTACCGTTGGGCGTTTCGTGACGGCGTCAAATCCGGCTGCAGCTTGATCGTGAGCTGCTTATTGTTGTCGTAAAAATTAGGTAAGTCAATTTTCTCCATTCCCGCTTTTAACCGGCCCAGGTAAGTAGTGAGGATCTCACCGCGAATACGGTAGTAATCGGCGCGGGCGGCATCATCAAGCTCCCGGTGTAGTTTTTTCACTTTCCGGCGGTCCTTTTTCAATTCATTATTAACTACCTGTAAGACCTGACCGGCCAGTTCCTTCGTCCGGTCTAGTTCAGCTTTGCGGACGTAATAAGCATCGAGTAATTCCGAAAGGGTCGCAAAACTGCTGGTAGACGCTCCGGCTGGGAGTTTTAGCGGCGGAAAGGCAGCAAATGATTGTTTATTATTGGACTGACGAATAAGCACTGGCTGGGGCGTTTCAAAACCAGCTAAAAATTGGTGATAAGTGGTCGGTAAGTGGGAACTTGCGTGGAGACGTTCAGCAAGGTCGACAGCGGAACTTCGCCCAAAACCTTCGTAGTGTTTCTGCAATTGATTGGCCAGCTCGCTAGGATTATCCGCCAACTGTGTTGCAAAGTCAGAGTATAGTTGATTGGGTAAGTATGGGTTAACTTTATCCTGCTTGGGTGGCATGATAAATTTTGCTCCCGGTAAAAGCGTTCTGACGCGGTTTTGATCGCTGGAGACGTGCTTAATCGCATCGATGATTTTGCCAGTTTTTCGGTTAACAAGGGTGACGTTACTGTGCCGCGCCATGATTTCGACGACGATCACTAGTTGCTGGTTATCACCAATCTCATCACGGGAACTGAAGTAAAATTCCACTATCCGGTCGTTTCCCACCTGCTTGACTTCTTCGAGAATGGCACCTTCCAAATACTTTCTCATTGTCATCGTAAAATTGGTGGGTACCTGGGGATTGCTGTAAGGAATAGTGGTCAGCTGGACCCGCGGATAAGAGGGGTTGGCCGACATTAAGAGCGTGTAGTTGTGGCGGTGTGCTCTAATCACCATTAGCAGTTCGTTGGGGTAAGGTTGACTAACCCGACTGATTCTCCCGGTTGCCAGTGTGGTTTGTAATTCATGCACGATTGCATGGGTAAAAAGTCCGTCAAAAGCCATTAGAAATCCTCCTTGATCAATCCAATCCATTATAACCGAGTGAATGTTGTGAAGCTACCAAAAGGGGCAGGGCTTGACGTTGGTTTCTGACTTATCTTGTGGTATTCTTTAAATAACGTTGCCCTTAATTACGATTAATAAATTAACAAAAAAGTTTAAACGAAAGTTGTGGTGTTTTCCATGAAAATTGCTGTTGTGACTGACAGCACTGCTTACCTCACCAAGGAAGAGCAGGAAAAGTACAACATCCATGTTGTCCCAATTCCGCTGACTATTGATGGTCAGAGTTACCAGGAAGGGGTCGATATTTCTAACGCTGAATTTTATGAAAAACTGGCACATTCTTCAACCTTTCCTAGTACTTCTCAACCGCCAGTGGGTGAAATGATTGAGCTCTATCAACAACTCGCTGATGAGGGCTATGAGGCGGCAATTAGCATTTTCTTAACCAGTGCAATCTCTGGTTTTGTGAACACAGTGACTCAGGTAGCTGAACAGTTAAAAGACCAAATCAAGATCATCCCCTTTGATTCACACATTACAGTAAAGTTGATGGGGTACCTCACTATTGAAGCGGCCAAGGAAGTAGCTGCTGGCAAAGAGCTGGACACTATTTTGGCTAACCTGGATAAGTTGCGCCAGACTTTTCACAGTGTCTTTGTCGTTGATGACTTACAGAACCTTGTGCGTGGCGGGCGCTTATCAAACGCTAGTGCCATTGTCGGTTCTATTTTGAAGATTAAACCACTGTTGACGATGGATACGCCGAGTTACTCCATTGAGGCTTTTGAAAAGGTGCGGTCAATGAAACGGGCAAAACTACGTTGTGAAGAAATTTTCGAACAGAAGATTTCACAGGTTGACTACCCGGTTCACGCCATTGTTATTCATGCCAATGCTCCAGAAGCAGGGCAGAAGTGGTTGAATAAGCTAGCGGCAGACCACCCAGAAGTTACATTTGAACTTGGTTACTTTGGACCAGTTATTGGGACGCACTTAGGACAGGGGGCATTGGCGATCGGCTGGATGCGCGATACTGATCGCCGCCCATTATGAAACTAGGATACCGCGCGGGACTATTGTTTTTTGACGTTGTCTCATTGCTATTAATGTTGATTTTGTCAGTGATTCAATTCAATGTTTCCATTCCAAGTGGTAACCTGCATATCACAGTGGTTGCGTTAATAGCAGTTGCTTTAATGACGTTGACTGACGTTGTCAACGGATTAGTCGTTACTGGTATCAGCTTTCTTGTCATCTTTTTCTTGAGGATCATGAACTGGCAAAACTTGGTGCCGTTAGTCCTGCTGGTGTTGGTTGCTGCCATTATCATTGCAACTTGTTTGCCGCATCATCAACGGTTAAGTCACCAGCAAACAATTTGGTTAGGGCTAGCCATTGGTATTTGTCAGCTGGTACTGTTAGCACTGATCTTTTTTACGATTGGCTGGCATTACTTTGGTAACCTGCGGGGAGCAGTGATTGAACTTCAACAAGCTTTCCCGGCAGCTCTACTGAGTGGGTTGTTAGATTCTCTACTGGTGCCACCGTTCGTTTTTGCCGGTGCCAGGATGGCAGATAAATTAGGGTTGTTTAAACATCACGGCGACAGTGGACAACAGGATCCGCCATTGATTGATTTAAGTAGTCATCACTCACCAAAGGATGACGATCATCAAGAACAACATTAAAAATGGGGATCGTGACAAACCGTGAAACAGAAATCAGAATGATTTCGTTTTTGAACGGTTCTAACGCGGAAGTCATTTATGACTTCGTCGTCACGACACGCAGCTAGGCTATCCGCCGCCCCAGCGAGCAACAATAGGCCTCTAGCGTTCGGTTTTACCAGAACGTTAGAGGCCATTGTTGTACCGCCGGTTAACTTTTAGTGTGAATAAGAGGGATTATGTCACAACCCCCTTGTTATTTTATTTGCCCCAGAAAAATTGGATGAGCAGTTGGTCAACTTCCGGGTTGCGATGTAGTTGAACGTGATCAGCACCGGGACCGGTGATTTTCTTTTCGCGGAATGATTTTGCCCGGTTGCTTTCAAGGTACTTGAGTGACTGTGCTGAACGAACATCGACCTGGTTGTCAGTACGGTTGCCAACGTTCCCGTAAATGTTTAGAATCTTCACCTGGTTTTTAGGGTAAAGGTGGCGCAACTGTGTCATCTGGCGATAATTAGCCGACATAACTGATGGTTTGCCAGTTTGCTGGTTAACGGTGAAATTGACCGGCAAGTCATATCCCTGAATCCCATTCATCGGTGCTGCTAAATCTAACTGTTTACGGACCCTGGGCATTTGCTTATTATGTGCGTTCTTCAAAAAGTAGTAAGCTAACGCCATGTTACCCATTGAGTGGGCTTCCAGGTTCACGTTCTTGATGTGGTCGACAGTTTTGAGGTGGTGGAGAACGCTAGCGACGTACTGGCCGTCTTGTGAGTAGTTTGTGTTCTCATTATCCTCGAAGTTGACCATTACGATAGGGTTGATTGCATGCCGAGGGATTTTCTTTGAAAATGTGACGTGGCCATTAGCATCGACATTGGCCGACACGACTGTTTTGGTTACCCCGGCGTTAACCGCGGCATTCACCATGTGTCGTTCTGCGTGGGCACCAGAACCATAGCCGTGAGTTGCAGTTGTTGACTGACGAAAACGGTGGCTAAGGGCGGCGTGAGCTGATAGCGGCATTCCAGCGAGTAAACTAATGGTGATGGTTGCTGCAAGCGTGAGGTAAGAAAAATGGTGTTTCATTATCATGACTTCCTTAATGTGTTATCAGCTTTATTGTAAGTGACGAAAAACTGTTTGCCAACCAGGCAAAGGCCAATTATTTGCTTTATTGAAGCTGCTTATGCTAAAGTTACTAATTGGATTTTATAATGATAGGAGATGGCGATTATCAAACTGGTAAAAGCAACTCAAAACGATCTCGACCGGATTATCGAAATTTTGGCTGATGGCCGTAACCAGTTGGCCGAAAAAGGTGTTGATCAATGGCAGGGGGATTACCCAAACCGTGAGCACGTTAAGGAAGACATTGAAAAGGGGTTTGCTTACCTGGTAGTGTCTGACGATCAAGAAACGGTTGGTACATTGTCGATCGTTGCTCCGCCGGAACACGATTACGACACAATGGATGGTCACTGGCTGGTTGATACTGACCAGTACCGTGTCATACACCGGGTTGCAATTCACTCCAATCATGCGGGGCATGGGTACGCATCCCGGATGTTTGAGTCGGTAATTGACTACGTTGAAAAAGCCGCACATATTAAGTCTTTGCGGATCGATACGCACGAAGACAACAAGGCGATGCAGCACCTAATCGAAAAGAATGGTTTCAAGCGCGTCGGCACACTTCACGGGGTTTACCGGAAGAACGAAATCTCTTACGTTTATGAGCTGGTCGTTGGTTAGTGGGACTAGTCGGCCTATGATAAAATAAACACGTTAGCGGGGAGCTAGCGTGTTTTTTGTAATTTGGAAGGGGCTGAGAGGGCTTGGGCAACCGACAATTAACAGACCGTCAACGGATCCAATTAACGGAGTTGGCCTACCATCAGTGGCGGGTTGGTCAGTCAATTTACCTGGATTACGGACGCAATTTCATCGGTAAAGTGGGAAAAATTATTCACCAGGTTAATGATCTTTATCTAACGGTTGTTGTCAACCATCTGGAACAAGAGGTGACGGTTCTCTTCCGTGGTTCGACAGGGATTATCAGTGGTGGTCATGATGCCTGGGTGAATCAGTGGTTAAAAACTAATTTCCCGGTTGGTTCGGCGATCTTGACGCGGCAAACTGCCATTCCGAATCAGCTGCTTAGTGCGAGCGCAACGCTTAACCGGCTGATGAGAGCCTATCCAAATGCACGGTTTTGGCTTTATGGTCACTCACTGGGTTCCATTAATGCCCAGTATGCACTTGCCAACTGCTTCTTTCCAAACCAATTAGCAAATAGTTACTTGTTTGAGGGGCCAAATATTTACTGGTTATTGTCACCGGATCAGCGAAAACGTGCCCTGCAAATTCGTTGTCAGATTTTTAATTATATTGATCCACGGGATATTGTGACGCTTGGTTACTTGGATTACCAGCGAGTGATTGGGTTACTGCGCGTTGTTAATTCGCGCTTAGTTACCCCCATCAGCCAGCACTTGTTTGGTGGTTATCAGTATGACAGTCAGGGGAGGCTCCTAGTAAACCAGGGGGCCAGTATAGAACTGAGTCAAAAGCGAGCCCAAATTGATAGCCGGTTGATTAAACGGGCAGGACACCTTCTCCAGGCAATTGATCACTTACAAACTCGGCAACAGCTCAATTTAGGTCAGCGGCATGGAGAATAAATTCCGCCAATTAGGGTAGGTCACTTGCCTGTTGAAACAGTTCATCAATAAATCGCTGACTTGCCAACGACATTAATTGTGACGGCCGTTGGTAAATACCAATTTGTCGATATAACCGGGGGAGGAGCGGTCGGATGGCCACTTGGTAGTTTTGCTTCTTCAACACTAAGTCAGCAAGGATACTAAATCCCAGTCCTGCTTCAATCATTGCCAGTAATGAGTAGTCATCGTGGACGCGTAACTGAATATTAGGTTGGATGCCTAGCTGGTGAAAAGCATTCAACGGTTCGCTGTAGAGCCCTTCTTCAAGCATGAGGAAGGGCTCTTTTGCTAGGTCACTAAGACTAAGCTTCTGCTTTTTTGCCAGCGGATGGTTAGCCGGTAAAACGGCCTTCAATTCGCCACTTTTGAGGTATTTTACCGGAAGGGTTGGCTGAGCAGCAGGGTTAATGAACCCGAAATCAACAGTATTGTCGTCAACCCATTGGGGGATGGTGGTGTAATCTCCCTGCAGGAGGGTGAAGTGGACCCCGGGATACTTTTGTTGAAAGTTGTTAATCAGTGGCGGCAGCCAGTGTGCAGAAATACTAGAAATAGTACCGATTTTGATTGTTGAAGACTGAAGGCCCCTGATTTCAGCCGCCCGGTCCTGAAAGGTTGACCAGTCATTACATAGCTGTTCTACTAGCGGTAGTAATTTTTGACCGTCAGGCGTGAGTCCTACTTGGCCATGGGTTCGGTGCAGCAGGGGGAAGCCCACGTCGCTTTCAAGGCTGTTGATCATCTGACTGATTGCAGACTGTGAATAACCAAGAAGCTGGCCAGCAGCAGTGAAACTGCCGGTTGTGAGAATTGCTTTTAAAGCGCGCAATCGATTCATCTATAAGTTCTCCTTATTAAACCATTCAAAAGATTTGTTTCACTAATCTTGAACCAGTCACTATAATAATGTCAAGTAAGTTAAGGAAAGAGGGAATAACAATGAAAATGTACCATGTTGATGCTTTTACAAAGAACTTATTTACTGGCAACCCAGCTGCCGTCTGCTTTGCTGATCACTTTCCCGACGAATCGTTGATGCAGCATGTAGCGATGGAAAACCGCTTATCAGAGACCGCCTTTGCTGTTCAAAAACAACCTGCGGAATATGACTTACGATGGTTCACCCCGGGCGGGGAGATTAACTTGTGCGGGCACGCAACACTGGCGACAGCCTTTTTAATATTTACCTTTCGTCAGCCAGCAGCTGACCTGGTCAGTTTTAATACCAAGTGGTCAGTTGAAGGTCCGCCAGGTGAACGGTCACCTTCAGATGGACTTTCCTAGTTATCGGTTAAACGAGGTTGCCGTTACACCGGAAATGACTGCCGCATTTGGGGTACGTCCCGTCGCTGCTTATCAGGACCGTGATCTCCTGTGCGTGTTACCAACAGCTGGTGATGTCCGCAAGTGCCGTCCACGCACCGCAGACTTATTGAACTTGCCGGGGTTGCTGCAGAGTATCACGGCAGCGAGTGATGACAAACGTTATGATTGTGTATCACGCTCGTTTGCACCGAAACTGGCGGTAGCCGAGGACCCAGTTTGTGGCAGTGCTCACTGTCAAATTGTTCCTTACTGGGCTGACCAGCTAGGAAAGAAACAGGTTACCGCCTTTCAGGATTCAAACCGAACTGGTGTCCTATACTGCGAGGATCGGGGAAGCAGGGTGACAATCGCTGGGGATGCTGTTCTTTATTCCAGAGGAGAGCTTCTCCTGCCAGACTGAGACAACTTAATTTTATTAAGGATAGTAGTTAACAAAACAAGGAACATTTAAAAATCACTTACGAAAGATAATTGATTCTGGTAATGTAACCAATTGTGTTTGAAGAAGAATCAATGAGGAGTGATTTTTAATAATGAATGAACAAAAGAATCAACAACACGTTCGCCATCCGAAATTAGCGATGGTTAGTATGCTGCTGGGCGCTTTTGTTGGGATGTTAAGTGAGACTTCGCTAAACATTGCCCTACCGCAATTGACACTGGCCTTTCGGACGAATACAGCCACTATTCAGTGGTTAGTGACTGGATATATGTTAGTGATTGGCATTATCTTGCCACTGTCAAGTATGATTTCAAAGTGGTTCACAACGCGACAAATTATCATTTTTGCGTTGCTTGACTTTATTGTGGGAGCAATGATTTCCGCTCTTGCGCCAAACTTTGCTGTTTTGTTAATTGGACGGATGATCCAGGGAATTGCTACCGGGCTAATCCTACCGTTAATGTTTGCTGTAGTTATGCAGATTTTTCCACCACAGAAGATTGGGGCGGTAATGGGCGTCTGTGCGTTGGTAATTATGTTCGCACCGGCCATTGGGCCAACGCTAACCGGCTTAGTTCTTGGTAAGTTATCGTGGCGTTGGATTTTTTGGCTCTTTATTCCGTTTCTGTTAGTTGCCCTGATTTTTGCGTTAACGTCACTTGAAAATGTTGGCCAGATTACCCGCCCATATGTCGATGTTTTGTCGATCATCGAGTCTGCCATTGGCTGCTCAGGCTTGGTAATTGGTGCCAGTTTATCCAGCCGTGATGGCTGGTTGTCTCTACCGGTGCTTTGTTCATTGCTAGTTGGCATCATCGTCCTTGGCTTGTATGTTCACCGGCAACTCAACATCAAGACGCCCATTTTAAACCTGCGCGTCTTTAAAACGCCGACCTTTGCGATTGGCTCAACGTTAGTAATGCTTGATTTTGGCATTATCTTGTCTGCCATGTACCTGCTGCCAATGTATATTCAAAACGGCCTCCTACTGCCGGTCGCTTTAACGGGGGTCATTATGCTGCCAGGTGGCATTGTCAACGCCTTGACTTCTGCAGTTGCTGGTCGAATGTATGATAGCATCGGTGCCAAGAAACCAGCACGATGCGGGTTTTTGATTGCACTGGTCGGTGGGTTAATGTTGGCCTTTACAACTGACCGCTCACCTGTTGGCTATGTTATTGCGGCACACGTTATTCTAATGATCGGCTGTCCACTTGCGATGTCACCATCCCAGACAAGTGCGCTGAACTCATTAACGGGGATGCAATCTGCTGATGGTAGTACAATTTTAAACACGATGCAGCAAATTGTTGGGGCGCTAGCAACTGCGCTGGCTACCAGCTTCCTTGAACTGGGCAGCCGGACCGCAGCAGGTAGTGCGGCAATTCGTTTTACCACTGGTGTTCATTACGGGATTTACTTTACACTTGTACTGATTGTCATTGGTATCATTTTGACCTTTAAGATGGTCGATCAGACTGAATAGGGTGTTTAGTAATTGCGTCTTGACCCGTTAGCTTGAACTTACATTGGTATTCTAAATGAAAAAACCTCAGTAAACCGCTTGGTTTACTGAGGTTTCGTTATATGGACCATGCGAGATTCGAACTCGCGACCTCCTGCATGCGAAGCAGACATTCTCCCAACTGAACTAATGGCCCATTGCTATTGACGATGCCTATTGTAACACGTTCGTGGTAGAATTTTAACTAATAATATTGTTTTAATCACATTGATTGTTGCACGCTTTTGACCTTGACAGCAAAAATTAGAGGAGTGTTTTCAGTGGAAACGCGGGTTCTCAAATATTTTTTGACGGTAACACAGACAAATAATATTACAAAAGCAGAGGTAGAACTGCACGTGACCCAACCAACTCTTTCACGACAAATTATGGAGCTGGAAAAAGAACTGGGGGTCAAATTATTTATGCGTCGTCCTCGTCTGATGTCATTAACGGCTGAAGGAGCGTTGTTTCAGCAGCGAGCACAGGTGCTGCTCCGCCTATGGGAGCAGGCCAAAGAAGATGTGGCCAACCAAGAGAAGGGGCTTAGGGGGACCGTTCGGGTAGGTTGTGTTGAGAGTTCAGTATCGCCTTTTTTGATGAAGGTCATTGGGAACTTTCTTGATCAGTACCCGCTAGTTCAGTTATCTATGCTTGACGGTGACGGCGATACTCTCCGTGAAAACCTTGACCGTGGCTTATTGGACATGGCGGCTTTAATTGAACCGGTAGAAGCCGCTAAATATAACTGCATGAAATTGCCCGTTAAAGAAGAGTGGGGAATTATTATGCGCGCTGATGACCCGCTGGCTGGAAGACAATTTCTGACGCGTCGTGATGTGGAGCAACTACCACTAATACTGACACGTCGTAGTATTGTCCGCGATGACCTTAGTCAGGGACTCCATTTAACAAAAGGAAAATTGAATGTTCGCATGACAATTAACCTGCCTGGTAATGCTAACCAGTTAATTCGTGATGGGCATTACTATGCTCTTGCTATCAAGGGAGTCTACGAGGGAGCTCACGACCAAGCACTTGCGTTTGTTCCCTTGAAGCCGCGCCACACAACTGGTCACGTCATGGTCTGGCGCAAAAATAGCAACCTCACCCAAGCAGCAACGACTTTTCTTCAACAAGTAAAAACTGCTGCCACTGCCCAACAGTAAAAGAAGGCCTCCTGACTTTGGTTCTACACTATTCGGTACTGATGGAATTTTCCATCGGTACCGTTTTTCGTTTATGATGACAATAAAAAAAACGGACAATCACCCCAAAGCCTAAATCGTGGTGATTGTCCTCCAGAAAGGAAATTAATCCTCATGACTAATGATATCAACTTTTTAACCGGAATCCAAGACCCAGGGCTTCAGCTGGATAAANATGACAATAAAAAAAACGGACAATCACCCCAAAGCCTAAATCGTGGTGATTGTCCTCCAGAAAGGAAATTAATCCTCATGACTAATGATATCAACTTTTTAACCGGAATCCAAGACCCAGGGCTTCAGCTGGATAAAGAAGGGGCTGAGACTATTGATGACCAAACCAAAATCATTCATTTGGTCAAGACTGGTGAATGTCGTTGTCCTGTTTGTGGACGCCCGATGTTGAAGAATGGTTTTCGTCATCGCCCAGTAGTCATTACCGCCCTGTCGGTCGCTGGTGTAAAGACCATTCTCATGATTAAAAAACAGCAGTATATCTGTAAGCCGTCCACTAAATGTCCGCAAACCGTGACGAAAATCGCCACGATTAAAGGCATTAGCCGCGGCTGTCGGATTGCTAATAACGTGAAGCAATTCATTATCAAAGACCTTCACCGTAATATTTCACAGAAAGAGTTAGCCCATAACTATTACGTGTCTGCTAGTACCGTTTCCAGAACCATCGATACGCTAGAAAACACCTTTGTTCCTGAGAAAGATTGGCTGCCGGCAACGATTGCTTTTGATGACTTCAAGTCAGGCCAATTCGCTGATAGTGGGATGAGCATGCTCTTAATGAATCCGACTAATCATCGCACCATCGATATTATTAAATCCCGGAACTCGCGTTATTTAAAGCAATACTTTTATCGTCACTTTACCCGGCGGGCCCGATGTGCTGTCCGTTTGATTGTCGTCGACCTTTATCAACCTTACCGGAGCTTAATCAAGGAACTCTTTCCTCATGCCCGAATTATTGCCGATCATTTTCATATCGTTGCCCAGGCGTATCGGGCACTTCAAGCGGTGCGGATTAAAGTAATGAATCGTTATGGTCATGGCACCCACGAGTATCGCGTTTTAAAGCGTTTCTGGAAGTTACTTTTACAAAAAATCGCTCATTTAGATAATATTCACCACTATCCACGGCGCAACTTTCGTGGCGCCTGGTTGTCTGATAGTGAGGTCATTGATCGGCTTTTGTCCATGTCACCCGAATTGCAAATAGCTTATGACTACTACCAAACTTTGATAGAGGCAGTGGATCAAGGTCAAGCAGCAGAGTTAACGGCACTCTTACAACGCAAACTCACTAATCTGCCTAAACAATTACAAAAAGTCCAGCGGACTTTACGGCAACACCAGGAAGAAATCATCAGGAGCTTTCAATACCAGTTAACTAATGGTCCCATTGAGGGTACTAATAACAAAATCAAAGTAATCAAACGGACGGCTTATGGTTTTCGCAACTTTTTCCGGTTCCGGATTCGCATACTAATAGCATTAAAAAATTCGCACATCATGGTTCAGGCACCCATAATCACAAGAAAAACCAGCCCAAGCAAACTAGTTGCTTGAACTGGTCAAAATTAGCTATCAGTACCGATTGACAAAGAGCCCTGACTTTAACCAGGAGACCTTCTTTTTATCGTCGTATTAATTCTTTTGCTGTTCTTTTGTCTCAGCTTGTTCCTTATTCTTTTGGGGATGCTTTTCGATATGAACTACGTGGAAATTGTCGACAAAGGCGTTTTCAAAATCCAGGGGAGTGAAACTGAAACCATCGACCCGGATTGGTCGTCCGACAGCGAGCTCATACTTCTCTTCGAGGAAGAAACCAGTGATTGTCGTTGCGTCCGACTGGTCAAACTGGTCAATCTTCACGTTGAAGTAGCGTTCAAAGTCGTCAAGGTTCATCTTACCAGAGACGGTGTAACCCTGGTTGCCTTTCTCATCGACCTTTCCCTTTTCAATCATGTCGTCACTATCATGGTCGATTTCTTCGTGAACCGTTCCAAATAGTTCTTCGTAAATATCTTTATCAGTAACAATCCCGGAAGTCCCGCCGTATTCATCTTGAACGACAACGATGGGAACGTGTTCCTTGACCATTAGCTTCATGACGTCAGTCAATGGTTGGCTTTCGTAAACCATCGGCACTTGACGCATGATCTCAGTGACACGCATCTTGCCATCATCGTTACGGAGGGCATTCATAATGTCATAGTTGAAGACATAGCCTAAAATGTGGTCCTTGTCATTATTACGAACGACAGGGTAGCGGGTAAACTTCCGCTTAAAGTACATTTTGGAAGCATCGGCAATCGTCGCCTTGCTATCGATCACCGATAACTGGGTCCGGTCGACCATGACCTCAGAAGCAACCTTATCGTTCATTTCAAAGGCCCGTTCCATAAAGACCACGTCTTCTTTGTCTAGCTCGCCGGCCTTTTCAGACTCTTGAGACAGGGAAATGATTTCGCTTTGTGAGTAGATATCCTCGTCAGGGTGGGGATTGAAACCGAGCAACTTGGTAAAGGCTGCAGCAGTAACGTTAAAAATCCACACCAGTGGGAAGAAGATAACGTGGAAAAAGTGAACAGGACGGACAATCGCCAGCAGGATCCGCACCGGCTGGTCAATCGCCATGTTCTTTGGTACCAAGTCAGTAAAGACGGCGTGCAGGAAGGTAAAAATCAGGATACCGATAATGGAGGAGAACTCTGCTGCCAGGTTATGAGGAAGCACGTGCAACTTCATTAACATTCCAACGGCGTAGTCTTCACCAATCCACCCAAGGATCAAGGAAGTAATTGTGACTCCCACTTGGGCGGTAGAAAGATACTCTGATAAGTGTTCCAGCATGTACTCGGCACGTTTGACTGCCCGGGTTTGCTTACGTGTCTTTAGTTCACTTGGGCGTGTCTTCACTAATGAATACTCAAGTAGTGTGAAGAGAGCCGCCAGCAACAGAATAAAAACAATAACTAGTAAAACAACTGGACTAGTTGGACTAATACCCATACTTAGAATAGGTCCTTTCTCAGTAATTCTTACCACTTATTATACCAGTCTAAAGTGAAAGCGCCTATTTCAAACCCTGTCCGAAGCAAATTAGCTTAGCTAAGTAAACTGGACTATTCTAACTTGGAGAACTAAAATGTTCCATATCAACTAGAAATACAATTTCCTTAAATATGAAAGGAGAATGAGTGATGCAGAAAGGTCATAAAAAGTTACTGGCCAATGCTCTGATCGCTTTAGGTGTCGTCTATGGAGACATCGGGACGTCACCGCTTTATACGATGAACGCACTCATTAACGATGTTGGCGGGACGCAACACCTGACGGAAAGATACGTGATTGGTTGCTTATCATTAGTCTTTTGGACATTAATGTTAATGACAACGATCAAATACGTGTTGATTGCGATGCGCGCTAATAACAAGGGCGAAGGAGGGATCTTTGCTCTTTATGCACTTGTCAGAAAGTACGCCAAATGGTTAATTATTCCGGCACTAATTGGTGGGGCGGCGTTGCTCGCTGACGGGACTTTAACGCCAGCCGTAACGGTTACTACCGCTATTGAAGGACTCAAGGGCGTCAACTTTGGTTCCCACGGGGTGCTCGTTCATGATCAGGGCGAGGTCATTATTATTACACTGGTCATCTTATTAGCTCTTTTCTGTATTCAACGTTTTGGGACCAGTTTTATTGGTGGGGCATTTGGCCCAATTATGGTTGTCTGGTTTGGCTTTTTGGCAGTCTTTGGCCTTAAAAATATCAGTGCTGATCCCTTCGTATTACGGGCAATTTTGCCACATTACGGGATTGAATTGCTCTTTGACCCACATAATAAGGTTGGTATTTTTATTCTGGGGAGTGTTTTCCTGGCAACGACCGGGGCTGAAGCCCTGTACTCTGATATGGGGCACGTCGGCCGGAAGGCAATTTATGTCACCTGGCCATTAGTGTTTATTTCGTTAACTTTAAACTATTTCGGTCAGGGAGCCTTCTTAATTAGTCGTTTGTCGACTTTGGGTTCTAATGGTTCGGGATATAACCCGTTCTACCAGATGCTGCCAGCAGAGGTTTATCTTTTTGGGGTGGTCATTGCAACCTTGGCAGCCATTATTGCCTCCCAGGCATTGATCACTGGTTCATTTACCCTGGTCGAAGAAGCAGTTGGGTTGAAACTGTTGCCACGCATGCCAGTCGAGCATCCATCGATGGCTCGTAGCCAGATCTATATTTCGCCAATTAACTGGTTGCTTTGCCTGATCACTTGTTCAATTTTGCTCTTCTTCCGGACGTCAGCACACATGGAAGCAGCTTATGGGCTAGCCATTACCATTACGATGCTGATGACTTCTGTCCTTTTGCACCAGTATTTGTTAGCCAATTCTAACCGTTTCTTTGCCACTCTCTACATTGTTTTGTACGCCACGATTGAAACAATCTTCTTGATTTCTAGTCTAACCAAGTTTATTCACGGTGGCTATGTCACCCTGTTACTAACTTTTATGATCTTAATGACCATGGTTAGTTGGTACTACGGGAATAAGTTGCGTGGTAGTCTCTATGGGGAAAGCGAGTACCTTTGCCTAAACGACTACAAGCAGATGCTTCAGGATCTGTCAAACAACGAGGATATCCCACTTTACGTCTCTAACCTGGTTATGATGGCGCGAATTAACGAGAATCGGATGGTCAAAAGGGAGACGCTTTACTCTATTCTTGATAAAAACCTGAAGCGGGCAAAGGTTTACTGGTTTGTGACAATCAATACTACTGATGAACCATATACTAGTTACTACACCGTCGACATGATGGGAACTCGGAACATTGTTAACCTGCAGCTTTACCTCGGCTTCAAGATGGGTAATAGTGTCAACATGTACCTGCGTCAGGTTGTTTCTGATCTGATGAATCAAGGAATCATTGATAAACAACCACAAGAATATACGACCCAGCCGGGACGACAAGTGGGGGATTTCCGGTTCGTCTTCATCCGTGAACTTCTTGATAAGAATACCGCTATTTCTGGTTGGCGGCGTGTCTTGATCCAGGTTCGGATCTGGTTGCAAAATCATACCATGTCTCCGGTACAGTATTACGGACTGGAATTTAGTGATACAGTTGTTGAAACCGTGCCGTTATTCTTGAAGCGGCGAGTCGCTAAAAAGCTTCGCCAGAACGTAATTGCTAATAAGCGTCAGGAGTAAGTGGTCACGGTTAAGCACCTAATGGAATATGCAAAAGAGTGTTACCAATAAGAAAAGGGGTTTTTAGTGATGTTATCAGCAATTAGTAATCGTCGTGCCGTGCGCAAATATCAATCCAAGCCGGTGAGTGAGAATGATATTCAAGCATTAATTGAAGCTTTTCAGGCATCCCCGTGTGCCATGAAACAAACCGATGACTTGCGAGGAATTGTTGTGACAAACGAAGAGTTTCGGCAACGAATTGAGCATTCCACCAATAACTCCTGTTACGGAGCTCCACTGCTTTTCATCTTGACAACAAAGAAGGAGAGTAAGTTTGGTGAGCGCGATTCATCCGTTGCTGCTGAAAACATCATGTTGCAGGCTACCGCTCTTGGCCTCGGTTCTGTTTATATCATGGGTGGTGCGTTGGTATTAAATGATGATAGTGACTTATTGGCTGAACTAGGGGTCAAAGATGGCTATGAGGTCAGTGTCATTGTTCCAGTCGGCTATGCGGCTAACAAGACAACTGGCGAGGATCGGTCGCACCGGTACCACCTGTCACGAAAATAAATTATTGAAACTTACTTAAAGGAAAAGGTTCCGTGCTCAACTGCACGGAACCTTTTTTATCATTATTTTCGGTGCCGCCATCGTTCGATCAAGGTGCTAACCAGTAAAATAATGATCACTAAGATAGCGACCAAGTAACCAATCATCCCAATATGGTTAATGGAGGAGTGATCGTCGCTACCCTTTACGAGGATGGAAGAGCCGAGAATGACTGCTGCCAGGATAATTACAACCATCAGTCGGTCAACAATTTTTTCAAGGTATTTGAGGACTTTACGTTCATTTTGATAGCGAAAGTTAATTTGAACCTGGCCGTTGCTGAGAATTTGCAAAAAACGATTGATCCTAGTTGAGAACTGGCTAGTTGATTGCACGCCCTTCACCAGGGCCAGTAATTGTTCATCCACCAGGTTGCGAAAGTTAAACTTCTGCCAAAAGTACTTTTTGGCAAATGGTCGCGCGACTTCCATCATTGACAACTCGGGATCAAGCTTGGCAACGGTATTTTCTAGCATTCCAAATGCCTTGACTAGGAGGGTGACTTCAGATTTAACTTGTAGGTTATTATCTTCACAGAGGTGGATGATGTGAAAGAGAAGGTCAGCAAAATCAATGTCACCTAGTCCTTCATTAAAGTAGGGACTGATCAATTCTCCTAACTGCCGGTAGAATCGTGGTTCGTCAACAGGACCGACCCGGTTGCAAACTGCTAAAATCGCCGCGCCAATGGCTTGCTCATCCTTGGAATTCAGCGCCAGTACAATTTGGGCAATGCCGTCTGCCAGGTTTGGGGTTAAACGACCCATCATACCAAAATCAAGGTAGACAAGACGAAGTGGTGGAAGGACCGTTTGTGTCTGGGTAGCAATGCTGGTCCCCATTACTTCTTTAGACCACTGGTGAGTGGTTTTTAAGGTTGGTTGATCATTGACTGGTAACCGGTAGAACAATATATTTCCGGGATGTGGGTCAGCGTGAAAATAGTGATCGTCAAAGACTTGCTTTATGAAATTACGGACAAGTTCCTTCGCTAAATAATGACGTTCCTTCTGTTGTGCTTGTCGCTGTTGTTCGTCTTCAGCTAACGGCTGAGCAAGGTAGTGTTTAATACTTTTGCCATTCATGGCCTGGTTAACGAGGACCCCTTGACCACTATATTGTGGGTAGACTTTTGGAACCCGGATGATCCCGTCACCATTGTTTAAGCGATAAAATTCCGCCCCGTTGCTGGCTTCAAGTTTGGTATCAATCTCGTTTAGTAAGGATTTCCGTAATTCCTGGTAAGCGCAGTCAATATTAATTGCAGACTTCCCGGTAGGAACGATTTTTAAGATGCGGAGTGCCTTGTCAAACAGTGACAGATCAGTCCGGACCAATTCCGGAACGTTGTGGTTCTGGACCTTGACGACCACCTTTGTTCCATCCGTTAATTGGGCGTGGTAAGTTTGACCAATAGAAGCAGAAGCAAAGGGGTGCTGATCAAATGACGAAAAAACTTCTTCAATTGGTTGCTGAATGGCTGCTTCAACTGTCTTTTTAGCTACAAGAAACGGCTCAGGCGGGACATTGTCCTGCAATTGTTGTAGTTCTTTGATGTAAGCAGGCGAAACTAAGTCTGGGCGTGTTGAAAGCAGCTGACCGGCTTTGATAAAAGTTGGGCCTAATTGTTCTAACGCTTCACGAACTGCCTGGGGATTTGTCTGGTGGTAAAAATTAGTTACCAATTTGTATTGACGAATAACTGAAAGAATCTCTTTCAGGCGCCCTTGGGTGGATTTTGCTGGCATGACGCCACCTCCGAATAAGGAATACTTACCTTATTTTAACATTGTAATAAAAAAGCTGGCCAACTTGACCAGCTTATCATTTAATCTTCTTTAAGGTTCATTTCATAGGCGTTACGTAAGTCGGTTGGCCGCGGACCAGTGTAAACAGTCCCGCGTTCGACAAACCCAAAAGCTGCAAGAATTTTTTGCATCGGGAGATTTTTCTCGTGTGTTGAAATTCGAAAGTTGCGAACGCCTTCGCGATAAGCAATGCTGATGAGATCAGAGAAGAGGTAAGTGGCTAGCCGCATTCCCCGGAAGCGGTTAGAAATAGCAACCCGGTGAATAGTCGCAAAAGCGTGACCAGGACGAGCCCACATGCCTGATACGATGTGAGTATAGTAAGTATCACCGTCGAGCATCAGGGTAGCGCAACCAGCAATTTCGTTTCCATACATTAGCAGGTAACAATTTTCTGAATCGATGTCCTGATGCATGGTCAAACGGGACGGGTAACCATCTTGCCACTGGGGAACGCCATTTTCCTGTAAGGCTTTGCGACCATCTTCGATTAGTTCCATGACATCGTCAAGGTCTTCCATGGTTGCTTGTTGAACGTAAATTGCTTTGCTTGGTTTCATGATTAAGACTCCTTATTTGTTCTGGTAGACAACGACATTGATAGTATTACTGTCTGGATCGGCAATTGTAATTTCCTGCATTTTACCTTCAGCACCGAGTGCTGAGTGTGCCGGTTGGATAATCGGAACTTCATAGCTAATGAAGTGGTGTGAAATATCATGGATGCTATCACGGGCAACAACGCTGAAAATGGCCTTGCCAACCATTGATCGGTGGGCGGTATCAGCAGCCATCAACCGGATTAACTGATGCCCGCAACGGAGAGTGACGTGGTTATCATCACTTTGCTCTTCAATGATCGGCATGTCGAAAACTTCGTGATAGAAACGACGGGATTGTTCTAAGTCGCTGACGTAAATTGTCAGATCGTCAAAACGACGCATTCGCATAATAAAACCTTCTTTAATCTTTTGCTGTGTTTTTGTTGTTACGCATGATGATTCGGTAGCAGCAGACAACTGCAAGAATGAGGACTACATCTACCACGAGCCGCTTAATGTTTCCCCGGAAGATAGCATCACCACCGAAGGCGTAAAGAAAAGACGTAGGGAGCATACCGATGATGACCAGTGGTAGGAATTGCTTCAGGTTCATTTTTTCCTGGGCGCAAGCGTAGTTAACAATAATGCTGGGGATGATTGGCACCATGAAGGAGATAATCAGCCGGAGCTTTTTATGAGCGCTGTGATTGAGTTCAGTCAGCAATTTGTTGTGGGTCCACTTTGCTGGCAGGGATAGCTTGCTAAGGAGTGAGTAAACTACCAGGTTACCGAGGATGTTGCCGCTCCAGTTGATGGTTAATCCTAACCAGGGTCCAAAACAAATCCCCGCAAATAAGCAAATGACCGAGTTAGATAGTCCTGGAATTGAGTTTAAAACGGCAACGAGGACAACCAGTAGCAACATATCCGGAAGACCGTGACTACGCATCATCACCATCAATTTGGCTTTGTTGTGACTATTGAGATGCATCAGCAGCTGTAGCTCTGGTTTAAAATCGTGATAAATAAAAGTGATTCCAGCGAGGACAATGATGATCCCGATAATAATCAGGAAAATCCCGCTGGTTTTTCTTTTCGTCATAGGTTGACCTCCCGCCATTGGATAACATTCTTATTTTAGCATAAAACGGGAATTGGCGGTGAATGTTAGCAGTGAAGAACATTGTTCCACCCATGAGCTTGAAAAAGCGAAGAAAGCGTTTGCCGCAAGAGGGGGTCGTGAGCATAGAGGTAAGTGCCGTGAACACCGCGTTTGAGAATCACGTTGAGGGCGTTCATGATCATCCACCGTTTCAATTTGTCAATTTCCACCGGATCAGTTAAGTCGGCTCTTTTTTTGAAGGCTTCACTGTCGGTAAAACGATCGAGGTTTACCTGCAGGGTGCGGCTATTTGGCTGTTGACTGATAACCGGTCCAATGATAATGCCGGCATAATTGAGGTCAAATCCTTGACACGTATAAATTGATCCGACTTCGTCAATTGTCTGGGAAATTTCCGCCCAGGGGGTTGCCGTAAAATTGTACTGGTCCCAGGGCATTTTAAAGTTGCCTTCTTGGATATAGTGTTTACCACCGTCGAGGGTTGATGGGTAGCCAGATGTTGATAACACACGTGATAAGCCAACTTCCTGATTACGGCGAACAATGGCACGTCGCATTTCTTCGGCATCATCGTAAACGCGAAAGTCATAATTATCTCGGGAGCTATCGGGCAAGTTGTCAATGTGACAATCCTCCGTCAGTGTATTCAACCAGTCGACTAGTTCGTCGCTAGCCGTCATGCGGAACTGGTGAGTTAAGTGGTATTGTTCATGCGGAACGTTCTCGATTATGTTGGCAAGTCTCCCGGGAGTCCACAGACTTTTCATCCGGAGAACTTGTGAATAGTCTATTACTAAGATGACGATTTGTGCGCGCTTGAGCAGTTCTGTCAACTGGTTGTTATGGTAGAAATTGTTGTAATGGTCGGGCTTGGATAAGAGGAGGTGGGCTTCATCGACGACCACAACATCCACCTGTTCGTCTGCTTTGTTTAAGCGGTTAATGAGACTGGTGGGCCGCTGAAAATCTTTTTTTAAAAGTGAAGTTTGCTGCCCCGCCAATTCGCGATAAACCTTGAGAATTTCCGGGTGGTTAACTGTAAAGTAATTGCACGTTTGGAACAAGGGACTGCTTTGGTTGTGACGCGCCAACTGTTGCAATTTGGTGAAGAGATGAGTCAAGACGACACTCTTGCCAGTCCCAGCATCACCAATAATGCTAAAGACAGCAGGAGAACCATCGGCGAGGTGGTCAGTGATAAAATGAATGATGCGATTAACTAGCGCTGACTGTTCACTTGTTAGTGGCAGGTTGGGTGAAAGTTTTGCAATTGCTTGATTAGTTGTCATGTCAGATCCTCCCTCTTTACGACCAAATCATAGCTTTGGCCTTATTAGTCGTCAACTAAATTCCAACAGAATATTTTCACTTACTTGTGATTTGTTGTAAAATAATAACTAAGTTGCACAAAGATTAAATACAAGTCACACGTAGCAGTTTCTCAACCACAAGAGGTGCACATTATAATGAATCAACATCCTGATTTTTTGTTGAATGAAGTGAATGAGCCAGAAGATATTAAAACAATGTCTCTTGACGAATTAAAACAATTAGCAACAGAAATGCGCCAGTTAATCCTAGAGCGAGACGAGAAGATTGGCGGACACGTGGGTCCTAACTTGGGAATTGTTGAAACCACGCTGGCACTACACTACGTCTTTAATTCACCACACGACAAGATTGTCTGGGACGTTTCTCACCAGTGCTATGCGCACAAGATGCTGACGGGGCGGAAGCAGGGCTTCTTAGATCCTGACCACTACGATGAAGTTTCTGGATTTACCGCACCAGAAGAAAGTGACCATGACTTCTTTAAAGTTGGCCATACATCAACGTCGGTTGCTCTCGCTGACGGTTTGGCCATTGCTCGTGACAAGCTTGGCAAAACGGATAACGTCATTGCCGTGATTGGGGACGGTTCGCTCTCTGGCGGGCTGGCCTTTGAAGGACTAAATAACGCTGCCAAACTGCAGTCTAATCTGATTATTGTCGTTAATGATAACAACATGTCGATTGACGAAAACCAGGGTGGTCTTTACAAGGGCTTAAAGGAGTTACGTGATACCCACGGGCAAAGCTCAAACAATATTTTTAAGTTTATGGGGCTGGACTACCGTTATGTGGAAGACGGCAATGACCTTTCCGAGATGATCAAGGTCTTCAAGAACGTTAAGGATATTGACCACCCGATTGTCTTGCACGTGCATACCCTCAAGGGGAAGGGGTTCAAGCCCGCTGAAGAAAATGAGATGGAATATCACTGGCGTGGACCATTTGACCCACAAACTGGCAAATCTACTGAGCCAGCGGCAAAGGAAAGTTACAGTGCTGCGGTGGTTGATGAGTTGGAAAAGCAGGTGGCTGCGGGTGTGCCAATCATGGCGATGAACGCCGCTATTCCGGGGATGTTCGACCTTAAACGCTTCCAGGCCAAGTACCCAGATAATTATTGGGACTCAGGTATTGCCGAGCAAGAATGCGTCACTTCAGCCGTGGCGATGGCTACTCGTGGTATTCGACCGGTTGTTTTCATGAACAGTACTTTCCTGCAACGTGCTTATGACCAGTTAGTTCATGACGTAGCATTAAACGATGCGCCAATTGTGATGATTGTTCGGGGTGGGACAATTAGCGATGATTCGGCTACTCACCAGGGATCCTTGGATATCTCGTTTATTAAGAATATTCCAAACCTGGAATACCTGGTGCCTACCAACTTGGAAGAAATGATGGCCATGCTAAAATGGGCAATCAAGCAGACTGATACGCCAATTTTGATTCGCCAACCAGAAAAGCCGGTTATTCACGGTCAGGCTAGTCAAACTGACTATTCCAACATTGACTACAACTTTGCTCACCACGGGAACAAGGTGGCTATCATGGCGGTTGGTGATTTCTGGCAACTAGGTGAACATGTTCGTGAGTTGATGAAACAACAGTTGCACATTGATGCCTCACTAATTAATCCTGAATCCGTTACTGGAATTGACCAGCAGGACCTCCATTATCTCCAAGAAGATCACGATTTAGTAGTGACCTTGGAAGATGGCACGGTTCACGGTGGATTTGGTGAGACGGTTGCTCGTTATTACGGTCCAACCGACATGAAGGTGCTGTCCTTTGGAGCACCGCGTGAATTTGCTGATAATGTCCCGCTGAACGTTCTTTATGAATGGTACCACCTAACTCCACAACAAATTGTCGATGATGTTGAGCGGGTACTTTATTCTTCACTTTAAAGACCATTATATTAATTAGTCGCGGTTTGGGGCCGCGACTTTTTTCGTTCATTTAATTTCTTTTTACCGTACTTAATGATTAGGGGTACTCCCCCAATCAGAAGTACGGAGGATGATTATGCAAAAAGAACGTAGTATAAAGAACCAACTAGCGGTTGTCATTGCTGTGGGAACGGTTTTGACAGCTTGCCAAATAGGTGGATCCGCTCAAGCATCCCAGCGGGTGACAGATGATCTGCCGATATCCAAAGCTAGTCAGACAAAAACTATTTATATCCGGTTGGTAGAAAAAGGCCAGTTGGTAGATAAAATTGTTTTGACTGGTAAGCCGGGGGAAACGGTGCCAATTAAGATTGAAAAAAGAAGACCTTTTTTGTTGGTTAATGGTGACCAACTATCAGTAATGCCAGGCACTTTTACCATTCCCCAAGAAGGAGATCAGGTCGATTGGACAGTCACTCGACGCAAACTAGCTCAGAAACAGGTTCATGAGGTGGTTGTCACGCTCCAGCCAGAGGTAGATCAAAAACCAATTGATGGTGCCCCAACACAGGAGGTTCGTTTTAAAGTTGTCGCAAGCTATCAGTATGACCAGTTACACCATTGGAAAACGAATATCAAATACCAGGTTGATCCTGAATGGCTAGAAGTAGTCATCCCCCAAACACTACCGGGATATGAATCGATAGATACTGAAGGGATTAAGCTATCACCACAAGAGTTGGTGAAGAGTCGAGAAGCATTAGCCTTATTTTTTGACAATGTTGATCCAGCACCACTGCATTTTACAAAAGCATCTCATTACCGGTCATTAGAAAATGAGGAAGATGATCAACAACATGGCAAAGAAGAACAAACCAAGTCACCAACGGAACAGGATCAACGACAACCAGATCCGGGTGAAGAAGATAACCAACCAGCGGAAAAGCCAGTAGATAATGATAATGAATCTTTAGACCCTGTTGATAGTACCGTGGATCAAACAGTAGAAGAGACAAAACGTCCAGTTACTGATGAGAGTGTTCAAACTCCCGTAGAACATCCGGAACAAGTTGACTCTTCACAACAAACGGCGGATGACGCTCATCATGCAGTTGACGAAAGTACGCAAACAACGGATGAACACCCGGAAAAAGTCGACGCTTCGCAGCAAACCACAGCTGAGACAAACAATGTTAATAACCAAAGCGAGTCGACACAAGTTGAGAACGAAATTTCTAATGACGTTCATTCAGAAACTCCAGCAAATGCGAAAACTTTACCAGAAGAGGGTCACAAGGCAGCGGCTGAAGATAAAGGATCGACAAAGTCAGATGATACCCTGGCCGCGGAAAAAGAGTTACTTAGCCAATTAGAGCATCAGCAGGTCCCAACTAGTGCCAACGATCAATTGCCACAAACTGGCGATAGTAATCGAGGCCAATTAATAGCTGCTATCGGTGGTCTCATTAGCGGCCTGACTGGACTCGTTACCGCTTGGCTTTTCCGACGAACCGAGTGAGACTTGCTTCTTGACATCAAAAAAAGAATCGAATAAACTGTCGGTGTAGCTGAAATAAGACCATTCAGGGAGCCACCGGTAACTGTAAAGGTGACAAAGTGTCGAAGCCGGGTTACATATTTAAGTTAACAAGTTAATAATAGAATTAAAAAGGGTAAAGCATGTCTTTAAAGAGGAATGGTACCGCCGTCATTGGTGTCCTCGTTAAGGACGTGTTTTTTTTTAGAGGAGTGGTGAGAATGGCAAATAAAAAAATCAAACGGGTAGTCATCAAAGTTGGTACTAGCACCTTAGTACAGAAAAACGGACAAGTTAATTTACCCGTCATTGATAATTTGGCACTGACACTCTCGGCGCTAAATAACCGTGGCCTAGAAGTTATCCTGGTCTCATCCGGCGCGATGGGGGTTGGGTTAGAGAGCCTGGGCTTAAAGCAGCGGCCAAAAGCAATTGCGGAACAGCAAGCACTTTCTTCAGTGGGACAATTAGAATTAATGAGAATTTATTCCCAACGCTTTTTGAACTATCAAACGAAAGTCTCCCAATTATTGTTAACGCGTGATGTCTTGCACTACCCAGTCAGCAAGCAGCATGTTTTAAACACTATTGAGGTTCTCATGACGAAACGAATTATTCCGATCATTAACGAAAACGACCCGGTTTCTGTTGATGAACTGGATCATCATACAACTTTTTCTGATAATGATGAGTTGTCGGCACTTGTAGCTACTAAGATTGGTGCTGACTTGTTAATTATTCTCTCTGACGTGGATGCACTTTATACTGCTGACCCTCACCGCAACCCTGATGCTCAACCAATTCGCAACCTTGATCATTTAACTAGCGGCATTGAAGCGGGAGCAGCTGGAACCAGTACACGCTTTGGAACCGGTGGAATGGTTACTAAACTACGGGCTGCTAAGATGATGATGCAAGATAACCGGCAGATGGTGTTATGTAATGGTCGCGACCCACGGATTATTATTGACATATTAAAGGGTGAAGAAGTCGGAACCCACTTTGGTGCTGACAAGATTGCTAATAGTTTGGAGGAATCGAAATGAACGAGCAATTAATTAAGATAGGCCAACGTGCCCAAAAAGCAGCTAACCAGCTGGCATTATTATCGACAAGTCAAAAGAATGAGGCATTAAATAGGATGGCCGATGCGCTCGAAAAAGCAACGAACAAAATTTTGGCTGCTAACCAGGAGGATATGGCAAAAGCCACCGAGCTGCCAGCTAAGTTTCGTGACCGTCTGTTGCTTAATCAGGAACGAATTAATCAAATGGCTGACGAGTTAAGACATGTTGCTATGCTTCAGGATCCAACAACAAAGATTGACCGTGGCTGGATTAACAAAGATGGGTTGCAAATTATTCAGCAACGCATTCCCCTTGGCGTCATTGCCATTATTTACGAAGCGCGTCCTAACGTCACTTCTGGGGCTAGTGCACTGACTTTTAAGAGCGGCAATGCCGTTATTTTGCGTGGTGGCAAAGAGGCACTGAGGACCAACGAAGCGACAGTCAACGTTTTACGGCAGGTCCTGGTAGAGTTAGGGCTGCCAGCTGATGCAATCCAGCTAGTCAAAGATACTAGTCATGAGGTTGCTCAGAAACTGATGGAGCTCAACCGCTACGTTGACGTGATTATTCCACGGGGAAGCCAACGCCTTATCCAAGCCGTGGTAGAGCATGCAACTGTCCCGGTCATTGAAACTGGTGCGGGTAATTGCCATGTCTACGTTGACCGGGATGCAGATCTTCAGAAAGCTACACCGATCATCATCAATGCCAAGGTTCAACGGCCATCAGTCTGCAACGCCGCAGAAAAATTACTTGTTCACCGTGATGTTGCTAAAGAATACCTTCCCGTGGTCATTAAGGCTTTACGTGAACAAGGGGTGGAAGTCCGTGGCGATGCGCGTGTTTGCGCAATTGTTAACGACGTAAACCCAGCAACCGCTGAAGACTGGGATACCGAATATAATGACTTGATTATGGCGGTGAAGGTTGTAGATTCACTGGACGAGGCAGTGGAACAAATTAACGAACACGGTACTCACCACTCGGAGTCAATTATCACTGAAAATGGTGCTCGTGGGCGCGAGTTTCAGCGCAGGGTCAACTCGGCTGTCGTTTACGTTAATGCTTCCACCCGTTTTACTGACGGTGGGGAGTTTGGTTTTGGTGCCGAAATTGGGATCAGCACGCAAAAGTTGCATGCCCGTGGCCCAATGGGGTTAGACCAGTTAACAACGATTAAGTACGAAATTACCGGGAATGGCCAGGTCCGTAAATAGTTCTTGATTTTCGGCCGTGAAATGTTATTCTTAAAAAATAATGGCGAGATTCTAATTGAAATCCAACCAATTAACGCCAGCCTCTTACCAAGACTGGCGTTAATTTTTGTAAAGGAGAGGTCTTATGTCTGACAAGAAAACAACGCACGTTGAACTGAACCGAACACTAACATCGGGGCAGATGGAAATGATTGCCCTTGGGGGGACAATCGGTGTGGGTTTATTTATGGGTTCAACGTCGACAATCAAATGGACGGGACCTTCTGTACTGTTGGCTTATGCTTTTGTTGGGATCGTGCTTTATGCAGTGATGCGCGCGTTAGGGGAAATGATCTACATCCAACCAGGGACGGGATCATTTGCTGATTATGCGACCCACTACATCAGTCCGCTGGCTGGCTATTTGACGAAGTGGAGTAACGTTTTTCAGTTTATAATCGTGGGAATTTCCGAAGTGATTGCGGCTACCCAGTACCTGAATTTCTGGTGGCCACACCTACCTGACTGGGTAGCTGGGTTAGCGGCCATTCTCTTTTTGACGCTGGCTAACCTGGCCTCAGCCAAGGCCTATGGACAGTTGGAATTCTGGTTTGCAATGGTCAAGGTCGTCACGATCGTTGCCATGATTATCCTGGGGATCCTAGTTATTACTATCGGCTTGGGTAACCATTGGCACCCTGTTGGAATCAGTAACCTTTGGCGACATGGTGGATTTTTCACTGGTGGGGTTAAAGGGTTCATGTTCTCCTTATCAATCATTGTGGGTTCTTACCAGGGAATTGAGCTTCTGGGAATTACGGCGGGGGAGGCAGCTCAGCCACAGCACGCGATTGTCGAAGCGGTTCGTTCCATTATTTGGCGAATCTTAATTTTCTACATTGGCGCCATTTTTGTGATCGTTTGTATTTACCCGTGGAATCAGCTAAAAATGGTTGGCTCACCATTTGTGGAAACTTTTACCCGGGTGGGGATTACTGGTGCTGCCGGGATTATTAACTTTGTCGTTTTAACTGCCGCATTATCTGGGTGCAATTCGGGGATTTATAGTGCTAGCCGGATGCTTTATAAGCTTGCTATTGATAAGCAGGCCCCAAGGTTCTTCGCTCGTTTATCTAAACGAATTGTCCCGAATGTTGCTATCTTATCAATTGCATCAGGGATCCTAATTGGCTTTGTCCTCAACGAAGTGCTGAAGGTTCTCAGCCCATCTTTTAATAATATCTTCGTTGTGGTTTATAGCTCCAGTGTCTTGCCTGGAATGGTGCCTTGGTTTGTCATCTTAGTATCCGAACTGCATTTTCGTAAGCAAAAGCACGAACAGCTTTCTGCTCATCCCTTTAAGATGCCTTTGTTCCCGTGGTTTAACTACTTTGCTATCCTGTCGTTATTGGTTATTCTACTTTTCATGTTCATTAACCCGGATACTCGCGTGTCAGTCACTGTTGGTGCTGTCTTTCTTTTAGTTGTAACACTGGTTTACCAGGTTAAACACCGTGTTAAGTAAAGACGAACGTGCATTCGCATCGTGAAGTAGTATATAATGAAACTACTTTACAAAGTGGGAGGCAGGTCAATGAGAAATAAGCGGATAATCAGGCGGTTGATTGCGTTAACCGTCGCGGTCATGGCTGCACTAGCTATGTCCATGATTAGCCCTCAACAGGCTGGTGCATGGTGGCGACATTATTCTGGGTATTCAGTTACCCGTGTCAGCAAACTACCACCAACACAAGAACAAGCAGAAGCGGTATTAACGCCACAGGTCAAAACTCAGCTGGGCGGGAATGTGGAGTGGAATGGCGCCGGTTCGTTTGTCGTTAATAACAACCAAACCAACCTCAACACTAATATAGCCAGTGCTCCCTGGGCGGTGAACCACCTGGATAGTCAGGGAAGGCCGTGGCAAGGCGACGCCTGGTTAAGCCGTGCTACTCGCCAGTACCGTAACCGTCAATCAACTGGTAACGGGGCTAGCAGTTGGAAACCGGCTGGCTTTGAACAAGCATCACACCTGACTGGTGGTTACGGTCATGCTTATGACCGCGGACATTTATTAGGATACGCCCTCGTTGGCGGCTTGCCTCACTTTAACGCTTCTGAGTCCAACCCCCAAAATATTGCCACCCAGACAGCCTGGGCGAATGAAGCTCGGAGTAGTCGTTCGATGGGACAAAATTACTACGAAGGGCTGGTTCGGCGAAAGCTTGATCAGGGAGTAAAGGTGCGCTACCGGGTAACAGATATTTATAATGACAATAATCCTGTCCCATCCGGTGCCCATATCGAAGCGAAAGCAGCTGATGGTTCCCTGCAGTTCAATGTCTTTGTCCCGAATGTGCAACGTAACATCAATATTAATTACCAAACCGGCAGGGTAACGCAGCGCTAAAGAGATCACACTCTTCTTACTTAGTTAAGAAGGGTATTTTTTACACTTGCGATTGCAGCTGATACCCGTATTCTAATCTATAGGTAATTTTATAAGAGTAGAGAAATGATAGTGACAATAAAACAAAAGTTTGTGTTAAGCATCATGATCCTTGGCACATTTTTGGAATTATGTGTTCAACGATGATGAATATCGCTTTACCAACGTTAATACGCCAGTTTGACTTATCCTCTGCACGGGTTAGTAACGGTTACATGCTGGTGAATGCCTTGATGATACCAGTTAGTGCTTACCTCATTAAGAAGTATTCATATAAAAACCTGTTTGTCGGTTTCACGGCAAATTTCGGTGTGGGAACAATTATGGGTGCGATGGCACCGACCTTTCAGCTGATTGTCTGTGGACGGATGGTATGAGCAGTGGGTTCCGGTATTATGATGCCACTTGTTAATGTCTTAGTGATGGAGTTTGCCAGTGACGGTCACCAGGGGGCATTGATGGGGCTAGTTGGTTTGGCATTCAATTTTTCACCGATTATTGGGCCCTCCGTGGCAGGGTTGATCTTAGACTTTTTCTCCTGGCGGTATCTGTTTTTGCTTGTCCTGCCGTTTATCATCCTCACCATGGTATTGTCATTGATTTTTATGCCGCACCTGCAGACTAAGCAACATCCGCAGTTTAATTACTGCGGGTTAGTCACGTGTAGTCTCAGCCTTTGATTTTTATTAAATGGGTTTTCTGAGTTTGGAACGATGGCATTTGCCAGTTGGTCAGTTGCTGGCGCTCTCTTCATTGGTTTGCTTTTTTTAATTATTTTTGTTGGTGCGCAGTGGCACAGTAATCATCCGTTTGTCAACTTGCGGATCTTTCGCCATGCTCAATTTACCTTGGCAGTCATTGTCAATTGCTTACTGGTATCAACGATGTATGGCAATAACTATCTTATTATCGCTGCTGGTACAAAACGTCATGTGAAAGAGCCCATTTATTTCTGGATTAGTGATTTTACCGGGAGCCTTGTCCACGGGGATTACGGGGATTCTCTCACCAGTTAGCGGTAAGTTATTTGATCGTTTTCCAATTCGCTGGATGGTAACTTATGGTTTGGCAGTGGACCTCTTTGGGACAGCCTTCGTTGTGGCAATGGTCAACATGTGTATCTCGGGACATCACGACAGGGGATCCAGGCCGGCTTTTTGACCTGCTTTGCTATCCTTATTTTGGCATTAGTAATCGCCCAGTTCTTCCACACCGATCGCCGAGAGTTTTTTCATCATGCGAGGATAGAAAATTAAATAATATTGCACTTACAACAATTTGCTTAGAGTGACATTGTTGAATTGTCAACAATATCATTGACATTTTATACGTCGTCCAATTACGAAAGGAAGCTTTATAATGACTGTTGATGTTCACGAAATGAAAAGGAATGAAATTTCGCAGACTTACCCGTTAATGAAGGGCTTAGCCGAATATGAGCATTATATTGACAGCTTTGCCATTACTGAGGAAACGATTGTTCGCGATGCTTTTGAAACTGTTCCGCCAAAGTTCCACTGCCTAGTAGCAACTGTTGATGGACAGGTAAAAGGGATGCTGGTTTACTACTTCCTTCCATATACTGCCCAGGATCGTGCAGATATTTATATGAAGGAACTATTTATTGATGAAAGCGCCCGTGGACAGCACCTGGGAACTAAATTAATGGATGCACTTAAACAGGTTGGTCGTGACCATGGGTGTGGTGTCATTAAGTGGACCTGCGCACCATGGAACAAGAAGGCCCAGGAATTCTACAAAAAACAGGGCGGCCAAGAAAATCATGACTGGCTTGACTATCAATTAACTCTTTAATCTATCCTTTAGCCCAGCGGCGATTATCCGCTGGGTTTTTGTTTATCATCAATGGGTGACGGTAACCAATGCAATTGTTCATTATTTCTATTAAAATAAAGGGGAATTGAGGAGGAGCATCATGTTATATATTCTTGCTCGCCCGCAACAACAACTGCACCAAAATGCTGACTTTTGGGAATACACCGAGACACGACTAAAGACGGCTACTGAATTTCGCGGCGTTTCGTTTCTGTCATCAGTTAGTTTTATTGAGAAGTATTTATTGCCTCGCTATTCGCGGGTGACGCTCATTTTAGGGCTGAGTGATAACGGTAAGGATTCCTTTGGCAAACGGCTAGCGGCCCATCTGAATGGCAGTGGTAATTTTCTCGATGGTGGTGTCTTTGGTAAAAGAAACTATGAGTTTGCCAACGTTTCTACCGAAGACGAACAAAAGGTTGAAAAAGACTTTCTCTTCCCAATTAAGAGTGTGCTTAAAAAGGCATTGAATCAGTTTGAGATGTTTGACCAAGTGGAAGAGTATTTCCAGGATAACTATGATTATTCAATTTCTATGGGCCGCAATGACTGGACAATGTTGGTCAACCAGGCGGATGTTGGCACCGACATTACCTTTGTCAAACAAGAGGGCCAGTTAATGGCCCAAATTAATAAGCACCTTTTCAATAAGGTGTCGGACCGGACAAGTCGCAACAATGGTTCGATGATGAACCGCTATTTCTACTATCTGCCACGGAAATATCATAATAGTTACCAGTACACTAGTACCGGCTTTATCGTCAACGTTGCGAACTTCGATAAGTGGTTGAATAGTGATACGCTGCTTCAGCATTACCAGACTAGCCAAGATGCCCGCCATGAGCAGGAACTTAAGAACCAGGCCAAGTTAACCGAGGCCATTACCAAGCTGACTGCAGCAACAGTAGAACAGCGACGTCATCGCGGCATTTTCGGTTGGTTTAAACGGTAACCGCTTGTTTGGCTTGGCAACTGTAGTAAACTAATAATGTTTAAAAGGGGGAAATTATGGCATCTGGTTTTATTTTAGCGAATCAGCGGGGAATCGCTGTTTCAATGGATACAATGGAAGCAAGCACTAGCGGGGAAGAATATCGCGGAATTAACAGACTGTTCCCACTTGGTAGGAAGCATAAGGTGGTTGCTGTGTCGACAGGAATTGATAAGTTTATGAACATCCCCGTCGAGCTACTGATTCAGCGTTTTGCGGATCAGTTAGGGACACAGCCATTAAACAAACTAACTGATTATTCGTCTTCTTTTATTGCCTTTCTTAATAGCAAACAGAGCGGGCTAGGGGAACAGTGGTATCTGCGTGACAATGTGCGATTAATCTTAGAAAACTTGTTTAATAACTATATGCAGCTGCAACAGGCCAGCCGCGAGCAGCAATCTTTTGAAGCAGTTATTAACCAGGCGGTGGATAAGATTTGTCAGCAATGGCAGCAGAGTAGACAGAATCAGCCAATTTTTGTACTGGACCGCCAGCAATTTATTGAAAAGTATCAGCAACCTATTTCGGCTATTATTAACGAATGGGTGAAAGAATATGCTAGTTATGGCAACAACACCAATGGTGGGGTCTTTGCCAAGCAATTGCTAATGCCAAGCCAGGAGTCTGCCCAGGGTCAGAGAAGTGTCTTCTCGAGTATTTATCCACGCCTGTTTGAGGCTATTCGCACCATCTTAACCACTGATATTAGGCAAAACTATGCTTCTATTTACTTCGTTGGCCTTGGCGGAGGTGAAGCATTTGGTAGTTGCCAGCTCGTTAACCTTTATGGCTTTTTGGGAAGGCTATTGGCAAAAACTGGTGAAGTTGAACGAATTGATCAGGATCATAATCAGCTGTTTAAAGCCGTTTCGACTTATACCCGCCAATCGGTTGGTGCTGAATTACTGCAACAAGGGATGGCCGAGGTGTCATTTCAACAAATTGCCCGAATTATTGCTGACAAGGGAATGCAGTTAACCGACCAGCAACGGGTACTCAGAACTGTCAGGCAGGCGATGGACAATCATACCGCTGGCATTAGGCAAACGATTGTTAATCTCAGCCCAGCTGAATTAGCGCAGATGTCAAGAACAATGGTAGAAGCAAATAGCTTTGTCGCACGTTACTCATTCCGCAACGCAGGAGTAGGTGGCGATATTGAGACGATGACGATTACTTTTCAAGATGGACCGGTGTGGGTTTATCGTCAGGCTGCATTAAATGAGGGAGGAGCGAAGCAATGACTGCAGAGATCGGAATCGGCAACCAAGCTGGGATTGTGCTGGCGGCAGATAGTGCCGTGAGTGAGACGGATTATACCGGTCAGGTTCAAGCAATCTATGATTCAGCCCAGAAACTATATACATTGGATTGGCAGCACTATGTTGGTCTGATGATGTATGGCAATGCTTCATTCGAAGGAACTCCCTGGAGCGTGTTGGTTCAACACTACCGGCAACAAGTTGGTAGCCAAAGGCTGTCCCACCTCAGCGACTATCAAGAAGCATTTCTCCATTACTTGGTGAACGAGCCTTTGGTGAATTTACCGGTGACTGATCAACGCTCAACAGTGAACCGGGTTGTTTCATCGCTAACTTATACGCTTTGCCAAGATTTTCAATATCAAGACCGTAATAGTGATGAAGTTGCCTTGTTTATTAAACAGAGTTTGACGAATTCTGCCAAGAACTATGCAAAAGCGGCTAATCATCAATTGGCCACTAACGGATACTCTGAGCATCAGTTTATTACTGATTATCAGCAGTTGCTGTTGACAGTTGACCCAGCTCATCCCGATCGGGAAGGGCTGGTTGTTAAAATGATGAAAGAGCAGGCTCAACAAGTTGGCTTAAAATTGAATGGTGATAACAATTATCATAACCTCTTTGATGAGCAATTGCAGGGAATTTGGTTGCATGCTATCTATATCATCATCTTCGCCGGCCTCAGTACTGGGCAGTGGAAGGGGAATGGTGAATCAGGCATCGTAATTGCTGGTTACGGTCAAGATGATGACTGTCCAGTAGTTGAGCAGCTTCATTTGTATGGCAGTGTTGGCTCTCATCCTGTATTTAAGCGGGAAAAAATTGACCAGATTGGACAGCTTAACCAGGTGGGGGTGCCAATTAGGAACCTTTTTCTGCCATTCGCACAAACTGACGTAGCTAATACTCTTCGTTTTGGTGTCAGTGATGATATTTATGGTCAATTGACGGACACCGTCATGCATAAAACTGATTTACCTGTTGATGTGAAAAATCAAATTAACCAGCAACTAGCTGAATACTTTTACAACACTTACGGGGCCCCCTTTGAATCCGAAATTGCCATGTTAAACATTCCTGAACTGGCAGAGATTGCTGAGACTATGATTAAGGTGACAAGTTTTGAACGCCAGTATAACGGTGATCACTTTGCGACTGTTGGTGGACCAATTGATGTTTTGGCCATCACACCCAATGATGGTCCCGTTTGGATCCAAAAGAAGCAGTATTTTGATCCCAATAGCCGGGAAAATCTTGGCTGGCAGCTGCGATTACAGCACGGGATGTAGGAGGTATGATGGATGGTCGATAAAAATGTAATTGATAACCAACCAGACTTCGAGGCTGCCTTTGCCCGGGGAACGGGCGAGATTAATTTGGCCCCGGGATTTTATAATGTTCCCCATCCAGATTCAGAAAAGACGGTTTACACATTTAACGGCAGTATCACAGGTATCGCCGACGATAATCCTAACGATAATGACGATGACAACGTTTATCTTATTGGTGAGCTGGGGACTGAAACTAGTTTGAAGTTGACAAACTTGGTGATGGTTAATAACCGTCAAATTAACGTCAGTGTCTTAAAAGGAGCAACGGCAACGGTTGATCATGTTACTTTTATTAGAGACCCTGATTCGCTAACCGGTCCGCTGGAGCAGACGGCTATAGGCTGTGACCAGGGTGCTAACCTTGTGATGAAATCTTCGACAGTTTTTTACCGTGATTTTGGTGGTGCCATTAAAATGGCCACTGACGTTACGGGAGTTATTCGCCAAAGTAACCTAATGATTATCAATTTGCCCAAGGGAAGTAGTGGCAACCTTGTACTGGACCAAGTTGAAGTGGGCACTCTGTCCGTTGCTGGCGAGTGGAATATTGTTAGTCAAAACCTTAGTTTTTCCGTGCATGAGACTCAACATTATCTGCCTTATCAAGTAGCAGATAATCATCAAGATCGTTTGTCTACAAAACGATGTCTTTGTTACCTGCTAAACTCAAGAATGATTGCGGATAATTTGCATTTCCCGGTAACATTGCCAAAGTCAATTACGCCGCTGGTCGTCGATCACTCACAATTAACTGGTTCGCTAGCTGAAAAGAGACTTAACTATCAGCCATGGATTGAAGCGGTGGACAGTCAGGTATCAGTGAAGAATTGCCAGGTAACTGGAAATGTCCAGCGCGGCAGCAATTCTCTGGCAGGTGAAGAGGGTTCATTGACTTCCCAGTCATCAGCTGTTAGGACTAATGATCACGCTGCCCTGAAGAAACTGAAGCAACTCATTGGCTTAACCCGGGTAAAGGAACAGGTGAATACCTTTATTCAGATGGCGTTAATGAATAAGCGTCGGCAGGAGCACGGAATGAAGACAGTGTCGAGTTCTTTTCATTCACTTTTTGAGGGTAACCCAGGGACCGGTAAGACAACGGTCGCTCGGCTGGTCGGCAAGATTATGTTTGAAGAAGGAATTTTGCCAACTGATAAGTATGTTGAAGTTGATCGCACACAGCTAGTCGCTGGTTACGTTGGCCAGACTGCCAAACAAACCCGGAAGGTCCTCGAAGAAGCTACCGGGGGGATGCTGTTTATTGACGAAGCTTACGACCTGGTGCATGGAAACGATGACACCTTTGGTCGTGAAGCGCTTGATACCATCATGAAGTATATGGAAGACCACCGAGAAGAACTTATGATCATCTTTGCTGGCTATACTGAGGATATGAAAAAGCTATTACAGCAGAACCCAGGGATGTCTTCACGGGTTCCCAATGTTTTCACGTTTGATGATTATAGTGTTGATGAAATCATCGCTATTGGCCGCTTGCAGCTGCAACAGCAACAAATGCATTTCGATTCGCCGAGAACGGAGAAACTCTACGAGCAGTTGGTAAGCGAGCAGTATCAAAGTAGCAATGACCACAGTAATGGTCGCTGGATCAGAAACCGTAACGATCAGTTGCTGCGTCAAATAGCGGTTGATACCGGGCAAAATGAGGAGCACCCGTTAGATGAGATTTGGTCTGACGATATTCAAAAAGCTTTTGGTGGTTCTGTGCATGATGATCATAACGCCAAACAAGGCAATGAATCACTTTCACAGGGGGAAATTCCTAAAGACTTATGGCATGATTTTTCGTTAGGTAGTGATTCAACACTTCCGTTATTAAATGGCGATGAATTAAAGTAAATGACGATCATCTCAGGCGAGTGGTTCGCCTGGGTTTTTTATTACTCTTAAACCATAATTTTTAATTTTTTGCAAAATGGTTTACGGATTGGTTCTAACGAAAATTGCACCAATAAGGACACCTTAAGAAAATTTTTACGAAATGGTATAGTTAATATTTACTGAATATAGGAGACAGCTTAATAATTGTCATTAAGATAATTGGTCTAGTTTAGCGACGGTGACCAATCGTCTTGTTAACAGAAATAACCAGAATTCCTCCAAAAGTATGACTATACCAATTATAATAAAGACTAAGGATACACCTCGTCATAAATAAACACCCGTTTAATTATTTTAGTATATTTATGCATAGCAAATTTTTGCTAATTGTGGTTTATGTCATAAATTGCTTTGACTTAT
Organism: [Lactobacillus] timonensis; assembly: GCF_900240275.1. Lineage (GTDB taxonomy): Bacteria > Bacillota > Bacilli > Lactobacillales > Lactobacillaceae > Limosilactobacillus > Limosilactobacillus timonensis. The sequence continues at coordinate 1,569,197 of NZ_LT964761.1, read as the reverse complement.
TAATTAGCAACACTTATACTACGGTTGTTGGCTTGGTTAAATAATAGATTTCAATTAATCAGTCAGCATTAATGATTTTCCCACGTGAATACTAAAGAATAACAATACGTGATAATAGGTTGGCAATGGCCAGCTTAATTGTTATTCATTAAGTAGACCGATTTGAAAAGACTGTGTAAAAGAGTCCAATGGGGTGAAACTTGAAAATGCGGAAACCGTTAATAGTTGCCAACTGGAAGATGAATAAGAACGTGGATGAGGCGCTGACCTTTCTCCACCAAATTCTTGACGAACTTCCAGACTATGACCGAGAGGAAGTTGGTATTGCGCCACAGGCTTTTGCCATTTACCCAATGATGAAGGCAGTTTCTCAAACGCCGTTGCAAATTATTGGGCAGAATGCGGCAAGTAAGTGTAATGGTGCATATACTGGGGAGATTAGCGTTCGTGATCTGGCAGCAATGGGTGTCAACTATGTGATGCTGGGCCACGCTGAGCGTCGTGAGATTTTTAAGGAATCAAATCGCACCATTAACCAAAAGTTGTTAACAGCACTTCGTGAAGGCGTAAGACCGATCGTTTGCACCAACGGTGAACAAAAGATGGTTGGCCAGCATAACAGCTGTTATAGCATTTTTCGTCAGTTAGATAACGTTTTGACAGGGGTGCCGGTGAGTCAAGTGACAAGGATTGTTTTTTCCTTTGAGCCGACTGATGCGATTGGTACCGGCAAACATGCCGATCTTGAAACAGCTGAGCATGGCTGTCATCTTCTACGTCAGGAAATTGGTCAACGTTATGGTAGCCAGATTGCCAATCAAGTTCGAATTCTTTATGGTGGCAGTGTTAACCCGAACAATATTCGGTTATTAATGGCGGCTCCAGATATTGACGGTGTGCTGATTGGCCGTGCAAGTTTGGACGCCGATAGTTTCATTCAGATGATGAACTACCAACAAATGGCTCTAGCACAAGTGATGTAGGGATTAACTTAGTAAACAATGGAGGAAAAAATAATGGCTAATTTAGTAAATGGTAACGATCTTTTTGCAGATGCCAGGGCAAACCACTATGCCATCGGAGCCTATAACATTAACAATCTGGAATGGACCCGGGCAATTCTAAAGGGCGCACAAGAAACTCAGACTCCGGTGTTAGTCCAAGTTTCCATGGGGGCTTCGCGTTACATGGGTGGCTATAAGTTTGTTAAGGATATGGTTGAGGACCAAATTGACTCGCTAGGAGTTAATGTCCCAGTCATTCTTCACCTTGATCATGGTGATTACGCGGCAGCGTTGGAGTGTATTAAACTCGGCTACCCGTCAGTTATGTTTGACGGGCATAAGCTGCCAAATGAGGAAAACTATCAAAAGACGAAAGAAATTGTTCAGTTGGCCCATGCAAGAAACATTTCTGTCGAAGCAGAAATTGGTAAAATTGGTGAAAACCGTGATGCTACCAGCGGCGAGCTGGCGTCAGTTGAAGATGCTATCCGCTTTGCCCAACTGGGTGTTGATAAATTAGCTTGCGGTATCGGCAACATTCATGGAATCTATCCTGCAGACTGGAAAGGACTGAACTTTACCCGCTTAGAGCAGATTGCCCATGCTATCAGCATCCCACTAGTCCTTCATGGGGGTTCCGGAATTCCGCGCAATCAGGTCGAAAAGGCAATTGCCTTGGGAATTAGTAAGGTCAACATTAATACCGAATTCCAGCTAGCCTTTCAGCAAGCCACCCGCCGCTACATTGAGGAAGGACATGACTTGGATAAGGTCCACAAGGGTTATGACCCCCGTAAGTTGCTGCTGCCGGGTACTGAAGCCATTACGTCTTCGATGAAGGAAATGATTTCCTGGCTGAAGACCCCGTCTGTTAATGAGATTAGGGCTGCACAAGTAGCCATTGGTTAATGTGAAGGGATAAACAATGGCAACTACCATTTATTTGATTCGACATGGTCAAACGTACTTCAACTGTTTTGCACGATTGCAGGGGTGGTCGGATACACCGTTAACTGAACAAGGTGAAGCAGATGCTGCCAATATTGGTCAGACACTGGCTGCACTAAAGGTTGATTATCTTTTTTCTAGTGACATGAAGCGGGCAATCGATACTGCTAAAATTATGATTGCCCAAAATAACTACACACCAAATAAAATTCCTGTTGCTAAATCGTTGTTCCGTGAGGTTTTTTACGGGTCCTTTGAGGGTCACAGTAACGAGGAAGGCGCTATTTGGGCCAGCAGGCTGGGCAACAAGCGTTTTCGTCGGATTGGTCAACTTGTAGCAGAATTTGGGGTTGAAAAGTCGCACGACCTGCTAAAAGAGGCAGATCCTGCGCACCTTGCCGAGGGCAGTAAAGAATTAAATCAACGAGTAGCAGAGATGATGAATCTTTTTGAGCAACTCGGCGATCAAAAAAGAGTAATTGTGGCGACTCACGGCTCTATTATTCAGTACTTAGCAAGTCGGATTGATGGGACCCGCACTTACCCGAACCTTGATAACGGTGAGATGATGAAACTAGTTATGAATGAAGGTCGACCGCGGATTGCGGCTTACAATAGCAAACACCTATAACCAACTGGAAAGATAATTAGAAAAAACTAACGAAACAGTATAATATTGGCTTTCACTCTTCTGAGATCCCAGAAGGTGGAAGCCTATTTGTTATTAATGGAGTGTTATAATAATGATACGTATATCTAGCTGGAGGGTTTAATAAGATGGCAGACCAAAAGAAGCGGTCAAAGAAAAAACAACATCAACAAAAAGCCAAACAAGTTGGTGATACAATCAGGCGAATTCACGTCATTTATAATCAACAAAGTACCAAAATGTCGATTAGCGAATTATTTGACAGTGAGAAATACAGCCAGCTTGTTGGTGTGTGCGGTGACTTGTCTGCTGACTTTATTAACCGCTACCTAGCTGACTTCGTTAAAATTGAGCTAGTTCTTGGTTCCGAACAACTGGCAGAAAATTACAGTGCGGCCGAGTTATCAACGAAAGTCGCCCTTGTAGAGGCAATGCGCACAATTGGGGATAAGCAACCGACACGGCTTTTCCAGGAACTTAGTGGTCAACTACAACTGGCCGCATTGGGCAATATTTTGTCGATCGAAATAGCACCGACGCAGGTGATTCATTCACGTTTTTACCTGTTAAGTAACCCTGATAATCACGAGCAGCGTGTTATTATTACCTCTGCTAACTTAACTAAGCAGGCCTTCACGGATGCCCAAAACCGCTTTGAAGAAGTTTTGGTTTTTGATGACAGTCCCTTGTTTGATAGCATGATGGTTCACTTTAAAACGGATATCCGGCCTGTTGTTATTCCTTATTTTGCGGAAAGCCTCCTTCGGGCAGCCTCTCACCAACTGAGTGAAAGTCATAAAAATGGGCGGGGCAGCAACGTTGTCATTCTCGACAATAGCACTGCCGATGCAATCGCTGAAGATACGTTGACTAACGTCTTGACAGCTGATATTCCGCAACAAATTGAAAAGCATATCGTTAGCGCCAATTACCCGCGCTTTATGCGTGATGCAACAGTTAACCGCACTGCTGATAAGGAAAAGAAACGGCGTCAGATCCAACAAGATGATATTCTGCTTAATTTGCAGAAGGAGTCGGTTTCACCACGTGCGGCTCACCCGAAGATTAAGGCAAAACAGCAAATCATGAACAATGTGCACCGGGCACTGCAATCGCCATTAACTGAAGAAGAGCAGGCAGTAGAGAAAAAGTACGCGACCTATCTGTACGACCGGCCAATGGAGCGCAATTTGGCGCGGCACATTACGGGCTTGTTTACCCCTAGTCAGACTGGTAATTTTCCCTTGCCGTTTGGTGAGAAAGCTAATCAGTCCACTATTAAAGAGGGCTTACAGGCCATTGATAACATCATGAAGGGCTACCAACAATTTGTCGTTGATTATAATCCTGACTATGGAAAGCGGTTCTTCGAAGCGATTTTATATAGTTTTACTGCTCCTTTCCTTTGGGAAATCCGTCAAAAAACTAGTTTGAATGCAGAAGACGGTAACGATGTCCCAAATTTTCTGTTTTTAGGGGCAACGGCCGGTTCTGGCAAATCAACCCTTTTGCGGATGATCAACCAGCTGACTTGGAATACTGATAAGTCATTGATTGATTTTGGGACCATCTATCCATCTAGTACCGCTCAACGGAAGGCTAAGACCGTTCAGGCTTTAGAGAACTACATGAAACAAGGTAGTTGTTACCCGGTCTTGGTTGATGAAATTGATCCCTACTTTTTCCAACAGCCACAGTATAGCCGACACTTGGTTGTGGACACCATGAACGAAGTTGTGAACCACCCGCGGGCAATTGCTCCGCTCATTGGGACAACCAACTATAACTCTGGTTTTACAATGGTGCGTGAAACAGCACGACGGTCGTATTATCTGCAAATTGATAAAGTGATCGACGATAGCAAGAAGGGGGAAGCTAATAAGTACATCTTCAATGTTAGAAAAACCCTCAATAACAACTTATTCCAAGACTTTGTTATTCGGATGGCCAACTTACTAGAAGATGACCAAACGGCTTGGCGAATCTTTAATGAATCGACTGGCCGACTTGACTTCTTAGCAAATACTCGTTTAATTTTTAAAGATTACTACCATGAAGCGGGGATGGAGTTACCTAATTATTTTGCTGATGCCATCTGTGATGACTTTCGTGAAACGGCGCGGAGCAAGTGGGCAAAACTCTATATTACCCAGCCTGATGATTTTGTTTACCGCAAAGAAAAGCAAAGTTTACTGTTCGATATGGCCAAACTTAGTAGTTTTAACGGATTTGGTGGTGAGAACAGTATGGAAGAATACCGAAACGCTTTACCAGTTGAAATTTGTGTAGATGGTGTTACCGGTAAAACAGGCAAGTTTGCGGAGATTAAAGCACCAGAGTTTTTCCGGTGGATTGGCGAAGAAAACCCATATGCCGATAAGAAAGAACAAGGGTCACCCGACGATCATGAACAAGGAGACGATGGTAAGCCAAAAAAGCGTCGCGGTTTCTTTGCCCGACTATTTGGATAATAAAAGCAGAGCGATCCATTCAAATCGCTCTGCTTTTTTGTAATTGTTTAATTATTTTTGATCATCTTTATTAATTCGAACTGGTTCCACTTGCCACTGGCGAGTTAACCACTGCCAGTTAATTTGACGTTGGCGAAGGAAATTGTCAGTTCGTTTGGCCCAGCGGCGTTTCCAGACAAGCAACTGCTCAACAGTCTGTTGGTACCATCGCTGGCGATGTAGCCAGTTTTCAAAGCGTGAAGATGCCTTGGTTAGTGACCAGGCCGCGCCAAAGAAAAATGGTACTTGCGGAATGATTGGTAACAATAGTCCCACAATACCGCAAATAAATAGCACTAGCGCTAAGATAAGCCAGAAAGCCTTATGAAAGAGTACCATTTTCTTCACCACCTTTCACTCAATGGTTAATATTATATCAGGAAAACAACAAGGAAGACAACTATTAGCCTCTTTAGCTAGCTAATAATCGTTATGTAGCGATATAATAAAGGGCAAGAACAAAAGGGGCCGGAAGAATGAATAAAGTGGGAAAATATGGAGTAAGATTACTGGCAATTGTGGTGGTTTTACTATTATGTGGGCAATTGATCATGATTAGTGGTAGTCGGTCGAATAGGCTTAACCACTTCGCAGCAGGGGTTCAAAAATCAAATACCCCAACCTTATTAATTTCAGGGTGGGGTGGGGGTACACCGACATATCACCGCTTAATCACTACCTATTATCAGCAAAAAATTGCCCAAAAAGTTATGACCATCTGGGTTTTGCCAAATGGGAAATGTCTTGTTCATGGACACCTTGACGCTAATCGTCCCAACCAGTTAATCCAGTTATTATATGTATGGAATTATACCCCGACCTATAATCCGCAGACCAAGCAGTTAACCGCAGTTTTAACAATGCTTCATGATCGTTATCACGTTGATAAACTTAACGTTATTGCTCATTCTTATGGCGGTAGTGAGTGGGCTAATGCCGTTTTCTGTTCTCCTCGGTTGCAGAAAGAGATCAAATACCAAAAAGTTGTTTTGCTTGGCGTACCGGTTGATGAAAGTTTTGGGACCAAAACAAGGTTTGGCTTACACCTCTTACACAAGAGTACTGACCACAATTTCAAGCAACTATTACGTGGTGCTAGTTTGATGCAAGCCAATCATAATCAACCAGAAATCTTTAACTTACTAGGTAGTAAAGAAGGAAAAAATGACCAGACAGATGGTTCTGTCCCCCATGTTCAATCGCAAATGATGAGGTTAGTAGTTAAGAAAATGGGATCTACTTATCACGAACGGACATACGCTAACACTACCCATTTCCAGCTACACCAAAAAAAGGCAATCTTAAAAGAGGTAGCTGCAGACATTTGGGATAATTAATACGCTTTATCAGCAAGGAACTTACGAATGGCTTTTGTTTGTGATTGACCATCCTTTCTCCCTTGCAAGTAAAGAGTAGTTAATTTCTTCGTATTGTATTCGAGACGGCTAACCTTAACCGGTTGCTGTGGGGCAATGCATAATGCCTTTCCATCCCGAACCAGGTCTGCAACGCCGCTCACCTGTTGGTTGTAAACGAGAGGGCGGTTAATCCCCGTCTGAATAAAGGCAGGGTAGTCTTTGTAAACTCGTCGGTACGTCATTTTCTCGAAGTGTGAAGAAGGTTTTTTGCGGAAACTGGCGTCCCTTGTACGAACGATAATCATTTTGTCAAATCCTTGTTGTAAGGCAAGATCGTACGGGATCGAATCTGCCACACCGCCATCTAAACATTCACCCTTACTAGTTTTTTGTGGATCACCAATAAATGGAATCGAAGAAGAGGCCTTCAAAGCGGTAATGAGGTCCTCGCCTGTCGGTTTTGCAAACGTAACTGCTTTTCCAGTAGCCAATGAAGTGGCAACAATAATGAAATTAGAGGCGGACCGTTGGTATGCTCGTTCGTCAAATTGGTGCCAGTCCCAGCCATGGTCAGCAAATAGAAAGTCGAGGTTAATGATGCTTTCTTTTTTAAACATCCTGGTCATGGAAATGTAATCACGACGGTGACGGTAACCAGTGTTAACGTTGGTCACGCGGCCAAACTGTTTGGAAACAAAATTAGCGCCACACAAGGCGCCAGCAGAAACGCCAATCACACAGTCAAATTCAATTCCGTTTGCCAAAAAGCTGTCAACAACGCCAGCGGTATACTGCCCACGTAAGGCACCGCCTTCTAAGACAAGTGCTGCTTTATATAAGATTTTAATTACCTTCTCTCAAAAAAGAGTGCTGTTAATTATTATAACAGTAGCAATTGAAATAATTGGCGAAAAAGAGTGAAGAGGAGTAAAATTTTAACTTAATATTTAAGAAAACGGAGGCAGGAATTATGCAAAATAAAGGTTTTAAATACCCAGATACGAAGGCATACCAATTCATTATTGATGAATTTAATAAACGAGGTATTACGCTGCATGACCTAGCAAAGATCGTTCACAAAATGGAAATTGATTACATTCCCGAGCTTACCGTCGAAAAGTGTGCACGCGTCCTTATTAACGAAATGCATAAACGTGAATTGATGAACAATGTTATGGTTGGCCTCGAATTAGACCGGTTGGCCGAAGAAAAAAAGCTAAAGGAACCACTCCTATCAATCATCCGTAACGATGCTGGTGTCTTTGGTGTGGACGAAGTGCTGGCACTACAGATTGCAAATATCTACGGGACCATTGGTTCCACTAACTTTGGTTACCTTGACCGGGTCAAATATGGTTTAATCAAAAAATTTGATGAAGACAAACAACACGTTAATACCTTTTTGGATGACCTGCTAGGGGCAATTGTTGCTGCTGCCTGTGCCAAGTTAGCTCATGAGTACGCCTAAAAATTTAGATGATAAAAAACCGCGCCCTGATAATGAAGTGCTATAAAAAAGTTGGACACTTTACTAACTTTTAAAGATTGGAATGATATCGAATATATTGATTCGGTGTCATTCCTTTTTTATTTGCTGAAATTCGTACGTTGTTGTACCAATAGATGTATTGCTCAATGACAGTTTTAAATTGCTGAAATGAAGTGATCTTTATCCGATTCAAACACTCACGTTTCAAGTTAAAAAAGCTTTCGGCTGGTGAGTTATCTAAGCAATTTCCTTTACGGGACATCGACTGAGTAATTCCGTGTTGACGTAATAAAATTTGATACAAGTGGTGTTGATACTGCCATCCTTGATCTGAATGCATGATGGAGTTACTACGTTGTGGCAGTTTATTAAATAAACTTGCCAACATAGTGCTAACTAATTTCATATTAGGATGAGTTGAGGTCGCGTAAGCGACCACGGCACCACTGGCCTCATCAATGACTGGTGATAAATAGCCTTTGACCTGTTCATTAATAGAAATTTGTGTGATATCTGTATGTAGAACTTGATATGCTTTTTGTGCATTAAATTGCTGATGTAAGTAATTAGGGGCAACCTTGCCCACATGACCACGATATGAATGATAGTGACTCTTGGCTGAGTACACAGTTACCTTTAATCCCATGCTAGTCATTAATCGACGCACTGTTTCTTGACAATATGTGAAGCCTTTCTTGATGAGACAATACCAAATTCGGCGATAACCGTAGGTTTCCTGACTACGTTTAAATTGCTTCGCAATTTCCTGCTTTACCTGATGATACTTATCGATACGCTTTGCGGCTTTAAGACGTTCATAGAAGGTGGATCGTGGAATACCAAAATATGTTAACAACTTAGATAATGGGTACTTAGCCCTAAGATCTTGGATCGCTAGTGCTTGTTCTTTCCGCGCTGCTGTCTTAGGGCTTGTAATTTTTTTAAGATGTCGATCTCCATTTCTTGATCGGCGATCTTAGCTTCCAGATCGGCAATTTTTTGCCTATATTGTTCTTCTTTAGTAGGCTTGATTTTATATTTGTTAATCGTTTTATGTTTGTTCATAGTTTTAGCTGGTCGACCCTTAGGCTTTGACCGAAGGCCGACGATCCCTTCATTTTTATATTTACGATACCATGAATAAACTTGTGTGCGATTCAAATTAAATTTCGCAGCTACTTTATCTATGCTTAACTCGTGAGTACGGTAGTAAGTGATTACCTGAAGTTTATAATCAAGTGAATAAATACGATGGCTCCTCTTGGGAGCCAAACTCTCATAACCACATGCTTGAACATCCTGTACCCATGCCATTAAGCTATGGTTGGAAGAAATGCCATATTTCTGACAAACTAATGAATAGTCATGACTTTTGTTCAAGTAGTCTTGAACTGCTCTAACTTTAAATTGATATGAATATTTAGACATAAAAATACCCCAGAATTGTTAGATTCGTGTCTAACAATTCTAGGGCACTTCAATAATGGAGCGCGGTTTTATAGTGATATTGTTACTGACAATCAACGTCCACTGTTAGCAACAATAAAATAATAAGGAAACAACGAATTAGTGCTGTTGAACATGGAATTGATGAAGCATTGGGTATGCCAACGACGCGATTACCAACGCAATAAGACTAACAACAGCAATGAAGTTGCTAAGAGCTGACATCATATCCGCTCATCCTTTCCAATAAAGATAATAATAAGGCTAGTTGCTTAATAGTAAGCGTTAACTGCCTTTTCGATTATCATTGTATCTAACTAATCCGCAAAAAGCTAGTACTCTTTCAATTTCTTAGCAAAGTATTATCAGCTTCTTATAATTGAAAAAGAAAGCTAATCATTCTTCTTAGTTTAGATTAATAAGAATACTTGACGAGATAGTTAATAATCCAAGGAGAGAGTTGGAGGAATTATTAGGGGGGGATTAATGGATAGTTTATTGTTTTCGGTTTCTAGTTTACATAATATATATTATTCAAAGTAATAGTTAAAAGAAAAGAAGACCCCCTCCACCGTGGGAGCCTCATTTTACAAGTGCAGACGTTTTTCTAGTAATCTTTCAACCATTACCGCGACGATTGCGCCAACGATTCCCTGGATTAGGTTTGTTCCAATGCTCAAAAGTCCAGTTAACAATGTTTTAGATAAGTACCAGTCTGCAAAAAAGTAACTAGCCACCATCAAGAAAACACCGATACTAAGCGCCAAGCCTTTATTTTTGGTTTTCTGATAGAACCATCCAGCAGCAAAACCTTCAAGTCCGTGCGCAATAAAGGAAAATAACATGTACTGGGTATATCCGGAAAATAAATCAAGAAGCATCCCACTAAAGCCGCCAATTACTAAGCCATACCATGGACCCAGTAACAGTGAACCGATGAAGATTCCAAGGTCACACAGATTAATATTTCCCTTCGTCATCGGAATGGGAATCAAAACGAGCCGGCCGAGCACGACACTAATGGCAATTAGTAACGCCCCAAAGACTGTTTTCTGAAGGTTGTTATTATTTCTACGCAACATTAATCAAGCCTTTCATGAATTTTTTCACCAGTTATTAAGTATTTGTTAAGTAATTTAATAAGCGACGGGTTTTCATTCCGTAGACCCGGTCGGCTTGGGAAATCTCCGCCGTTTCCGCTACTGCAATTTGAATTGCTACGGTTGATTTAGTAACAGCAGCAACCAACGATAACCCCTGCTGAAGATAACCAACTAATAGTGCAGCGAATGTATCGCCGGTACCATAGAAGTGACCAGGGAATGGTTCATTCCCGGCAAAAAATGGTGTGGTTTCATGTCGAAGGAAGGTCAAGGAACCAATTTTTCCCTGACGATGGATTCCTGTTAGGACGATCGTGCTCTCAACCCCCTTTTGCCGAATTTTATTAACAGCGTTAGCAATAGCCTGGTCAGACTCATCGCTCTTGACTGGCTTTTCACCAATTAGCAGCTGTAATTCTGTCCAGTTAGGGGTTATTACCGTGGACAATTTTGCTAGCGTCATCATTTTAGCTGGATAATCAGGAGAAAAACCGTCATACAAGCGACCATTGTCTCCCATTACGGGGTCGACGAGCAGCGTTTGCCAGTTGTTATGAGTGGCGAGGGCAGCTACTTCTGCAATTGCCCCTGTTGTCCCGAGATAACCGATGAGTGCAGAATCAAGCTCTAAGTGCCTGACAGTTTGCAAGTGGGCAACGGTTTTTCTAAACCAGCTGCTTGCTGTCATTTTGACAGGTGTTCCAAACCCTTCCGTGGATGATGACAAAAACATTGCTGGTAGCACAGCAGTGGTAATCCCCATTCCGTGAAGAACATTCATTGCTGCTACCGATGAGATGGTACCCAGGGCGGAAAAATCTTCAACTACCGCAGTTGCCTTCATACCATCACCCCAAATCTTTTTTATTACACATGTGTTATTATAAGTGAATTGCTGTGTAAGGTAAAGTCACCTCTGCCCTACCCTCATCTGTGTTTTCGTCATAATCTGAAATGAAAAGCCGACACTACTAAAAATAAACACAGGATGGCCGATAACCAGCCACCTGTGTTTTGTATTTTATATGATCAAGAAATTATCCTTCAAAGGCGTCCGTCAATGGAGGAACCACTTGCTTCTTCCGTGAAACAACTCCTGGCAGGTTCATCCGGTGTTGATCACTGAGCTTCTTGCCAAAGGCCTTTTCAACCACGTCGGTAGGTTCGCCCGTAACCAGCAAATCAGAATCACTGTTTAAGATGTTTGTTACGATGAGGATAAACAGGTCATAGTTATTCTTATCCATTTCACTGTGCATCGTCTTTTCGAGGTCCGCTTGACGAGCAAAGACATCATCAAGGTCAACAGTATTGACTTGACCGATACGAACGCTCTTACCACCCAGTGTAAAGGACTTAGCATCTCCTTCAACGATATCCATGTCAGAGCGCTTTGCAATATTAGTGCCAGCCTTGAGCATAGCCAAGCCATATTCCTCATAATCCACGTTAGCGACCTTGGCCAGGTACTTAACAGCTTCCCGGTCGTGGTCCGTCGTCGTTGGTGACTTCAGCAGTAAAGTGTCTGAAATGATTGCGGACAGCATCATGCCGGCCAGGTTAGCCGGAATATCGATGTGCTTTTGTTGGAACATTTCAGTCAAAATGGTGCTGACACACCCGTAAGGACGAGCAGTGTAATACAGCGGTTGAGCAGTATTAAAGTTAGCGATCCGGTGGTGGTCAACAACGTGAGTAACAGTGACCTTATCAATATCTGGTGCACTTTGCTGTGGTTCATTGTGGTCAACCAACATTACCTTGTCCACTTCGTTAGCAACGGTCTTAACGACCCGTGGTGCCTTCATGTTGAAGTGATCCAGTGCATACCTGGTTTCATCATTTGGCTCACCAAGGGCAACAGGCTCAGTTTCATATCCCAGTTGGTTTTGGTAGTACGAATAAGCAATTGCTGCCGTAATTGCATCTGTGTCAGGACTTTGGTGCCCAAATACTAATTCCTTACTCATCTTGCAAGTTCCCCCTTGAAGAATAGCAGGTCTTTCCTGCCAAAATTTCATCGTATCCTCATTTTATCACAAAATTAACATTCGAAATCAATTATTTTGCGGCTGTTCAGCACCGTCAACTGCAGTGAGTTGCTGGCGAATCCAAACCGGTGTTCCCTGTGAATCCGTATCCACAACAAACATTCCATTAGACTGGGCAACACTGACGTGGTGGTCGGCCACTGCCACTTCAACGATTTGTGGACGGTCGGTAATGATCTCTAATTTGCCATCATAGTCTGCTGGATACGAAGTTAAGCCGGCGACTTCATGAGGGTTCTTCTTCAAGCGACGGAGAATCAGGTTCCCCCGCCGAGCCCGTGAACCGAGCTCTAATTCATTGGCCTTCATCAATTTGAAAGCTCCCCGTTGGGTTACGACGGCAAGAAGTGACTCATCATCGACGATTGTCATCGCGCTTAAGATATCGTCTTCTTTGAGATTAATACCACGAACACCTGCGGTCCGGGCGCCAGTTGGTGAAACTTCAGCAATATCGAAACGGAGGGCATATCCCTGGCGACTAGCAAGCACCACTGACTGCTCTTTCTTTGCTGTTGGCTCGTAATATTCAACGTTAACGACCTCAGCATCAGCTGATTTAAGCTTGATGTACTTCGTCGCGTGGGTCTTGTAACGAGAACCGGGTTTGTAGTCACTAAAACTGGTTCGCTTAACCTGGCCATCAGTCGTAGCCATGATGAAACTCCCCTGCTGCTTTAAGTCCGCGAAGGTAAAAGCTTGAATGATCATTTCATCTTCAGCAAGGCCGACCGTTTGTGAAAGGTGCTCACCCATATCCTTCCACCTCGTGTCCGCTAATTCGTGAACTGGCCGGTAAATCAGGTTGCCAAGGTTAGTGAACATAAAGAGGTGGTTAAGCGTCGAAGTTTCCTTGATGAGGATTGGATAATCGTCCTCACGCAAGCCATCATCATTAATCGCCGAAGCGTTGAAGGAACGTAAACTGCTCCGTTTGATGTAACCAAATCGTGAAACCATGACAACCACTTGTTCATCCGGAACAGTGACGGTCGTTGCGACGGTCAATTTTTGAACGTGGGCTTCAATCTTTGTCCGCCGCGGGTTACCAAATGCTTTCTTTACCGACTGCATTTCCCGCCGCAAGACGGCATTTAACTTGGCCGGCTGTTCCAAGATTTGGTGGTATTTACTGATTTGCGAACTTAACTGTTTCTTCTCATTTTCTAACTGAGTAACATCAGTATTAGTTAACCGGTACAGTTGTAAGGTAACAATTGCCTCTGCTTGGTCAGCAGTGAAAGCGTACTGGGATACTAAATTTTGCTTTGCATCCCGACGGTTTTTGCTGCCGCGGATGGTCTTGATTACCTGGTCTAAAATCGACAGGGCCTTAATCAACCCTTCAACAATGTGTAACCGTTTATTGGCCCGGTTCAACTCAAACTTGGTCCGCCGGGTAATGATTTCCTTTTGAAATGCCAGGTAGGCACTTAAAAATCGTTTCAAACCAACGCGCTGGGGGCGCATTTCATCAATGGCAACCATGTTGAAGTTGTAGTTGATCTGCAGGTCAGTGTTTTTAAATAGGTAGTTGAGGATGCCTTGAGCATCAACGTTTCGCTTTAGTTCGACGGCGATTCGCAAACCTGTCCGGTCAGTTTCGTCACGGACTTCAGCGATCCCTTCGACCTTCCGGTTAATCCGTAAGTCGTCTATCCGTTTGACCAGCTGCGCTTTGTTGACTTCATAAGGAATTTCACTGATGTTGATTTGTTGCTTGCCACCACGAAGACTGACAATCTCGGTTTTAGCCCGGACAACAATTCGTCCACGGCCATTTTCGTAAGCTTCCTTGATGCCCTCTAATCCCTGGACGATCCCGCCGGTGGGAAAATCTGGTCCGGGGATAAATTTCATTAAATCATTCAGCGTTGCCTGGGGGTGGTCTAGAAGGTAGTCCAGTGCGTCAATGACTTCCGCTAAATTGTGCGGTGGAATTTCGGTGGCATAACCAGCAGAGATCCCTGTGGCACCGTTAACCAGTAAGTTAGGGAAACGTGCCGGGAGGACCGTCGGTTCTTTTTCTGTATCGTCAAAGTTTAACGTCATATCGACAGTGTCTTTGTCGATATCCTGGAGCATTAACCCCGCGATTTTACTAAGACGGGCCTCTGTATAACGCATGGCAGCAGCTGGGTCCCCGTCCATTGACCCGTTATTACCGTGCATTTCAATTAATGGTTCCCGCAGTTTCCAATCCTGGCTCATCCGTACCAGGGCTTCATAAATCGAACTGTCCCCATGGGGGTGAAAATTACCCATGACGTTACCAACGGACTTAGCTGACTTACGAAAGCCCTTATCGTAGGTATTGCCATCCTTATTCATAGCAAACAGAATTCGCCGCTGGACCGGCTTCAGCCCGTCACGAATATCTGGAAGAGCCCGCTCTTGAATAATGGATTTTGAATAACGGCCAAAACGGTCGCCCATCAACTGCTCAAGTGTTTCTTCCCTAATTTTTGCCGTGGTCAAGTTTGTCGTCCCCCTCTTTTACAAATCTAGGTCTAGTTGACCATTGCTTTCAGCTGTTAAATCTTTGCCACCAGACTGGGGATGTGATTGCTTTGCTGATGATTGTCTTTTCTTTTGCAACTTTCCCTTATTTTCGACTAGCTGGTCGCTTTCCTCATCATTGAGGGTAAATTGGACGTGGCTGTCAATCCACTTTCGACGTGGAGCCACCTTGTCCCCCATCAGCGTGGTAATCCGTTTTTCCGCTTCGGCAGCGTCTTCAATCCGCACCCGAATCAGCGTCCTCGACGCAGGATTCATCGTTGTTTGCCATAGCTGGTCGGCGTTCATTTCACCAAGACCCTTGAACCGTTGCAGACTACCACCGTGACCGTGGCTAGTCAGTTTAGTCAGCTCTTCGTTAGTCCAGGCATATTGGATGGTTGTATGGTCACCACGGCCTCTTTGCAAACGGTACAGTGGTGGCAGAGCGATGTAAACACGACCCGCTTCAATCATTGGCCGCATGTACTTGTAGAAGAAAGTCAGCAACAGGATTTGAATATGGGCACCGTCATCATCCGCATCAGTCATGATGATAATTTTATCGTAATTAGCATCTTTAATGTTGAAATCAGCACCCGCACCCGCGCCGACTGTGTAGATGATCGTGTTGAGCTCTTCATTCTTTAAAACATCGTCCAGCTTTGCCTTTTCAGTATTCAACACCTTGCCTCGTAAGGGCAGAATCGCCTGGAACTTGCGATCGCGCCCCTGCTTGGCTGACCCACCGGCAGAGTCACCTTCCACCAGAAAGAGCTCATTTTTCTTAGCGTTCTTTGACTGAGCAGGGGTTAACTTGCCGGAAAGGTTGCGTTCCTTACGTCCCTTCCGCTTGCCGCGGGAGAGGTCGCGGGCTTTGCGGGCTGCCACCCGCGCTTGGCGTGCTCGCAAAGCCTTGCGAATCAGATCCTGAGCTTCGTCACCATTTTCCATTAGTTCGTAGGACAATTGATCGCTGACGATTGAATCGACAATTCGCCGGGCCTCTGGTGTGCCAAGCTTATCTTTCGTTTGTCCTTCAAATTGGAGCAATCGTTCTGGAATACGGACTGAGATGACTGCGGTTAACCCTTCGCGGACATCTGATCCTTCCAGGTTTTTGTCACGTTTTTTAAGCAATCCCACTTTGCGGGCGTAATCGTTAAAGGTCTTGGTCCAACCGCTACGAAAACCGGCCTCATGTGTTCCGCCATCAGGAGTACGAACGTTGTTGACAAAGGAAAGGACCGTCTCCGAGTAGCCATCATTATACTGAGCCGCTACTTCAACTTCTACCCCATCTTCCTTGCCGTCAAAGTACATTGTTTTTCCTAGGACATCTTTATCTTCATTTAAGTAAGCGACAAATTCCTTGATTCCGTCATCATACTGATAAACTTGGGTTTGTGCTTGGCCTGGACGTTGGTCTTCAAGAACAATTTTAATTCCCTTTAAAAGGAAGGCTGACTCGCGAAGACGCTTGGCTAAGGTATTAAAGTCAAAAGTGGTCGTCGTAAAAACTGTCGGGTCAGGTTTGAAACTAACGGTTGTTCCATTATCATCACGCGTTTTCCCGAGCTTTTTGAGTGTGCCAACTGGATGTCCACCATTAGCAAATTTCTCTTGATAGCGAACATGGTCGCGGACGATCGTCAGTGTGAGGTGAGTCGACAAGGCGTTGACAACAGATGCTCCGACCCCGTGGAGGCCGCCAGAAGTTTTGTAACCATCGTCTTGCCCAAATTTACCACCGGCGTGAAGGACAGTCATAATGACTTCGGGGGTTGGTTTTCCACTAGCATGCATGCCAACTGGCATCCCACGGCCGTGGTCTTGGACGGTGATGGAGTTATCAGCGCCAATTGTTACTAAGATTTCGTCACCGAATCCCGATAGCGCCTCGTCGACTGCGTTATCCACGATCTCATAAACCAGGTGGTGAAGTCCACGGGCATCAGTGGAGCCAATGTACATTCCTGGTCGTTTTCTGACCGCTTCAAGCCCCTTTAAAATGCGAATTGACGAGGCATCATACTTGCTCACAACAATTCCCCCTAATAATTGTCTGAAAATTACTGCCTCGTTGGTACAAGGCAGACATACTCATTTATTTTACTCAATATTTTAGTAAGTCGCAAACCAGAGTGGTTATCTCTGGTTGCCCATGATATGATAAAACCGTTATTGAAAAGGAGTTTATTATGAAAACAGGCTTGATGATTATCATCGCTTACCTACTCGGATCAATTCCCTCCGGTTTATGGGTTGGTGAATTGATGTATGGTAAAGATATTTCTAAAATGGGTAGCGGCAATATTGGGACGACCAATGCTTTTCGTGAACTCGGGGTAAAAGCTGGAATAATCGTGTTGACAATGGATGTTTTGAAAGGAACACTGGCTGCCAGCCAGCCCTACTTCTTTCACTCATCAATTAACCCCTTATTAATTGGGGTCTTTGCTTCACTTGGCCACAGTTTTTCGCTATTCGATCATTTTCATGGTGGTAAAGCAGTCGCCACCAGTGCTGGGATCCTATTGGCATATAATCCACCCTTGTTTTTAGTGGCGGCGTCAATTTTTATTGGCGTCCTCTTACTAACCAGTATGGCCAGCGCTGCAAGTATGATCGGCATCACATCCGTACTGGTTATTGCCCTTTGTGAACATGACATCATTTTGTCAACCATTGCTGGCCTACTGACTGTTCTAGTCTTATGGCGCCACCGAAGCAACATTCAGCGAATTATTCATGGTCGCGAATCACTCGTCCATTTCGGATTGCTTTACTACCTTAAGCATCATCGTGAATCCTAAATTTATCCTCAATGAGATATTGAAAGAAGCAAAGACGGCCCCGCCTTCTGTTTTCACAGAACGCATTAGGGCCGTTTTAATTTAGTCATTTTCTGCTTTTTTGTGAACTTAGAATGGTTCAATGCTAAACGAATGATTATTGTGGTGACCACCAGCAAGGCGGTGCATAACATTTTTATGAACCAGTTGGCCATCGGCATGAAGGTTGTCGGCAATGCCCCACCATGGTTCCACGCAAACGAAGTTACCCGTTTGCGGATATGACGACCAAATGCCAACAAACGGTGTTTGGTTCAGGCGAACATGAACACCATGGCCGCTTGATGGTTCGCTTAACGTGACCGTCAGTGACTTGTAATTTGTCACTAGGATTAGCGCGTCCTGATTAAAGTCCCGATGGTTAAGCTGGTGTGGTGAACGCAAATCAATAGATCCTGGATGCTGGATGTCGTTGTACGGGCCAATAAGCTTGATTTGGGGGTAAACCGCTGCTGGCGATACTGTTAAGTCGACATTTTCAAAGGCAAGGTCATTGCTGAACGGAACATTGAAACCGGGGTGAGCACCAATTGCATAAAGCAGTGGCTTAGTGTCAGGATTATCAACATGGTACGAAACAATCAACCGCGGTCCCGATAACTTGTACTTAACAGTTAGTGAGAAGGAGAATGGGTAGACTAAACGAGTACTGGTAGTGTCAGTCAACCGTAACCACACTTCATCCGCGAACTGTTTGACGATGATAAAACGACAATCGCGGGCAAAGCCGTGTTGTGTTTGGTGGTAAGTCCGTCCCTCAAAACAATACTGATTATTTTTTAGGCGACCAACAAAGGGAAAAAGAATTGGTGCTTGCCGATTCCAGCTACGCTGATCACCTTGCCACATGTATTCGTGAGCAATACCAGTTCTTTTAATACTATGCAATTCGGCTCCAAGCTGGTTGATTTTAACTGTTAGTTGTTCATTTTTGATCGTAATCATGAGAATTACCTCCTTCTTGGGCTCGTGGAAAGAACTGCCGGTAGTTTTTTTGCAAGTTTTCTTTAGTAATATGGGTATAAATTTGTGTGGTACTAAGACTCGAATGGCCTAGTAATTCCTGAACACTGCGGATATCTGCACCCCGGTCTAATAAGTGGGTGGCAAATGAATGACGAAGCATGTGGGGATGAATAGTACCAGTTAGCGTGCTGCGTTTCATGACCTGTTTAAGAAGGTACTCAATGCCGCCACTAGTAATTGGTTTTCCTCGATTATTGATGAAAACATACTGGTGGTCCTGGTGGTACTGATCCATTAATGGTGTTCGGCAGTAGTGGTAGTAGTTATCAAGCGCCTGGGTAACAAAGTGGCCAAAAGGAACGTAACGCTGTTTGCCCCCCTTCCCTTCAATTAAGATCATTTTAACGTCGTTATCAATTTGTGACAGAGTTAGGTTGGCGCACTCACTGACCCGCATGCCAGTATCATAGAGAAGTTCTAAGACGGCCCGGTTACGATAATCCAGTGGTTTACCATCTCCATCTGCTGCCTTGAAAAGAGCGGTCATTTCGGGTTCGTAGAAATACCGTGGTAAGGCGCGGGAATGTTTTTTAATTTGAACGTCATCAAACGGATTCTTTGTCGTTAGGTGATTCAAAATCAGAAAATTAAAGAAAGAACGGAGACTCGAAACCTTCCGTGAAACTGTACTTTCGGCATCTTGCTGGTCATGAAGATGAGTGAGATAGACTTGTACGTCTAAATGATCCACCGCAGTCCAGCCGCGAAAACCATCATTGTTATCAAGAAATTGCTGAAAAGCTTTTAGGTCCTCACGATAAGCAATTACGGTGTCATCCGAATATCGACGTTCACTCTTTAGGTAATTAACATAGAGCGCAGTAAAAGTGAGTGGATTGCTAGCTAATCGCTGGTTAGCGACCAGTAATTCGCCTAGCTGTTCCAGTTGGGTGACCATCTGATTAATTTTCTTTTTCGGTTGACCAGACTGATTAAGACTTTCAACGAAAACTGCCAACTCGTTACTCGTTAAGTGTTCCCATCCCGGAAAACTACCAGTCACCTCGTAAAACTGTTGAAATTTCTTGGCAGTATGAAGTAGTTGTTGTTTTTCACTCTGACTAAGTTTGGAGCGACCAACAAGCTCCTTAATACTAAAATCTTTGGACAAAAAAGCCCTCCTTTCAGCAGAAAGCAGGGCCAAAATGACTATTTTTGTACTGGTTCTTTATAGTCACCATTTGGACAGACAACCTGCTTGCCACCCTTGAGTTTCTTTTCAACGAGGAAATGACCATCCTTTGGACAGGAACGACCAATTGGCTTATCCCAAGAAACGAAGTCACAATCTGGGTAACGAGAGCAGCCGTAGAAGACGCGGTTGCGTTTTGACTTTCGCTCAACCACGGTTCCCTTACCACACTTGGGACAAGCAATCCCCGTATCCTTAACAATTGCCTTAGTATTGCGACACTTTGGAAAACGCGAACAAGCATAAAACTTCCCGTAGCGCCCCATCTTAATTACCATCGGCGCCCCACAAATATCACAATTCATACCGGCAAGCTGGTCACGCATTTCAATCTTATCGACTTGTTTTTCGGCTGCATTAACCTCTTTTTCAAAAGGCTGGAAGAATTGATCAACAACTTCGACCCAGTTACGTTTTCCTTCTTCAATTTGGTCAAGGTGCTCTTCCACATCGGCAGTGAACTTAACGTCGACAATTTCCGGAAATTGTTTTTCAATAATTTTATTGACGATCTCGCCAAGCTCTGTTGGTTCAAAATGACGACTAACTTCACGGACGTAGTATCGCCGCTGAATGGTATCAAGCGTTGGCGCATAAGTAGATGGCCGTCCAACCCCGTTGGCTTCCAAAGTATGGACTAGAGCAGCTTCGGTATACCTTGCTGGTGGTTGAGTAAAATGTTGGGCTGGATCATCTTTAACTAACTGTACGCGGTCATCGACTTGCAGGTCTGGTAAGAGATTATCTTTTTCTTTCCCCTGATGGTAAACCTTGGTAAATCCTGGGAACTTGACTTTGGAGCCATTTGCCCGGAATTCAACGCTATTTTGGACAATTTTGACGCTCATCGTATCAATTAGCTGCGGAGTCATTTGACTAGCGACAAATCGTGACCAAATGAGGTTATAGAGCTTGTATTGATCGTTTGTCAAAAATTTTTTCATTGCTGCTGGTGTCCGGGTGACTGCAGTGGGGCGAATCGCTTCGTGAGCATCCTGAGCGCCTTCTTGTAGTTTGCCCTTGACTGGTTTGGTGGCAGCATATTCGGCGCCGTAGTTATCATGAATGAACTGTGAGGCCGCGTGTTTAGCAACTGACGCGATTCGTGTGGAATCGGTTCGCATATAAGTGATCAACCCGACAGCTGCTCCCTTGCCAATATCGATACCTTCGTAAAGTTGCTGAGCTGCCATCATCGTTTTTCTTGTACGGAAATTCAGACGACGGTTGGCTGCCTGTTGCAGAGTGGACGTCGTAAACGGTGGTTGTGGCATCCGGCGGCGTTCCTTTCGGTTAACAGCCGTAATGTCAAAATCGGCAGCCCTATCGAGTTGCCCTAACACCCGCTGTACATCTTGATTATTCTTTAATTTAACTTTTTTTCCGTTCACACCATAAAAGCTAGCAGCAAATTCTTCGTTATCCTTGACAAAATCGGCGTCAATCGTCCAGTATTCTTCGGGCTTGAAGTTCCGGATCTCATTTTCACGTTGGATAATCAAATTTAAGGCTACTGATTGGACACGGCCTGCACTCAGACCACGTTTAACTTTTTTCCAAAGAATTGGGCTGATGGAATAACCAACGAGTCGGTCTAAGACCCGGCGTGCCTGTTGGGCATCCACCAGGTCCATGTTGATCGTTCGTGGCTGCTTAAACGATTCTTTGACAGCATCCTTAGTGATTTCATTAAAGGTTACCCGATTTTTTTCTGCCGGATCAAGTTTTAGTAGGTTAGAGACGTGCCAAGCAATTGCCTCCCCTTCCCGGTCGGGGTCTGATGCAAGATAAACTGCCTTAGCGTTTT
Source organism: [Lactobacillus] timonensis (assembly GCF_900240275.1). Classification (GTDB taxonomy): domain Bacteria; phylum Bacillota; class Bacilli; order Lactobacillales; family Lactobacillaceae; genus Limosilactobacillus; species Limosilactobacillus timonensis. The sequence continues at coordinate 1,547,260 of NZ_LT964761.1, read as the reverse complement.
TAGCATCAGCACGCAGTTCCTTGATGACTGGTCCTTTCCCGCGAATAGAGATGTATTCTGGTTGATAGTCATGGTCAACGTCGACCCCCATACGACTCTTCGGCAAGTCACGAACATGACCTAAGCTAGCTACCACTTTGTAGGTACGACCCAGGTACTTACCGATGGTTTTAGCCTTGGATGGTGATTCAACAATCACTAACTTACGTGTATTACTTTTTCTTTTACGACTTTTCTTAGTTTTACTGGCTGCCATTTAAAGGCTCCTCATCAAATCAAATTGTCTTGATAAACCTCTTCTTAAGAGTTACCAAGGGACTCATGAAACAGGATATTGCATTGTTGAAATAATGTCAAACGAGTTTCTACTATATATAGGACCAGATAAGTAACCTCAGAAGCTTATTAGGTATCTAATTCATCAAGTAAATCTGATGGTTTGAGAATTGGCCGTGCACCAATTTCTATAAGTTCATTACAGCCAACAGAAGATGAAACATCGATTGGCCCGGGTACCGCACACACATTACGGTTTTCTCGTAAAGCGATATTAGCAGTAATTAAAGTACCACTTTTTTGGGCACTTTCGACTACCAGACAGGTATGGCAAACTCCGGCAATAATTCGGTTACGTTCCGGAAAATGGTGTGGATAAGGCGGTGTCCCAATCGGATATTCACTCAGCAGTAATCCAGCCCTCATGATCTCATCTTGTAAATCACGGTTTTCCTTAGGATAGGTTTGGGTAAGGCCACAACCGATAACACCGACGACCTTCCCGCCGCATTCTAACGCTACTCGTTGGGCAGTCGAATCCACCCCGCGGGCTAAGCCACTGACAATTGTGACGCCAGCATTCACAACCGGTGGCACCAACGCATTAATGATCTTGTTGCCATATTTTGTCATCCGCCTTGAACCAACAACTGCCAGCGTTTTGCTTTTGAGGATAGACGGTGACCCATAATAATAAATTAAAATGGGCGGACAAGCAGTTTCCTTGAGCAGTGGCGGGTAATCGTCGTCAATGATCGTAATAAACGGGTAAGAGTGGCGAAAATACTCAAACGTCAAGTCAAATTCAATTCGTTGACACTGTTCTTTAACAATCTTCGTAATGCGGGAATTGACGCTATACTGTTCAAATAGCTTTTCAAAATCAAAGACACCTGCTTCATGAGCCAATCGCCACAGTTTAAACCTGCTAACCGGTCCCAGTTTCTCAACGAGGGCTAAGCGCACAATAAAGTCACGTTCTTGCTGCTTTTGTGAAATCAAAAAAATTCCTCCTTAGTTTTCCCTATAAATAAGATACGGAAAAGAGGAGGAATTTATACTTTATTTTTTTGAAATTATTTTAGCAACCGGGGAAAAAGAACGACGGTGAATTGGTGTTGCCCCCAGTCTGGCTAATCCGGCTAGGTGTTTTGCTGTTCCATAACCCATATTGTTTGCAAAATCATAACCAGGGTAGACCCGGTCATAGTCCTTCATTAGGTGGTCCCGGTATTCTTTGGCAACAATGCTTGCCGCCGCTACGCTAATACTTTTCTGATCACCTTTAATAAGGGTAGTCTGGGGAATGTTTATTTTAAGCGGAACAGCATCAACAATTAAGTGTTCGGGTCGGTGATGAAGCTGATTAACAGCGCGAATCATTGCTTGCTGAGTAGCCGCATAGATATTTAAGCGGTCAATTGTTGGTGCATCATTAACCGCAATACTGACCTCAATCGCTTCATCAACGATTTTCAGATAAAGTTGTTCACGTTCATGAGCAGTGAGCTGTTTTGAATCGGTAACGCCAACCAGGTCAAAGTGGTCGTCTAAAATTACTGCACAAGTAACAACCGGTCCGGCAAGCGGTCCACGGCCAACTTCATCCACCCCAGCCACATAGCGGCAGCCTTTCTGCCACAACTCTTTTTCAAAACGAAACCGTTGAGTAAACGCGGTTTGTGCAGCCATTTGGCGAGCTAAACGGCGCCGAGTTTGTGCGATAATCTTCTGCACCCCACTACGCGGATCATCAGCATAAGACTCAAACAATTCGTCGTCGCTGTTTTTCACCATTGAGAAAAGTTGACGGACTTGTTTAACGGTTGGTTTACTAGTCATGATTAATCTCAACTTCCAATGGTGTTTCTAAAGTGAAACGGCCAAACTTACCCTTTCTTAGTTCCCGGAGCAGACGCTCACTTCCCCGTTCATAATCATCACGAAAGCCCATTGTAGCAGTAATGGTCATTAACAAGTCAGGGTCGCTGACCGAAGGGGTCAATTCGTTCGGGGTCAGATGGTAACGATCAGCCAATGCTGTCTTATGGTGTTGGCGAAGAAAAGCTAGTGCAAACAGCGCAACGTCATCAACAGCATAGATACCATCTTTAATAGCGCCGGTAGCTGCCAGTTGGGTTCCCTGTTTCTGGGTGGCAAACTTTGGCCACAGCACACCTGGGGTGTCCAATAATTCTAGGTCAGCGGAAGATCGTAACCACTGTTGGCCTGTTGTGATGCCAGGCCGATTACCAGTAGCAGCGATGTTCTTACCAACGAGGTGGTTGAGAAACGTTGACTTACCGACATTTGGCACTCCCACGCACATTGCACGAATTGCTCGTTTCTTCATTCCCTTAGCCTGTTCAGCCGCCAATTTCGTAGACAGGATTTGCTTAGCCTGGGCAGTGACTTGTTTTTTAATCCTGTCTGCCCGCGAATCCAGTGCTAATGCTGGCTGATGATGGTCATGAAAATATTGTAACCACTGCTTGGTTTCTGTTGGGTCAGCCAGGTCGGCCTTCGTCAGTATTAATAAGCGTGGTTTATTACCAGCTGCGGTTGCCACTTCCGGGTTCTGTGAAGAATAAGGTAGACGAGCATCTACCAACTCAAAAACAATGTCCACGGACGGCATTTGTTCTCTAATTAGTCGTAAGGCCTTTGCCATATGGCCAGGAAACCATTGGATAATGGGCATGTTATAACCTCCTAGTTCATCTTATCAAGATACATCTGCCAGGCAGAATCAAAAATGGTCATCGTTGGTAAGTAATCAGCATTTTCTTCTAAATAATGAGAGATTTCGTCAAAATCTTGAGACTGCTTTGGAAAAGAGGTATCTAAAAAAGCATTATTGGCAAACTGTTCAACCGGTGTCGGGTTATCTGGCTGACGCTGAGTCATCAGAAAATGATAAAAACTATCACGGAACATTTGGTATCTCCTTTGTATTGTTAGGAATAGAAAGTTTCATCTGGAACCGACCATTTGCCATATCAATTTTTTCCATCGAATAATGAAGTTGCTTATGACGACTGTACTTGTTTAAGTCAAGAAGAATTGTGTGCTTCTTAGCGTTAACCGTAACCCAGTTAGGCAACTTATACTGTTTCGCGATAAATCCCATCACAAAGCCAACCGGCACGTTTAAGCGCCCAACGTTTAGTCCTGCGGCTTTAAGTAACACGTTACCGTTGGCTAGATGCTGTGGAATGAGGTTGAGCGAAAACTGAATGTTGGCTCCCAAAAACTTAGTTTTGCCGATAATTGTTGCGTATTTGGGACCAACAATAAAACGATACTTAATTTTACTCTGCCGGAGGAATTGGGCAAGGTAGTTGGCGGATAAAGCATTAAGTTGCTGGCGAGTCAGGTCAATTTGTACAGAATTATCAGTTTTTGCATAAGCCGCCTGTCCAGTTGTTGTTTGTGGAACTGGTGCACTAGCCGCGTGAAAAAAAGTTGCGATGGCAATAACAATAACTGCAGCTAGTGTAATAAAAGCCCACTTCCACCAGTTAATTTTTCTGAGATTCTCTTTCTTCAATGCTTTGAGCTCCTTTTTGTTTGGTATAACCAAGCATTATGTTTTTTCATGGATGCGAAAAGTTTTTTCGCAATTGCTTCATAACCCTTGTGGTTTGGATGGAAATTATCCTCAGGAGAAATGTACTGATTGAGGTTTTTCTTATCGTGTTTTTGGATGGCAATTACTTGTTTCTGGTTTAAGGTATTACTGCCATTTTTTTGGTCTTCATCAATTAGTTGCTGCCGCTGTTTACTGGTTTTGTACTGGCCATACGACATTAAGTGATTGATGTCGACGAAATAGGTATTGTCAGTTTGACTAACAGTTTGTTCGGTTATTTTGTTCCATTGAGCAACTGAGCGGCTGATAACAGTAACGTTAGCAAAGTAAGCATAAACAGGATTATAAATGCTGACAACAAAGATCGGCGCCTGGTGATTTTGACGGCGAATCACGGTAAATAACCTGACTAGCTTTTGTTGGTAGGTCTGCCCTGCTTTATTAACAGCAGAAGTGATTTCATCTTGTTGATTCTCTGCAATTTCTTTTTGCAAGGTCTGCATTAAATCATTGCCACCTACCGTCATAGTTATCACATCGGCATGCTTTATATCATTACGAATCTTTTTTTGCTTATTAATCCGGTCCAATATTTGATCCGAGCGGTCACCACTAACCCCGTAGTTAACAGTGTTCACTTGTGTATGATAGCGTTGTTTAATTTTTTGCTTAATGATCCCGACATAACCACCATTTTTGCTCTCATCACCTTGACCATATGTCAATGAGTCACCAATAGCCACTAAGTTTACTTCTTTTTTCATCACGCGTTCATGTCGAACAGGTGTCGTTGGGCTAGATTTTTGGTTTAAGTGGTACCAGTAGCCTGCAGAAATTGTGAGCAAAATGATGACGATCAGAAAAGCCCAGTTACGTAATTTTTTCAATTTTTCACCCCAGATAAATAAAACTGCGTCATCTCGAATGAGTTGAACGCAGCCTTATTATTTATTCAGTGTAGTATAAGAGGCAACAAGCACCGAGACCGGTGTGCGTTGCAATAATTGGAACGGTTTCGCGAACAACGATCGGAATGTTCGGGAAGATTGCCGAAATCTTCTCTTTCAGTCGTTCAACCTCTTTTGGTGCGTCGACGTGTGAAATGCCAATTGCCTTCACCTTTGGACCATTAGCCATTTCATCAACCAGCTTATCCCATTCACGATGCATAGCCTTTTTGCCCCGCCCCTTCATCTTGACATGAAGGTCGCGATCGCTTACTTCTAACATAATTTTGATGTTCAAGAAGTTGGATAAAGCACCAGCAAATTTGCTAATACGGCCACCTTTCACAAGGTTATCTAACTTATCAATGGCCAAGTATAGCTTGGACTTAGCAAGGACATCCTTCATCTTTGCGACGGCTTCGTCAACACTGCCCCCGTTTTCAAGAGTTTTAGCTGCTTCAATCACCTGAAAGGCCATCCCACGGTCGGTAGTGCCAGAATCATATACGGTTACCTTTGTTTTCGACATGGTGGCAGCTTGCTCAGCAGCGTGAACAGTGCCACTAATTGCCGCCATCATGGTAACGCACAAGACCTCACTACCATCTTCTCCCAGGCGGTCAAAAGCATCGACAAACTTACCAATTGGCGGTTGTGATGTCTGAGGCAAAGACTTGGCGTTAGCCATCATTTCTGGAAACTGGTCGTTAGTGATTGTTTCGCCTTCAACATAGATAGTACCGTCAATCATAACCGAGAGCGGAACAACCGTAATATCATACTTTTTAACTTCCTCAGCAGTTAAACCGGCGGAAGAATCGACAACAATTTTGGTTTTTGACATGAACAATACACTTCCGATGTAATTAATTTGATGATATACTTACTAAAAACGTTAACTAGTCTTTAAGACTAGCAAATTAAATGTTGAGACTAGGTTCGTTTTTGGTTAACAACTCTTCGCTTAGTATAACAGAACTAGGCAGAGATTTCATGACTACTTTGAGAGGAGAAATATATGATGACAAGGGCAGAAGTTGAAGGCGGACGGAAGAAAATAAGCAAAACAACTCTCTGGATTGAAATTGGCAACGCCATTAGTCACGGGATTGGCGTTGGCTTATCCATTGCCGGCTTAGTCTTGCTGATAGTAAAAACTGTGAAGTCAGGCGGAGGCCCAATGCGGGTTACTACCTTTGCCATTTATGGGGCGATTATGGTGCTATTTTACTTATCCTCCACACTCTTTCATTCATTAGTTTTTACCAGGGCGGCTCATGTCTTTCAAATTTTTGATCACGATATGATTTACCTTTTAATTGCTGGTTCCTACACTCCCTTTTGCCTCGTCGCTATTGGTGGCTGGCGTGGTTGGACGTTATTCGGCATTATTTGGGGACTAGCAGTCATTGGGGTGGTTTACAAAAGCATTTGGCTCAAGAAAAAAAGCAAGTGGTCCACCCTTTTGTATGTCTTAATGGGCTGGCTCTGCATGACCTGCGCGCCACAATTATGGCACTCACTTGGCTCCACTGGCTTTCTCCTCTTGTTAGCAGGGGGAATTACTTTCTCAATTGGTGCCGTGCTCTACAGCTTTCCGACACGCTATACCCACCTTATTTGGCACTTCTTCGTCCTTGCCGGAACCGCACTAATTTATTTTTCAGTTCTTTTCTTCGTTTAAACGCTGCCAAAGTTGAAATGTACAGTCGGGTTCTTCACTCTTTTGAGCAACGACAGTCTTGCTATCTACTAATTGCCACTGATCATAATTGATCGGTGGCATTTTTGTTTCTCCGGAATAGCTTCCCTTAATCACAGTTCGATAAAGTTGCGTTGCAAATGGCAGGAGTTGCCGGTAAACGCTAGCCCCGCCAATCACAAACAATTCATCACTTGAGTGCCCTGCAAGTCGTTGAATGTCTTGTAAAGAGACTGGAGTGACATCTCCTGGCAGTGATTTACGGTGGGTTAAAATCAGGTTTTTTCTGTTGGGTAGTGGTTTGCTACCGAGGGACTTAAAGGTGTTCCACCCCATTAGTACTGGATGCCCCATCGTTAGTTGTCGAAAGTGAACCATATCTTCGTGTGAATGCCAGGGCATCATTCCATTTTGGCCAATGACTCCGTTAGCTGCCTCGGCCCAAATTAGGTTAATCATCAACATACCCCCAGGTTACACGGCTACCGGTGCTTTGATCGCCGGCTCGTGTGTATAATCAATCAGCTGGATATCTGACATTCCGTATTGATCAATGGCTTTCGGCTGATCAGGCAAAATTAGCTTTGGCGCGCGGTGCGGTGTCCGGGAGAGTTGAGTACGCACCTGCTCAAAGTGATTATTATAAATGTGCGCGTCTCCCAAAGTATGAATAAAGTCGCCAACCTGTAATCCGCACTGGTGGGCAATCAGGTGGGTCAGTAGCGCATAACTTGCGATATTAAAGGGAACCCCTAAGAAGATGTCTGCACTGCGCTGGTATAACTGACAACTTAACTTGTTATCGTTGACGTAGAATTGAAACATGGTGTGGCAAGGTGGCAAAGCCATCGTTGGAACGTCCTCAGGATTCCAAGCTGAAACGATCAACCGACGTGAGAATGGGTTCGTCTTAATTTGTTCAATAACGTTACCCAGCTGGTCAATAAAGTGACCATTACTAGTCTTCCAGTGGCGCCACTGCTTACCATAAATATTTCCCAGTTCGCCGTATTTCTTAGCAAATTGATCATCATCAAGAATTCGTTGACAAAACTCGTTTTTTTGCTGGCGATAAAGCTGGTTGAAATCTGGGTCCTTCAGTGACCGTCGACCAAAGTCTGTCATATCTGGACCGGTATATTCATCACTTTCTACCCACCGTTGAAAGGCCCATTCATCCCAAATGTGGTTATGATGTTCGAGGAGAAAACGAATATTGCTATCCCCCCTTAGAAACCATAACAGCTCACTTTTAATTAAGCCGAATGGTACTTTCTTGGTAGTTAGTAACGGAAATCCTTGTTGGAGGTTAAACCGCATTTGATAACCAAAAATCGACTTCGTACCAGTACCAGTCCGATCATCCTTTTGGTGGCCATGTTCTAACACCTCACGTGCCAGGTTAAGGTATTGTTGTTCATTATCATTAATAGTCACGGTATTTCCCCCCCCTAAATTTTGTCATCATCGACAAATTGGCTTAAGTACTCCCAACGTGCCATCTTTCTATCGTTTTCAGCATTGACCTCGTCAAGTTCTTTTTGCAACTCGGCCAGTTTCTCGTAGTTGTCGCCGTTGGCTGCCATCTCGTCATTAAGCTCACTGCTCCGCTGATCAAGCTTTTCAATAGCAGGCTCCAGACCGCGCCACTCCACCTGTTCTTTATAAGTCAGCTTATGTTTTGCTGCTTTGGTTGATTGCAGTTTGGCTTGTTTCTGTTTTGTTTTCTGCTGTGGCTTCCGCTGACGGCTCAGTTGGTCAGCTGCATTTTTCAGGTAATCAGTAAATAATCCAGTTGCCGGTTGGATTTGACCATTTCCTTGAAAAATCAGGAGCTGGTCCGCTACCTTATCCAAAAAGTAGCGGTCATGTGAAACCGTAATTACAGTCCCAGCAAAGTGATCAAGATAGTCTTCCAGGACAGTTAACGTACTGATATCAAGATCGTTAGTTGGTTCGTCTAGTAGTAGCACATTAGGCTGTTGCATCAGTATTTTGAGCAAATAAAGCCGCCGTTTTTCACCACCGGATAGTTTTCGAATGAGCGTTCCGTGCATAAACCGTGGAAACAAGAACCGTTCTAGCAACTGAGTAACACTAATCTTTTGCCCCTGGTCGTCATAAATCGTTTCAGCTACTTCGCTTAGGTAGTTAATCACCCGTTTATCTTCGTCAATTGGCTCGGTCTGTTGGGTGTAATAACCAATCTTAACAGTTTCACCAACCTTAAGGGTGCCACCGTCTAATGGCAACCGGCCTGCTAAAACGTTCAGCAGGCTACTTTTTCCGGCCCCATTATTACCACTGATACCCAAACGCTCGCCAGCTTCAATCAGTAAGTTAAAGTGCTGGAAAATGTTGTGCGAACCAACCTTCAGACTAGCATCCTTCAATTCCAAAACATCGTGGCCCAAGCGAGTCGATCCCAGACCAATATCGAGCTTATCCTCCGTTCGTAAGGTTCCTACCGTTTGGGAAAGTTCATGGAATCGATTGATCCGCCCCTTCTGCTTAGTAGAACGGGCTTTGGCTCCCTTCTTCATCCAGGCCAATTCGTGTTTATACAGTTGCTGACGCTTATGCTCCGCGGTCGTTTCCCGCTCCTCGCGTGCCGCTTTTTCTGCCACGTAGTCCTGGTAATTACCGTCATATTTGTAAAGCTTGCCAAAGGACAGTTCCCAAATCTGGTTAGCCACCTGGTCCAAGAAGTAACGGTCATGGGTAACAATCATGACAGCCCCCCGGTACTTGGCAAGGTAGTCTTGCAGCCAAACGATGGAGTCAATGTCCAACTGATTGGTCGGTTCGTCAAGCAATAATAGGTCCGGTTGCTGAATAAGAACCTGGGCGAGTCCCACTCGTTTTTGCTGGCCACCTGACATTTCACCAATTTTGACCCCCATGTCCTTGATTTTCAGCTGAGTCAAAACAGTTTCCACCCGACTCTGAACTTCCCAGGCATCTTGCTGGTCCATCTGCCGTTGGAGGACTGCCAAGCGGTCATTTTCTTCCGTGGTCCCACTAAAGTTGCCGACCAAGTTCTCGTATTGGCGAATTAAACGAAAGAGTGGTTGGCCCCCAGCTAAAACCGCGTCAATAATTCTTTTCTCAGGATCCAGTGGTGGCTGCTGCTCAAGGTAGCCAATCGTGTAGTCATGTGGATGGTCGATATTACCTTCTTCTGCACTAGTATGGCCACTAATAACGTTAAGCAACGATGTCTTGCCACTACCGTTCACCCCGATGAGGCCAATTCGGTCGTGTTCTTTGATCAGAAAAGAGATATGGTCAAAGAGTGTTTTTTCTCCATAAGTACTCGTCAGGTCATCAGCACGAAGCATCTGCATTATAATTCCTCTTTCCGCTGGCGAATTGCCATTATAATTTTTTCTGGACGGTTTTCCACCTGCTGGTTAACTACCGCTTTTTCAACCCATTTCAATGTTTTACCGAGGTCTGGCCCAGGAGTCATCAGCCCTTTTTTAATCAGGTCGCCGCCAGTTATTGCCAATTCTTTACTATTTTTAATGGGCAACTGTTGATAATGATCAAGTAGTTCCTGTACCGGGAGATCCCAGCCGAAGACAGCGGCAATTTGGTTAGCGTTGATTACCCCATCACGACCACACCGATAGAGAATCTCAGCTGAAACCGACCTTGCTTTAATGGCAGAGACAGCCGGCAAGCAGGTTTGAACACTCTCAATTAGCTGGTTCGACAGTTTCCATTGTTTTAGGAAAGTCCGGCTCGAATGACTATTAAGTCCCAGTGCAACTGCCAACGTTCCCCAGGCTTGAGTGGCATTGCTTAATTGCCAATTCCTCATCAGTGTCAATTGAGTGAGGGCAGTCTTGGCATTGGATAAGCCGGGACAGTAACGGTAAAGTTCAGTTTGCACCATCGCAACTAAACCTGCAGGCGGGTTTTGACCAAGGAGCAGTTTTTCCATTTCTACCTGGATACGTTCAACAGCAATTTTACTGAGTAATTGAGCATTGTCAGCAATTCCATGCAGGGTCATCGCGTCAATATCAAAATCGAGTTTGCTGGCAAAACGGACTGCCCGCATCATTCGTAAAGCGTCTTCGTGAAAACGTTGGTCTGCCTTGCCAACGGCACGAATAACGTGTTTTTTTAGATCAGTTAACCCGTTGAACAAGTCAATTACCTCACCATTTTCGCGTAAGGCAAGAGCGTTGATCGTAAAGTCGCGTCGTTTGAGGTCATCTGCAAGTGAACGGACAAAGGTTACCTTGTCTGGTCGTCGAAAATCCTGGTACCCACTCTCGGTTCGAAAAGTCGTAATTTCATAACCAGTTCCGTGATCTAAGACCATCACTGTTCCGTGCTGAATTCCAGTATCGACCGTTCGTTTAAAAAGCGACTTGATTTCGCTTGGATAGGCACTTGTCGCGATATCGATATCATGAATATGGTCCCCAAGAATCGTGTCACGAACACAGCCACCCACAAAGTAAGCTTGATAGCCTGCATTTTCAATTCGCTGTAAGACTGGCCGGGCCGGTTCAAAAATCGCGGGTAATTGTTTGATTACCATAGTCGATCCCATTTTTACGCCCCTCTCATTAATTGTCGGTTCCATTTTAGCAAAAGCCGGCGTTGATTGTTAGTGTTGAAGGGTTTGTTATTTTGTGCTAAGTTAAGGTAAATAATTACTTTTTATAAAAGAGGTTAACCATGTCTTCCTATCCCGCTAAACAAGGATTCACTACGTTCCTTACCAACCAGGGGCTCGCCGCTTCGACTATCGATTCTTATGGTCAGACAATCCACCAGCTGCTGACTTTTTTGTCCGCTAATCGTCCAGAAGCCCTGACCGATTCGCTTAACTCTGTCTCCACTACTGACCTGCGAGCCTACCTTAACTATCTTCGAGAACAGCGAAAAATCACTTTAAACTCCCACAATAAAACACTTGCCCAGTTAAACCGTTACTTCACTTACCTGTTTGAAAACCATTTAATCGATCACTACCCAACGCTCCCCCTCCATGGCAAGGCAGTCAAACCTACTAACAAGCTTCGCAACCGTGAATGGCTCAATAAATTACCGCGAATTCTCGCTGACCAGCAAGTCAGCTTCTATACTAGGCTGACATTATTGCTGCTCGCTCATGGTTTTACCGTCGGTGAGTTTCTCCAACCTGGATTCGTCAAATCATGTCGCCAATTAACACCGGTCGTTAGTGGGGAAAAACAATTTTGGACTTCCTTTGCCGCTTTTCACCAGCCGTTGGTTGACAAACAGCAATGTGATGACCTGTTTTTGAAACAGCGGGCTGACCTAGCTAACCCACGTCTTTCTAATTCTGCCCTTCACAAGTACCTTCACAGTGACGAACGGTACTTAGGAATGGACTTATCACCGACCAAACTACACCAGGACTACCTCCTTAACAAACTAAGGACACTTGAAGGACAACCAAACAGTGTCATTATGAGAAAACTAAATCTTACTCCTGCTTCCCTCCTCTACTATCAGCGTTTACTAGTAAATCAGCAGGAATAAAGAAAGGCAGCCTCCGTTATTATCCGAAGGCTGCTTTTTATTGTTATCAGTTCAATTCATCAAAGAGTTCCGCCATTTCACTGTCGGTTGGTTCTAATTGCAAGTAACGCTGCAAGACACTCTTAAGAGTGGTCAAGTCACCGGCAGCCCTTGCCCACTGGGCATAATCATGAAGAAATTGCGAGTCGTCTTTTAACAGCGGAGCTGCTGCTTGAAAATAAGGAGCAGCAGCCTTTAATTTGTCCAGCCCATAATAAGACCGCGCCATATTCCATTCTACCTGCGGGTCAACTTCTTCGGCATTAACTAATGGTTTAAGCAGTTCCAAGTTCGGCTGATACTGCCCCGCTTGCAACAAGTAATTACTGTAAGCCAGCGCAACGGTAACGTTATCTGGAGCTAACTGGTGAGCTTGTGCAAAGTAACTTTCTGCTAACTTTCTATTGCCGAGCCGGCTAGCCAGTTGTCCAGCATGGACAAAAAGCTGCTCATTGTACTCATCCATTCCTAACCCTTCCTGAAGGGTTTTCAGCGCCTGGTCTAATTTATGTTCCTGCTGGTAAACCGTCGCTAGTTGCTCGTATGCACTCGTATACTGTGGGTCGTCTTCAATCAATTGGCGGAGTGTTTTGCCCGCCTGTTCAAACTGCTTTAAGTGTAATTGAGTCATCCCAGTTTGAAAACGCAAGTCGCTAGTCATTGCTGTAGGTGCGACCTGTTTAAAATAACCGAGCGCCTGCTCGTAATGACCACGCTGTGCATAGCACATTGCCAGTCTACCAGCTAGGTCAACTGCAGAAAAGTTTGTTATACCGAGTTGAATCAGGGCGAAATAAAAGGGAATTGCCCGTTCAAAATTACCAACGAGGTAATAATATTCAGCACAGGCGAACAGGACAGCCGGCTCTTGTGGAGCTTGCTGATATGCCTCCAGGAGCTTGCTCTCACAGACTTCCACTTCACCCTCTGTTTGGTATAGGTCCGCCGCCACTAACAAGGCTTGAACGTAAGCTGGTGATGATGGCTTCACCTGGTTCAAATATTGCAGCGCTTGGTCGTTATCTCCATCATCGATCGCTATCTCAGCCAGTGCAGTCTTCAACTGATCTTCATCCGGGTACCGCTTCAGTAATAAGCGATAAAGTTCCCCGGCTTTGTCCGTCAAGCCAAGCGCCGTTAATTCGCCAGCAAGGTTAAAGAGCGTTTCGTCATCGTCGCTTTCTAAAGCCTTGGCCAACAGCTGGTAGGCTTTCTTCAAATGGCCATCATCAATTTCTTTGAGCACTTGTGCGGAATATGTCACTGTCAGAACCCCTTTCATTAATCCAGCAGTATTTTACCAAAAATATGGTTAAAGCCCAATGAAAGGCTCTCATCAAATAAAAAAGTGATGGTCCTAGTGACCATCACTTCAGTAATGTCGACGTTAATTACTTAACGGCGTCCTTCAAAGCCTTGCCCGGTTTGAATGCCGGAACCTTGCTTGCAGGAATCTGGATTTCTTTACCAGTCTGTGGGTTGCGGCCCTTACGAGCTGCACGGTGACGTACTTCAAAGTTACCGAAACCGATAAGTTGAACCTTTTCACCCTTAGCCAGTGATGCCTGGATTGAACTAAATACTGCATCAACAGCAGCAGTAGCGTCCTTCTTAGTCAGACCAGTTGCAGTTGCAACGTTGTTCACCAGTTCTGCCTTGTTTGCCATTACTTTCACCTCCCACATCTGCCGTATTTATTCACGGCTGTGCTCAGTTAATTTTGAGTGGTCCAAAATTAACGAAACAATAACGAAAAGTCGTATCATTTCATGATTTAGATTATCATAGTAAAACGCTGTTCGCAAGCGGTTTAGGCGGCTTTTTCGTCCTTTTTATCAATATTTTGGACAACGGTCCGTCACTTTTTACTGTCGATGGCGTTTAATGATCTTAATTGGTGTCCCCGTGAAGTCAAAGGCATCGCGAATCTTATTTTCTAGGTAGCGAAGATAAGAAAAATGCATTAGTTCCGGATCATTAACAAAAACAACAAACGTTGGCGGGGCAACTGCTACCTGAGTCATATAGTAAACGCGCAGACGACGCCCGTTAACTGTCGGTGTCGGGTTAGCAGCCAACGCATCGACGAGAACATCATTCAGCGTCGACGACTGCACACGACGGTTATGATGTTGATAAACCGTTGCCACCAACTCTGGCAGCTTGTTTAACCGTTGCTTCGTTTTAGCAGAAACGAAAATGATTGGCGCATACGATAAGTACTGAAATTCCTGACGGATAAGGTTAGTGAAATCAATCATCGTCTCCTGCTTATGGCCCTTCAAGAGGTCCCACTTATTAACGACAATGATTACACCTTTGCCCGCCTCATGAGCGTAGCCGGCAATATGCTTATCTAGCTCACGAATCCCCTCATCAGCGTTCAGGACTACCAAGACAACGTCCGAATCGTCAATCGCTCGCATCGCCCGCATAAGGGCATAGCGTTCGGTGTTCTCATACAGCTTGCCCTTCTTCTTCATGCCGGCGGTGTCAATCATTGTAAACTCGTGACCCTGATCATCTGTAAAATGCGTATTGACCGCATCACGAGTCGTTCCGGCAACACCACTGACGATGACCCGGTTTTCTCCCAGAATCGCGTTAACTAATGATGATTTCCCAACATTTGGGCGTCCAATTAAACTCAAGTGGATTGAACGATCATGAGCCTGTTGTTTATCTTCTGGCAAGTCATCGACAACGGCGTCCAATAAGTCCCCAATACCAACACCGTGAACACTCGATACCGGGTATGGTTCACCAAGGCCTAGTGAATAAAAATCATAGGCATCGTTACGCCGGGCGATATTATCGGCCTTGTTAACCGCTAACACGACCGGCTTATCCGAACGGTAAAGAATCTTCGCCACCTGCTCATCAGCAGCGGTGACGCCAGTATCAATGTCCGTCACCATAATAATCACATCAGCTTCATCAATCGCAATTTCGGCTTGCTGGCGAATCTGCGTTAAAATCGGCTGATCAGAAATTTCAATCCCGCCGGTATCAATAAGTGAAAACTCCTTACCAAGCCATTCGGCATGAGCGTAAATCCGGTCACGAGTTACACCAGGAGTATCTTCAACAATCGAAATACGTTCACCGGCAATCCGGTTAAAGAGGGTCGATTTACCAACATTTGGGCGGCCAACAACCGCAACAACTGGAGCTGCCATCCTGATTCTCCTTTCTATAATGAAAAACCCAGCACAATAAAGGGGTGCGGCAACAATTGTCCACCGCACCCCTCTTTAAAATTTAATTAAATACGCAAAACGGTCAATCCGTGATGGCACTTAATTACTTGCCAGCCTTCTTCAGTTCATCACCGATCAGGTCACCAAGCGTAAAGCCGTTTTCTTCTTCAGGAGCATCTGCAGCAAAACTGCGACGACGAGGACGACGGTTGCCACCACGACGGTGGTTGCCGTTATCTTCAGCACCAGCAGGCTTTTCTTGCAGAGCCTTGATTGAAAGGCCTAAGCGTTGACGTTCAGGGTCAACGTTCAATACCTTAACCTTGACTTCTTCACCTGGAGTCAGCACATCAGCTGGAGTAGCAATGTGCTTATGTGAAATCTGTGAAATGTGAACCAAACCTTCAACGCCTGGGAAAACTTCAACAAATGCACCAAAGCTAGTCAGGCGCTTAACAGTCCCCGTCAAAACAGAGTCAACTGGTGCCTTTTCCTCGATGTTGTCCCATGGACCAGGCAGGGTCTGCTTAATAGACAGTGAGATCCGTTCACGTTCTGGGTCGACATTCAGAACCTTAACCTTAACCTTTTGACCGCTCTTCAGAACATCTGAAGGCTTGTCAACGTGTTCGTAGGCAATTTCAGAAACGTGGCACAGACCGTCAACACCACCGAGGTCAATGAATGCACCGAAGTTAGTCATCCGGGCAACAGTACCTTCGACAACGTCACCTGGTGCTAATTCAGCAAAAATCTTCTTGGCAGCTTCTTCGTGTTGAGCCTTGACAATTTCACGGTGTGAAAGAATCAGACGGTTGTCACTCGGTTCAATTTCGATGATCTTGAATTCAAGTTCTTGACCCTTGAATTGGTTCAGATCTTCAACATAGTGATCAGTGATCATTGAGGCCGGAACAAAGCCGCGAACGCCAGCGTTAACAACCAGACCGCCCTTGACAGCCTGGGTAACCTTGGCAGTAATTGTTTCACCAGCATCAAACTTAGCCTGCAGTTCATCCCAAACCTTGCGAGCTTCTAAGCGCCGGTGTGACAACAGGTAAGAACCGTTTTCCTTGTCGCTACCGATCTTAGCGATAACAACCAGGTCCAGTTCGTCACCCTTCTTCACTGCTTCGTTGACGTCTTCGACTGGCTTTGAGGACAGTTCCTTTGCCGGAACAACACCTTCAACACCGGCATCTTCAATGCCCACAATTACCTGACGATCATCGTCAATCTGCAGTACTTTACCCTTAACAACATCACCAATCTTGATTTGCTTGATGCTGTCAAGCGCTTTAAGCATTGCGTCTTTGTTTTCGTTTTCAGCCATTAATAAAAATCCTCCTTGCAACACAACTCTGATAGATATTCTAACAGAAAAAGCTGGTCATGACTACAATTTAACTAAATTGTTACCTGCTTTTTTCGATAATCGATAAAATGCGTGAAACAACCTCATCGATACTCAATGAAGTTGTATCTAACTCAACCGCGTCATCAGCCTTGCGCAGTGGTGATACTTTCCGGCTCGAATCTTTTTGATCACGAAGCTTAATCGCTGCTTCAATGTCCGCTAACGACTGACTGTCCAGGCCCTTGGCAACATTTTCCTTATAGCGGCGAACAGCACGTTCATGAGCCGACGCCACTAGGAAAATTTTAACTTGCGCATTTGGCAAAACGGTTGTCCCAATATCGCGGCCATCCATTATAATTCCACCACGAGACGCAATTGCTCGCTGCTGGTCAGTCATGGCCTGACGAACAGCCGGGATGGCAGCGACAGTTGAAACGTTGCTGCTGACTGCCGCTTCCCTGATAGGCTTAGTCACTTCTACGTCATCAACAAAAACACGCTGGTCTGGCGTTCCGGGTTGAAAACTGATCTTAATTTGCGAAGCCAGTTTAGCAACAGCCTGCTGATCAGCCAGGTCTACTTGGCGGTCCAGTGCGGCCCACGTTACCGACCGGTACATCGCACCGGTATCACAGTACACTAAACCCAGCTTACTGGCGATAATCTTGGCAACCGTACTTTTGCCCGACGATGCCGGTCCATCAATGGCTACTTGAATTTGCTTGTTCAATCTTAATTCTCCTTACTTCACACGTAAACGCTGACCTGGATGAAGCTGAGCGTTTGGTGAGATATTATTCAAACGTGCCAATTCATCCACGGTCAACCCGTTGTTCACGGCAACCCGGTAGATACCCTGACCCTGTTCCACCGTTGTATACTTGGCACCAGCCGTTGAATGACTGCTGCTTGCTGATTCCTCGCTATTCAACTCACTAGAAGTACTACTGGATTTAGCAGTGGATTGCTTGCGATGACGTTTGCTTTCCTTGTGGCTAGATGACTGTTTTCGCTTACTCGCCGTGTGGCTGCTTTTCGCCGTTTTCTCGGTCCGCACCGGATGATTAAACGACTGCTGGTGGTTCATCCAGTAAAGAACTGGTGCTGCCGCCAAGACAATAATGACAATTACCAAAATGGTTGTCACCATCGTGTTATGAGAATTACGCTTGCGATATTCTGTCCGTGACAAGTGACCATCGCTACCGATATTTGGATCCTGAGTAAAGGTCTTGTCCCATAGCTTTTCATCTTGCTGGTGCTGATCTTCGCGTTTCTCGCTCATAAGCACCCTCCTCATTTCAAAATACTCTTAAAAATTGTATCGCAACTAATTAGTGACTGTCCAGACCACTAGCAGATTTAGCGACAAAATTAAATAACAAGGATAACTGCTGTCGCCAGTCATTAACTGGCTGTTGTGATGATTTCTCCTCATTAATCGAGGGTAAGTGAACATGCTGATCCCAATCAGGTTCGTCAAAACTACAGCACCAGGTAGGCTTTCGTGTTAGTCGTTCGCCAAAGTGTTCACTAATTATTTGACGGCGACAAGCATTTGCTGTTGCGTAGTCCTTCATCGCGGCTACTTGTTTTTTTGCCAGTCGCCAGCGCTGCTCAAACAACTGACGGATTTGCGTAGGCTGCCAGCCATGGTCGAGGTAAAAAGCCAATAGTTCACCTGACTCCCCTAATTCATCAGTTTTGATTTGGTGGTGTTGGTAGTCCAGCATCAGTTCGTTTGATGGCAGTTCAACCCGACTCAGGGCCAATGGCAACTGCTCGTCTCCCGGCGCATAAAGGAGCACTGCTAGTGCTTGTTGGCCATTGCGGCCTGCCCGGCCAATTTCCTGAACGTAGGCTTCCAAGCTTTTCGGGAGGTGGTAGTGGATAACATATCTGACGTCATCCTTATCAATCCCCATCCCAAAAGCACTAGTCGCGCAAATCACCTGCAACTGGTTGGTCATAAACTGTTGCTGAATCCGGTAGCGCTCGACAGAATCAATCCCCGCATGATAAGGTGCAGCGATTATCCCTGCTTCCCGGGCAAGCCATTCCGCCAGCTGGGTTGCCAGCTTTCGACTAGAAAAATAAATAATTCCGCCATCACCATAACGAGTCACTAACCGCTTCAGTTCCAGACGCTTTTCATGGTCATTAGCGACTTGTTTGACAGCCAGCATAATGTTGGGCCGGTCAACACTTTGCCGGATCACACGCACATCCCCTCCCCGAAAGCCAAGGCGGCTAATAATATCTTTTGCCATGCGTGGGGTTGCCGTCGCGGTAAGCATAAGGGTTAACGGGTTAGCTAAGTTTGCCAGCGTCTGCTTTAACAGTAAGTAATGGGGACGAAAATCAGGGCCCCATTCCGCAACGCAGTGGGCCTCATCAATTACCACGAGACCTAGCTGGCAACGCCGCAAAGCAGCTTCAATCCGCGGACTGGTTACCATTTCTGGTGACAAAAAGAGGTAATGGTATTCCGCTAAGTGGTCAAGCACTTCCTGGCGAGCACGTAAGTCAACCAGTGAGCTAATCACCGCCACCCGTTTCTCACCGTCCAATCGCAGTCGGTTAAGCTGGTCTTGCATCAGCGAGAGTAACGGTGAAATGACCAATACTAACCCCGGTTTGACCTTACTGATAAACTGGTAAATCAACGTTTTGCCGGAGCCAGTGGGCAAAATGGCCAGTGCGTGGTGGTTGCCCAGCAGAGTCTGAATCGTTTTCAGCTGACCTGGGCGAAAATAGTCAAAACCAAATTCTGATTTCAACAGGTGTTTGAGTTGTTTTTCATCCATCAATATGCTGACTCCTCACAATTTGATAAAGACGAAATGCAAAAAAAGATTCAGCAGGATCTTCATTATCTTTAGAAACCCAGTGCCATTGGTCAACCGGCCCCGTATAGCGCCTCCTAAATTCTCGCCAACGCTGTTGACCAATCAACTGTCGTGCATCGAGCACTCCAGGCAGTTGAATAGCCGCTGACAATAAGTGCTCGCGAATCGTGGTGACCTTTAAATGACGGCGTTCGCTAATCTGCTGGATATGCATCCCGCCTAAGTAAGCAGTTAATGTTTGCTCTGCACTGGCACTTAACGGCGATCGACGTAGTAGTGGTTTAATGAGGATAGTCAGCAACCAGTCATTGTGGGCATTCAGCTGGTTGGCAATTGCCAGCCAAACATCGTGCTTCATCAACGAAAGACTATCAGCACTAACTTGAAGACTCCGCTGAAGCTGTTGGTCGTACATTCCAGTCGTTTGCCAGCCAACTAGTTGTGACACAAATAACTGTGGCCAGCGTGAATCAGTCTTTGCTAAAGACTCTCCTAACTGGTAGCATTCCTCACCAACGGTAGACACTATCGACTCCCGGTAAGTGTAAAACCACTGTTTGACGGCTGCCATTTCTGCGGTTGACACGTCTAGTGGTAAATAACGGTGGCTATGGTGGGCGAACTCACTGGCAACTTGAATCGCCAGCAGCAGCCGCTGGGCGAGCCGGTTTGTGTTGACTAACCAGGACAAGTGGCCACATTGCGGTAAATAATGGTCTCGGCGATACTCAGCAGCCAGCTGTTGACCAGTTGGTGTCAGTGTCACCGTTTTTGCTTGCTGATCAAGTACCACAATCCCCGCTTTTGCCCATGTTGTTAACTGATTATCAAATTGGGCGCGCGCAAGCTGTCGCTGATAACCGAACCACCCCTGAATCTGGTACTGTTGAGCCCAAAAAAGGGTGGCAACCGTTTGCCGCCCTTTCAAGGTACCCTCAATCACCCGGTAACGCCGGGGTCGGGGGCTGATTAAGTTAATTAAGTAATTTCCCTGCAATTTTACTTTCCTGCCTTATTTCAGCCGCCCACTCACTCGTGATGGCAAGTGGACATAAATGAGATCGGTAACGACTACTAACAAAAGTCCCTTTATCAGGTTAAAAGGAACTACTCCCATAACCACTAGTTTCACAATCGGTAAGGTTGGTTGCCAGGCCCACAGTTTCATATATAGTGGTGTCAGAACCCACCAGTTAGCCAGTGCCATCAGAACTGTCATCAGCAAGACACCCACTAACGAGCTCAACCAGAAACGCTTCTGGGAGTGACTGTCCTTCATCAGCCACCCAAATGGCAACAACAACGCCACTGTTGCTAAAAGGTCGCTAAACGATCCCAACAATGTTCCTACTGACAACCCATTAACTAACGCATGGAGGACAGCTTTCACCACTGCCACCGCCAGGCCAGTTAGCGGTCCGTCAATGAGAGTCGCAATCAAGACAATGACGTTAGAAAAATCTACTTTCAAGTACGGGACAACGGGAATTACCGGGAACTCAAACAGCATCAAAATAAAACTAAGGGCGCCCAGGCAGGCCACAATAGCCAAACGGTGGGTTTTCAACGACGACTTGCTTTTCATCAAAATAACCTCCCTGAGGTTATCTTCAGGTTTGCTAAAAAAGGCGCCCCGAAATACTTCAGGACGCCAGGTTGACCATCTCAACCATTATTTAGCAATCTTCTGCATACCAGACTTTACTGTCGGCACCCGGAATTTCACCGGATTCTACCGCGAACGCGGGTTGCGGGCTATACCGCCGGTCGGGAATTTCACCCCGCCTTGAAGATAAACCTATTAAAATTGCCTTAACCATAGCATACTTTACAATTAACCTCAACCATTTCGCAGTTCGGAACACCATCTTTCCTTGTGTTACCCAAAGCAATGAAGGAGAACAATGTACGTTCCCGTTCCCACTAAGATTGATAATGGCATGTTGCCTTTCCAAAGGTGAAGCCCCAGGGTTAACAGCCCGGCCAAAAGAGCGATTATCCCCTTCGTCGGATCTAAGAGTGAAAAGTGCCGATAACAATAGACAACCAGAACACCCATCAGGGCTGCAGGAAGAAAACGGCCCAATTGTTCCAGATACGGTGACATTGAATCTGATCGATTAAAGATTAGAAAAGGAAGAAAACGGGTTGCCATTGTTGCGACTGCGGCAATTACAATTGAGATTATCTGTTGGCTAATTGTCATTGTTCACCATCCCTTTCTTCCAGAAATAACTGATTGTAAAGATAAGTAATAACAAGAGAAGGGTTATTAACAAGAATGTATCTGGACCGCAGACTACTAGGCTAATCACCGTCATAAGTAGTCCGATAAAGGCGTTTTGTCGTGAATGGACGGACTTTAGCTGTTCGGTGAACAGCACAATAAATAAAGCCGTCATTACAAAGTCCAGTCCCTGAACGTTTAGTTGAACCAGACTGCCAAATAACCCACCGAGTCCCGCACCCAATACCCAACTACAATAATTAAAAATGGTGACATAAAAGTAAACGTAGTTTTTATCCAAATTTACGGGAACTTTCAAAGTAGCATTCAGCGAAAAAGATTCGTCACACATCCCATAAATCAAAAAAGGCTTGAGCCTGCCACTATTTGAATATTTTTTTAACATGGCAAATTGTAAAATTTAAGTTGAACATTTAAGTGGACAGAAAAACCCATCAAGGTCTTTAATGGTGCTACCACAACATTCCATTAGAAAGAAGGACCTTTATGGGCACCACTATTTTATCATTCCAGAACCGCGTTGTCATTGAAACGTTTCATAATGAAGGACGTTCCTTACGATACATCGCTAATTACTTAGGCTTTAGTAAAACCACAGTCTTTAACGAACTTCACCGGCTAAATAGTGAGTACCGGGCTGAGCTAGCGCAAACTGACTTTGAACGCAAGGTTAGTCAACGGGGGCGGAAGTCTTCGCTCACTAAAAACCTTAAACACTTGATCGAAGAAAAGATTCAAGTCCAGAAGTGGTCCCCTGAACAAGTTGCCCATGTGGTGGGGATTGCCTACAAGACGGTCTATAACTGGATTGATCAAGGATGGCTTGATGTACAGTTACCCGATTTGCCTGATCATGGAATGCGTCGTCATCGTGCTAAAGAAAAGCGTGGTACGTTCAGTCACGGCCGCTCCATTGAGGAGCGTTCTCATAAAGTCGAAACTCGCCAGGAATTCGGCCACTTTGAAGCTGATACCGTGCTTTCTGGCAAGCGTAAAGGTCAAGCTGTGGCTACTTTTGTGGAGCGTAAGAGTCGCCTGACAATTGTTAAACGGCTCCATGGCCGCGACAGTCAGTCCATGACTCAAGCCGTACTTGAACTAGCTAGTCAACTTCAAGACAAGCTCAAGACGCTGACCGTGGATCATGGTAAAGAGTTCGCTAACTATCAGACAATTGAACGGCAAACTGGTACTCCGGTTTATTTTGCCCATGCTTATTCACCACATGAACGCGGTAGTAATGAAAACCGTAATCGAGTTTTGCGACGGTTTATTCCCAAGGGACAAGCCATTGAAGAGTTGAGCGATCGCCAGCTGGTTCAAATTAATTGGTATCTGAATTCCCGACCACTTAAATGTCTTAACTGGCACACACCAATCGAGATCTTCTTGCTTAATCTACGTCACTAAATTCGTTCAAGTTATTTCTTGCAATCTGCCACATTGTAATACCATAAAAAATATGCCGTGAGTTAACTAGGAGGGTCAAGATCAGTACTGTCAACGGTTGAAAATGCTGCAATAATAAATTGCCAATAATAAATTCAACTGAACCGACAAAAATGTTAGGCATTTGTTTAGTAGCCATTGCCAATAACGATGAAGGTATGCTGCCAGCTGATTTGGAACGAAGCTGTAAAATCAACAACATTAGTGGACTTTACCTCATGCCTGAGTATCAAAATCCGACAGGAACCATTATCAGTACAAAGCGCAGGCAAGACCTTGCAACAGTTGCCAAAAGATTCAAGCTCCAAGTAATTGAAGATGATTACCTTAGTTTTCTGAACTATTACAATTCAGAACATCCACCAAAACTTTTCCAATTGTTACCTCAACAAACATTTTACGTTTGCAGTATGTCAAAAACGATTGCTTCAGGGTTAAGAATTGCTTACCTCGCTTTTCCTTCTACAGCAACCACCCAGATTGAAAACAGCTTTTTTAATATCAGTGTTAAAACGTCCACGCTAAACGCAGCCATTGCCACCACTGCTATTCAAACTGGAATTGCTGCCAAGATTATTCAAGAGAAGCTGCAGGCAGCCACCGCAATGAACCGTCAATTTAATGCCATCTTCCCTGCGGCTCCCAAAAACCAGCTTACTAATCTGGCGTTTTTCCGGCGCTTACCGCTAACCGGATCAGCAAAGACAGGCAAGGAAATTGAGCAGGACTTATTGAAACTCCACCTGCGTTGCTTTCATTCAGACCGTTTTACTACCGTTGCCAATCCTGATAAGCAATTCTTACGGGTATCACTCTCAGCCACCAACTCGATTAGTGAATTAAAAACCGGCTTGCTAAGATTAAAGCAGTACTTAGTAAAACAGCGTCTCATTGGTTCGCAACGCTGCTTTAACTGAAAGTCTATTACGACAATAACTAGGTATTCATCTCCAACTTGAATTTAATAAACTGCATAAAACCCAGTGGTGACCAATATACATTGTTGTCAATAGTTAACTCCCAATATAAAAATACCCGTAACGTCCTGGCAAAGCCACGCGCTACGGGCATTTTCATCTACCGACGTGTTGAAACGGCATCACCGTTAACACTGTTATTTTAACTCCATCAATTTTTCCAGGGTCACATCAACAGTGGAATCAAAGCGAACGTCGGCACCCGTTAAGCTTCTCCCGATACCGATGGACAGTTCACCAGCACCATTGATTGCTTCAATGCCTGCTTGCGCGTCTTCAACCCCCGCCACTTCTTCTGGCGGCAACTTTAACAGTTCTGCCGCCCGTAAGTAAATTTCAGGGTCTGGCTTACTGTGTGACAGGGCCGCCGGGTCCACGATCCCCATAAAGTAATCACTTAACTGCAGGTATTTCAAGACTTTCGGGGCGTTTTTAGAAGCTGACGCCAATACCAGCAGGTAATCTTTTTCCCGTAACTCGTCCAAAAAGCTCTTCATCCCCGGCAAAATGTCCTCAGGTGTGAGGGTTTCAACCAACCGCAGATAATTATCGTTCTTGGCCGTTGCCAACTGCACCTTTTCTTGCTGACTGTACTCATTCTCGTGTCCGCCAGCTTTTAGAATCATTTCCAGCGAATCCATCCGGGACACACCCTTGAGTCCGTCAGCCAGTTGCGAGGTCCACGGTGTCCCCACTTTGTCAGCTACTTGGTGCCAAGCCTGACCATGAAAACGAGCAGTATCGGCAATGACACCATCAAGGTCGAAAGCAAAGCCGCGAATCTTATCAAACTGCATTGTTAACCCTCCCTATTTTAATTCAAAGTTTTTGCCAGCTAAATCGATAGTCAGCGGTTCACCGCTAACGAGTTTAATGTGAGTGCCAACCTGATCTACGCGAACTTCAAGCACGCGGCCACGGAAGCTCTGCCGGAACTGGTAGGCTTGCCATTTTTTCGGTAAGAACGGTGCGTAATGAAGTTGGCCATTACGAACCCGCATTCCGGCGAAGCCCTGGACAATATCTAACCAGCTACCAGTCATCGAGGTAATGTGGAGCCCGTCAACCGTGTCGTTGTTGTAATTGTCGAGGTCGAGCCGGGCTGACCGTTCGTACAGTTCAACCGCCTTGTCTTCCTTACCCAGGTCAGCAGCAATTATTGAGTAAATGGAACTCGACAGTGAAGACTCATGGACGGTGTATTGCTCGTAGAAGTCAAAGTTATGTTCCTTTTGCTCCGGTGTGAAGTCGTCAATAAAATCCCAGATCCCCTGAATAACGTCACCTTGCTTAATATATGGCGAACGCAGGATCTTGTCCCAGGACCAATGCTGATTCAATGGCAACTGGTCTGCCGGAATTTCTGACACCGGTTGGAGATCTTTGTCTAAGAAGTCATCATCCTCAACAAAGATGTCCCGCTCAGCATCATATGGCAGGTACATGTTGTCAACAATACCCTTCCAGCGATGTTTTTCATCTGCACTGACCCCCAGCTGGTTAGCCGTCTGATCGTCAACCTCTGCCAAAACTTCCAACGTGTATTTCAACGTCCACTGGCAAAGAAGGTTTGTATACCAGTTGTTGTTGGCGTTGTTCTCGTATTCATCTGGTCCGGTAACACCATGTAGCATGTAGGCGTTCTTCCGCTGCGAATAGTGAACGCGGTCGGCCCAGAACCGAGAAATTTCTACTAAGACCTTGGCACCCTCATGGAGGACGTAGGACTTGTCGCCGGTATAGCGGGTGTAATTGTAAATTGCGAAGGCAATGTCCCCGTTTCTGTGAATTTCTTCGAAGGTGATTTCCCATTCATTGTGACATTCAATCCCGTTGAAAGTTACCATTGGGAACAGTGCCCCTGCCAAGCCTTGCTGGGCGGCGTTCACGTAAGCACCATCTAATTGCTGGTAACGATACTTAAGCAGGTTTTTGGCAACCTCCTGATCAGCCACGCCGAGATAAACCGGGAGACAGTAAGCCTCGGTGTCCCAGTAAGTGGCACCACCGTACTTTTCACCGGTGAAGCCCTTTGGACTAATATTAAGTCGTGAATCATTACCGTAGTAGGTTGAAAAGAGTTGGAATAAGTTGAAGCGAATCCCCTGCTGTGCCGCATCATCTCCTTCAATAATCACATCAGACTTTGCCCACCGGTCGGCCCATGCCTTGCTATGTGCAGCTAATAAGTCATCAAATGACTGAGCGTCTAGTTTGTCAGCCAAGGCTGTTAAGTGTTCTGCAATTGCTGCCTGGCTGTCAAAATCCCGTGAAGTTGCAACTAGCGACCGCTTTTCAATCACAGTGGACTTGCCTGCCGCCAGCTCACCAGCAAACTGGTTACCAACCAGTTTAGCTGTCTGTTGCTGCCCTTGTTCTGGCAAATCAGTCTTCGTTGTGGTCCTCATCCCCACAGTAAACTGCGGAGTACCGAACGGGTTCGGTTTAGTTTGTGAAAACAGTTGAGCATGGTGGACGTCCACCTCACTGGCCAACACGTTCCAGAACTGTTCATCGTAGTTAGAATCCTGGTTATAAACGTCGGCATCAATTTGGGTCTCAACTGCCAGCTTAACCGGTTGGTCGCTGAGGTTTTTAATGGTCAACCGCTGGCCGACTAATTCCTTATTGACAATCGAAACAAAACGTTCAAAACAAAATTGGACTTGAGCGTGCCCAATCTCGACAGTAAAAATCCGGGTAAATGTCCCTTTTTTCATATCAAGGTCCAGGCTAAAGTCAGTCGGTTGCTGGTGGGCTAAGTCTAATTGTTCCCCATTGACCTTAATTGTCATCTTCAAGAAGTTCACCGCGTTGATCATCTTCCCAAAGTATTTCGGGTAACCATTTTTCCACCAACCGACACGGGTCTTATCAGGGAACCAGACACCACCGAGGTAAACCCCTTCGAGCGTTTCGTCTCCCGAATATCCTTCTTCATAAAAGCCACGCATCCCCAGGTTTTCGTTGGCCAAACTAGTCATTGATTCCTGAAGTCGTTTGTCTTCTGGAGCCCATTGGCTTGTCTTAACGTGCCATGGTGAGATATCAAAAGTTCGTTTCATAATAATTACTCCTTTACTTTTTTGTCATGGATTAACTACTTTTTTGTCATGGATTAACGGACATAAGTTTCGTGAATAGTAATCACCGAGACTGCACTCAGCACCATTGCCACTCCAGCTGCCAAAAACATGTGCGCCTGGGAGTTGCCAAGTGCCGGGAATAGTGCAAAGCTCAGCAAAGAGGCAACAATTTGCGGCAGACAGATGGATCCGTTGAATAATCCGAGGTAAGTCCCCATGTGTTTACCGCTAAGGGCATTCGTGACAATCGTCAACGGATAAGTATTCATGGCTGCCCAGGCAACGCCAGCTAAGGCGTAAGAGAGAATCAACAGGTACTTATCAGTGACGAAGAAAACTGATAAGAAACCAACGGCACCGATCAGTAAGCTACCGGCATAGCCCAGCTTATGGTACTTATTCGGAACCTTCGCTAAAACGTACGACCAGATAACCGCTGCGATTGATTGAATCGCTGCTAAAACCCCGTACCAGTTACCAGCTGCCTGGTAGCCAGCAGAAGTGACATTGGTCGTCTGCCAAACGTTTTTTGCAATGGCACCAACTGAATAAGTCCACAGGTACTGAAAAGCAAACCAGCTAAACAACTGAACGAGTGATACAGTCCAGAAAGCCTTGGGCGCATTTTTAAGCAACTTGAACATGTTGCCGCCCTCTTCGTTATCCTCTTCTGAAATACCGTGGTACTTAGCGTATGTTTGCGGATCATATTCGTGGACCTCTTTAATCGTAAAGAGGCTGGTAATCACTAGTAATGCGGCACCGGTGTAAAAAGCGACTTTGACAGACATCGGGACAACACCCTTTTGGTCAGTATTACGAATCCCGAAGTAGGTAAAGAGGAACGGCAAGATTGCCGCTAGGACTGCCCCGGTGTTAGACAGAAAACTCTGGATCCCGTAAGCATAACTTTTCTGATTATCATTAACCATGTCGCCAACCATCATTTTAAACGGTTGCATTGCCACGTTAGACGAAAGGTCCAATAAGGCAACAGTGATTGCCCCAAACAATAGCGCAGCAAATGATCCGTAACCGAAGCCAAGGCTGCCAGAATTTGGTAGCAAGAGCATCACAACCACCGCCACAATCGTCCCCAAAATCAAGTAAGGCAAACGCCTCCCACCAAGTTTAGGAAGCCACGTCCGGTCAGAATAATAACCAACTAGCGGTTGAACAATCAGTCCTGCCAGTGGCGGCAGAATGAAAAACCAACCAAGATTGTTAGGATTAGCCCCGATCGTCTGAAAAATCCGACTCATTTGTGAGCTTTGCAGGGTAAAAGCAGTTTGAACACCCAGAAAACCAAAGTTCATCATCCAAATAAAACGCTGGCTTAGTACTGGCAACCCCGCTGGTTGTCCCGTTTGTTCAGTCATCACGCACACTCCTTTGAAAGCGGTTCATTTGATTGCCAATAATATAACAGAATATTTCTATTTGTGCAACCGTTTGCACAAATTTTAATAAAAAAGCTTGCCACCTTTTCAGTAGCAAGCCCTAATCCGCTATTATCAGCCAATAATTTTGAAATCCACTAAACGATGATTAATCGCCGGCTCAAAAAGTAAATCTACTGCCGCACTACCAATGGAGCGTGGCACTAAGTCGACCTTCATCACTCCTGGCATGATCATGCCTAATAAACGAGAATTATTAAAGCAAAGCGCAGGTAACGACGAGAATTGCGGGTGGGTCGTCACAAAATGCAGGTAATTGACGTCGTCACTAGCGATCAAAGAATCAAATTTTTGGGCATCAACCTCTTGGACACTGTCGATCGCTACTTCCTGTGCTGGCAGGCTCAATTCTTCCATCCGTTGTCGATAACCAGCCAATCTTTGCTCCTCATATGGCCAACGCTGCGCGGAACTAACAAAAAGCGGCCGACTAACAACCTTTTGTTTCATTAACAATTCTGTCCCCCGGTACCCTGCCAGGCGGTTATCACTGTCAACGAAACGATCACCTGCTTGTCCCGGCTGGCCGATAATCACGAAGTCTAAATTCTGTTTTCGTAAATAGTCGATTACCGGGTCTTTTTTTAACGAATAAAACACCAGTAATTTTGTCACGTTAGCGTTTTCTACCAGTGACTTCACATGGTTTAGCAATTCGTCCGTCGTTTGGCCGATGGCAACCGCCATTTCATAATGGTGCGGGGCTAACTTAGCGGCAACGCCCCGCATTAAGTCCAGGTGGAAAGGGTTGGCAAATGCCCCTTCCTCGGTGACTGGGAAAACCAACCCGACAATATTACTCTTGCCACTAGTTAAGTTTTTGGCGGCGTAGTTGAGACGATAACCCAACTTAGCGGCAGCTTGGCGAACCCGTTGACGTGTCGCGTCACTAATTCGTGGATTATTATTTAATGCCCGTGAAGCTGTCGATACCGAGACACCTGCTTGACGGGCAACATCCTTAATGGTGCTCATTAACTTTCACCACTCTAACTAAAGCTCACGAAGGTCCCGTACTTCTGCAGTCCGCAACGGCCGAAACTCACCACTGGCAAGTCCTGACAAGTCTAAGAAGCCGTAACTTTCCCGGTGAAGTTTAATAACCGGATGACCAACCGCTTCAAACATCTTTTTCACCTGGTGGTAGCGTCCCTCGTGAATCGTAATTTTAACCCGGCTCGTTTTTTTAGCCCGGTTTGTTTCCACCAGTCGTGGATGGCTCTCCCGCGTCATTTTCCCATCAATCTTGACTCCCCGCCTTAATGTTCGTAAGTCGTTGTTAGTAACTAAACCGCGAACTTTGGCAATATAGGTCTTATTGATTTCAAAACGTGGGTGCATTAGCTTGTTGGCCAGGTCCCCGTCGTTGGTCAGCAGTAGCGCCCCGGTCGTGTCATAATCTAGCCGACCCACCGGGTAAATTCGTTCGTCAATCCCCTCCTTTTTAAGCAAGTCAACTACCGTTTTGCGGCCGTGTTCATCATGAGCCGATGAAATAACTCCCCGCGGCTTATTCAGGAGAAAATACTCGTGCTGCTCCTTTTGAAGCGGGACACCATCCACAGCCACAACATCATTGCCATCAACCTTTGTTCCTAAGGTGGTTACCTTCTTACCGTTGACGGTCACTCGTCCTTCTAAAATAATTTGTTCACTGTGCCGCCGTGAAGCCACACCAGCTTCAGCCATTACCTTTTGCAGTCTTTCCATTGCCCTGTTCTTCCTCTCGTTCTCGTTGTTGTTCCTTCCGTTGCAGTGCCCTCATAAAGATATCACCATCAAGGTCATCAGTCGTCAGCTGCTCAGTTAGTGGCGGCAGCTCTTTTAGCGAAGACAGACCAAAATAGTCTAAAAAAGCCGTCGTGGTTGCGTACTGAAAAGGTCTGCCTGGCGCGTCCAACCGGCCACTGGTCGTTACCAACCCGCGAACGATCAATTTTTGAAGCGAACCAGAACTCTGTACTCCCCGAATGGCATCAATTTCAACTCTCGTAATTGGTTGCTTATAGGCCACAATGGCAAGCACTTCAAGGAGAGCGTTCGTTAGTGGAACGGTCAGTGGTACTTCAAAGTAATGCTTAATCACTGGTGCAAGATGGCTCTTGGTTGCTAATCGATAAGTATTCCCTGATTTCAGCAGCACTAGCGCACAGTCAGAATCATGCTCATACTTCTGCTTTAACCGTTCTAATAATGTTGAGACAGCTGGACGCATAAAGCCGGTCAGTTTAGCCAGGTCACTGAGAGTAATTCCCTCATCACCACTGATAAAAAGCAGTCCTTCAATGACCGCTAAATTACTCTGCTCTGCCATGGTGCTCTCCTTTCTTGGGACAAAGACGAACGATTAGGGGAGCCAGTGGGCTAGCCTGACTGACTAAGACGTGACCATGTTTGCACAAATCCAAAAGAGCCATAAACGTCGTCACCAGGTTTTCCTTACTAATGTCATCTTCAAATAAGTCAATAAACCGTTGCGGGCCCGCTTGCAACTGTTGGGTGATTGCGTGAAGACGCTGCTCCACAGTGACCCGTTCTCGGCTGACCGTTTCTTCGAGCGGTTGCTTCAGCTGATGTCGTTGAACAACTTTTTCAAATGCCGCTTGCAACTGGTTGAGACTAACTCCTGGCGCCACTTTGGCACTAATCATTTGCTCAGGTACCGCCATTGCCGCCCGGCTGAATTCTTGCTGGCGAAATTCTTCCTTATCCTTCAGCTTAGCAGCAGCATCCTTATAGCGCTGATATTCCAGTAATTGTTCCACCAGTTCCTGCCGCGGGTCTTCCGGTTCCATTTCTGGTTCATCATCTACTGGTGGTGCAGGTAGCAACATTTCACTCTTGATTCTCATTAAAGTAGCAGCCATAACAAAATAGTCTCCGGCAACTTCTAAGCGGTGCTTTTTCATCGAAGCCAGATAATCCATGTACTGGCTGGTGATCAATGCCACCTGAATATCCTTAATGTCCATCTCATTTTGACGAATTAGGTGGAGGAGGAGGTCCAAGGGGCCTTCAAAGTCTTCTAATTTAATCGTCGGCTGAAACGGGTGTTTCACGATGACTAGTTTGTCGTTCATGCAATTCCTTCTCCCAGTTAGTGATTAATGCCTGGTTAGTTAAGGTGCCAACTACCCGCTTATCCGGATAGCGCGCCGCAACTGCGTCCAACAGTGAGTAAATATTTCGCCCTGTCCGCTCGCTCGGTGTAAATGACAAGCGTCGTACCAAGACATAGTCATTCCCAACTTCCAAGATAACGACGCCGATAAAATGGCCCCCTTCAGGGGTTTGCCAAAGAAAAATGGGGTGGTCATCAGCGGTTGACCAAAAAATCTCGTCATGGAGTCGTTTGACGTTATTTAAGGACGGAATAAACGATAATAGTCCCATTACTATTTTCTGGTAATCCTTCCGGTACTTCACTAACATCCTGAACACCTCTTTATTACTATCCTAAGCACGCGGGTGGTATTTTTGATAAACAGCGGTCAACCGTTGCTTAGAAACATGGGTATAGATCTGCGTAGTAGCAATATCGGCATGACCTAACAATTCTTGAACGACCCGCAGGTCTGCGCCATGCTCTAGCAAGTGAGTTGCAAAAGAATGGCGAAGCGTATGCGGGGTGACATCCTTGGTGATTCCTGCGGCCAATACGTCTCGCTTTAAATTCTTCCAAACTCCCTGACGGGTCAATTGACGACCATGGGCGTTTAAAAAGACCGCCGTTGAAAACTGCTTTTTTAATAATTGCGGACGAACCTGTGTTAAATAACGTTGCACCCAGTCACTCGCAATGTCGCCAACGGGGATGATTCGCTCCTTGTCGCCCTTCCCCCGCGGCTGGATCAACCCAACAGCTAAGTGCAATTCCGTCATCGTCAGGTTGACTAATTCACTCACCCGAACACCAGTGGCATACATTAATTCCCACATTGCCCGGTCACGGATACCAAGGGGAGTACCCGTATCTGGAACAGCCAGCAGTCGGCTAACCTCCGACTCGCTTAGTACCGTTGGCAGTTTTCGGCGCCCTTTTGGTAACTGAACGAGTTTCATCGGGTTTTCACTAATCAACTCTTGGCGTGAGAGGTAGTCGAAAAACTGCCGCAGTGAAGAAACCATCCGCGATTCAGTTTCCGCTGCCCGTCCCTGGTTTTGCATGCTAGCCAGCAGTGATAGGACAGCAAAGCGGTCAACATGTTGCCAGTCACTAATGCCGTGTTGCTGCCAATAGGTTGCAGCTAACCGCAAATCCGACCGGTAAGCGTCCACCGTGTTCGCCGATAAGTTACGTTCAACCGCCAGATAGTTAGCAAAATCTCCTAACTGGTCGCCATAAAAGGTTTTTAACGGCTGATCATTACTCATGCTCCTGGTCCTCCTGGTTGCCGACCAACCGGAGTTGACCACCACGCTGGGTGATTAACTTTGCCTTCAGCAAGTGGCCAACTGACCGTTTAAACTGGCCCTTGGAAATACCGAGAAGCGCTTTAATATCCGCCGGTGATGACTTATCACTAAGCGGCATCGTCCCATCAACACTATGGTGTAGCATCGCCAGAATCATTTGCGAATCGTCATCAATTGCCTGGTAACCCCGTGGTTTAAGAGAAAGATTCAGTCCCCCGTGATTAGAAAAACCAATAACTCGCGCTCGCAACACCTGTCCCAAACGCGGTTCTGCATCGCGTTCACTCGGGTGAATAAAACCCAGTTGGTAAGTATCCGTGATAACGTGTGTCCCATTTAACTTCACCTGGGTGACCGTGGCTTCCACGTTAGCGTTCATCTGTTGGCGCTGCGGTTTCTGCGCAATGACCTGGAACAAATCGGGGGTTGCTAACTGCCCCCAAAGACGGTCGTGGTCATCGACCTTTAAGGAAATCATCAAGCGATCGCCCTTTTGCGGCCAAAGGGTTTTCATTGCTGGTAAATCATCCAGCGAAACAACCATATCCTTATTTGTTAAGCCCACGTCGACAAAGACGCCGAGGTTGCGGCGAACCCCCACTACCGTCCCAAAAGCATAGTGGTCTACCCGCACGGCAGGAATATGCGCACAAGTCATTTGCCGCTGGTGGTCTTCGTTTTCGTAAACAAAACCGCGGACCGATCCGCCAATATGAAGGACCTGCGGACTTTCTTCCTTCAATAACCGGTATGTTTGTCCGTTCCGTGATGGCTGAACAAAGTAATAGTCCTCATTTTCGTCGATCATTACGGCGTCGACAACTCGCCCCAGTTCTTGATTCATCAGCCGTCCTCCTCTATCATTCCTAAACTACTTCATTTTACACGTCTCATCAGGTTATGCCAAGAAGGTGAAGATAAGAAAACCGGGCCCGCAACGCAGCCCGGTCGGCTAAGCCATTAATCTTGTGAATCACTGATGAAGTCCAACATGTCGTAAATTGCCTGCTTATTTGCCGCCGGCACACCTTGAGAAATGATTTCTTCACTGGTTTGGTGAAGGGCGTTGCCAACCAACGGGTATTGGTAATCATTGACCGCAATCTCGCGGACGTTATCGAGTTCTGGTTCCAGGTGAAACTGAAGACCGATGACATTATCACCTAAGAGGAACCCCTGGTTAGTCAATAAGTCACTACTAAAGAGCAACTGAGCTTCTTTGGGAAGCTCAAACATTTCCTGGTGCCAGTGAAGAGCAGTTAATTTTGCCGGCAGCTGTGCGATAACATTGCTTTGCCGGTAAACTGGTGCCCAGCCAACCTCCTTATGTGGGGCCCCTTTAATTTCCGCACCAACTGTCTTGGCAATTTGTTGTGCGCCAAAACAAGCACCAAAGAGAGGCTTATGCGTATCAAGCAATTGCTGAATTAACTGCCGTTCTTGCTTAATCCAATCGGCGTCATCGTTTGGACTCATCGGCCCACCGAGAACCACTAACATCCCCGTTTGAGCAGCCGTTGGTAAAACACCAAACTGGTAAGGGTGATAGATAAACAATTCATGGCCGCGTTGGTGTGCCCACTCAGCAACTGACCCGGGTCCTTCGTTGGGCGTGTGTTGCAAAATATTAATTCTCAATGACAGTCCTTTCCATCGACGGCAATGTTGGATTAGGTATCGCCTGCAAGTACCCAAGATAGTGCTATTATAAACGATCTTCTTCAAGCAACCAAAAAAGACGGTTGGGTTAGCCAGCCGTCTTCACATTCTTTGCGGGTAACTACTTAATTTCCTGAATCCGCATCAGGTTAGTAGTCCCCTTCTTACCAACCGGCAAGCCGGCAACAACAATAATCTTGTCGCCAGTCTTGACCAGTCCTTCATTCTTAGCCACTTGGCTGGCCTTTTCAAACATGTCGTCAGTATCAGCTGGACGCTGAATCAGAACCGGGTGAACACCCCAGTTAACAGTCAACCCCAGTTGAACCCGTTCATCAAAGGTCAGTGCCAAGATATCAGCATTCGGCCGGTACTTAGAAATCATCCGTGCCGTGTAGCCAGAAGCAGTGGCAGCAACAATGGTGTGAATACCAAGGTCCTTAGCAGCACGAGCAACGGCAGAACCAATCGTTTCAGTAACGTCCGACTTATCAAAGTCAAAAGTTTCAGTCCAGAAGTCGCTCAGGTGATTTTCAGCCTTGATGTCGATCCGGTTCATCGTTGCAACAGATTCCACTGGGTATTCCCCGTTAGCACTTTCACCTGACAGCATTGTTGCATCCGTACCGTCAAAGATAGCGTTGGCCACGTCAGAAACTTCTGCACGAGTCGGCCGTGGGTTTTCCTGCATTGAATCCAGCATTTGAGTAGCAGTAATTACCGGCTTGCCCAGCATGTTGCACTTGCGGATCAGGGTCTTTTGAACCAGCGGAACGTTTTCCGCCGGAATTTCAACACCCATGTCACCACGAGCAACCATCAAACCATCAGAAACCTTGATGATTTCGTCAAAGTTATCGATGCCTTCTTGGGATTCAATTTTCGGGAAGATTTGGACATCTTCCATGTGCTTTTCCTTCAGCAGAGCCCGGATATCCAAAACATCTTGTGGCTTACGAACAAAGGATGCTGAGATAAAGTTAATCCCGTGGTCACAACCAAAGCGAATATCACTGCTATCCTTTTCAGTAATCCCTGGCAGGTTGATTGAAACACCTGGCGCGTTAACCCCCTTGCGGGAACCCATCACGCCATCGTTTTCGGCAACCGTAACTAATTCCTTGTTAACATCGTCCTTTTCAACGATCTTGAAATCGAGCAAACCATCGTCAACCAGGACATGGCCACCCACGTGGGTGTCATCGTACAGGCCCGGGTAAGTAACAGCAATCTTATCCTTGGTCCCTTCCAGGGAATCATCCATGGAAATCCGCAGCTTGTCACCAGTGTGGAACTCAATCTTCCCGTCCTTTTGAACGGTCGTCCGAATTTCGGCACCCTTAGTGTCAAGCATAATGCCGACCTTCTTGCCGGTAATTTCTTCAGCCTTGTGGACGTTCTTCAGCCGTCCCAGGTGTTCAGGGTGATCACCATGTGAGAAGTTAAAACGGAAGATGTTGGCCCCGGCGTTAATTAACTTAACGATCGTGTCCACATCAGTACTTGCTGGTCCCAGAGTGCTGACAATCTTTGTCTTTTTCATAATCGACATCTCTCCTTTGATTGTATCAATCGGGCGGTAGCAAACCACCAATTACACTGCTATCTTAACACTATTTATCAGCCCTGTCCGCCTTAAAATTAGTGGAAGCGCTTTTATTAATTAATGATTTATTTATGCCCTGATTGTTGCTGTAAGAACACATTTTTGCTACCAAACTGGTCTGCCAATTGAGTACGAACGGCATCATCTGCGCTAAGGTTTTGTGCTGGTGGTTGCTGGTAAGTTTTTCCGCTTGCCGCGTAGTAGACAACAACCGGACAATCACCTCCGTGGTGCTTGGCAATAGTTGTTAAAATTTGGTTCACGTTACTCATTGACTTGCCATCGATCACCTTAATGACCCACCGTTGATACGCGCTGGCTACCAGTTGGCCATTCAACCGGTTGGCGGCGGCCAGGCTGTTAGCGATCACTTGCATTTGGCCGTTGCGTCTTTCAACCTTGCCATCAACCACCAGAACGCTTCCTTCGCTTAAAATGTCCTGATACTTGGCAAATTGTTTTGGAAAGACCGTTACTTCTAAGGAGCCACTAGTGTCACTGGCGGTGAGGAAAGCCATTTGTCGTTGATCGCGACGAGTAGTAACTTGTCTCATCCGTGAAATGAACAAGACGAAAGTGGTACTTTGACCAGGATGAGCATCCACTACCTGACTGGCATGGATTTTCACTGCCAGCTGATGATAAGGGGTCGTCGGGTGTCCTGAAAGGTTTAAGCCCAATAGTTCCTTCTCAAAATTAAGTCTGGTAACCAACGGGTACTCCGCGCTCTCGGGCAAGGTGGTTTCAAAATCACTCCCCAAACCAAGTTGACCAAGGTTAATCCGTCCCTGGCCACTATCTTCGTTTAATAGGTCCGGTAGCGACTTGACCATCTGCTGACGGTTATATTTCAAGTGGTCGAACGCACCTGCTTTGATGAGGGATTCAACACTTGCCGCCGGAATGTTGCCGCGGATACTTAGTCGGCTCAAAAAACTGGGAAGATCTGTAAAGGGGCCGCTAGCTTGCCGTTCCTCAACAATCTCACCAGCAAAATCGCGACGCATTCCCTTGATCTGCGCTAATCCGAAGTAAAGTTCATCCCCGCGCCTACTAAATTCTACTTGGCTGAAATTAACATGGGGCCCATGCACCTTAACTCCCCGTCGTTGTGCTGAACGAACATACTCACGAAGTTTATTAATGGAAGCCGCTTTGCTTAACAATGCAGTGTAGAATTGCGGAGCAAAGTGGGTCTTCAGGTACGCGAGCTCAAATGCAAATTTTGTATAA
Organism: [Lactobacillus] timonensis; assembly: GCF_900240275.1. Taxonomy (GTDB): domain Bacteria; phylum Bacillota; class Bacilli; order Lactobacillales; family Lactobacillaceae; genus Limosilactobacillus; species Limosilactobacillus timonensis. Next base: position 1,509,632 of record NZ_LT964761.1, on the reverse strand, counting down.
GCCACGGCGTGTGAATGATTAAAACCATAATTAGCAAACTGATCGATGTAGTTAAAGGTCGCTACTGCCACTTCCTGGCTGTAACCCTTCTTCAATGCCCCAGCAATAAACTGGCGGCGCATTTTTTCCATGACACCCTTTTTCTTTTTGCTCATCGCGCGTCGCAATATGTCGGCCTGTCCCAGGCTAAAGCCAGCCATAGCCGCCGCCAACTGCATTACCTGTTCCTGGTACACCAGAATTCCGTAGGTCGGTGCCAAAATTGGCTTGAGTGACGGTGCTGGCAAGCGATATGATTCTGTCCCACGCTTACGGGCAATGTAGTGGGGAATATTTTCCAGCGGTCCCGGACGATAAAGGGCATCGACCGCGACAATATCTTCAAATTTTTCTGGATGCAGATCAACAAGCGTTTTCCTAATACCAGCCGACTCAAACTGAAAGATACCTGCAGTAAGCCCCTGTTGAAACAGCCGGAGTGTTTCCTGATCGTTCAAATCAATGTCATGAATTGACAGCTCTGGTTCATCTTGATGAACATCAGTTACCGCCTGCGCCAGGATGGTCAAATTACGGAGACCCAGGAAGTCCATCTTCAATAGGCCGACCCGTTCAACTGTCTCCTTCGCATACTGAGTGACTAATAAACCGTCGTTGCCCGCTGCCAGCGGAACAATCGAATGAAGGGGTGAAGACGCTAGCACCACCCCGGCAGCATGGACAGACGTTTGTCGGGGCAAGCCACTTAACTGACTTGCCACCTTCCCAAGCAACTGCCCCAGTGGGGAGCCATTAACCGCTGCCTGTAGCTGGGGCGAATGCCGGAGAGCATCATTAAAATTATTCACTCCTCCAGGAATCAGCGAAGCCCAATCGGCAATTTCATACTTGGCATAGCCCAAAACCCGCGCAACGTCACGAACCACTTGTTTTGCTCCCAGCGTGCCAAAAGTGATAATCTGTGCTACCCGACGGTGACCGTATTTTTGGTGAAGATATTGAAGAACCTCCATTCGCCGGTCGTCAGGAAGGTCTAAGTCAATATCTGGCATCTGTTTTCGCTCGGGATTCAAAAAACGTTCGAACAGCAGGTTAAACCGTAGCGGGTCAACTTCGGTGATCCCTAGGACGTAAGCAACGAGTGAGCCAGCTGCGGACCCCCGGCCGGCATCCGTAAAAATCTCGTGTTGCTTGGTATAGGCCATAACGTCGTGGACAATAAGAAAATAGTCATCAAATCCTAATTGATTGATAATCGCCAATTCATGATCCAATCGCTGCCGATAGCGTCGCGGATCAATCCGTGATGCCGGATGACGCTTTTCTAACCCCTTTAAACATAATTGGCGAAGGTAAGCTGGCGAGTCCAACCCGTTGGGAGTAGGAAATTGTGGAAGGACCGGTGGTTGAAACTGAAGTTGCACCTGACAAGCGTTAACAAGCTCTTCACATTGGGCTAGTGCATCAGCTAATCCCGCCTGTTGGTAGTCAGTAATAAGCTGCTTAACGGTTGGCAGAAAGTACTTGCCCTTCTTTTTTGCCTCTTCAAGAGGATTCGCAATAGCAGTATTTTCAGCAATGTGATGAACTGTTTCGTATGCAAAACGATCTTGTGGATCCAAATAACGGACTGACGTTGCAGCAATCAAGGGCATATGGTAATGTTTTGCTTGCTGGATAATCGTTGTCCGCAAGACATTCGACAGGTGGGGAGAAATCCCCATCAATAAATGACGGTCATCGACAACCTGACGCAGGCTAGCCAACATATCAACCGAACCATAATTTCCCGCAGCAAGTCCAACGCTATCTGTTGGCAAGACGACTGTAAACAGGTCTGACAAATAAGTCTTGATCTCGTTGACGGTCAACGGGTGTTGTTGCCCTGCTTGCTGAGTTTGTTTCATTGACGACAGAATCATTAAGTGCTGATAACCGGTCGAATTTTCCGCCACGAAAACTACTGGCAAAATATTATTACCGGCATCCCCAATGGCTAAGTCTAAGCGCAAGGCCAGCAACGGCTTGATTCCGGCCGCTAAAGCTGCCTGGTAAAACTCAACCGTTCCGTACATCACACCATGGTCGGCCAGCGCCATTGCCGAGTACCCCCGTTGCTTTGCTGCAGCAACCAGTTTTGCCGGAGTGAACAACCCGTCCAAGAGGGAATACGAACTGGCGGTATCTAGTGGAACCACTGGCATTGTGTCTGCTCCTTTCATCAGTATTATGTGCTAAGTTTATCACAAAAACGCTTGATGACGCCGAAAGCGATTTCCCCATTGTTAATCCGCTATTCCTTATGTTAGAATAAAACTGTTATAAATGAGGAGTTGAAACTATGAAGTGGCTTGTTAAAAACATCGTCATCGCTATTTGGGCCTTTGTCATCGGGTTGGTACTGGCTTACATTACCAGTCAGCTACAATTGATGAAAGCCGATTACATTACTGATGGCCTGGTCGCAATGGTTGCCGGCCTAATTATGGTGAACGGCATGAGCTACATTAGCACTCATGCTAATCCTCACCAATAATCAATTACATCGCATGAAAAAAGCTTCTGGTTTTTAACCAGGAGCTTTTTTGTTAGTTATTATTCGCTGTCAGATTATTAGTGACGTTTAACTGCACAATCTTCAAAAGTACTGCTAACGCCTTCTCCATTGTCTGGACGGAAACGTATTCGAAACGACTGTGCATATTCTCCCCACCGGCAAAGAGGTTTGGTGTTGGTAGTCCCATGAAACTGATCGTTGAACCATCAGTACCGCCACGAACCGGGTAAATTACCGGCTTAATGTTAAGGTCGTCCATCGCCTGCTTAGCCAGTTCCACGACGTCCATGTGCTTTGCTAAGACCTCACGCATGTTGTAATACTGGTCAGTAATAGTCAGCTGAATTCGTGGTTGATCAAATTGGTCATTGATTTGCTTAGCCAGTTGCTTCATCAACGCCTTCCGTGATTCAAACTTTTGGCGGTCGTGGTCACGAATCAAGTAAGTCATCGTCACCTCATCAACACCGCCATCGAACTGGTAAAGGTGGAAGAAGCCCTCGCGTCCTTCCGTTTTTTCAGCGCGATCATGTTCAGGCAATAAGTTATGAAAGTCAATTCCCAACTGAATGGCATTGATCATCGTACCCTTAGCAACCGCCGTATGAACGTTCTTACCGCTGATTGTCAGCTTTGCCTCCGCGGCGTTAAAGGTCTCATATTCCAGTTCACCCAGCGGCCCACCATCAACGGTGTAGGCAAAGTCAGCGGCAAAATCAGCGGTGTCGAAATGGTCGGCCCCCGTCCCAATTTCTTCATCCGGACTAAAACCAAGCCGAATTTCACCGTGCTTAATCTCTGGATGGGCCAACAGGTACTCTGCCATCGTCATAATTTCTGCCACTCCGGACTTGTCATCAGCGCCAAGCAGGGTTGTTCCGTCAGTTGTGACTAGCGTCTGCCCCGCATAATTTTTCAGTGCCGGGAATTCTTCGGGAGCTAACTGGTAGGTACCATCGCCCAGGGAAATCGGGGAGTGTCCATCGTAGTTTTCCACCACTTGGGGACGGACGTTCTTAGCATTAAAGTCCGCGGTATCAACGTGCGCTAAGAAGCCGATCACCGGAACCTGCCGGTCGACATTACTCGGGATAGTAGCGACTAAGTAAGAATTCTTCGGATTGATATGAACATTGTCGGCACCAATCGTTTTCAACTCCGCCGCTAACTGCTTCAAAAACGCCGTTTCCTTTGGTGAAGACGGGATTGTTTCACTATCAGGATTAGAACGGGTCTCAACCTTCACGTATTTCAGGAAACGCGGCAATAGATTTTCAAACTTTTCTGACATATTCTCACCTCATATTATTGCTGACGAACAAAAGTAAACGGCTCAGTATTAACTTGTGACTCACAGACGGTTAGGTCCCAATGTTCTTGCTTAGCCCACTGGTTAATCAACTGGGCTAATCCGTGTGCCGCAACTACTTCAATATGGTGACCTGCATCAAGGACAATCAAGTGGTAAGCCTGGATATCATGTGCCGTATGGTAGGTGACATCCCCCGTTACGTAAGCATCCGCACCGGCTGCCTTGGCTTGTTGGTAAAATTCACTACCACTACCTCCAAGGACCGCTACCCGTCGAATCATTTTTCCCCGATCAGCGGGGTTGATGATTAGCCGTGCAGCAGGAATGCCAAAAATCCGCAAACAATGCTGGACAAACTCATCGACACTTAATGGGGAAGCCAGGTCGCCAACTCGACCCATTCCAACTTTTTCACCCGAAACAGGATCTGAGCCGCAGTCCACTAACGGGACCGTAGAATGAAGTTGCAACTGTTGGGCCAGCCAGTCATTCATCCCCCCGTTAGCGGTGTCCAGGTTAGTATGGGCAGCGTAGACGGTAATGTGGTGGGCCAGCAAATCAGCGTACATTTGATTTTGCGGGTTGCGAACATCTAGGTTCACTGCGGGATGAAACATCACCGGATGATGAGCAAAGATAAAGTCGACCTGACGATCAATTGCCTCTGCAATCACGGCCGGACGAACATCCAGTGTCGTCATCAAGCGATGAATTGGCTTGCTGGGATCGCCCACCTGCAAGCCAACATGATCCCACGATTCCGCCAACTTGGGCGACGCAAATTGTTTAAAACGCGAGATTAATTCTAATCCAGTCGTCATCCTAATACCTCCTCAATTAATGCCAAACGGTGCCGGAACTGTGCGATTTTTTCTGCTGGCGGCTGACTAGCAGTCTTCATCTGCGAAAGAGCCACATTCTCACGTTCGAAAACCTCTTGCCATTTTCGCTTAAAGACCGAACCCTGTTTTTCAATCAGCAACGGCCCAAATACCAGTTCTCGTTCGTCGTATTGAATCGGGATAATTGTCGGCTCGGCAACAATTATTTCATAGATATGCCCGTCTTCTTCCAGAATCTCTTCAGCATTAATCTGAAAGCGGTGGTTAACAAGCCACTGTCGCAGTCGCTCCTCACCAACATTCGGCTGGAGAATTAAGCGCTTGACGCCATCGAACTTATCCTGACCACGTTCAAGAATCGCGGCAATCAAGCTGCCACCCATCCCTGCAATGGTAATTGTGTCAATCTGGTCGTTTCTTTTAATCGCGTCGAGCCCGTCAGCTAACCGCACCTGGATTTGTGTATCTAACCCCTGGGCAGCCACCTCTGCTCGGGCATTCTGGTATGGGCCACGAGCGACCTCACCGGCAACCACGTAGTTAGTCTGGCCGTTTAACACTAATGCTGCTGCCAGGTAGGCATGATCGGCACCAATGTCAGCTACCCTGCTCTGTTTTGGAATGTAAGCAGCCACCCGACTGAGCCGTTTAGACAAATGATGTTCATCCACGCTTTATTCCCCCTTCCCTTTAAGTATACCTGATTACTTAACAACCAACATCTTTTAACAGTAAAAAGCGGTAAGCATTCTCACTTACCGTCGATGGTTTTAAATTAGTCCTTGTTCAACCATTGTTTCAGCGTTTTCAACCGTATTCCAAGCTGCACCCTTAAGCAAGTCGTCAGCCACAATCCACATGTTAAACGCACCTGGATTCTCGTAGTCCGGGCGAATCCGTCCAACAAAAGTCTCCCGCTTGCCAGTAGCCGTCAATGGTTGTGGGTAAAGCTGGTGCTTAATATCGTCTTGCAAAACAACCCCCGGAAAATCGGCAACAACGCGTTTGATGTCGTCAGCAGTAGCATCGCGGTCATCAACCGTGACGTAGACGCTTTCCCCGTGAGAAATTGGCACTGGCACGCGGACACAGGTCGCGGTAACCTTGATTGCCGATGCGTCCATGTCGTTTAGCAAAATCTTCTTTGTTTCGTGAATCATCTTCCACTCTTCGTGAGAGTATCCTGAATCTTCTAAGACATCAATTTGCGGCAAAAGGTTGAACGCAAGTGGGTAATGCTTCTTGTCACCCTTTGTTGGCAAAATCTTGGCGTCCTTTTGCATGTCTTCCCCGTTAATGTAGTCCTGGCTTTCAGTCAATAATTCATCAATTGCGCTTTGACCAGCACCACCAGCAGCCTGATAAGTCGACACAATGACCTGGTTTAAGCCGAAGTGGTCGTAAATCGGCTTAAGTGCCATCACCATCTGGATAGTCGAACAGTTAGGGTTGGCGATAATGCCATGGTGGTTTGCTAACTCCTGCGGGTTAACTTCCGGCACAACCAGCGGTACGTCTGGTTCCATCCGAAAAGCACTGGTGTTATCCACGCACACGGCACCACGCTTAACAGCTTCTGGTAATAGCTTCTTGGAGACAGAACCGCCTGCTGATGAGAGAACAATGTCAACTCCGTCAAAAGAGTCAGGAGTGGCTTCTTCAACCGTCACTGGTTGACCGTTGAATTCCAGAACCTTCCCGGCGGAACGCTTTGATGCCAGAAGCTTAATTCCCTTTACCGGGATATGGTCCAACTCCATCTGCAACTGCTCAATCATCCGCGTTCCGACAGCCCCGGTAGCTCCCAAAATCGCAACGTTATATTGCTTTGTCATAACTCTTCACTCCTGTTTAATTCAAATTATTCATAAAAGTCGTCAGGCGGCTGATGAACTCGTGCAAGTCTTCATCAGAAGCCGCGTAAGAAATTCGGAAGTAACCTTCACCACCCGGGCCAAAAGCGCTGCCGGGGATAATGCCCACCTTAGCTTGATGAGCCAGGTCAAGCCCGAACTGCCAGTCATCTTGATGATACTGAGCTGGTACCTTCACAAACATGTAGAAGGCTCCATTAGGCGTTGCCAAGTCAAAGCCCAACTGAGTCAAAGCGTTTTGTAAAAAGTCGCGACGCTTCTTGTACGCGGCTCGGAATGCTACTGGGTCGTCATCGCCATTGTTAAAAGCTTCAATGGCAGCGGCTTGTGACGTGTCAGTAGCCGTTGCAACTAAGAACCCATGCGCTTTGCTGGCCTGCTCCACGAAGTTTGCTGGGCCAGCTAAAAAGCCCAAGCGGTAACCAGTCATGGCGTGAGACTTCGACAGTCCATCGATAATGACCGTTCTTGACGGGATCATCGTGGCAATAGAAGCAGGTTCAACACCATCATAGGTGAGCGTCCGATAGATTTCATCGGCAATGACCATCAAATGGTGATTTTCAATGACGTCAGCCAGTGCCTGCAGCTGGGTAGCAGAATAGTTTCTGCCAGTCGGGTTGGTTGGGTAGTTGAGCATAACGGCCTTCACACCGTCCCCGGCACGATTAATTTCTTCTTCGAGCCGGTCTGGAGTAAGAACAAAGCCGTCATCACTAGTATCAACCAATACTGGCGTGGCCCCGGCGAGTTCAACAATCGGAAAGTACAAGGAAAAGGCTGGCGTTGGAATAATTACTTTGTCACCAGGGTTGAGCAGTGCCAGAATGGTCGCCGTCAGAGCTTCAGTTGCGCCGATTGTTACCACGATTTCATTTTCTGCCGAATAATCAAGTCCACGGGTTCGTTGCAGGTAACCGCTAATTGCTTTTCGCAACTCAAGTTTTCCCCTAGTCGTCGAGTAGTGAGAATCGTTGTTTTCGATTGACGCTACTGCTGCTTTTTTGACGTGTTCGGGGGTGTTGAAATCTGGTTCGCCTAGCGTCAATTTAAGGATGCCGGGAATTTGGCTAACTTCCATGTCAAACGCCCGGATCGCACTTGGCTTCATCTTTGTGATATCACGGTTAACCGTGTTGTGTAGGTCTGCTGCTAGTTCTGGCATCTGAACCAATCCTTTCCAGTACTTACAGAATGTTTTCTAAACCAACTACTAAACTGCCTAACTGCTGATATTTTTGCAGTGCCACTTTCACCCCGCTCATGAAGGAGTGACGATCAAAGGAATCCTGACGAATAGTCAATGCTTCGCCAGGCCCGCCAAAGAGCACTTGCTCGTGGGCAACGTATCCTGGCAAACGAACCGAATGAATATGAATTCCGTGATAATCACCACCGCGAGCATGATCAAGCGTGGAAACCTTGTCGGGGCTGCTCTCGTGTTCAGGTCGGTTTTCGTCGATCATCTTAGCAGTAGCCAGGGCCGTCCCCGACGGTGAATCAGCTTTATCGGCGTGGTGCATTTCAATAATTTCAACATCAGGGAAATATGTGGCAGCTTCCTTAGCAAACTTCATCAGGAGAACAGCTGACATGCCAAAGTTTGGGGCAATCAGGCCGCCAACCCTTTTTTGAGTAGCAAGTTCCTTCAGAGAAGCCACTTGCTGGTCGTTGAGGCCGGTTGTGCCAATAATCGGCACCATCCCATTATTGATTGCCGCCTGGGCGTTAGCAAACACCGCCGCCGGGACAGTAAAGTCCACCCATACGTCGGCAACCGGCCCGTCAACCTCGACAGCATCGTGGTAAAGCGTGGTTTGGCTGGATAAACCCTGAGCTGCCAAGTCGTCTTGACTAGCCGAAGGATCCAACACTGCACTGATTTCAAACCCAGCTAGTGAACGGACAAGGTCAACCACCTGGCGACCCATTGATCCGGTAAAGCCAGCAACTAATACTCTTGTCATAATTATTCCCCCAAATTTAATGGCAGTCCGATATCCAGCGAGCCACTTGCCAGTGACAACGCATTTTCAAGCTGCCGCTTTTCCTCATCATTGAGCGTCAAGATTGGCAAGCGACAACCACCGGTCGCAAATCCCTGCGCATTTAAGACGGCCTTCACTGGTGATGGCGACGGGAACATGAATAAAGCTGCCATTCGGGGAGTGAGCCACCGCTGAAGCTGGCCGGCCGCCGCTACCTTTCCAGCGTGCAGGTCATCAAGCATGGTCCGCAACTGATCACAATAGCAATGCGAAGCAACTGAGATCACTCCCGTGGCACCAAGTGCTACTGCCGTAAGCGCCTGAGCATCCTCACCGGTGAATACACAGAAGTCGTCGGCCTTATGATCAACAATGTATTCCAACTCAGGCAGTGACGCACACTGCTTAACTGCCGCAATATTATCGTGGTGTGACAGCTGAACAATTGTTTCCTGGTCCATCTTGACCCCGGTGCGTCCCGGAATGTTGTACATCACAAGCGGAATGTGGGCAGCATCAGCAATCGTCGTAAAGTGAGCAACCATCCCCCGCTGGTTTGGTTTGTTGTACGGAGGGACAACAACTAGGGCGTAATCAATCCCGTCGATAGCAGCCACTTCATTGGTAAAGGCTAGCGTTTCGGCAGTATTATTACTGCCAGTACCCGCGATGACTGGTACCCGCCCACCAACAATTTGGGCAAAGTGACGGTACAAATCTAGCTTCTCATCGTGAGTTAGTGTTGGCGTTTCTCCCGTTGTTCCACCAATGACAAAGCCATTGCTCCCGTGTTCAATAAGGTAGTTGGTCAGCTTGGTTAAAGCATCATAGTTAATTGTGCCGTCATCGCCAAACGGGGTGACGATGGCAGTTAGTAAGTCAGCATCTTGTAGTGCAACCATTTTCATCGTCCTTCTTTACTTGTTATTCTTAACGTAACTTTCGTGCATCCGGTACTCTAGAAACCCGGTAATTGCGTCGATACCCCGGCTAATCGAATTCTCCTTCGGTGTCAGCGTTGCCGAGTGGAGTTGTGAGTCGTCATCCACTCCCAACCAGAACATGGTTCCCGGAAACTTGGCTAACAAGAAGCCAAAGTCTTCGCCGGTCATTGCCGGTGGGGTCTCGACAAAGTTAACTGCCGGGGTTTTCTTCATGTACTGGATAAAGTGTTTAGTTAAAAGCGGGTTGTTTTCTACTGGCCAGTAACCACCCTGGTTAAGTTCCAGTTTTACCTGACAGCCAAAACTAGCCGCAATCCCGTCGCAGACTTCCTGGAGACGTTGGTCGATTTTTTCAATCATTTGCTGGGTCAGCCCACGAATAGTTCCTTCAATCCGCGCATGACCCGCGATAACGTTACGAATTGTCCCCGCTTCAACTTTGCCAAGGGTAATCACCCCGCTAGCGATCGGATCAATACTCCGCGAGATGATCGTCTGTACTTGCATAATCAGACTAGCAGCAGCGACGACCGTATCATTAGCCTGCTGCGGATAAGCCGCATGTCCGCCCTTGCCCACAATATCAATATTAACTTCGGTGGTCCCAGCAAAAAGGGTCCCCATTCGGCAGCCAATTGCGCCGGCTGGCAAGTGCGGGTTGTCATGCAAACCATAAAACTCGTCCGGTCGCCACTGACCATTAAAGAGTCCCAATTCGTAAGCCCGTTTGCCACCGTACTCTGCTTCCTCAGCCGGTTGAAAGAAGAAGAGAAGGTTATCAATTGGTTGGTGTTCACTGAAATAAGAGAGTAACCCGAGGGCAACCGTCATGTGAATATCGTGGCCGCAAGCATGCATGATTCCCGGATGTTGGGAAGCGTAGGATAATCCCGTCTTTTCCTCCACCGGAAGCGCATCGATGTCCGTCCGGTAGCCAATCGTCAGACGCGGCGCTTGACCCTCAACTAAAACCATCAATGCAGTTGGCAACTCCGGCATCTCGCGAATAGTCAAGTACTGCTGGTTAAACCCACTAATTACCTGTTTGAGGAAAGCGTGGGTCTCTGTTTCATGCAAGGCCAATTCTGGAATTTGGTGAAGGTGGCGGCGAATCCGAATTAGTTCGTCATTACTTAAGGTCATACCATCACAACTTTCTTAAGGAGTCTTCTAGTGCGGTCTTTCCCGTCGTCTTCTCATCAACGTTTTTGATAAACCGCGCCGGCACCCCAGCAACAACAGTATGTGGTGCTACGTCCTTAGTTACAACCGCGCCGGCTGCTACAACAGCTCCTTCACCGACGTGTACGCCTTCAATGACGACGGCGTTGGCGCCGACCAACACGTTATCATCGATCCGGACTGGCTGAGCAGACGCTGGCTCAATAACCCCCGCCAATACGGCGCCGGCACCAATGTGACAGTGCTTACCGACAATTGCACGGCCGCCCATGACGACTCCCATATCAATCATCGAATCGTCACCGATCACGGCACCAATGTTAATCGTCGCGCCCATCATAATTACCGCGTTATTACCGATTTCAACTTGGTCACGGATAGTTACTCCCGGCTCGATCCGGGCATTAACTTCCTTCATGTCCAATAACGGCACGGCAGAGTTGCGGCGGTCATTTTCCAGCCGTACTCCCGTCAATTGCTGCTGGTGTTCATCGAGAAATGGTTTCAACACGGCCCAGTCACCAAACAATACCCCGCTGTGCTCCTCAACGAAGGCTTCGATTCCGTCAGGGTACTTTAACCCAGACAAATTACCCTTCACATAGGCCTTAACCGGTGTCGCCTTCTTGGCGTTTGCGATGTAATTAATGATTGATTGAGCGTCCATTTGCGTCATTATTATTCACCATTTCCTTTCTTTTGATTCTTACAACGTATATGACTGATCAAGGTGAACCAAGTCGTCCAGTGTTTCACGCTTAACGACTAATTGCGACCGACCATCCTTAACAAAGACAATCGCTGGTCGTGGATTCCGATTATAATTAGAAGCCATTGTGTAACCGTAGGCTCCAGTATCGAGCATCACTAGGACATCGCCTGGCTTTGTTTTTGGTAGCGGCACATCATCAGCAAGGATGTCGCCAGATTCGCAGTACTTACCAGCTAGTCGCACGTGTTCGTCTGCTTTTCGCGCCGGATCTTCAGCAAAGACTGTTTCATACTTGGCCTGGTAAAGTGCGGGACGAATGTTATCACCCATTCCCCCATCAACACTCACGTAGGGCTTTAAACCTGGAATGTCTTTGCGCGAACCCACCGTGTAGAGGGTGTAGCCAGCTGGCCCAACGATGGAACGACCCGGTTCAATCCAGATTGCCGGGAGTGGCAAGTGCCGTCGAACAGCCTCTCTTTTAACTGTTTTGACAATGGCGTCAACAAACTCTTCCGGCCTGAGGGGATGATCACCACTGACGTAACGGATCCCAAATCCTCCGCCGACATTAATAATCTGCTCCTGATAACCGAAGTCCTGCTGCCAGTGATCTATCACATCCATCAGTTTCTCAGCAGCCATTTCAAAACCCTTCAGTTCAAAAATCTGTGAACCAATGTGGGCGTGAATACCGCACAGGTCCATGCGGGGGGTCTTGAGAACTTTTTGAAGTGCCCGGTCAGCCTGCCCCGATTCAAGGTCAAAGCCGAACTTACTGTCTACTTGTCCGGTCGCCGTGTACTGGTGAGTATGGGCGCTGATTCCCGGAGTAATCCGCAACATAACGCGGGCAGTGGCGTCATGATCTTGCAGAATTTTTGACAGAAGATCGATCTCATAAAAGTTATCCAGGACAATCATCCCAACGTGATGGTCAACCGCCATCACTAATTCTTGCTTTGATTTATTGTTGCCGTGAAAGGTTAAACGCGCAGCCGGAAAACCCGCTTGAAACGCGGTTTCCATTTCTCCCGCCGAAACGACGTCAGCATGAACGTGGTCGCCGGCTGGTTTGAGCAGTTGGTAGATTGCTTTGATTGCCAGTGCTTTGCTAGCGTAACTGACAACGTAGTCAACGTTATTTTCTTCAAAGACTTTTTTAAACCTGGCCACCTGTTCAGTAATCTGATTAACGTCGTAAACCATCAACGGTGTCTGGTACTGAGCTGCCAATTTCAGGGTGTCGACCCCGCCAATTGTCATGTGCCCAGCAGCGTTAACCTGCGATGGTTGCAGCTGTGCATTCATTTCCAACAACCCTTCTTTCTTCATTAATTGCTAATCAGTGTAAATATTTATCACGATCACGTCAAGAGATTTTTAATGATTTTCTCATTTTAGTTAGACGTTCAGCGGTTTTAACCCGTTTATTTTCTCATTTTAGGCTTGCGATCAATTCAAAAAATGATAAAATCCTTAGTAACTTAAATATACGGGTCCCGTCTGGGAGCCGCTTAATAAAGGAGGATGTTTTATGAAGGTCGTAAAGTTTGGCGGCAGTTCACTAGCTGATGGGGAGGCTTTTGCAAAAGCAATCAACATCATTAAGGCCGACCCCGAACGGTGGGTTGTGGTCACCTCAGCTCCCGGGAAGCGTAATTCCGCTGACCGCAAAGTCACTGACTTGCTGATTCAATACGCAAACGAGGTGATTGCCGACAAACCTGTCGACCAGACAGTTGCTGCCATTTTTCACCGTTATCAGCAGATCGGCGCTTTCTTTAACTTACCAGCTAGCGGTCTCGCACCTATCAAGGAAGCGCTGATCAACCTGCCACATGGTAATTATCCGGATAGTAACTATTTGATGGCAGCCTTTAAGGCCCACGGTGAACGACTCAATGCCCAGTTAATGGCCAAGATTTTAAACCACCTCGGACTACCGGCCCGGTACGTCGACCCGTCTACGGCTGGGATTGTCGTTAGTGGTACCCCAAATAATGCAACTATCTCACCCATTACTTATAAGAATCTTTCCCACCTCAACGTCAGTGACGATGAACGTTTGATTTTCCCAGGTTTCTTTGGCTTTACCCCTACCGGCCACATTGCCACTTTCTCACGGGGCGGTTCCGATATCACTGGCGCAATGCTCGCAAAGGGCCTCGGTGCGCGAATCTATGAAAACTTTACCGATGTTGACGCCATCTATTCTACTAACCCGCATGTTGTTGACCATCCGCGGGCAATTCACCGGATGACGTACCGAGAAATGCGGGAACTATCTTACGCTGGCTTTTCGGTTTTCCACGACGAAGCCTTAATTCCGGCAATTGAAGGGCAAATTCCAGTCAACGTTAAGAATACGAATAACCCAACGGCACCAGGGACAATGATTGTCCCGGAAAATGGTTTTGCCGCTACCCACGTGGTGACCGGTGTCGCCAGTGCTAAACATTTTTCAGCCCTCTACCTGCATAAGTACCTAATGAACAAGCAGTCGGGGTTCACCTTCTCTATCCTGCAGATTCTTGCTAAGTATGGCGTTTCTTATGAACACATGCCTTCGGGAATTGACGATATTACGATTATTTTTGATCGTGACAAGCTGACCGATGCTGTTATTGACCAGTTCTGTAATGAAATTCAATACGAAATTGATCCCGACAGGCTGGAGTGGATTGACGACTATGCCATCATTATGGTTGTTGGTGAAGGGATGGTTCACCGTGTCGGGACAATGGAAAGGATTGCCAACGCTGTTGCAAACGATGGTCTTTCACTGACGATGGTTAACCAGGGAGCATCACAGATCTCAATCATGATCGGTACCCGGCGGGCAGATGCGGATCAGGCAGTACAAAGTATCTATCGCGAATTTTTTGACAAGGAGGACGACTAATGGCTGAATTATTAAAGGTTCACGGTTCAATGAATCAGTTCTTCATCCTGGACCAGGACGAACTAGCAAGCCCCCTCACTGATGACCAGCTGACCAAGCTAGCTATTCAATTATGCGACGAAAATAATCATATCCTTGGCGGTGCCGATGGTCTGCTGGTTGTTGACCACGGAACCCATACTGGAGTGCGTGGCCGAATGCAGGTCGTCAATGCTGACGGTAGCAGGGCCTCAATGTGCGGTAACGGCCTCCGCACCGTCAGCCGTTACCTCAGCGAAAAGTACGGCAAAGATGACTTTGTAGTTCAAACGCGCGATGTTGACCTGCACGTTCGCCGCCAACCAGAATTAGCACCTGGAATACCAGCATTTGCCGTGGAAATTTCACCAGTGAGCTTCACTCCCGAGTCATTGCCTTACGCCAACCTTGGCCACCAGCGGCTACTGGAAACAGCGGTCCCGGAATTAGCACCACAGTTAAAGTTTACGGCACTCTCAATTCCTAACCCTCACCTGATTTCTTTTGTTTCGCAAGATATTCTGGACGGACCAACATTAGGTCAACTCGGGCAATTCCTGAACGGTGATAATCCTTACTTCCCAGACGGGGTCAACGTCAACTTTGCGCACATTGATGGCGAAAATCAGCTATTTGTGCAAACATTTGAACGGGGAGTGGGCTTTACTAATGCCTGTGGGACGGGAATGTCAGCCACCTCCCTCGCCTTTGTCCTTACCCACCCTGAGGATGGCCACTTTGATACTCCAATCAATGTTTTTAATCCGGGCGGGATGGTTAAAACAATTGTGCACCACGACCGTCAACGATACTGGGTTGAACTTATTGGTAACGCGACGGTGACTGCAAAACTAACAGTCGGTGACAGTATGCTGCAGTCTGATCAACTGACCGCTACTGATTTTAAAATTGATCAGACTAATGAGCAGGATTATTACGATCAATTTGTTAAAACTGTGGTGTCTCAACGTCATCAGTAAAAACTGCTCTTATCTACGCCTCCTCGCGATTCATTAGAAAACAAATGCAAAAGACCGTCGAGAACAATTATCTCGACGGCCTTTTAGATTTTGATTATTAGTTTTATTCCAAGAAATCCTTCAGTTGCTTCGAACGTGATGGGTGGCGAAGCTTCCGGAGTGCCTTGGCCTCGATCTGCCGAATCCGTTCCCGGGTAACCCCGAAGACCTTCCCAACTTCTTCCAGAGTCCGGGTCCGTCCGTCATCAAGACCGAACCGGAGACGCAGAACGTTTTCTTCACGGTCCGTTAGCGTGTCCAGCACGTTTTCCAGCTGTTTTTTCATCATTTCGTTAGCAGCATGGTCTGCTGGACTAGTGGCATCATGGTCCTCAATAAAGTCTCCCAAGTGACTGTCATCTTCTTCACCAATCGGTGTTTCCAGAGAAACAGGTTCCTGAGCAATTTTCAAAATATCACGGACCTTGCTCGTTGGCATATCCATTTCCGCGCCAATTTCTTCCGGAAGTGGTTCCCGGCCGAGATCTTGCAGAAGTTGCCGTTGAATTCGGATCAGCTTGTTAATGGTTTCAACCATGTGAACCGGAATACGAATTGTCCGGGCTTGGTCAGCAATCGCACGGGTAATAGCCTGACGAATCCACCAGGTAGCATAAGTGGAGAACTTAAATCCCTTGCGGTAGTCAAACTTTTCTACCGCCTTCATCAGTCCCATGTTCCCTTCCTGAATCAGGTCCAAGAACTGCATGCCACGACCAACGTAACGCTTTGCAATAGAAACAACCAGCCGCAAGTTAGCTTCAGCTAGTTCCTGCTTTGCTTCTTCATCCCCCTGCTCAATCCGTAGCGCTAATTCAACTTCCTGATCAGCCGTTAGCAAAGGAACCCGCCCGATTTCCTTGAGATACATCCGTACCGGGTCGTTAATCTTCACATTTGTTGGTGCCTTGGTATCCTTCATAGCCTTTTGTGAAAGCTTTTCGGTTGCTTTCAACGCCCGTGGGTCAGGATCGCCGTTGTCGTCCACAACGCTAATTCCAGCATCTTCGACGTTTTGGATTAAGTTGTCCATCCCGTCGGCATTTAACTCAAAAGGTTCAGCCAGAGCCTTGGTCAGATCATCATACTTGATTTGCTTTTGCTTCTTAAACTTGCGAATCAGCTTACCGACGGCGGCTTCATACTTCTTCTGGTCAAAGTCCTCCATGTTGGAAATTACGATTTCTTTTTTCTTTGCCATATCTAGCCAATCTCCTCCGTTTTGAGTTTTTCTCGCTGAGAAAAGAGGTCAATGAGTTCATTAACCAGTTTACTCTCTAAGTCATCATTGTGCACAGCACTAGCTTCTGCCAATTCTGCTTTTTTTTGCCTAATCCGCTCTTCAATTGGTTGCTGCTGGGTAACTACCTTCAGACAGTCAGTAATTCCCTGGTCATTCAGCACCTGTCCGCCCCGTCGTGACTCAATCTCCGATAACTGGGAAGCTAATCGTTGATCCGATAACCGTCCCATTACCCGGTCGACCGTCAGTTCTTTATCTGGTTCGGCCGCCTTGATTTTTGCAGCAACCTGGTAGATTTCCTGAAAGGCGGTCGTGACAAAGCGAAAGTTTGGGTAACGAACCACGGTTGCCCACGCTTCTGGATCGTGAAGCATCGTATGCAGCAGCAATTGCTCCGCTACTTCCAACCGGGTGAGCTTAACTCCCACCGGCGCACTCGGCTGATATACCTGCTGACTTGCGCCCGTTGTCAGACGACGACCATCCCGCTGTTTTCGCTGGTAAGGACGTCTATTAAGTCGTTTAAGTCGTTGAGGTTTGCTGGCAAGCAGCTCGCCTAACTGTTGGTTAAGCGCCGCACGGTCAAGGTTAAACTCAGATGCCAGCTGCCCAACATACATATCACGCGCCAGTGGTTCATTTACTTCAGCAATGACTGTTAAAGCCGTATTCAAGTAGTTGAGCCGGTCGTTTTGGTTGCTTAAGTCAACTCCTTGGCGAAGATAACGTAGACGGAATTCAGCTGGTGTTTCCTCGTTCTTCTGCAGGTACTCACGAAATTGCTCCCCACCATATTGCTGGACATACTCATCAGGATCAATGCCAGCAGGCAGCTGAACCACCCGTAGCTGTAATTCACGCTGACTCTCGTCTTCAAAGAGCTTCAGTGCTCGTTCAATTGCCTGCTGACCAGGACGGTCACCGTCATAACAAATATTAACCTGATTGGTGACCCGGCTAATAATTTCGACTTGCTCACCAGTCAAGCTGGTTCCCAACGAAGCAACACCATTATGAACGTTCGCTCCAAAGGCAGAAATGACGTCCATAAATCCTTCAAAGAGGTACAGCTTCCCGCTTTTTCGTGCCACCGACTTGGCCTGATCAAGGTTAAACAGAGTCGTACTTTTTTGGAAAAGCAGGGTTTCAGGACTGTTAAGGTATTTCGGCAAGTTCGCGTTTTTGGTCAATAGTCGCCCCGCAAAGGCAACTGGTTTACCACGTGAATCAAGTAGCGGGAACATTACCCGCGATGAGAACCGGTCGCTCAATCCATTCTGGCCATTGATAAAGAGACCTGACTGCTGCATCAGCTGAGGATCCACTTTCTTATCAGTCAAAAAAGCCTTAAGGACATGCTTTTGCGGCGCAAAACCAATATGAAACTGTTCGATTAGTTCCCGACTCATCCCACGACGGGCAAGGTATTTACGCGCAGGTTCTCCCGCTGGAGTATTCATCAAAATATGGTGATACAGGTTCATTGCCAGTTGGTGAACTTCAATTAGCTGTTGCTTTCTCTGCGCTTGTGGATCAGTAACCTGCTGACGGCTAACCGTCTTATCGGCCGCCGGCAGCTCAATGTTAGCCATTGCCGCCACTTCGCGAAGAGCGTCGAGAAAGCCCTCATTTTTGAGGTCTTCAAGGAAGTGAAAGACGTTTCCACCACGATGACAGCTAAAACAATAAAATAACTGCTTTTTTTCATCAACGGAAAAAGACGGTGTTCGTTCATCATGAAAGGGACATAAGCCCATCAGGGACTTCCCAGCAGGACGAAGCTGAACGTACTGGCCAATGACATCAACAATGTCGACAGAATGACGGACCTGGTCGATCAGTTCTCGCGAAATTTTGGCCAATTTGCTCCCTCCCTTTCAACAGCAAACAAAGGTCGCCTTCTTGTTTCGAACGCGACCTTTGTCCAATATCACTAATTGCAGATAGTTAACGCAATTATAATTAACTCAACGTTTAATTATTTTACTACTTGACAATTAATTCGTCAAGATTCCCGAACTCGTTAGTCATCGCAGCAATAATACTTAATTGCGATAAACGGTTATGCTTAACCGCTTCATCCTTAGCCATGATCATGTTTTCTTCGAAGTAATCGCTAATCAAATCATGGAGTGCCAATAACTCAGCAAAGTGTTCATCCAGCGTTTGCCCGCTGAATTCCTGCTGGAGTTCTGTCGTTTTATCCCATAATGACTTTTCAGACGGGTTTTCAAATAGTTGCGGGTCTACCTGCCACTGGTCAGCAGGTAGGTCCCCCTTCCTTGCCAGGCGGACAACCCGGGTGAGCGCTTCAACTGCTTCCTTAAATTGATCGTTATCCTTACGTTGGTCAATGGCAGCAGCAGCTTCAATTACATCTGCAATGTCGTTTTGCTTAGTATCACACACGGCATCAACGATATCGTGACGAAGGTGCTCTTCATGGAAAAGCTGCTTGAGCCGGTCCAAGAAGAATGAGCGAACTTCTTTAGCATGACGGCTAAAATCCAATTGGTTGTCAATTCCAGCAGCTTCTAACGCCTGACTATACTCTGCCGCCATCCCCATCAGCGGCAGGTGCCACTGACGATCAGCGATAATCCGCACAATTCCAAAGGCCTGACGCCGCAGAGCGTAAGGGTCATTGGAGCCGCTCGGTATCATTCCAACGGCAAAGAAACTCATAATCGAGTCTAACTTATCGGCAATTGCCAGCACTGTCCCAACCGGTGATTGTGGCAGTTTCCCTTCGGCGCTGGTTGGCATGTATTCTTCCGCAATCGCCTTCGCAACTGTAGGGCGTTCACCCTGCAGCTGGGCATAAATTTCACCCATGATCCCCTGTAATTCAGCAAATTCTCCGACCATCTGGGTCGTCAGGTCAAACTTATAAATCTGGCTGGCGCGCTTGAGGTCATTCAGTTGCTGATCGTCTAGGCCGACCTTTTTACCAAATAACTGAGCCAAAACAGTTACCCGTGCTAGTTTTTCAGCCATCGAACCAATCTTATCATGGAAGCTAACCCGCTTTAGCCGTTCAACGTAATCGGCGATCGAAATTTTTTGGTCTTCTTCAAAGAAGAACTTAGCGTCTTCAAGGCGCGGAACCAGGACCCGTTCGTTCCCCTTGATCACGTTGTCCAGGTAGTCGCGGTTACCGTTACGGACCGCAATAAAGTACGGAAGTAGCTTGCCCTGGTGATCACGAAGGTAGAAGAAACGTTGATTATCCTTCATCGAGGTAATCAGGACTTCATCTGGCAAAACAAGGTACTTCTGTTCAAACGAACCGGCAAAAGCTGTTGGCCACTCAACCAGATTGTTAACCTCTTCCATCAGGTTCGGATCCTTATCGATGACCCAGTCATGTTCTTCAACAATCTGGTCAATTTGTTGATTAATTACTTGCTTGCGCTTGTCCTGGTCAGCAATGACAAATT
Organism: [Lactobacillus] timonensis; assembly: GCF_900240275.1. Lineage (GTDB taxonomy): Bacteria > Bacillota > Bacilli > Lactobacillales > Lactobacillaceae > Limosilactobacillus > Limosilactobacillus timonensis. Next base: position 1,489,596 of record NZ_LT964761.1, on the reverse strand, counting down.
GTTGGTGGAGATCCTCTTCATAATCATCTGCTTCTTTTAAGTCAACATCATGACCCAGGAAGCGGTGGCCGCGTGTTGTCCGTCCCGCTTCAACGTCTAAGATCTTAAACGGTACTACCTGGTCGTTGAGTAACGATACCAGCCAGCGGATTGGACGAATAAATTGCAGGTTATGGTAACCCCACTTCATCTGTGTTGGGAAGTTCATTGAAGTGATGACATCCGGGAGGCCCTTCAATACTTCAGCTAATGGCTTACCTTCAATGTGCTTTTCAACGAAGACGTAGGCAGTCCCTTTGACGTCTTTGAACTCAATATCGTCAACGGAAGCTCCCTGCCCGCGACTAAAGCCGATCGCTGCCTTAGTCCAATTACCATCGGCATCCTGGGCGATTTTCTTTGCTGGACCCTTAACGGATTCATCAATGTCTGGTTGTTTAGCATCAAGTCCGCTAATAAGCAACGATAAACGCCGGGGTGTTGCGTACTCCTTAATGTTGTCAAAGCCAATCCGTTGATCTTTTAGGTAGTCAGCTACCCGTTGATGGAGTTGCTGGATGCTTGGCGTAACCACGTGCGCTGGCATCTCTTCAACGCCGACTTCTAGTAAATATGTGTTAGCCATGTTACTTCTCCCCCTTTTGTGCTTTGCGTGCTTTCTTCACTTTCTTTGCTGCGCGTTGCTTAGCCTTTTCAGCTTTTTTCGTGTACTCCGCTAAGGTCTTTTGCCGGAGTTGTTCATCATGAATCAGTGGGAAACCACGCTTGCGTCGCTCTTCGACAAACGCCTTTGCTACCGACTTAGCCATAATTCGAATCCGGTGCAAGTAGCCGGCACGTTCAGTAACCGAGACCGCCCCGCGAGCGTCCAAGAGGTTAAAGGTATGGCTGCACTTGAGGACGTAATCATAGGCCGGGTGAACTAATCCCAATTTAATGAGCCGTTTTGCTTCACGTTCGTAGTCGTTAAAGGCCGAAAGCAGCATTTCCTGGTCGCTTTCCTCGAAGGCATACTTGGAGTGTTCATACTCGGGTTCCTTAAAGATATCACCATAAAGAACACCATCAGCCCATTCCAGGTCATAAACGGAGTCAACGTTTTGAATGTATTCAGCCAGCCGTTCCAAACCGTAAGTTACTTCTGACGCCACCGGGTTCATTGGCAGTTCGCCGACTACTTGGAAGTAAGTGAACTGGGTGATTTCCATCCCGTCCAGCCAAATTTCCCAACCAACACCGGCACAACCCATGGATGGGTTTTCCCAGTTATCTTCGACAAAACGGATGTCATGTTCCAGCGGGTCGATCCCTAGTTCCTTGAGACTGCCCAGGTAGAGATCCTGGATTTTATCCGGGGAGGGTTTCATAATTACTTGGAACTGGTGGTGTTGGTAAAGCCGGTTAGGGTTTTCACCGTAACGACCGTCTGCCGGACGCCGAGAAGGCTCAACGTAAGCGGCATTCCACGGTTCTGGACCTATTGCCCGCAAGAAAGTATACGGGCTCATTGTGCCGGCTCCCTTTTCAGTATCGTAGGCCTGCATCAGCATGCAGCCTTGTTTTGCCCAATATTGTTCAAGCGTAAAAATGATGTCTTGGACACTCAATTTTTGTGCCATATTAACTCTCCCTTTCAAAAAAATCCCCGTAATCACTAGACTTCGCCAGTGATTACAGGGACGAATGATATTCGCGGTTCCACCCTGCTTTTCCGTCAAGACGGAACAGCTTAATTAACGCAGCTGTAAGGTGCCCACCCGGACCTGACAAGTGACTTTCACTATCCCACTCTCGCTGAAGTCAGCACACCGGTTAATTCCTCGTCATTGCTGCAGTTATTTTCTTAATGAACGTCATCATCATAGAAAAAAAAAGAATAATTGTCAATCCTTACGGCCAGTTAATTTTAGTTGGGAATCCCAACTATTCATCTGCCGAATGAAATTCTTACTCTTCAAATGAAGTCCCACCTGGTTGTTATAAATGGTGTCAATCAGTTTCTGTAAACGCTGTTTGATATAGTCAGAAACGTCAACCGACTTAACCTTCGTCAAATCAACTGTCGAAAGTAATTGGAGATAGCCAGTAGTGCGCCGGTCTAGCCTAATCCTGTAGGGATCGCGGTCAAAGTGGTTAGCACAGAGCATCCCGCCACTTTCTTCCGAGTAGTTCAGCGGCAGGTCACTCCGCCCACAAATAACACAGCGGTCCCAGGTGGGCTGGACGCCAAACTGACCGAGCAGCTGAAGCTCAAGTACGTTAACGACGATCTGCGGATCCATTCCTTGATCCATCAAGGAAAGCGCACTACTAACTTGCGTAAACCAACGCCCTAACGGTTGACCATCGTCAAATGCCGTATCAACCAGCTCAAATAAATAGGTGGCATAAGCATTCGCCGCTAAATCAGTAGTAATGTGTTGGTACTGCTGAACCTGGTTAGCAGCAGTTAGCAAACTGAGTCTTTGTCCATGGAATACCCCCAGGTATGAGCCATGGCTAAACGGCAAGACAGCCGCCGCTAACTTAGCCCTTGGCCGTTTGGCTCCACGAACGAGAAACATGAGCGGCCCCCGAGACTCTGTTAGGAACTTTACCAGGAGGTCGCGTTCGCGAAAATCCCGCCGCGACATTACCAGCCCCGTAAAGCGGCTGACCTGATTTGCCATGGCAGACACCCCCGTTGCGATTAATAATCCTTATTGCGGTACCCGTACTCCTTCAGTAGCGAGCTCTTATCCCGCCACTTTGGCACTACCTTAACCCACAACTGCAGGTAGACGTGGCTACCAAGCAACGCCTCAATGTCCTTGCGAGCCAGGATACCAATCTTCTTTAGCATCGCACCCTTTTTCCCAATGATGATGCCCTTTTGTCCCGGACGTTCTACCACAATATTGGCACTAATCTGAACGTGATTATCACCCTGGTCCTTGACGGATGTAACGTCGACAGCGACTGAATGCGGCACCTCATCACGGGTTAAGTGAAAGACCTTTTCGCGAATGATTTCAGCAATCACAAAGCGTTCCGGGTGATCGCTAACCTGGTCTGCAGGATAATATTGCGGCCCTGCTGGCATTGCCGCTACCAGTGTTGATAATAACTGGTCGACGTTATTACCATTTAATGCTGACACTGGAATTACACCGGCGTATTGGCGTCCACCCTTGTACTCGTCAACAATTGCCGGCAAATCATTCGGGTGAACCTGGTCAATCTTATTAACCACCAGGTAGACCGGCTTATCCACGTGGTCGAGAACATGGTCCACAATAAATTGGTCGCCCATTCCCCGTTTATCTACCGCACTAACAACGTAGAGAACAGCATCTACTTCGCTTAGTGCGGAGTACGTCGACCGTTCCATAAAATCACCAAGCTTAGTCCGTGGTTTGGTCACCCCGGGTGTATCAACAAAGACTAACTGAGCGTCTTTGGTTGTGTAAACACCCTGAATTTTGTTCCGGGTGGTCTGGGCAACATTGCTCATAATGGCCACCTTTTGGCCAACGACCTGGTTAAGCAAAGTAGATTTGCCGACATTAGGCCGACCAATCATTGCGACAAAACCAGAGTGAAAGACTGGTTGTTTTTCTTCTGTCATGACTTACCTCCCGAAAAGATCTAACAATGCTGGGATAAAAACCAGCAAACCGACAATGGCCGCCAACCATGACGTCAGCAAAACGACTCCGGCCGCGATATCCTTGATGTGCTTGGCAACTGGCGAATAGTGGTGACCAACAAGGAGGTCAACCAGCTCTTCGACACCAGTATTTGCCATTTCCGCAATTAGCACCGCAAAAACTGCCACCATTAACCAACACCAGCCTTCAAGCGAGATATGAATGAGTAAACCACAAACGACCACTAAAACAGCGGCAAAAATGTGAAAGCGGAAATTTTGTTCGCGTCTGGCCACGTGGACAATGCCATCCACTGCATGACGGAGTGCTTGTGTAAAGTGGCGGTTACGGCTAATCTGGTGCTTATCTGGTGAGGCCATAAGAATCTAAAATCTCTCGTTGCAAGGCAAACATCTTTTTTTCATCAGCGGGTTCTTCGTGGTCATAACCGTTTAAGTGGAGGAAACCATGGACGACTAGGAAACCAAGTTCACGCTCCGCCGAGTGCCCAAGAAAACGGGCCTGTTCGGGAACTTTATCAAGACAGATGAAGAGGTCACCCAGATTTTCCGGTAATTCAGCCCGTAATTCTGCGGGGATTTCAAAAGCACTTTCGTCACCGTTTTCTTCGGCAGCAAAGCTAATAACATCTGTCGCACGGTCAACTCCGCGGTACTCCTTATTTAGTTGGCGAATTTCATCGTTTAAAACGAAGGTCAATGACATTTCGGCACTCGCGTCCACGTGAAGATAATCAGCTGCGTAATTCAGCAGCTTGGTCGCCAATTGACGTTGGTCATCAGTTAACTGTCCATCCGTGTGGTCTAACAGTGTTAATTCCATTATTTCTTCCCCCGCTTGCTTTCTTGGTTTTCGTAAGCAGTAATAATGCGAGCTACAACCGGGTGACGAACAACGTCATCGGCACTAAAGTGGACAAAGTCAACTGACTTAATCCCCTTTAAAATCTGCTCAGCACTGACCAAGCCACTAGCATTATGGTGCGGCAAGTCAATCTGTGAAATATCACCGTTCACCACCATCTTCGAACCAAATCCTAACCGCGTCAGAAACATTTTCATCTGCGGGTTGGTCGTATTTTGCGCCTCATCAAGGATAACAAAGGCTGCGTCAAGGGTCCTTCCCCGCATATAAGCCAGTGGAGCAATTTCAATCGTCCCCCGCTCAACGAGACGTTCAACGTGGTCGGCTCCCATAATCTCATTCAATGCATCATAAATTGGCCGTAAATAGGGATCAACTTTCTCTTTAAGGTCACCCGGCAAAAAGCCAAGACTCTCTCCTGCTTCAACAGCTGGCCGGGTAAGAATAATCCGTTCGACTTGTCCCCGTTTCAAGGCAGCCACGGCCATCGCCACCGCCAAATAGGTTTTCCCGGTCCCTGCCGGTCCGATCCCAAAAGTAATATCATTTTCCTTGATTGCTTGAATATACTGGCGCTGACCAAAATTTTTCACCCGGATTGCCCGGCCGCGACGATCCTTAATAATGGTTTCACTGTACAGGTCGCCAAAGTACTCGAGGGTTCCACGGTGGGCCATCTTCATCGCGCTGACAATATCAGTACTGCTTAGCATAATACCCGCTTTAATCAGTTTCACTAACTGATCAATGACGTCCGTCGTTAGCAAGACATCATCTTTGTCCCCGCTGATCTTCAATTGGTCGCCAAACGGGTTGATAGTTACTGACATCCCCGATTCAAGTAGTTCGACGTACTTATCCTGGGTACCTAGCAACCCCACTTCGACCTGCTGATCGGCGATCTGGTAAGCTTGTTCAAACTTTCCTGATTGTTTTTCAGTCAAAAAGTAATCCCCTTTACCTGTATTATTTCTTACTGGAGTAACGACTTGACAGTCTTGTTAACCAGCTGACCGTCAGCTTGCCCCTTCAAGGCCTTCATCGCAGCGCCCATGACTTTACCAAAGTCCTTCATGCCGCTGGCATTCTGTTGTTTGATAACTTCTGTCACCCTCGCCTTGACCTCGTCAGCTGATAACTGCTTTGGCAAGTACTTCTCAACAACCTTCATTTCAGCCGTCGTTTTTTCGATTAAGTCGTCACGACCAGCTTTCTTAAACTCTGCCAGTGACTCCTTGCGTTGCTTGTATTCACGGTTCAAAACGCTGATTTCTTCGTCAGGAGTCAGGTCATGGCCTAATTCGATCTGTTCATTTTGGACAGCAGCCTTCAACATCCGGACAACACTCAACGTGTCTTTGTCCCGGGCTTTCATTGCCTTAATCATATCCGACTTTAACGTCTCAAGTAAACTCACGATATTTCCTCCTTTAAAAAAGCTCCTGTCGAATGCGAAACATTCGTCCAGGAGCTATCCGACTAAAGCTTAGTAACGACGGCGACGCTTATTCTTGCGCTTGCGAGCCGCCTCTGATTTCAACTTGCGTTTGACACTTGGCTTTTCGTAAAATTCACGTTTGCGGTATTCGCGGAGCGTCCCGTTGCGTGAAACCGAGCGTTTAAAGCGTCGAAGAGCGTCGTCTAAGGATTCATTCTTCCGAACGACAGTTTTTGACATCAGTGATTCCCTCCCTCCGAGCTTAAAATGCGTATTGCCGTGGCCAGGAAAAGTACCCGGCCTTACCACTACGAGAATAATTATAACTACTGATTTTTCAAGCGTCAACTACCGAAAAGGTTTTTTTCCTTTTTTTACCGCTTTGGCTCATAAAAGTTACCGACAACTGCTGTTGCTTCAGTCATTGAGACAAAGGCATGGGGGTCTGCACGAAAAATTGACTCGCGAACCGAATAGAGTTCGTAGACAGTAACGACTGTAAAAAGAACATCTTCGTGACGATGACGGTAAGCCCCTTCTGCATTGCGAATAACGGTAATCCCCCGTCGCAGGTTGCGTTGAATCTCATTCGCGACCTCATCGGGTTTATTAGTCACAATCATTACCTGACGTAACTGTTGTCGTGTATAAATCAGGTCAATCATCTTAGCATTGATCACCAACCCGATCGTCGTATCTAAAGCGTTAGGCCAGCCAAAAACGAATCCAGCCGCCATGACAATAAAGATATTAAAGATAACGTTAATCGTCCCGATCTTCATGCTGGTCTTCCGCTGCATTAAAATCCCAATAATATCGAGACCACCTGTTGAGATTCCATACCGCAGGCAAAGACCAGTTCCGCACCCATTAAGGACCGCCCCAAAAATTGAGCAGATCAGCGGGTCGTTGGTAATCGCTACCGGATGAAAAACGTGAATCATAATACTAGAAAAGCCAACCGCCATCACCGTAAAAATAGTAAAGCGGTGACTAATCTTAAACCAGGCAATGATAAAAAGCGGCGAATTAATAACAAACAACATGATCCCGGTCCCCAGATGAACCGGGGCGTGCATGGTCAACGTCGAAATTAACTGGGCAAGCCCAGTGATTCCTGAAGAGTAAATGCGACCAGGAGTCCAAAAAAGGTTAACTGCCGTGGCAACCAGGACAGCATAGACAATCGCAGTCCCAAAGCGGCCAATATAACGGTGTCGTTCGACAATTCGCTGAATTTCTTCCATTTCAGTTGTCTTCCTCCACTAAATAAGTAGACCCTTCAAGCAGCACTTACTTGTCAGACTTATCGTCATCAACTGTCAGGTGCAGTTCTGCTAACTGCTCATCAGTAACCGTACCTGGCGCAGCAGTCAGTGGCTCAACCGCCTTGGAGTTCTTCGGGAACGGGATTACATCACGGATATTATCAGCGTGGGCCAGCAGCATCACGTACCGATCAAGCCCGAAGGCCAACCCACCTTCTGGCGGCATCCCCATTTGCAGTGCATGAATCAGGAAGCCAAAGTTCTGTTCCGCACGTTCCTTGGTGAAGCCAAGCGCCTTGAGCACCTTCTCCTGGACATCTGGACGGTGGATACGAATGGAACCACCACCAATTTCGTTCCCGTTTAAGATGATATCGTAACTCTGGGCGTGGGCTTTGTGAGGGTCCTCACCGTCTTCCAGGTAGTGCAAGTCTTCTTCATTGAGCATGGTGAATGGGTGGTGGGCAGCGATCCAACGACCACGGCCTTCGTCATATTCAAACATTGGCCAGTTAACAACCCACAAGTAGTTCCACTTGCTACTATCAATCATTCCCATTTCATTGGCGATGGTTTCCCGCAACCAGCCTAGGGAGTCACAAACGACGTGGAAGCTGTCAGCGACGAACAGCAGTAAATCGCCAACCTTGGCCCCTAACCGTTCGTTGAGAGCTGTCGCTTCATCGCCGATAAACTTGGCAATCGGTCCAGAGTAACCGTCTTCTGTGACCTTCACCCAGGCCAGTCCCTTAGCGTGGAAGCGTTTGATGTAGTCTTCAAACTTGCTGATTTGTTTCCGGGAATAGTGATCAGCTCCACCAGGAACACAAATCGCGCGAACTAACTTGCCATCTTTCACCGTCCCAGAGAAGACCTTAAATGGCGAATCCTTGACGATATCAGAAACATCAGTAATCAGCATTCCAAAGCGAGTATCCGGTTTGTCGGAACCATAACGGTCCATTGCCTCTTGCCATTCCATCCGTGGGAACGGTGTTTTGACGTCGACATCCAGGACATCCTTCATGATCTTCTTGATCAAGCCCTCGGTAACGTCTTGAATATCTTTAGCGGAGGCAAAAGACATTTCCGTATCAATCTGGGTAAATTCAGGTTGACGGTCACCCCGGAGGTCTTCATCACGGAAGCAACGAGCCAGCTGGTAGTACTTGTCAACCCCGGCAGCCATTAACAGTTGCTTAAAGAGCTGTGGCGACTGTGGCAGAGCGTAAAAGTGTCCCGGATAAACCCGCGACGGCACAATGTAATCCCGCGCCCCTTCCGGTGTGGAACGGGTCAGATCAGGCGTCTCCACGTCCATGAATCCCTGTTGGTCATAGTAGTGGTGAACCACTGACGTAACCTTGCTGCGAATCTTTAAGTAGCGCATCATTTCTGGCCGACGCAGGTCAAGATAACGGTACTTCATCCGTAAGTCTTCACTAGCGTCAACCCCGTCAACAATCGCAAACGGTGGCGTTTGTGACTTGGCAAGAATGTTGATCGTGTCAACCACTACTTCGACTTTCCCGGTCTTCATCTCCGGGTTAGGGTCCTTCCGGAGACGAACTTTCCCCGAAACTTCAATGACATATTCACTCCGGCACTGGTCAGCAGTTTCAAATGCCTCTTTATTCTCGCTTTCGTTAAAGACTAACTGGACAATGCCTTCCCGGTCACGTAAGTCAATAAAGACCAGTCCACCGAGGTTTCGTTGCTTAGCAACCCAACCCTTTAAGACGACGGTCGAACCGACCATCTCCTCATTAGTGTTGCCAGCATAGTTTGTTCGTTTCATCAAAAATGCTCCTTTCAATTGTTCGTTTGGTTGCGTTCCGCATTAAAAAAGCACCCCTGCAGCTGCAAGGGTGCTTTTGGCACGGTACCACCTTGGTTTTACTCATTGATAACGTCGATAACGTCAGCATCAACGCTGGCGGGGAAAACTCCCGGCCTCCAAAGTGTCAGCACCAGCATTTCGACCACAGGCTTTCAGCAACCCCTGCTCGCTGTAATTGCGTCCTGCTGGTGCCCTCTTTTTCAACGGCTCAAACGATTCATTTCGCCCTTAACAGTAACCAAGTTTATCGCAGAAGTCAAGGTCCTTTTTAAGGGTTAAAACCCAGCCAAAATATTATCGACCGCACCACCATACATTTCACCGAACAAGATCAAGTGCATGCAGAGATAGTAAAAGCGATACCAATAGAGACGATCATCAAGGCCGTCAGCTAACGGCAAAACACTCGCGTACCCTTGGTAAAAAGCTGGTTCAAAGCCGCCAAAGACAGTCGTCATTGCCAGGTCAAATTCCGGATCGCCATAGACAGCATCCGGGTCAATTAACGCCGGGGTCCCATCGGTCAAAAACATGTAATTGCCCGCCCACAAGTCGCCATGAAGGAGACTCGGGACTACCTGATGAGCTGAATAATACTGGCTAAACCGGTCACACATCGCATTAAAGTGTTCCTGCCGCCAACGATTCCACCGGCCAGCTTCACTGGCAGCAGCCACTTCTGGCTGCAGTCGCTGGTGGAGGTAAAAGTCAACCCAACTATCGTTCCAGGAGTTGTCTTTCTTAATAGTTCCCGTTTCGTGGTTGTCAACAAAACCGAAACGTTCCTGGTGTTGCGAATGCATCACTGCAACGGCCCGCCCGAGATCGTACTGTGAGCCCCGGCCACTATCTAGCCAGTTCAAGACCAGGTAAGCATCGCCGTCAATTTGTCCCTGGTACTGTGGTGTTGGTGTGTCAATGACCGCACCAATCGCCTTCAACCCCAAAGCTTCGTGGTTGAAATAAGCTGCTTCATGGTTTGGTTGTACCTTCATAAAGTAACGTTGACCAGCCGCTGTCAGTTGGAAGGCTTCGTTAATATCGCCACCGCTGACAGGTCGACATTCCGTCACATCAGGTAACGGGAGTTGCTGAATCCACTGCTTTGCTAACTTCATCATTTGCGTCATTTCCTTTACTGAGCAAAATAACTATCTAAACCCTTCACCACGTCATGAGCCACCTTCAGCTGGTAGCTTAATCGACGAATTTGATGAAAGTCTTTCCTCGTATTGATATACCCCATTTCACACAGCACTGCCGGCCTTGTATTATCGCGAATAACCAGGAAGTCACCAAAATCAATCCCCTTATTGGTTAGCGGCAAATTACTGTATTGTTGTGAAAGACAGCGTGCTAGCTTCTTCGACGCGCCATCATGATAGTAGTAAGTGGTAATCCCACTAGCTTGGTTTCGTTCCGGCGATGAATCATAGTGGAAACTGATAAAAGCATCCGCGTGGACACTTTCTGCTAATGCGGGGCGTGGTTTCAACCCCACGTAACGGTCATTATCGCGTGTCATGATCACGTGCGCACCATGCAGTCGCAATTCATCAGCCACCCGGTTAGCCATTTGCAAAGTGTAGGTCTTTTCCATGTACTTGGCTGTTTTACTGTCACGGTGATATTCAGCGCCAGAGTCGGACCCACCATGGCCCGCGTCAATGACGATCGTCGCCTCAGACAAGCGGGTAACTTTTTTGAGCGGTTTCTTGCGGTTAACTAACCAGCTTGCTACCCAGCCAAACTGGTTATCGGCCAACCTAATCTTGTACCAGTCATTCCGTTGCGCAACAACATGGTAACGCTTTTTGGACTTCGTCTGAGCAATGGCATCATAGTCTAACCCGGGACCTTGCCGAACGTTAATCCCCCCGGTACGAATCACGACCGTTTTCTGCCTGCTAATTCCCCAGACCAAGCCCAGCGTGACCCCAACGATGATCACTGTCAGCCAAACAGACCGAGGCGGCTTTTGATTAAACACGATTAACTTTCCTCCTCAAGTGAAAAAGACCGCTCAACCTCCCTGGGTCAGCAGTCCTCTTCCCTACTTCTCGTAAATAATGGTCGTTGGACCGTCGTTTTCCAATTCCACCTTCATGTCGGCACCAAAATGACCTGTTTCCACGTGGACACCATGTGATGCCAACTTAGCATTAAACTGTCGGTAAAGCGGCTCAGCAATTTCTGGCTTGGCAGCCTTGCTGAATCCAGGGCGGTTACCATGCTTGGTGTCAGCATAAAGAGTGAACTGAGAAATAGACAGAATACTGCCGTCAACGTCTGCCAGTCCCCTGTTCATCTTGCCCTCTTCATCTTCAAACACCCGCAAGTTGCATATCTTGCGCGCAAGGTAATCAAGTTTAGCTTCGTCATCGTCAGGGGCAAAACCAACCAGCAACAGGTAACCCTTTTGAATTTGTCCCACAACCTCACCATCAATTGAGACGGTAGCATGATTTACTTTCTGCAGTACAACTCTCATGAAATCCTCCTATGAAATTACCCGTTTAACAACGTAAACGTCAGGAATATTTTTCAAGGCATCCATAATCAGTTGCAAGTGCTGCTTATTGCGGACACCAACAGAGGCGTGAATGACCGCCATTTTATTATGGTCTACCTTCCCGTTAATCGACGTCAGGTAACGGGTATTGTTGTTAATTGATCGCAGCACATCATTCAGCAGGCCGTTGCGGTTGTATCCTTCTACTTCGATATCGGCGTTGTAGTTTGTCTTATCACCAGCCGGGTTATCCCAGTAGACGTTAACGATTCGCTGGCCGCTTTCGGCAGCGTGCTTGATGTTCGGACAATCAGCCCGGTGGACTGAAACACCGCGGCCCTTGGTAATATAGCCGACAATATCGTCACCAGGAACCGGGTTGCAACAGTGGCTTAAGCGGGTCAGGAGGTTGTCAACTCCTTCGACAACAACTCCCCCGTTACCTTTCGAGATATGGGCGCTATCGTGTGGACCCCTCGTATCGACAGTCTGGTGTCCTTCCATGACGGCTTTTTCTTCCGCTTTCTGCTTATCGTCACGGCGTTGCTGACGAATATCGGAGGTCAGCCGGTTAGCAACCCCCTTTGCCGAAAGGTCCCCAAACCCGACGGATGCAAACATGTCCTCAGCACTATGGTAATTAAGTTTAGCTGCGACCTTAGCAGTATCATCAGCCGCCATGAGGCTCGTCGGGTCAAAGCCAGTTTCGGAAAGTTCACGTTCAACTAATCGTAAGCCTTCTTCAATGTTTTGCTTACGGTCATGGCTGCGGAAGAATTGGCGAATCTTGTTACGAGCCCGCCGCGTGGAAACCAACTCCAACCAGTCCCGGCTCGGACCCGCGGACGAGGAAGAGGTCATAATGTCGACAATGTCACCGTTTTTGATCTCATAATCTAGCGGGACAATTCGCCCGTTAACCTTGGCACCAGTAGCGTGGTTACCAACCTCCGTGTGAATTTGGTAGGCCATGTCCAGCGGGCCCGACCCCTTTGGCATTTCAATGACGTCGCCCTTCGGCGTAAAGGCGTACACTTTATCGGAAAAGACATCACTTTGGATACCCTGCATAAAGTCGTCATTATCCTTCGTTTCTGAACGTAACTCCAAGATTTCCTTGACGACATTCAGTTTCCGGGCATCCTCACTTTGCTTGACCCCGTTGAAATTACCTTCTTTGTAGGCCCAGTGAGCCGCAACCCCGTACTCAGCAACTTCGTGCATGTGGTGCGTCCGAATCTGAATCTCTAATGGCCGACCGCCAGGGCCGATGACGGTCGTATGTAGCGATTGGTAGCCATTGCTCTTTGGCATGGCAATGTAGTCTTTAAAACGCCCTGGCATCGGTTTCCAGTTAGTATGAATAGCCCCCAGTACCGCATAGCAGTCACGGATGGAATCAACCACCACCCGCACAGCCAGTAAGTCATAAATTTCGCTAAACTGCTTATGCTTTGTCACCATTTTGTGGTAAATGGAGTAAATATGCTTCGGCCGCCCGTAAATCTCTACATTATCGCCTAGTTCAAGATCACTGATCGCGTCCTTGATCATCTTAATCGCGTTATTGATGTATTCAACTCGCTGGTCACGCCGCGAATTCATTAGGTGAACGATCCGGTAATACTGCTGCGGGTTAAGGTAGCGAAGAGACAAGTCTTCTAATTCCCACTTAATCGTGCTGATCCCCAGCCGGTCTGCAATTGGCGCATAAATTTCCAGTGTTTCGTTGGCAATCCGCCGTTGCTTGTCTGGCCGCAAGTGCTGGAGAGTCCGCATGTTATGCAAACGGTCAGCTAACTTGACAATCATCACACGAATATCTTTGCTCATCGCTAGTAATAACTTCCGGTGAGTAGCCGCCATCTGCTCTTTATTGGACTTATAGTGAATTTTGCCAAGCTTGGTATCACCATCGACAATCAGGGCGATGGTCGGACCAAAGAGTTCCTGAATGTCCTCCAGAGTCGCCCCCGTATCCTCTACAATATCATGCAAATAACCCGCACAAACAGAATCAGGATCCATGTGCAGGTTGGCTAGAATACCAGCGACCTGGATCGGGTGGATAATATATGGTTCGCCTGATTTGCGCCGCTGGTCATGATGGGCAACAGCAGCAAAGTGGTAGGCCTTTTCCACCTTTGCCACGTGTTCCTCATTCATATAAGTACGACAAATATTAGCGACATCTTCGTGGCTTAATTCACGTGCTTCTTCTTCTCGACTAACTGCCATCTGTATTCCTCCCTCCTGGTCACCTTATTCTAAGTAATGGTTGGTCATCGACCAGCTGAGGTAACTGACACCAAGGTAAAATAGGGCAAAGTAACGGGTGTACTTTGGCAAAAACTGAAAATCAATGATGAAGAATAAAACTGGCATAAAAAAGATCCACCAGCCAGATAGTTGGCGCTTCGCAAGTGACGTCCCTAGCCACCAGCTGATCAACCCGTTAATAATAAACAGCACCCAACCCACTAGCTTTGCCTTATTCATGAAAGGTAAGAAGCGGCCGAGGAGCGGTAGAACCAATGCGCCCATCATCGCAGCCAGCCACCAGCGCCAGCCTAATTCGGTAATCCGTTGTTTGACCCGTTTTAACATCCCAATCAAGTGCTCCTTTGCTCCTGTTAATGATGAATATTTTACCACAACCCACCAGTTTAGCCATTTAATTCCGTCTGGTAGGACACCGAGGACAAAAAGTAAAGTGGCGCCGTTTCTGTCCGCAAAATACGTGGTCCAAGCCCCACAGAAAGAACTCCCTGGGCATTCATGGCTTCAACCTCAGTACTCGTCAGCCCACCTTCGGGACCAAAAAAAGCCGTTACCCGTGCGCCCTCTTTTAAGCTTGCGAGCGCTGACTTTAAGCGGCTGACTTCTCCCCGCTTGGCCGATTCTTCCCAAGCAACGACGGCGCTATCAGCAGGAAAATCGTTTAAAACTTCCTGCCAACTCTCGCGGTACAATACCTGCGGTTGTGTTGTGCGGTGGGATTGTTCAGCTGCATTATTAGCAATCTTTTGTAAACGCGCCAATTTTTTCTCGCGTCGTGGCATAGTCCAATGGCTAATTGAGCGTTGACAATTGAAGAAGATGATTCGCGTTGCTCCCAGTTCGGTCCCCTTTTGAACAATCAATTGCGGCTTTTCCTTAGTCTTCGGCAATCCGCAGGCAATTGTCACCTCCACTGGCATTTCCGCGCCACTGTTCAATGGCTGTTCCACCTTTACCAGGGTCGGTGCAAGATTAACAATGGTTGCCAGGTAAACTTGGTGGTCTGCACAGACAATTTCGATTTGATCGCCGACCTTTGCCCGCATAACATCCACAAGGTGGTGGCTGATGTCAGCTGGCAGCTCAACCTTGTCATTTGGTAGCTGGTCGGTAACGAAGTAGCGTTGCACTAGTAGTCTTCCTCCTTTGTTGGCCGGTGAGCGATAATTCCAAACCAGTCGTCAATTCGCATTGTTTCATCAATAATGAATTCGTGTTGTGTCAGTGTCTCAACAATCAGTGGCTCCTTATCAGCAATGATTCCTGACAAGAGTAATTTACCGCCCGCCTTCAGGTTACTTTTCGCTTGGGGGATCAGTGGAACAATAATCTCTGCCAAAATATTGGCAACGATCAGGTCCACTTTTGTCGCTATTCCATCAAGTAAACTATTAACCCCTAGCTCAATCTCACCGGCAGCCGGGTTCAATTTTAGATTTTCGCGGGCGGACTTAATTGCCACTTTGTCAACATCATAGGCAGCCACGTGACCAACACCTAGCAGTTTGGCGGCAATGCTTAACACGCCAGAACCAGTCCCCACATCAATCATTGATTCACCGCCACGAACGACCATTGAAAGTGCCTGAAGCATTAACTTAGTTGTCGGGTGGGTTCCCGTACCAAAAGCCATCCCAGGATCAAGGGTAATCAGCTTTTCACCCCGCTGCTGGGGTTGATAGTCTTCCCATTGGGGAACAACGGTCAGCTGGTTAGTGATGCGAACCGGATGGTAGTACTTCTGCCAAACTGTCGCCCACTGTTCGTCCTTGATACCCTCGACTGAAACATTGGCTGGTGATGGGTCCAGACCAAACTCACTCAACTTCTTTACCCGTTGCTGAATTTGCGGGACTAGTTCAGGTAAGAACGTGTGGGGTGGAAAATAACCGGTTAAGGCCGCACCTTTTTTCTGGTGAGGCAATGTACTGGGATCAACGATTTCCCCGTGCTTACCAAAACGGCCAGCCTTTAGTTCCTGATAGTCAGCGGCGTTATCGATTTGCACACCGTTAGCTCCTGCCTCAGTTAAAATGTTTGACACAGCCGCAACTGCCTCGTTACTCGTTTCGACCTTAATTGCTGTCCATTCCATATTGTTTCCTCGTTTCTGTGTTTGAAAGAAAAAGGGGCCATGACGTCAACGTCGTGTGCCCCTTTGTATTAATTATCAGCGCTCTTCTTATCATCTTGCTTACGCAAACGCTTTGCCCGCTTCTTCTCCATGTGGTGCTGAAGGTAGTCAATCATTTCCGTTTCCGTCTTAAAAATACGGGGATGTTGCTGGTGATGCAAGCGCACATCAATTTCATTGATCTTCAGCCTTCCCGTCCAGGTATGGGAGTAGCGAATGATTACCCGGTTGTTAAGCCGGTGCTTACCAAAGCGGAAGACGTAAATATGCTGCGGCGTCATCATTGGCCGAATATATTCCTTGTGGTACGTCAAGTCGTTCTCCCGCATAAAGCGTTTAGTCCGATTAAGCATGTAACCATCTCCTCCTTTCATATCTTGAAGTGCCGGTCGTCAATTTCGACAGGTCTTTAATATCTGTCATATTGTATCATAATTCACAGTCTTTGCCAAAGTAAGCGTCCCACTCAGCAAACCGCGAAATTTGTGTTTTAACCTTATTAAATAATGATATAATTGTGGCGTTAGTAATTGACAAAGCTAACCATTTGGTTTAAAGAAAGGGAGAGTAACACATGTCTAAGAATCACCAAAAAGTTGTCTTAGTCGGTGACGGTGCCGTTGGCTCAAGCTATGCCTTTGCCATGGCCCAACAAGGACTGGCAGAAGAATTTGCCATTGTTGATATTGTTAAGAAGCGGACTGAGGGTGACGCCCTCGATCTCGAAGACGCTACTGCCTTCACCGCCCCAAAGATTTTCTACTCAGCAGATTACGACACCTGCAAGGATGCTGACCTGGTAGTTATCACTGCCGGCGCACCACAGAAGCCAGGTGAAACTCGTCTGCAACTGGTTGACAAGAACTTGAAGATCATCAAATCCGTTGTTGAGCCAGTTATGAAGAGCGGTTTCAACGGCATCTTCCTGGTTGCTGCCAACCCGGTTGATATTTTAACTTACGCCGTTCAAAAGATTTCTGGCTTCCCACGGAACAAGGTTGTCGGCTCCGGCACTTCACTGGACTCCGCTCGTCTCCGGGTTGCCCTGGCCAAGAAGTTCAACGTTTCACCAGTAGATGTTTCTGCTAACATCATGGGTGAACACGGTGACTCCGAATTCGCCGCTTACAGCAGTGCAACTATTGGCGGGAAGCCAGTACTTGACCTGGCTAAGGAACAAGGCGTTTCAATGGACGAACTGTTGAAGATTGAAGATGACGTTCGGAACAAGGCTTACGAAATCATCAACCGTAAGGGTGCCACCTTCTATGGTGTCGCAACTGCCCTGATGCGGATTTCACGGGCAATCCTTCGTGACGAAAACGCTGTTCTGCCAATCGGCGCACCAGTTAATGGTGAATACGGTCTGAAGGGTCTCTACATTGGCTCACCAGCTGTTGTTAACGCTTCAGGTGTTGCTTCTGTACTGGAAGTACCAATGGATGACCGTGAAAAGAAGGCCATGGCTTCCTCAGCAGCAACGCTGGAAAAGGTTGCCAAAGACGGGATGGCTAAGTTAGGTTACTAAACTTAAACTCCATCAAAAAAGCAGCGAAGATTTTTCATCCCCGCTGTTTTTTCTTTGCTTTTATTTACTAAAGTACTGAGCTGCCTTAATCGCTCGTTGCCAGCCAGCATAATTAATATCCGCCACCTCACGTTCAACTTGCGGCGTAAATGACGCACCAATCTTACTGTAATTACGTAGTTCTTCCTGGTCTTCCCAGAAATCAACGGCCAAGCCCGCCAGAAAGGCAGCCCCTAGGGCCGTCGTTTCTTCCATGGCTGCTCGCTTAATCGGTGTTTGCAAGATATCTGATTGGAATTGCATCAGGAAGTTATTCCGTGACGCCCCACCATTGACAGTCAGGCTGTCCAGCTTCAAGCCCGTATCTTTCACCATCGTATCCACGACATCCCGCGTTTGGTAAGCAATTGCCTCCAGGGTTGCCCGTGTGATTGACCCACGCGAACTACCACGAGTAAGGCCAAACATGGCCCCCCGTACCTCTTGGTCCCAGTACGGCGCACCTAAGCCGGTAAATGATGGCACGACGTAAACACCACCAGTGCTCTGAGCGTCCACAGCCATTTTTTCTGATTGACTAGCGTTATCAAAAAACTTGAGGCCGTCTCGTAACCATTGAACAGCTGATCCTGCAACAAAGATGCTACCTTCTAAGGCGTAATTAACTTCGCCATCCAAACCATAGGCAATGGTTGTCAATAAGCCGTTAGCAGATAGGGTTGGTTCCTTCCCCGTGTTCATAACGATGAAAGCACCAGTGCCATAAGTGTTCTTGACGGATCCCTTGGTAAATGCCGTCTGCCCAAAGAGTGCCGCTTGCTGGTCACCAGCGATCCCACAGATGGGGATTTGTACCCCGAAGAAGTGGTAGTCACCCGTATATCCATAGACCTCAGACGAAGATTTTACTTCTGGCAGCATTGCTCGTGGAATATTGAGTAGCTTTAAAATATCTTCGTCCCAATCAAGTTGGTGGATATTAAAGAGCATCGTCCGGCTGGCATTGGTAACGTCGGTTGCGTGAACCTTGCGGCCGCTTAAATTCCACAACAACCAGCTATCGATCGTCCCAAACATCAAATCGCCATTTTCGGCTTTTTGCCGGGCCCCAGGAACATGGTCCAATATCCACTTGATTTTGGTTGCTGAAAAGTATGAATCGATGACTAAACCAGTTTTCTGGTGGATCATCTCTGAATAACCATCAGCAATCAGCTTTTCAGCAATCTCACTCGTCTGCTTAGATTGCCAAACAATAGCATGGTAGATTGGCTTGCCAGTATGTCGGTCCCAAATAATCGTCGTTTCCCGCTGATTAGTAATCCCGATGCCGACAATCTTATAGGGCTTAATTCCTGACTTGATCATCACGTCAGAAATAACCGCCTGGACACTATCCCAAATTTCTAATGCATCGTGTTCTACCCATCCTGGATGCGGGAAATACTGCGGAAATTCTCGTTGCGATATGGCCACCTTTTGTCCCTGGTGGTCAAAGATAATGGCGCGAGAACTGGTGGTTCCCTGGTCAATTGCCATCACATACTGCTGTTCATTCAACTTCGTTCATCCTTTCACACAAATATCGGCCTTGTGATTTTCAATTAATCATACCATAACCGACCGGTAAGCGCTTAATTATCTTTACCTAACGTGGCCTGTAATTCAGCGATGTTGTGATAGTCACTTGTAATAATCAGGTGGTCGCCTGCCTCCAGGACCGTCGTTCCATGAGGCGTAATCCACTTGCCATGACGGTAAATACGGGACACGGTAATCTTATTGATCATCGGCAACGACTGTAATTCAATTCCAGTGTAGCGCCGGTTCTTAAGGACCACTTCAAAGATCGTGTGCTGGTTATCAGTCATCATCTTCATTACGGTTGGTGATTCAATCAATGAACGGAGCATACTCGATAGTGCAGTGTACGGGTGAAAGAGTTCAACTCCAGCAGCAACCAGCTGGTCAAGCTGGGCATAGTCACTCCCATTTCGTTTGCGCATCGCAATCACTCGTTGAACGCCCTGCTTTTTGGCCTCCAGTGCCAACGCAAAGTTCTCTTGTTCATTCAAGAAAGAAACGACCATAATGTCACAATCGAAATAGCCGCTCTTTTCAAGACACTGCGCATTGAGGTTCTCAAAATATTTCAAATCGGCAACTTCAGAATTATAAGTTTCAAAGTTTTCTTGTTGGTTGGTAACCATTCTGACCTGGTAGAGACTATTGGTCAGCTGCTGGGCAATCGGTACAGTCATCACGTTGGCACCAATAAAGACTACCCGTTTCTTAATTAGGTCTTCCGGCGACGGCTGATAGAGTTTGTTAAAGCCGATTGGTCCACAAACGCAGGCAATCAATGCTGCCAGAACAAAGGCGTCTGACTGGGTGCTAGTAATGGCCTTCAAATTACGGGCAACTTCCAGTGTTGGTAAAACAAGCGTGATCGTCGTGGCGCAAAGGAAAGCCCCTGCTAACCCGTTACGGCGTCCATAGTGTCTGCTAAAGACAAGTGCTGGAACGGTTTTGGCGATGAAAAAGCCCACTACTAATGCCGGAATTAACGCCAAGGCCCGCGGGTTCGCGAATAACTCCCGGAGGTTCAACTTGGCACCAGTAGTAATGAAGAAAATCGGAATAAAGAAGCCGTAACCGATTGATGTCAGCTTGTCTTCGGTGGATTCAGACGGGTTGAGCAATTTCATGACCATCCCCGCCAAAAAGGCACCCAGAATATTTTCAGCCCCAACGGTAACCGCAATTGTCACTAAGGTAAAAATTAAGAAAAATGCCAAACGAACATCCAATTGAGTGGTGGACTTAGTGATGTCGTTGAACCACTTGTATGGCTGTTTAAACCGCCGTAGCAGAATGATCGCTGCCAAAAACAGCAGGACAATGAGCCATAGACGACCGGCGTTACCACCGTGCAATGTCGCATAAACAGTTAAAGACAGCATGGGAACAACTTCACCGAAGACCGCCGTCAGCAACAGTGTCTGCCCCACCGGTCGACTCAGAATTTCTTTTTCTTTCAGGGTTGCAATTACAACTCCTAGTGCGACTGATGAAAAGATAATCAATGCCAGTAGAATGCCATTAAAGAGTCCCATCAACTTTAATACGACCCCCACTAATAATGACATTACTAGTATTCCCGCAAAAGCAATGGTTGAAATGGTAACTGGTGAATCACTGTCGCGCTTCTCACCTGGTTGCTTGCGAAAAAGGTCAAAGTTGATTTCCATCCCGGAAAGAAAGATCAGCAAAATCACGCCCAAATTGGAAAGAAATGTTAAGTCGTGATTCATCACGATGAGGTTAAACCCACTTTTGCCGATCACGATCCCAATTAAAATTTCTGCCACCGCGGTGGGTAATGTTGACACCTCAAAGCGCGCCATCACTAATGGCACCAGTAAAGCGGCAAGCATCACAATAAAGATTGAAAGCTGTTCCATTCTCCATCCCTTCTAAACAATTAGTGTAATTTACCTCCAAAAAAGGTTAAAATAGTGTTGTTAACGTTTGTTTGTGAACGCCATGAGGAGGCATTGAAGTAATGACAATGAAATTATCATCCTGTACTAGTATTTTAGTTGGAAAAAAGGCATCTGTCGATGGCACAATCATGATTGGCCGAAACGAAGACTCCAAAGCGGCCTGGCCAAAGCGGGTTATTATCCACCCGCACGGCGACCTCGACACCCGTTTTGAATCCAAGGATACCGGTTTAAAATTACGCCTACCAAAGGACAGCTTTAAGTACAGCGCCACTCCCGAATGGACGAATAAGTATGGCCTGTTTGAAGAAGACGGTATCAATGAGTATAACGTCGCCATGAGTGCTACCGAAAGTGCGTACTGTAACGACCGTGTCCTCGGATACGACCCACTTGTGAAGGGCGGCTTAAATGAAGAAGCCATGGTCACTGTTGTCCTTCCCTTTGTTAAAACTGCCCGCGAAGGTGTTCAACGGCTAGGTGACCTCATTGCTAAATACGGTACTGGCGAAACCAACGGGATCTTGTTTGCCGACGATGATGAGGCCTGGTACTTTGAATCTGGTGCTGGTCACTACTGGGTTGCCCAACGAATTCCGGATGATAGTTACGCGGTGGTTGCCAACCAGTTGGCCATTCAAGAAGTCGACTTTGATGACCCGGATAATTTCATGTTTCACCCACAGTTGAAGCAGTTTGTTGAAGAAAACAACCTCAATCCGCACCCGGGGACCTTCAACTTCCGCCAAATATTTGGGACCGCTACCCGCTCAGACGCCATCTACAGCACTCCACGAGTCTGGTCAGGTCACCAGCAGTTTAGCCCCGTTGCAGCCCGGGATGAAGAACCAGAGTCACAGGACCTGCCATTTATCATGAAACCAGAGAAAAAGATTTCGGTTTTTGATGCCCAACACTACCTGGCTTCACACTTTCAAGGAACACCATACGACCCGATTGGTACTGGCAATGACCATGATAAGCACCTCTACCGGCCGGTCAGTTTGGCAAAGACCCAGGAATCACACATTATGCAGATGAACCGTCCGGGGGCTGATATCCAATGGATTGCCATGGGCGTGGCTGCTGAAAGTGTTTATGTCCCGTTCTTTGCCGGAATCAACGACGTGCCTGCACCGTACAAGCGTGGTAAGTTGCCAGCACAACTAAACTCCGCCTACTGGATTTTCAAGCACGCCGGCATCTTAGCTGATGCAAACTTGCACGACCTCTTGCCACAAGTTGAAGAAGTACAACACCGGCTGAACCAGGAAAGTGTGCGGATGATTAAGGAAACGGATAAGGAGTTACAGTCCATCACTGATCCGGCAGAACGTAGCAAGTTCTTGACAACGCAGAGCGAAAACATCGCTACTGACGCGCTGGACGCCTTTCGTCACCTCTCCTTGCGGCTGATCACGCAACTCACTGACCAGTGTCAATTAAACTTCCACACTGATGAAAACCTATAATCGATTCAGCAACAGATAACGTCTCCTTTGAAATTCCTGACAAATAGAAAACGTCCGACCAAGCTGGCCGGACGTTTTTATTAAGGCATTGTCGCCTTTTTGACTTTTGGATAGTTGCCGTTCTTCTTGTCGACAGTTGGCGCATCATCCAATAGCTCCTGGTTAATGGCTTGAACCACCTGTTCATTTTGTGGCAACGAGGAGTGTTGGGCATCTTCTCCTGTAAGAGTCATCATCGTAAAATGTTTAACCTGCTTTTGGAAGATGTACTTCCCAGCCTCCACACTTTCTTCAGGAACGAGACCGTCGCTGTCATAAGTCTCGGTTCCCATCAGTGAATAAACAATTAAATCTTTTGGTAGTCGTTTCCGGTACTTTAAAAAGTCGCTGAACATCTGTGTCTTGTTCTTGACATTGCGTTCCGAAAAGTTAAATGGCGATCCCAAAGTCATTAACCGTTTCATCGTGATTTCATCATCATAGTCTTGGTAATAATGCTCTAGCCAATAGGTCCAGATAAGGCCACCATTCGAGTGACCAAAAGCCTTGAAGTTGTTAAAACTGTACTCACTGCATAACTGACTAAAAGCCTTGTTAAGCATTTTTGCCTGCTTCTTGATGTTGTTATAACCGTCATGGTTATTTTGAAAGGCAATTACCACAATCGGTTCATTATCGTTTTTCGCAATTGAACCGCTGTACGTAATCTTGCCATTATTGTAGACCTTCATCTTCATGTAGCTGTGACGATGAGGTGCTCCATCATTTAGCTTTTTCACTAAACGGTCAAAACGGTTTGGCCCGGCAGACGATCCCGGTACCATAATTAGCGGTGAACGCGGCGAGTTATGACGTTTGGCAAGTTGTTTATTAAAATCCCTCATCCAGAAAAAAGTCGGGATGGCTAATAATACCGTGAGAACGGTGATGATAAGCAACACCCTGGTCAGCCGTGTTCTTCCAAATGGCGAGATGTGAAATAATTTTTTCATCGCTCAGCCTCCCGTTTGTCGATCAACTGAATCCGTTTCTCCACTGCCACCGCCAGACGAACAAACGGCAAATACATCACCACGTCCGCCAGTAACAATAGCAAAGAAAAGATTAAGGCAGTCGGGTAACCCGCTGTCCCCATAAAAGCCATCAGCGGCCCAGGAGTTCCCGTCAAGATCGGAAAGGCAATTGGCGGTACCAGTTGAAGGTAAATCGCCGTCATCGCCAAAAAGAGGTTGATCAACGGAATCAGCAACATGGGCAATAAGTACAACGGGTTGAGGATCACCGGAATGCCAAACATGGCGACCTGGTCAACGTTAAAAAATAGTGGAGGAATGGACCAAGCAGCTAAACGCTTTGTCCCCTTGCTATGGTCCACGACCAGTAAAGCAATCATCAGTGCCAAAATAATCCCGTCACCACCGAAACGGCAGTAGACATTGTACAAGGAAGAAGATAGGTACGGATACGGGACATGCCAGTGACCGCCATGTGCCAAGACGTAAGAAAGGTTGGCCGCCATTTGTGAAGTTTCATTTTGCCAATTCATCCCGAAAACCCCGTGCAATCCAACCCAGCCAAGGAAAGTCGAAATCAAAGAGAAGAGAAGTTTCATCAACACTGCTACTGATCCATGAAATTGACTTTGAAAACTACTGCTAACCCCATTAAAGAAGGAATAGGCTGAGGCAATGTTGAGGGCGATATCAATCACAATGCCCATCAGCAATGACACCATCAGTGGTTTGATTGTCGAATACGATCGCTGCCGTACGGCAATCACGTGGTCAGCATTGTTAGCTTTGGCCGTTGGCGTACCCAGCCAGTGGAAAAATTGCCCAACGATAAAACCAACTAGGAGGTTAATTAGGAGGAAACGGTAACCAAGCAACCGCCAGTCAAAGCTAACTGCCATCCCCCCACGGTTAAAACGATAGGCCATCAGTCCCATTGTGATGATTCCTGCCAGACCAGCTGCCTGAAAGTCACGATGGTAGTGCATGGCCGTATACTTTGCGGCACCGTAAGAAGATAATAAACCAATCATCCCCATCGTCACCGCCGTGATCCCACTGAGACAATTTTGTGCAATCTGAATAACTGCCTGGTTGCACCAGCGGTCGATGACTAACAAGTTATAGAGAAAACCATCGGCATTCAGTAACGTCAACGATAACACTTTCGCAATGGACCCAATTAAGGCTAGTGGAAAAAGCAGTACTAGCGTCCGGGCAACCACCCGGATAAAGGTTGAATGACGATACTTCACCGTCCATTGTACAATGCGATCAATCATGAGATCCTCCCGTCAGCGACTGCTGATATTGCCGGTACTCATCAGCGTAGTGATATTGCTGGTTGTAGTGGTTCACCAATTCCTGGTCATGGGTATACACCAGGCCGGTTTCCAACTGCTTATGGTAGAGTTCCGGGTACGGTATACCTGCTTTGTTCGCAGCTGGCCATTCCAATTCACGTTGGTAGGCAACATGACGAAATTCGATGTTTTCCAAGCCAATTTCGTCGACAGTTAGTAGTAAATAACGGGCCCGCAAGTCGGATTGCAACCGTGGCCAGTGGTTAAAGGGTTCGCCGACCGAACCAGGGTTTAGTACCAGCCGTTCATCGCTGGCGTACCGCATCAATTCGTGGTGAACGTGGGCATAAATTGCCACGTCTTCTTGTCCCAAAAAAGCATCCATGAAATTGGCCGAATCGTTAGTTGGAAACAGGTGCTGACCCATGTTCAATTTTGGCAAGTTATGGGCCAGCGAAAGTTTCAAGGACCCTGTCGTTACCGTTTGGTGAAGCGGCCATTCAGCAATTTCTTGAAAAACCGTTGATGGCAACTGACCAGCCAGCCACTGTGCCAACCGGGCAAAGTATACGTGCGATGGTTTTTCGAGATCCATTTTGCCAGCCGCACCCCGGACGGCGAGGTCATCCCAGTTACCGCGCACAATGTATTGCGGAGCCATTTTCTTCATTAGATGCCACACGTTGATAGCTCCCGGCCCGGGTAAAAACAGGTCGCCCATAAACCAATACTGGTCAACACCCTGCTGAAGGCTATCCTCATACATTGCTTTCAACGCGGTATAGTTGCCATGGACGTCGGCAAAAACAGCGATCTTTTGGCTCATCTTAATCCCCCTTTAGCGGCTATCAAATCAATCTTGCCACCACAGCTTAACTAGCGCCTGGGTCCCATCATTCCCCAAGCCACGGTTATCAACTAATAATTCGTATAAGTGCTTGGCAGTTTTGGTTGCTGGCAAATCCAGGTCCATCTTTTCTGATTCTTGTAAAGCAATGCGAAGATCCTTGAGGAAGTGCTTAGCAAAGAAGCCCGGTGTATAGTCCCCCTTTAGGATCCGTGGCCCATAGTTAGACAAGCTCCAGTTAGCCGCAGCGCCACCGCCGACAGTTGCCAAAATGTCGTCAAGCTTTAACCTGGCTTTCTTGGCGTAAACCAGCATTTCAACCAAGCCGGTCATCGTCCCGGCAATCATAATCTGGTTCGCCATCTTAGCATGCTGACCACTACCGGAAGTCCCAAAGTAGTGAACATCACTGCCAAACTGGGTAAAGAATTGTCGATACTGGTCAAAAGTCTGCTTATTACCACCGACCATTATCGTCAATGTGCCCTTCTTTGCACCAACGTCACCGCCAGAAACCGGCGCATCAAGCATAGTCGCACCCTTTTTAGTTGCGAGCTTTGCCAACTCAGCGGCTAACGACGGCTGACTGGTTGTCATGTCGATCAGCAGTTGCCCCGGATGGACGGCGCTCATAACCCCATTATCTGCTAGGTACACTTCCCGGACGTCGCGCGGAAAGCCAACCATCGACATAATGACATCGTTATCTTGAGTAAGCTGTGCAGGGCTGTCTGCCCAACTTGCACCATTATTTAGTACTGAAGTGGCGTGAGCCTTCGTCCGGTTATAGACGGTCACTTCATTACCAGCTCTTAACAGATTATTAATAATGCCAGTCCCCATCACACCGGTTCCAATAAAACCAATCTTCATTGAACTTCCTCCTTTTCAACTTACTTAATGATAGCACCAACCACAGTTATTGGTGAAAAATAAAAGCAAAAACAAAACCCTGGGAAATCCCAAGGTTTTGATTAATCTTACTTTTCAGCCTTGTGCTTGTGACGGCTTACGTCAACGTCATAGAAAATCCAGGCAACACCACCAAAGAAGACCGGACCAAAGATCGTCCAGAAGGCAGTCTGGTAATCGTGTTCCAGAATTGGCTGCAAGCAGGTAAAGATAATCCCGAGAGCTAGTACCAGCCAAACCACGATCACAATCAGGTTAGTCCAGAAGTGGCTCTTGTAGATTTCAAATGGCCGTTCAATATCTTGACGCTTCTTGAAAGCCGGAAAAGCTCCAACCAGGAACAAGTATGGAGCCGATGTCGTCACGTTGGCCATGTTTGTCAAAATCTGGTAGAACTTCTGAGCGGCGTTACCACCAAAGGCTACCAGGAAAATGATCATGCAGACAACGATCGCTTGTACCTGCATCGCATTAGCTGGAATACCGTGCTCGTTAATCTTAGTCAACCGTTCTGGCCACAGTTCAGGGTTAGAACCCATGATAAAAGACTTCACTGGTGAGTAAATAACAACGAAAAACGACCCACAGTATGCCAGGAACATGCTCAAGCCGGTGAAACGGGTCAATACGTTACCAATTAAAAGAGCAGTACGGTGACTGGTCCCAAGCGCATTTCCCATTTGAATACCAAGATTGTTCATCAAGATGTAGGAAATATTACCCAAGTTAACTTCGTGACCGCCAAGGACGCTGTGCCAGTTTGTGCTAATCCCCCACATCAGAATCATCAAACTGTATAAAACAGTAATCAAAATCATGGAGATGACACACCCCATCGGGAAGGTCTTTTCTGGCTTATCAATGGAGTCAATCACCCCACTCATCGATTCCAGTCCCCCATACGCGAAGATCGCGTAAACAACGAAGGAAATAATAGCAATTGGCGACTGAAAGGATGGGTTTGGCGACGTAATAAAGCTGCTAGCGTGGATTGGCTCAGCGATGGCTCCCTTATTGCCAATCCAGACAACAATACTTAAAACGATGAACAGTCCGGAAAGAACCATGACGAAGGTCCCACCAATATTGGCGACTTCGGCAATCTTATCCATACCGTGACTAGCAAAAACGGTGACTAAGATAATCCAGGCAATCCCCAACAGACCGATGACTTCGGTAGAGGTTAAACCAAAGACACCCCAAGTCTGGGTCTTATCAGCCCCAAAAAGAAGTGATGATAACGGAATCCAAACCTTGGAAGCGGTGGAAACCATCCAGACAATCCAGGCTGACAACCAAATAAAGGTACCGATAAAGGCAATCTTTTCACCAACCGACTCCTTCAGCCAAGAATAAATCCCACCCTTGGCATCCTTAAAGGCGGCGCCGTATTCGGCAAACATCAGTGAAGATGGCAGAAAGAAGAGCAATGCTGCTACCACATACCAGATGATACTACCGTAACCCATTTGGTCATAGGCCACGGTGGTGTTTGCAAAACCAAACGTCGAGGTGAAAATCATCAAGATCAGGCCAATTAGCGAGATCTTTTTCGTTTTCTCAGACATAAACTGATCCTCCTCTAGAAGAAAAAATAAATAATTGCTCATAATTAAGTATACTAGTTTTTTACTGGCCTGGAGTAATACAAATACGTATTTTTATGCCATTAAATAATCTAATAAAGGAGAAACGCCGCGGCAATAACCTGCCGTGGCGCTTTCTTTTGTATCATTATGCATTGAGTGGCGAAAAATTATTTACCTTCCTCATCAGTCTTCAAAACAGCCATGAAGGCGGCTTGCGGGATGTCAACTTTACCGACCGCCTTCATTCGTTTCTTACCGCGCTTTTGCTTTTCCAACAGCTTAGCCCGTCGATCAGGGTCCCCGGTGTGAATCCGGGCAGTAACATCTTTCCGGTAGGCCTTGATGTTTGTCCGAGCAATGATCGTAGAACCAATTGCCGCCTGAATCGGAATTTCAAAGTTCTGCCGTGGAATGATCTTCTTGAGCTTGCTGGCAATCTCCCGGCCCCGCTCGGCAGCATTATCGCGGTGAGTAATAAAGCTTAGCGCATCCACCTTGTCACCGTTTAAGAGGATATCAATCTTAACCAGGTCGCTAACCCGGTAATCGTCAATCTCGTAATCCAGCGATGCGTATCCGCGGGTACTGCTCTTTAGCTTATCAAAGAAGTCGTAGATGATTTCCGCCAATGGAATGTGGTAGATCACATTGACCCGAGTATCACTCAAATATTCCATCGTATCAAACTGACCACGCTTGCGCTGGCACAATTCCATGACTGGTCCCACATAATCGTTGGGCACCATAATTGATGCCCGCACGTATGGCTCCTTGATATCCTTAATGGCCGACGGATCAGGCATTTCTGCTGGGTTCTCCACCTCCGTCGTTGTCCCATCGTGCAGGTCAACATGATAGGTTACTGACGGCGCGGTAATAATCAAGTCGAGGTCAAATTCCCGCTCCAGCCGTTCCTGAATCACATCCATGTGCAAGAGCCCCAGAAATCCGCAACGAAACCCAAATCCCAGTGCTTGTGATGATTCCGGCTCAAAAGTGAGCGCCGCATCGTTGAGTTTCAGCTTCTCGAGGGCTTCGCGGAGGTCGTTAAACTTGGCGTTATCTGACGGGTAGAGTCCGGCATAAACCATCGGTTGCATCTGCCGGTAACCTTCCATTGGTTTAGCCGTCGGGTTATCAGCGTCGGTGATCGTGTCCCCGACCCGCGTATCCTTAATGTCCTTGATGGCGGCGGTAATGTAACCAACGTCACCGGCCATCAGTAAGTCACGTTCCAGCGGTTTTGGTGAGTTAATCCCCACTTCAGCCACTTCGTAAACGGCACCGCTGTTCATCAGCTTGATGCGGTCACCTTTTTTCACCGTTCCCTCAGCAATGCGGACAGATAACACCACACCACGATAGTCATCGTATTTCGAATCGAAAATCAGCGCCTTGAGCGGAGCCTGCAGGTCGCCAGTTGGTGCCGGAATGTCTTGGACGATTTTTTCCAGCACCCGGTCAACCCCCAAGCCCGTCTTTGCACTGACGTCGACCGCATCGCTGCAGTCCAAACCAATTTCGTCTTCAATCTGCTGACGAGTTCCTTCAGGGTCGGCGGATGGCAAGTCAATCTTGTTGACGACCGGGAGAATTTCAAGGTCGTTGTCAATAGCCAAGTAGACGTTAGCTAATGTCTGCGCTTCAACCCCCTGGGTGGCATCGACCACCAGGATCGCCCCTTCACAAGCGGCCAGTGACCGGGAAACCTCATATGAAAAGTCAACGTGTCCCGGGGTATCAATCAAGTGAAAGATGTAATCCTCGCCATCCTTGGCATGGTAAGTCAGGGCAACGGCGTTGAGCTTGATAGTAATCCCCCGCTCTCGTTCCAGCGGCATGTCGTCGAGGACCTGCGCCTTCATTTCCCGCTTGCTGATGGTGTCCGTCATTTCCAAAATTCGGTCCGCCAACGTCGACTTACCATGGTCAATGTGGGCCACGATCGAAAAATTGCGAATATGTTTTTGACGTTCCTTCATTTCGGCTAAATCCATTATCCCAACTCGCTTTCTTCCGTCTTAATAACTAATTAAGTATACCAAGTCTAACAGTATCCGTGCAATGTTACGCTATTAAGAAATCTTGTTTTTAACGTCCCTTCATTTTCAACAAAAAACACCCTACAGCACGTTGGGTACTGTAGGATGCCTAGATTTACCACTATTTAATCATTGTTGGTGATCTAATGATGATCTACGGAAGGTGCAGGGGTGTCGGCGTTTAATGCCATAAACATCAGATCAACTGGTGAGACGTTACCACTATCATCGTCGTTATTTGATATCCACTGCGATCCGCTACCACCTTGGTTAAAGGAGTAAGACCTGGAAGTTGAATTTGACTCGCTAATTGATTGTGAAATGCTGCCACTCTCGTTCTTGCTATCAACAATCGATTGTGATGTCAACTTCGACTCAGATAGACTTTCCGATGTCGACTTAGAGAAGCTATCTGATAATGACTTCGACACGCTTATGCTGTCCGATAAAGACTTGGATTCTGATGCACTAACCCTCTGTGAATCACTAGCAGATACCGAGTTAGATCTTGATCCGCTCTCTGAATTTGCTTTGCTGAGAGATGCCGACGCTGATTCAGAAACGCTAATACTCATTGAACCGCTTGCTGATACAGATTGAGATTCAGATACGTATACCGAGTTGGATTCGTACTCACTCAAACTCTTCGATCCACTTGCGGATACTGAGTTGGACTCGGATGTACTCATACTATTGGACTCGCTAGCAAATACAGAATTCGACTCACTAGCACCTACTGAATTAGATTCAGATGCAGAAACACTGTTCGATTCACTTGCGGATACCGAATTAGATTCTGAAGCACTAACGCTGTTCGATTCGCTTGCACTTACTGAGTTGGATTCTGAAGCAGATACACTGTTCGACTCAGATGCAGAAACGCTGTTTGATTCACTAGCGGATACTGAATTAGATTCTGAAGCACTAACGCTGTTCGATTCGCTTGCACTTACTGAATTCGACTCGGAAGCACTCACGCTGTTGGACTCGCTAGCACTTACCGAATTCGATTCTGAAGCACTGACGCTATTTGATTCACTAGCGGATACTGAATTGGATTCAGATGCGCTGACGCTGTTCGACTCGCTAGCACTTACTGAGTTAGATTCTGAAGTACTGATACTGTTCGATTCGCTGGCGCTGACTGAGTTGGACTCAGATGCACTCACGCTGTTGGACTCGCTAGCACTTACGGAATTCGATTCAGATGCAGAAACACTGTTCGATTCACTAGCGGATACCGAGTCCGATTCTGAAGCACTGACGCTGTTGGATTCACTAGCAGATACAGAGTTGGACTCTGAAGCAGAAACACTATTCGATTCGCTTGCACGTACTGAGTTCGATTCTGATGCACTCACGCTATTGGATTCACTAGCGGAGACCGAGTTTGATTCAGAAGCGGACACGCTATGCGATTCACTAGCACTTACCGAATTCGATTGTGATGCGCTGACGCTATTTGACTCGCTGGCTGATATCGAGTTCGATTCTGAAGCACTGACGCTATTCGACTCGCTGGCCGATACAGAGTTGGACTCTGAAGCAGAAACGCTGTTAGATTCACTCGCGCTTACTGAGTTGGATTCTGAAGCAGATACACTGTTCGACTCACTTGCGCTTACTGAGTTAGATTCAGATGCACTAACACTATTTGACTCGCTGGCCGATACAGAGTTGGACTCAGATGCACTCACACTGTTCGATTCGCTAGCACTTACGGAATTCGATTCTGATGCACTGACGCTATTTGACTCGCTGGCCGATACCGAATTCGATTCCGAAGCACTGATACTGTTGGATTCACTCGCGCTTACTGAGTTGGATTCTGAAGCACTAACGCTATTCGACTCACTAGCGGATACGGAGTTTGATTCTGAAGCCGATACACTGTTCGATTCACTAGCACTCACCGATCCAGATTCCGAAGCGGAGACAGAACTTGACAGGCTGATCGACGTCGAAAGACTTACTGAATTTGACTCTGAAACAGAAGTACTATTTGACTCACTCACACTGACCGAAGTGGATGTACTGATGCTCAAACTTCCGGAGGAAGACTCAGACAACGAGTCACTATTTGAGTAACTGTTACTTCCACTAGTAGATGTCGAACCGCTGCCACTCGTGCTTCCGCTATTACTGCCAGAAGCTAAACTGGTACTCGTTGATTTAGAATAAGAGTCTGATCCTGATCCAGAACCAGTGTTGCTAGTAGAAGTTTGACTATCGCTAATGGATCCAGATCCTGACTCAACCTCACTGGTACTCTGAGACGGCTGTGCTTTGCTAGTAGACCCAGATGTTGAAGTTGTCCCCGTACTCGAATTCGTATTCGAACCGGTATTACTATTGGTTGTTGAATTCGTTTGAGAAGTCGTCGTATTGC
Source organism: [Lactobacillus] timonensis (assembly GCF_900240275.1). Classification (GTDB taxonomy): domain Bacteria; phylum Bacillota; class Bacilli; order Lactobacillales; family Lactobacillaceae; genus Limosilactobacillus; species Limosilactobacillus timonensis. Next base: position 1,457,011 of record NZ_LT964761.1, on the reverse strand, counting down.
CAGGATTACTATTAGAAGTCTGGCTGCCCGAAGGTTGAACGCTCGAACCAGAATTGGAAACAACCGGAGTAGTGTGAACATAACTGATAGTAGTCGGCTGCTGTTTAACTGCCACGTGATTTACTGCAACTGGTTGTGCCGGTCGGATAGCTGCATTGTTTATTGGCGCACTAGCAACAGGACGAGCTGGTTCGTTCACATGTCCGTATTCAACCTGAACCGTCCCGTGATTCTTAACATGAACAACATTCTTATTAATTAGGTTAAGAATCTGCTTAGCATTTCGACTAGTATTACCATTCGTCAGCTTTACGTCACGTGCACGGTAGTCATTGTGGTTAACAACACTGGTATTCTTATCAATATCCTGAGTTCGCTGAACTTGCTTCGTCAAGTGCTTGTGGTTTGCCTGGTCGCGAGTCCACCGCCAATTAGTTACCTTAACATTGGTGGTATCTATATTGATATGCATCCGCGCGTGGTGCGTTTGGTAAGTGTGGTTGTTAGCTGCATTTAACGTAATGTGACGCGGGTTATGGATATTAACATCAGTATCCATCCCCTGACTAACAATATTAGCTCCGGACTTCAGCACCGTTCCGTTAACTAATGAATTCTTATCAAATGAGACATTAGCATGGTGGTCATTATTTGTTGGGCCCTGAACCTTGATGTTAGCTTGGGCATGACTGGCGACTTTCATGTCTAACTTAGCAGCCCCAACATTCACATTCGGCGTACTATTCTGACCGCTCGTTGACAGGAGAATATTAGCCCCGTGCTTGCTGTTTAATGAAACATTGGCATCTTTGTTAATTTGTAGCAACTGTGACTGATCAGTCTTACCATGCTGTGTCATCACAATGCTGGCATTATTGCTGTCATCAACAGTAAACTGTGCGTTCTGATCAACTTTAAAGTGTTGCTGTCCATTGCTCATCAGGCGAATGGCGTAATCCGCTACCTCCGCCCCATCAATATGAACCTTAGCATCCTTTGCAGTCGTGAAAGAATTATTGATCACGATCAGGTTAGTCTGTCCCTTGTGGAAAGACTTTACCGGCTGGTTGACGAGATGAGTGCGGTACTCATGACCATCCAGGTGATATGACTTGACGGCCTTGATACTAGTTTGTCCAGCGACTTTAAACGACTTATTTCCCTTCGCTTCGGAATTTGACCAGACGGCAGTCCCACCGACAGCGTCAACATCCTGGTAGGTCAGTTTAACATTGCCATCATGAGACATTTCGAAGGCCCCATGCTTATTGGCCGTGAATAACCGTGCATTCTTAAGGGTAATCTCATTGCTAGTTGACCCCTTTGCAGAATCAACTTACAGGCAATAATTGCCAGTATTCAGCTGGTGGCCATTAGCATTGATAGTGACATTGCGGGGAACAACGTTAATTGTCTGGGTCAGCGTGATATCATTGTCAAAATTAATAACACTAACGTTTTTATCCTGGAGAGCATGTTTTAACTGGGCTTGATTAGAGACATCAACATTCTGGTTATTGACGCTTTGACTAACTTGTTGACCATTGACTGTTTGTTGGGAAACCTGTTGCCCCATTGCAGTCCGCGTGATTGCTGACGAGCTACTTGTAGAGCCAATCACTTCAGAACCATTATTAGATATCTGCTTAGCGTGAACCGTTTGAGTATAAGCAGAAGCAGCAGCCCCACCACCAAATAAAGCAGCAATGGCAGTTAATCCCTGGACAAATGGCGATATCCCTGTATCATCATCGTCCTCTTTCAGTGCATCCCGATCAGTAAATTCTTCTTTTGATGAACGATCACGGAAAACAAAACGAAAAATCCGGGTTAAGGAAGTCATCCAACCCCGGTGAGTCTTATATAGCTTAATCCGATCCTTATCATGCTGTTCGCCACGGCTATGTTCATAACGTCTCATAATGCAACAATGCCTCCCAGCTAACCCACTATTCTATTATAAGTAGATAAAATTGCGCAATTAAAAATAAAAAGCTTTTACAATACATGATAATTGTATACCCCAATTATTATATAAACAATAGTTTATAAAAATAACAACTGTATAATAAGACAAATTACCGATAATATTTTCTGCTAACTAATCGCCAAGTAATTCAAGCATCGGCGTTCGTGGATGCTTGAACAATCATTCCCACTCCTTATCATCTGCTATGAGTGTTGCCTAACACAAAAGGGGCTGTGACATAATCTCTCTTATTCACACTAAAAGTTAACAGGCGGTACAACAAGCGCCTCTAACGTTCTGGCAAAGCCGAACACTAGAGGCCTATTGTTGCTCGCTAGGGCGGCAGATAGCCTAGCTGCGCGTCGTGATTAAGAAGTCATAAATGACTTCCGCGTTAGAACCGTTCAAAAACGAAATCATTCTGATTTCTATTTCACGGTTTGTCACGCTTTCTGGAGCTAGGTCAACCGTTATCCAGACTTTATAATTCATTTCCTATACTCGAACTTGTAGTTCCACAACCTAAAAGCAAACTATCAAAGCAAAGATAGCGGAGGTCCTTTTTTAATTCGGACTTGCAGTCCCTGGAAGCATGCTCGACCTTAGCTCTATTTTTAGAGTAACAAAAAAGTTCAGAACGATTGTTTTTCGTTCTGAACTAATCTTAGGTTGTTTACTAGTTATCAGACATCAAGATATTGTTACTTCGTTTCGACCCCCTTACCGTCATATTCATTAATCATGATTTGCTTCAAGTCTGCAATTAACGGTTCCTGTGGGTTAGCTGTCGTACATTGGTCTTCGTAAGCCAGCACAGCCAGGTGGTCAACGACCCGGTCGAAATGCTTCTTATCAACGCCCCAGGCCTTCAAACTTAGGGTAACGTCAACTGAATGTGCCAGGTCGCGAATCTTATCACATAGTTGCTGAATCAGCTCTTCGTTGGTCTTTCCTGTCAACCCAATAGTCTTTGCAATGGTTGCGTAATCATCGGCTGCCCGGAAGGTTTCGTACTTCGGCCAAGTAGTAAACTTCTTTGGTTCGGTTGCGTTGAACTTAATGACGTGTGGCATGGTGATAGCAATCGCAATCCCATGGGTCAGCCCAAACTCACCACCAAGCTTGTGCGCAATTGAGTGGTTAATTCCCAGGAAGGCGTTAGCAAAAGCCATCCCCGCGAGAGTCGACGCATTGTGCATCTCAGCTCGCGCATGTTCATCCCCGTGGTACGAGGCAGTCAAGTTGTCAAACACCAGTTTAATTGCTTGCAGTGACAGTGGACGCGTGTAATCTGAGGCCATGTTAGAAACGTAGGATTCAATTGCGTGACAAAGCACATCCAACCCTGAAGCAGCAATATTGCCCTTCGGTACGGTATCAACAAACTGCGGGTCAACAATCGCGACGTCTGGTGTCAACGCGTAGTCAGTCAACGGGTACTTTACGTGCGTCTTGGAGTCAGTAATCACAGCGAACGGTGTTACTTCTGAACCAGTCCCCGAAGTAGTCGGGATCGCAACCATTTGCGCCTTATTCGGCTTGTCAAAACGGTAAGCCCGCTTCCGGATGTTCAGGAATTTCTGCTTAGCACCAAAGAATGATGCGTCTTCACTCTCGTAGAACATCCACATTCCCTTCGCTGCATCTAGTGGCGAACCTCCACCGAGGGCGATGATAGTGTCTGGTTGGAATGACTTCATCAGGTCAACACCTTTTTTGACCGTGTCAGTAGATGGGTCGGCTTCGACATCAGAGAATACCAGGTACTGAACAGGATTTTGCCGCAGCTTCAACTGATCAGTTACAACATCCACGTACCCATGAGCCTGGATAGATGGACCGGTTACGATAAAGACGCGGTTAATATTTGGCATATCTTTCAGGTAACGTACTGAGTCACGTTCAAAGTAAACACGTGGTAGCTTGATCCATTGCATATTGTTTCGCCTCTTCGCAATCGTCTTAATATTCAACAGGTCGTAGTCAGTAACGTTATGGGAAATTGAGTTGGCACCCCATGAACCGGTTCCCAACGTCAAGGATGGCGTCATCCGGTTATAGAGGTTACCAATTCCCGACAACCCAGCTGGCGCGTTCACAATGACCCGTGAAGCCCTCATTTCGATACCAAACTTCTCGGCGAGTTTCATATCGGTTGTCTGAATGGCTGCCGTGTGTCCCAGCCCACCGTACTCCAAGAGCGCATCGCACTTAGCAAATGCGTCCGCCTGGTCTTCAGCTCGAAAGATGGACAAAACTGGACATAATTTTTCTCCAGACAGTAATTCTTGCTTGCCAATCTTCGTGATTTCCGCAGCTAACACTTGGGTATCCTTTGGTACTTTAATGTGTGCCCGCTCGGCAATCTTTTCTGCAGACATCCCGGCAATTGGTCCGTTGATACTGCCTGTCTCCGGGTTAAACATCGTTTCACGCAGTTTTGACAGTTCTGCTGCCGGAACAAAGTAAACGCGGTTGGCGATCATCAACTGCTTGAAGTCATCATAGACTTCCTGGTCAACAACAGCGGAGTTTTCCGTCGCGCAAATCATCCCGTTATCGAAGGTCTTCGACAAAACGATGTCATTGACAGCCCGCTTGAGGTTAGCGGTCTTTTCAACATAAACAGGACCGTTACCCGGGCCAACACCCAATGCCGGTTTTCCAGTCGAATAAGCTGCCTTCACCATTCCTGGGCCACCAGTAGCCAGCGTACAAGCAACACCAGGGTTGTTAATCAAAGCAGTACTGGTTTCCCGGCTCGGTTTGTCAATCCACTGAATCGCGCCTTCAGGAGCACCAGCAGCAATGGCGGCTTCTGCAACGATCTGCGCCGCGTGACGAGAACATTCTAATGCCTGCGGGTGGAAAGAAAAGATAATCGGGTTCCGGGTCTTCATTGCGATAATGGCCTTAAACAACACCGTCGATGTTGGGTTGGTGACAGGCGTAATTCCTGCCAGAACCCCGAGCGGTTCGGCAACCTTGATCAATTCGTCAGCCTTATCGTCTTCGATTACTCCGACCGTCTTGTCCTTGCGGATGTTGTGCCAGATTTCTTCGGTCGCAAACATATTTTTGATGGCTTTGTCTTCCACCACCCCACGGCCAGTTTCCTTCACCGCTTCAATGGCCAACTCCATGTGCTTGTCCTGACCAGCCTCCACCATTTGATGAGTAATCCGGTCCACGGTTTCCTGGTCAAAGTCATGCATCACCGTTAACGCTTCATGCGCCTTGGTCACCAGATCATCAACCATCTGTTCAGCTTCAGTCTTCTTATCTACCGTCACTTTTTTCGCCATTGCTAAGTTCCTCCTTTGTCGGATTACTAACTTTCGCCTATTAAGATAACCTGTTCTTGTGAAATTGTCAACAAGAGTTAAACGCTTGTTTATAAGTATTTCTGTAAATATTTGATGTACTTTGTGAAGTATAGATCATAGCTAGGTAACAAAAAAGGTTCTACACTATTCGGTACTGATGGAATTTTCCATCGGTACCGTTTTTCGTTTATGATGACAATAAAAAAAACGGACAATCACCCCAAAGCCTAAATCGTGGTGATTGTCCTCCAGAAAGGAAATTAATCCTCATGACTAATGATATCAACTTTTTAACCGGAATCCAAGACCCAGGGCTTCAGCTGGATAANGATGACAATAAAAAAAACGGACAATCACCCCAAAGCCTAAATCGTGGTGATTGTCCTCCAGAAAGGAAATTAATCCTCATGACTAATGATATCAACTTTTTAACCGGAATCCAAGACCCAGGGCTTCAGCTGGATAAAGAAGGGGCTGAGACTATTGATGACCAAACCAAAATCATTCATTTGGTCAAGACTGGTGAATGTCGTTGTCCTGTTTGTGGACGCCCGATGTTGAAGAATGGTTTTCGTCATCGCCCAGTAGTCATTACCGCCCTGTCGGTCGCTGGTGTAAAGACCATTCTCATGATTAAAAAACAGCAGTATATCTGTAAGCCGTCCACTAAATGTCCGCAAACCGTGACGAAAATCGCCACGATTAAAGGCATTAGCCGCGGCTGTCGGATTGCTAATAACGTGAAGCAATTCATTATCAAAGACCTTCACCGTAATATTTCACAGAAAGAGTTAGCCCATAACTATTACGTGTCTGCTAGTACCGTTGCCAGAACCATCGATACGCTAGAAAACACCTTTGTTCCTGAGAAAGATTGGCTGCCGGCAACGATTGCTTTTGATGACTTCAAGTCAGGCCAATTCGCTGATAGTGGGATGAGCATGCTCTTAATGAATCCGACTAATCATCGCACCATCGATATTATTAAATCCCGGAACTCGCGTTATTTAAAGCAATACTTTTATCGTCACTTTACCCGGCGGGCCCGATGTGCTGTCCGTTTGATTGTCGTCGACCTTTATCAACCTTACCGGAGCTTAATCAAGGAACTCTTTCCTCATGCCCGAATTATTGCCGATCATTTTCATATCGTTGCCCAGGCGTATCGGGCACTTCAAGCGGTGCGGATTAAAGTAATGAATCGTTATGGTCATGGCACCCACGAGTATCGCGTTTTAAAGCGTTTCTGGAAGTTACTTTTACAAAAAATCGCTCATTTAGATAATATTCACCACTATCCACGGCGCAACTTTCGTGGCGCCTGGTTGTCTGATAGTGAGGTCATTGATCGGCTTTTGTCCATGTCACCCGAATTGCAAATAGCTTATGACTACTACCAAACTTTGATAGAGGCAGTGGATCAAGGTCAAGCAGCAGAGTTAACGGCACTCTTACAACGCAAACTCACTAATCTGCCTAAACAATTACAAAAAGTCCAGCGGACTTTACGGCAACACCAGGAAGAAATCATCAGGAGCTTTCAATACCAGTTAACTAATGGTCCCATTGAGGGTACTAATAACAAAATCAAAGTAATCAAACGGACGGCTTATGGTTTTCGCAACTTTTTCCGGTTCCGGATTCGCATACTAATAGCATTAAAAAATTCGCACATCATGGTTCAGGCACCCATAATCACAAGAAAAACCAGCCCAAGCAAACTAGTTGCTTGAACTGGTCAAAATTAGCTATCAGTACCGATTGACAAAGAGCCACAAAAAACCACGGTGTCAACCACCGTGGACTGTGTCTAGATAATTGGTCTAGGTTATTTGTCATCAAAGGCTTCTCGCAACTTGTCGAAAAAGCCGGGCTTCACACCCTCAGCTGCTTTTTCACCACTTGCTGCCGCATACGCCATCAAGGCTTCACGTTGCCGCTTATTAAGGTGGGTTGGCGTCTTAACGTGAACGCGTACGTGTTCATCGCCGTTGCCATTAACGTGCGGAACCCCCTTATTTCTTAAGCGGAAGTTGGTTCCTGACTGCGTCCCGGCTGGGATCTTCAAATCAACATCGCCGTGGACAGTCTTGACCTTCACCCTATCGCCGAGTGCCGCCTGAGCAAAAGTGATGTTTTTATCAACATAGATTTCGGAACCGTCACGCTTGAAGTCCTTGCTTGGTGATACTTGGAAGACAATGTAGAGGTCACCGTATGGACCACCATTGACCCCTGCTTCACCTTGACCAGCTAAGCGCATCTGCTCGCCGTCATCGACGCCTGCCGGAATCTTAACCTTGATTTCGTGGCGTTGTTGAACACGGCCGGTCCCGTGACAAGTATTGCACTTATCCTTAATTTCTTTCCCGGTCCCACCACAAACAGGACAAGTTGACTGCTGTTGCATCCGCCCAAATGGCGTATTGCGCATCGTGACAATAAAACCGCTGCCGTCACAACGTGAACACTTCGTTGGACTCGTCCCTGGCCGGGCACCAGAGCCATGACAGGTCTTACATTCTTCCTGCCGGTTATAGCGAATCTTAGTTTGTTTACCAAAAACCGCGTCCATAAAGGTGAGACTCATTGTGTACTGCAGATCACTCCCCTGACGTGGCTGGTTAGGGTTAGCACGGCGGGCACCACCGCCAGTAAACATGTTGAAGATATCATCAAAACCACCAAAACCACCAAATTGTGAACCAGCAGCGCCGGCACCGGCACCAGCTTGGCCATTAACGCCGGCCGCACCAAATTGGTCGTAACGGGCCCGTTTTTCCTTATTCCCTAAAACCTCATAGGCTTCGTTAATATCCTTAAACTTTTGTTCTGCACCCGGTTCGTGGTTAACATCAGGGTGGTATTTTGCCGCCAGTCGGCGAAAGGCCCGCTTAATATCCTTTTCGGATGCGTCGCGGTCAACACCTAAGGTTTGGTAATAATCTTTTTCAGCCATCTGAAACCCCCACATGTAACAAGATTGATTGTGTCTTTTTAGTTATAACATAAGTTGATAAGAAAAGGAAAAACCAAAGCCGCTAAACGGTCTTTGGTTCTTTCCCTTTAACTAGCAGCTTACTTCTTATCGTCGTCCGGGTCTACTTCCTCGAAGTCACCATTGACGGTCTTACCGTCGTCATCATGGTGCTTGTTATCACCATTGTTAGGTTGCCCATTATTATCGGCGTTATTTTGGGCATTTTGCTGCTGAGCCTGCTGGTAGAGCTTGACTGTCAGGTCCTGGACAATCTTGTTCAGTTCGTCCTTCTTAGCCTTCATCTCGTCGTAGTTTTCAGCATCACGGGCCTTCTTCAGGGCGTCACGCGCATCCTGTGCCTTCTTCAGCTCGCTGTCGTCAACCTTGCCCTTCAATTCCTTGAGGGTCTTGTCAGTTTGGAAGATCAGTTGGTCTGATTCATTATTCAGGTCCACCCGTTCCTTCTTCTTCTTGTCTGCTTCAGCGTGCTCTTCAGCGTCCTTCTTCATCCGTTCGATTTCTTCATCGCTCAGGCCAGAATTGGACTTGATAGTGATATTTTGCTTCTTATGAGTACCCTGATCTTCGGCAGAAACGTTAACAATACCGTTCTTGTCAATATCGAAGGTCACCTTAATCTGCGGAACACCACGTGGTGCAGGCGGAATATCAGTCAGTTGGAAGTTCCCAAGCGTCTTGTTATCCGCAGCCATTGGACGTTCCCCTTGCAGAACGTGAATATCAACGGCTGACTGGTTATCAGCAGCAGTTGAGAAGACCTGGCTCTTGGACGTTGGGATAGTGGTGTTACGGTCAATCAGCTTTGTCATGACACCACCCATGGTTTCAATCCCCAGGGACAGTGGCGTAACATCAAGCAGAACAACGTCCTTAACATCACCAGTCAAAACACCACCCTGAATGGCCGCACCAAGGGCAACGGCTTCGTCAGGGTTGATTGAGTGGTCTGGTTCCTTCCCAGTAAGTTCCTTAACCATTTCTTGAACTGCTGGGATACGAGTAGAACCACCGTTTAAGATAACCTTGTCAATGTCGCCAAAGCTCAAGTCAGCATCGCTCAAGGCGTTCATGACTGGTTGCTTTGTCTTTTCAACCAGGTCGTTAGTCAGCTGGTTGAACTTAGCACGGGTCAAAGTGGTATTCAGGTGAACGGGACCTTGAGTAGCCGGATCCTGGGCAATAAATGGCAGACTAATATCGGCTTGCTGAGAACTTGACAGTTCCTTCTTAGCCTTTTCAGCAGCGTCCTTCAACCGTTGCAGGGCCATCTTGTCCTTGCTCAGGTCAATGTTGTGTTCCTGCTTAAAGTCGTCCATCAGCCAGTTCATAATCTTCTGGTCAAAGTCGTCACCACCAAGGTGGGTGTCACCGTTGGTTGACAGTACTTGGAAGACACCATCGCCGAGTTCAAGGATGGAAACATCGAAAGTCCCACCGCCAAGGTCGTAAACCAAGATCTTTTCGTCAGTGTCATCCTTATCCAGACCATAAGCCAATGAAGATGCCGTTGGTTCGTTGATAATCCGCTTGACATCCAGACCAGCAATCTTGCCGGCGTCCTTAGTAGCTTGACGCTGTGCATCGTTAAAGTAGGCTGGGACGGTAATAACCGCCTTGTCCACTGTGTCACCAATGTAGTCTTCAGCGTACTTCTTCAGATATTGAAGAATCAGTGCCGAGATTTCTTGTGGCGTGTACTTCTTACCTTCAACTTCAACCGTGTAACCTGCTTCGCCCATGTGGCTCTTGATAGAAGTAATGGTGTTAGGGTTAGTAATTGCCTGACGCTTTGCCACGTCACCAACTTGAGTTTCGCCATTCTTGAACGAAACTACTGACGGTGTCGTCCGTCCACCATCGGGGTTGGTAATGATTTTCGGTTCGTTGCCTTCCATTACAGCAACAGCAGAGTTCGTAGTCCCTAAGTCAATCCCAATAATCTTATTGCTTGCCATATTAATCCCTCTTTTTTAATTAATTAACTGTCTTTATTATTGCGCAACAACAACCATCGCTGGTCGTAAGACGCGATCCTTCAGCTGATAACCAGCCTGGTAAACCTGAACAACGGTGTCCGGCTTTTGATCTCCAGTCACCGCAGTTGTAGAAACTGCTTGGTGAACGGTCGGATCAAACGGCTTATTCAATGCTTCAATTTCACTGACACCGTGGCTGGCCAAGGCTTTTTCCAGGTGATCATGAACCATTTGGATACCGTCGTGCAGCTGCTTGCCCTGGTCGTCCTCTACCTTAATTGACAACGCCCGCTTTAAGTTATCGAGGACCGGTAAGATCTCCTTGATCAAATCCTGACCCTCGTACTTTAACAAGTCGCCGCGTTCCTTCTTAAAGTGGTTGGTCATATTTTGAATTTCTGCTTCAGCTCGTAAGTACTGGTCATCCTTCTTGGCTAACTGTTCTTTTAAGTCAGCCACCTGCTTAGTCAAAGCAGCCACTTGATCGTCCTTAGCCGGCTTTTTTTGTACGTCAGCTGCAGGTTTATTAGGTTGCTTCGCTGCATCCTGCTTGGCCTTTTTTTCTTCAGCCATTCCGGTTCCTCCTTTACTGGTTATAGAATCTGTGGTAATAATCCAACAACCGCTGCGCAAGTTCACGGCGAAAGGCATCAACAATGCCGATTGTCCGTGAATATGGCATCCGCGTTGGCCCCAGAACGGCGATAATTCCCTTACCGTACTGGTCCACATCATAAGTGGCAGTAATTAAACTGTAGTTCTTCATCAAATCGCTGTCAGCAATTTCATTGCCAATCTTGACGCTAATCCCGTTTTTTGGCGAATCAGCATCCAGCAGACTCGACAGACGATCATTTGCGTCAAGCAAACTATACAGCGACTTCATCGCATTCGGGTTTTGGTTGACCGAGTAACCGAGAAGGTTCATCCGGCCACCAACGAAAAAGTGTTCCTGCTTAGCATTGGCGAGGACACTGTCGAACAGGTCTAAGAACCCGTCGGCTCTTTCCAAATACTGGGTAACCTTGGCTGGAATATCAGTTTTCAGTCGACCGACAACTTCCGGCAGTGTTAACCCTGTCAACTGGTCGTTAATCAACCGCACCACCGTTTCCAGACCTTCCGGATCCATCGAACGCGGAATATCAAAGGTCTGACTCTCCACGTTTCCGGAATCCGTCACTAAGATTGCCATCACCTTTTGGTTGCCCAATGGAACCAACCGGAACCCGCTCAAATGCACTTCTGCCTGCTCTGGTTTTAGTGTAAAGGCGGTAAAGGTAGTCAACTGCGACAAGATCTCCGCCGAGTGTGATATCAGTTCGTCGATCTTGCGGAACCCCATTCCTAGCGAGTGCTGAATAACCAACAAGTCGTTATCAGTAACTGCCGCCGGGTTAAGCAGGTGGTCAACGTAGAAACGGTAGCCCCTTTTAGATGGGAGTCGACCAGAAGAAGAATGTTCCTTTTCAATCAGTCCGGCTTTCTCCAGTACCGCCATTTCGTTACGCACGGTCGCTGAACTCACACGATGCGGTAGCTTGTTAACCAGTGCTTTTGACCCGACTGGTTGACCAGTTGCCGTATATTGCCTTACAATTTGTTGCAAAATGTCTTTTTGGCGCTGGGTGAGCATCGATCACCACTTCCTTTTTAGCACTCACCCTTGTTAAGTGCTAAATACATTTTCTAATATAACAATCAACCCCTGAAAAGTCAAGAAACGTCAAACTATTTTTGAAAGGATTCATTATGCCCACTTCAAAACACCGTTACGTCCAACCAACTGGCCCGCTCGACGCCATGAAAATTGTGCAAAAGTTGTTTAATCAATATCGCAACGCCCCGTTGACCGCCGAGTTGATGTCTTACCACCAAGACTTGGTAACCCGCTTGCAAAGCGACATCAAAGAAGCGGTAGAACAAGCAGACGATCCGAACTTAAGCAAGAATTTGGCTTCCATGACCGCCCTTATGCAGAGCTGGACTGCCATCCGTCTCTCTGGACGACCATTCCCTGGTAAAATGCACCACTTTAAGCTCGATACCCAAACAGGTCCCCGCTACAAGGTCAAAAACCATAAGATTGGTCGCGCTGGTGCTCACCGCTCATCTAGACACTAAGAATGAATAACCAGCCTGCTTTTCCGGCTGGTTTTTTATTGATTACCCAATTCCCAAAACGCTAGGGCCGACGCAGCTGCAACGTTCAGCGAGTCAACTCCGGCAGTCATCGGAATTTTAATGGTGAAGTCGCTCTGGTCAATCGTCTTTGCTCTTAAACCAGGGCCTTCTGATCCCAGGATAATTGCCAGCTTGTCGACTCGTGACAGTCGGGGGTTATCGATGGCAATGGTGTTATGACGAAGCGCCATTGCTGCCGTTTGATAACCAAGCTCGTGTAGAAGCTTAATTCCCTTATCCTGCCAGACATGACAATCTAAATAGGTCCAGGGAACTTGAAAGACGGTTCCCATCGAAACACGCGAAGAACGACGGTAAAGCGGGTCAGCAGAATCGCTAGTCACAATGACACCATCGATCCCCAATGCCGCTGCCGACCGAAAAATGGCACCGACATTGGCCGGGTTAACAACGTTTTCCAAGACAGCAATTCGCGGGTGTTCACTAGAAAGCGACGCTAAAAAAGCGGATAACCCGGGCCGTTTTACCCGGTGCATTGCTGCAAGCGCACCCTTTAAGAGGTTGTAGCCAGCCAAGTGCCGGATTAACCCGCTTTTCAGAACGTAAACGGGCGTCTGCTCCCACCGGTGGGTATTATTATTTGTCATTTCTTGATCCAATGCGGTCAAATCATGATCGAGCGCCTTTTCTTCTACTAAAAAGGATGCTGGACGATAACCCGCTCGTAAAGCCCGCTCGATGACCTTTGGACTTTCGGCAATAAAAAGTCCTGGTTGGGATGCATTTGTCTGAACAAGCTGTGCCTCGCTCATCCGTACATAAGGATCCAGGACAGCGTCTGATAAGTCTGTTGGAAAAATTAAGTTATGCATAATACTGAATCGCCTTTTGTGAATTTAACCCTTGCTTGTAAACAGATAGAAGTTAAACGGCCTGGTCAGAAAACCAAGCCGTTTTAGATTTGATATCATTCCCAAAACTCTAACACCATGTAGTATTGGCCATTTTCCGCGGGTGACTAGCCAGGTATGCCTTTGCCGCTTGCTGGTCGACCCTCATCTGGGTCACTAGTTCTTCCACGGAAGCAAACTTTACCCCATCACGTAGGCGGCTGTACCACTCAACAACCACTTCTTCACCATAAACCAGCTGGTGAAAATCAAAGAGGTTAATTTCCACCGTGCGCGGCGCACCGTCGCCAAAGGTTTCGTTGTGACCAATATTTGCCATCCCCCCGTACCAGTGATGGCCAACTTTAACACGGGTAACGTAAACACCCAGGGCCGGGATAACCGTTGAGGATGGTGAATCGATATTGATCGTCGGAAAGCCAATCTGCCTGCCGCGGGCGAAGCCGTGAACCACTAACCCTGTCGTCTGGTAAGGTCGTCCCAACCCCTGGGTGGCTAAGTCTAATTCACCAGCCATAATTTGTCGTCGAATTCGACTGGTCCCAATTTTGCTCAAACCGTTCTCCATGGTGGGTACAGCCACAACCTGGAACCGTTCATTGGCTAAGGACGGTAGGTTGCTCATTGTGGCAGCGACTCCACGACCAAATGTGTGGTCCTCACCTGCCACCGCAACTTCCGGATGAAAGGCCATTAAATAGTTGTCAACAAACTGCTGTGGTGACTGTGCCCCGTACTGGGAAGTGAAGTCAACGACATACATCACACTGACTCCCAGCCGGCTCATCAGCTCGGCCTTCTGGTTAATTGTCGTCAGGTACTTCGCGCCACCTGGAAGGCGGTGATAAACTACTGCCGGACTGTGGTTGTATGTCAGCACTGCAAGGGGCAATCCCCGCTGGTCAGCAATCTTTTTGGCAGTCTTAATAACCAGCTGGTGACCAAGATGTACTCCGTCGAAAAAACCCATTGCCAGCACCACAGGCTGATCAGCAATCAGCTGTTTATTTAGTGGATGATGAATCCGTATTACTTGCACAATGATCCTCCTAGTTAACCGCCAACATTTTCAGTGGTTTATAGTGCTGCTTATCAGCGTGGTAGTAGAGCGCCTTAATCTCGTTATTATAAAAAAGGGCCACTCTTTTTTGACTATCGGCTGGTAATTCATTGATTGTCAACCAACCACCGTTTTTGACAGCGGGCCACTGGTTTGCGGTTAATTCGATCCGTTGCCAATCTTCAAAAGCCACTTCCATGGGCAAAACATAATGACCAATCATTTGATTAGCAACCAGGTCATCAACATCGTGCAAGCTAATAGTCTGGTCAATGGTGAAACCACCACTGGCCACCCGGGTTAGCGAACTCATCACCCCCGGGTATCCCAGCCGCTTGGCCAAATCAACCGCCAGGGTACGGACGTAGGTCCCCTTACTGCACTGAACTTTAAACCGGACGCGTTGTCGACGACTTTGGGCGTCGTACGATGATGACACTAGGCTAAAGTTGCTGATCGTTACCAACCGCTTCGGTCGTTCAACCGTCTCGCCCGCTCGCGCGTATTCGTAAAGATGCTTCCCTTGAACCCTGACCGCTGAATACATGGGCGGGATCTGGGTTAATTTGCCAGTCATTTCTCCCATTATTTTCTGCAAAACATCACCGGTGATGGGCGCAGGTACTTCTTTTTCAGCAATCACTTTGCCGTCAAGGTCTTCGGTCTCCGTTGCTTCACCAATCAATAACTCGCCAACGTAGGTCTTGGGTTGTTCATGAAGAAAGTCTACTACCTTTGTCGCCTTGCCGATACAAATGGGCAAAACACCATCTACATTGGGGTCCAGCGTTCCCGCGTGGCCAATCCGTTTCTCGTGAAGAACGTGACGTAAACGGTTGACGCAGGCAAAACTAGTCATCCCCCGGTCCTTATATAATGCAATAATTCCGTCCATTTCGTCCTCCTTTATTTGTCATGCTTATTATACAGCAAACGGCTCCTGAACTTCGGGTTAGCCGAATTCCAGGAGCCGTTTTTTTGACGAATTTTTAACTTAAAATTCGTGGTCTTTTTTATGCAATTCGTTGAGCAGCTGGTCAATCCGACTACCGTAGGCGATCGATGGGTCCCGTTTAAACGAGATTTCAGGAGTCTTGAAAATATTCAACCGAGCTCCCAGCAAGCTCCGAATCAGACCAGTAGCCTTATCCAAACCGGCTTGCGCCTTTTCACCGTCAGAAGCCTTTTCTGACAAAATACTGTAGTAGATTGTTGCCTGCTGCAAATCGCCAGTGACGTCAACGTCAGTAATTGTGACGCCCTGGACCCGTGGGTCGCGAACACGTTTTAACAAAATGTCGTCGACCTCACGCTTAATCTCTTGTGCCAACCGGTCAACCCGGTAACGTTTGTTTGGCATGGCGTCCTCCTTTGCTTACTTTTGCGGAACAGCCTTCATCTTATAGGCTTCAATGACGTCGCGTTCCTTAATGTCGTTGTAGTTAGCAATCGTCAAACCACATTCGTAGCCCTGCTTAACTTCCTTCACGTCATCCTTGAAGCGCTTCAGTGATCCCAGCTCACCTTCGTAGATAACCACGCCGTCACGGATTAACCGTACTTGAGAATCACGAGTAATCTTGCCGCTCGTGACCATCCCGCCGGCGATCGTGCCGACCTTAGAAGCGCGGTAAAGCTGACGAACTTCAACTTGTCCCAGTACTTCTTCCTTGTAGACTGGCTCAAGCATCCCTTTCATCGCGTCTTCAACTTCTTCAATGGCGTTGTAGATAACCCGGTGCAGACGGATATCGATGTTGTTAGCGTGGGCTTCGGACTGCGCAATTGGCGTTGGCCGAACGTTAAAGCCGATGATGACCGCGTTGGAAGCTTCAGCCAGGGTCACATCGGATTCGGAAATAGCCCCAACGGCCTTGTGAATGATATCAACCCGGACACCATCAACCTTGATCTTTTGCAGTGACTGTGCAAGGGCTTCAACGGATCCCTGGACATCCGCCTTAATGATGATCGGCAGGGTCTTCATTTCACCCTTCTTCATCGTCGCAAAGAGATTATCAAGGGTCACGTGAGAAGTTCGCTGACGTTCTTCTTCCAGTGCTCTCTTGGCACGTTCTTCACCAGCGGCACGGGCCGTCTTTTCATCTTGGAAGACAACGAACCGGTCCCCGGCTTCTGGAACGTCATTGAGCCCTGTGATTTCAACTGGGGTTGATGGTGTTGCCGCTTCAATGGCCTGGCCGTTTTCGTTATTCATTGTCCGGACACGACCAAAGGTATTGCCGACAACAACCGGGTCGCCGACGTGCATGGTGCCTTGCTGAATCAACAATGTTGCCACAGGACCCTTCCCCTGATCAAGCCGTGCTTCAACAACTGAACCGGCAGCGCGTTGGTCAGGGTTGGCCTTCAGTTCCATCATTTCAGCCTGGAGAAGGATCATGTCCAACAGTTCGTCGATGTTCTTACCGAACTTAGCCGAAATTTGGACGTAGATCGTGTCGCCACCCCAGTCTTCCGGAATTAAACCGTATTCTGTCAGTTGCTGGGTAACGTGGTCGGGGTTAGCCCCCGGCTTATCAATCTTGTTCACCGCCACGATAATCGGCGTTTTAGCAGCCTTCGCGTGGTTGATCGCTTCAATCGTCTGTGGCATTACCCCGTCATCGGCGGCAACAACCAAGACCGTGATATCGGTGATGTTAGCACCACGTGCCCGCATTTCGGTAAAGGCCGCGTG
The DNA here is from genome assembly GCF_900240275.1 of [Lactobacillus] timonensis. GTDB lineage: Bacteria > Bacillota > Bacilli > Lactobacillales > Lactobacillaceae > Limosilactobacillus > Limosilactobacillus timonensis. The sequence goes on along the minus strand of NZ_LT964761.1, from coordinate 1,439,922 downwards.
CCCTGGCGTGTCCAAGAAAGTAATCATCTTGTCGTTGTACTTTACCTGGTAAGCACCGATGGCCTGAGTAATCCCCCCAGCTTCGTGGGCCGTCACGTGAGAGTGCCGAATCTTATCCAGCAGTGTCGTCTTACCGTGGTCAACGTGTCCCATGACCGTCACTACTGGTGGCCGCGGAACCTGCTTTTCGGTATTTTCTTCACTTTCCTTGAAGAACTGGTCGATGTCAGCTACGTCGACTTGGACCTTTTCCTTTGCTTCAATCCCGTAGTCGGCAGCCAGAATTTCAATCGTGTCCTTGTCGAGTGCCTGGTTCTGGTTAACCATAACCCCGAGCATAAAGAGCTTCTTCACGATTTCGGCAGTTGAACGGTGCAAAATCTTTGAAAGGTCTTGAGCGTTCATGCCGTCCGTGTATTCCAGAACGTCTGGCAGCGGACGGTCCTTCCGCGCTGTTGGTTGCTTGTGCTCAACCTGACGCAAGCGGTGGTTGTTATTGTGTCGGTTCTTTCGCCGATCACGACGGTTTTGCCGACGATTCTTTTTCTTGTTCTTGCCGTTGTTCAGGCTTCCGCCAAAGCGGCCATTACCATTTTGCTGGTTTCCTTGGTGGTTATTCTTTTGCTGATTACGGTTGCTTTGCTGACCATTATTGTTCTGGCCATTATGCTGTTTTTCAGCACGACGTTCCCGCCGTCGTTCAGAGCGGCTTTCGTGTTTTTTCTTGTCAGCAGGACGTTGACGTTGGTTATTTGAACCCTTCTGCTGCTGTTTATGCTTAGTAGTCTGTCCCTGCTTCTTCGCCTTAGCATTGGCAGACTGGTGTTGCTGACCCTGCTTCTTGTCAGCAGCTTGGTGTTGCTTGTTGCCCTGCTTTTTCTGTGACTGCTTGTTTTGCGATTGCCCCTTGGCAATTTTTCTCAACTGAGCCGCCTGGTCGGGTGTAACTGATGACATGTGGCTCTTAATTTTCAAGCCCTGTTCGTTGGCCAGCTTGACCAGTGCCTTACTCGGCATTGATAATTCTTTTGCTAGTTGGTAAATTCGTTCTTTGGCCATACGTCCACGCTCCTTATCTCGGTTAATTAGTTATTTAGTAATGAAGTCATTTTCTTAGCAAACCCTGCTTGGGTAACCGCCAATACCTTTCGTGAAGCCCCAACCGCAATACTGATTTCGTTTGCAGTAAACGCAGTTGTGATTGTCACCTGGTAGTAGCGACACTTGTCGGTAACCTTTTTTGCCGTTGCCGCACCAGCGTCGCTGGCTAACACGACCAATCGTGCTTCATCATTACGAATCGCCTTGACAACGGACGGCTCCCCACTAGTGAGTTGCCCAGCACGTTTAGCAAGCCCCAGTAATTGGAGAACTTGCTGGTGACTATTTCTCATCTTTGAACAGCTCACGACGAGCCTGCTGGTGGTCAGCATACTTAATCAATTCATCATAAAAACTGTCATCCAGTTTTACCTTGAAGACCTGATCAAAGGTGTGCTCAGCCTTCGCCTTTTCTGCGACCGCGACGTCGACTGCGACGTATGCTCCACGACCCGGTTTCTTGCCGGTTGGGTCAAGGCTAACTTCATTTTCCTTGTTGCGAACAACCCGAATTAGCTCACGCTTCGGACGCATCTGGCCGGTCACAACATCTTTCCGCATCGGTATTTTTTTCTTTTTCACTTGTTTCACCCCGCTGCAAATTTATTTTAATTATTCTTCGTCGTCAACATCAGAATCGGCTGACAAATCATCGTCGGCTGCCATTTCACTATCTGGTTTAATATCAATCTTGTAACCCGTCAAGTTGGCAGCTAGCCGTGCATTTTGGCCGTGCTTACCAATTGCCAGTGATAATTGATCGTCAGGAACCACAACGGTGCAAGCCCGCCGTGGACGTTCTTCTGTTTCATCCTCTTCGTTAGGTGTTTCAGCGGCATCACTTGCAGGCACCTCTTCTACCGGTTGTTCATCAAAAATAACGTCTTCAACGTCCGCCGGATTCAGAGCGTTAGCGATAAAGTTGGCGGGGTTTTCGTCGTATTCCACAATATCGATGTTTTCCCCACCTAACTGGTTAACGATGGCTTGTACACGTGAACCGCGTGGTCCAACGCAGGTCCCAACAGCATCCACGTTCGGGTCCGTTGAGTAAACTGCCACCTTCGCGCGGTCGCCGGGTTCTCTGACGATCTTCTTAATCTCTACCGGACCGTCAGCAAATTCCGGCACTTCTTTTTCAAACAGCCGCCGCAGCAAGTCAGGGGCAGTTCGGGAAACAAAGACCTGTGGTCCCCGCATCCGTTCGCCTTCCTTAACGTCCTTGACCCGGGTAATGTAAACCTGTAGGTGGTCATGAACGTGGTACTCTTCATTTGGCATCCGGTCATGCTTATTCATTGCGGCTTCGGTCCCGTCCGGCAGTTCCACGTATACGTAACGGCTGTCTTCTCGAGAAACGATGGCATCAACAATGTCGTTTTCCAACTTGTGATAACGGTCAGCAACCACTTGCCGTTCCGCATTCTTAAGTTGCTGGAGAACAACACCCTTCCCCGCCTGGGCAGCAATCCGACCAAAGTTAGCAGGGGTTACTTCCTGGTCAATCTCGTCGCCCAGCTCATAACCATGGCTAATCTGGTAAGCATCTTTCAGACTGATTTCTTCTTGAGGATTGGTAACCTCATCGACAACCGTCTTCTTAGCATAAACCTTGAAGGCCCCGGTGTCGGGGTCAATAGAAACCTTAACGTTGGCCTTGTTCTGCTTGTAGTTATTCTTATAAGCAGTGGCCAGGGCGTCGGTCAGGACCTTAATAATCGTGTCCTTTTTTACGCCCTTTTCCTTCTCCAACACATTCATTGCAGAAAGAAGTTCCTGGTTTTGTTTTTTGGTACTCATTGGCAGATACTCCTTTAAAACTTAATTGCTAAGCGCGCCTGGGCCACCTGCTTGCGAGGCAGTTCAATCGTTTTCTTTCTTGTCTTATCCATGTACTCAACGGTCAGGGTGTCCTCATCCACGTTAGTTAGCGTTCCTTCGTAAACCTTCTTCCCGTGTTGGCCCTTGAGGGGCGCGTACAGTGAAACATGAACGTACTGATTGATTGCTCGCTGGTAGTCCTTGGCTTTCTTCAGTGGACGTTCTGCTCCTGGTGATGAAACTTCCAGGAAGTACTGCTGCGGGATTGGATCCTCTGGTAGTGCATCCAACTTTTCACTAAGTGCGTCGCTAACGTTAGCACAATCCTCAAGGGTAATGCCGCCGTCCTTGTCAATGTAAACGCGCAGGTACCAACTGCCGCCTTCCCGGACAAACTCAACGTCATACAGTTCAAAATGGTATTCATCTAAAATTGGGGCAACCAGCTCGGTCACCGTTTCAACTACTGTCGCCACAATGTCACCTCCGTGTCTCAATTGATTGCAAGAAAAAGAGCGAGCATTGCTGCTCACTCCACGACGAGTTATTAGACATTAGCATTATAACATCACAACCATTGCCGCGCAACAGCTACCACAACCACCTAAAAATCAAAGAGAGAAAGTTGGTTTTGATCCGGCAGTCCATCTAGAACATGTTGATCCGTCATAAAGTCAATCAACGTCTGCGAAACGTGGCCCCGTTTAGCCAGGTCTTCTTTTGATAAGAATTCCTGCTCTTCACGAGCGGCCACAATCTGCTTTGCAGCATTAATTCCCAATCCCGGGATTGCCGAGAACGGAGCAATTAACGAATTGCCATCAATCAGCCACTTCGTCGCATCCGAACGATTGAGGTCAACCATCTTAAAATTAAAACCGCGCTCTAGCATTTCGTTAGCCAAATCGAGCACCGTCTCAAGATTCTTATCCTTGGCCGTTGCGTCATGGTTGCGCTCTTTTTCGACCAGCTCGTTAATCTTGCCCTTAACGGCGTTTTTCCCTTGTGACATGGCAACGACATCGAAATCACTAGCCCGAACGGAGAAGAAGGCGCAGTAATAGATCAACGGGCAGTAAACCTTAAAGTAGGCAATCCGCAACGCCATCAGCACGTAGGCAGCGGCGTGGGCCCGCGGAAACATGTACTTAATCTTACTACACGAATCCATGTACCACTGGGGGACCTTGACCTTCTTCATTTCCGGGAGGTACTTCTCAGGAATCCCCCGGCCGTGACGAACAGATTCCATTACCTGAAAGGCACTTTCTGATTTCAACCCATAGTTAATCAAGTCGGTCATGATGTTATCACGACAACCAATCACGTTAGCAATCGTTGCCACGTGGTTATTAATCAGATCTTCAGCGTTGTTATTCCAAACGTCCGTCCCGTGTGACAGGCCAGAAATCTGCAAGAGTTGTGAATAATTTTGCGGATGAGTTTCTTCCAGCATCCCGCGAACAAACCGCGTCCCAAATTCTGGCAAGCCAAGGGTTCCGGTTTGCGAGTTAATCTGTTCCGGCGTTACTCCTAGTGCTTCTGGGCTAGAAAAGAGGCTCATGACCCCTGGGTCATCCATTGGGATTGTCTTCGGGTCAACCCCTGATAAGTCCTGGAGTTCCCGAATCATGGTCGGGTCATCGTGCCCCAGAATATCCATCTTCAGCAAGTTATCATGAATTGAGTGGAAGTCAAAGTGGGTGGTTTCCCAATCAGCGCTCTGATCGTCGGCTGGGTACTGCACCGGAGTAAAGTCATAGATCTCTTTATCGTCAGGAACAATGATAATTCCGGCAGGGTGTTGCCCGGTAGTCCGTTTAACACCCGTCGCCCCTTTTGCAAGACGGTCTTCTTCCGCTTTTCGGAATTCGCGATCGTTTTCTCGCTCGTAGGCCTTCACGTAGCCGTATGCCGTTTTATCAGCAATCGTCCCGATCGTCCCGGCCCGGTAAACGTTTTTCGAGCCGAAGAGCACTTTCATGTAGTTGTGGGCAATTGGCTGGTAGTCACCAGAAAAGTTCAAGTCGATGTCGGGAACCTTATTCCCTTCAAAGCCTAAAAAGGTTTGGAACGGAATGTTTTGTCCGTCCTTAACCATTAAAGTGCCACATTTTGGACAGTCCTTGTCGGGCAGGTCATAACCGGAACTATATTCCCCCTTAGTGAAGAACTGACTATATTGACACTTTGGACAGCGGTAATGCGGCGGTAGCGGGTTGACTTCGGTAACCCCCGATAAAGTGGCCACCACGCTGGAGCCAACCGACCCCCGTGAACCAACCAGGTACCCATCCTTGTTAGATTTAGCCACTAACCGTTGAGCAATCAGATAGTGGACGGCGAACCCGTTTTTGATAATGGCATCCAGTTCCAACTTGATCCGGTCAGCAACAATTTTCGGCAGCGGGTCTCCATACCATGCCTTTGCCGTGTCGTAAGTCCGTTTGGTAATTTCGTCGTTAGCGCCTTCCATATGAGGCGGGTAAGTTCCTGGTGCCACCGGCGAAATTTTCTCAATCGAATCAGCAATCTCCTGGGTGTTATCGACTACGATCTCTTGCGCCGTTTTCTCGCCGAGAAAAGCAAAATCAGCCAGCATTTCATCGGTAGTGCGGAAGTGGACGTCCGGCCGCTGCGTATGGTTTAGCGGGTTGGCCCCACCCTGCGAGGCAATCAGCACCCGCCGGTAGTCCGCATCTTCTGGGTTAAGGTAGTGAACATCACCCGTGGCCACTACCGGCTTTTTAAGGTCATCACCTAGTTTGACCATGTTCTTGATGATCTCTTCTAGCTTGGCCTGGTCGCTGATTAGTCCTTCTTCGATTAATGGTGCATAGTTGGCCTTGGGTTGCACTTCGATGTAGTCATAGTACTTGGCCTTTTGCTTAGCTGCTTCGTAGCCCTTTTGCATCATCGCGGTGAAAACTTCACCACGGTGGCAAGCCGTTCCCACTAAGATTCCGTCACGTAATTTATCCAGCTGGCGACGTGGAATCCGTGGTACCCGGGAAAAGTAGCGAACGTTTGATAAGGAAATCAGCTTGTAAAGATTCTTCAAGCCTGCCTGGGTCTGCGCCATTAAGATCGCGTGGGATGGCCGTGTGTGACGGTAGGCATCATTATCGCCCATGTGGCTATTCAACTGGCTAGCTTTCGTTACGCCCCACTGCTTTTCTGCATCTTTTAAGAAGAGGTGTAGCAGGTGACCCGTGGCTTCCGCGTCATAGTTGGCACGGTGGTGGTGTTCTAGGGCCACCCCAAACTTCTTACTCAGGGTGTTCAACCGGTAAGACCGCAGGTGGGGGTACAAGACCCGTGCCAGCGGCAAGGTATCAATTACCGGCACATCAATCTCTTTTTCCCCATGACGCCGGTAACCGGTATTCATGAAGCCAAGGTCAAAGGAGACGTTATGTCCGGCAATGAGCGATCCCTTGCAGAATTCCCGAAACAAGTCAAATACTTCTTTTTCGCTTTTGGAACCGCGGACCATATCATCAGTAATGCTGGTAAGGTCAATCGTTTGCTTGGACAGCGGAAATCCTGGGTCGATGAACTCGTCAAAGTGATCTAACACTTCACCGTGGTGCATCTTTGTTGCCGACAATTCGATCACTTTGTCATAAATCGCGGACAGCCCCGTTGTTTCCACGTCAAAGATAACGTAATCAGCATCAAGGAGGTCATGATCGTCCGGGTTATAGACGATTGGCATCCCCTCATCAACCAGGTTGGCTTCCACGCCATAGAGCATCTTGAAATCATCGAGTCCCTTAGCAGCACGAGCGGCTTCCGGGAAGGCTTGAACGTCAGTGTGGTCGGTAATTGCCAAAGCCGGCATCCCCCACTGATGTGCCTGGTTGACGTAATCAGTGATGGTGTTAGTTGCATCCATCTGACTCATCTTGGAATGAAGGTGTAGTTCAACCCGTTTCTTTCCTGCTGGCGCCTTGTCTTCTCGCGAGCGGTGACTAACCTGGTTGATGTCAAAGGCCATCATCGTCAGGTCATGCATATAGGCATCTTCCTGGATTGGTCCCCGAACTTTCACCCAGTCACCCTCAGCCAACTTGGCAAACAGTGCCTTGTCTGTGTCACTGTTAGAAAACTTCTTAATAACAAACGATGAGGTATAGTCCGTCACTTCTAAAACAAGGATCTGCCGGCCGCTCTTGATATCCGTTACTTCCTTGCTAAAGACATATCCTTCCAGGACAACGTTCCGCTCTTCGTCAGTAATGTCTCCCATTCGGGTAACTGGTATTTTGGGATTAATTGGCTTGCCAAGAACTACTGGCCCGGCAGGAGCCGCGCTTTGGTGTTTGGCAGGTTTTTTCGCCAATTCAGCCATTGCTTTTTTGACCAGGTCCTGGTCCTTGGCTGCTTGTTTTTTACGAACCTCTGCCACCCGTTTTTGAGAGGCCTCCTGGTTGACCTTGACCGTCAGCTTAAAGGACGGGAAACCGACACGGGTATACGCATCGCCGAGCTGCTGAACTAGCTTATCTGCAAAGAAATTAGCCGCTTGTTGGCTGCTAACAGTAAGAATAACATGATGTCCATTAACGGTCGGAATACTCTGGGCCGTCATTTCGGCACCAACTGGGGAATCCCCCACTACCTGGTTAGCAACGAGTGGCCAATAGTCAACCAATAATTTTTCGTCTAGCTCATCCGTTGGCGTTGCAATCGTCAGTCGGACTTCTTTAACAATTCCATCAAAGGAATTTTCCAATGCCTCACGAAGTCGCCGGTAAACAGCTACCGGTAGTATCTTGTTAAAGGTCAACTGAAACTCCCAGCTTGAAGACTGCTGATGGACAACTACCGCTTGAATCCGACCATCAGCTAGTGCTGGTTCGTTGGCATCGGCCAGTTGAACCTGCTCTAGTAACTTTTGAAATAATTCCTGCCGACTTAATTCCACGTGGCTCCTCCTTTTCCGCAAAAACTTACTAAGAAAAAGAGACCGTGGCACTAACTTTGTCACAGTCTGTTCTTCGTCTTTCGTTCACTAGTCTTTTTGTTGCTGGTCACTAGCCGCTTGTTTTAAGAGGATGTGAACGTTGTTAACAACTTCTTCCTGCTTAACCTCAATGGTTTCACCGGTCCGGCGAAGTTTAATCTCAACAATTCCGTCCTTGGCCTTCTTGCCGACAGTAATCCGCAGCGGCAGCCCAATCAAGTCGGAATCAGCAAACTTAACGCCTGCCCGTTCTTTCCGGTCATCAATCAAAACTTCATAACCTTCATCTTCTAGGGCAGCTGTAATTTCATTGGCCATCTTCATTTGTTCATCATTCTTAACGTTAACTGGAATAACGTGAACATCAAATGGTGCAATTGATGTTGGCCAAATCAACCCGCGGTCGTCGTTATTCTGCTCGGCAATCGCTGACAGAAGCCGAGAAACACCGATCCCGTAGCAGCCCATCACAATGTCGGTAGCCTTCCCCTGCTTGTTGAGAACCTGGGCCTTGAAAGCACGCGAATAGAGGGTCCCAAGCTTGAAGATATGACCGACTTCAATCCCGTTAGTAAACTTCAATGGGAAGCCATCCGGACCAATCTCGCCTTCCTTGACGTTTCGAACGTCAGCAAATTGGTCAACTGTGAAGTCGCGGTCAAAGTTGGCGTTAATGTAGTGGTAACCATCCTCGTTGGCACCACAGGCCATGTTAACCATCCCTTTGATGTGCTGGTCAGCAATCACCTTCAGCTTCCCTGCAGTACCAACCGGGCCGAGTGAGCCGGCGTGTGCTGGTAAAACGGCCGCAATTTCTTCATCGTTAGCCAGCCGCACGCTATCAACGTCCAACACATCTGTCAGCTTAACCTCATTAACTTCGTCGTTACCACGCATTAAGACCATCACTGGCGACTCGTCCTGACCATCCTTGGCAATGTAAACCATCGCTTTAAGAATCTGGTCCGCGTCAATTTCCAGGCTTTCAGCTGCTTCGTCGACGCTATGAGCACCCGGTGTTCCCTTCTTGGTCAACTCACCTGGCTTACCCAGTTGTTGCTTTTCAGTAAACTTACTGGTTGCCTTCTCCAGGTTGGCAGCATAGCCACCGTCAGTATAAACAATTGTGTCTTCACCAATTGCTGCTGGTGCAGAGAATTCTTGTGACCCCTTGCCACCGATCGTCCCTGAATCAGCCAGGATAACCTTGTAGTTTAAACCGACTTCGTCAAAGATCGCACGGAGAGCCTTTGCCATATGATCGTATTCCACATCGAGGCCTTCGCGGTCAACAGTAAAGGAATAACCATCCCACATAATGAACTCTTTACCACGAAGGAGTCCAAAACGAGGCCGTTCCTCATCACGAAACTTATCAGTAATTTGGTATAGCAGGAGGGGCAGTTTCTTGTACGACTTCAGACTATCGCGAACGATCGTCGTAAAGGTTTCTTCGTGAGTTGGTCCCAGAAGGAAAGGACGCTTTTTGCGGTCTTCAAGCTTGAACAGGTTATCACCGTAAGATTCATAGCGACCTGACTTCTGCCACAAATCAGCTGGCAACAAAATAGGAGCTGTCATTTCAACCCCGTCATACTTGTCCATTTGCTGACGAATTAGTCGGTTGATCTTCGCCAAAATTCGTTGTGCCAGTGGCAAATACGCCCACACACCGGCAGACACCTGGTAGATGTAACCACCACGGACCAGCATTTGATGGCTGATCGCTTCCGCATCGCTTGGTGCTTCCTTCAGCGTTGGAATTAACATTCGTGATTGTTTCATTTTAATTATTTACTCCTCAAATATATTTCACAGTTAGTGAACAAAATAGCGTTGAATGTCATTATATGTGACAAGGATCATCAACAATAGCAGGATGGTGAAACCAATTAATGTCACAACGACTTCGACTTTTTCCGGAATTGGCCGGCGAATAATGGCCTCAACAATGTTTAACAACAGCTTACCACCGTCAAGTGCCGGAATTGGCAAAAGATTGACGATCCCCAGGTTGATTGACAGAGCGGCCAGAAATGCTAATACGCCATTGACACCGTAGTGCGTTGCCTGCGAAGTCCCTGCATACATTGCGACCGGACCCCCAAAGTCGTTCAAGTTAAAGCCGTGGGTAACCATATGTCCCAACACACTAAAGATCAGTGTCCCCGATTGAACGAAGGCATTCCAGCCATATTTTACCCGGGCAGCTGGTGATTTAGACAGTTCTTCTTCAATACCAATCCGTCCCACCTTCTGCTTATTAACAGTGGCAGTGGTCGTCTTTAAGCTAACCGTTTTTTTTCGGTTGCCATGCTCGTATGTCACTTTTACCAACTTGCCAGGCTTGGCACTAACCTGTTGGGAAAGCTCTTGCCAATTTTCTACCCGATGATGGTCGACACTAATAATTCGGTCACCAGTAACTAATCCAGCGCGCGCTGCCGGTCCAGCCGACTGAACATTTCCTAACCGGTTACTCCCAGTCGGTATTCCCGGAAGAGTAAAGCCCAGAATAACAAAGACAACCAACGAGAGTATGAAGTTGTTAAGCGGTCCAGCAAAATTGGTTAACATCCGGTGCCCCAAGCTCGCTGATTGAAAAAGCACATCACGCGGCGCAATTCGTACACTAGTGCCGTCCGGTTCAACAATCACCGCATCATGGTCAACGGAAAAGCGCTTCACTTCAGACTCGTCGCCATTGACATAACCAGCAATAAACAAATCATCCGTCAAGTCGTGATCCACTACCTGCACCGGAATTCCTTGTAGTAACTGGTTATTTTGATTAACATCGATCGTTTTAACTAGTTGGTTGTCATTTAAAGTAATGCTGACAGTGGATCCAGGGCGAAGGTACTCTTCATCGTCATCATCGTCACCAGCGAAACGAACATAGCCCCCCACCGGCAAAATTCTCACCGTGAAGGTGGTCCCGTTTTTTCCCCGGCGCCACCATACCTTGGGTCCCATCCCAATGGAAAATTCGCGAACGAGGATTCCAGCACGAACGGCAAAGTAGTAGTGACCAAATTCGTGAACAAGAACGATCAACCCAAAAACGAGGATGAACGTAATAATTGTGATTAGCAAAAAACCGCCTCACTCAATAGGTATTAGATAATCGCTAGTATTTGCATCAGCGGCATTACCAGCAGCATACTGTCAAACCGGTCCAAAATACCACCGTGTCCCGGGAGAATTTTACCCGAATCTTTAACGCCGTAGTAGCGTTTTAACGATGATTCAATGAGGTCGCCAAACTGCCCCATAATTGATAAGAACAGGGTTGCTAAAAGCATCAGTGGGTAGTTGTCGTACCCTACTGGGAAGAAATAGAGATAAACCGCTGCGATAATGACCGCTGACAGTGTCCCCCCGATAGAACCTTCCCAGGTTTTATTGGGACTTACCTTAGGAGCCAACTTATGCTTGCCGATCTTACGGCCAATAAGGTAGGCGCCACTATCAGTAATCCAAACGATCAGCATTCCATAAAGCAAGGTAGTAAACCCAACACCTCGTGCAGTAATAAAGGCATTAAAGCCAAATCCAATGTACAACATTCCCAGTGTCAGCACACCAGCATCATCGAAGCTAAAGCGTTGCTTAGCAATAACCGTGTATAGCAGCAGGAAGATCACCAGGATGTAAAATGCCTCCCAGCGACTAATTCCCGTTGGTAACCAGGAAAGCCAATTGCTCGGAGCAATCACTAAACAAACACCCAAAAAGCTAACCAAGGCCGGGAACGAAGTGACGAACATCTTTTTCATTGTCGTGATTTCGCCCATCGCAACTACCCCTAAGGCCAGCGCGGCAACAGTTAATGGCCATCCACCAATCAAAATTAGCGGAATGAAAATAGCCAATGCCACAACGGCAGTAATAACACGCGTTTTCAATTCTATTCTCCAATCATTTATTTATTCACCAGGCCGCCAAAACGACGGTGACGGTGTTGGAAAGTACTAATAGCAGCGCGAAGGCTGTCACCATCAAAATCAGGCCAAGCTTGGTCCACAAAAACTAACTCACTGTAAGCAATCTGCCAGAGTAAGAAATTGCTGACCCGTTCCTCACCACTGGTCCGAATCAGTAAGTCTGGATCACTAGCTGACCCCAACGGTGCAGTCATCAAGTGCTGATCAATCAACTGTTCATCAACCTGGCGGGGAGAAATTTCTCCGTCTTTAACGGACTGTGCAATCGATTTCATGGCACAAACTAACTCGTCACGCCCACCATAATTCAAAGCGAAGTTAAGAATCATCCCGTCACATTCAGCCGTATCTGCCATTGCCTTTTTAACAGCCTTCTGAGTCGCAGCGGGCAAACCATCAATGTGCCCCATTACCATCACCCGGACGTTGTGTTTCACTAAGTTAGGGACGAAAGTATTGAAAAAACGAATCGGCAACTTCATCAGATAGCTAACTTCTGATTCCGGACGCTTCCAATTCTCAGTGGAAAAGGCATACAGTGTTAGCACTTTAATTCCTAAGTCACTCGCTGCAATCGCGATCTTTTTGACGGTATTCATCCCGGCTTTGTGACCAGCAATCCGTGGCAGGTGCTGTCTTGTCGCCCACCGGCCGTTACCATCCATTATGATGGCAACATGGGCAGGAATTTTATCCATTTCTAGTTGCGGTGTTGTGTGGCTATTACTTGCTTGTTCCATAAACAGACCGCCTCCCAACTAGCCGGCATCCTACCGGCAGTAATTATGCACAAAATATATTTTAACAGATTTTAACAGAAAAAAAAGCAAGTACAAAACTGACTGTCGTCGTTTGCCTTGCCTTATAAACATCTTATTCGGTCATTAATTCTTTTTCCTTAGCGGATGATATTTCTTCTAGATTCTTAATTCCCGCGTCGGTTTCTTTTTGGACTTGATCTTCCAGGTCATGGAACTGGTCATCATTAAAATCACCATTCTTATGCCCGTCTTTCAACTGGTCCATGGCGTCGCGCCGAACGTTGCGAATGGCCACCTTTGCTTTTTCAGTTTCCGCCTTAACGTTCTTGACCAATTCCTTCCGACGGTCTTCCGTCAGCTGTGGAATCAGGATTCGAATAGCAGCACCCTCGTTTTGCGGGTTCAGGCCAAGGTTGGCCTCGTAGATAGCCCGCTCAATTTCCTCCAGGATACTCTTGTCATACGGAGTAACCAGCAATTGACGCGCTTCTGGGATAGTGATTGAAGCTACTTGGTTAAGCGGCGTCGGAGCACCATAGTAATCAACCTTTACCGGGTTCAGCAGGCTGGCATTAGCCCTTCCCGCACGAATTTCAGCTAGTCGGCGTGATAAAGCTTCGCCAGTTTTCTTCATTTTATCCTTGGCTTCTGCCAAGATCTGTTTTGAACTTGCCATAATTAATCTCCTTCGATTGTCGTCCCGATAGATTCACCCGAGACTGCTTTTAAAATGTTGCCCGCCTTATTAAAGTTAAAGACAACCAGTGGAATATGATTATCCATTGACAATGAACTAGCGGTTGAATCCATTACGTGAAGGTGTTTTTCCAAAACATCCATGTGGGTCAGATGGTCAAACTTCACTGCGGATGCATCCTTGTTCGGGTCTGCTGAGTAGACACCGTCAACCCCGTTCTTACCCATCAGGATTGCATCAGCATTAATCTCAGCAGCTCGCAAGGCAGCAGTTGTATCAGTCGAGAAGTATGGACTCCCAGTCCCACCGGCAAAGATCACAACCCGTCCTTTTTCAAGGTGACGGATTGCACGCCGCCGGATGTATGGTTCAGCAATTTGCCGCATCTCAATCGACGTTTGTACGCGCGTTGGAACACCAACAGATTCAAGGGCATCCTGCAATGAAAGAGCGTTCATAATGGTCCCCAGCATCCCGATATAATCAGCCTGGGCCCGTTCCATACCCAGTTGCTCACCAGTAACACCACGCCACATATTGCCACCGCCAACAACAATGGCTACCTGAACGCCAGATTCATAAACCTGTTTTAGTTCCTTAGCCACCAGCTTGATTTCTGGTGGGTTAATCCCAAACTTCTGATCGCCAGCAAGTGCTTCACCACTCAGTTTAAGAACAATCCGGTGATACTTAACATCAGACATAAGTTGTTCCTCCTTTGCTTATGATCCAGCAAAGGGCGCACCACTTGCTGGTACGCCCCCCCCTTCAAAAATGAACTACTTCAGCTGATCTTGCACTTCTTGTGCGATGTCAGACTGCTTCTTTTCGATCCCTTCACCAACTTCGTAGCGAACGAATGACTTCAGCTTACCATCCTTAGAAGCAACGTATTCAGCAACAGTCTTGTCAGAATCCTTAACAAAGTCCTGATCGGCTAAGCAGATTTCAGACAGAAACTTGTTGAGCCGGCCTTCAACAATCCGGTCAACAATCTTTTCAGGCTTGCCTTCATTCAGCGTTTCCTGCTTGAAGACTTCCTTTTCGTGAGCCAACCGATCAGCTGGCACGTCATCCTTAGTCATGAATTCTGGGTTGATTGCAGCAACGTGCATTGCAACGTCCTTTGCAGTGGCATCATCAGCACCTTCCAAAACAACCAGTGATGCAATCCGGCCACCCTGGTGCAGGTAAGGACCAAAGTGATCCCCATCGTTCTTCTTAACGATTTCAAAGCGGCGAATGCTAATCTTTTCACCAGTTTGTTGGGTCGTGGTTGCCAGTGCCTGCTTAACAGAAGTGCCATCATCAAATGACAGTTCTTCAGCTGTGGCAACGTCAGCCGGTTGCTTTTCCACCAGCAACTTAGCCAGCTTGCTCAGTAACTGCTTGAACGGATCAGATGCAGCTACGAAGTCGGTTTCAGAGTTCAATTCAACGATAACTGCGTTGTTACCCTCAACTTCAATGGCAGTCAGCCCTTCAGCAGCAACCTTGCCACTCTTCTTGGCCGCCTTAGCCATCCCCTTTTCACGCAACAGGTCCATGGCCTTGTCCATGTCGCCATCACTTTCAACAAGGGCCTTCTTAGCAGCCATGATCCCGACACCTGACTTATCACGCAATTGCATTACCAATTTGGCACTAATTTTTGCCATCTTCAATCACTCCTCGTGTTAATTTTAAATTCAGCTAGTAAAAAAGCTGCTTTGCACTCAGGCCCAAAAGGTCATCCTGCAAAACAGCCCAAGCGTTAACTATTTATTCTTAGTCCTTGCCTTCAGCGTGCTTCTTCAGATCCTTCAGTGAATCTTCAGAAACGGTTTGATCAGCATCATCAGCTGCTTCTTCCTTAGCAGCCTTTTGTTCATCCTGACCCTGCTTACCTTCGATGACGGCATCAGCCATCTTTGAAGTAATCAGACGAACGGCACGAATAGCGTCGTCGTTTGATGGGATGATGACATCGATGTCATCTGGATCGGTGTTGGTGTCCACCATGGCAACGATCGGAATATTAAGCTTCTTTGCTTCGTTAACGGCAATTTGTTCCTTGTGTGGGTCTACGATGTAGATCACATCAGGAATCCGTGGCATGTCTTCAATCCCGCCCAGGAAGTGTTCAAGCTTTTCGCGTTGCTTAGTCAGTACCGCAACTTCCTTCTTTGGCAGAACATCGAAAGTGCCATCAGTGGTCATCTTCTTCAGTTCCTTGAGGCGGGCAATCCGTGACTGGATAGTCTTCCAGTTAGTCAGCGTCCCACCAAGCCAACGGTGGTTGACGTAGTAAACGCCGGCACGGGTAGCTTCTTCTTCGATGGAATCCTGAGCCTGCTTCTTCGTTCCAACAAAAAGGATAACACCGTCGTTTGCGGCAACATCCTTCATGTAGTTGTAAGCAGTACCGATCATCTTGACCGTCTTCTGCAGGTCAATGATGTAAATGCCGTTACGTTCAGTAAAGATGTACGGCTTCATCTTTGGGTTCCAACGACGAGTCTGGTGACCGAAGTGAACACCGGCCTCCAGTAATTGCTTCATAGTAACAACAGCCATAATATACCTCCAAATAGTTTATCCTCCCTACCGTTCAGCTGAAACAGGCACCAATTGGCACTTCCCGTTTCATCGCGGTGGGTGTGTGTTTTGTGCAGTAAAGCACCGATTAATAGTATACAAAAACTCCCCGGGCTTCTCAAGTTCTTTTTAACTTTTCGCCCGAAGTTTTTGCAGTTGCCGACGCAAAGTTGCTAGCTTCACACCATGATGACGTAAAAAGGCTAATTTTCGCGTCCGCTGCTGGTGTTTGAAGTGGTACTCGGCGCTTAAGGCATCATGCTTGCTAGCAAATTCTTGGTAATATGCCAACTGAAGCGGGTGCCGGCTCCTTACCCGGGTATACTTTGCCCCCTTATATAGCTGGTGAGTTGCGAAGCGGCGCTGGACGTCATCGGTGAACCCGCCATATAGAGAATCATCAGCACAATATAAAACGTAAAAATAGTATTTCTTAGCCATAGAGCATCTCTTTTACTGCTGGCGAATAACCTTGTCCCTGGTGAACAATCAACGGTGCGTTAACCTTGAGTCCACCTGGTTTGCCGTCCTTAATTGCTTCAATAACAACCATGTTCGCATCACGACCCATTCGCGGGTGAATAAATTGTAACCGTTTCGCAACCAGTCGAGCAGCGGCCAATTTCTCCAGTATTTCCGCTAAGCGACTTGGTCGGTGCACCAGGTAACCATGACCGTTCATCTTAAGCAGACCGCTCATTCTGTTCACAACCGTGCTCAGATTAGTTTTAATTTCATGACGTGCCACCGCTAGATAAGGGTTAGGATTCTTCTCACTTTGTGGTAGGTTGGTAAAGTATGGCGGGTTGCAAACAACAATGTCTGCTGAATCCTTGGGGACTTCCTGGTAAACATTTGCTAAGTCGTCAGTTACTACACGATAACGATCGTCGAGTCCGTTTAAGGTGATGCTTCGCCGGGCCATATCTGCCAGCCGCGGCTGAATTTCAACCTCCGTGAAATGACCCCCGAGCTTTTCATGAAGAAACAAGCCGACCGCGCCATTACCAGCACAGAGATCCACAATCTTCAGCTGATGGCGGTGGTTTGATCGGACAAAGTGCGATAAAATAACCGCGTCAAGCGAAAAGGCAAAGACCTGGTCGCTTTGAATGATCTTAATACCAACAGCAGGGAGTTCATCAATTCGCTCACCGGCTTTTAACAATGTTGATTCCTTTGTCATATATCCCTCCGGGGTTGAAACTTAGGTTAAGATTCGTCATACTGTTGAAAACAATTATTAGGGGAAAAAGAATGTATCGTTTTTTAATCCACTTGGTAAATCCTATTTTAACGCTGATTAATGGACGTGCCCAAATCACGCACAAAGAAAACCTACCGGACGGCAACTACATCTTGGTTGCCCCGCACCGGACATGGATGGACCCGGTTTTACTAGCCATTGCGGCCTACCCAAAAGAGTTTAGTTTTATGGCCAAGGAAGAGCTTTTTGAGAACAAGTTTAACAACTGGTTTCTTCGCAAACTGCATGCCTTCCCAGTCAACCGTAAGCACCCTGGCATGTCCGCCATCAAAAAGCCGGTAAAGTTGCTCAAAGATAGCAACCTCTCAACAATCATCTTTCCGACTGGTTCCCGGTATTCTGCCCAGTTAAAAGGTGGCGCGCTACTAATTGCCAAACTAGCGAACGTGCCGCTCGTTCCCGCCGTTTATCAGGGACCGCTGTCTTTTGGTCAGCTTTGGTCAAGAAAAAAACGACGCATCGCTTTTGGTCAGCCAATCATCCTAGACAGTCACCAGCGACTAACTGATGATTATCAACAGCAGATAGAGCGGCAATTGCAGCAGGCGTTCGACGATTTAGACCACGAACTAGACCCATCATTTAAGTATGTAATGCCACCTAAGCCAAAAGATGATGATTTCTAAAACAGAGCAGAAAGAAAGGAGCCGCAGCAGCGACTCCCTATTTTTTACTTGTTAGCCTTTTTTGCTTGAACCTTCATCATCTGCATCATTTGGTGCAGTTTACGGTTCGATGGCTTTTGGCCCATCTGCATCATCATTGAACGTAACATTTCTTCAGTAATTGGTGGATTGTTGCGCAGGTAGTTTTCCATGTAACGACGTGCGCCAAAAAAGCCAATAACTACCCCGATAATTAGGGCAATGATAATGAAAAGAATTGTTAAACCGGACACTATCTTTTTCCTCCTTGAAATTACGATTCACTCAACTATCTTACACAATCTCTGCGTCATTGAAAAGCCTAATTATCAACTTAGTCCTTTCTTAAACCGCTTTTCCGTTGTGCTTGTCGTAATTTTTCAGGGGTAACCTCTTTCCCTTCTTGGTTGTAAAACTTCGTATGTTCGAGATTACTGCGAAAAGCTGCACGGAAGTTAGCTAGGTACTGTTGACGAAGCTGCTCACGTTCCTTTTTTTCGTCAGCTGTCAGTCCCTCTGCCTTATTTTTCTTTGCTAACTCGTTAATCCGTTTAAGTAGCTTATCCTGTTCATTTTCCTTTGCCATAAGTGCACCTCGTTCATTCATCTAATACCCTAAGTGTACAGAAACGGCTAATTTTTATCAAGAAAACGGACTATCTCTGCGAACATACGTTTGAAGATCGTTTTTTTTATGCTAAAATAAGATTATCAATAAATGAACAACTACGGAGGTTATTATGGCAAAGTCAGGACAAAACAAACAGATGGCAGTGCTGAGTTTTATCTACCAGCAAGTAGAAAACCAGGGCTATCCGCCAACAGTACGTGAAATTTGTGCCGCAGTTGGCCTTTCGTCCACTTCGACGGTGCACGGCCACATTAACCGTCTCATTGCCAAAGGATTTCTCCGTCGTGATCCCGCTAAACCACGTGCGCTCGAAATCACTTCAACCGGGCGGCAAATATTGGGTGTAAAAGCCCATCCAGACAAAATGCCATTACTGGGAACAGTCGCTGCGGGGCAACCAATCCTTGCCGACCAAAATATTACTGACTACTACCCTGTCCCACCAACAATGAACGACCATGACGATCTTTTCATGCTGGAAATTCACGGTAACAGTATGATTAATATGGGAATTCTTAACGGTGACAAAGTTATTGTTAGACGGCAAGAAACCGCGGAAAATGGTGAAGTCGTCATTGCAATGACAGAAGATAATGAAGCCACCTGCAAGCGATTTTTCAAGGAGGATGGTCATTACCGTTTACAACCAGAAAATGATGACATGGCCCCCATTATGCTGAACCACGTTAGCATCCTTGGCAAGGTCATTGGCCTAATGCGTGACACGATTGATTAAGTATCAGCTTGGTCCTTGGATTCAAAAACACCCCGATTCACAACAGAATTAATTTTTTCACAGTAGTTTGCATGAATAAAAGCTGCGAACCTTTCATTATGATGAAGGTTGGCAGCTTTTTGATTTTTACCACCTGACCTATACACAAATTGGTCGTGTCGTTAAAAACAAAAATGAACGAAGCAATGTCAAAATAATGGAATCGCTTCGTCCGATGGTTTTACTTATTAACTTGATACTGCCGCTGGTGACCCACTTGCCCACTTAGCAAGAACGGCGATGGGTCTTTACTGGTTTCAAAACTGACATCACTCTCCGTCAATCCTAACTGACTGTCAAACATCTTTTCGTATTCATCAACAGTCACTTGCTGGCGACTTGCTAGGTCTACAGAAACGTCATTAAGTTGATTGGCAAATCCCGGTTTTAAGACCCCGCTGTAGAATTCACCTTCGGCCCCAGAGCCGTAACTAAACAAACCGAGTCGCTGGCCAGCACTGGCCTGGCCATTCTGCAAGAATGACAGAAGACTCAGGTACAAAGATCCAGTGTAAAGGTTACCGACTTGCCGACAATACAACTGACTGGCAGTTAACGCCGACCGTAAACGACGACTATTTACATCGTTGCAATCCCCTAACAATGCGTCGAGAGCCTTCTTCCCCATCTTGGTAAACGGCAAGTGGAAAAGCAAAGCATCAAAGTCTGCCAAGCGACGGCCGGTCATCTCCTGGTAACGTCTAAAGGTCTGCAAGAAAAAGTCGATGTAGATCTGAGTTGAGTACTTTCCCTCAACCATGGCGTTTTCAGAATAAAGGGGGCGCCAAAAATCCATAATGTCGTCACTAGCCGCCACACTGACCTGGTCTAGTTCTAACAGGCGGGGGTTAGCAGTAATGGTCATTGCGACCGCCCCAGCTCCTTGAGTCACTTCACCCGGGGTGTTAATGCCATAGCGGGCAATATCCGTCCCGATAACTAATATGGCAGACTGTGGATCCATCGCAACCAGTCCCTTGGCCATCATCACACCGGCAGTTGCAGCATAGCAAGCTTCTTTGAGTTCCACCACCCGGGTAAACTTAGGGAGGCCCAGCAGCCGTTTAATGTAAATTGCCGTGGCCTTCGAGTTGTCCACTCCCGACTCAGTCGCAACCAGGACGGTGCTGATCCGCTTTTTTAATTCCGGAGTCATTAGCTTTAAAGCCGCTGCCGCTCCTAAAGTAACCGCATCCTGCGTTGGGGGAACAACAGCCTGCTTTTCCTGACCAATACCAATCAAATACTTATTTGGGTCAACACCACGTTCCTGGGCTAATTCAACCATGTCCAAATAAAACGGCGTTGTTGCAAAACTTAGTTTGTCAATTCCAATCTGCATTTTCATTCACCCTCTGATAAAAAATGTGAAAACCCCGTCGAAGCAAAGCTTGACGGGGTTTAATAACTGTTAATCTTCAACAGTAAGAAAGGAGAGTACAGGAATCGAACCTGCGCGCCGGTTTTACCCGGTTCGTCGGATTTCGAGTCCGATGCATTACCGCTCTGCCAACTCTCCAAAATTGAACAATCCATATTATACCAACAACTTTACTGAAGGTAAAGGCCCATCTGCCAAATGATTGTCACAAAACCCCTTGCTGCGAGAACACTACTGATTAGCGATGTCAAAGGTGGTTTTACCATCCTTCGCGGTATAAAGGGCCTTCGCCTCATCACTTGGGTTAACGAGGGTAATGGAGTACCCGTTGCCCAGGACATTAACCAATTGTGATGACGTTTGCTGGATGGACTTAGTAAACTTTGGCCAGCCCATCTGGTCGGCTTGGTCCGGACTTTGTGCCAGCTGGCTCAGTGCTTGTTTCATCTCGTCGTTTGTTGGTGTCACCTTAAAGGTCTTGTCAGAAGAATCAAACGATACCGTGCCAAGCTTACTGTAAGCCTTCTGCAATTGACGTAAAACTGCCGATTCCTTTTGGTCCTGACTAGCAGTGTTACCACCAGCAATTGACATTTGGTTAGCAAACTGCTGCAAGCTTCCAGAATTAGCAGCTGCACGCTGTTTAGCCGAAGTAGACTGGCTACTGGAAGCAGCATTGTTGCTAGAATGGTGCCAGTACGGCAGCTTAACCACCCCGACCACCGTCATCGCCAAGCTAACGATGACTAGCAGGGTCGCCCACTTCCATTCGTGATATTCCATCCACGAATTAGCTAGGTAAAACCCGCTTAAAATGAGCATGAGGCCACCAAATAATGCAAGAAAAATCATAACGTTCCCCTTCTCTTTCCTGTGTAAACTACTTTAATTATTGTGCTTCATTTCCGGCTTGGATACAATAGGAATAGTCATTTTTTAATAAATCAGTGAAGGGAAATGAATTATGAGTGTATCATCAGCTGCCGTCTACATTATCGGTGCGGCAAGAACCCCTATTGGTAAAATGAACGGCACCCTCGCCGGCCTCTCTGCTGTCCAACTGGGAACCATCGCCTCCAAGGCCGCGATTATGCGTTCAGGAATCAAGCCCGAGCTCATTGATCAAGTCTACTTTGGCAACGCAATTCAGGCCGGCAATGGGCAAAACCCAGCGCGACAAGTCGCGATCAACTCCGGACTCAGCCAGTCCGTTCCGGCAACCACCATAA
This sequence comes from [Lactobacillus] timonensis, assembly GCF_900240275.1. Taxonomy (GTDB): domain Bacteria; phylum Bacillota; class Bacilli; order Lactobacillales; family Lactobacillaceae; genus Limosilactobacillus; species Limosilactobacillus timonensis. The sequence continues at coordinate 1,418,122 of NZ_LT964761.1, read as the reverse complement.
ATGATGTTTGTGCCTCCGGACTGCACAGCATTAACTTGGCTGCACAGCTTATTCGTGCTGGTGAAATGTCCGTTGCTCTCGCTGGCGGCATGGAGAGCATGAGTAACGCCCCCTACCTGTTGCGAAATGCTCGTCGTGGGTACCGTTTGGGTAACGGCAAACTCGTGGATGCACTGCAAAATGATGGGCTAATCGACGCCTTTCATCATTACCATATGGGGCAAACAGCCGAAAACGTTGCCAAGCGATACCAACTGACCAGACAAGAACTCGACCAGTTCGCCCAGAGCAGTCAGAAAAAAGCGGTGGCGGCACAACGAGCCGGTCGCTTTGATGATGAAATTGTTCCGGTAACCGTGCCAATGAAACACGGTCAAACTAAGACCATTACTCTCGATGAAGGGCCCCGCCCTGATTCCTCACTGGACAAACTAGCCCATCTTAAGCCGGCATTTACTCAAAATGGGGTGGTCACTGCCGGCAATTCTTCGGGAATCAACGACGGCGCAGCAGCACTCGTTTTAGCCAGTCAACAACTAGTCGACCAACTAGGAATTGTTCCCCTAGCCCGCTGGGATGAAGGTTCGCTGGTCGGCCTTGATCCTGCTGTGATGGGCTTAGGCCCCATCCCTGCCATCCGTCAACTATTAGCCAAGAGCCGAGTACCTCTTGACCAGGTGGACCTTTTTGAAATTAACGAAGCTTTTGCCGCCCAGTCACTGGCGGTTATCCGTGAGTTAGGGTTGCCAAGTTCGCGGGTCAATCCGAACGGTGGCGCAGTTGCCCTTGGCCATCCCCTAGCAGCATCCGGTGCGCGCATCGCTGTTACACTAGCTTATGAAATGAGTCGGCGTCATAGCAAGTACGGAGTTGCCTCCCTTTGTGTTGGCGGCGGCATGGGGGTTGCGGCATTACTCCATGGCGTCAATAACAGTTAAGACGAATCTTATTTAATTTTATTGCGATAATGTTCGTGATCGTGTAAGATAATGACATCAAGGAGGAATGAATCATGGCACGTATTTACCTTGCTGGACCTTTCTTTAGCGACCAGCAAATTGACCGTATTCACCGCGTTGAAGCAGCATTAAAAGCCAATCCATCTGTCGATAGTTTCTTCTCCCCAATGGAAACAAATACTACCGACGATAATGGACAACAATTTACACCAGAGTGGGCAAAACGCGTCTTTAAGCTGGATACCGAAGAAATTGACAAAGCCGACGTGGTCTGCGCCGTTACCGACTTTGTGCACCAGAATATGGACTCCGGGACCGCTTTTGAAGTTGGTTATGCCTTCTCATCACATACCCCGGTTGTTTGTCTGCAGGAACTTGACGAACCACTCAACCTAATGATTGGCCAGGCACTATGCTTCTACACTAAAGACGTCGAAGAACTGGCAACGTATGACTTTGATAAACTGCCAAAAAGACCTTACACTGGCAAGACCTTTTAGCTGAAAAATAACCATTAATAAGACAATCCCCATCGTACTTGGTCAAGCCAAGTATGACGGGGATTTTTTAGTATTGCATCAGTGTTTTGACATCGTAGCCGGTCAGCTTATCACGACCATGCAGGTCTTTTAACTCAATGATGAAGGCACAACCGACAACTTCACCACCCAACTGGTGAACGAGGTCGATCGTCGCCCCGATCGTCCCGCCCGTGGCTAGCAAGTCGTCAACAACCAGGACCCGCTGTCCTGGTTTGATTGCATCCTTTTCCATCTGCAGTGTTGCTGTCCCGTATTCTAAATTATACGAAGCACTAACTGCTTCACGTGGTAGTTTCCCTTTTTTACGGGCGGCAGCAAAACCAGCGCCTAGTTCATAGGCAATTGGACAGCCAACGATAAATCCACGAGCTTCAGGACCAACGACCATGTCAACCTGCTTATCTTTTGCGTAGTTAACAATCTCGCCAATTGCCTGGTGAAAAGCCTCGCCATTAGCCATCAACGGCATAATGTCGCGGTAAATAATTCCTTTCTCCGGAAAGTCCGGAATACTATCGACAATCTTGTAATAATCAACGGTCATTCGTTCTAAACTCCTTTAATCCATGTGTTTGTCAACTGTTCATAAACCCAGTTAGTCAACCGTCGCTGGTCGCTCTTCAGTAACAGTTTTTCCGCCTGAAGACGGGCCAACCGACGTTGATAAGTTGGCAGCGAACTGAGCGCGACCTTATCAGGTGACGGGTTGAAACTCAGCAAACCATCTTTTATTGTAACAAATCCCCCGTCATAAAACACCTGAATCATAAATTTTAAAGTTGCTGGGGCAATCGTTAACTCAACCGCGAGCTGTTTGATACCTGCAGGCCAGGTGATTTGACGGTGGTTCTTTAACAAGCGGTAAAGAGCCGCAAAATGCTGGCGGTCAGGCACTTCTGCTCTTCCATGGCTCTGCTGTGGCCACAACAGCAGTCGTAGCTTAGCTGGTTGCTGCGAGCTCATCATGTCAGCTGCCAATTCGCCTAAGCTCGGTGGGCAGTCGACAATCGTCACGTTTTGACCAGCAAAGTCTGTTTGGCGGGCCTCCTCGGGACTCAGGACTTTTCCGTTGGCGTTTCCCGCAACATTTTCGCGTAGCTGTTCACCATAGATTATGTAATTGCTCTCTTCACTAAACATCGCTGGCGTCAGGTAACTAGTTCGTGAATCAACTACCTCTGCCGCCGTAAATTGAAGGTCTTTCAGCATGAGTTGAACACTCTGCTTGCCTTTCCACTGGTTAATGTTAAGGGTAACAGCAAAATTGACACTCCCTGCGGGGGCCGCTGTTAACACCGGTGCGAGTTGTCCCTGGTTAAAGGCCACAATGGTCTGACGGCCACTATTTCCAGCAATATTAACCCGGAGATGGTTACCCTCCTTGCCCATGGTCGACACACTAGTAATCTGCGGCTGCTTAATTTCAAAGACTGGTGTTTCGTTACCAGGGCCAAAGGGATCTAAGCGGCGAATCTGCTTAGCCAGGAGAAGATTAATTTCTTCTGGCGATAGCTGGCCGCTAATCATTAATTTTGCCGGCCCCTTGTCTGCCAAGTGCTGGTTAGCGGCCGCCTCTTCCAACGCACTTTGCAGCTTGTCCCCTGCGTCCTGTTGAAAAGACAACCCACAGGCTTGACTGTGTCCTCCAAAGGCAGTCATTAGGTCACGATGACCATCCAATGCCTGGAAGAGGTTGAATCCCGCCGAGCTACGACCGGACCCCTTGTAAAGCTGTCCGCCGTCCGTGCTAGCAACAATGGTTGGTTTACCAGTCGCTTCTACGAGCCGTGAAGCCACGATCCCTAACACGCCCTGGTGCCAGCCATGACCACAGATGAGCAGGGTTTGTCGTTGACAATTAGCCTCTGACTGTGCCTGTTGCGTTGCCTGGGTAGTAATTTGATCAACTAACTGCCGCCGTTGCTGGTTATCATGGTCAACCTTTTCCGCCAATGATTGAGCCTCGGCCGGGTTAAGAGTCGTTAGCAGCCGGACACCATCATTAGCGTTAGCAACACGACCAAGGGCATTCAAACGCGGCGCGATCTGGAACCCGATGTCTTCAGTCGTGACGTTATCTTCGTCAACCCCGGATAGCTGGGCCAGGGCATGCAGTCCCAACCGCTGTTTTTGTTGCATTTTTTGTAATCCCAGACTAATAAGTGTCCTATTCTCACCAGCCACTGAAACCACGTCAGCAATTTCGCCGATCGCGACCAAGTCTAATAGTTCCTCTGGAAATTCTTCCAGTAGTGCCCAGGCCACTTTAAAGGCAACACCAACCCCAGATAGGTCGCCACCGGGATAGTCAACCCCCGGATACTGCGGGTGAACGATTGCGGCTGCCGGTGGCAACTGGTCAGCAAACTGGTGGTGGTCTGTGACTACCACGTCTACTCCCCGTTCATGAGCCAGCGTTAACGCCTCCAAACCTGCCACCCCGTTGTCAACGGTCACGATCAACTTTGTTCCGTCATCAATTAAACGCTGATAAACCGTCGGGTTAGGTCCATAACCATCCTGAAAACGATCAGGAATGTAGTAGTCAGCATTTGCTCCCAGCGTCAACAGCGTTTCATACATCAACGACGTACTCGTGATGCCATCAGCATCGTAGTCCCCATAAACCGTAATCTTTTCGCCAGTTTCTACAGCTTGTTCAATCCGTGTCACTGCCTTGTCCATGTCATGAAGAGCGTCTGGCTTAACAATTGTCGTCAGATCGTCGGGATGAAGGAAGGCCTCCGCTTCTTCTACCGACTGACAACCACGTTGGACCAGGATATTTGCGACCGCTGCGGGTAATTCGTCAGCCTGTTGAATTTGCTTGACCAAAGCAGGATCCACTGCATCCGGATACTGCCACTGGTAATGTGACTTGGCCATTGATTTTCACACTCTTTCTTAAAATAATCGCGGCTGCACCAGCTAACCTGTTGCAGCCACTTTGTTTTTCATTAGCAGTAATAAACGGGAGATTACAGCAGTTCCTTATGCTGTTGAAAATTAAAGAACCGTTTAATCGCCCAGTCACCAAGTCCCGGGATAATCTGGTAAATCCAGCTGAGTGTTCCGGTGTAGCCAGGAACATTGATTTCCCGAGTCTTGTAACCGACATTATCCCAGACCGTCGATGCCAGCTTATCTGCTGAAATCATCATATTATCCGGCAGGTGTGACAGGTAATCACCGCTAGGGTCTGCTCTGTCAAAGAAAGCAGTGTCAACCGGCCCCGGGTTAACCGTTAAGACCTGCACACCATAATCGGCCACTTCCATCCGCAGGACATTACTGAATTGAATAACGCCCGCTTTCGTTGCCGAATAAGCTGCCGCATGGGGTGTTGGAATTTTTCCGGCTAAGGAACCAATATTAATGATTGCTCCGTAGCCCTGATCCATCATCTGCTTGGCAACACAACGACTCAAATACATGGTGGCCAGGAGATTAACGTTCACCATCCGGCTCATCATTGATAACGATTCTTTGACAGCCGCGGTCATATCACCCAACCCAGCAGCGTTGATCAAAACGTCAATGTCGCCAACCTCGTGTCTAATCTTGGTCAGAACCTGGTCAGTCTGGTCAGGATCAGTGACGTCTAGTTGGTAAGCAAACGACGGCCGGCCCGACAACACGAGACAGCGTCGCGACACCTGCTGTAAGAGGTCCAAGTTGCGAGCACAAACGACCACGATTGCTCCCCGGCGAGCAGCTTCCAGTGCTAAAGCCTTCCCAATTCCCTGGGAACCACCAGTAATCAAGACAACTTTATTTTTTAACTTTCGTAGTGATTTCATTCGACTCATCATTTTGTCTGCTCCTCTCCCACAAATGGGATCTTAACCACATCAAGGTCATTGACAACCCACGTCCGCGGGAAAACATCGCGTACCTGGTAAGCGAGCTGATAAGCGGCCTTGCCAACATAACGCGCTGAAATATGTGTCAACAATAATTTGCCAACTCCCGCCTTTTTGGCAATTTTGGCAGCCTGTTCCGAAGTTGAATGATAGTATTTTTTGGCCATGCGTGACTCGCTTTTATCAAATGTTGCCTCGTGAACGAGCACATCTGCATTGTGTGCCAGCTTAACCGTATTGTCTGTTGGCCGCGTGTCACCCATGATAGCAACAATTCGCCCTGGTTGGGCGGGACCTATATAGTGATGACCATCTAGTGTCCGCCCATCCGGAAGGGTGACCGTTTTCCCAGCTTTTAGCTGACCATAGATCGGACCAGAAGGAACATTATCAGCTCGCAGCTTGTCAACTAGTAGTTCTCCTTGGTGATCAGCTTCGACAATGCGGTACCCAAAACAGGCGATGTTATGGTCCAGCTTAGCAGCCGTTACCGTAAAAGTCTTGTCCTGGAAAATAATCCCGCCACGGGTGAGCTCAACAAAGTGCAATGAGTAAGCAAGTCGCGTCCCGCTCACTCGCAGAGCAGTCAAAACAAATTCCCTAATTCCTGCCGGGCCATAAATTGTTAACGGACCACTGCCCCCTTGAAAAGAGCGGGAAGACAGAAGTCCAGGTAAGCCGTAAATGTGGTCACCATGGAGGTGGGTAATAAAAATTTTCTCAATTTTCCGTGGACGGATTGTCGTTTTTAAGATCTGATGCTGGGTTGCTTCACCAACGTCAAACAGCCAAACCGCATTTCGTTCGTCCAGTAACTTCAGGGCCGTGCTGCTAACGTTCCGCAGTTTACTGGGTGAGCCCGCACCCGTTCCCAAAAATTCAAGTTCCATCTAATCGTCAGCCTTTCTGCTTCTCTACTATTGAACAAATTCAAAGGCAAAGTCGCCAATCTGAACCGTTTCTCCGTCCTTGATCCCACGCTTACGAAGTGCCGCATCAACACCCATTCGCCGCAGCTGGCGGGCAAAACGCAACTGGCTGTCCTGGTGGGTTAAGTCGGTCATCGCCAACAAGCGTTCTAATTTCTCTCCGCTGACCAACCAGGTTCCCGCACTATCACGGGTAATCTTAAAGTCCACAGCACGCTTCTGTTGTGGACGGTATTCTACTGTCTCTTCTTCCTGCTCGTCATGACTATTGGCATCAAATGACGGCGTCTTGTCCAGCAAGTCCGCTGCCGCCAGCATCAACTCACGTGTTCCCTGATGGGTCAAGGCGGAAATGGCCATCAGTTGGGGTGTCTCAGGCAAGGTTTCATCAGCCGCCAGTTGTTCCTTAAAGTGTGCAAAGTTATCAGCACTATTCGGCATATCCATCTTCGTTGCCACAACAATTTGTGGTCGCTTCAGCAATTCAGGATCGTATGAAGCTAACTCGTGGTTAATCACGTGGAAACGGGACAGGGCCTGCTCCGGATCTTCACTGCTCATATCAACCAGGTGCAGGAGCACACGAGTCCGTTCGATATGTCGGAGGAACTTCAATCCTAGACCAACACCCTTGGCTGCACCACTAATCAACCCTGGCATATCAGCCATGGCAAAGTCGCGGCCATCGTCAAGCATTACCATCCCCAAGTTTGGAACCAGGGTAGTAAACTCGTAAGCTGCCACTTTAGGCCGAGCACCAGTGACCACCGAGAGGAGTGTGGATTTACCAACAGATGGGAAGCCAACCAGTCCCACGTCAGCAAGCATTTTCAGCTCTAACTCCAGGTAAGAGTCTTCCCCAGGTTCACCATTCTCGGCAATTTCTGGCGCTGGGTTTTTCGGCGTTGCAAAGTGGATATTACCACGTCCACCACGTCCACCATGGGCAATAATTAACTCCTGGCCATCTTCAACCAGATCGCCAATGACCTGACCACTATCAAGGTCCTTAACAGTAGTCCCGGCAGGTACCGCAACAACCGTGTCTTGTGCTGATGCCCCCGTCTTTTGTTTACTACCACCGGCCATTCCGTTCGCTGCCTTAAAAATGCGGTGATAACGAAAATCCATCAGGGTTCGTAAACCGGGATCAACCTTTAAAATAATGCTACCGCCACGGCCACCATCACCGCCTGCGGGGCCCCCATTCGGGACGTATTTTTCGCGGCGGAAAGCAACCATTCCGTTGCCACCCCGACCGGCGTGGGCCTCAATCTTAATTTGATCGACAAAAGTATTCATCTATCTCGTTCCTTTTCCTTGATATTGCTAGTATATTCGATTGTTCGGTAACCGTCAAAATCAATCGTGACTACTTCCGCGGTTAACCTCCGCGTGTTTTTGCAGCGATACTTTAATCAATTGTGCAGTCTTTTGGGGGATCCCAAGCTGGTGGATTTGTTCAACTGGTGCATCGGCAATCGCGTTAATCGACCCAAAGTTCTTCAAGAGCTTATTACGCGTCTTTGAACCAACCCCTTGAATCTGATCCAACCTTGAACTTAGTGAGTGCTTGGTATGTGTCTTCCGGTGGAAGGTAATGGCAAAACGGTGCACTTCGTCTTGAATTCGCTGGACTAGGTAAAAGCCCTGACTGCGTGGGTTTAGGTGAACATGTTGGTCGCCACTGCCATATAACAAGTCCGCCGTCTTGTGCTTGTCATGTTTGACCATCCCCACTACCGGGATATCTAAGTCTAATTCGTTAACCAGCACGTCCTTGACCGCATCCATTTGAATTTCACCACCATCCATGAAAATCATGTCTGGCATTGGCTGCCCCTCTTTGAGCAGCCGTGAATACCGTCGGCGAATCACTTCCCGGGTGCTAGCAGCTTCATCTGCATGGTTGATAACTGTTTTCAACTTATACTTCCGGTAAAGCTTTTTGGCTGGCTTGCCGTCAACGAACACCACCATCGCGCTAACCGGGTCGGCTCCCTGGATATGAGAATGGTCAAATGCTTCAATCTTATGACCAGCTGGCAAGCCAAGCGCATCAGTGATCTCCTTCATTGCACCGGTAGTCTTTTCCGTATCTATCGCCATCAGCCGGAACTTATCATTTAGCGCCAATTCAGCATTTTCTCCAGCTAATTTCATCAACCGCCGTTTTTCACCACGTTGTGGAGTCCGGACAGGCACGCCCAAAATGTCACTGATTTCCTGGTTAGGCAGCCCCGCAGGCAAAAGGATTTCCTTAGGGAGGAGGTTGTTTTTTCGCTGATAGAACTGCAGGATAAAGCTGGTCATTTCTTCTTCAGCAGTGTCGACTACCGGGAAGAGTCTTTTTTCACGCTTCATTAACCGTGCTTGTCGGATAAAAAAGACCTGGATAGACAGCCATCCCTTGTCCAGGTAAAAGTTGATAATGTCACGCGGCGTCTTATCATTACTTATGATTTTCTGTTTTTCGACTGTCACGTCAATGTAGTGCAACTGGTCGCGAATCTCGGCTGCCCGCTCGTACTCCATTTGAGCAGAAGCCGTCTTCATCTTCGCTACCAGGTGTTTTTTAACTTCCCCCGTGTTGCCATTCAAAAACGACTTAATTCGTTCAATTTGCCGGTCATAAGTTTCTTTCGGCACATCCTGAAAACAAGCGCCAAGGCACTGACCAAGGTGATAGTAAAGACATGGTCGCCCCTGGTAACCATTACACCGGCGGAGAGGGTAGACCTTTTGGATAAAACTAACCGTCCCTTCAGCAGCCGTAACGTTTGGGTACGGGCCAAAATAATAGGCCCCATCATGTTCTACCTGGCCGGTGATTTTTATCTGCGGGTCTCGTTCATTAGTAATCTTGATGTACGGGTAACCCGTGGTATGCAGCAGTTTTATATTGTAATACGGTTGGTGTTCCTGGATAAGCGTAATCTCTAGCAGGAATGATTCCTTGTTCGAGTCAGTAACAATGATGTCAAAGTCATGAACCTGAGATACCATTGCCGCCACTTTACCCGTATGACTACTCTTAAAATAGGATCGTACCCGGTTTTTTAAGTTTTTTGCCTTGCCAACGTAGATAATCTTCCCGTTAATGTCTTTCATCATGTAACAGCCTGGCCGATCAGGCAGGAGAGCCAACTTTCGCTCAAGGTGTTCACTGACCATTAGATCTCCTCCTTCCCACAATAATTCAGTATAATATTCTATCTCATTTCAAGCAGCCAGGGCAAAGAAAAAGAAACACCAGTCCTGCAATAAAGACAAGTGTTTCTTGTTAGTTAACATTAAGCCTCTAAAATCTTTTTCATGAACTCCTGTGCCCGCTTGGTTTGCTGGTGGGCAAAAAATTCCTCAGGCGTTCCCGTTTCCTGAATATAGCCATCTGCCATGAACCAGATCTGGTCGGCAACGCTTTTGGCAAATCCCATTTCGTGCGTTACCACCACCATGGTCATCCCGTCGTTAGCCAGCTGCTGCATTACTTTCAGCACTTCCCCCACCATTTCGGGGTCCAACGCACTGGTTGGCTCGTCAAACAGCATTACTTCTGGTTTCATAGCCAGACTCCGAGCAATTGCCACCCGCTGTTGCTGACCACCTGACAGGCTCATCGGGTAAGCATTAGCTTTGTCCCCCATGCCAACCTGTTCCAGCAGTTTCTTGGCCTCGGCCTGTGCCTCTTCTTCTGAAATGTTTTTGACCTTCATTGGTGCTAGTTTGACGTTGTCAATAACCGTCATGTTAGGGAAGAGGTTGAAGCTTTGGAAAACCATTCCCATCTTGGCACGCATCTTTTGAACATCCGCTGCTCCCAGCTTTGTCAGATCGGTTCCTTCAAACAAAATTTTCCCACTCGTGGGTTTTTCCAACAGGTTGAGGCAACGCAAAAAAGTTGACTTCCCAGCCCCAGATGGTCCAATTACGCAAATCACCTGTCCCTTGTTAACCTTCTCACTGATATTTTCCAGAATAACGTTGTCCCCAAAGGCTTTCTTTAACTGTTGGATTTCAATCATAGTCTGTGCTGGCATTTGTGTTCCTCCCGCAATCTTTAATTAATAGCACTATTATAACCTACATGATTTATTATGCAACAGTTTGGCCTAATATTGTTTAATTATTCATCAAATTGAATAATTGCCTCGCTTTTTAATCCATGTTAGCATTAAGAAAAAAACGGAGGTGGCAAAGATGGGACTAGTAACTCGCCAGTCAAAAAAACTCGACGATTTATTTGCCAAACTGGCCAAGGAACCAGCAACCAAGCCGAAAAAGCCTGCTCAAGACGATAAAGAGGAGCAGGACAAGGAAGCCTAAGCGGGTGAACCAACACCAACGATAAAATAGCCGGCAGTGTTTCTGGAAGAAGCGCTGTCGGCTTTTATTGATCCTATTGAATTCCAGTTTGTTTGCTAATCCATTGCCAGGCTTGCTCACTACCCTGCTGCTTAACTGCGGAGAAGGTCAGCAAACTATCGCCATCCTGCAATTGGAGTTTTTTGATAATTGCTCGCTTCATCTTTGTCCGCTGGCTAGCCTTAACCTTATCAATCTTCGTCGCCACTACCAATGTCGGTAGTTGATAATAGTGAAGGTACTGGTACATCATAACATCATCCTCTGTCGGCTGGTGTCGAGCATCAACCAGCATGATGACTCCCCGTAGCTGTTCTCTGCTGGTAAGGTATTGTTCAATCATCTGTCCAAAGCGTTCACGTTCCTTCTTAGACACCTTGGCAAAACCGTACCCTGGAACGTCCACGAAAAACAGCCGGTTGTTAACATGATAAAAATTCAACGTTTGCGTCTTGCCGGGCTGGCTAGAAGTATGAGCAAAGTTGCGACGGTTAATTAAAACATTGGTCAGTGAGGACTTACCAACGTTTGAGCGTCCCACCAGAGCAATTTCTGGATCATTACCCTGGGGGTACTGGGCAGCTTCAACTGCGCTAATAGTTAATTCAACATGGTTTACTTGCATATCATTTCCTCCAAAAAACGGGGCAGTTATCGCTAGCTGCCCCGTTATTGCTATGAAACTTCGTCTTTCAGGATATAACGCGGCTCGGTGTGGTTAGTAACACAGCGCTTATCGATTTCTACCATCGCAACGTCTTGCCGACTTGGCAAGTCGAACATCACGTCACGCATGACATCTTCAATGATGGAACGCAGACCCCGAGCACCTGTGTTGCGCGCAATCGCCTGTTGAGCCATCGCGCGGAGTGCACCAGCAGTGAAGTGCAATTCACTCCCGTCAAGTTTAATTAACTGCTGATACTGCTTAACCAGGGCGTTTTTTGGCTCAGTCAAGATACGGATCAAGTCATCCTCATCAAGCTTTTGTAGAGCCGTTAAAACTGGCAGTCGGCCGATGAACTCAGGAATTAACCCAAATTTGAGCAGGTCTTCCGGAATAACGTGCTGCAGAATATTCTTCTCGGTGACCTTCACAGCATCCTTCGAGTCCGTACCGAAGCCGATTGTCTTGTCACCCAGACGCTCTTTGACAATACTTTCAATGCCGTCAAAGGCCCCGCCAACGATGAAGAGAATATTGGTGGTATCAACCTGGATAAATTGCTGTTGTGGATGTTTACGTCCGCCCTGCGGTGGAACGTTAGCCACTGTCCCTTCCAGAATTTTGAGGAGGGCTTGTTGAACCCCTTCACCAGAAACGTCCCGCGTAATAGAGACGTTTTCACTCTTCTTGGCAATCTTGTCAATTTCATCGATGTAAATAATCCCGTGTTCTGCCCGGTTAACATCAAAATCAGCCGCTTGCAAAAGCTTCAGGATAATATTTTCGACGTCTTCACCGACATAACCTGCTTCGGTTAGCGTGGTTGCGTCGGCAATGGCGAACGGTACATCAAGAATGTGTGCTAGTGACTGTGCCAAATATGTCTTCCCCGAACCGGTCGGCCCAATAATCGCAATATTGCTCTTCTGAAGCTCGGTATCGTTATTTTCTTTTTTGGCCATTGCTGTTACTCGCTTGTAGTGGTTATAAACCGCCACTGCCAAAGTCTTTTTGGCATCTTCCTGACCAATGACGTAGTCATCAAGTTGGTCAACGATTTCCTGCGGAGTTGGCACCTTCATATCCGCAACGGCTGGTGACTCCTGTTCCATTTCCGTGTCAATGATCCGCTTACAGAGGTCGACACACTCGTTACAAATGTATACGCCCGGGCCGGCGACAATCTTTTCGACTTCGTCTTCTGACTTGCCGCAGAAAGAACAGCGAATAACACCATTCATCCCGTTTCCATTGTCATTATCCAATCTGAATCGTCCTCCTGTAGTTAATTGTGTTCATATTTTAGCAGAAAGCCACTCAATTTTAAATTAATTGCTTTCGCCATAAAAAAAGCGGGCCTCTCAAGCGAGAGCCCTGCTTTACGAAACACAGTAACTTAATTACTTGTCACTGTCTTCCTTTTTGTCATCATCGTTGTCAGCAGCCTGCTTTGGTTCCAGAACCTGCTTTGCAGAATCAGCAACCAAGTCAACGGCCTTCTTGATTTCGATGTCGTGAGTCAGCATGTCGCGGCTCAGAACCTTCTTCACTTCATCAGCCTTCATCTGATATTGTTCTGCCAGGTCCTTGATTTCGTTTTCAATGTCTTCATCTGAAGCAGCCAGCTTAGCATCCTTAACGATGGCTTCCAGTACCAAGTTAGTCTTAACCCGGTGCTCAGCTTCGTCGGCAAACTGCTTGCGCAGGTCATCTTCGGTGCTGCCAGTAATCTGGAAGTACATCTTCGGGCTAATCCCTTGTTGCTGCATCCCAGCCAAGTATTGCTGTACCTGACGATTGGTGTCATCATCCATCATTGACTGCGGAATGTCACCAATTTCGGCGTTAGCAACTGCCTTGTCGATCGCTTCTTGTTCAACTTGTGAACGAACGGAATCATCACGCTGCTTTTGCAGTTGCTTCTTAGTCTTTTCCTTTAATTCATCGAGGGTGTCAACATCTTCGTCAACATCCTTAGCGAAGTCATCATCAAGGTCTGGCAACTGCTTTTCCTTAATTTCGTGAATGGTAACAGCAAAGTTAGCATCCTTACCAGCCAGTTCCTTAGCATGGTAGTCTTCTGGGAAAGTAACCTTTACGTCAACCTTGTCGTCAGCATTGTGTCCAACCAACTGGTCTTCAAAGCCAGGAATGAAGGAGTTGGAGCCCAATTCGAGGGAGTAGTTGTCGGCTGACCCGCCATCAAACTTCTTACCATCAACGGTACCAACGTAGTCAATAACGACGGTGTCACCCTTGGCTGCTGGCTTGTCTTCCTTCAGAACCAGCTCAGCTTGTTGCTGCCGCTTGTCTTCCAGTTCACTGTCAACTTCTGCGTCAGAAATCTCAGTGCTGTGCTTGGTAACTTCAAGACCCTTGTAGTCACCCAGCTTAACGTCAGGTTCGATGTTAACAGTAGCCGAAAGCTTCCACGGCTTGCCCTTTTCAAGGCTTTCAATGTTTAACTGTGGCTGGTCAACTGGCTTAATGCCGGCTTCCTTGACAGCTGCTTGGTAAGCTTCCGGAAGAACTTCATTCAATGCATCCTGGTACAGTGATTCTTCACCATACATCTGGTTAAAGATTTGGCGCGGTACGTGACCCTTCCGGAATCCTGGTACCGTAATCTTCTTCTTTGTTTCTTCAAAGGCCTTGTCGATACCCTTTTGAGCAGTTTCGACATCAATTTCAAACGTTAATTTACCGCGGCTCTTGTCGCCTTCGCGTTCCCATTTTGCCATGTTGTTTCCTCCAATATGAGTCATTTTAACGGTCGCCTGCAAAGGGATTTACAGACTTCCACATACTTTAATAGTCTACATTACTGGCAGCCTTATTTCAACCATTTGGGCGAAAACAAACAGCCGGGACGGTCGATTCCGCCCCGGCTAAGATAAAATTCCTACTTATTTTTCATGACTGGTTGGTAAATGAGGTCAATCACTACCGCGACGATTAGTGCAACAACAATCGTCAGTCCCAGGTTAACCAAGCTGATCTGCGTCATTGCCAAACCTAGCAAGGCCAGCACAAAAGTTAAGACAACGTCAATTATCTGAACAAGGCCGACCAATTGCGACGGCATGGACTGCCAGAAGTACTTCTTGGTCCTTGTGATAAGAACAATTAGCATTGCACTGAGCACCAGGTAAACGTAAACCATGGTTGAGACAGTTCCCTGACTCCACCCGTGCAACGTCAAGTAAGCGACGAAAGCAAAACCGGCAAGCGTCCAGCCAAAGGCCAGCGAAAAGGCAATTTTGGCCAGTTTTTTCATGTCCCAGCTTTCCGGTTTGTAGGTAATGTGAGTGTTGTCAGTCCCGATCATCATCGTTACCATGTTGTTCATAATGGTGTAAATAACCATCGCGTTCAAGGCCATTGGCAAGTAGTGAAAGCAAAGATATCCTGCCGTTAGAAGCATTGTTAACTCAGCAGTTCGCGATAGTTTAGTCAGCGACCAGGTGGTCATCCGTTGGTAAACCCGGTGCCCAGCATCAAGAATATGGATGATCGGCGTGAGCCCGTCATCTAACAAAACCATCTTTCCACTACGCTTGGCAACATCGGCTGCATTCGACATGGCAATCCCGACTTCCGCCTGCTTAAGCGCCGGGGCATCGTTGACACCGTCACCGGTCATTCCTACGATATATCCCTTTTTCTGAAAAAATTTTACCATTTGCAGTTTATCTTCTGGTAAAACATCCGCAATCCCAGCCAGTGATTCAACAGGTGTTTGGTCATCAAACGAAGAGTAAGAAATTACCTGCCCAACTAAGCCACCCTGTTTGGCTACTGCTGCAGCGGTTCGCTGGTTATCCCCCGTCAACATAACTGGACGGACTCCCCGCCGTTTCAGCTCGGCCAAGGCCTCTGCAGAATCATCGCGCACCATATCTTGGAGAATAAAAATTCCCGCAAGTCGGTCATCAATCAGTACTGCTACCGACCGGCCAGCAGTAAAGTCCACCTGGTTGGCAGCATCAACTGCTTGTTGGTCAATCTTTGACAACTGTTTAAAGGACCCGAGCTTGACATTATGCGTCCCGCTCGTTGCCATCGAGTAACCAGTATCGGAAGTAAACGGCGTAAACTGGTCCACCTTTGCTGACTTCACCTGTCGTTGCTTTAGATAATGCTCAATTGCCCGGTCAATGATCCCGGAATTTCGCCGATCAATGGCGGCCCCAATAAGTGCTAAGACTTCCTGTTCGTCTAGCTCACCAAAAGCGTTCCAGGAAGCAACTGCCGTCTCATTCTTAGTAATGGTCCCCGTTTTGTCTAACAGTAAAAGGTTCAGGTTAGCTGCGTCTTGGATGCCAGTCAAATCGGACGTCAAAATACCTTCCTTGCTGAGGCGAGTAGCCTCAAACGAGTTGGAAAGCGCAAACGTTGAGGGCATTGCCACCGGAATGGACGCGATAAACATCATCGCTAAAAACGGCAGCATCTCAATGACGTTATCGTGGTAAATGAAGGCCGCAATAACCACAATGAGTGTCAACACAGCGTCCAATAAACACAAGTAATAAATAATTCTCGTCAGCAACTGTTGAAGGTGCCCAGGTGCAGCAGACTTATTAATTAAGTTAATCGTTTTTCCGGACCGCGAATTACGCCCAGTTGCACTAACTTGTGCCAGTGCGTGTCCTTGCTCAACAGTGGTGCCGGAGTATGCAGTTGCCCCTTCCGTTTTGGCAATTGCCTTGGATTCACCAGTAATCGAGCTTTCGTCAAGAGTTAATTGACCGCTGATTAATTTGACATCAGCCGCTAATACGTCGCCCCGCTTGAGGCTAACAACGTCGCCAACCACAATATATTTAGAATTGACTGTTTGCCATTTTCCATCACGCTTAACTGAAACGTTTGGGGTCAATTCATGAGAAATATTGTTGAGCACCCGTCGTGACTTTTTCTTTTGCAGTGCCCCGTTGAATGCTGCAAACAACAACATCAGCAAGACAAAGAGCGACTGGATCCACTTTCCCAGGATGCACTCTAGTAATAAAGCCCCTTCCAAAATCCACGCTGAAAGGTTCCATAGTTTCCCAAGGAACTCCTTACCAAAATTAAATGGGGGCTCAGGAACTTCATTAGGACCATCAACCTTCAGCTGAGCTGCAGCTTGCTTGCTGGTGAGTCCCTTTACTTGCTCGTCCACACCTAACACCTCTTCAATTAATTAATAAAGTTAGTGTACCGCAAAAAAAGTGCAAAAAAAAGAAGCTCGGGAAATCCCGAGCTTCTATCCTTACTTGAAAGTAAGTTAAGTGAGTGACGCTATTAGTCCAGCACGTCAGAAACGACACCAGCACCAACAGTGTGGCCACCTTCACGAATAGTGAACTTCAGACCCTTTTCAAGGGCAACTGGCTTTTGCAGTTCAACAGTGAAGGTAACGTTGTCACCAGGCATAACCATTTCTACACCATCTGGCAATTCGATCGTACCAGTAACGTCAGTAGTGTGGAAGTAGAATTGTGGACGGTAGTTGGAGAAGAATGGCGTGTGACGGCCCCCTTCTTCCTTCGTCATGACATAAACTTCACCCTTGAACTTCTTGTGAGTCTTGATTGAACCTGGTTCAGCCAAAACTTGACCACGTTCAACTTGGTCGTGGTTAATACCACGAAGCAGAACACCAACGTTGTCCCCAGCTTCACCAAGGTCAAGAGTCTTGTGGAACATTTCCAGACCAGTTACGGTTGACTTCAGAACATCTTCAGTCAAACCAACGATTTCAACTTCGTCACCGATCTTAACAGTACCACGGTCGATACGACCAGAAGCAACAGTACCACGACCAGTGATAGTGAAGACGTCTTCGACAGGCATCATGAATGGCTTGTCAGTAGGACGCTTTGGAGTTGGGATGTAGTCGTCAACAACGTCCATCAGGTGCAGAACAACTTTTTCTTGTTCTGGGTCACCCTGAAGAGCCTTCAGAGCTGAACCACGGATAACTGGAACATCGTCACCAGGGAACCCGTATTCGGACAGCAGGTCACGAACTTCCATTTCAACCAAGTCAACCAGTTCGTCATCGTCAACCAGGTCGCACTTGTTCAGGAATACAACGATGTATTCAACACCAACCTGACGAGCAAGCAGAATGTGTTCACGTGTTTGTGGCATAGGACCGTCGTCAGCGGCAACAACCAGGATGGCACCATCCATTTGAGCGGCACCAGTGATCATGTTCTTAACGTAGTCGGCGTGGCCAGGAGCGTCCATGTGTGCGTAGTGGCGCTTCTCAGTTTCGTATTCAACGTGAGCAGTGTTGATAGTGATACCACGTTCCTTTTCTTCTGGAGCAGCATCGATATCTTCAAACTTTTCCTGCTTAGCCAGACCCTTGTCAGCCAGCACCTTAGTGATAGCTGCGGTCAGAGTAGTCTTACCGTGGTCAACGTGACCAATAGTCCCAATGTTTACATGGGGCTTAGTACGTTCATAATGTTCTTTTTCTGCCATTAATGAAACCCTCCTGAAAAATTACAAGTACATGCCAGACAGCGCATTACGCCAGCTGACACACCTTTAAAGAAATTGTACTACTTCGCCAGCGCAAAGAAAAGTAAAACTTTCCGCCAACAAAGAATTCTTAATCATGGTATCAGATGGACCGTTTTTTGTAAATATTTTTGTGCTAACTTTATTGTTTCATTTCCGTTAAAACAACCTTATTAACGCATTTGGTCAACTAACCGTTGAATTTTTTGCTGCCATTTCTGAGCTTTCCCAACTGACTCAGAAGGAGTAACCAGCGTGCCAAAACTAGTCAATGCAGTTACCCAGTCCCGTGGTGAAGTTACTGCTTTACTAATAAAGGGGTATAGAAAAATCATCTGTAACTGCAGTTCATCGGTCATCGCCGCTAACGTAGACGGGTCTGATTGACCGTACTTATCGTTGAGCATTTTCTGCATCGTCGCTACCTCTGCCACCTTTGTCAACGGTTGTAAGTCGCGTAAGTTAAAAGAATACTCGCGCTGATCTATCCATAACATCGTTGCCTGTTGGTTAATCTGGAGCGGTTGCAGTGTTTCTAAAATACTTGATTTAATTAAAGGTTTTGCAAATGGGTCCCTCAGTAAGAAAAGCGCACCGGTAAGGTACATTTTCAGTGGCAACTGTTCAGCATCGATTAGCCGCTGACGCTGTTCTTCGAAAGAACCGTCGCCTAAGTGGTAAAAACTTTTAAGCTGGGCTCTTAACGTCGCCGCCGTTGCAGATTCTGCCTGTTTTTCAGCCTGAGTAATTTCAGCAGTGAGTTGTTGTCCCCACTGAGGGACAAAGGCCGCCTGCCGCCGAGCAGTAATGAACTGCTGACCAGCTATTTCAAGTAAAATGAGCTGCCGTGCCCCGTCCTTACTTCCCAGATAATCGTCGACGTGATCTTCGGCAACTTTAATAGCCAGCTGAACTTGTCCATCATGCTGCAGCGCCTTGACTAACAACCGGTTCACTTCATAATCACCAGTTTCCTCGTTCAATGGTGTTAGTTGACGAACCGCCTGGTGATATTTGTCCTGCCGGATAAGCTGCCGTGCCTTATCCAATTGCCTGATTTGCTCTTCGTTCAACGTGTTCCCTCCCAAGGTAAGAAAACGGTGCGCCGCTAAGCGACCCACCGTTTGATAGTTATGTTTTGCTACTCGTTGTTCTTATTTGACTGATGCTTACGGCCCCGACCACGACCACGGTGTTGGTGCTTACGGTGGTGTTGCTTGGTGTCATTTTCAGTCTGTTTATTATTAACGCTTTTACCGGTCTTTTTCCGTCCCTTGTGCTTTGCATGCTGATTAATTTCCATGATCACCGGCAAGATCACTGGGTGGCGTTTCGTGTGGTCAAACAGGAAGCGGTTGAGTTTTTCCCGTACGTCCTGTTTGAGGTGTGACCAGTCAAATTCCTTTTCATCCAGGTTGCTTTGGACGACCCGTTCAACCAGTTCAGCACTTTGTTCCATTAGTTTGTGATTGGTTTTAACGAACACGAATCCGCGGGACGTGATTTGCGGCTTAGCAACAATCTTCTTTTTCTTACGGTCAATTGTTGCTACTACCACAAAGATCCCGTCTTCGGACAGGACACGCCGGTCACGGAGGACAATATTACCAATGTCTCCTACCCCAATTCCATCGATCATGGTGTTCGACACATCAAGGTGCTCACCCAGGTGGAATTTGCCATGTTCATAGCTTAAAACATCACCCTTGGCGGGGATAAAGATGTGATCAGCTGGAATCCCAACCTCTTCCGCCAGTTCAGCGTGCTTGGCAAGCAAGCGGTATTCACCTTGTACGGGGATGAAGTACTTTGGCTTCATGAAGTTAAGCATCAGTTGCTCATCATTTTGGTTAGCATGGCCCGATGGGTTTAAGTCATCTGAAATAAACTTTACATCAGCTCCCGTCCGGAAGAGCATATCCTTAGTCTTTTGGACTTCTGTTTCCATCGCGTATGACGGGGTCGTAGTAACAAAGACCAGGTCATTATCAGTAAACTTCAGGTGTTTTTCATCACCATTGGCGATTTGCTGGAGGGTCTTAATCGGCTCTCCCATTCGACCAGTAACCAGGATTACCACCTGACTCGGGTCAAGCTGGTTAGCTTCCTTCAGACTGATACGCAATCCCTTTGGCACCTGCAATTGATGTTGCTTAACAGCAGTTTCAATGATCTGTTCGAGGTCTTTGCCAAAGACCACCACCTTCCGTTCAGTCAGTTCCGCTGCACGAAGGATCTGCTGAATTCTCATGATATTAGAAGCAACACTGGCCACGACGATACGACCACTCGTGTAAAGGAACGTTTGGCTAATATAGGCCCCAATATCTTTTTCGCGGGTGCTGACCCCGGTAATAGCTGAGCCAGCGGAATCGCTAAGTAATGCGAGCACACCTTGCTGACCAAGTGCGGCAAGCCGGGCAAGATCAGTCCGGTAACCATCGACAGCCGTTTGGTCGAACTTAAAGTCACCGGTGTAGACAATATTACCCTCATCCGTTTCCAAAACAATTCCCAGCGTGTCCGGCACGGTGTGAGTTGTCGGGAAGAAGGAAACCGTCACGTCATCAAAGTCAATCTCCGTGTTGGCATCGACAACGTGGTAGTCGTTAAACTTCTTCACCTGCTTATTGTTCTTAACGGCCAGCTCAGCCAGTGCGATCGTCATTTCGCTCCCGAAGACAGGAACCCGGAAGTCCATTAAGAAGTACGGAAGCGCACCAATGGCGTCAGCATGCCCGTGTGTCAGGAAAACTCCCACAATTTTATCACTATTCTTTTTCAGGTATTCCCAGTCAGGGATAACCACGTCGATCCCCATTAATTCGTTTTCAGGGTACTTCAGTCCACAATCAAGAATGAAAATCTGATCATTAACTTCAACTGCATACATATTTTTGGCATTCTCCCGAACACCACCAAATGGAATAATCTTAATTTTACTCATAATACTCCCTTACTTGATATTTAGATTTTGACTGCCCGGCAACGGCGTCACCGGCAAATTTGATTACGAGCTTTGTCAATTAGCAATATCTTACCACATTCTACAATTAGAATGCTATCTTCAGGGTATAAGAAAAGCCCTCCCTAACTGGGAAGGCTTTATGTAGACGCTCAGCAAATTAACGACGAAGGTTCAGCCGTTGAATCAGTTCACGGTATGCCGGAAGGTCAGTGCGCCGCAGGTAAGCCAGAAGGTTACGACGGTGACCTATCTTCTTCATCAGACCACGTTGTGAGTGGTAGTCGTGCTTGTGAGTCCGAAGGTGCTTGTTCAGTTCGTTGATGTCTGCAGTTAAGACAGCAACTTGAACCTGGGTTGAACCAGTGTCTCCTTCGTGAGTCGCAAATTCCTTAATGATTTCGTTTTTGCGTTCTTTTGAGATAGCCATGCTATTTCCCACCTTTCATATATTAATTGAACCTAGTTCTAGGTGAAGCGTTGGTGAGGATCGCTAAACCGAGAAGAGGCAGTGGCTAATTAGCCTTGAAACACTATACACGATTTTATGTTGAAATGCAAATTATGAACAGACTTATTATTGCAAAGGGCCTGTCGGTCTAGTATAATATCAAATGTTGAATTTAAAAGGTCAATGAATATTGACGGCGACGGAGGTGAATCTGATGCCAATTATCAAGTCAGCAATCAAGCGTGTGAAGACTAACGAAAAGGCTGCTGCCAAAAACGCTGCACAAATGAGCGCAATGCGGACTGCCATCAAGAAGTTTGATAACGCCAAAGTTGCAGGTGCCGATAACCTTGATGAATTATACCGCGGTGCTATTTCCGCAATCGACCACGCCGCAGCTAAGGGTCTGATCAAGGCTAACAAGGCTGCTCGTGATAAGTCACGTTTGGCTGCCCGTTACAACAAGTAACCAGCAAACTAACAAAAAGCCCGGGAGTTTTCTCCCGGGTTTTTTATTTACCCAAACGCAGCATGAATAATTGAAAGAGTAATTCTGGTGGCTGTGAAGTCGTTTTAAGTTGGTAGTCAACATCAACCAAGCCTAAGAAAGCAGCGCTGAGGGTCGTCATTGAAAACTGGCGTGCCGTCTGTACTCCTAGCTTGACCCGGTACGGGTGAACTTTTAACTTATTAGCCAATCCCACCTGTGATAGTCCACGGGCTGCTAAGACTTTTAATTGAATCAGTAGTCGAAACTGGTTAACCAAGGTCGCATTGATTACCAACGGTGCTGTTTGCGATTCAATCAACTGGTGGTATAAGTCTAACGCTGTCCGCTGGTCCCTTTTCAATACAGCATTGACCAAATGAAAAACGTTATCGTCCAATGACTGTGGCACTAACCCGGCTACCTGCCCGGCAGTAACTTCATTTTTAGGGTAAGCAAGTAATACCAACTGTTTAACACGGGCACTCATCAAGCCATAGTCAGCATTCGTTCGCTGTACCAATTCATCTAGCGCTGCCGGCGCAAGTTTAACGTTCTCTTTGGCAAAACGCTCCTGAATGGCTTTGCGGGCAGCCCGTTCGTCCAGCGGCGAAGCATCAACAATCACTGCCACTTTCTTTAATTTTTTCACAACTGCCTTGCGTCCATCCAGTTTGTCATATGGTGCCAGAAAAACCAACACAGTCGTCGGTTGCGGGTTGGTTAAGTATTTACTCAAGCCCTCAGTATCATGGTCAACCTTGCCTTTTTCACGTTTACCTGTCAGAAAAAAGGGCTTATTGATAATTACTAGTCGCCGCTCGCCAAAAAACGGTACTGACATCGCATCATCGATTGCGACGCTCACCGGTGTTTCTTCCATGTCGTAAGCACCCACATTCATTACCTTTTCTTCTGCGGGCACTAACCGTTCAAAGGCTTCCCGCGCTTGTCGCTGCAAAGCCTGCTGAGTTCCTAAAATCAAGTAAACCGGGGCCACTTTTCCCCCCGTCAACTGTTGCTGTAAGGCGGCAACATCCATTTTAATTCGTCTCCTCTAAGGGTCGTTGACCAACGACCATTCCTACCAAAATATCGGTACCTAATCATACCATATTGCTGTGTCGACATTGTACGAATTCCAAGCCTTTGTAGCCGACGAACCGTCACATTATGCGGGTGACCATAACGATTAAATCGACCAGCAGAAATAATACCGACTACTGGATGAACTGACAACAGAAAATCTTTACCGCTTGCCGTACGACTGCCATGATGGCCTAACTTTAAAACATCTACCCGCAGTTGCGGATATTTCCGGATAACTTCCCGTTCGCCATCGAGATCTAAGTCCCCGGTAAACAAAAAATTGCGGTCACCAAAACGACCAAAAAGCGTTAGCGAATCACCATTCTTCCCCTGGCCACGATAATCGGGGTGTACTACTTGTAACATCCCCTCGCAATAGTCGCCACTCCTGGTCGGAAGAACCGTGACCGTTGAATTAGCGGGGATCCGCCGCCGAAGTTTATCCATCTTCTCCATCCCTGCTGGAACATAAAGCCGTTTAACACGAAGTTTCGTCAACACCGCAGGCAGGTCACCAATGTGATCTGCATCACTGTGTGATAAAAAAACTGCGTCAAGTCGGTTAACGCCAACACTCTTGAGATAATTGATCGTCGTTTTCTCTGCCTGCATCCGGCCAGGTTGTCCTTGTGCCCAGCGCGGGCGGTGAAAGCCGAGCCGACCGCCAGTATCAATCATAATCACTCGCCGGTTCAGCGGGGTTTTGATAATAATAGAATCCCCCTGCCCCACGTCAGCAAAGATCACCTCACCATGTAACGGAAAGTGAAGCTGGCAAAAAACTATAAAATAAACTCCTGCTAGCCGGAGTTGACCACGACGATTTGCCGGTTGGTCAAGTAAGAGTAATGACAAACCAAGGAGCAGCCAAACGGCCCATACCGGCGGTTTACCAAAGCACACCATTCCTGGCAGACGTGAGCAGGAGAAAAGCAAGCCATGGGTTAATTTCAGCAGGTTATTAAAGGACTCTGCTGGTAGTGACCACCATGGCCAGAGCAAAACCGTGATAATCGTTCCAGGAAAAAGCAATAAAGAAAACAGTGGTGACACCAAATACGACATGATGAAGCTTAGTAGGTGGAATTCAAAAACTTTATTGACAATAAGCGGAACAGCTGTGAGATTCAACAACAGCGATTTGACCAATTCTCCTTGTTCCAGCATGTGAAGCAATAAAGACAGTAAGTATGATAACTGCCCACCCAATTGCGTTAACACCAGCGGATCTATCCAGCAACCAATTATTAAGCTCCATGCCCACCCGTCAATAGCCGGTAATTTTAAACGGGCAGGAAATAATCGACACTCTGCCATTATTATCGATCGGGTAAGGCTGGCAGAACCACCACCTAAAATTAAGTACGCGGGCAAAAACATTGCTAGTAAATTATCAACGGTTTCCCGCGTTAAACGGCAAGAAACCAACACGCGTCGTAACAGCTCAGTTAGTAACACAACGTGCATCCCTGATAAGCAAAAAAGATGGATTATTCCTAACCGTTTGACCGTTTCCTGCCAGCCCGTTTGTTCGCCCTGGTAGCCAATTACCAGCTGATCAGCATATTGACTCAGCGGTGACGGCAAGTGGCTAAAGTACTGGTGAGCTGCTGCGCGCCAGTAATGACAATAGGCAATTAGCGAAGCTGGTGGTTGTCTTTTTAGAACCTGGATTTGGTCTACACGGACCTCGCTGCATATTCGTCGGACATAATAATACTGCTGGGCATCAAATTGGTGCCCATTAGTAGCGGGTAAGATCGGCTGTTGATTGCCCTGGACAAAAACAACAACCGGGGTCATCATCTTTTGCCAATAATTCTTTTCCGCTAGGGATTTAACACGGAAACGCATATTACTATACCGATGAGTACCTACCTGGCGACCATCGGCAAAAACCATGTCTCCCTGAACCCGAATGTGGTCCGGCCATAATACATACTGTTGAGCCACTTTTCGTGGCTGAGCAGGTGTTTCTTTGCTCCGCACGTAAACAAAACTAGTAGCACAAACAATCCCAACAAAAACGACAAACACTGTTTTAATCAGCAACCGTCTATCTTTTGCTGACAACATCCTAATGATCCAATAAATACCAACCGCTAACAAGGTCCAGCTAAAACTAGCGATCAACGAAACAACCAGCGCTACGGAGAACGCCGGTAATAGCCAGCTATCTTTGATGTTGCTGTTGTGCCGGGTGGATATACTGGTCCAACCGGGCTTCTTCCATAATATTTTCCTTGAGGGTAATGTGACGAAGGGTAACGCCCTTGAGCTTAATCAACCGCATAGCATATTCATCATTGTGGTAGGTTCGCAAGTAGTTAATCTGCTGAATCCCGGCCTGTAACAGGCTCTTAGTACACTGCAGGCACGGAAAATCCGTTACATAGAGAGTTGCCCCGTCCGTTGAGACGCCAAACCGCGCGCACTGTAACATGGCATTCATTTCTGCGTGAATAGTTCGCACACAGTGGCCGTCACGAAGCTCGCATCCCGCATCAATACAATGCACATCCCCAGAAACAGACCCGTTATAGCCACCTGCAATAATGCGTTTATCACGTACCAAAACCGCGCCCACGGATAACCGTTCACAGGTGCTTCGGGAGGCCAATAGTGCAGCCTGCAACATAAAATATTGATCCCAGTCCATTCGTTTTCTCAAAATCATCACCATCCTTTTGTGATTTAATCATACACCCTCAATTCATTAAACTGACAGCTGGTCCTTGATTTTTGCGATCGTTTTATCCCCAAAACCGGTAATATTTTTAAGATCTTCTACCCTCCTAAACTGGCCATGCTGTTGACGGTAAGCGAGGATGAGGTCGGCCTTTTTATCACCAATGCCGGTAATCGTCGTCAACTGTTCCTTGGTCGCGGTATTAAGGTTGATCACCTTACTCTCGGCTTGCTGAGAACCAGCCACTGGCGTGTTTTCCTGAGAAACCTGTTCGCCTTTCATGGGAATATAAATCATTTGCTGGTCACTTACCTGCTTAGCCAGGTTAACCTGGTTACTATCAGCATCCGGCCGAAAGCCGCCCGCCTGGTTAACTGCCTCGGTAATCCGCGAACCATAGCTTAGTTCATAGACACCCGGTTTATTGACCGCCCCTTTCACATCAACAAATAATTTGCCATTTTTGCGGCCCGTCTTGGTTGGCTGTTTAACCTGCGTTGCCGTTTTTTCAACCGGCATCCCTGTCGACTGGTGTCGTCCAGTCCATGCCAACAATACTATTACTGCCAGGATACCAGCCAGACCGATAATTATTTCTCGTTTATAGGTTTCGTATAAATCCAACAACCGCTGTTTCAAAAAAACACCTCCTAACGTAAAAATACGTAAAGAGGTGTTCATTAAACTAATGGTTTGCTAAGTATTTCACGGCTTCATTAAAACTCTTAACCGGCACTACTTTCATTCCTGGCGCATATTTTTTGGCGGTGCTTTTGGCAAGCTGGTAGTTAGTTTGATGGTGTTCCTCGTACCTTAAAAGTAACTTGCTAGGCTTGACATAAGGTGCTAAGAAGACCTTAGCGCCAGCACGGTGAGCTGCCACTACCTTCTTGTCAATTCCACCAATTTCACCGACTGATCCATCAGGGTTGATTGTTCCCGTCCCGGCAATTTTGCGACCATGACGGAGGTTTTTGTTTGTGAGCTGTTCGTAAATTTGCAGGCTAAACATCAACCCACCAGAAGGTCCCCCTAATTGGCCAGGATTAACCTTAACTGGAATCTTAGTATGAACCTTCACGTTATCCGTCAGCATGATTCCAATGCCCGACCGGTTTACTCCCGGCAACTTAACCAGTTTTCTGGTCACCTGGTGCTGCTTCTTGTCATGGAGGTAGGAAACCGTCAGTTTACTGCCAACTGGACGCTTGCCAATAAACTTTTGGTAGCCCTGGGCAGTATTAAAATGTCGACCGTTGACTCTGGTGATCGTATCACCGACCTGAATTTTCCCCCGAAACTTTGAATTTCGTTGGACCGACAAAACGTAAATCCCCAGATACTGTTTGGCAAACTGCTGACCTGCGGCCTGGTAAGCGGTGGCGATTGCCTCATTAATAGCACTTTGCATATAGAAGTTCTGGACTTTATCGTAAGTTTTGCCGTTTTGACCGCCAGTAACGTCATTTGCGTTTTCAATCGTCGCGTGGGGGTCAAAATGGGCCCACACCCAGGTAACTGGCCGCGCCTGTTGAAGATACACGGAGGTAATCATAAAGCTTCCAGAACGCTTATCAGGGTGTCCTTTTACCGTTACGTAACTCTTTAAGCTATCAGCGGTGCCTGGCGTTTCGATATACTTGTTTAGCGGCCAAAATAATGCCCACCCAACAAAAAGAACAACGCACAGTCCCCAAACAATTCGCTTGAGAATCCGCCGGTCTTGCTGACTACTCTGTTGATAATGGTTGTCTAATTTACCCATCTTAATCGTCCGTTGCCCGCTTAAGTTGGCGTTCCTTCAGTCGTTGTTCCAGGGCTTCATTAATTTTTCCAGGCAAATAGGCCGAAATATCCCCACCGCTTATGGCAACTTCTTTTAAAAGACTACTCGATAAGTGCTGGTACTGTGGATCCGCCAGGAAAAAGACCGTTTCAACGTCGTGATCAAGAAACTTGTTCATTGTGGCAATGTCTCGTTCGTACTGGAAATCCGTAGTATTCCGGAGTCCTCGCATTAAATAGTCTGCCCCGATTTTATTCATCAGCTTAACGGTGAGACCAGAGGTAGTGATCACTGAGACATTATCCATCCCTGCCGTAGCTTCGCGGATCTGCTCGACCCGTTCTTGAATAGTAAACAATGGCGTCTTGCTCGTATTTGTCATTACGGCTACTGCAAGCTGGTCAAAGAGGGCCCGCCCACGTTTAATTAAGTCAATATGTCCGAGAGTCAACGGGTCAAAGGTACCCGGGAAAATAGCGATCTTCATTTGTGCTGCTCCTTTCCGTGAAAACGGTAAATGGTTACGACGGTAATTCCATAGTGGTGCTGACGGAGAAAGTCAAAACCACTAATGTTGGCGGGCAAGTCTGCCTCCTGGTTAGTTTCCGCCACAACCAAAGCATTAGGATTTAACAGCTGTGCTGTCGCAAGCGTTGTCATATTCTTAACAATCTGCTGCTTTGCATAGGGTGGGTCCAGAAACACCAAGTCAAAGCCGGCCTTTTGTTTTGCTAATGCTTTGATGGCCCGGTTAGCATTATTTTTGATAACGGTAAACTTCTCCGGATGCTTCGTCACCGCGACATTTTTCTTAATTACCTGAACTGCGGCGTACTGGCGGTCAACCATCACCGCATGGTCAATTCCTCGGCTGACCGCTTCGATACTAAGCCCACCACTTCCGGCAAAAAGATCAAGACTGCTGCCACCAGCAAAATAGGGGCCAATACTGCTAAAAAGTGCTTCTTTGACCTTATCAGTTGTCGGACGGGTTTTCCGCCCGGGAACGGCATTGAGGCGCCGCCCACCATATTCTCCTGCCACCACTCTCATGAAAACTCATCCTCTTCATCTTTGTGAAAATCCATCATCGACTTTAAGTCGGTCAGCTCCGGATCAATTTCCGGTCGTGGAGAGGGCTTGACCGCTGTTACCTGCCGTAATGCTAACAATTTTTCAGTTTGGTCAGCTGCTTTGGCATCGTCAACGTATAACACCGCATAATGCATATGCTTTGACACATAAATTAACCTTCCATAATGACGGATCGCGCGAATTGCCCGCCGAGAACGAAAGTAGACCGCCAATGCCCGGCGATGGTTAATTTCCATGACTACCATTCCTCCTGTCCTGAGTGTTGTCGTTGCTGATGCCGGCGAATCGCAATGTTTTCAACCAGACCTAAGCTAGCACAGAGAATGATCATACTCGAACCACCATAACTAATAAATGGGAAGGTCACCCCGGTGATTGGCAAAATGCCTGTTACCCCACCAACATTGAACAATGTTTCTACCGTGATAAAAGTTGCTGTCCCATAACAAGTAAGTGTTTCGTACATTGATTGCGATTGGACTCCCAATCGAACGGTCCGCAAAATAATCATTGCCAGCAAGGCGAGGACTGCCAAGACGCCAAGAAAACCAAACTCCTCTGCTAAGATAGACATAATAAAGTCAGTATTCGGCTCGGGAAGAAAGCCCATCTTCTGGATAGAGTTGCCTAATCCCACCCCGTGTAGTCCACCGTTGCTAATTGCGTAATATGAGTTAACTAACTGGCTTCCGATACCACGGGAATTTTGGAACGGGTCAAGGTAGGCTAAGAAACGGGCGGCCTGATATCCGTGAATCATGTTGACCGCCAGATGTGATAGCAGCGGAATCCCAAAACCGATCAGGAACACCGAAATTCCCAAAAAAGCAACAATGACGTAGACAGGCATCCCCGAAGCCACAATGATAACAATCACAATGGCGGAATTGATTGCAAAGCCCCCAATATCAGGCTGAATTATGATCAACACCAACAATACTGCCACAATCAAAATGGCACCCCATTGTTCTTTAAAATGGAGATCCATTCCGCGTTCAGCCAAATGGGCAAAGCGGTTGCTCAAGTATAAAATCAGAAACAGTTTGCACATTTCCGCAGGCTGGATATTAATCGGTCCGATGTGCAGCCAGCCACGCGCCCCGTTGATTTCCTGACCGCGAAGACGGACGTAAACCAGCATGACAAACAAAATCAGAAAGAAGATACCCAGAAAACGCGGACTTCGCAAGAACTGCCTAGAAAAAGAGCTAAAGATAATAAAGCAGATCAAACCGGCTAGCACATAAAAGAGCTGTTTAATAAAATAAGCTCGCGGGTTCACACCGTTTTGCATTTTCATCCCCGCACTCGCAGAATACACCATGACCGTGCCAAAGAAAGCCAGAATTAAATAAGGACCGGCAATTACCCAATCCAGCAAACCAAGTTTTTTTGAAATCTTTTTAAACACTTGTCTTCCCTCCGAGCAAAATCTTTTTCATTATACCATCGACCGCCTCAGTCAGGGTAAAACAAAAAGACTTCAGCGTAATAATTGCCGAAGTCTTAACCAATGAACTAGTAATTACTTCTTGGACTGTGCACGGCGACGCTTAGCAGCCTTTTCACGAGCATTAGTGTTGAGAATCTTCTTCCGCAGACGAATATTCTCTGGAGTAACTTCACAAAGTTCATCTTCGTTCAGGAATTCCAGCGACTGTTCCAGTGAGAAGTGCGTTGGCGTGTTGATCCAGGCCTTTTCATCAGAACCAGCGGCACGGACGTTAGTAAGGTTCTTACCCTTAGTAATGTTAACGGTGATGTCGTTTGTCCGTGAATTCTCACCAATAATCATCCCTTCGTACACTTCTGTACCCGGGTCGATTAAGAGTGTCCCCCGGCTTTCGATACCCATCATAGCGTACGTCGTGGCCTTGCCAGAGTTCATCG
This sequence comes from [Lactobacillus] timonensis, assembly GCF_900240275.1. Lineage (GTDB taxonomy): Bacteria > Bacillota > Bacilli > Lactobacillales > Lactobacillaceae > Limosilactobacillus > Limosilactobacillus timonensis. The sequence goes on along the minus strand of NZ_LT964761.1, from coordinate 1,387,826 downwards.
AAACCAATGCACCCTTCTGACGACCTGGATTCCAGTTCTTAATGACTGGTGCGTATTCTTTGAAGGTGTGGTTCATAATCCCGTAACCACGAGTTTGGGTCATAAATTCAGTGGAGTAACCGATCAGTCCCCGTGATGGCACTTCAAAGATTAACCGTGTCTGACCGTTGCGGGAAGGTTCCATGTTCTTCATCTGGCCCTTCCGCTTAGCCATACTGTCGATAATGCCACCAGTGTATTCATCTGGCGTATCGATCTGAACTTCTTCAAACGGTTCACACTGCTTGCCATCGATTTCACGGTAAATAACTTCTGGACGAGAAACAGCCAGTTCATAACCTTCACGACGCATCGTTTCAATCAGAATTGACAGGTGCAGTTCACCACGGCCAGAAACGGTCCAAGCACCCGCTTCCTCAGTGTCTTCTACCCGGAGAGAAACATCAGTTTGCAATTCACGCTTGAGCCGCGTTGACAGCTGACGGGCCGTCACAAACTTACCTTCCCGCCCGGCAAATGGCGAATCATTTGTCCGGAAAGTCATTTGCAAGGTAGGCGGGTCAATCCGCAACAGTGGCAGCGCTTCTGGGTGTTGCGAGTCACAAACGGTTTCACCGACGTTAATGTCGTTCATCCCGGAAACGGCAATCAAGTCACCCGCTTCGGCTTCCTTAATTTCCAGCCGCTTCAAACCGAAGAACCCAAATAACTTCGTAACCCGGAAGTTTTCTTTGGAACCATCGAGCTTCATAACAGTAACGTTGTCACCAACCTTGATCTTACCGCGGAAAACACGGCCAATCCCGATCCGACCAACGTAGTCGTTGTAATCCAGCATGGCAACTTGGAACTGCAGTGGTTCGTCAGAGTTGTCAATCGGTGCCGGAATAGTCTTTACAATCGTGTCAAAGAGTGGCTTCATCGTATGTTCCTGAGTTGAGATGTCAGAATCGTAACTGGAAGTCCCATTCATTGCTGACGTGTAGATAACTGGGAAGTCAAGCTGATCTTCGTCGGCCCCTAATTCGATAAAGAGGTCCAGAACCTCATCAACAACTTCTTCTGGACGGGCACCCTTCCGGTCAACCTTGTTGATAACAACAATCGGTACCAGGTGCTGTTCCAGCGCCTTTTGCAAAACGAAACGAGTCTGTGGCATCGTCCCTTCAAAGGCATCAACAACCAGCAGACAGCCATCAACCATCTTCATAACCCGTTCAACTTCCCCACCAAAGTCAGCGTGGCCTGGGGTGTCGAGGATATTGATCTGGTATTTACCGTACTTGACCGCCGTGTTCTTCGAGAGAATGGTAATCCCCCGTTCACGTTCAATTGCGTTAGTGTCCATTGCCCGGTCCTCGATTGAGAAGTGTTCGGGCAGGGTGTCTGATTGCTTCAGCATTTCGTTAACCAGCGTCGTCTTACCGTGGTCGACGTGGGCGATGATGGCAATGTTTCTAATATCGTCGCGTGATTTCAAAATGATGCTCCCTTTCTCCATTTATTTCCATTGTTAGCAGCCGACCACTGTGACAGGCGAAATCAGCTCGTTATTTTCATAAAAAAACTGTGACCGCGGTCACAGTCGATCCGTTCATTTAACGAGCTGCAAGATTTCCCTGGCAGCATTGTTCGTCGCTATTAATACGCTGTTAGATGATAGCACATCAGCTGGCGTGCCGTCAATCTTAACAAAGGTTAAATTCAGAGCTGCTGCCATAATCCGGCCAGCAGCCGCGTCCCAGGGCTTCAACCAGGAAATATACGCTCCCAGCCGGCCTGTCAACACGTCAGTAATTTCTAACCCTGCGCTGCCATACATCCGGAGTCCGCGAGCTGTCAAAGCAACTTGCCGCAGGTTATGTTGTCCCTTGAGGATCATCATGCTGTTGACAGAAACTAGTGAATCATGTAAGCCCTTATTCGCTGGTGGCTGTAAACGAGTGATGGCTGTCGGTGTTTGCAGAAAAACTCCACTCTGCGGCCCACCATGATAAAGGGTGGCGGTGTCAACGTCCATGATATAACCAGCTGTCGGCTGACCATCAATAAATAGTCCCAACATGATTGCATAACGATGCTGTTGCATCACAAAATTCATCGTACCATCTAGCGGGTCAACGATCCACACGTGCCCGCTCAGGTCAGCTACCTGGTCGCCAAAACCCTCTTCACTGATGATTCTGCAACCAGGGTCAATTTCCTTTAAGCGGCGATCAAGCCATTGCTCATTTCGTTTATCAACCGTCGTCACCAGGTCCTTATAACTCGTCTTTTCAGCCACTTGGAAGGCTGCTCCTACGTCACTGACGGTTTTTTTACGAACCTCAAAAAGGAGGTGGATGACCTGCTGATCAATTTGATCAATCATTTTTTGTTCACTTCCAGTTTTACCTTTTTACTACTTGACTTCTTGGCTGCTTGAATAACGTCATAGAGTTGATAACCAGAAAGTTTGGCAAACTGACGACCAAGCTGCTTTTCTCCCGCTTTGGTCGGGACAACCTGCTTAAATTGACGATAATCAGTCAGCACCTGATCAGCACTGACACCAACCTCATAGGCATCCTCAACCGTTCTTAGCATTTTCATGACCGTCACAATTTCTGCCGTTGACCATGAAGGATCTAACGGATATGAATAATTACGCTCCATCGTGCAATCCCCCCGCTTTTGTCTTTGACCTATTCTAACATTTCTTTGTTCGCCCGGTCAGCTCTTCCAACCGTAGCAATCGAATGTGTTAAACTAAAAGAGCATTAATGAACTAATTGGAGGAAGTAACCGTGTATTTAATGAAAGATATTACCCGTGACGGCAATCCCGTTCTCCGCAAACGAGCCGCAAAAGTTGAATTTCCGCTGTCGGCCGCGGACCAGCAGCTGGCTCATGATATGATGGAGTACTTAATCGTGAGTCAAGATGAAAAACTCTGTAAGAAATATGGACTCCGCGCCGGTGTCGGCCTAGCAGCCCCACAAGTTGACGTTTCCAAGCAAATGGCGGCAGTGCTGGTTCCACAAATTGACCCTGATGCTGAAACTGACAAGCCAATGTTTAAGGACGTCATTATCAACCCGGTCATCGTTAGCGAGTCGGTCCAATATGGTGCACTCACTGAAGGTGAAGGGTGCTTGTCTGTGGACAAGGATGTTCCCGGTTATGTTCCCCGTCATGACCGGATTACCCTACGCTACCAAAATACTGACGGCCAAACCATTAAGGTCCGTTTAAAAGGCTATCCGGCGATCGTGTGCCAGCACGAAATTGACCACCTTCATGGCGTTCTCTTCTACGACCATATCAATAAGGAACATCCTTTTGAAGCACCACATGACACCATCATGATTGACTAGGAGCACGCTAATAATAAAAACGACATTCCTCACGAGCCATCTGTTGATAACAACTAACGGCTGGACGTGTTGAATGTCTTTTTTTACAGTTTTTCTCCTTGTGACTTAGCTACCTTTTTCAAATCATCAACGTATTCGCGTGTTGCTTCGTTCATCAAATAAGCTACATCAATATGCAAGCGGTGTTCATACTCCCACCAGTCAGTAACCCGAAATGTTTCAGCAGCACCCTCGATGTGGGGAGTTTGTTGACGTTTGGCATATTCAGCTAACTTTCCATTTAAGGCTGAACTAGAAAGATTATTAGTCAGGGCATCGCTTAGTACCTGTCCCTCTAAAACGTATTCAAAAGCCATTACCCCGCGACCCCACACGTCAGCAACCGTCTCCGAACGAAGATTAAGTTGACGGTTCAATACCTCGCTAAGAACCGTATTCACAGCCGCATCCGTGATCTCAGCCGCTCGATTACGCACAATTAAAGTTGCCCGGTTAATCAACATCCGGTGGATTGCCAGGTAAATGATTGCCACAATAGCCAGTGCCGTGATGAAAAAAATCAGCATTGTCATATCTTGCTCCCCCGTTTCTTCACGCTACAAGCATACCACACGCCAATTTTGACGACAATCACAACAAGATGTGTTAAAATACTTAGATGATTATGTGACAAATAGATTGTGAGGAATAGTAAAATGACTTTTAAGGTATACTACCAACCAACAAAGACTGCAACGCCGCGACGGGAAAATACTCACGCGCTCTACATTGAAGCAGCTTCCGAACCAGAAGCATTGTCACTGGTAGAGGAAAACACTAACTACAATATTGAATTTGTCGAACTACTGGACGAAAAAGCATTGGAATTCGAAAAAAAAGGCCCGAACTTCAAGCTCACTACGTTTTAATTAAGTAGTCATTTCTATTTTCCGGGTGAGTGCGATCACCCGTTTTTTTTAACTAGTCAGAAAGGAGGAGCGTTGTGCACTACTCAGTAATTGTTAACCCTGTTGCTGGGGATGGTAAGACCCGTCAGGTGTGGAAACAAGCAGCTCCTTTAATTACCAGCCACGGGGATGACTTTACGGTCATGTTTACCAAACGTCCCGGACATGCTACCTACCTGGCCGGTCAGCTCGCGCGGCGCCTACGGGGGCAAAAGCAACAGGTCGTCCTGGCGATTGGCGGAGATGGCACCCTGAACCAGGTGCTTAACGGACTAATGGAAAACGGTATTCCGAAAAATGAACGGGTACCACTTGCCTACTTACCAGCAGGCACCGGTAACGATTTTGCCCGTGGTTTTGGGCTAAGCCAGAATCCGCTGGAAGCACTGGAACAAGTCCTCAGTGCAAAGAAAGCTGTTCGTATCACAATTGGTGAATATAACGAGGCCATCAAGCATGAACACCGCTACTTTTTGAATAACATTGGTATCGGGTTTGATGCCGCGATCGTTAGTCGCACAAATGCTTCAAACAGCAAGAAAAAACTCAACCGGATTAAGCTGGGATCCTTTTCTTACCTAGCTAACGCTTTGGCAGTGCTTTACAACATCAGTTCTTTTCCACTATCGGTAGACACTGGACGCTTTCACGATCACTACTCACAAGCAATGATCGTTATCAGTAGCAACCACCCTTACATTGGTGGCGGATACAGGATTGCTCCAGAAGTGTCCGTCTTTGACGATAATTTAGAGCTAGTAGTTGCCGAACGGCGCAACTGGCTGTTAACCTTCTGGGAATGTCTGCAACTGGCCCGCGGCAAGTTATCTCAGTCGCGCTTTGCCCACGTTTACCGTGGCCAACGCTTGCACTATTCCACCACTTCACTTGAATTTGGTCAATATGATGGTGAAGAAATGGGGAATCGCTTTGTTGACTTAACAGTCTCGCTGGACCATTATCCTTTCTGGGCTATTCCTCATCAGTAATAAAGTAACTCCCTGGCAACCGCTCGGTCGTCAGGGAGTTATTGTTAATAAAATAATAATTGCAATAGTAATCAGTTAACGGTCCCGGCAAAACTTGGCATGAAGTAAGAACTAATTGTTTGTACTTCAACGTTTTGACCCGGTTGTGGTGCAGCAACATACTGGTTGTTACCAATATAAATTGCAACGTGATAAGTTGAACCGTGGTTGCCCCAGAAAAGCAGGTCCCCTGGCTGTGCCTGTGAAACTGCCTTTTGGCTAACACAGCTTTCCAGTGAAACCGTATAATGAGGCAGCTGTTTACCAGTGCTGTGGGCGTAAACATAGTCAACAAGGCCTGAACAATCCATCCCACTAAGGCTGTTTCCACCATAAACATACGGAATATTGCTATTAGCCAGCTTAACAGCTAGGCTGACAACAGAACCCGTCTGCAAGTCAGCGTTGTTATTCTGCTGAGAACTGTTGGCCTGGTTGTCATTTGCTGGTGCTGCTTGTTGCGAATGACTAGCAGGCGTTGTCTGCTGGTTAGCAGCCGGCATTTCAGCTTGATTGTTCGTTGCCGGGGCAGACGGTGCTGCTTGTTCTTGACTTTGAACCGCTGCAGACTGTGCCCACTGCTGAACAGCCGCCGGTTGGTTCGTCTGTTGTATAGTCATCGTCTGTGTTGTTGCAGTGTCGTTAGCTAACTGACCAGATTGTTCTTGGTGTTGGTCAACGCCCGCTTGGCTGGTAGCATTCTCATTTTGACTCGTTGCCTGGTTTGCTGGACGAACCGGTTGATTGTTCTGCTGCGTCTCAGTATTTGCAGAACTGCTTGCTGCCTGACTCGCCATTGCCTGCGATGATTCCTGATCTTGTTCGTCAGCTGAAGCGGCCTGCACTGGTGACTGCGTTTGAGCAACAGGAGCCGTCTGAGATGGCAACTGCTGTTGTCCGCTAGTCGGCGGCGCAACCACCTTGCTTGGCCCCTGGTTAATTTGAGAACCTGTACTGTTTGCTGGTTGCTCACTAGCAACCCCGCCCTTAACTACCAGGCGTTGGCCCACATAAATTAAATCCTGGTTGCTTAAGTGGTTCCAGGAGACGAGCTGAGCTACCGTCACGTGATAACGCTGGGCAATCTTACTCAACGTATCACCATCTTGCACAACATAACCATCATGGCTAGCTGGCAGGTGCAGCGTTTGACCAGCATAGATTAGATCCACACTATTGCTCAGTCGTGTAACCGCTGGGTTAGCTTGCTCTAACGCATCAACGGACAAGCCTTCCTGCCGGGCTAATTGCCAAACTGTGTCACCTTGCTTCACCGTGATGGTCTTGGCACTTGCAGTTGAAGCGGCAGCAGCCAGCACACCTAATGTACTGACCGTTCCCAGCATTACATGGCAAACAGCTAACCGATGACCAGCCGGTTTAGCAACTTTTTTCATCATCTAACACCTTCCCATAAATTAATGGCGACCCACTAGTCAAAATAGATCACGTTATAACTAGCGTATCATTCGCTATTTACTTCCGATAGCGAACGTATGGTCAGGCAGAAGCTTGAAGGTCTTTTATGCCTTTTTAATCGCGTCATAACAACAATCTACGTGGTGCTATCGCTTGATTAAGATTTGTTTAAAATCCTCAAGGAATAATTAATAACCACCCGGACTTTAAAGAATTTATTAACAATGATTTGATATTCTAACACCTGCTGAATTGCTTGCTACAATGAAACTAGCAGCTTGTGTTAAGGAAGTGATGAAATGGTCAACCTGTATTTTCACACCAACGACCCGTCAAAAAGAAAGGCCGTCAGGTGGCTAACCGACCACGATATCGCAGTCGTTCAACGAAACTTGGAAAAGGAACCGTTAACTAAAGAGGAGGTTACTCGCTTGTTAACCCTCTGCCTCAACGGGACCGACGAATTGATTTCAAAACGCTCACGTGAAACAAAGTCCCTAAAGATGGACCGCGATAGCGTTACTATTAATCAATTAACTTCAGCAATCCACAAGAATCCGCATATCCTGAAAAATCCCATTATCTTTAATAGCCACAAGCTGATTACCGGTTTCGATCAGGAAAAGATGGGCGTCTTCATTACTCCCCACCAGCGACGGATGGAATTATCAGCCCTGTTTGCAAAGTTAACGAACCAAACTGGTGGCAGTTTCAAAATGGCTTGATCATCCAAAATTGCTACCAACATAAAAACGTCAGTCGGGAAATGTCCTGACTGGCGTTTTAACTTTTTAGTTAGTTCTTCTTCCGCAACTGGGCTAATTTAGCTTGCCGCTCTTTCTCCTTCTCTTCATCTTTTTCAATAAAGATGTAGGCAATAGCGGCTAATACCGCTACAATCACTCCCACCATAATAGTTTTAACGGTGAAATTAGTTACCATGTAAAGCGAGATTAACAGCGCCAATGCCGGGATAATATATTTACCTGGCAGTTTAAACCCATGAGTAGGAAATTCATTCGTGTGGAGGAAGCGAATATCAGCAAAGATTGTTGGTACATACTGAACAAATGAAGCTAGGACAATGCAGGAAACCAGAAAAAGGTATGACTGAGTGACCAGTAGTAATGAAACCACGGCCGTCAAGATGATACTAATCCATGGTGCATTATAGCGATTCTTTTTGCCCACCACTTTTGGCAACATCCCGTGTTCATTTGCTAGCGAAGCAATTAGCGATGGCGTATTAAAGGAAGCAGTAAATGCGACCCCAAAGATACTAATCAGCATCCCGACAATTACCAAGAAATAACCCCAGGTACCAACACCATCACGAAAAGCAATAGCGATCGGTGTACTGTAGTCACTCATGCGTGTTCCCAGAATCCCGATGGCAACTAGCATCATCAGTGAATAAAGGATAGAGACGCTAATCATCACGGCAATGAGTACTCGCGGGATGTTTTTTTCTGGATTATTCATTTGCTTAGCCGCAATCGGCAAGAAAGAAAAACCAGTAAACAAGTAAAAGACGACACTAAAAGCAGCTCCAAAGTGGTGGAAAAATCCCGTAAAGCTATTAGCTGCGGCAGTCGGAATTACCGGCTTAAAGTGACTAAAATGAATCACAAAGGCGCCCACAACGATAAAAATGATGATTGTAATCATCTTGGCAGCCGAAGAAGTGTTGTCGACGAGTTTGACAAGTGTCCGACCAAAGAAGTTAATAATAGCAAACAAAATGATTAATCCAAAGACTGAAGAATAATAGACTACCGGATTATTAAATACCGGAAGAAAACTTTTTAAAGTCGTTAACAGTGCGACGACTTCCGCCGACAACGTACAACAACCTAAGAACCAGATAAAAATGCCGAGTTCAAAACCAGTAAAACGGCCAAATGCATTGTAAGAGTAAATCCAAGCCGCTCCGGACTCCTTAAACCGGCTTGCTAAGTCAGCATAGCAAAGTGCCACCATACTGACGGTCAGTGCTGCAAAGAGAAGCACGAGCACACTCATGAGGTTCATATCACGATAAATCACTTGCAGTAACAGGAACGCACCGGAGCCAATTACCGCGTTAATCCCTAGAAAGTAAATGGATAGAAATGATAGCTTCTTCCCACCGTCTTTGACTGTTTTCATCAATAACACCCTCAAACTAAGAAAGCCAAAGAAACAATCAACCATTAACTATACTCCACATCTAAGATAACGCAAAACGCTTTCAACTTCAAATTAGCCCTTTGATTTCGTACATTTAAGGCTTATCGATAGATTTATAGGTTATGAACTTTTTGCTGGTTTGTCCTAACATTGAAGGGCAACAAAAAAGATGCGAATTAATCGCATCCAAAACTGTTTATTAGTCTTTTTCTGGTAATGGTTGGAAAAGTGAATCAATCGACTGGTGTTGGTGAATCCGCATTAAGGCAGCCGCCAACAAGTTAGCTACCGAAATGATCGTTAACTTATCAATATGTTTCTGCTCTGGCACAGCAATTGAATTAGAAACGATCAGTTCTTTGATTGGCGAATGCTCCAATATTTCAGGTGCATTGCCCGACAAAACGGGGTGAGTAGCGATCCCGTAAATATTTTTAGCCCCAAATTTCTTCAGTACTTCTGCTGACATTGCCATCCGCCGGCCCGTATCAACAATGTCATCAATAATAATCGCGTTTTTTCCTTTAACATCCCCGATTACAAAATCAGCACTGATTTTCGTCAATGAGGCTTCGTGTTTTACGTCTTCACGATTATCAACGATAGCAATTGGTGCGTTAATAAACTCAGCAAAGCGACGCGTCATCGTAACCCCCGCATGATCAGGTGCCACCAGAACAACATTTTCATCGAGGTGTTTGTCCTTAACATACTTTGCAAACAGCGGGGCCGCAATCAAATGATCTACCGGAATGTCAAAGAATCCTTGTACCTGAGCCGCATGCAAGTCAATCGTCACCAGACGACTAATCTTATCCATTTCCAACAAGTCAGCCACCAATTTAGCCGTAATTGGTTCCCGCGACCGTGCTTTCCTATCCTGACGAGCATAGCCATAGTATGGCATCACAACACAAATCGACGCTGCACTAGCCCGTCGCAAGGCATCAACCATAATTAGCAGTTCCATCAAATTCGTGTTCACGGGGTCAGAAATTGATTGGATAACATAAACCTCACAACCCCGGACGCTTTCCTCAATTTCAACAGAAATTTCACCATCAGCAAAGTGACTAATCTTCGCCTTGCTAAGCGGTACACCCACCCCATCAGCAATTTTACTTGCCAATTGCGGGTTGGAATTTAAGCTGAATAGCCGTACGTTCGCGATCTTGTCTGTTGCGTTCATTTGCAAACTCCTATCATCTCAATCAATATTTTGTTATACAGCTGTATTGTATCATTTTTCACTAAATCCGCGTAGTCAATCAGGTATTATTACTTCTTTTTAAAGGAATCAGGGGTAACTCCATCCATCCCGATCATCGGCGAGATTTCTTCGTTCGCAATCAGTTGTGCAGTCAGGAGATGTGACTGCGTAGTGGTTGTCGTTTTATGCTGGTTTGCCTCCTGCTTCTTTGATGGAGTTTCGGTATCCTTTGCAGGTCGTTCTTCAGTCTTTTTATTGTCCTGGTGGAAGGCAGCCGTTAACCGCTCCTGCATCATGGTTTGCCGAGCTGACATGGCGTTGGCAACACTGGTTTCAAACGCCTGCTGTTCGCCAACCATTAACAAAAAGCCTGACGCCCGTGTTACTGCAGTATAAAACAGGTTACGTTTTAGCATAATTGAATCGGCATTGACTAGTGCGACGATCACTACAGGAAACTGGCTCCCTTGTGACTTGTGAATCGAAATGCAATAAGCTAGTGTCAGTTGTTCTTTCCATTCCAGTGGGTTATATGATACTTCTCGCTGGTCAAATTTGACCGTTATCTTTGCATTTTTCCCACGCGCAACTGGATCAGTATCGCGGCTCTCGATTGTCTTAACAATTCCAATATCACCATTAAACACACCTTTATCGGGGTTATTTACCCGCTGCATCACCTTGTCGCCAACCCGGTAAGTATGGTTGTTTTCTCGTCCAAAGACAACACTCGCCTTTCCACCGGATTGCGGGTTTTGCTGCGATTGAACAAAGGCGTTAATTTCGTTAATACCACCAACTTTTTTGTACATTGGTGCCATTACTTGAATATCCGACAATGAATAACCTTGCTGTTTTGCCCAGTCAATTAGCTTGTTAACGAAGATGGCAACTTGGTTAGGAGCACAAATAACTACTGAACGGTCAGCTTGGTTATGCTGCCAATTAGCGGGCAAGCGTCCCTGGTTAACCTGGTGTGCAAAGGTCACAATCGTTGAGTCCTGGTCTTGACGATAAATCCGCTCTAATTTAACTGTTGGCAAGACCGCACTGGATAACAAGTTAGAAAAAACCTGTCCAGGGCCAACAGATGGTAATTGATCCGCATCCCCCACTAAGACGAGACGGGTGCCCGGATTAACTGCGTCGATCAGCGCCCGACATAAAAGGGTGTCAACCATGGACATTTCGTCAACGATGACCATCTCGGCATCAAAGGTTTTCGACGCCCGGATTTGCGCCGGCATTTCCCGACCAGTTAATCCTAAACAATGGTGAATTGTGTAGGCGTTGATTCCGGTGGCTTCACTCATCCGTTTAGCCGCCCGACCAGTCGGTGCAGTCAGGACTAAGTCAGTGCTTTGAGCTCCCGTTAACCCCAAAAAGGTTTCGATTATCCCCTTGATAATTGTTGTTTTACCGGTTCCTGGTCCACCAGTAATTAAGCTAACTGGCGACTGAACCGCTAGCCTGATTGCCGCGGTCTGTTCGTGATCTAATTGAATGCCATTGCGGCTCTCATACTGGTCAACCTGTTTTTTCAGTTCCTGGTCATCAAATGAGCTTAGGTGTCCTTCATTGAGCAAATTCAGGTCACGAGTGATCTCTTGTTCTGCCTGGTCCAATTCAGCTGGAAAGACTCGTTGCCCGTCCAACAAACTAATTAGTTGCTGTTTTTTACTATCCAGCCGTTGTTCCAATTTTCGCGCTAGCTGGCGGTCTGCTAACAGACGGCTTGCTCTTTCAATAACTTCTTGCCGTCCACAGTAAGTGTTGCCACTTTCACGTGTCAATTCTTCGGCGGCTTCCAATAAAGCAGCATCCAACCGTAATGGCGAATCCGCTTGCCATCCTAACTTATCAGCTAGTTTATCCACCAACGGGAAAGTTATCCCACTCACTTCACGAACTAGTTGATACGGGTCTTCTTTGATAACCTTGCTAGCGTTGGTGCCAAATTTTTGAAAAATATCTTGGCTCTGGTTTCCGGTAAAGCCAAGCTGGCCTAGCCGTTGTAATAAAACATCCTTTGTTTTGCCCAGCCGGAGCGCACCAAAGAGCTGCTCCTGCTGTTCATTTGTGGGATCACATCGTTCAATTATTTCCGGATTATTAACTAGTTCATTGAGCGCGTTCTCACCAAGTGTATCGACGATTTTTCTGGCAAAGTCGTCATCAACGTTAAGGTTGCGAAGATACTGGAAGGCTGTTTCTTTACCCGGCTCGACGTCAATAACTCGCTTATAGCTCGCTACCCGAAATTGCTGACCATACTTGGGGTGGTTGACCCACTTACCGGTAAAGGCATAGTCGACATCGTGACTTAAGTCACCAAAATCGCCAACAATGGTGTAAGTATGTTTTTTTGTAATTAGCGGCATAACTTTGTAGTAGCTATCAGGGGACGAAAAAAAAGGCTCCTGCGGTTTCCCCGTAATGGTTTCTTGCCCCGCAGTCGTCTTTTTTTTCTTAGTCATTTGTCAAACCGCCCTGCCGCTCTAAGAAGTCTTTAATATCGGCAATCCGTTTTTCACTCTTTTTATAGAAATCCGGATCGAGTTGCTGAGCCTGAGTCAAGTATGAATGGTAATCTTCACCTAACACCATCGCGACCAAACCACGGTTAAACTGTGTATCCGCCCGTCCCGGGTGGTGTTTCAAAATCGTGTCATAGTAACCGCGTGCTTGTTCAAACTCACCAAGAGCGAGGAATGAATCACCTAGCACCTGATTAATTGCTGCATCATCAGGACGGAGTTCGAGGGCAGTCAACCCATAAGCCACCGCCTGTTTGTAATGCTTTTCCTTCATGTAACTCTGGGCCAGCATTAGGTAAGAATCCGCCTTGAGTTTCGGGTCATCAATCTTATTGTAATAATCAATGGCGCTCTTGGCTTTACCAACAGTATAGTAGAGATTCCCGAGTCCGTAGTTTAGAAGGTTAACGGCATCACCATCATCCTTCTGTTCAAAAATTCCCAGCGCCTTCATAAATAACTCTTCAGCTTGCTCATACGACTGCAACCGTGTCAATAGTGATCCAAGGTCATAATAATTGTTAACTTTTTCCGGTTGCTGATCAATTGCAGCTATCAACCGGTGAACCAGTTGATTCGTCTGCTCTTGATTAGCCTTTGATGAATCTTTTGTTGTCATTATTCAATCTCCTCATCAAATTGTGTCAGTGGGGTCTACCGTTGTTTTATGAAGATAATCCGTCTCGTTCCATTTTTTTAACTGAAAATTCTTACCGTCCGCCGTTTGTAAAATCGTCGTTGAGGTGTTCGACAAGCCACCACGGTCCTTCAGGTGTGCCAATGGAACATTCAATGAACCGTTAATTCCCGCATTCAGTGCCGCACCGTGTGAGACAACCAGGACGTTTTGTGATCCGGGATAAGCAGCAGCATATTCCTCAATTGCCGCCCGAAAACGATCGATAACCGCCGAAAAACTTTCACTGTCAATTAAGCGGTTGTCAAACTTATCGGCGTGAAAATGGAAACTATCCACCACTTGTGGCCACCGGGCCTTCACTTCGTCGAACCGTCGTCCTTCCATTTTTCCAAGGTTGAACTCGCGCAAACGGCTGTCAACTGTTAAAGGGATGTTTGATGGAAGCTCACTAATCAGGGTACGCGCTGTTGTTAGTGCCCTTGGGAGCGGGCTCGCATAAGCATGAACAAAATTGATTGCCGCCAAGTGTTTGGCTAGTAGTTTGATTTCTTGGTAACTTTCGGGTAACAGCGGGGAATCACCATGAGCCCCCTGATAACGGGACGCCTTGTTCCATTCCGTTTTCCCGTGACGAATAAAGTAAAAAACAGTCATCGCACACCTTGGTCCTTTCCAAACCTTTCCCTACTATCTTAACAGAGTTTTCTCTCCAATGAAGAATGCTTTAAGAAAAAAGTGACGAATTTAATCCGTCACTTCTTTCTTAAACATACTGCAACTGGTGATCATCCTGGTAAGCACGGTCAATGATCGCGCTACCAAGACACTCGTCACCATCATAAAAGACAACCGCCTGTCCCGGAGTAATCGCCCGCGCCGGATCATCAAAATAAACCGTCAGGCTGTCCCTGTTTTCTTTGAGTTCAACTGTTACCGGAACATCCTTTTGCCGGTAGCGAAACTTTGCCGTACAACGGAAACGGTCACCATACCTGCTGATAATGTCATCAACCCAGTGAATATCGCTTGCTTCCAGGTGCGTCGCATAAAGCGCCGGGTTCTCATAACCCTGACCCACGTATAAAATATTTTTCTTGATATCCTTACCAACGACAAACCATGGCGCATTGCTTTTCGCGTTGCCGCCCAAGCCGAGGCCGCGACGTTGACCAATAGTGTAGTACATTAACCCAGTATGCTCGCCCACTTTCTGACCGTCAAGGGTCATCATTGGCCCCGGTTGAGCAGGTAGGTAATGACTCAGAAATTCCCGAAAATGGCCATCTTCACCAATAAAGCAAATACCCACTGAGTCCTTCTTATTAGCTGTCGCCAGTCCTGCCTGCCGCGCAATCTCCCGAACCTGGGGCTTGGTATACTTGGCTAACGGGAAGATCACGTCATCCAGCTGGTCGTGGTCAAGCTGACTCAGGAAGTATGTTTGGTCCTTATTTTGGTCGGTCGCCCTCATTAGGTGCATATTACCATCTTCATCGCGATGAAGGTCTGCATAATGCCCCATCGCAATATAATCTGCACCTAACTGGTGAGCATAATCAGTAAAGGCCCGGAACTTAATCTCCTTGTTGCATAAAACATCGGGATTAGGTGTCCGGCCCTTTTTATACTCATCAATAAAGTACGTAAAGACCCGGTCCCAGTACTCCTTTTCAAAGTTGACCGAATAGTACGGGATGCCGATCTTGCTTGCCACTTTGGCAACGTCACGGTAATCGGTGGTTGCCGTGCAGACACCATTCTCATCCGTATCATCCCAGTTTTTCATAAAAACACCAACAACGTCATACCCTGCCCGCTTCAGCAAGAGAGCTGAGACAGAAGAATCGACGCCACCGCTCATGCCGACAACGACACGGGTGTGACTATGGTCTTGGTTCATTTAGTTCACCATCATTTCGTCTAAGATTCTGGTCGTCAACGATTGAAGGTCGTGATTCCAGTAGGAGCTATTGTACCAAATGACACGCCCGGTTGACCAGCCTAAGCTATTGCCGGTCGAAAACGTGGCGTTTCACCATTTCATCAAGAATAAAGTGGTACTGCAAAACGAATTCCTTGGACCGGCTTCCCCGAAAAATGTTAATCTTGCTCATCCCGTTACCGTTAACGGTTTCCATTTTAAAAGCATCCATTTCCGGAGATACCCAAATTTTTAACTTAGCAGCCGAGTGAAATGGCGAAGTTCGGTCGAGACTTCCTTCATAAGTAAAAGTTCCCCGCCGTGAGCGCTCAAAACCCAGGTCATTAAGTGTGTACTCCTTAATCTCCGGGCTAATGGTGTAAGTTTGCGTATCACCACTAACCTTTACTGACTTACTGTATGGCATCCTTATTCTCCTTTCACCCGCTTGACGATTTTAACAATATTAGTTGCCAACGCATCGACCTGCTCGATAGTATTCATGACGCCAAAGCTGACACGAATCGATTCAGTAATGCGGGGACTAACTGGACCAAACATTGCCACTAAGACATGAGATGGTTCCACATTGCCTGCCGTGCAGGCTGAGCCACCAGAAACTGCAAACCCCGCCAAGTCTAAGCCGTTTTGCATCACCTGTGTTGGCACTCCCTTAATCCACAAGTTGATAATTTGTGGCATTGCTTCATCAATTGGGGAGCCATTCACAGCAAAATCAATTCCGTGCTTGGTCAACTGGCGAACCAGCTCATGTTTAAAGCCAAGAAATTTTTGCCCCCTATGGTCCTTTTCTGCAGGGGTCAGCAAACTCACCGCCTTTGCGAATGCGGCTGCTGCTGGAACATTTTCGGTTCCCGCGCGCCGCTTTGTTTCCTGCTCGCCACCCTTAATCAAGCTCGAAAAGTTCAAGCCTTCTCGGCGGTACAAAAAGCCCATCATCTTAGGGCCGTTAATCTTGTGGGCAGACGTCGACAAGAGGTCAATATGATCACGGTTAACATCGATATCCTCCAGCCCATAAGCTTGCACCGCGTCCGTATGGAACCAGGCCTGATGATCAACCAGAAGCTCACCAATTTGCCGAATGGGCATTTTGGTGCCGACCTCGTTATTAGCCATCATCACTGACACGAGCGTCGTCTGATCATCCAGTGCTTCTTTTAAATCCGTTAATGAAATCATTCCACGTTCATCAACCGGCAAGTAGGTAACACGAAATCCCTCTGCTTCCAGCGCCTGACAACTTTTCAGCACTGCATCATGTTCAATAGCGGTAGTAATGATATGCTTGCCCAGCTTTGCCCGCGCGTGAGCCACCTGAATGATGGCGGTATTATCACCTTCAGAACCACCACTGGTGAACACAATTTCGTCATCACGGGCTCCAATACTTTGAGCAATCACGTGCCTGCTGTCTTCCAATACACGCTTTGCATCACGTCCGTAACCATAACCGGTTGAGGCGTTTCCCCAGTGATGATTGAGCTGATCTACTAAGACATCAATGACTGGTTGCACCATTGGTGTCGTCGCTGCGTTATCGAGATAAACTTCAGCCACCCTTAATCCTCCTCTGATAATTGCTGAATCATGGTCAGTAACATCCTAGCCGACCGTTTTCCAGCATCAATTATAAACTTATCAAAGCTAACTCCGGCATCTTCGTCACCAGTGTCTGACATCGCACGTAAGACAACGTAAGGTACCTGGTGATCAGTTGCAACCTGGCCAACCGCCGCCCCCTCCATTTCTGCTGCTAGTGCTTGAGGGAAATGGTGCTTAATCCTGGCAATCGCTTCGCTGCTGGAGACAAATTGGTCGCCCGTGACAATCAAGCCGCGAACAGTGTGAAGCCCAGTTTTTTCGCTAGCCCGGGCCAACCGGTCTGCCCACAACTCAGATGCCGGAAATGTTGCCGGCTGTTGTGGCAGCTGGCCATAAACGTAGTCAAAGGCACGAGCATCCACATCATGATAGGCCGTTTCGGTGGAGATCACCACATCACCAACGCGCAGTCCATCACCAATTCCGCCGGCCGAACCAGAGTTAATAACCACGTCGGCCCCAAACTCGCTAATAAGGTGTTCAGTGGTAATTCCAGCCTCCACTTTACCAATCCCCGATTCTACCAACACTACTGGCTGGCCACTTAACCGACCAAGGTGATAATCCTTGCCACTTAAGCGATGAACCTCATCTTTGTCCATGGCCGCCAACAATTCCTTAATTTCTTCTTGCATCGCACAAATAATTCCGATTTTTGTCATCGTCGTTGCTCCTTATCCCACAAAAAATAAAACTAAATAAACAACCACAATTAGCACCACCAAGACCGCGATCGCAATGTTGAGTCTCTTCGCTAACCGTTGACTCTTTTCCTCAGCCAGTGTTTCTTTGTCCATCGCTAAGCTGGCTGCACGGTTAGGGAACGCCGATTGAGCATTCGTTTGCTCAGTTGCCGGAGTTGGTTCAGGAATCGGCTGCGGCTCTGGGTTGCCATGTGAGGCCTGTTGATTTTTGTCTGTTGTCTCTTCATTTTGGTGATGACCAAATAATCCCCGCTTATGCTTGATCTGACTACGATATTGCGCACGCGTGAGGTGTTCGTCAACCCCGGCTTGATTATTATCGTTGTTCATTACAATGCCCTTTCAGATAGTAGATTGCCATAATCGTTTTTGCATCGGTTATCTGCCCACTTTCAATCATTTGCAGTCCCTGATCGACTGTCAACCATTGCAGGCTTAACTGCTCATCAGGATCCTGGGGGAGCTGTTTTTTGACTGGC
This sequence comes from [Lactobacillus] timonensis, assembly GCF_900240275.1. Taxonomy (GTDB): domain Bacteria; phylum Bacillota; class Bacilli; order Lactobacillales; family Lactobacillaceae; genus Limosilactobacillus; species Limosilactobacillus timonensis. Next base: position 1,369,790 of record NZ_LT964761.1, on the reverse strand, counting down.
GAGAGGCCTTCAGCTAGGTACATGGTCAAGTATTCATCAGAAAAACCGACCGAACTATGAAACCCACAGATACGATTAAGGTGTTTTGCACTTAAGCGTGTTTCCTCATTTAGCTCCCGCTTGGCAGCGTGTAGTGAGGAACCATCATCCCGATCGTCCACCTTACCAGCGGGAATTTCCAAGGTTGTCATCGCAATTGGCTCGCGCCACTGCTTCACCACGGCAAATTTTCCGTCGTCGTTAACTGCCAGTAAGCATACCGCCTTGGCATGGCGGACAATTTCTCGTTGAGCAAGCTGGCCGGCAGGTGTTTTAACCCGCTCGACTTCCACATCAATCAGATGACCATGAAAAACGTTTTTGCAACTAACTGGAACTTCTTTAAATTCCATCAGAATCACTCCCTCTTAGCGCATAATCCGAACGCGTGCCGCTTGCGGCCCACGTTGTCCTTGAATTACTACCAGGGAAACCTGATCACCCGTCCGTAATTGTTCACGGTCAGCGGGCATAATCCCCCGGGCGTGAACGTACACTTCTTCTTCATGTGGGATCGTGATAAATCCCCAGCCTTTTTGTTGGTCATACTGCTTAACGGTTCCAACTAACATTTTTCTACCTCCCACAACAATATCGTCTTATTTTACACCGTGTTAGTGGCTCATGTCATTTCTGGCCAACTCAAAAAACGGTTCTACACTATTCGGTACTGATGTAATATTTCATCAGTGCCTTTTTTTATTTATGATAGCCATATAAAAAATGGACAATCACCCCACAACCCTAAAGCGTGGTGATTGTCCTCCAGAAAGGAAATTAATCCTCGTGACTAATAATATCAACTTTTTAACCGGAATCCAAGACCCAGGACTTCAACTAGATAAAGAAGGTACCGAGACGATTGCCGATAAGTTCAAAGTTATTCATCTAGTCAAGACTGGCAAGTGCCTTTGTCCAATCTGTGGTCGACCGATGCTAAAAAATGGGTTTCGCCAACGCCCAGTAGTCGTTACCGCCCTGTCGGTCGCTGGTGTAAAGACCTTTCTGATGATTAGAAAACAACAGTATATTTGTAAGCCAACAGCTGAGTGTCCGGAAACGGTAACGAAAGTCGCCACGATTCACGGGATTAGCCGTGGCTGTCGGATCGCCAATAACGTTAAACAGTACATTACTAAAGACCTTCATCGTAATATTTCACAGAAAGAGTTGGCTAAGGACTACTACGTTTCTGCCAGTACCGTGGCCAGAACAATCGACTCGCTAGAGGATACGTTCACACCAGAAAAAAACTGGCTACCGGCCACAATTGCTTTGGATGACTTTAAGTCCGGAAAGTTTGCGACGAGTGGGATGAGTATGCTCTTAATGAATCCCGTCAACCATCGCACCATTGATATTATCCAATCGCGCAATTCTCGCTTTCTCAAACAATACTTTTATCGTCACTTTACCCGTCAAGCACGGTTGGCAGTCCGGCTAATTGTGGTCGATCTCTACCAACCTTACCGAGGCCTAATTAAAGAATTGTTTCCCAATGCGAGCATCATTGCCGATCATTTTCACATCGTCGCCCAGGCTTATCGAGCCTTTCAAGCTGTCCGGATCAAAGTAATGAATCATTATGGTCATGAAACTCATGAGTATCGCGCCTTGAAGCGTTTCTGGAAGTTGCTTTTACAGAAAGTTAGTTCCTTAGATAGTGTTCATCACCGTCCAAGGCGCAACTTTCGTGGCGCCTGGTTGTCCAATAGCGAAGTCGTGGACCGTCTGCTAGCTATGTCAGAGGATTTACAAAAAGCTTATGACTACTACCAGACCCTGGTTGATGCAGTCGATCATGGCCAGGAGGACGAGCTAACGACGCTTTTAAAACGCAAACTCACTAGTCTGCCACATCGATTTCAGAAAGTTCAGCGGACTTTGCGCCAACACCAGGAAGAAATCATCAGGAGTTTTCGATACCAGTTAACTAATGGTCCAATCGAAGGCACTAACAACAAGATCAAAGTGATTAAACGGACAGCTTATGGTTTTCGCAACTTTTTTCGTTTTAGAATCCGAATTCTAATAGCGTTGAAAAATTCGCACATCATGATTAAGGACCCCTTAAACACTAGAAAAACCAGTCCAAGCAAACTAGTTGCTTGAACTGGTCAAAATTAGCTATCAGTACCGATTGACAAAGAGCCCAAAAAACGACTACCTTCTCCTTAAGAAAGCAGCCGTTACCTATTAAGCAGACAATTTTAATGTCCACTAACTATTTTTCTAATCCTTCATTCACGGTTTCTGGAAAGTTATCGCGAACAATCTTCGCGCAACGAGCACACAGTTGTGGGTATGCTGAGTCACTACCTACATCTTCTGTCGTCATCCGGCAGCGCTGGCAAACCTCACCTGGTGCAGCAGTAATCTTCACTGCTACTTGGTCACTAAATTCAACCGCATCGGCTGGCTTATCATCGACACCGTGAATAGTCAGCGCGGAAACACCAAGAACTTGCTTGATGTTAGCGTTAAGCTTCTTCAGCAACTCCTGTTGGTTATTGGTTAAGTACAGGTCTGCTTTGGCCTCCAGTGACTTACCAATAACCTTATTATTCCGCGCTTCTTCCAGACCCTTGAGAACGTGTGAACGAATTGCCATGAACTGATCCCAGTTAGCAACTAGTTCTTCTTCGCCAGCAAAATGTTGTGGATCTGGGATTTCAGTCAACTGAACGAATTCCTGTTCAGTTCCGCCCATGTATTGCCAAACCTCTTCTGTCGTGTGTGGCAAAATCGGTGTCAGCAATTTCACTAAGCCGTCCAGAATATCGTGGAAGACCGTCTGCATCGAACGCCGTACTGGTGAGTCCTCGGCTTCAATGTAGAGAACGTCCTTCGCAACATTCATGTAGAAAGCGGACAATTCGTTGTTAACAAAGTTGATTAACATCTTGTACGCACTTAAGAAGTCATAATCATCCATCTTCTTCCGCATGTCAGCCAAGAAGTGGTTGAAAGTAACCTCCATGTACTGGTCGATAGCTTCCATATTGGCGTAATCAACATGATCAGTAGTGGCATTAAAGTCGCCAACGTTGGCTAACAAGAAACGGAAAGTGTTACGGATTTTCCGGTAAGCTTCTGAGATCTGCTGGAAGCTACCCATTGATACCCGGACGTCAGCACTAGTATCAACACTCATGACCCACAGACGGATAATTTCGGCCCCCATCTGGTCAACGACCTTGGCCGGGTCGATGACGTTCCCCATTGACTTACTCATCTTGTTACCGCGCTTGTCAAGAGTGAATCCCTGACTGACAATTTGCTTGTATGGTGCGTGACCATCAACGACGACACTCGTGATCAGACTGGAGTTGAACCAACCCCGGTACTGGTCGGATCCTTCAAGGTAGAGGTCAGCTGGGTAGGTTAATTCAGGCCGTTCTGCCAAGACCCCCTGGTGGGACGAACCAGAGTCAAACCAAACGTCCATGATGTCTGTTTCCTTGGTAAATTTGCCATTTGGCGAATGCTCATTAGTATAACCTTTTGGCAAGAGGTCCTTCGCGTCGCGTTCAAACCAGACGTTAGAACCGTATTTCCGGAAGAGGTCAGAAACGTGGTTGATCGTTTCTTCTTCCATAATCGGCGTCCCGTCTTCCGCATAAAAGATTGGCAACGGTACACCCCAGACACGTTGCCGAGAGATAACCCAGTCGCCACGGTCTTTCAGCATATTGTACAGACGGACCTTTCCCCAGTCCGGCTTATACTTCACTTCGTCCACCGCATTGAGAATCTGATCGCGCATCTTGTCAATGGAAACGAACCACTGATCAGTTGCCCGGAAAACAATCGGCTTCTTCGTCCGCCAGTCAAACGGGTAAGAGTGCTTCAGTGGCTCTTGTAGTAAGAGCGCATCATGTTCCTTCAACAGTTTGAGTGAAATGTCATCAGCCTTTTGGTAGAAGACCCCATCAAATTCAGGGCCATTTTCCTTAGTCAGGATCCCCTGGTCATTCATTGGCGCAAAGATCGGCAGCTTATACTTCAGCCCAAAGTGGTAGTCGTCATCCCCATAGCCAGGTGCAGTGTGAACAAGCCCAGTCCCGGTATCTGCGGTAACGTAGTCCGCGAGTCCCACAAGCAATTCGCGATCCAGGTACGGGTGGGTAGTGGTAATCCCCTCCAGGTCTTTACCAGCGACGTGTTTAACTACGTCATAACTTTCCCAGCCGAACTTTTCGGCAAGTTTATCCAGCAACGTTGCCGCCATCACGAATTGCCGGTCATCACTTGCTGGCTTGACCACGACATAGTCAAAGTCGGCATTGACAGCAACGGCTTCAGATGCCGGAATCGTCCATGGTGTGGTCGTCCAAACAACAAGATAAGTATTGTTGTCCAAGACACCCTTGCCGTCCTTCACTTGTTCAACAAAAAAGGCCGTCTTTGCTACCACGTCATGGTATTCGACTTCAGCTTCTGCCAGGGCGGATTCAGATGACCATGACCAGTAAACCGGCTTCTTTGCTTGGTACAAGAGTCCCTTCTTCGCAAAGGCACCAAAAACCTTAATTTGAGCAGCTTCAAACTCCTTGTTCAACGTCAGGTAGGGGTGGTCCCAGTCACCAGAAACACCAAGACGCTTAAAGCCAGCCATCTGTTTTTGAACCTGTTCCAAGGCGTACTGCCGACAAAGATCCCGGAATTCCGTCGTCGACATTTTCTTCCGGTCATAACCAGCCTTTGTTAACTGGTGTTCAATTGGCAACCCGTGAGTATCCCAGCCAGGGACATACGGTGCGCGGTAACCAGTCATCGACTTAAACCGCACGATGAAGTCCTTACTGATCTTGTTCATCGCGTGACCAACGTGAATATTACCGTTGGCGTATGGAGGACCATCATGGAGCACAAAGCTCGGTTTCCCCTGGTTTAATTTCTGCCGTTGCTCATAGACCTTGTTTTCTTCCCACACTTTTTCGCGGTTGCCCTCTGTTTTGGGCAGTTTGCCACGCATGGGGAACTTGGTTTTACCAAGATTCAAAGTATCTTTAACCCGCATAGCCATCTTCCTTTCTAATCTTTTCTCTGCACCTCGTTAACAAAAAACTCCGTCCAACATAGGACGAAGTATTCGTGGTACCACCTAATTTTAGGAGGGCAAGCCCTCCCCTTGGGCATTTAATAACGGTCATGAACCGGCCGGCCTTTTACTGAACCGACACTCAGGGATGATCTAGCATTGAAACCCACTGCTAACCTCACACCAACCGTTAGCTCGCTGAAGGGGCACTTCAACACCCGCTTTTCCCGTCATCGTTTTGTTAACGAAAATGCTACCAGCTACTTGGCTTGGTCGTCATCCGGGAAGATGACCACCGTTTCCCCCGCATCAGCCGACTGTGCCGGTTGACTAGCGGTCGTCGAAGTCGAAGCAGCCGGTGTTTTTTCCTCACTGCTGGGCTGTGCATCTGCCACTGACTTATTGTCGGCCGTTGGCTGGCTTGATGGAGATGATTGTACACTGCTTGAAGAATCCTTGTCAAGACGGCTGCCAAGAATCTTCTGGATTTCGTCATACTTACTCAGATCGTCATTGGCTAGTAATGTATCCCAATCCTTACTCTTGACAACTTCCAGCTGTGATTCCAACATCACTTGAAGTCGTTGACGGAAGATCCGCGTCTGCTTTTTGAGGTCGTTAGTCTCAGTAGTCAGTTTTCTCGTGTCGTCAGCACTGGTTTCGATTACCTGGTTAGCCTTGCTATTTGCTTCAGCAACAATGTCAGTTGCCTGCTTCTGGGCCTCACGAACCATGATTTCAGCTTCACGTTTAGCGTTAGTTTTAACTTTATCGGCTGCTTCTTGGGCCACCAGGATTGACTTATTTAGTGAATCCTTCATCTCAGTAAAGTAACGCAGTTGTTCCTTAGCCGTCTGGTTTTCTTCAGCCAGTTGACGGTTCTGATCGGTTAATGCCGTGATTGACTCGCTAACCGACTTCAAAAAATCATCGACTTCGCTGCGGTCATAACCTCGCATCTTACTATCAAACTGTTTGTTCTTAATATCATCTGCCGTTAACGTCATTTTAACCCTCCATATTACTTACCGGCCTTGATCACGTTCAGGACCGTTTTAATTTTACCTTTTCTTGTTATCCCGTTGACCGCGTTAACCCGAATTCGTCCTGCATGACGGACGGACAACTGATCATGAATTGCCAGCGAATAATCAGGTCGTTGTACTTCTTCCCAGTTAACCCGGACAAATCCTCGTTCAATGGCCGTTTTAGCTCGGTTACGGGAGTAATTAAACGCTGCCGCCACAATACTATCGACCCGAAGCGAAGAGACTGTCGTTGTTAGTTCTTCCCAATCATCTTCTGGCTGGACAATGTCGTCAAACGAAATGGGCAACAACTTCACGTGGACCCGCCCAATGGTAGTTACCTGTTGTCTGAGGTAATTAGTCATCTTACTATCCACCAGTAGTTGCCAACTTTCCTGTTGGTGCAAAATGTCGCCAAAAGTTGTTCGCTTTATTCCTGCACTCATCAGCGTGCCCAGAACCTGGCGGTGGTGGAGCTCCGTAAATTTGACCGGGTAGCTAATCGTCAACAATTGAATATCAAAATCAGCTGACAGGGGTTGATAATAGCGCGGATAAAACAAAAGGCGACGCATTTCTGCCCCATTCCATCCACCATTACTGGCCATGTTGACCTCATCCTGTCGATTAGTTAATGTCTGGGCAATATAGCATTGACGCGGATTCATAAAGTCTGTCAGCACTGGTCGATACTCATTCGTTGCTGTTGCTAACCATCCTTGTACTTGATCGATAAATGGTGCTTCGTCAGGACGAAAATGCTGTTTAACGTTATCCGAATCCACACCAAACACCTCTCCTTCTTAGAACTGGTGGAGCACTGCTCCCAGTGCCCGAACGCCATACTGAACCAAGTATAAGACACCGATAGCAACAACTGGCGAGAAACTGACCCCGCCAAGGGGCGGAATAAAGTCAAAAAAGTCCATATATGGACGAACCAGTCGATCCAACAACCCACCTAAACTCGAACTGCGAGCACCAGGAAACCACGATAGTAAGCACCAAATAATAATCGCCCAAATATACAAGTTAATTAATTGATTAATTGTCCAGACAATAAATCCAATCACGGCGTTACTCTCCCCGCTTTCTCTTACTTAAGGTTGTCGCTTTCGTTTGCAGAATTATTAAACTTGATGGAACCTTCCACTTCAAAATTGTGCGGAGTGCAGAGAAAAATTTGTTCCCCCACACGCTTAATCTCGCCATCAATAGCATAAACAGTCCCATTAAGAAAATCGATCACCTTATTAGCAGTTGCGACATCCATTTGACTAAAATTAACCACTGCTGCCCGGTGGGACAGTAATTCATCAGCAATTTCTTGAACATCACTGTACAGTCGCGGTTGATAAATCGCAATTTTACTGCTAGTAATCGCTGCCTGGTGCCCATTCATGGAAATAACCTTATCACTATTGTTTGTCGGAACCTGCGCTGCTGGTTCATCATAAGCGGCATCATCGGTCCCGAAGAAATTACTTAAAAAACCTGCCATCATAAAGCCTCCTTAAATCAATAGGAGCGTGACAGTAGCCCTTCTTAAGCCTTACTGTCACGCTCTACAAGCAACTATCGCTGATCAAACTAGTTATTACGATGCTTGAAGAACGGTGGTGTTGACAAGTTGTCATCACTGTCACCACCATCAACACTACTGGAATCGCCGTTAAAGACATTGAATTCAGGCTTTTCAACATGTTTGAATTCATTATCATCATTGTGGTCTTCTGCAGTTGGGTCAGTCCAACCCGCAAACGGATCAGTATGTTGTTCTTCTGGCTGTGCATCTTCAGAATTGTGAGCAGCTTGCTGGTCACTATCAGTAGACTGGGTAACTGGGGCAGTTTCCACATGACGCTGCTTCTTACCATCAATCCCAGTGGCAATAACCGTAACCTTGACCTCATCACCCATGTCTTCATTAATCGTGGTACCAAAGGTAATATCAACATCTGAACTAGCAGCCTGCTGAATAACCATTGAAGCTTCCTGTCCTTCGTACAGCCCAAGGTTCTTGCCCCCGGTGATGTTCATCAAGACATGCTGCGCACCATCAATTGATACCTCAAGCAGTGGCGAGGAAATAGCCTTCTTTGTTGCTTCCGCTGCACGGTTTTCACCACTAGCAGAACCAATTCCCATTAAGGCACTACCCTGGTTAGCCATCGTATGGCGAATGTCAGCGAAGTCAGAATTGATGTATCCAGGGTTGGTAATCAAATCTGAAATTCCTTCAACACCCTGACGCAGAACATTATCGGCTTCCTTAAAGGCATCCATCATTGATGTCTTTTTATCAATGGTTTCTAAAAGCCGGTTATTGTCCACGACGATCATGGTATCAACGTTCTTCTTCAGCTTTTCCAACCCTTCACTTGCCAGCCGTTGACGACGGCGTCCTTCAAATGCAAACGGCCGGGTAACGACACCAACTGTCAATGCCCCGGAATCCTTGGCGATTTTTGCCACTACAGGAGCAGCACCAGTACCGGTACCACCACCCATACCAGCAGTGACGAAAACCATGTCAGCACCATCCAGAACCTTGGTGATTTCTGATTCGCTTTCTTCTGCAGCCTTTGTCCCCACTTCCGGGTTAGAACCAGCACCAAGTCCCTTAGTCAGCTTAGGTCCTAACTGGATCTTGGTTGCAGCCTTTGAGCCATCCAGTGCTTGGATATCAGTATTAGCGACAATGAAGCCAACACCTGAAACCTTCTCGGTAATCATTCGGTTGACGGCGTTGCCACCACCGCCACCAACACCGATAACTTTCAGTTGAGCACCTTTAATCTCGTCTGCTTTGTTACTTGCTTCGTAATCCATCAAAAATTCCCTCCACGATTCCTAATCAAAGAAGTTGCTAAAGAACGACTTAAGGCCGCCCTCTTTTTTGCGATTTGATGACTTTGGTGAGTCACTATCGGCTTGTACTGTTTCGCTCTTTTGCGTTGTTTCTGAACGATGTGGCATTGATAAACGGTGCTTTCGGTGATGTGGTTGACCGCTTGCCGGCTTCTGACTAGCAGCCACTGCTCGGCGCTGGTGACTGCCAGATTCGCCTTGTTGGACAGTCTGCTTAATCAGCTGCTCAACATCGCTCAACCGGCTTTCGTAAAGTGCCAGTGATAATGCCGTTGCAAAACCGGGATGACGAACCCCCATCAATTTTGGCCGGTAAACTTTTACCTTGCCAGAGAAGTACTCGCTAGCGAGTTCAGCTACTCCCGGCATCACGGCTGCACCACCAAGCAGAACCACTCCGCCTGGCAGCTTTGGTGCCCGAATAGAGTCAAGGCGGTCACTAATGCGCTGGAAGATCTGACGAACACGGGCTTCGATAACCTCTGCTAAGTACTTTTCGCTGTATTCAACGGGGTTATCTTTACCGACAACCGTAACATCCAGCATCATATTCTCATCAGCTCGTGAACTATCCGCGAACCCATGATCCTTTTTCAGTTTTTCAGCATCACGTAGTGAAGTGTTCAAAACCGTCGAAATATCCTTAGTAATATAGTAACCACCTTCTGGATCAACAGAAGTGTACTTCAATTGGTGGTCGTGGATAATGCTGGCGGTCGTTTGGCCGCCACCCATATCAATTACCAGGGTCCCAAAATCCTGTTCACCGTCAGTCAGCAAGTTAAACCCAGTGGCAATTGGACCCACAACCAAGTCTTCAATCTTCAAACCAGCCTGTTCTACGGCTTTCTTGGTGTTATGAACAACAGTGGTCGGGCCACTATACAGGAGGGCCTGCATTTCAAGACGTGACCCTACCATTCCCCGCGGATCCTTAATGCCGTCAAAACCATCAACGGTAAATTCGCGTGGAACCAAACCGATGATTTCACGATCAGTTGGGACGTTTTGCAACAGGGTTGACTTTGCCACGTCAATGACATCCTGGTTGATAATCTCGTGTGATTGCCCCTTCTCGGCAATCGTAATCATGCCATGAACGTCCTTCATCTGCAAGTAGTTAGCCGGTAAACCCACCACCACACTACTTACTTTGACATCAGACTGGGATGCCGCCTTGTCAACCGCTCGGGAAATTGCCCTTGCAGTCTGATCAATATCAACAATGACACCGCGGCTGAGTCCACTTGATGGTTCTACACCAGCACCAACAACTTTCAGCTGGCCCTTAACGTTCTCACAAATAATAACTTTAACCGAGGTGGTTCCAATATCTAACCCAACGTAGATTTTCGAATTGTCCATCCGGAACCCTCCTAAAATAACAAATAATTGTTCACCAACACCAATATATGAATGCGTTTGATAAACTTAATTTTAATTTTACCACAAATACTGAGCTGAAAAGTGCCCAATTCATTCATTTTATGTGACGATTATTTGGCCTTATCGCCATAACCATAAGAATAGGCACCAACCTGCAAATCAACCACCCCATTACCACTCATCTGTGAAGCAATGGAAGGATAATAATTCATCTTTTCCGCTAAGCTGCTACGTTTTACCAACACGGTATTACCATCGTTCATGTAAAGCTTAATTCGTTGTGGATTAACCTTCGTTGGTGAATACCTGACAGCAGAGATACTATGCCGAATGGGATTTGGCAGGCGGCCAAGCTGACGAGCTGTCTGCTGCAGTGCCGTCACGTGTCCGGTAAAGTTCTCGTAGGTAACATCATTTGGTACCGTTCCACTAACGGGTGCCCAGGAACCATTTGTCAGAAGGTAACGTTGTTTGCCATTGATAGTTACCAAACCAAGAATCTTATTTTCGGTAACGGTAACACGCAACTTCCGCCATCCGACAAGTCTGATCTTGACACTCGCAAGCTGATGGTTAGCTTTTTTGGCCTCATTTTCCACTTTCTGTTGCTGGTCAATTAACCCATACATATAACGACCTGGACGAACGCCCGTTGCCTTCATTACCGCTTCCTTCGTCAATTCATCATTACCAACCACTTGCACGGTTTTCGCCTGGCTCAGTGGCGAAACAATGTAAATTGCAAAAATCAGAACGATAGAAAACGGGATCAAGATACTCAACAAGCGGTGCCGGTTGGTAATTCGTCTAACCTTGTTTAGCTGGGTTGCTTCCGCACTAATGTGCTGCTGCGCATGTTCCTCAATGTGCTGTGCACTCTTAACACCACGCGCCGCTAGTTCAGAGAGCCGGCGAGAAAAACGCTGGTTATCGTCTTGTTGTTTACTCACCGGAAACTCCTCCTTTTAATGTTGGTGGTCTGCAATGGCTTTTTTCAAAACAGCAATTAACTCATCACTCGCCTGCGGGTGCCCCAACTTCCTGCTGGCCTCCGCCATTTGCTGACGCAGCTCCTCGTTATTCATCAGTCGGTCAGCCTGGACGAGTAAGGACCGACCATCGAGTTGATCTTCTGTAATCATCAGCGCTGCCTTTTTCTTGACCAACGCCTGAGCATTTTTAAACTGGTGGTTAGCGGTAACGTAGGGGCTCGGAATCATAATTGTCGGAACACCAAGAGCAGTGACTTCCGCAATTGTCGTGGCTCCTGCTCGTGAAACTAGGACAGCCACCTTTGGCAGCTTGTGTGGCATCTGGTCGATGTAGGGCACGACCTTGACATTATCACCCACTTTGATCCCAGCAAGCTGCTTGGCAACATCCTGGTACCGTTTTTGCCCCGTTGCAAAGACCACCTGATAATCGCGTTTGCTAAATTCTGGAATGGCTTGGACAACACTCTTGTTGATCTTCGGAGCACCCTGGGAGCCACCAAAAATCATCATTGTTGGCCGGTCGTCGGACAAGCCCATTTCAGTCCAAGAGTAGTCACTGTCGCGGTTAGCAGCGACCTGCTGGGCCCGCGGGTTACCAGTCAAAGTAATTCTTTGATGTTTAAACTGAGTGCGTGCTGCTTCAAAGGCAATCGCAATCTCATCCACGTAGCGGCTTAAGAACTTGTTAGTAATCCCAACAACGCTGTTCTGTTCGTGGATAACGGTGGGAATCCCCATCTTTGCTGCAGCATACAGCACCGCCCCGCTAACGTAGCCGCCAGTGCCGAGAATCACGTCAGGTTGAAAGTCACGAATTAATTTTTTGGCGTGGCTCACTGCCTTAAGAAACAGGTAGACAGTTTTAAAATTGTACAATGAAATTTTTCGCTGAAACCCTTGCATTGGCATTGTTTCCAGTTTGATGCCAGCAGCCGGAACTATTTTATTTTCCAACCCCCTCGTAGTCCCCACGTACAAAACCTCGGTTGTGGGGTCAACCTGCTTGAGCCTTTCAATCAGGGCAAGGGCCGGATAAATATGTCCACCGGTACCCCCACCGGAAACCATTAACTTCATCTTATTGCTGCTCCTTTTGTCCAGTTAGTTTTTCCACTGCTTTGATAAACTTATCGCCGCGTACCTCAAAACTTGGGAACTGGTCCCAACTAGCATTGGCTGGCGACAGTAAAATAACATCTCCAGGCTGGCTCAGGTCCCAGGCAATTGGAACGGCAGTAATACAATTCTCAGTACGCTTAATCACCGGAATATGAGCCTGGTTAGCGGCGTCTACCATTTTGTCAGCCGACTGCCCAAAGACAATGATTGCTTTCACGTGTTCTTTAAAGTCAGGTACCAGCCGTTCAAATGTATACCCACGATCGAGACCACCAGCGAGCAGAATAACTGGCTTGTCAAACCCACGAAGGGCCACTTGAGTCGCCTCAATATCCGTCGACTTGGAGTCGTTATAAAACAGCCGTTGATCGTGTTCCATCACAAACTGTAAGCGGTGGCGAACACCGCTAAAGGTGGTTAAGACTTCCTGAATGCTATGGTTGTCAACACCACTAAGTTTAGCAGCAGCAACTGCCGCCAAAGCATTCTCCACGTTTTGGGGACCAATCAGTCTGATGTCTTTAACTTCCATTACCCGTTCAGAACGCCAGTAAATCCAGCCATCTTTAACGTAGCTCCCGCGCTGACTCTTGTTTTCTCGTGAGAACGGAATGACCGTTGCTGGCGAACGACGCGCAATTTGCTGCCATTCTTCTCGGTCCCAGTTGATTATCAGATAGTCGTCAGCTGTCTGGTTACGGGTGATATTGAGTTTTGCATTAATGTAGTTTTCACGCGTCTTGTGGTAATCCAAGTGATTGGAAAAGATATTAGTAATTACCGCAATATGGGGATGAATATGTGGTGCTCCCAGCAGCTGGAAACTAGAAAGTTCCGCAACGATTGTTGACTGATCACCACTTTGTTCAGCCACCTTACTAAAAGGAACACCAATATTTCCGGCATAGTGGACTTCACCACCGTGGGCTTGTTTGATCATTTTCGCGATCAGCGTCGTGGTCGTCGTCTTCCCATTACTTCCGGTAACGCCAATTAAGTGACCAGCAAAAATCTCACTGGCAACTTCCACTTCCGTAATAATCGGGGTTTGCTGTTGAACAAAGCGGGCGATTAACGGATTATCATAGGGAATCCCGGGGTTCTTAACTACCAGATCAAAATTTTCATCAGCAAGGCTCAGCGGGTTGCTGCCAACGATCGTTTTAACACCCATTTGCTGAAGCTTTTCGGCCGTCTTCTGATCATCCTTCTGGTCATTGGCAGTAACCTGAGCACCCAATTTCACTAATAACTGGGCAACGTTAATTCCACTAATACCAAACCCAACAACAAGGACTTTTTTGCCCTGATATTTATCAACTTGCTGCAATTTATAAGCCTCCATCATTTAACCCAAACAGATAACCGCAACCGTAATTGCCGAACTGATAAACGTAATAGTCCAGAAAGTAATGTCGATCTTCCACTCACTCCAACCAAGTAATTCAAAGTGGTGGTGAATAGGTGTCATTTTAAAGATCCGTTTGCCAGTGGTCTTAAACGAGATCACCTGAAGAATTACACTTGCCGTTTCAATCACGTAAATAATTCCGATAAACAACAGTGACCATTCGTGGTGAAGTAAAAGAGCAACTGCTGCCAAACTAGCACCAAGGGCCAAGGAACCCATGTCACCCATAAAAATCTTAGCAGGCTTGTGGTTATAGCGCATAAAGGCTAATAATCCACCAATGATCGAAAAACAGAACAGAGCAACTTCTTTTTGCCCGTTGACTAAGGCAATCACCAGGTAAGCCGCAAATGAAATAATTGCACAACCGGTTACCAGTCCATCAAGGCCATCAGTCAGGTTTACCGCGTTGGAGAAACCAACCATCCAAAAGATGATGAACAAACCATACCACCAGCCAAGCTGCATATTACCAAAACCCATTTGAAAGCCTTCATGCTGGTAAATGACAGTAAAGACACAAGCAGCAATTAGCTGACAAAGTGCCTTTTGTCGTGGAGTAAAACCTTCGTTACGGTGCTCAAAAATTTTAATGCTGTCGTCAACCATCCCGATAAGGCCAAATGCCACCAGGGTAAAAATCAGTGCCCAAGCTGTGTTATTCACTAACCCCATCAAGGCTCCAAAGATTAGGTTGGCAACAACTGCCGCGATAATAAAGAGAATGCCACCCATTGTTGGTGTCCCTGCTTTTTTGGCGTGCCAGGTAGGGCCGTCTTCCCTAATCTGCTGGCCTTCCTTTTTTGACCTGAAATACCTAATCAGCGATGGCATCGCCAAGTAGGTAATCAAAAAGGCAGCGACCATTGCTAAAATTGCTAACATTGTTCTCCTCCTCTTACCAAATTGAATTACGAATTATTTAACGTGGCTTGCATGTCACCGTCAGCGTCTGTCCCAGGTGGACAGTATTATTCTCCTTAATGCTCTGCTCACTAACAAAACCACTACCATGAACCTTAACTTTGATTCCCAGTAAACGTCCGAGCCGGACGACATCAGCCTGCGACCAGTTGGTCAGCGATGGCATCTTCACCGTCCCACCAGTATAAAGGATTATCCGTGAGTTGACCATTACCTTTTCGTCCGCAGAAAGTGACTGTTTTTTCACATGTTTACCAGTGCCAATTACTACTGGCTGCAAGTGCTTACCAGATAATTCATTTTGCACGTCAGTAGCATTTCTTCCTTGATAATTGCTGATCTTGACCAGACCCTGTCGAGCAGAACTACCAACCTGTTGCCGTTGAATCAGGTAAGACATCAGTGGTTTGAAAATAGTTGCCAGTTCTGATTCGGCTGGTTGTGGCAATTTTTGTGGTTGACGCATTACCAGGTAAACGACGTAGCGGGGCTTGTTAACTGGCGCCATACCAACAACGGAATAAACATAACTAGTTGGTCCGTTTGCGTAACCATGGGCTGTCCCAATCTGTGCCGTCCCGGTTTTGACCGCAACGTGTTGTCCATCAATCTTGTAAGCCTGTCCAGTACCGTGTTTATCCTCGACGACACCGACCATCATCTTGCGGACCTGCTTTGCCGTGCTGGCCTTGATAGGGTGGCCAACTTCCTTTGGCTTCCCCTTATCAACCACTTTACCATTAGCTTCCGTCACGGATTTAATAAAGTACGGCTTCATCATTTTACCGTTGTTAGCAACCGCGGAGAAGGCCTGCATCATTTGCATGGCATTGACCGTAATCCCCTGACCATAAGCGGTATTGGCCTGGGTTAACGCACCCTTAAACGTGGTAAACCCGTTGCTTTCCTGATTCATTCCCCTGACGTTGACGGGCTTCAGCAAACCAAATTTATGGATATAAGAATGCCAAACTTTGCTTCCCATATTTTGTTCAATATGAGCGAAACCAACGTTACTGGAACGGTAGAAAGCATCCCGGTAGGTAATAGCGCCCCAACCAGTTTGCACCCAGTCAGTAATCTTACCGCCACCAAGTGTCCATTCCCCAGAGTTATAAGTTGCATCGGGGTTAAAATGGCCTGAGTCAATCGCTGCGGCAAGAGTTAAGACCTTCATTGTCGACCCAGGTTCATATGTGTCCTGAACCATCATATTCCGCCAAACCGGGTTGCCAGAATACATATCAGGTCGTTGTGTCGCAGCGATGATCTTCCCCGTCCGGGCATCCATCACAATTCCCATCATAGACAAGGACTTCGTCTGCTTTTCAACATTATTTAGCTGGGTTTCTAGCATCTGTTGCGGGTGAGCTTGCAGTGTTAAGTGGATATCACCACCATTTTTAGCAGGAATTCCGCCACGGTTCTGGTTAACACGGTAGCCATAAACATCGTGCTTAGCTGTCCGGTAACCATTTTCACCTGTTAGATGCTTATTAAATACCTTTTCAATCCCTAGTTGACCGGTTAAAGTAGTTTGACCCGTTTGTTTATTTTCTTTTGCCGTAGCCAGTCCCACTAGTTGACTCGCAAATTCTCCCTGCGGGTACTGACGAGCAGGCATCGCGACAAAATGAAGACCATTTACGTGGGCCGCCTTAATTTGCTTCATCTTACGGATAGAAAGATTAGCGCCGTCATTGCCAAATTCAACTTGAAAAACTTTTTTATGAGGATTCAACGTTTGATATGCGTGGTCTTCAGAAATATGCAAGTACTTGCTCAATACCCGAGCCGCCTTAGCTTTATCGGTCACGTAGAGCGGCTTGCCACTAGTTGTCTTTTGCTTGTGATCCAGGACCGCATAAACTGTGTAGCGGTTAGTGTCCTGTGCTAAGGCATTACCATTGGCATCATAGATTACACCCCGTTTTGCCCGGATTAGCTGTTTTTGGCTGTAAATCTTTGCGGCCCGTGAACGCAGGTTAACGTGATTGACGTGTTTCACTAAGCCAATTTGCGCAAAACGGACGGCAAACCAGATAAACATCAACGCAATTAGGAAGTAAAAGATCATCCCAAAGAGTCTTCCGTTGGCCTGCTTATCATTGTTTGTCGTCCGTCGAGGTTGTTTTTTCATTACTTATTAACGTTCCTTACACTAGTATTAGTATCGCTGAACCCATACTTTTTTGCGGCCTGGTTAAGGTGCGATTCACTAGTCAGCTCAGCAATTTCCTGACGCTCACTAGCATTTTCATTGCTCACTCGACTAACCCGGGCTTGAACGTCCTGAAGATGGTGGTTGGCATTGGTAACTGCAATTTTCATTGAAACCACTGCCCCCATCATTCCCAGGAGCACTACCCCACAAGCAACACATAAACGAATTTCTTGTCGCCACGAGACTACCGGGGTCGCCGGTTGTACGGTCGTTGCTTGCCATTCTTCCTGTTGTGGAGCTGTTTGATTAACCAAGTCTTTTGCCGCGTTCGAAGCCATCTTAACCACTTTCCTTACTAAATGCTGGCCTAATTTATTTTTTCAATAATTCTTAACTTTGCGCTGTGCGACCGGTGATTGCCGTGAAGTTCCTCTTCACCCGGTACAATCGGCTTTTTATTGACCAACTTGAAATGAGGTTCCATCCCTGCTGGGATAACCGGTAATCCCGGTGGAAGTTCCGGCATTGACGCTCGTTCCCTGAACATCGTTTTAACTAGCCGGTCCTCCAGGGACTGAAACGTAATTACCGCAATTCTTCCACCAACAGTCAAAAGAGAGAATGCCTGCTCTAAGGATTCTTCCAATGCTCCTAGTTCATCATTGACAGCGATACGAATTGCCTGAAAGCTCTTTTTTGCTGGATGACCGCCGTGACGACGGGCAGCTGCCGGGATTGCTTCCTTAATAATCTCAACCAATTCACCAGTCGTAGCGATTTCCTGTGACTTGCGGTGCCGCTCAATTGCTCTAGCAATCGACTTAGAAAAATGTTCTTCACCATAACGTGAAAGAATCTTAACTAATTTTTGGTACGGCCACTGGTTAACAATCACCTTGGCTGTTAAACTTTGCTGCTGATTCATTCGCATGTCTAGCGGGGCATCCGACCGATAAGAAAAGCCGCGATCTGCGTCATCAAACTGTGGCGACGAAACACCGAGATCATACACAATCCCGTTTAGTTGGGTAACACCACGAGCTAATAATGCGGTTTTTAAGTGGCGAAAATTATCCTTTACCAAGACAATTTTTTTTGCCGCAATCTCTTCTTTAAGGTGCTCCCGGTTATAGTCAATAGCGGTTTGGTCCTGGTCAAATGAATACAGATGGCCATTTGACAAGTGGCTAGCAATTAGTGAACTATGACCCCCACCTCCTAAGGTGGCGTCAACATAAGTGCCATCAGGGTGAATATTTAACCCCTTCACTGCTTCGTGAAGGAGTACTGTTACATGGTTAAACTCCGTCATCCTAATTACCACCCATATTGCTAAAAGTCAAAGTCCATTTCTTCTGCTATTTCGTCAAAGTTGGCGGCTGCCTTCTCAGCAAACTTGGCCCACCGCTCGGCACTCCAAATTTCAAACCGGTCGCTAACACCAACGACCACACATTTCTTATTAATTGCCGCATGATCAATCAGAGTCTCAGGAAGGTTTACCCGTCCCTGCTTATCAAGTTCGCATTCAGTTGCTGCAGAATAGAAAAAACGGACAAATGCTCGACTATCTTTTTTATTCATCGGCAACTGATCAAGCTTTTTTTCCATTTTTGTCCAGGATGATTGAGGATAACCAAAAAGGCACCCATCCATCCCGCGGGTCAGTACGAAGTGATCGCCCAACTGTGAACGAAACTTAGCGGGAATAATGAGCCGGCCTTTGCTATCGATTGAATGTTTAAATTCGCCCATAAACAAGGCCAACTCCCCCTTTCTGACCTTCGATATGTCTATACTACCACAATCCCCCACCTTCCACCACGCCATTTCAATAAATCCCCACGTTTGAAACGAAAATGAAACAAAAAGGGCGACCATCCGTTCGCTAGATGGTCGCCAATAATGAAATAGACGGTCTTTTTCTTATAATTAAACTTGTGGCAGTTGGTGGGAGAAGAAAGACATCAGATAAGCAAGTGCACCAATCCAGAGACTCCCCCGCCAGAAAAGTGGCCAATATTGGTGGTAAATAATTTGGTGATCAGCCCAAAAAAGATAAAGCGCCAACCCTATTCCAGTGATCATCCAAACAATTAGGACGTAGCAGAACCAATAGAGTCCAACATTCCAAAAAGTAAAGATCATTAGCAACGCGGCCATCATCCATAACCGATGAGCCTGTATATGATGACGTGGCCCGCTCAAGCGTTGGACAATCGATTCACTGACCACCCAGATGACGATAATCAACAACTGTAAGATGAGACGTTTCAGCACGCTTACTTCTCCCGTTCTTTAGTATTTGATAATCTTAGTTTACCATGTTTAATATTATTGACCAGTAGATTTGAAACCAATCGCCAGGTGCGTTAGACTTATTTAGTTAGAAAAGAAAATGGAGTGAGCAACCACTATGCAACATAAAAAGAGGACGCGGTTTCAAAAGATTACGATGGTTGTCGTGTGGCTAATGCTGATTGCGATGCTTGGTTCACTGATCTTTGGGGCTGTCGCTGCCCTTGGCCTGGAATAAGCAATAAGTCTACTTATCAGTTACAATGGACAAATGATTAATAACAAAAAGCCATTGTGTCAGTAAATAATATTCCCCAGCGTTCGAACTTACTAGAACGCTGGGGAATTTTTTGTCTCAATTTATTCAATTTAGCAAGGATCATCAACAGTTATTGCTGCTGGTCAGTCGAATCTGTTGCCGGTTTCTTGTAAACTTCACGTGGCTTCGAGCCATTAGCCGGCCCGACAATCCCGCGGTTTTCCATCTCATCAACAATTCTTGCTGCCCGGTTGTAGCCAATCCGGAAGCGGCGCTGCAAAAGAGAGGTTGAAGCTCGTTGTGCTCCCGTCACAAACTTAACTGCCTCATCAAATAGCTCGTCAGTTTCATCATCGCTTTCTTCCTGCTTAATTTCCGCATCACTAACCACCATCTTTTGATCATACTCAGCTGGTCGCTCCTTTTTAATAAAGTCGATAACCACTTCCACATCATGATCAGAAATAAAAGCTCCCTGGATACGTACCGGCTTATTCTTGTCGATCGGTTGAAAAAGCATATCACCACGGCCAAGCAGCTTTTCAGCACCGTTACTATCAAGAATAGTCCGTGAATCAACACCACTGGATACGGCAAAAGCCATCCTTGATGGCACGTTAGCCTTAATTAAACCGGTGATGACGTCAACCGATGGTCGCTGGGTTGCCAAAATCATGTGAATACCGGCTGCTCGTCCCATTTGAGCAATACGAACAATAGCATCCTCCACATCATGACTGACCGTCATCATCAAATCTGACAATTCATCAACCACTACCAGGATTAGCGGCAAGTATGGCTGCGGTTTTTGTGGATCCTGAGTATTTTGCTGTTTGACCAGGCCGTTATAGCCCTTAATGTTGCGGACACCGAAGTTGGAGAATAGTTCATAACGCCTCTCCATTTCACTAACCACTTTGCCAAGCGCGCGCGCCGCTTTCTTGGGGTCGGAAACTACAGGCGTCAATAAGTGTGGAATGTCATTGTAAACACTGAGTTCAACCTTTTTCGGATCAATCAACAATAGCTTTACCTGGTGAGGTTTAGCCTTCATCAAGATACTGGTTAAAATCACGTTAATTGCTACCGACTTACCACTCCCGGTCGCACCAGCGATGAGCAAGTGTGGCATCTTTGTTAAATCAGCCGTCATCACGTCACCAGCGACTGTCCGTCCTAACGGAACATCCAAAGGCCTGTCATCATGCGGCGCACTTTCCAACATATTACGAAAGCCGACCGTGGCCACATTTTTATTTGGCACCTCAATTCCAATTAACGATTTACCCGGAATAGGTGCTTCAATTCGAATATCACGAGCAGCTAACGCTAGTGCCAGGTCATCTGCCAAGTGTGTAATCCGGCTCACCTTAACCCCGACTGCGGGACGCAACTCATACTTGGTGACTGACGGACCAAGGTTAACATTTTCGACCGTTGCATCCACCCCGAACGATTTCAAGGTGTCCTGGAGTTTTTTAGTATTGGCTTTAATTAACTTCAAATCGGAGCTTTGGTCTGTCGGTGGGGTCTTCGTTAACAAACTCAGTGGCGGCAGTTGATAATCATCATCAGCCTGCTCTTCAGTATCGGCCATTGGCAAATCTTCGTCTTTGTCCTCCTGTTTTTCCGCTCCCGCATTAGCTGTAGCTTGATCTTGCGCCTGGCTCATTGTTGGCTGGGCTATCCTAATTTGCGGTTCTGGGTGAGGATTAGCTCCCTCAGCTGGCAAACTAGCAGCTGTCCGCGTTGTGCTAATTTTCTGATCAATTGCTGATGGCTGCGATAGTTTTCGCTTGGCCGTTTTTTCTGTATCTTGCCGGAGTTTGGGCTGACGTTGTTGACGGGCCTTTTTCATTTGTCCAACTTTTTGCCGAACCCAACCAAAGAACTGACGCAAAACGACAGCCAGCTTGTCCACTGGGAGGGCAAAAAAGATAACGATACCGGCAATCATCAACAACCAGGCTAAAACCTTCGTCCCCGTTCTAGCGATCAGATAGTTGCTAGCAGTATAAAGGTACGCTCCTAACATTCCTCCACCAGTGTTGACAGTAGAGTCACCATTAAACAGGGCCCGGTTAATGTTGTCCCAACTAATTCGGATAAAATCATTGTGCCGGCCGAGCTCATCAAACATTTGTCCGTGACAAAATAACAGCAAGCCGCAATAAGCAACAACCACACCAGCAATGAATCGACCCTTAATTCGGGGAAAGCGACCAGTCAGCATCATCGCTACTGCAAAAAATAAACAGATAACCATCAACACTGGTGCAGTCTGCCCCACCAGAATGCTAAAAGCAGCGGTAACAAACGTGCCCAGCGCGCCGAGATGAAAAAGTCCCACTAGCAATAGGAGCGTCACTAACGCCGCAACGAGATTTGCCAAGTGCTGTTCAGCAAAACTTTGCTTCTGTCGCCTTGGTTTCCTTCTTGTCGTTGTCTTTCTTCTTCGTCTTGCCATGAACATTCGTCCCCGTTTCTAAAATCTTAATTATCCTTTAGCTTATCATGTTGGTAGTGATGAACCCGTGCTAAATTCGGGAATCCCTGCTGACGCAGCGCTTCATAAATCACAATCGCAACACTATTCGAAAGATTCAACGCCCGAATATGCTGGTCATCTTGTGGAATTCGAATCGCTTGTTGCTGATACTTCAACATAAATTTTTCTGGGAGACCAGTCGTCTCTTTGCCGAACAAAAAGTAGTGGTCCCGGCGGTCATCATAATTAACGTCAGTGTAATCACGACTAGCAAACTTGGAAACTACCGCTAAACAATCCAGCGACGGCAAGGTTGCCATAAACTCTGCCAGGTCTTCATGGGTCGTAATCTTGACCTTGTCCCAGTAGTCGAGGCCCGCTCGCTTCATATGTTTATCGTCAATTGAAAAGCCGAGTGGTTTAATCAAGTGTAGTTCAGTGTCAGTACCGGCACATGTCCGAGCAATATTACCAGTGTTAGCAGGAAAAAGCGGCTCAAATAAAACAACGTGATTGGTCATAATTCCTCCGTATTTAAGCAACAAAAAAAGCAGGGTCTCGGTGTGGGCACGGCGAAACGCTGCTTTAGTGAAGTTCTCCTCAGCAAGTACCAACGACGTTGATCGATGTCACTCACCAAACGATTTCTAAATAAGAATATACCACTACCTTAAGAAAAAAACAAGAAAGAAGTCCACAAAATTTCCCCCCGTGTTATGATAGTGTTAACTATTTCACAAGGGGGTTTCTTCATGTCTGAAGATTTTCTAATTGGTACCTACACAAAGAAAAGCAGCAAGGGGATCTACGCAGTTACCCTTAATCGCCAAAAAGAACAACTCCGCGATGTCCGCCTCATTGTCAGTTCGCAAAAGCCGGCTTACCTGCAGACCGCTTCACACAACCGGCTCTTCGCCATCCGGCAAGAAGATAGCCACGCCGGGGTTGCGGCTTACCACCTTAACAATGGTGTTGCACACCTGGTTGATAAGTCGCTTACTCCTGGCCCTGCTCCAGCCTACGTTGGTGTTGACGAACAACGCCACTTTCTATTTGCCGCTAACTACCACAAAGCGACAATCGAAGTCTACCGCTTTGACTTGCAAGGAAAGTTAACGAAAACGGATGAGGTTACCCACCAAGGGATTCCCGGTCCGCGTCCGGAACAAGCGGATGGTGCCCACTGCCATTATGCCGACCTCACTCCGGATAAACGGTTAATTGTCTGCGACTTGGGATTAGACCTAGTGGTAGTCTACAACATTAACCGTGATGGCCAGCTCTTAGCAACCAACCGTTTTCAAACTCCTGCCGGTTTTGGACCCCGTCATTTAACTTTCTCTCCTGACGGTCACTTCTGCTACCTTCTTGGGGAACTGAGCAGCAAGCTACTAGTGCTGAAATATGATCATCCAACAGCTCAGCTCACTCCATTGCAGACCACCAGCACCATCCCCGCTGACTGGACAAGCCATAACGGTGCCGCGGCTATCCACCTATCTGCTGATGGTCGTTTCCTTTATTGCTCTAACCGGGGCGAAAATACATTAGCTGTCTTCGCTGTCCAGCCAGATGGAACATTAAAGCATACCCAATCCATTACCACTGCTGGTGACTTCCCTCGTGACTTTGAGCTCAGCGCTGACGGAGAATACGTCGTTGCCAGCAACCAAAATACTGATAACCTGACCCTCTATCGTCGCGATACTCAAACGGGTCGTCTTACTCTTCTCCAAGAAAATGTTACCTGTCCAGAACCCGTTTGTGTCAAACGTTGGCACTATTAATAAGTACCACAAGGGTAATTTTCAAAGGGAGCGTAACAAACCGTGAAACAGAAATCAGAATGATTTCGTTTTTGAACGGTTCTAACGCGGAAGTCATTTATGACTTCGTCGTCACGACGCGCAGCTAGGCTATCCGCCGCCCCCGCGAGCAACAATAGGCCTCTAGCGTTCGGCTTTGCCAAAACGTTAGAGGCCATTGTTGTACCGCCGGTTAACTTTTAGTATAGATAGGAGCGATTATGCCACGACCCCTTCTTTTTGCCTAATTATTTCTGTAAACGGTTCATTAATCGCTGCATATCCTCCGGCACTGGTGCCGTTACAGTAATCCGCTTTTCCTGAAAGGGACTATAGAAGCTAATAAGTCGACAATGTAATCCTTGCCGACTCATCGACAGCGGTCCGCCATACATCTCATCCCCCACTAACGGGTGACCCAGATAGGCAAAATGAACTCGAATCTGATGCGTCCGTCCAGTGTGAAGAGCAATTTTTACTAGCGAATATTTGTCATTGGCAAGCAGTGTCCAATACTCAGTGATTGCTGGCTTACCATCGGCAGCCACTAACCGTTTGACAAATGACTGGGGATCACGTCGCTGAGCAGCGTCAATATACCCATGCTTAACCGTCATCCTCCCCTGGGGAAGTGCGAGGTAACGTTTAACTACCTGGTGTCTTTTAAGTTGACGGTCGAGAACTGCGTGAGCAAAACGGTGTTTGGGAAAGATAACCAAACCGCTTGTGTCCTTATCTAACCGTGTAGCAACATGGGTCACCTGATTTTCATAATGGTGTTGCTGATAGTAATACTTCACCCTGTTCACCAAGCTATCCTGGACGGCAACGTTATGTGCTGGAACCGTTGCAACGCCTGCTGGCTTGTTAATCACCAAGTAGTCTGCGTCTTCGTAGGCGATCTGAAGGGGTGCAGAACAGGCGTCTACCTGTTCATTAGCCTTTTCTGCCGGCAAAACAAGGCTAACTTGTTGACCAGGTTCAACCGGATCAACCAGCCATGCCGATTGACCATCGATCGCCATTGAACCACCATGGTAAACCGCCACTTTTAACAAGGAATTAGTCGCCCCAAAACCACGAAGGACGGTGCGTAACTTCGCAGTTTGTGTTCCCCGATAACGCCATTCAAACTTCATTGGACATCTCCAATAAAGGATTCGTGAACCCGGTCCCAAAAGTTAGTATGTCGGTACTTGGCAAAGCTGATACGCCGGTCGTCAACTCGGTAAGTAATGTCAGCCAAGTGCTTTTCATTGCGATTCCAATGAAGCGTCTGACGATCGCAAGTCATTATGCAATCACTATCATCATGAAGACGAACCGTTAACTTGGTTTCCTTGCCCAAAATAATTGGTGCACCCAACGAACGGAAAACCCGGTTATTAATTGATGCCATTTCTGCCGCCTGAAATCCAGTAATGGTCGGATCCATTACAGCTCCGCCAACTGATTTGTTATAAGCAGTCGAACCCGTGGGAGTGGAAACGCAGAGCCCATCACCACGAAACCCCTCAAAAAGTCGGTTATTGAGGTAAACATCACAAACCATCGTCCGTGTCTTCTGTTGGATAGTCGATTCATTAAGGGCAACATACTGCGAGGTACTCCCGTCGCTGAAGCGCTGAGTAATATTCAACAAGGGGTACGAAACAGCTTGCCCCTGGTCTTTTTGTAAGCTGTGGATTAGATCTTCTAACTCAAAGTTACGCCAGTCAGTATAAAAACCAAGGTGACCTGTATGGATGCCGACAAAACGAACTTTATCTAGTACCTGCTCGTACATGTGAAAAGCTGATAAAAGCGTCCCATCCCCGCCAATCGAGATTACTAGGTCGGGGTGCTGCTGGTCGTACGTAAAACCGGCTGTTGCTAATCGTTTAAGCATAATTTTACGTACCCGCACGGCTTCCGGTGCGTTATAGTTAACGACAGCAATTTTCATAGCGAGCCTCCCTGGTGTCCAGCCTGGTCGTTATCATTTTCCTGATCGTGGCTTTCATGTTTCTCCCACGTTGATTGTTTACGATAGGAGAACATATTTTGGGCTTCCTGAATTTCTTCACGAATTTCCGACATTTCCTCATCAAGCTTGAAAGCAGCCTCACCAGCTCGTTGAAGTCGCGCAGATAGTTCTTCTGGAAACCCGCCCTGATACTTGTAATTGAGAGAGTGTTCAACTGTTGCCCAGAAATTCATCGCTAGTGTTCGAACCTGGATCTCCGCCAGGAGCTTCTTTTCACCACTCACCAGCTGAACCGGGTATTCAATAACAATATGATAGGAGCGGTAACCACTTGGTTTCGCGTTAGTCACATAGTCACGTTCCTCAAGGATTTGCATATCCGTTCGTTGGCGCAGGAGATCAACCACTACGTAGATATCTTCGACAAATTGGCACATTATTCGCACACCAGCAATGTCTTGCATATCTTTTTCCAACCGGTCTTCGCTCACGTGTCGCCTAACCATTTTCTCCTTAATAGAGTCGACTGGTTTTACCCGGCCGGTGACAAATTCAATTGGCGAATGGCGTGCCTGGTCCTGAAACTGCTTGCGCATTCCCCGCAGCTTCACTTTAAGTTCATTTACCGCCTGCTCATATGGCAGTAAAAAGCGTTGCCAATTTTCAACCAAATCAACCACTCCCTATCATTAATCGGTCTTATTTTAACATATTCCTTCCCTTAGAACTTCGTTCAGTATCCGATGCAGTTTGCTTGAAAAGGTACAAAGAATTTGGCAGAATGACATTGAAGATTAATCCGAAACAAATATTCATTGTTGAGAGGTGCAGTCCGTGCTTGAAATTCATTTGTTTGTCAACCCTCTTGGGCTAGGGTGTATCAACCGTGAGCAGAGCTTACTGACAATTGATCATGATATCAGTACCAAAATTAACTATCAGTTTATCCCCCTACTGAATATGCAGACTATTTCGGAGACAATGAGCCTTTACCAGGAAAGCAAGTGTGGCCTGGCCCTGCGAAACCATACTGCCCAAGTATTAATGCAAGTGACAATGGACTATGAGGCAGCCCTCTTTCAAGGACGACGCCGGGCCCGGTTATACTTGCTGCAGTTGCAAAAGGCGCTGCTCAATAACTCTCGACACTATAGCAGTGAACTTGCTCAGAAAACGGCTGTTAAAGCCAAGCTAGATATTGACATGTTTCTTGAGGATCGACAGTCGGCGTTAGCTAAGCGATCTTTCAAACGCCACCAGCAATTTGCGAGTGGGTTGGGTGTGTTCTCCCCGTCAACCGCAGTGGTGGTGGATACTGATAACCCTAAATACAGTCTCCTAGTAGATAATTTTGATATGAGAACGCTTATCGATGCCTACCGTAATCACCAACTGGATAATCAGGTTAGTCCAGCCAGCCTAGCAAAACAACTAAGCTTATTCACCTGTGTTCGTAATAAAAAGAACTGATTATTAATTAAACTAACTAAACGCCAGCGTTATTTCAGCGCTGGCGTTTAGTTGTTTCTTCAGCTTTCCATAGTCATCTGACCATCAATAATCTGATAAACGTGGTCGGCAAAGCTCCGTAAACGTTCGTCATGTGTGACCACAATAACAGTTTCACCACGTTGGTGAGCGAGGTTAGTCAATAATTTACCAACCACCTGAACTCGCTGAGAATCCAATGCAGCGGTAGGCTCGTCAGCGAGAATAACCGCTGGCTTTTGATATAGCGCCCGCGCAATAGCAACCCGCTGCATCTGTCCCCCGGATAGTTGTGGTGGGTATTTGTTAACTAGTTGGTCAATACCCAGCTCTTTCAGCAGTTTCTTTAATTCTTGCTGACTGATTGTTTGCGAACTCACCCGTTGAATCAGTTGAAACTGTTCTTTAACAGTTAGGTAGGGTAATAAGTCGTAATTTTGCAAAACGAAACCAACTTTATTCAACCGGAGTCGGTCTCTTTCCTTGGCGGATAAGGAGCCGACATCGATTCCACCAATTTTGACCGTTCCGCTCGTTGGTTTCTGCAACCCACCAGCAATGGTCAGAAAAGTACTTTTCCCAGAACCAGAAGGGCCTAAAACAAGGCTTAGTTCGCCGCTTTTCGCCGCAAAGCTAATATCTTTGATTGCTTGAACACGACCGACACCATTACCGAAAATCTTATTCACATGATCTAATTCAATCATTTTCATCTTGATTTCCTCATTTCAACGCATCAAGCGGATCAATCCGGACGATCATCAGCGCCGGAACGAGCGCTCCTAAAACACCAATTGCTACCATCCCTATTCCCATCAAAATCATGTTATTTATCTTAAACATAATCGGAACTCCCGCGGGGAGCAAATGAACGGTCAGCACTGTCAAACCAGTCGAAATAACTAACCCCGTTATTATGAGCAACAGTGACTGACTGATGGTCGCCATTACCAATGTCTTAGCTGGAATGCCCTGCGCACGCAAGAGTGCGTACTGCTGTTTCTTTTGCATGGTCAAAATGTAGAGAAAAACCGCAATGACTACCAACGAGATCACCAGCAGAAATGCAATCATCAGTTGCAATGTCGCATTTTGTGCCGTATATCCTGGAAGCTTATTAATAAACTGCTGAACCGAATATCGTTTCAACTCATATCCACTATCATGCGATTTGCGGTCGCTAATAACCGCACTAGCAGCAAAATTGCCACCTCGCAGTTGTTGCCACGCTTTTAATGTTCCGTAGGCAACCGGTGAAATATTAATCTTAGCGTTACGAGCAAAACCCACTATGCGAAACTTCTTAGTCCCGCCATTCAAAACGACCCAGTCTCCCAGCCGATAACCTTTTTGTTTCAGGGAATTATCTAAAACCAACTGTTGACTATTTCTGACTTGGTGTCCGCTAGTCAACATTACCCTCTTTTGCGCAATAAACTCTGTTGAATTCAGTCCGATAAACTGAAGAGTTTGAGCATGACGGTGATGTTGACGGTCTAATTCCATTTTTACTGGTTGGTCACCAATCAGTGAAAAGTGGTCGGTTTGTGGCAAGCTAGCAACTTGCTGGTATGTCAATACCGATTCTGCTAAGCGATCGTTACTCCCCTTATTCAACCAAACGGTTTCTGTCCGCCACTCTTCAATAGCAGCAGTATTTTCATTCTTCAGCCCGTCCATCAGCCCTACTAGCATAAATAACAGGTAACTTATCAGCACGATCATTGCAATAACAAGGCCATAACGGACCTTTTCCCGCTTAATTTCATGCCATGCTAAAAACACTTTAAGCTCCCCCCCTCCAGCAGATTTAAGACCACTTTCAGCTTTCGTAAAATTTGTTCTTCTGCTCTTGGATTTAAAATTGCTTCCCTGATTGCCTGATGGATAAGTGTCTTGGTTGCCCATTGACGTGGCGTTGCTTCTTTTTCCGGAGGAAGCCACCGTTGCCCACCTTTAATTTGCCGCAGTAAACCAGCATTTGTTTGGTAGTGAAAAATAAGAAGTTGACGTAATTTTTGTCGATTAACACTTTTTAAAAAAAGGGTCGTTTGCTGAAGATAATCGTCAGCCGAAAGCTGTCGTTTATGATTCAACCACAGGGGCTGATGAACTTCTTTCATCTCGTGCGCAAACAAATATGAATAAGCATCCTCGAGGTCAGCAAAGTAATTATAAAAAGCGCCTCTTGCGATACCAGCATCCTTGACAATCCGCGCCACCTGGGCATTTGCAAGTGAGTAATGAGTAAATTCGTGAAATAATGCTGACAGGACCTTATCCTGCTTGACAGCTGGCAACCGTAAAAACTGTGGTGATGGCAAAGTAGTTCCTCCTTTATCATGACACCGTGTCAACTTATTGTCTTAAATAATAGCGTCGAAATGACACCGTGTCAACATAATACTATCTACATCCTTCAAGAAGTTTCTTTACCTTAACAGTATCGTCGTCAAACCACTGCGGCTGTCTCATCAAACAGATATTGGCATTTTCTTGTCGAACCACTCCCGCGTCAAGCAATTCACTAGTAAATTGGTCGACGATTTTGTGAATTAACCGTTGCCGACTTTTCCGTGTCAAACAAGGAGTTGGCCACCACCGCCCTTGTTGAATCAACCAATGATTCCATTCCGAACGTCGCCAAATCATCCCCACCTGGCAAATAGTCAACTTTAAAATGATCCTTAAGCGCCAATATAGTTCTCCCTGGTCTAGTAAGGGCCACTGTGGTACTAACGGGTGAACCACGAGTGGGCAAGCACTTAGTTGGTGACCATTCACGTAAGCCTGGTTAATCAGTGAACGCCACCGACGATCCCGATAATGCATGTAACGCTGAAGCGATTGTGTTTGACGTAAAATCAAGTCTCTGGTGCTAACCATCTTTCTACTCAAAAAAGGACGATAATAGTTCTGGCGAAATTCAATCTCCTGTCGATCAAGTCGCCAAAAGGCCAGGTGAGGACTCCCCGCATGAAGTTGGGTAAACTGTGAGATCATTCCCGCGCGTAAATGACGAAGATAGGTCGGTCCCAATAACCAGTACACAGCAATGCCCAACCGATGATAGCCATCATTTCTTTCTTGTAAGCGTTGTGCCGACAGAGAACTACATTGAAATTCCAATGCCATTGGCCGTCCATTAATGTGAACCAACACATCCGGTCGCTGAGCAATTTCACTAAGATAAACTTCCATTTGTGGCTGCCACCCTTGTGCTTGTGCCCAGTTAAAAATTTGTTGCTTACCGCGGGCGTGGTTAGGGTGTTTCTCCATCACTGCTACCACAATCATCACGCCTGTGATGAGCAAAATAAGCAACTTTTTTCGTTCCACGGCATAAAATCATTTGCTGCCCGCAATCAGTACAACGATAGTCTGCGCTTTTAAAACACAACTCTGCTCGTACTGGACGTTCATGTAATAAAGCAACTTTCATTTTATCTCCTCCCAGTTATTAATTACGTAAAGGTTCTGCCAAAAGCACGAAAAAAAATGGCATTGCCATTGGCAACACCAGAAATTAGTTAGTATTTAACTTAAAAATAGTATCGTACTCGTTCAAGCGCCGAATGTGACATTAGTATCTTCCCGTGTTCCTCAATAATATCGGCTGTAATGGCAGTTTGCAGAGCATATTCACTTAACATTGCCAGCACGTCATCAATAATCCCTTCAGCAAGTGCACCATCATTAAAGAAGGTCAAAATAAGAAAGTACTGCTCATCAAGACTATAAAGATCACTACTCATTTGATCTACTGGCTCAATCATGTGACTAGCACTAATTACGTCTTCAAAGTTATTAAACTTAACCACCCTGGTTATCATCGGTTCCTCACCAAATTCATCTTGTGGTGCGTCAGCAGAACCCTTTTCTTGCCCAGTGGGATTAGTATTGATTACTTGCTGATCTTTGCCGACCATTTCTCGCTTAATGTAACGAGAAATAGCATCATTATTTACGTTGCCATCTTCACTATCTGGGTCGACCTTACTAATAAATAATTCGAGACCCGTTCGTGTCGGCAAGACCTGAAACGTTACTGTTTCATTATCACGAAATTCATGGTTCGTATCAACCTCATCAAGGATACTGTAGAAAAAGTCCTGAATCTGTTTGCGATTTCCTAAAAGGTCAAGAACTGTAATCCCGCGGGCGCTGAGGTCGTCACTGCCGAGCAGGACGCGAATCGTGTTTTCGTTGATGTGTTCCATCTTCATGACAAGCGCCTCCGTTCATTATGTCAATACGTTAATTTTACAGGTTTGCCAAAAAAAGTAAAGAATATGCCTTTACACAAAAAGCGGCGAATAATCGCCGCTCTTTAATAATTTAATTAACCTAAGTTAGCTCGTCGTTGCGCTTCTTGCAGTTCTAAACGCCGTACCTGACGCGGCAAAAATCGGCGGATTTCATCTTCATTGTAACCCACTTGAAGCCGCCGGTCATCAACAATGATGGGTCGGCGAAGCAGTCCAGGATTTTGGTGAAGTAAAACATAAAGCTTTTTTAGTGGCAACTCGTCTAAATTAACCTTCAGTTGCTTATATGCTTTGGAACGCTTTGAAATGATATCTTCCGTTCCGTTTTCAGTCATCTGCAAAATTCCCTTGATTTCATCCATTGACATCGGTTCTGCAAAAACATTACGTTCAACGAACGGAATATTATGCTCTTTTAACCATGCACGAGCCTTGCGGCAAGAAGTGCAACTTGGAGACGTATATAAAGTAATCATCAAATGCCTCCCTTTCACTTT
This sequence comes from [Lactobacillus] timonensis, assembly GCF_900240275.1. Lineage (GTDB taxonomy): Bacteria > Bacillota > Bacilli > Lactobacillales > Lactobacillaceae > Limosilactobacillus > Limosilactobacillus timonensis. The sequence goes on along the minus strand of NZ_LT964761.1, from coordinate 1,337,740 downwards.
TCAGTTGAATAACTTTATGTATATATTATACGACGATCAGCAGTCGAATAAAATAGTTCCCAGTGAATTTATTTACTTTTTGTAAGGAAGATTCTGTGAATTTTTTGTGAATTCAAATAAAAAAGCACGTCGATTATGACAAATTCCGATTTTTGTTAGATATTGCACTCGTGGTAGTGTATCATGGAAATGAAAACGATTAATAATGTGAGGAAGTAATCTCAATGACTAATAAAATCATTTTGACCTTTGGTTCCCCGGACAATTTAAAGCAACTGATGGCTGATAACACCGACCGTCAGTTTGCCTACCTTCAAGAAGTCAAACATGAAGACAAATTTGCCCTGTTTGACCTGTCCGGTAAAGACAGTATTTTTGACTACGGCATTACCTTACGTCCATTCAAAAAAACTGGTAACATTGAATTTCGCGGTTTGATCCGTTACGAGTCATTCCGTTTGGGTAAGCACGACGAAGAACTTTTCCGTAAAAAAGCATCTCAAGTACTGGATAATAGTCAAAAAGACGGAATGATTGGCGGCCTTCTTTGTTCAAGAGATGACGTTAAGCAACGCACTATCCTCATTACAATATGGTTCGATCGCGATAAGATGAACGCTTGGCGTGACGGTGACGACTATAATGAAATTGTCGAATTTGCTGCTCGTAGTGCTTGTAACGACCACTTTACTGAAGTCTACCGTCTGGCTGACGATTAAACACTGCCATCAATTAAGTTAACACCGGTGTTCTTAATCACCGGTGTTTTTATTTAAAACAGGTGTTGACATTTTATCGACTTCCAGGTATCCTAATTTCTACCAAGATTTTCTCATTATTTTTTAATTTTGCAAGGAGGTTAAACCGATGGAGAACTCACTATTTAGCAACAATAATAACATTATTAGTGCTGTCATTATTATCTAATAATGCGGGCACTAAATTTTATGTTGCCCGTAATCAACAATAAAACGGGCAGCAATTGGGAGATCCCATCACCTTCTGGAGGGCCAAAAAGCTGTCATAGCTTTTTGGCCTTTTTCTTTTAGAAGGTGATAACACCACTAAGTAATTTAAAAACTGTCTTGTTCAGATGATTAGAAAGGAATGATTAAAATGAACAATACTTTAGCTTCACAAGTTGTGAAACTGGTAGGCGGACCAGCAAATGTGGTTAGCGTCATGCACTGTACTACCCGCCTTCGCTTCGTCCTCCACGATTTTTCTGCAGCTGATCTCAAAGCTGTCCAGCAACTACCAGGAGTTATCGGAGCCACAACGAGCAACGGACAATTTCAAGTAGTCGTCGGAAACAAAGTAGATGATTTATTTGAAGCTGTTCAGCACGAACTAAAAACTGCTAGTCGAAAACAGCAAAATCAGGCTACCTCATCACGTACGAAGAAAAAATGGTATCAAGTCGTACTTGATTTTATGGTATCTGTCTTTCAGCCACTTATCCCAGCCATTGCTGGTGGTGGGGTCTTACGCTCGCTGCTAATGCTTCTAGTCCTTTGTGGTTGGTTAAGTAGCAAAAGCACCCTTTACCAGGTTCTGAACTTCGCTGGTACCGCCCCAATTTATTTTCTACCACTCCTTGTTGCCGTCACTAGTGCACGCAAGCTCAAAGTCAATGAATTGGTTGCTACATCAGTAGTCGGTGTTCTGGTTCTTCCACCAATGGTGAAATCCTTAGCTGGTGGTCTTAGTCTATTTGGCATGAAGTTAACAAATGTTGATTATTCCTCACAGGTTTTCCCTGCTATTTTAACAGTCCTTTTCTACGCTTTTGTAGAAAAGCAGTTGATGAAATATAGTCCTCGCGCTGTCCGCGTTTTCTTTGTCCCAATGGTGGCAATGGCCCTCAGCGTCCCGGTCTCTCTGCTTTTTCTAGGACCTGTCGGCTTCGTAGCTGGTCAAGAATTCACTACCGGGATCCTCTGGCTTTTTCATCACGTGGGCTGGGTGGCAACCGCCGTACTAGCTGGTGTTTTGCCACTACTTGTTGCTACGGGAATGCATAAACCATTAGTTCCATACGTTATCACCACACTCGGTACTATGAAACGTGAAATGCTCTACTTGCCTGCATCGTTAGCTCATAATACGGCTGAAGCTGGTACTTGTCTGGCAATCGCACTGAAAACAAAGGACAAACGGCTTCGGGCTACTGCCATTTCTGGTGCTGTCTCAGCCATGTGTGGAATTACTGAACCAGCAATCTACGGTGTAACACTCCAAAATAAGCGTGCTCTTGCCAGCGTAATGGGTTCCTCACTAGTCGGTGGTGCTTTTATCGGCCTAATTGGGTTGAATGGTTTTGCACCGGTAGGACCGGGCCTTACCACTTTGACGATTTTCGTGGATAAAAACAATTCTGCTAATCTTGTTCACGCAGTTTGGGGATTATTATTTTCCTTCGTTCTTTCCTTCTTTGTCAGTCTCGTTGTTTGGAAGGATACAGATAGTACAGAGGTAGCGTGGGATCAAAAAGCAAAGAGTACGAAGGTTGGAGTTGAAGGCCTCCAATTAACTAGCCCGGTTGCTGGACAAGTTATGCCCCTTCAAGATGTTAATGATGAGGTCTTTGCCAAAGGGCTGATGGGTAAAGGTTTTGCAGTGGATCCAACAGATGATCTGGTGCGGGTACCGATAAGCGGAACTATCAAAATGGTTTACCCAACCGGTCACGCCTTTGGAGTTCAAACAGCAGACGGTAGTGAAGTGTTAGTGCACGTGGGCGTTGATACGGTTAAACTAAATGGCAAATACTTCGAATCACTGTTAAAAGAGGGACAGCAGGTACAGGACGGAGACCCTGCCGTAAAGGTTGACTTTACTAAAGTTAAAAACGCTGGCTACCAAACGCCCGTGATGGTTGTTGTTACTCAAACTAGTAAAGAAAATCTTCGTATGCCATTAGCAACTGAATAGAAATGGTGGTGATAAAATGGGCTTTCGAAAAGATTTTCTCTGGGGTGGTGCGGTAGCCGCCAACCAAGTTGAAGGTGCGTGGAATGTCGATGGGAAAGGACTATCTGTTGCCGATGTTGCCCGTCTTAAAACTACAGCAAGAAACAATTACCGCCAGCAGGTAGCCATCAATTCTAGTGAAATTAGCAAAGCCATCGCCGATCCCACAAGCAATAATTATCCTAAGCGTCGTGGTATTGATATGTACCACCATTTTCAGGAAGATATTAAATTATTTGCCGGAATGGGATTCAAAGTTTTTAGATTTTCTATCGCCTGGACACGTCTGTTTCCCACCGGTGAAGAGAAAACGCCTAACGCAGCTGGGCTTCACTACTATCATCGATTTATTGCTGAATTGAGGAAGTACCACATTGAACCGTTAATAACTCTTTCTCACTACGAAATGCCCCTGTCTTTAGCAGTTAAGTATAACGGTTGGGCTAACAAACGAGTCATCGATGATTTTGTTCGTTTCGCTCAAGTCTGCTTTGATAATTTTCCCGAGGTAAAATACTGGCTTACCTTTAACGAAATTGATAGTGTCACCAGACATCCTTTTACCTCAGCCGGAATTGTTCCAGATAAAAGCAATAACTTACTGCAAGATGAGTTTCAAGCCCTTCATAATCAATTTGTGGCATCTTCGATGGTTACTAAACTATGCCATCAAATGATTCCACACAGCATGATCGGTTGTATGCTGACAAAGCTGACAACTTATCCGGCAACTGCTAAGCCCATTGATATCCTCGCTGCTTTTAATAAAAATACGATGAACTATTTCTGTAGTGATGTTCAGGTAAAAGGGTATTATCCGCCCTTGATTCGCCAATATTTTAAACATAATTCGATTCATTTAGATGTCACCAAAAGAGAATTAGCTCTTATTGCCAATAATACGGTCGACTTTGTTTCTTTTAGTTATTACATGTCCCTTTTAACAGCAAGTGATAAAAGCGGCTTAGAATTAACTAGCGGTAATACAATCGTTGGCGGTAAAAACCCTTACTTGCCAACCACTGACTGGGGGTGGACAATCGATCCAGTTGGACTTCGTCTGTCACTACTTCAGTTATTTGACCGTTATCATAAGCCATTGTTTGTGGCTGAAAATGGTGTGGGCGCAACTGATCAGTTAAATAGCGACGGCTCAATCAATGATGAATACCGGATTAATTATTTTAGACAACACTTTCGGGAAATGAAAAAAGCCGTTAATAACGGTGTTGACTTACTTGGCTACACTAGTTGGGCTCCCATTGACTTAGTTAGTGCCTCAACATCACAAATGTCAAAACGTTATGGTTTTATCTATGTTGACCTCGACGATCATGGTCGAGGTACCAATAAAAGATACAAAAAAGATTCTTATTACTGGTATCGCGATGTAATTCTCAGTAATGGCGAAAAGTTATAAAAAGAGTTTCTTAACTATTCAAATTAGCAACCTAATTCCTCTGCATATGATAATCCTCCTCTACCTAACAGTGGTATTTGTTGGTTGTACACTATTCGGTACCGATGGTATTTCCATCGGTGCCGCTTTGTATTTATGATGAGAATAAAACATAATAATTTAACGATAGGCCGAGTTTTGATGGGATTACAATTCATCCTTTTCAGTTAACAAAAGAGGACAAGATTAAAATGCCCTGGCCCTTTAACAAATTGACGTCATAGATAAAGCTTCCGATGTTGTTATTACACAAAAGCTTCTCCCTATGGTATTGGCACAATGACACTGTCGATTATTTTAGAAATTGGCATAAATAGCCCTTTTGTAAGACTGCCCAAGACAAGCTCTTTAAAGTGACGAAAGCAGTAATACTCAAGGACAAACGCAATAATTCAAACGTGTTGACTCAAAAGCCAGAAGTCGTTGTTGAAGCAAACGGTGTTTATCCAGCACAACTTCAGTTGTTCCTAAATGCTCATCAATTTAATCATTATCGTATTAATCCCCTTAAAAAAGTCATAATTAATAATATTTCAGGTAAATAAAACTAATAGACATAATGCATCTGGCTAATTCCCAATGTATCCCTTCAGCGTTAACAAACAATGGCTCTACACTAAATCCTGTTGATGGATTGCCAACGTGGTAATCTGTTAACGGGATTTTTTCGTACAAAAAGGGAGCCATCACTGACTCCCTTCAGGAAAAATCTACGACCAAATAGCTTCTATCGAAAGGATGATTCAGGATGACTCCTAATAATGATTCTATCTGTTTTGCACTAGNATCTGTTAACGGGATTTTTTCGTACAAAAAGGGAGCCATCACTGACTCCCTTCAGGAAAAATCTACGACCAAATAGCTTCTATCGAAAGGATGATTCAGGATGACTCCTAATAATGATTCTATCTGTTTTGCACTAGGAATGAAAGACTCCAATCTGATTTGGATGGATTATTTCTATGCCTTTATCAATTTGGCTAAGGGCACTCGCAAAAAGCTTTATCCCGATATTCGTAAATGTCGGATTTACGAATTTAAACTGCGCAATCAGCTAATCTCTTGCCCCAACTGTCATCACCGCCGCCTGGTAAAGTTTGGGTATTCTACGGTACAAACTGTTTTTACCACCGATGACGCCAGTCATCCGGTGTTTCTACGAATCCATAAGCAGCGCCTGCGTTGTAAAGATTGTCGACGAATTTTTATGGCTCAATCGAATGTGGTCCGTAAATACTGCCATATCGCTAATAAGGTCACCATGAGTTTTCAAGACGATCGCTCGCTAGAAAGTATTGCCCGTGACAATACGATCTCTCCAAGCACGGTCCTGCGTTATTTAGACGCAAGTCGCTCCATCGCTCCCTTATACCAACGCCAGTTGCCTACTAACCTCGCGATGGACGAATTTCGCGGTGTTCATCGTCAACTGCACTTTATCTGTATTGACAACGATCACCATCGCATTCAAACGATCCTGCCGGATCGCTTTAAGCGGACGATTGAGAACTATTTTCTAAGCTTCACTCCTGCGGAAAGATCCCGGGTAAAGACCATTTCAGTGGACTTAAACAGTTACTACCAAGACATCGCTCGTCGCTTGTTTCCCCACGCCGAAATTATCATCGATCGTTTTCATATTATTGCCATGATGACTCGTGCTTTCAATCAGTATCGGGCCCAAGCCATGAAACAATTCCCGAAAACCAGTCGCCAGTACCGACTGTTAAAGTTTAGCTGGCAACTTTATCTCAAATCTGCGACGAATCTTTCTTACGAGCATGAATATTATGATCGTCACCTTCGTCAGAAGGTTACCAGTGGTGAGCGCGTGGATTTAGGGTTGGCTATTGATGATCGCTTACGAGCCGACTACCAGTTTCTACAAAATGTTATGCAAAACCTCAAACAACGCAATCTCGATCAACTGACCGAAAGCCTCTATCCGGGTACCAAGCTTAGTCCGCAGATGACCGCTGTTTTACACACCCTCAGACATAATCTCATGTACGTCCTTAACGCCTCACGATTTGACTACAGTAACGGGACCATTGAGGGGATCAATCGGATGATTAAACAAATTCAACGCACTGCTTTTGGTTTCAGAAATTACAATCACTTGGTCTATCGCATTCATTTCCGCCAAATGGCACAAAAAAAGAATCAAGCCGCTTAAGCTTGATTCTTACCTGTCAACAGGATTTGACAAAGAGCCCTTTTTTATAGCCAACGAGCAAAGGGTACTACGTATTTCGAATTTACGTAGTACCCTTTGCTCGTTATTTATTCAGGTTCATTAAATCCAAGACACTTTTGCTAAGCACTTCGGCTTTATCAGTATCTAAGTTATTTAGTAATTTAAGAAGCTTAGATTGAGAGAGTGTCAAGAATGTTGTGTAAAAAAGGAAACTTCGCCCGCGTGAATTGGCAATTCTAAAACATCGAATCAAGCGTGTCGTGACAATCTTTGAATCCCCGATGTGCTCGATTCTCAAATTTATCGTTGTACTCCATTACTTGCGTCATGATAAAGCGATCGAGGGCCCCTTCGTTTGGGAACTGCTCTTTACGTCGGACCATTTTCTTCAGGCTCTTATTGAACGACTCAATTAGGTTCGTCGAGTAGATGGTCTGACGGATCGCAGTTGGAAAACTGAAGAACGTGAATAGCTCCTCCATTTGGACTAGATTCTTGATTCGACGCTTATNTCGGACCATCTTCTTCAGGCTCTTATTGAACGACTCAATTAGGTTCGTCGAGTAGATGGTCTGACGGATCGCAGTTGGAAAACTGAAGAACGTGAATAGCTCCTCCATTTGGACTAGATTCTTGATTCGACGCTTATAACTGGACTCCCACTTAGCACTGAAAGCCGCCAATCGTTCTTTGGCGGCTTGTAGGTTCTCTGCTTGCCGAATAGCCTTAAAGTCGGTGATAATCTCCCTGCGATCGTTTTTGCGAACGTACCCTAAAAGGTTGCGCTCTGCGTGGACCCAGCACCGTTGAAACTTCGCCTGTGGGTAGTTAGCCTCAATCGCAGATTGAAGTCCAACTAAACCGTCGGCGATGAACAACTGAATATCTTTAATCCCCCGTGCGCGTAATCCCTGGAGTAGTTCAGACCAAGCGGCTCCGTTCTCGGTCGGTGCGATACTGTAGTCAAGAACTTCCTTACCGCCGTCACTTCGAATTCCGATCGCTACGTTAACGGCTTCTCGTTCAACGGTACCACGGCGTAACGGAATGTAAGTAGCATCGAGGAACACACAGACGTACTGTGAGTACTTGAATTTGCGCTCGTGGAACTCTTCAACCAGGTGTTCCGTCCGCTTAGTGATGTTTGAAACCGTGGTTGGTGAGTAGTAGTGGCCGTACATTCTCTCAACCATATCAGCGATTTCACGAGTTGTGACGCCCTTGGAGTACATCTTGATGACCATTTCCTCCAGTCCATCAGTCCGACGCACGTAAGGAGGGAAGAGGGCGTTTTGAAACTTGTTTAACCGGTCCCGTGGGATCGTCAGATTGATTTCACCGTACTCAGTGTCGATCGTGCGGGTGTACGTCCCGTTCCGGTAGTTCACGTCGTCTTTTGATCGGTCAATCCGAGTATGTGGTTCGTAGCCTAGCACCGCAGTCAGTTCATTTTGAAGGAACTGATTAGCGGCCACTTCGATTTGACGACGTAAGACTTCATTCAGGGTAATATCTTTGTCGGAAGATAGCGCTGCGATAATATCTTTGTTAAACTGGTTCATGGGGAAAGTCTCCGTATTCTGATTGGTTTTTAGCGATTTCAATCATACGGGGAAGGCTTTCCCTTTTTCAATACCCTCAAGGTATCAATTTACACAAAATATTTTACACTCCCTTAAAGCGTGTTGGAGAAGTTGTGTTGCTTTATCAAAATGAAGAAATAAATCTTCTGCTCTTTGTTGCGTCAGGATTGTCACTCCTCACCTAATTTGTAGTACGAAATAAGTTTATCATGTTCAACTGCAAATTCAAGCAGCGACCTACTGGCCCGCAAAACTAAAGTGGTAGTTATCTGCTTAATCTAACGATGATAAATTACGGTAAATTGCCTTTCTCATCTGTTGTTCTGCCTGCCGACAATTTTGCTGCTCAACCTGAAAGCAGCGATACTGGCAAATTAGGACTGCGCTAATAAAGGTCATCGTTAACAGCGTCGTGAAGATCACCTCACCTTTGTGCCGGCAATCCGTCCGCCACCGGGGAAAAACAAAGTGTCGCCTCTTGAAGATCTTGTCCACGCTTTTTCACCTGCACTTTCACTCGTTGTCCATCTAGTTTGGCTAGTCTCAAACCACCACTATCAACCGGCCCATAGAGTGGTAAGTAACCCTTCGCGCTCGTTGGCGTTTTCATCTTTCGCAGATAAATCATCCCCGAGCCACTGACTAATAGTTGATAAGTCTCACCACTAGTTTGACTCACTAATTTCATCCTACGACCACTCGGTTCCACTGCCAACAAAGAAAATTGCCAATGCTCACTTTCTAGCTTATTTAAGAATTGATACCAACTCACTGGTTGTTCAACCTGTTGATAGCTAATCCTGTTAGCAGAGCTAGCCAAAAGATAGCAACCCGTCATCACCAGGGCAATAACTAATAAGCCAATTACACATTCCACCAAGGTGAAAGCATTGTCCCGTCGCTTCATGGGCACCTAACCTCATAAATTGTTTGCCCTGCTTGTTTTACGACAACCTGTCGTCGGCTTACCGTTGCCACCATATGGTGGTTAGTTGTCGTGACACCATGGTGGCTTGCTGCCGCTAGGTCAGTAGCTTCCTTCGCTAACCTCGCTGCGCGTAAACTAGTCCTCATTTTTTCCCGCTGAATTTTTAGTTGCTGCTCACATAATCCCAACCAAACGCTTGCCATAATAATTAAAGTGGCGGCAATAACCCCGTTGGCAAGGATAAATGCTGGCCTTTTACCACCCATTGATTTTTTCAACCCGATAACCTCCCCACCCCATTTGAATTTTTACCACGTACCGACTGCGATCAACCTTAGAATAAAACACCCTCGTATGAGGCGATGTAAAGCCATCATCGTAAACATTAAGCACTGCAAAGTCGGGCGCCGAAAGGGTTGCCGGCATTTTAACTACTTTATTACCAATAATCATTTGCTGATCGTTCGTAAAAATGCTCATCCGTCGGTGCTCATTTCGAGCCCGATTTGTTTCCAATTCCCAGCATGATTTAAGACGAGTAAAAAACTGCCTCTCCGCTGCCGACTGACGGCTACGAGTCAATGACGGACTGGTTAATGTTATTACTAATAACACAATAGCAAAAACAATTACCGTTTCAACAAGGGTAAATGAGCTTCTTTTCATTTTTGCTGTGCCTGACCATTATTCACGGCAATGTGTTCTTCATGTGCCTTCTTAACCTGTGCTGCCGTCAGATAGTGTTCATTAACTAGTTGATCATAGCTGGTCGCCTTCTTTCCCGTATCATTTTCAAAAAGATCCAACTGGGTTTGAACAACCGTTACCATTGTCTTGCCATGCATTTTCACCGCTCGTTTACGTTGCGATGCCAAGTTAGGTAAAACGATTAAAATCAACAAACTGATGATAAACATCACAATAGCCATTTCGATTAAAGTAAAGCCTTCGCGTTTTTTCACCTCAATATACCCCCTGCAGTGAATGATAAATTGGCAATAAGATACTTAAATACATGCCGACAATCAAAACCGCTACCAAGACAAACAACAACGGTTGGACAAAGACTAACAATCTCTCAGTCATTGAGAGTAATTGCTGAAACAGGAGCTCATGATAAGCGGACAATTCTGCAGCAAGTTGTGACGTTGTTAATCCCCGCGCAAAAAACAAAGATAACTCTCGTGGCAAATAACAACAGTGCTGCACCTCCTCAAGAATGTTTCCACCATCACTACCAATTTGTGAGATCTTTTTGCCCCACCATGACAATAATGATTGTTGATCCAACTGTGCTGCTACTTGGCAACATTCTTTTAAAGAAAGGCCGTGGTCTAGCATCACTGCCAAATTACTGACTAGGTAATAGCTATAATACAGGTGAAACATCCTACCCACTACTGGCAGGTGGCAAAGACGACCCGCACGTCCGTTGGCATCAAGCTTTCGCCAGCGACCAACTTCACAGACCACAATTACTCCCATAATAGTTAGTAGCAAACTAACGATTAAACGCCAAGGAATCAACTGCCACCATCCCATTGTCGTCGTTGACTGCCACGATTTTATTTCTGGGAAAACAAATATTTTGAGCGCCACCATCAAACCTACCAGCATTATCAACAGGAGGAGTGGATACTGTAGCAAAGTCATGAGTTTTTGTCGCTGTTGCTGCTGCACGGTCAAGAAACGGCCAATCTCGTCTAAAGTCTCCCCGAGGTTTCCATGTTGCTCTGCTAACAAAAGTTGTGTTTTCAAGTCAACACTCACAAAGGATTCAACCGCATTGGAAAAAGAACAGCCACTTTTTAACCGCTTTTCCACGATTAATAGCTGTTCACGACTATCTGGGAACACCCTTGTCGTAAAGGTCACTGCTTGTTGCAACGAAAACCCCACTTTCATCAACTGGCCTAATAAACTCAACCAACGTGCAAGCTGGCGTGGTTTCAATTGACGATGATCATTAACCGTAGAGGAATTGCTGTTTCGTTTTCGTTGAAATAATCTTAGCCACTGACAACGTTTCCAAGTCTTGCCGCCATTGTGCACTAACCGCACCCCCATCCTCACTTGAATTAGTTTTTCTTTGCCGACCTACCAACAGATCAAAGAGCACTGCTAGCTTTCCGTTGATCGTTGGCAATAATCGCTGATAAGCAACAGCGCTTATCGCTTGGCTAATAACGTAATCGTCTACTCCTAGCTGGTACAGCCTCGCTATCACCCCAGTAGCACTCCGTGCGTGAATTGTCGCCATTACTAGGTGACCACTCAGTGATGCCTGAACTGCCATCATTGCTGTTTGCTTGTCACGAATTTCACCAATAATAAAAACTTGTGGCCGGTGACGAAGACCTACTTTTAATAGTTCTTGGTAACCCATCCCTGCTACTTCATTTACCTGTAACTGTAAAAATGATGGTTCTTCAATTTCTACCGGGTCCTCAATGGTCATAATAACTTGGCTATCTAACCGACGAGCCAACCGGTACATCGTGGTGGTCTTGCCTGACCCCGTGGGGCCAGCAAATAACATCAAGCCTCGTTTTTTTGCCGCTGCAGTAAGCTTTATCCATTGATCCGGAATCAATAGTGAGTACGCTTGATCAGTCAAACGGTAAATAAAACGCAGCACCAACGATTCACGACCACAGTAATCCCCAACCGTTGAGAGTCTGACATCAACCGTTGTGGTCCCAACATTCAACCGAATTGCTCCTGCCTGTGGACGCCGGTGTTCCGTAACAGACATATTCGCACGATATTTAAGGTGACTAATCCATCGGCTAGCGATCACCGTTGGCATCTTCTTAATGGCTACCCGCTTGCCATTGACGTTCGCTAAGATACGAACCCCTTCTCGCTGAGGCAAAAAATAAAGGTCAGCTGCTTGTTGATGGACTAATTGGGCTAATAGTCGTTCCAGTTCTGGGTCCATTTGACACCTCCTAATTAGGAGATACGACAATCACCGCCTAATTAAATGTTGCAAAATAAAAAGACCGTGGAATTTAATCCACGGTCTTGGTGATTCGCTTAAAAATTATTCATCTGTGTCGTCAGCCGGATCAATAAATCCTGCTTCATAGACGTCCGCAACATCGTCGTTGGCATCAAGTTCATCGATAAGGTGTTTGTATTGCTTAACCTTGTCAGCAGGAACTTTCGTCTTGTTTTCTGGAATCATCGTTACTTCAGCAGTTTCCAGATCGTAACCATCTTTTTGAAGGGCGTCACGAACGCTAGTCATGTTGTTTGGCGCAGTGAAAATGCGGAACAGATCGTCCGTTGATTTCATATCATCAGCACCAGCATCAAGAGCATCCATCAGAACGTCATCTTCACTCTTGTCTAGACCCTCGCGTTCGATTTCAATGAGTCCCTGACGGTTGAACATGTATGACACTGAACCGTTAGCACCCAACGAACCGCCAGCATGGGTAAATGCTGACCGAACTGCAGCAGCCGTCCGGTTCTTATTGTCGGTTAAGGCAAAGACCATCACAGCCACACCACCCGGTGCGTAACCCTCGTAGGTAATTTCTTCGAAGTTAGCGCCACCAGCACCAGTTGCCTTGTCGATCGCCCGTTGAACGTTTTGCTTTGGCATGTTAGCTGCACGAGCCTTTTCCATGACCAAACGCAGTTGAGGATTGTTCGCTGGGTCAGGATCACCTGCTTTAGCGGCTTGGTACAAGTCACGTGAAATCTTTTGGAAAATCTTGCCACGCTTGGCATCTTGGGCGTTCTTCCGCCCCTGAATGTTATGCCATTTTGAATGTCCTGACATTGCTTACTCCTCTTTTCTTAATGATTTAATAACAAACACGGAAAATTTTATCAGATTGTTTGCCAAAATTCAAGGCTTAGCCGCGACTTCCGTGCCGACGAGCCACGACAATCCGCGCAACCCAACATGCAGCGGCTAGGGCAACCGTTAAAATGACGAGATGCCAGCCAAACTGGGCAACATCACTCCACACAGAAATGATCGAACTACTAAAGTCAGGCACCGCTCGTGAAACCTGTTTAGCCACACTGCCAGAAACCATAATGAAACCAACCGCCAGGAGACTAACAAACGAAAGTGCCCAGCTGATAATTGGCATTAAATTGCGCTTTAGTAATGCGGACACCAGTAAGACAATCGTCAATATCCCGCTAATTGCCAAGGCTGCCATGTCGACGATCTTAGCAATATGAAGTTGTTTGGTAAAGGTCTTAACCTGTTGAGTATTAAGTCGTTGGTTAACAGCACTATTGAGCTGGTTGGTCAAAGCATTCAGTGAACTACCAGCGATGCTGCTAACATCCACCCCGTAATTGCCGGTAAGGCTACTTACTGATGATTCGAGACGATCAGTAACCGTCGACATATCAAGGTTAATCGCCTGGTTATCATAAACATCCTTTACCGCCTGCCGAGCCAATTTAACTGATTCCCGCTTAGTTAACACTGAACGAGGAACCGCGTAGTTTGCCAACACATTATCCACTTCCTGGTTAAGTTGGTCGGCAACAACCGTTTGTTTGACCTCTTCGGCAGCAAACTCCTTACTCAGAATGGTTCGGTATATCCAAAACGACACCAGCAACACCCACAAACACACTGCAAGGCTAATCACTGTCTTCCAATGAGACTGGTGTGGGGTAATTGGCTCCTCATAACTTTGTTGATTTTCGGCAGCAAATTGCTGCTGTCGATACTCTTCACGTGAAGTCACGTGGCATCACCTACCGAGTTGATTGACGTTTGATGAAGCCGTGATCAAGAAGAATTTCCTTTTGTTCGCTAACGTCCTCATCATTATCCATCAGTTTTGTTAATAGCCGCATTGAAACTGCACCAACGTCATACATTGGTTGTGTAACCGTCGACAGCATTGGCCGCGTCATAAGCGTTTCTTTTGTATCATTACCAGAAATAATGGCAAAGTCAGCCGGCACCTCAACACCCTTATCAGTCAAACCATTTAGCAGCCCTGCTGCCATTTCGTCATCAGTAACGAAGATTCCCTTCATTCCACTGCGGATCACTGCATCTGCCATCTTGTAAGCCTCATCATAGGAGTTGTGCGCCACATAAACCAGGTCCTCACTAAATGACTTACCTTGTTCTTGCATGGCTTCCTTATAACCAGCTAGCCAATGGTCATGGTAAATGGTTGTTTCGTTATTGCCAACCATCATTCCCACTGTCCCGTTAGTCTGACTAGCCAACTTTTCAATGGCTTCCTTCGTTGCCTCTTTGAAGTTGATCCGCACAGTTGGCAGCTCAGGATCGTTAGTCACAGAGCCAGCAACTACCACCGGGATTGTGGAGTTCCGGAATTCCTTAGCCAACTCTTCGGAGACATCTTGTCCCATGTAGATCATCCCGTCAACCTGCTTGGCAAACAGGCCACGAACTACTTGGATCGGTTTTTCGCCAGAAACGTTGGCATTAGCCAACAAGATATTGTACTTGTACATCGTCGCAATATCATCTATTCCCTGAGCCAACTGTGCATAATACGAGTTGGTAATTTCTGGAATAACGACACCCACTGTCGTCGTTTTCTTACTTGCTAAACCACGGGCAACAGCATTAGGGCGGTAGTGCAGTTTTTTAATTACCGCCATTACCTTGTCGCGTGTTTCTGGTTTAACGTTTGGGTTGCCGTTCACAACCCGGGAGACCGTAGCCATGGAGACCCGGGCTTCACGAGCAACCGTGTAAATGGTTACTGCTTGTTTTTCCATTATGATAAGCCCTTTCTTTGTTGATCTGAATTGTTTTCAGAGTGTTTTCAATTCCAGGGCCTAATATAACAAACATTTTTAGAAAGCGCAATCTTTTAAGAAAAAAGGAGAGGAACAAGCCAAAACCTTTCGTGTTTCGATGTTCCTCATTAATTAGAATGTTAGTTTGTGCGATCGTCATCGTGATCCATGTCAATAACGATATCATCTTGACCTTCACCACTGTCCTTGGCATTGGATAATGCATCACGAATTTCAGCAGTTTCTTCGTCGAAATCTTCGTTTGAGAAGTGATCGGCCACCCGATCCGCTTGTTGCTTAACCTGTGCCTTAGCTGATGCCCACTTTTCATTGGCAGCTAATTGGCAGTCAGCGGCAACACCATCTGCCCAATCAAGAAAATCCATGGCATAGTTGGTAGCAGCATCCATCGTTTCATCCCAGCCACGCTGAAGTTGTGAACTTAAACGCTGCTTTTTTTCGCGACTTAAGCTTTTCCATGTAAGCAAGGCGGTTGCCCCGCCAATGAGGAGTCCAGTTGCAAATTTCTTGCCCATAATATCATCCTCCATTTTAATTCTTGCGTTTATTACCGCGACGATTGAACAACCGACTAGCTAAACTCAGCGCGGCCATCTTTGAAACGCTCTTAATCATTCGTTCTGCTTTACTTGTATTCTGCCGTTGTTCAGCAGCCTTTTTGGCCAGACCACGGGCGGCTTCGTTAACGTCACTGACGCTCTGACCAACATCAGCAATTGCCTTCACTGCTGGTTCTAATTCAGCCGACTTGTCGTTAAGGTCAGATAACAGTTCATCGGTATTAACAACCACTTTTTCCACGTTCTTACTTAACGAGTCAGCATCCTTGGTCAGTTGGTCCAGACTTTGGGTTGCCTGCCGAACTGTTTGTCCCAAATGCTTGAGAAAAACGCCGATAAAGCACACTAGAATTAAAAACGCAATGGCCGCAATTAAAGCAGCCGTTTCACCAATCGTCATCTTCAGATTGCCTCCTTCATCCTTGTTAACAGCATAGCATGAACGGCTCTTAGATTTCAAACTAGCGGCTAGTCACTGGCCAACTTTCTTGTGATGACATTTTTCGTTATAATAACCACAATTATTATCTGGAGGAATTGTCATGTTTTTGGGTGTCAGTCTGCAGTTGAGTAAACAAGCAGACCAAATTAGTAACTACTTAACTAACCTGAGTTGGAGAGAGATTGGCCGGCGTCTGGCGAACCGTTGTCTTTCTTTTGTCTTAATTACACTGGCCTTCCTTTTTATTCTTTGGCTGGGTAAGAAATTAATTGACTACTCTTTTCGTCACTCCAAACGTTTTCGGGGATTAAACGTTCACCGCTTAGCCACTTTTCATTCATTAACCAACAATATCTTTCGTTATACCTGTTTCTTTTTCTACCTTTATGCTGTCCTAGAACTCCTGGGAATCCCTGTGGGCACCCTGGTTGCTGGTGCAGGGATCTTCAGTATTGCACTAGGTCTTGGTGCCCAGGGCTTTGTCTCTGACGTGGTCAACGGAATCTTCATCCTCACCGAACAGCAAATCGACGTCGGGGATACAGTTGAAATCGGGACAATTAAGGGGACGGTCACGGCATTGGGGCTCCGAACTACCCAGGTTACCAGCTCTAACGGCACACTTAACTTTATTCCCAACAGGAATATCAGTATTGTTCGCAACTTTTCCCGCAATAACATGGTGGCTACCGTCGATCTCAACCTCCCCACTGGCGCGCCGCTCGAAAAGATCACCCAGCTGATCCAGCAAGAAAACGACCAATTGGTTAAGCAACAGCCCAACTTATTAGAACCCCCACAAATTGTCGGTCCGGTGACAATCAACGGTCAATTGGTCTTCCGTGTTCTGCTAACTGCCAAAAACGGCACGCAAAACAAACTTGCTAGTCATGTCCTAGCGAATTACCTTGAAGTATTGAGACAAAATAAGGTAACACTCTAACCGCACAACGCCACCAAAGAAGGAATCTCATTGACTTTTTATACATACCAATACCTAAGCAATCACCAACAAATTAACTCCGTCATTAACTATGCCGTGATTTTGACCTTACTTTGCTTACTAATTGCCACCTTCATTTACTACCTCCGTCACCGTTTACAAACAAAATACCGCGACATCGGTATCATTATCCTAATTCTGCTAATGATTTTTTGCGGCCTCCAAGTGGGTAACATGGAAGAAAACTATACTCAGCAATCCGAGGCCACCCAGATGAAACCTTTCATTGAGGCAGTCGCACGGGACCATGGTCTAAAAAACAGCCAAGTGGTGGTGAACTCAACAAACTTGAAGGATGGTATTATTGTCCGTTTTCACAAAAAAGACTACCGTGTGAACTTTAGCCCTAACGGCGACAACTACACCCTAACGCGAACTCACGTCGTTGATCATCACGTATACCTTCAAAAGTAAGGAGTCGTTGAAAATGAACTACGGATTAATTGCCATTAAGTTTGTTCTCGGAATGTTGTGCCTGATTTTTCAAATCAACATTTTTGGCAAAAGTAACCTTGCACCAACGTCAGCTCTCGATCAACTACAAAACTATGTTCTTGGGGGAATTATTGGCGGCATCATCTACAACAGCGATATCACAATTCTCCAATTTGTGATGGTCCTCTTGATTTGGACACTGATTGTTTTCGTAATTAAATTTGCTAAAGAGCACAATTACTGGGTCAAAAAAATCGTTGACGGCCAGCCCAAGCTCTTAATTAAAAACGGCCACGTTCTCGTTGATGCCTGTATCCAGGCCGGAATTTCTGCCAATGACTTAATGTTTAAGTTACGTAGCCAGGGAATTTACGAAATTGCTAAGGTTAAAAGTGGTGTTCTGGAACAAAACGGCCAGATTACGGTCATCGAAAATGACGAAGCAAATATCCGTTTTCCATTAATTAATGACGGGCAAATCAACCAGGACGTCCTGGAATTGATTCACCACGATGAGGACTGGGTGATCGGCCAAGTTCACCGTGCTGGTTATGCTGACGTTCATGATATTTACCTTGGTGAATATGTTCATAGCAATGTCCGGTTGGTACCATATCCACGTCACTAATAACAAATTAATAGGGGAGCAACAATAGGCCTCTAGCGTTCGATTTTACCAGAACGTTAGAGGCCATTGTTGTACCGCCTGTTAACTTTTAGTGTGAATAGGAGGGATTATGTCACAACCCCTTTTGAAAAGACTAATATTTAGCTAAAACGCGTCCCATCAATAGCACTTATTTAGTACGCGTCGTCACAACAAACTAAAACAAGTGTTCATTTAGTGGAGAGTATGCATTACGTAATTGAGGGCATCCATCAACTTTCGTCGGGTAACAATTCCACAAAATTCCCCGTGCGAACCCACTACTGGGATAAAGGAACGGTCCATTAATAACCGATAATTGTACTCAAAATTATCAGGATCGTTAGTCACTGCTTTATCTTCTTCCATCGCGTCAGCCACCGTCAATTGATCAAGCAGGTTCACGTCAATCTTATCCGTCTTAATTATTTTTTCAGTGATCATGGATAGCGATAATTGACCACAATAGTGGCCTTCATTATCTACGACCACAATCTTGGAAAAGTGATCAGCAGTCAGTACTAAGAAGGCGTGATTTAACGGATTATCCACGTTGACAGTAGCAACACCCGATGCTGGGACCATGTATTTACCTGGCCAATGATCCAGCTGGCGTTGCATTGCGGGATTAATCAAACTGCGTCCCTCCTTTGGACTCTATAACTCAGGAACTTTAATCAGCATTCCACCACTGATCAAAGTGTTGTTCCAATTTCTTCATTGCCCGTGCACGGTGACTAATTCGGTTTTTCTCGGCATCACTCAAAAACCCCATTGACGTCTGCAATTCATCAACATAAAAGAGCGGATCATAACCGAAACCGTTCTCTCCTTCAAGCTGGTGAAGAATGTGCCCCCGAACTTCCCCATCAACAACCAGCTTGGCACCAATCGGTTTCAAGCAAACAATAGTGGTGTGAAAATGGGCCGTCCGCTTTTCGTCTGGAACATTTTTCATCTGCTGAAGCAGTTTGGCATTATTGGCTACAAAGTCATGATCACCAGCATAACGGGCCGAATGGACTCCTGGTGCCCCGTCAAGAGCGTCAACACAAATTCCTGAATCATCGGCTAACACTGGTAAATGAAGGTGGTCAACCGCTGCTTGCGCTTTAATCATCGCATTTTCTTCAAAAGTCGCCCCGTTTTCGTCAATGGGAAAGGCAGGAAAGTCAACCAACGTTTTGATAGTAATCCCCAGTGGTTCAAATAACTCAGCATATTCACGAGCTTTTCCCTGGTTTTTAGTCGCAATTATTAATGTCTTCATAGTATATCCCCTTTACTGAATGCCTTCATCCAGCGTCAAGTGATGACCAAACAGAGTCGAGTCATGCAGCCAAACTCGCGCACCCTGCATTAAATGATCGGCAGAACCCGTTGAAAATAGCCGAACGCGTCCCCGTTGGTTGGCGTCAGCCAATAACTTATGAGCTTGTAAATAATGATGTACCTGCTTAACAGTTTCGACCGCTGGGTCAATCAAAGTCACGTCACCGCCTAACGTTCGCCGAAACTCCGTCCTCAAAAACGGGAAATGGGTGCACCCCATAATCAAAGAGTCCAAATGTTGACCAACTAATGGGGAAAGCTGCCGGTTAACCAGCTGCTGAGCCCCCGGCGTTCCAGTCTGGCGGTGCTCCACAATTGACACTAATGGCTGCGTGGCTAGTGAAAAAACGGTAATGTCAGGTGATAGTTGGTGAAGCGTCCGGGGATAAATATCTGTTTTTGTCGTCGCCGTGGTAGCAATTACACCAACCCGTTGGTGGTTTTTAACGGCGATAGCTGCCTGAGCCCCAGGCTGAACCACCCCAAAGACAGGAATTGGCAGTTTAACCTGCAACAGTGGCAGGGCTTCCGCTGTCGCCGTATTGCAAGCTACCACCATCATCTTAACGTGATGGTGGACTAAAAAGTGGCCAATATTCAGCGCAAAACGGCGAATGTCAGTTGCACTCTTTGTCCCATAAGGAAAGTGCCCCTGGTCACCGACAAAAATCAGTGATTCATGCGGCATCTGCTGCCGCATTATTCTCATCACTGACAGCCCTCCTAGGCCGGAATCCATGACCCCGATTGGTCTGTTATCCATTGATGCCCACTCCTTCTTATTTCATTCATTTTTGTTTAAACTCTGAAACTTCATTATCATGTTTTTCGTTTTTTTTTTCAAGTTCTGCCTAATCCAGACTAGCGCAAAAAACTTCGAACAGTTATTATTAGAAGTGTTGAAACAAAGGAGCCAACCATGAGTCAAAAAATATACGATCGTTTAATTAACAGTCACCGGGGATTACAAAGTGGTGTAATCCGTGATGTTCTCCTCCCTGCCATTCTTGGGGACGAAACTGATGGCATTAGCTACTGGATCGGCAAAGACCTTGCTCGGGCCTTCCCGGTATCTTCTACCGAAGAGTTATGTCTCTTAACTGAACAACTGGGTCTCGCTCATCTGACCATGAAGAAAAGCGACCACCATCAGCACCTTTACCTACTTGACGGACCACTTGTGGCCGAAAGAATTGCCGCCGACCACGAAGAAACATCTTTCCAATTAGAAGCGGGTTTCCTAGCGATGGAAACTGAATTTCAGGTTGGTGCTGCTGCTGAAGCAGAAGTGGTTGGGCGGCGGAGAAAAAGTGTGGAAGTAATGGTTCAAAACGACCCTGTTGATCCGGATCATCCTGGTGAACAAGCTGAATTTATCCACCTCACAGCCAAAAAATAGTTTTTCCTGCAACCCCATAATAAATAAACGTCTGGTGTCCAATCACCAGACGTTTTTGTTACCGTAAAATATCAATTAAGTTCTTATTGGCAGCTTGACGGGCCGGCAGAATCCCAAAAATTAAACCAACGGATGCCGAAGTTCCAAAAGCAAGCAAAAACGAACCAATAGTGACGTGTGCATGCAAATGAACACCATTACCAATAGCGTGTGCCATCAACGGAGCAATCAAGTGAGCTAACCCTGCCCCACAAAGAAAGCCGAGTAATCCCCCCGTCACGGTAAGCACAACTGCTTCAATTAAAAACTGCATCATAATATTTCCTGGTGTCGCCCCAACAGCCAGTCGAATACCGATTTCTTGGGTTCGTTCTGACACCGAAATATACATCATGTTCATAACACCAATCCCGGCAATAAACAGCGAAATAGCAGCAATAAAGCTGATGAAGCTGGTAATGATCTTCATTTGAAAAGCAAATTGCTTTAGTTCCTTTTCCATGTCTTCATACTGGTAAAGACCCTTGCTGGCTGCCGAACCGTTCTTCTTTAAGTACTTTGCGACCCGGGATGAAACCTTGCTGGCGTGCTGCCCCTGGTCAAAGATCAGCTTAATCGTGTTACCACTAGTTGCCGACGATCCCTGGTAATACAGTTGTTTGGGCAGGAGGAGGTCCACCCCAAACTTATTTGCCCCACCTTCTAGGGTGTAAGCAGCCTGGTTGTGATAAACACCAACCACACGGTAAGTCGTTTTGCCCACTTCAACTGTTGTGCCCAGTGCATTTTGTGCTGTCCCATATTGCTTTTTAGCGACAGCCTCCTTCATCATTGCGACCGGTTTGCCCGCAGAATACTGTGCCCTGGTGGGCTGGTGACCAGCCACCAGCTTAATATCTTTAGTCGGCGACCTAAGCAGACTAACACTTATCCGTTTGTTCGTCATCCCCACCATTGCTGTTTGATTGAGGTTGGCCGTTTCATGTTCAATCCTGACGCTTTTAAACTGGCCCGCGAACTGCCGCTTAAGGTTGTCAATATCTTCCTGGTTGAATCCATTGACAGTCGAGTCATTGGTTGAAGCGAAGAAAATCTCGGTCGTCTGTTCACCAGTTTTAGAATGGTTACCAAACTGATCATACATTGTTTTGGTAATCCCGTTGCCAATCCCCAAAATGGTAATCACAGCTGCAATCCCGATTAGGATCCCGATAATGGTAAGAAAACTGCGCTTCCTATTAGCACGTAACGAACGAAACGCCGTCCGCAAGAGCTCACTGATCCCCATGGTTGTCCTCCTTCCTGCCAGAGTCACTGACAATCCGACCATCAATGATCTTCACAACCCGTTCACACTGCGCAGCTACTCGCGGGTCGTGAGTCACCATGATAATTGTCGTTCCCGCTTGGTTCAATTTTTTAAAGAGATTCATGATCTCTTGACTGGTTTCACTATCCAACGCCCCCGTTGGTTCATCGGCAATCAGAAAATGCGGATTAGCGACAATTGCCCGGGCAATAGAGACTCGCTGCTGCTGCCCGCCGGACATATTTTGTGGCAGCTGGTCTTCATAACCTGCTAACCCAACCTTTTGTAACACCTCAGTAACGCGATCTCGAACCTTACGGTGTGAATAACCTGCATAAAGCAACGGCAACTCAACGTTTTCAGCCACACTCGCATCGCGAATTAGCTTAAAGTTTTGGAAAACAAAGCCGACGTTCTTGTTCCGTAAACGGGAAAATTGGGATCGAGTCATTGAATGGATAGGTTGACCTTGATAAAAGTATTCACCGCTAAAGTCTTCGTCTAAAAAACCAACGATATTAATCAACGTTGACTTTCCGGAACCAGACTCGCCGATAATCGCCAGTAATTCCCCTTGATCAACGGCGAGCGCAATATCATGAAGGACGTGGTAAGAATTTTGCCCGTTATGGTAATACTTATTAACCTTGTTTAACTCGATCATCATTTAACATCAGTCCTTGTCCCGTTTTTAAGGTGACGATCTGGGTTAACAACCACCTGGTCACCATCATCAACCCCGTTGCTAACGATAAAGAAGGAATTTTCAGCATGACCGCTAACTCTAACTTTGCGGTAGTGATTACCATCCTTAATAAAAACGTGGTGGTCGATAACAGCAGATTTAGGAATCTGAACCCCGTCCTGGAAAAGTGCCGCCTTGGCGGTTTGACCGTCAATGAACTTTTTCTCGTCAACATTGGCGGTTAGTTCATATTGCGAATTATTGCCACTGGCTTTTGCCGGCACTCGAGAGATAAATGTGATTGGTGCCTTTTGTGAATGATGCGTTGCCAGTGCCCGCACCTTTAACGTTTCACCCTGATGAACTTTTGCGTAGTCATATTCAGAAACTTTACCGGCAAACTGCAAGGTATCAGAATAAATAGTGACTACTGGTTCGCTTGACTTGCTGGTGTCTACTGTGACGTACCCATCGTAAGGAGCCACCAGTGTTTGCTGAGCCTGGTTATTAGCCTCATTTAACCGGCTTTGTGATAGCGATAGGCTAGATTGCGCTTCCTGGTAAGCAGCTCGTGCTTGCGACAGCTGACTTTGCAAGTCAGCATAACCATCGTCGGTACTATTCATTTGTCCCAGTTGCTGGTTCAACTGGTTAATTGTTTGCTGCTGGTTTTGCAAGTCTTGTTGACTTTTGCTAACGTCACCCTGAATAGAGAGCGCATTATCTTTGCTCTCCTGGTTAGTCACCGTTAACAACGCCTGACCACGAGTAACATGGTCACCATTTTTAACACTCAAACTCTGTAGTTTGCCATCGGGTAAAGTTAACACCTGAGTCTGGGTGGGTTGAATTTTACCGCTAATGTTGAAAGAACCCTGTGCCACTGCCCTACTCGTTCGGTAGCGTGGTTTCTGGTGATCGCTAGCCTGTCGTTTGCCAACCACATAAGTCACCAGTCCCACCACTACCAGGATTTCAATAGCTAAGTACCACCAGCGATGACGGCTATGGGTCAGACGACGCAGACGCTGCGACCGTCCCTTATTGTCTTTTTCCTTCATTACAAATTCCCCCAATTCTGTCGGCAGTTAGTTAGTGATGTAGCTAACTATATCAGGCATTCAGCTCACTGTCAACGCGGCAAACAAAAACACCGCACCAGTGGTGATGCGGTGTTACTGACTTACTTGCTAATCAAGGTATGGTTTGAGGACCTGCATAAGCTGTTCCTTACTGTGGTAGCCAACAATAGTGTCTACTACCTCGCCGTTCTTTTGTACCAGTAAAGTTGGGATGCTCATTACCTGAAACCGACGAGCAGTTTCCTGGTTTTGGTCAACATCCAACTTATTAAATGTAACCTTCCCTGCCAAATCTTCAGACAGCGCTTCAACTACTGGGCTTTGCATCCGGCAAGGACCACACCAAGGGGCCCAAAAATCGGTAACTACCAAGCCCTTACTTGTATCAGCATCAAAAGTTTGATCGGTTGTAACTGCAACTGACATCTTCATTCCTCCAGTCATTAGCTTCATTCATTTACTATCATTAGTTTACCAGGAGCCGACTGATGGCTGCAAACCATTTGCTTATCTTTTGTAAGAAAACTACTGTTGTCACTAAAAGTAAACAATGGTTGCCCCGTCGCCCCCAGCATTAGGCGCGGCGTAATTAAAGGATTTCACCCGGGGATTACCAGCCAGGTACTGTTGTGTCCCTTTGCGAAGTGCCCCCGTTCCTTTACCGTGAATGATCGTCACTGGAGAGAGGTTGTTCAGTAACGCGTGATCAATAAAGTTAGCCAGTTCATTCATTGCTTGTTCATACCGCTTACCCCGCAAGTCTAAACGGGCAGTTGTATGCCGTGTTTGCGTCGTGTGCACGGCACGTTTGGAGGCCTGTTGCCCTTGCTTACTTTGCTGTGCCCGTAACTCCTTGACTGATATTTTTTCTAGTTGTCGCTCGTCGATCTCCATTTTTAGGATTCCAATTGCGACTTCCCACTTGTGTTGACCACGTTTAGCAACGAGACTCCCCTGCTGACCATAAGACTTAACCAGCACCTGGTCACCCACGTGAAAGTCGTGACGTTTCTTCGCTTTTTGCAAGACCTTATTGTTCTTCAAACGGGGATCATCACGGTGAAGGGCGTTGAGCTTGCCCTGCGCGTCAATCAATTCATTTTCCTTAACTACTCTGCCCTTGGTTTCTAGCTGCCGGAGTCGGTGAATAATCCTATTGGCCTCGCGCTTGGCACTGGCAACCTGGTGATTTGCTTCCCGTCTGGCATCATTCATTAACTTCTCACGGTTCTCAGCAAAACGATTAAGCTTTTCGTCCAATTCTGCCTGTTCTGACTGCTGCTTGGCAAGTCGGGATTGCAACTCTTCATTCCGCTCCCGGGCTTGACGCCGCTGGTCAACCAGGTCACCAATCATTTCGTTAAGGTCCTGACTGTCATCACCAATAAAAGACTGCGCTTCGTTAATCACATCATCAGAGATTCCTAAACGCTGTGCAATCTGGATCCCATTTGACTGGCCCGGTATTCCCAGCAACAGTTTATATGTCGGCTTGAGCGTCTCGTTATTAAATTCCATGGAAGCATTGATCGTCTGGGACCTGTTAAAACCATAAACTTTCAGTTCAGGATAATGAGTGGTGATAACCACCTTGGCACCAATAGTACCCAACTTATCCAGGATGGCCATTGCCAAAGCGGCTCCTTCTTTCGGGTCGGTTCCGGCACCCAGTTCATCCAGCAGAACCAAGCTCTGGCCACTCACCTGCTCCAGGATCGCCTTGACGTTGTCCATGTGTCCAGAAAAGGTTGACAGGTTCTGTTCAAGCGACTGCTCATCCCCGATATCAGCGAAGACATTATCAAAAACCCCGATTGTTGAGTTTTCGTTGGCTGGGATAAAAAGCCCCGCCTGACCCATCAGCTGAATTAAGCCGAGTGTTTTGAGAGTAATCGTCTTCCCACCAGTGTTGGGGCCAGTGATAACGATGGTTGAGTAATCACCGCCTAGTTTGATATCATTGGCAACCACTTTTTGCGGGTCAATTAACGGGTGGCGTGCCTGCCGCAAGGCTACCTGGTTATTGCAACTGATCTGTGGCAAACTAGCCTGCTGTTTAACCGCCAGCTTGGCCTTGGCATTCACAAAGTCGAGGTGTCCCAGAATAATGGCATTGTTGGCAATGTCATGGCGGTAAGGGGTGATCAACCGGGATAATTCTGCTAACACCCGAATCATTTCCTGCCGTTCCTCAATCTGTGCTTGTTTAAGACGATTGTTAGCATTAACAACGTCACCAGGCTCGATGTAAAGCGTTTGGCCACTTGCCGATTGGTCGTGAACCACCCCACCAAACTGGTTGCGGTAACGAGATTGCACCGGAAGGACGTACCGGTCGTTTCGCATCGTCACGGTCGGGTTAGAGAGGTACTTGGCTTTCTTCCCGTGAGTATAGGAACTCATTTGAGAGTGAATTTCATTTTCTGTCTTCACCATTAACTGCCGAATACCATGGAGCCTGCTGGAGGCCTCATCGTTAATCCGCCCATCTGGGTCAATCGACTGAATGAGCCGCTTAGTGATTGTCGGAATAGTCACTAACTGTTCAACCTGCTGGGGAAGTGATCGCAACTCAATCCCCTCTTCCAGCAAGTCATCAAAGAAGTTCTTGGTTGCTGCGCTCGCTCGCAGCACCTGGGTGATTTGCGCCAACTCGGTCCCGTTTAGCCGTGCCTTCACCTGCAGCCGCTTGAGTGGTTCCGTAATATCAACAAGTTTCGGGAGGGGAATGCCGTTTTTGATACGGAGCAAATCTGCACCGTCAGTTGTTTCAACTAACCGTGAGGCCACCTCGTTGGCGTCGGTCGATGGCAAAAGTGCCAGTGCCTCTTTTTTTCCGGCTGCAGTCACCATGAAAGGCAGTAATTGTTTAACTACTTGTGGAAATTCTAATGTTGTCAGTATTTTATTGTTCATGATTATTTCTCCTTAACCTAGCCAGCTAACGAACAGCGATGCCAGCTGAGGAGTATTGTTAACTATCCATTGTGCCACTTCAGACTGTGAAAACTGGTATTGCCACCAGCCATTAGGCCATAGTTGAAAAATTAGCAGTAAGACGTAAACCATTAGGTAGGTAATCGTCCCGGCGACAACCGCGCCAGCTAAACCATTGAGGCTGCCAAGAAGGGGCAAGCGCCGCAACCAGTTGAACTGCCGAGATGCCCAGTGAAGAATAAAACTAACGATGACAAAAATAACGGTAAAGGCCAGCCCATTATAAAAGAAAACGGTCGCGTTAGTGTGCGCCAGAAGAGCGTTCGTATAGCTCGTGGGACTACTTAATTCTGGACGGCCAGCAGCTAAAATTCCCCCAACCACCGGTGCCGTCGCCCGGGAAACCACCAGACTTAATAAGTAAATTCCCAACGATACAACCACTGCTAATAGTCCGCGGTGCCAACCATGAACTATCCCGGCCACGAGGATAATCAAAATTGCCGTTGATAAAATCATTTCTTCACGTTCCTCTTCATTAATCTAGGTCGTATTCTAGCATTCAATACATAGTTTTGCTAACCTTATGGGTAACAAAGGAGTATAAGCATGCAAAAAGTAATTACTGTCGATCCCGCAACCTTCACGAAGATGAAAAAAATTTACGTAACCAACACGACCCTCCCTGCAGGTGCTGCCTTTCGGATGAAAGGGAGCCGGGTAACTGTCACTGGCTACACCAAGTCGAAAAAGGTAATGTTTCAAGGAGCTGCAGCTGACGAGGAGGCTCAACGATGGGACCAGGAGAAGTCCCTTAGTAAGAAGAGCACCGTCACCCATCATCCTGACCTGCCAGCTGGATTTTCTTCGTGGAGCGTGCTTGGCAGTGACGAGGTTGGCACGGGATCTTACTTTGGACCGTTAACTGTGGCTGCCGTTTATGTTGCCGCTGACCAGGTGGACACCATTGCTGAACTGGGGGTCCGCGATTCCAAAACGCTGACCGATCCGGAAATTATCAAGTTGGCCAAAAAAATCACCAAGTCCTGTCCCTACCACATTGTCAACCTCAACCCCCGTGTATACAACGATAAAATCAAGGGGCGCTCTCAGGCAGCCTTAAAAGCGCTTTGTCATAACCTAGCTCTCAGCAAGGTCCTGACCAAGATGAAGCCGCAAGTTCCGGATGCAATCTTGATCGACCAATTTGAACAGCCGCGAACTTACTTTCGTCACCTGCATGGACAACAAACCTTGATCCGCGATCATGTTTACTTTCGAATCAAGGGTGAACAAGCCCACGTAGCTGTTGCGGCCGCTTCCGTCGTTGCTCGTGCTTATTCGCTAAAAATGATGGACCAGTTATCAGCGCAGGCTGGCATAACACTACCAATCGGTGCTAATCATCTCGTCGACGAAGTGGCAGCCAAACTTATTCGGCGGGGATATGATCTCCGTGATTTTGCTAAACTCCACTTTGCCAATACGCAAAAAGCCCAGCAGCTAGCTAAACATTAAACAATGATAAAAGCCCCTGACAAATGTCAGGAGCTTTTTCTTAAGCGTTGAAGTTGCCATCATCGTCAATGAAGGTATTGATAACCTCCTGCACCATTTCCCATTCAGCATCGTTGTCGATTGGCAACAGGTCAATGTCATCACCGTCGCCATTATCCTGAAACGAGAACGCTTGCAGGCTGACCTCATCGCTATTTTCCTCATCCAGCGGGTACAAGACAATGTACCACTTATGATTAGTATCCGCTTGAAAACGGAGTGCTTCCTTATACAGCTCCTCGTTTCCTTTTTCATCGACGAGTGTAAAAACCTCGCCATCGTAGTTTGAAGATTGTTCCTTACTCATATCTTACCTCAGTTTTTCAGTCAACTTCCCATGTCGGTCTAGGTAGTTTTGCAAAATCAAGCTAGCCGCCAATTCGTCAATCACTTTTTTTTGCTTAGCTCGCGAAATATCAGCCTCTTCGACTAACATTCGGTGTGCCTCAACGGTTGTTAGCCGTTCATCTTGAAAGTCTACGGGGATCTGCGGAAAACTTTTTTTCAGCAATTCACCGTAGTGTTTGGAGGCGTCCACCCGTGGTCCCTCAGTATTGTTCATATTCTTCGGTAGACCAACCACAAAGCCGGCCACCTGTTCACGGTCAACCAGCTCTGCCACCCGGTCGATTCCAAAGACCTCCTGGTCCTCATCGATCGGAATAATTTCTTCTGCTTGTGCTGTCCAGCCAAGTGGGTCAGAAAAAGCAACCCCGACAGTCTTCGAACCAACATCCAATCCCATCAAACGCATTATTTACTCTCCCCGTTTTCATTCAGGTAAAAACGGACAAGCTCTTCAATAATTTCGTCACGCTCGTGTTCCCGGATCAGGTTACGGGCATTATTGAGCCGCGGAATATATGCCGGATCTCCTGACAAGAGGTAGCCGACAATTTGGTTGATCGGGTTGTACCCTTTTTCCTGGAGCGCCTCATACACTGTCTTCAGGGTTTGTTGGATTGTTTTTTCATGTTCCTTGCCAAAGTCAAAAAACATGGTTTCATCATTATTAACTGACATTTTGATTGCACCTCCCGTGGCATTGATACCAACGCTCATTGTACTATACCGTCTGGCAAACAACAATCAATCTGGCTGCTTGTAATCAGCATTTAATATTAACCCAACTGCTCCCAGAGATCCTGCTTATAGCCTTCCAGGACAGTCGATCGCCGTCTTACCTTTGAAATATAAAACAATGGTTGCTGTTCATCCAATAATGGAATAAACACAACATCAGGATTAATGTGAGCCGCGAGCGACGTCAAAAAAGCAATCCCGATGTTTTCGGCAACTAAGGCCGCTAAAACGTGAACGTCTGCAGTCCGGTAAATAACCTGCGGGCGAAGGTGTGCTGCCCGTGACACTTGGTGGAATGCCTGGTTATGAATAAAACGCTCATTCAAGCCGACAAATAACTGTCCCGCTAAGTCTTTGAAGAAAACTCCTTGCTTTTTTTGAGCCAGCGGGTTCTTCGGTGACACTAGGATTCCAAAAGGCGACGTAGCAATTGTCGAAGCCACTAACCGCTGGTAAGTTAACGGTGCTAGTGATCCCAACAGTGCGATTTCCACGTCCCCTTGCTGAAGTTGGCGCAATACCTCGTTAGAGCCCTGTTCCACAATTTGCAGTCGGGTTAAAAGCTGATGCTGGAGCAGTTGCGAAACTAGTGATGGAAAGTAGTAACTGCCAATGATTGGTGGAAGCCCGAAGCGAACTTGCTCCTGACACTCATATTGTGCCTCCTTACTTGCCAGTTTGAGTTCATGAAGAATGGCAGCAACGTGATGGTCAAACTGTCGGCCAAAACTAGTTAGTTCTAATGCCTGGTGTGAGCGATCCCTAATAATGAGTGGCACACCATAATCGTTTTCCAACCGCTTAATGGCCATCGTAATTGTTGGCTGACTAACGTGAAAGCTGTCGGCGACTTGTGAAAAATTTTGCTGGCGTGCTAGCCGATGAAAGTATTTCAAATCCTTGATGTTCATCTCATTACCGTCCTAATAGCATTTCTAATTGTCATATAAATATATTTTATCACTTACTAGCCATTTGACTATTTTTTTGGCTGCTTGTTATACTGACCGCGAAATTTGAAAGGAAGGTAATCATAATGACGAAAGCAATGGATATATTAAACAACCCCTACCTCAATAAAGGAACTGCCTTTACTGAAAATGAACGTCAGCGATTGGGACTAGTTGGCAGTCTTCCTGCTAAGGTTCAAACGCTTCAGGAACAAGCGGATCAAACATACGCTCAGTTCAAGACCAAACCGGCTGGACTGCCGCAACGCCAGTTCTTAATGGAAATCTTTAATACTAACCGAACCCTCTTCTTTTATTTGATGGGTCAACACATTGTGGAATTTATGCCTATCGTCTACGACCCAGTAATTGCCGACTCAATTGAAAATTACAGTGATATTTTCGTCCAACCTCAACAAGCCGCTTTCCTCTCGGTAGACCACATCGACCAGGTTGAAAAAGGCCTCAAAAATGCTGCCGACGGCCGCGACATCCGTTTAATCGTCGTTACTGACGGTGAAGGGATTCTCGGAATCGGTGACTGGGGCGTGAATGGGACCGACATCTCAGTCGGCAAGCTGATGGTGTACACTGCGGCCGCCGGGATTGACCCATCGCAAGTACTTGCCGTTTCACTCGACGCCGGGACCAATAATCAGCAACTGCTGGCTGATCCGTCATACCTTGGCGAAAAGCACCAGCGAGTTACCGGTGACCCGTACTACCAGTTAGTGGACGCCTTCGTTCAAGCTGCCCGTAAGCTCTTTCCACAGGCCCTCCTTCACTTTGAAGACTTTGGTCGGGATAACGCCACCGTAATCTTAAACAAGTACAAGGATGATATGCCGGTCTTCAATGATGATGTTCAAGGTACGGGAATCATTGCTTTGGCCGGGGTGCTGGGCGCACTAAATATCAGTAAGGAAAAACTAGCTGACCAGAAGTTTCTGACCTTTGGTGCCGGAACTGCCGGCATGGGAATTGCCAAGATGCTCTACGACGAAATGGTCAGGCAAGGTGTTGAGCCGTCAGAAGCGAAGAAACACTTCTACCTGGTTGATGTCCAGGGACTACTCTTTGACGATACTGAAGAACTAACACCCGAACAGCAGCAATTCACCCGTTCCCGGAATGAATTTGCCAATGCCGACGAATTAACAGACCTGCTGAACGTCGTCAAAACAGTTCAGCCAACCGTCATGATTGGAACTTCTAAACAGCCAGGCGCTTTTACGGAAGAAGTGGTCAAGGAAATGGCTGCGCACACTGACCGGCCAATCATTTTCCCTATTTCTAACCCTACCAAGCTGATTGAAGCAATGCCAGCTGACCTGCTGAAGTGGACTGATGGCCGTGTCCTCACCGCCACGGGAATTCCGGTTGACGATGTTGAATACAAGGACACGACCTACACCATCGGTCAAGCCAACAACGCTCTGGTTTACCCAGGTGTTGGTTTTGGGGCGATCGCTGTCCATGCCAAGATTGTGAACGAGCAAATGCTGGCTGCTGCCGCCCACGCTCTGGGAGGAATTGTTGATCCTGATCAACCAGGCGCCACTGTCTTGCCACCAGTAGAAAAGCTGGAGGAATTTTCCACCAAGGTAGCTGAGGTCGTTGCCCAGTCCGCTATTGACCAGGGGCTGGCTGGTGATGGCATCACTGATGCCAAGCAGGCTGTCGCCGACCTGAAGTGGGTTCCCCGTTACTAATCACAACTTAAAGGAGCTGTTAACCACATGACTGTTTTTCTGACTTCTGTTTCAAGCGTTGTTGAAATTGTCTTGATCATGGCACTAGGTTATATTCTCCGCCGCAACGGCTGGTTTGGTGATACTTTTGGAGCCAACATTGCCTCTTTAATCACGAAGATTGCCCTGCCCGCTTCGATTTTTATGAGTGTCATGAAATATTTGACCCGTGATAAGTTGGCTAGCTTAGGAATTGGCATTATTTTTCCAGCACTGGCGGTGATCATTAGTTACCTCTTTGCTTTTGCGGCGGTTAAAATTTTTCGTATTCGCCGTGGCCGTCGGGGAATCTTTATCAACGCCGTTGCCAACGCCAATACCATTTTCATCGGAATGCCATTAAATAACGCACTCTTTGGTTCCAAAGCGATGTCTTACTTTCTGATCTACTACATCGTTAACACGGTTTCAACCTGGGCCTTCGGAGTTTTCCTGATCCAAAATGACGACCCGACCAGTAATGGGCAGAGCGAAAAACGCGAATTTAATTGGAAAAAATTACTACCAATGTGAAGTGCCCTAGAATTGTTAGACACGAATCTAACAATTCTGGGGTATTTTTATGTCTAAATATTCATATCAATTTAAAGTTAGAGCAGTTCAAGACTACTTGAACAAAAGTCATGACTATTCATTAGTTTGTCANTTTGAAGTGCCCTAGAATTGTTAGACACGAATCTAACAATTCTGGGGTATTTTTATGTCTAAATATTCATATCAATTTAAAGTTAGAGCAGTTCAAGACTACTTGAACAAAAGTCATGACTATTCATTAGTTTGTCAGAAATATGGCATTTCTTCCAACCATAGCTTAATGGCATGGGTACAGGATGTTCAAGCATGTGGTTATGAGAGTTTGGCTCCCAAGAGGAGCCATCGTATTTATTCACTTGATTATAAACTTCAGGTAATCACTTACTACCGTACTCACGAGTTAAGCATAGATAAAGTAGCTGCGAAATTTAATTTGAATCGCACACAAGTTTATTCATGGTATCGTAAATATAAAAATGAAGGGATCGTCGGCCTTCGGTCAAAGCCTAAGGGTCGACCAGCTAAAACTATGAACAAACATAAAACGATTAACAAATATAAAATCAAGCCTACTAAAGAAGAACAATATAGGCAAAAAATTGCCGATCTGGAAGCTAAGATCGCCGATCAAGAAATGGAGATCGACATCTTAAAAAAATTACAAGCCCTAAGACAGCAGCGCGGAAAGAACAAGCACTAGCGATCCAAGATCTTAGGGCTAAGTACCCATTATCTAAGTTGTTAACATATTTTGGTATTCCACGATCCACCTTCTATGAACGTCTTAAAGCCGCAAAGCGTATCGATAAGTATCATCAGGTAAAGCAGGAAATTGCGAAGCAATTTAAACGTAGTCAGGAAACCTACGGTTATCGCCGAATTTGGTATTGTCTCATCAAGAAAGGCTTCACATATTGTCAAGAAACAGTGCGTCGATTAATGACTAGCATGGGATTAAAGGTAACTGTGTACTCAGCCAAGAGTCACTATCATTCATATCGTGGTCATGTGGGCAAGGTTGCCCCTAATTACTTACATCAGCAATTTAATGCACAAAAAGCATATCAAGTTCTACATACAGATATCACACAAATTTCTATTAATGAACAGGTCAAAGGCTATTTATCACCAGTCATTGATGAGGCCAGTGGTGCCGTGGTCGCTTACGCGACCTCAACTCATCCTAATATGAAATTAGTTAGCACTATGTTGGCAAGTTTATTTAATAAACTGCCACAACGTAGTAACTCCATCATGCATTCAGATCAAGGATGGCAGTATCAACACCACTTGTATCAAATTTTATTACGTCAACACGGAATTACTCAGTCGATGTCCCGTAAAGGAAATTGCTTAGATAA
The DNA here is from genome assembly GCF_900240275.1 of [Lactobacillus] timonensis. Classification (GTDB taxonomy): domain Bacteria; phylum Bacillota; class Bacilli; order Lactobacillales; family Lactobacillaceae; genus Limosilactobacillus; species Limosilactobacillus timonensis. Next base: position 1,303,747 of record NZ_LT964761.1, on the reverse strand, counting down.
CTCACCAGCCGAAAGCTTTTTTAACTTGTTAAAACGTGAGTGTTTGAATCGGATAAAGATCACTTCATTTCAGCAATTTAAAACTGTCATTGAGCAATACATCTATTGGTACAACAACGTACGAATTTCAGCAAATAAAAAAGGAATGACACCGAATCAATATATTCGATATCATTCCAATCTTTAAAAGTTAGTAAAGTGTCCAACTTTTTTATAGCACTTCAATGCCGCTAGTCGGTTTTATTTTCTCCATCATTTGGCTGCTATTAGGCATCCCGGTACCAAACTTCCTGGGCCAGACGCTTGGTTACGTCGGTAGTTTGGTAACACCACTCTCACTGCTCTATATTGGGATCGTCCTGTGCGATGCCGGGTTAAATAACTTTCACTTCGAACGGGACTCGGTCCTCGCATTGATTGGTCGGTTTATCATTTCACCCCTGGTATTGATCATTTTGATCAAACTGGGAGCAGGTTCGTTGGGTATCACTCTGCCGAGCCTGATGCGTCAAACCCTGGTTGTTCAGTCTGCTACTCCAATGCTGGCCGTCTTGCCCATCCTAGGTGCCGAAGCCCACGGTGATGTTAAGTACGCCACCGACGTCGTTGTCATGAGTACCGTCTTATTCGTCGTTGTCGTACCAATTTTGATGGCGGTCCTGCAATTTGTTTAATTAACTTTCTGAAGGGAGCGTGACAAACCGTGAAACAGAAATCAGAATGATTTCGTTTTTGAACGGTTCTAACGCGGAAGTCATTTATGACTTCGTCGTCACGACGCGCAGCTAGGCTATCCGCCGCCTCTGCGAACAACAATGGCTCCTAGCGTTCGGCTTTGCCAGAACGTCAGGAGCCATTGTTGTACCGCTTGTTAACTTTTAGTATAGATAAGGGTATTGTGTCACATCCTCTTTTATTTTCGAACTATTTTATAACTATTTGATTTTTTAGGCTACAAATTACGAACTAACTATTGAATTTTCCTCTTAATTGTGCGACTATTGATAACAATTTGAGAGGGGAAGATTAACTATGCAGAAGATCAGTAGCTGGCTTGACCACCAATTTCAACTAAGCACTCAACAAACATCAATCCGTCGGGAAGCCGTTGCCGGATTAACCACCTTTGTGTCGATGGCCTACATTCTCTTTGTCAACCCGTCAGTCTTGGGCACCGCCGGGATGAATAAGGGGGCCGTTTTTACCGCAACGGCCCTCGCCTCAATCATCGGCTGCCTGCTCATGGCATTCTTGGCCAACTACCCGATGGCAATCGCTCCGGGTCTTGCCGATAACGCCTTTTTTACCTATTCGGTTGTCCTGTCGTTAGGTATTCCCTGGCAGAAAGCCATGACCGGGGTTTTTGTGGCCTCAGTTCTCTTTACCATCCTGTCATTCATGAAGGTTCGTGAAATTGTCATTAACGCTATCCCCCACGACCTGAAATTAGCAATGGCCTCTGGTATTGGCCTTTTCATCGCTTTTGTTGGTCTCAAGGAAGGTGGCTTAGTCGTCGCCAGCAAGGCCTCGCTCGTAACGTTAGGTAGTTTAGCCGTTCCCACCACCTGGCTTACCATCTGTGGGATCTTCGTCATCGGTATCCTCATGGCTCGCCAGGTCCCTGGTGCCATCTTCTACGGGATGCTGTCGACGATGATTATCGGCCTGATCACCGGCCTCATTAAGCTGCCATCACGTCTCATCAGTGTGGCTCCCAGCCTCAAGCCAACTTTTGCGGTGGGAATTCGCTACCTCCCCACGATGAGTGATCCGCAGATGTGGGCCGTTGTTCTCATCTTTTTACTGGTAGCTTTTTTTGATACTGCGGGAACCCTCGTTGGTCTTGCCCAGCAGGCAGGGCTAATGAAAAATGACCAGCTTCCGCGGATTGGCCAGGCCCTGATGGCCGACTCCTTATCAATGCTTGCGGGCTCCGTCCTGGGGACGACCCCTACCTCCTGTTACGTTGAATCATCAGCCGGCATTGCGGTTGGTGGCCGTACCGGATTAACCTCCTTCGTGGTAGCCATCCTGTTTGCCTTCAGTATGCTCTTCTCGCCACTATTAACCGTGGTGACTGACCAGGTAACCGCCCCGGCGCTGATCATTGTCGGCGTTCTCATGGTCTCAGCAATGAAGGATATCCACTGGGATCGCTTTGAAGTTGCTCTGCCGTGTTTTCTGACAATCATTGGGATGCCGCTAACCTACAACATTTCTTACGGATTGGCGTTTGGCTTTCTGACCTCGCCACTGATGCTGATCGCGGCGGGAAAGAGAAAAGAAGTCAACGGGGTGATGTGGGGGCTGTTCATTGTCTTTATTATCATGCTTTATATTCTGAACGTCCTGCCAACCACAAAATAAGTTTTGCCCATCAAAAGGGGGCTGCGGAATTACCGCAGCCCCCTTTTTGAGCATTCCCTTTACTTGTTTAAAATTTCTGCAGCCTGCTGAATTGCTTCATCAATTCCGGCAGGGTTGGATCCACCGGCCTGAGCCATTGTTGGCCGACCACCACCGCCACCGTTAATGGCTGGTGCTAGTTGCTTAATAATATCGCCAGCCTTTAAACCATTCTTCACGCCTTGGTCGCTAACAGCCACTAACATGTTAGCCTTTTCACCATTTGGCGTGGCCAAAACAAGCACGTCAGATAAGTTCTTGTTGCGCCATTCATCAGCTAACTTCCGCAACTGTCCCATACCAGCTACCTTAACAGCCGCTGCAATTAAGGTTCCGGCTGCAGTTTGTTGAACGTTACTGAAGACATTGGCAGCCTGTTGAGCAGCCATCTTAGCTTCAAGACTTTCTACCTTATTGTTGGCTGCCTTGAGTTGTTCGCTCAACTCGCTAACCCGGTGTGGTACTTCCTTCAGTTGGGCTACCTTGAGATCGGCAGCAACGTTTGTGAGAAGGTCAACCCGTTTTTGCATAAACTGGTAGGCATCGCTGGCCGTGACAGCTTCGATTCGCCGGATGCCAGCGCCAACCCCACCTTCTGAAACAATCTTGAATAACCCTAATTCGTTGGTATTCTTGACGTGGTCACCACCGCAAAATTCGGTGTTATAGTCGCCAATCTTTACAACTCGAACCCGGTCACCGTATTTTTCGGAGAAGAGAGCAATCGCACCCATTTCCTTAGCAGAATCAATATCAGTTTCAACAGTTTCTACTGGAATTTCCTTCCAGATCTGCTCGTTAACCATTTGTTCCACGGCTTGGAGGTCCTTGGCAGTTACCTGGCCAAAATGGTTGAAGTCAAAACGTAAGTAATGTTCCTCAACCAATGAACCAGCCTGCTGGGTGTGCCCGCCAAGAACGTTCCGCAGTGCCTGGTCAAGCAGGTGGGTTGCCGTATGATTCTTTTCAATCTTCAAGTGTCGTTGCCGGTCCACTACCAACCGGTAACGGGCATTGAGCTTGAGCGGTTCAGTCAGCTGTACCTCATGAAGATTTTGCTGGTGCGGAGCATGTTGGACGTCAACTACCCGGCCAACTGTCTTCCCGTAATTATCGATAATGTCACCAGTATCAGCGACCTGACCACCCATTTCAGCATAAAATGGCGTTTGATCAAAGATAACTTCCACATGAGAGTTATCAGCCGGTTGAGCTTCCTCAACGTGCTCACCATCCTGGACAAGACCGATCACCTTCGCATCATCAATCGTCAGCTGGTGATAGCCAACGTACTTGCTTGGTTCGGTAAATTCGGTCCAAACGTCTTTTTGGACCCCCATTCCGTTATCCATGTTGCGGGCATTACGGGCACGGTTCTGCTGTTCCGTCATGGCAGCATCAAAGCCTTCTTCATCTACCGTCAGCCCCTCATCGTTGGCATACTCGCGTGTTAGTTCGATTGGGAAGCCATAAGTGTCGTAGAGTTTGAAAGCTGTCCGCCCGTCAATCTGGTTAGTCCCATCAGCCTTAGCCTGAGCAATCACCTCGTTGAGCAAGTTTAACCCGCCGTTGAGAGTCGATGAGAACCGTTCTTCTTCGGACTTAATAACCTTTTGAATGTAGTCCGCATTTTCCAGGACATCCGGATAGTAGGACTTCATGATCTGACCCACAGTCGGGACCATCTTGTAGAGGAAGTTGTCGTTAATGCCGAGCTTCTTTCCAGCTACGACCGCCCGCCGCAGTAGCCGCCGAATAACGTAGCCTCTGCCCATGTTGGAAGGCAGTGCGCCATCGCCGATAGCAAAGGTGATCGTCCGGATATGGTCGGCGATAATCTTAAACTGAACATCGTCATCGTCGTCCTGGTGGTACTTCTTAGTACTGTAGCTTTCAGTCTGTTTGATCAATGGCAAGAAGAGGTCGGTTTCAAAGTTAGTTGGGGCGTTTTCAAAAATTGAAACAACCCGTTCCAACCCCATTCCGGTATCAATGTTCTTGTGTGGGAGTGGTTCATAAGTGTTTTCCGGCGTGTGATTAAACTGCGAGAAGACAATGTTCCAAATTTCCAGATAACGCTGGTTCTCCCCACCCGGGTAGTTTTCCACATCGTCCGCTGGAATGTCGTTAAACTCTTGTCCCCGGTCATAGTACATTTCAGTATCAGGACCAGATGGACCCTGACCAATATCCCAGAAATTGTCCTTATCTTGAACCAGGTGATCTTCAGCTACCCCCACTTGTCGCCACAAATCATGAGTTTCAGTGTCTTTCGGGTAGTAAGTGATGTAAATCCGGTCAGGATCAAAGGCAAACCACTTGTCACCAGTGAGCAGTTCCCAGGCCCACGGAATTACTTCTTTTTTAAAGTAGTCACCAACTGAAAAGTTCCCCAACATTTCAAACATTGTGTGGTGACGAGCTGTCTTCCCAACGTTCTCAATATCGTTAGTCCGGATACTCTTCTGTGAGGAGGTCATCCGGGGATTCTTCGGGACAACCTTGCCATCAAAGTACTTCTTCATGGTTGCAACACCAGAGTTGATCCACAACAGCGTCGGATCGTTGACGGGCACTAGTGAAGCACTCGGCATAATTGTGTGACCATGCTCCTTAAAAAATTCCAGGAACATTGCGCGAACCTGGCTACTGTCCAGGTGCTTTAATTCTTTCATTGTCTCTCCCTCCCGAGGAAAAGAAAAAGTCACCATTGCGATGCAGGGACGCCTATGACGCGGTACCACTCTGCTTGCAACGATGACTTATCGTTAGCCTCTTTAGCGGTCAATTGACCAATTAATTTTCTTTCCAATCTGGGGAGCACCATCCACGGTTCATCGTTTTTCCCATCAACCAAAACGTTTCTGCAAATTGCCGTCAGATGACATATCCCAAACACCAGTAATTATAACCACCATACTAACGAAAATCAATCCTGGTTTTCTTGTTGACGCCGTAATTCTCGTTCACGACGGTGTTTACGCTGACGTTGACGACGAGCGTGTCGTTCTTCGTGTTGTTTCTGTTTTCGCCACTTATATTCACGGTCATCGGCAATGGCCTTGCGAATGCGCTTCTTGTAACCCGGCTTGACCTTTTTCTTGGTCTTTTTAACAAAGCCAATCATGGTTGGGTCCAGTTGTTCGTGCTTTCGCTTACGGTTATTTCTGCGATTACGGTCATAACTGTCGACAACTCGTCCCCCACGAATTGCCTTCGGATGGAAGTGAATTCCCCGTTTTTCTAGTTGTTCAATCAGTTGGTCTTCAGCCGGCTGGTAAAGGGTAATCGCCGTCCCGTGCATCCCCTTACGGCCAGTTCGTCCTACCCGGTGAACAAAGTATTCCAGATCTTCCGGCAGATCGTCATTGATGACTAGCGAAACACCATCAATATCAATCCCACGAGCTGCTAAGTCAGTTGCCACTACGTACTGATAGTCCAGGTGGTGCACCTGACGCATCACCCGTTTCCGTTGACGCGGCTGGAGACCCCCATGAATCAGGGCCACGTCAAGTCCTTGTTCATGCAAGTAGCGAGCTAATTCGTTAGCCCGCTCGCGAGTATTCGCAAAGACTAGTGCCAAGTATGGTTCTCCCATCGTCAACAACTGGTAAATCAACTGGTTACGGTCACGACCCTTAGTATTAATCAACCAGTTATCGACGTTCGGGTTAATCACCGTTGCAACCGGAATCTTTTCCACGACCGGGTTAGCCATGTACTTCTTCAAAAATGGTTGGAGCTTTTTTGGAATAGTTGCCGAAAAGACCATCATTTGCAAGTCCTGTGGTAGTCGGCCGGCAATCTGATCAACGGTTGGCAAAAAGCCCATATCCAGTGTCATATCAGCTTCATCAATAACCAGCTGAGTAGCAGTATGGATGTCCAATGATCCTGAACTGACCATGTCCAAAATACGGCCCGGGGTCCCAATGACAACTTGCGGCTGTGCTTTAGCCAGCTGTTCAATTTGTCGTTGTCGATCAGCGCCACCGACGTAGTTATGAATCAAGAACTTCTCGGGAGCAAAACTATTAATCTGTTTGGCAGCACCATAGATCTGGTAAGCCAGTTCCCGACTTGGCGTCGCAATCACTACTTGGACTTTTTTTTCAGTTGCTTTCAATTGGTTAAAAATTGGCAGGAGGAAAGCGTGAGTCTTTCCGCTCCCCGTTGCTGATTGGCCGACCACCGATTTGCCAGCAAGAACTACTGGGATCACTTTTTGTTGAACCGGGGTTGGTTGGTCAAAACCAAGATCGGCAATTGCCTCATTGATAAATGGCTGGAACTGAAATGCGGCAAACTTTTTTTCTGTCGTCATCATTACTCCTTACTTCAGCTGCTGGCTAACTAGTTGATCCAGCTCGCTGACAATCTGTTGAGTCTCTGCTTTATTGGCAGCCTTAGCACCACTGGCCATTGGGTGCCCACCGCCGTGATGCTTCTTGGCCACACCGTTAATGGAAGGACCCTTAGAACGTAAACGAACCCGGAAACGGCCGTCTTCTTGTTGGACAAAGATCACCCAGGCCACCACATTAGCAATTTTGCCTGGCAGGGGAACCACTGCGGAAGTTTCTGCTTCAGTGAGTTGTAACTGGTTCAGCGTTTCTTTATCCAGGGTCACATAAGCGATACCGTGATCCGTAATCGCCAAGTGTTGGTAGACGAATGCTGACAACTTTGCTAGCGGCAACGTGATTTCGTCTTCTCGCCGGCAAATAGCTGCAGCGTCAGCCCCGGCAGCCATCAAGGCCCCCGCAACTAACATTGTTTGCGGTGTTGTTGCCGGGTACATAAAACGTCCAGTGTCACCGACAATTCCAGCAAATAATGCATTGGCTGCCTGCTGTGGCAGTTTGAGCTGCTTGGCAAAACGTTGATAGAAACGGTAAATCATCTCCGAACACGAAGAAGCCTGGTCATCAACCCATGACAAGTCACCATAAGGTTCATCATCCGGATGGTGGTCAATCTTAATCAGCATGTCCCCCATATTAAAACGCCGGTCATCAACTCGCGGCGCATTAGCCGTATCTGTGACAACCACCAAGGCATCGTCATATAGTGAGTTATCAATCTCATCCATTTGACCAATCCAGTCAAACTCAGGGATATCTTTGCCCACCACAAAAATTTCCTTGTAAGGGAATGACGACCGTAAGATTTCTGCCAACCCCACCTGTGAACCGATAGCATCCGGATCAGGACGTTGGTGTCGGTGGATGATGATCCGGCTGTATTTTTTGATTGCGTTCATTATGCTATTATAATTTTCCATCATCTACTCCTCCGTTCATTCATACTACTAGTATAACAAGTTGATAAAAAGAGTGCCGCTTGAAACCACTATGGCTCCAGGGGCACTCTTTGGTCATCTGAATGATGAACAACCAGCTTAGGACTTGGCCTCATCATTTTTGTCTTCTTTTTCTTCTTTAGCTTCATCGTTTGCCGAAGCAGCCTTTTCGTCGTCAGTTGAAGCCGCTGCCGGCTTTTCAGCAACGTGTTGTTCCTGCTCTTCACTAGTAGACTGGGCAGTCACCCGCATGATAGCTCCTAAATCAAAGGTCAGGTAAATGCCATCACAATCCAGCGTAACAGTCTTCTTTGCTTCGTTAAGGTCGTAGACGACACCATGGAGACGGCTGATCGTCACCACGTGGTCACCTTTCTTGAGCTTGCTCATCATTGACTGGTGAGCCTTCCGTTGCTTTTGTTGCGGCCGGATCATGAAAAAGTACATGAAGATAACCATCAGGACGATTAGGCCCAAACTTGATAAAGTGTTGTTATTCAAAACGTGACATCCTCTCAAAAATAAAGATTAATCAATACTAACGATGAATATTTTAACAGAAAATGCAGCGTAAAAACAGTTATCTCCCTAATTTAACCAGCAGAGTTAATGCTTATCCTCTGGTAATGGTAAGTGGAGGTGCTCATAAGCTGCCTTCGTCACTACCCGCCCGCGCGGCGTCCGGCTGAGGTAACCAATTTGTAACAAGTACGGTTCATACATTTCTTCAATCGTGTTGGTTTCCTCACCAATGTTTGCAGCAATCGTCTTGAGACCCACCGGCCCGCCATGGTAGTAGTTAATCATTGTCGTTAACATCTTACGGTCAGTCCCATCTAAGCCGCGGGAGTCAACCCGCAATAACTGTAAAGCCTGTTTAACGCTTGCCGTATCGATTGTGGACTTTCCCGCAACCTGAGCAAAATCACGAACCCGTTTCAGCAAACGATTTGCAATCCGGGGCGTCCCACGCGAACGCAGTGCTAACTCGTGGGCACCATCTTCATCAATTGTTGTCTTAAAAATTTTGGCTGAACGAAAGACAATCTGCTGTAATTCATTTTCCGTGTAATAGTTCATGTGCATGACAATACCAAAGCGGTCCCTCAACGGAGCCGATAAAATTCCTGCACGGGTTGTCGCCCCAATGAGGGTAAATGGCGGTAGTGGGAAGTGGATCGGGTGAGCAGTCGGCCCCTCACCAACCACGATATCAATATAGTAATCCTCCATCGCCGAATACAACATTTCCTCGACAACCTTCGGCAAGCGGTGAATTTCATCAATGAAAAGAACGTCCCCCGGTTGTAATTCGTTTAACAGGGCAACTAGGTCTCCCGTCTTCTCAATAGCTGGTCCACTCGTCGTTTTAATATTGACTCCCATTTCATGGGCAATCACCATCGCTAAAGTGGTTTTCCCCAGTCCTGGTGGTCCGTAAAGCAAAACGTGGTCCAGCGCCTCATCTCGTTCCCGCGCCGCCTTAATATAAATTTCCAGCTCGTGTTTCAACTGATTTTGGCCAATATATTCAGCCAGTGTTTGTGGTCGCAGTTGGGGCTCAAACTGCTCTTCTTGTGTGTCTTCTGTATCACCTGACAGAAGCTGGTGCTGCTTGTTTTCTGCCATCTGCGTCCTCCTTCTTCATTATCCTAATTCAGCAAGTGAAGTCCTTCCCGGAGGTATTCATCGGTAGTCTTGCCGGGTTCCTGAGCCAATTGCTTTTTCAGTTTGCCAATTACCCGTTCCTGATACCCTAGTGCCTTTAATGCTGCTAATGCATCGTCAAGCGCTGGATCAGTTTGCAAATCAGCCGGCGTAGTTGTTATCTGTTCAGTTAGCGATAACTGCCGCACCTTTCCTTGTAAGTCGAGGATGATCTGGCCAGCAGTCTTTTTACCAATTCCCGGGAACTTAGTTAAGTACGAAACGTCATTGTTGGCAATGGCATCAATCAGTCCCTGATGGTCTGGAATAGCCAAAATAGCCAGCGCACTTTTGGGCCCAATACCTGAAACAGCTAACAACTGCAAAAATAGCTGTTTTTCTGCTTCATCCACCAAACCATACAGTGAGATATCACTATCACTGACTGCCTGATAAATATAAACAGTGACAGGGTGCTGCCGGTCCACTTGGTAGTGGTAAGGGTTAGGACAGTGAACTTGATAGCCGACCCCCTGAACATCAATGACAATGTAATTCGGCTTAACTGCGGTAATCAAACCGGTTAAATATTCGTACATGTTCTCACTACTTCCTCGTTTAAGCTATTAATTAGTTTAACATAAAACGCTTGTTCCCCACCATCAAACAATTAAGCGGGCTGGTTATACCAACCCGCTTAAAAATTAATCATTGCCGTGCTCATCAAATTCATCGGCGTATGGAACGTGTGAATCCTGAATTCGTTTAAACATTTTTTCGAGGTCGTTATCCGTGAAGTGAATTGTTACCGGTCGTCCGTGTGGACAGTTAAATGGGTTCTGACATTGACGCAAATGAGCCAAGAGCGCGCGGGCCTGTTGTTCATCCAGGTGGTGATTGGCCTTGATTGCCCGTTTACAGCTCATCATGGCTGCCGTCTTAATACGAAACTGCTCTAAATTCAACTTCTCGCCACGTAGTACCCAGGAAATCATCTCCCGAGCAGTCGCCTCTTCCTGTCCTTCCACAAACCAAGTCGGGTGGGCAGCGAGCATGAAGCTATTTTGACCAAACTGTTCTAATTGCAACCCCACCTGGTGCAGGAGTGGCAGGCGGTCAATAATCTTGAGTGCCTCCGCCGTGGGATAAGTTAGCACCAGCGGTGTCAGAAAGGTTTGTTGATCAGCACTAACGTCAGCGATTTCCTTGCGATAACGTTCGAAATTAATTCGTTCCTGCGCCGCGTGCTGGTCGACAATGTAGAGACCATCAGATGCTTGTGCTAGCAAAAAGGTGCCTTGAAGTTGACCAATGTATTCCAACTGTGGAAAACGGTCACTGGTCTCGTCACCCTGATCGCTAATCCCCAGCGATTGCTGCTCAGCCTTCGCTGGTGAAACATGGGGGGCAGGCTGACTAACGCTATTATCGCCAAAAATACCGGAAAGATGCTCATACTGATAACGCTTATCAAACTCTTTGACATCGGCATTTTCAAGATCCTTTTGCTGGTGGATGACGACCGGATTGTCTACAAAGCTATCCGTTGCATCAGCATTGGCCGGATTAGTTGCTGACTGCTGACGGTGAGTTGACACTACCGGTGTTGCATTAAACCGTGGTTGCTCTTCACTAACCTTACTCTCGTCTTTCGACAGCAAGTTTGTTGCTTCTTCACCCACATCAGGAACCAGGTTAACTTGACTGAGAGAACGGTTGACGCCCGCTTCAATCAGTGCCGTTAACTGCTCCTCCTTACTAAGCCGAACTTCGCGCTTTGCCGGGTGAACATTCACGTCTACCAGTCGTGGATCAAGGTCAACGTTGATCACGGCTACCGGGTAACGCCCCACCATCAACTTAGAACGATAACCGGCTGTTACCGCTTTAGTCAGCGCAAAATTACGAACGTAACGGTGGTTAATGGTTAAGGTAATGTACTGACGACTAGCCCGGGTTAAATCCGGGAGTGAAATGTAGCCACTCACTTGAAAATCATCATCGGCGGCCTTGAGCGGGATCATCTCTCTCCCCACTTTTACACCGTAAATGGCCGCGATTACCTGGGGGAGGTTGCCGTTACCAGCCGACCGGAATAATTCTCTTTGGTCGTGAGTAAAGCTAATCGCCACTTCGGGATGTGCCAGCGCTAGGCGGTTGACAATATCAACAATTCGACTTAGTTCCGTATGCGGTGTTTTTAAATACTTCAAACGCGCAGGGGTATTGTAGAACAAGTCACGAACAGTAATATCCGTTCCCCGGCGAGCACCTGCAGGTCTTTTGCTAAGCTCTTCGCCACCACGCAAATGATAATCGACACCGGCCTGGTGTTCAACCGCGGTTACCATCTCAACATCTGCAACCGAGGCAATGCTGGGGAGCGCCTCACCACGAAATCCCATCGTGGAAACGGCAAACAGGTCCTGACGTGAACTGATTTTCGAGGTAGCATGACGCAAGAACGCTCGCGGCACATCATCCGCGGCAATACCGACACCATTATCAATCACCCGGATACTCTTTAACCCTGCATTAGCCGCAATCACATCGATCCGCGTACTATGGGCATCCAGTGAGTTTTCGACCAGCTCCTTAACGATGGATGCCGGCCGTTCAATCACCTCACCAGCGGAAATCTGGTCAGCGAGGACTGGGGTTAACTGGTGAATAATTCCCATCATTAATCACCTCACTTTAGTTGCTGCTGCCACTGGTAAATTTTATTCATCACGTCCATCGGTGTCATCGACATTAAGTTCAGGTCCCTCAGTTGTTCAATGATCTTCTGGTCAGGGCCTTCTGGCTTTTTTGTTGCCAGCTTAAACAACTCTAACTGTCCATTGTCTTCGGCTGATAAGGACGCTTGCTCGTCTCCTTGACCCGCCTCTTTGGTTTTTGGTTGTTCACTTTGCGCTGCTCCGGCGGCGACAATTGCTGAATCTGTCGTTCCCCGTTGCTCTAGCTGGCTCAAGATTGCAGTCGCCCGCTTCAGCAAGTCTTCAGGCATGCCTGCGAGTTTGGCAACGTGAATCCCGTAAGACTTATCAGCAGGGCCATCTTGAATCTGGTGTAAGAAGACCAGCTCGCCATTTTCTTCAGTGGCGCCCACGTGGATATTCCTTAGCTGCGGCAATGTTTGGTCGAGGGCTGTTAACTCGTGATAGTGAGTTGAGAAAAGCGTTTTCGCATGGACTCTGTTATGAACGTACTCAATAATTGCTTGCGCCAGGGCCATCCCGTCATAAGTTGCCGTTCCCCGACCAATTTCGTCGAACAAAATCAACGAGTTAGCTGTCGCGTGTTCAAGAGCGTGGTTGGCTTCCATCATTTCCACCATGAAGGTACTTTCACCGGAAATAAGGTCATCAGCAGCCCCGATCCGGGTAAAAATCTGGTCAAAAATTGGTAACAAAGCCTTTGTTGCCGGAACAAAACACCCCATCTGGGCCATGACGACGGTTAAAGCAATTTGCCGCATATAGGTACTTTTCCCCGACATGTTAGGTCCCGTAATGAGGAGAATTTCCGTTTGGGGATTCATCTTCACGTCGTTTGGTACGTATTCTTGGTGGCCAAGCACCTTTTCAACGACCGGGTGCCGGCCGTCTACAACGTCGATACTGCGCTCTTTAGTAAAGGTGGGCCGGACAAAGTGGTACTTTTCACTGACGACCGCAAAACTCTGCAAAACGTCTAATTCTGAGACCGCCTTCGCTAGTTTTTGCAAACGCGGAATTTGTTGTTTGATCTGGTCACGAACCTTAACAAACAAGTCGTACTCTAACGCAACCGACTTTTCCTGGGCACCTAAAATCAGTGATTCTTTTTCTTTTAGTTCCGGAGTTGCAAAACGTTCTGAATTAACCAAAGTTTGCTTCCGTTCATAACGGTCTGCTGGTAACTTGGCCAAGTTGGCCTTTGTCACTTCAATGTAGTAACCAAAAACGTGGTTATAACCGATCTTCAAGTTACTAATCCCGGTTGCCTGACGTTCCTTGGCCTGTAAATCAGCAATCCATTGTTTACCGTTAGCCATTGCATCACGGTACTGGTCAAGTTGATTGTTATAACCATCCTTAATCACCCCGCCTTCCGTAACAGCAATTGGCGGCTCATCCTTGATGGCCGTATCAATTAACTGGGTAACATCATTCAGGGGGTCCAGTTGACGGTTAAGGTCGTCGAATGCTGGTGAATCCAGTGTTTCCAAAACATACTTAATCTTGGGAATTTGTTGCAGCGATGTTTTAAGCTGAACCAAGTCACGACCGTTGACACTCCCGTAAGCAATCCGCCCCGCTAATCGTTCGAGGTCATAAACTTCGGTCAGTTCATCCTGTAAGTTGTTTCGTTCAAAATAATGGTCTAGTAGCTCTGCAACTTTGTCCTGACGGCGGCTAATCTGGTCAACATTCATCAGCGGCCGATCAAGCCACCGTTTTAGCAGCCGGCTCCCCATAGCGGTCTTTGTTTCGTCCAATAGCCAGGCCAGGGTCCCGCGGTGCTTGCCACTACGCATGTTAGTAATTAATTCAAGGTTGGTTTTCGAATAATGATCGAGTTTAAGGTAGGCACTGGGGCGGTAAGCAACCGCCTGCTGAAGGTGATCAAGCGACCGTTTTTGCGTGGTAATCAGGTAACTAATTAACAATTCCACAACGTATTGCTGGTGTTCATCCGGAATAAGCTGTACCAGGTGACTCATGTCATGGTACTCATCCACCTTAGCCTGGTGTGAAATCATCACGTTTAACCTAGTTAACTGTGTCTGTACCTTTTGTGCGAGTGAATCATCAGTCACCACTTCACGGCTCTGCAAGTTAATTAATTCATCCATTACACTTGCCTGATCGTCAACGGTCGTCACCTTAATTTCGCCCGTTGACAGGTCGGTATAAGCCAGATCAAAGTGTGACCCGCGTTGAACAACGGCTGCTAAGTAGTTATTATTTTTCGCAGCATCGCCTGTGAGATCCATCTGGGTGCCGGGAGTGACTAAACGAGTAACCGCCCGTTTTACCATCCCCTTAGCTTGCCGGGGATCTTCCATTTGGTCACAAATAGCCACCTTGTAGCCCTTGTCAATTAATATATCGATATAATTTTCAACCGCTTTATGCGGAACCCCACACATCGGCGTTGGGTGGGCTACCGCCTTGCTCCGGTGTGTCAGGGTCAGCTCCAGCAGTTGTGAGCCCTTAATCGCATCATCATTAAACAGCTCGTAAAAGTCCCCAATCCGGTAAAACAAGAAAGCATCCGGATACTGATCCTTAATCTGCTGATACTGTTTCATCATCGGTGTCAGTTTTGCCAAAAATCTCTCTCCCATCTAAAAAGCATAAAAAGGGTCGTGATGAGTGATCACGATCCCCTTTTCAGAAACTTTCCCGCTACTTTGCATAGTCAGTGGCCCGCACTTCACGGATAACCGTGACCTTAATATGGCCAGGATACTCAAGTTGTTGTTCAATCTCGTGCTTAATGTCATGCGACAAGGCCACCGCTTGGAGGTCCGAAACCTTCTTAGGTTTAACAATGACCCGTACTTCGCGGCCAGCCTGGATAGCATAACTATGATCAACACCGTGATGACGGTTGGCAATCTCTTCCAGCTTTTTCAGTCGCTGAATGTATTGTTCCAAAGATTCACTTCGTGCTCCTGGTCGAGCACCAGAAATAGCATCCGCAGCTTGTACCAGCACCGCAATAACCGACTTTGCTGGTTCATCTCCATGGTGAGAAGCAATCGTATTGATAACCACTGGGTCTTCCTTGTACTTACGAGTTAGCTCAACACCAAGTTCCACATGAGAACCATCAACTTCGTGATCAATAGCCTTGCCAATATCGTGAAGTAAGCCAGCGCGCTTGGCCATAGTGACGTCCTCACCGAGTTCGGCAGCCATAATGCCTGCCAGCTTAGCCACTTCGATTGAGTGCGTAAGTACATTTTGTCCGTAAGAGGTCCGGTACTTCATCCGACCAACCGTCTTAATAAGGTCCGGGTGCATAGAATGCAATCCCAGGTCAAAGATGGCTTCTTCACCCACTTCGCGGAGTTTGGCATCCATTTCGTCACGCGCTTTTTCAACGGCATCCTCAATCCTGGCAGGATGAATCCGCCCATCGGCAATCAACTTTTCAAGTGCCATCTTGGCAATTTCGCGACGAACAGGGTCGAAACCAGACAACACAACCGCTTGGGGCGTATCGTCAATAATCAAGTCGATCCCGGTAAGGGTTTCAAGCGTTCTAATATTACGCCCTTCACGACCGATAATCCGCCCCTTCATTTCTTCATTCGGTAAGTTAACAACCGAGACGGTGGCTTCGGTGACCGTATCAGCAGCGGAACGTTGAATAGCCTGCACAATCAAGCTCTTTGCCTGACGATCAGCAGTTAGCTGTGCTTCCTGTTCGCTATCCCTAATCATCACAGCCCGTTCAGTCGTCAGCTGGTCCTTGAGCTGGTTAAGCAAGAGTTCCTTTGCTTGCTCTTGAGTCATCTTGGCAACTTGTTGTAACTCCTCAGCCCGTTGCTGAACTAACTCGTCAGCCTTTTTCTGGGATAACCGTAATTTTTCTTCCCGCCGATCTAAGCGGTGTTCGCGGTCTGTGACCGTATTTTCTCGATTTTCAAGGGAACTATCCTTACGATCAAGAGACGTCTCTCGTTGTAGCAGCCGCTCCTCTTGCTTCTGCACTTCGTCACGACGACTCTTTAGTTCGCTTTCTACCTGTTCACGATACTGGTGAGCTTCATCCTTTGCTTCCACAATCGCTTCTTTTTTGGCAGCAGCGGCGTCTCTTTTCGCTTGGTTAATGATTCCCTCGGCACTATTTTGTGCATTTTCAATGTTGTGTTGGTGCACAGCATTGAAAATGGCATAACCAACAACGACGCCGATAATCAACGCCGCAATGCCTATCAGGATGCCGACAGAATTCATTATGACACCTCCATCATTGCTATTTTTTTAATAAATTATTGCTAAATTGGCGATTTTACTTTTAAAACCACACTGGTTAATTTTAAGCGCGTCTTCGTGGAGTGTCAATCAACAAAGATTAGCTGCAAAAGAAAAAACGATTGCCAGCGGCAATCGTTTGGTGTCACTACTTGTTTTTAGATGCTTGTTCCAGTGTCTCTTGCTGTGGTTCGCCGGTACCCTTTTTATCATCACCAGCACCCGGCGCTGGTTGCATACCATAGGCCACGCGCACCTTATTAAGTAGTTCACTGTATGACTCGGGATGATCGGCCAGCCATTTCTTAGCGTTCTCGCGCCCTTGACCAATTCGTTCCTTACCATATGAATACCATGCACCGGACTTTTTAACCATGTCCTTTTCAACAGCCATATCCAACAACTCACCGGTCTTGGAAATGCCCTTACCGTACATGATATCAACTTCAGCCCGCTTAAAAGGCGGCGCCACCTTGTTCTTAACAACCTTGATTTTAGCCCGGTTCCCAATCAAATTGGACCCATTTTTCAGCTGCTCACCACGCCGAATTTCCAAGCGGATTGTGGAGTAAAACTTAAGGGCACGACCACCAGGTGTTGTTTCAGGGTTCCCAAACATTACGCCAACCTTTTCACGGATCTGATTGATGAAGACGGCAATCGTCTTGGTCTTATTGATTTCACCAGAAAGCTTCCGCAGGGCTTGGGACATTAACCGTGCTTGCAGACCAACATGAGTGTCTCCCATTTCACCATCAATTTCCGCTTGGGGAACTAAAGCAGCAACAGAATCAATTACGACAATATCAATTGCACCTGATGCGATTAACGCGTCGGCAATTTCCAAGCCTTCTTCACCAGTATCTGGTTGTGATAACAAAAGGTCATCAATATTAACTCCCAGGGCTTGTGCATACTGTGGATCAAGGGCGTTTTCGGCGTCAATGTATGCAGCAGTGCCCCCTTCGCACTGAACCTCAGCCACCGCATGCAGCGCCACTGTCGTCTTCCCGGAACTTTCTGGGCCATACATTTCAATAATTCGACCGCGGGGGTAACCACCAACACCTAATGCTTCATCAATTGCTAATGAGCCGCTAGAAACGGTCGCAATTCTCGTATCGGCCGCGTCACCCATTCGCATAATGGAACCTTTACCAAAGTTCTTTTCGATTTTACGCAGGGCAGCATCAAGGGCCGCTTTTCGTTGATCAGCCAACTTGTCTCCTCCTTTATTTGACAGTTTCTCCTTAAATAATGATATCAGTTCTTATCTAAATTACAAGCGGGCTGCGAACAATTGTTCGTTTATTTTTGCAGATGATCATACAGCATCATTAGTGCTAACTGGGCACTATTTAACCTGATAGCTTGCCGGCCACTATGCGCGTCTAAGTGAAGACACCTTGTTCTCGTTGGTTCTCCCTTGATAGATAATCCCAGCCAGACGGTTCCTGCAGGTTGACCGTCTAATTCGTCAGGTCCGGCCACTCCAGTCAGTCCTAGTCCAAAATCAGCCCCCACCTTCTGACGGCAGCCATCCGCCATCGCTCCGGCAGTTTCTGAACTGACAACACCATACTTATCAATCACTTCTGCTTGAATCCCAAGCATTGCCGCTTTTTGGGCCGGTGCATACGTTACAAACCCACCATCAAAGACGGCCGAAGCACCCGGTACTGAACAAATCAGACTCTGGACAAGGCCGCCGGTAAGGCTCTCAGCGGCCGTCACGTGAAGATGTCTTTGTTTTAACAAACTAACAACTTCTCCAGCTAATGTAATTTGACCATCACCAAAGTATCCTTCCGGTTGCGCCGCTAAAATTGTCTGCCTGGTTGTCTGAAGTCGTGCATCAGCTTCTTGCTGGCTAGCTGCTGTCGTTGTCAACCGAACCTGGATCTCCCCCGGTTGAACATAAGAGGTTGCCACTACTGCTGAATTTTTCGCTAGTGCAGCATTAATCGTCGTCATTAGTTGTGATTCAGGAACGCCAACATAGTGCATGATTAAGTCAGCTACCAGCTGCTGACCTGGTATTAGTTGCCGAAGTCGTGGCAGTACCTCCTGATCAACCATTGCTCGAAATTCACGTGGCGGTCCTGGTAAGACAACCACCGTTTTCTCCCCCTGTTGCCACCAGCTTCCAACCGCTAAGCCGACTGGGTTTGTCAGTGAAGCCCCTCCCGCGAGAAAGCAGGCTTGGACAATATTGCTTTTCACCATCTTCTGGTGGCGGTTTTTAAACTCCTGCTTAATCCACCGCCAATGCCGTTCATCGATTGCCAGGTGGGTTCCCAGGGCGGCAGCCGTGGCGGACAAAGTATTATCATCTGTCGTCGGCCCCAAACCACCGCAAACAAAGACCGTCTTAACACGCGATAATGCATTCTGAACTGCAGTACAAATATGTTGTGGGGCGTCATCCGTCGTTGTTTGCCAGCGAGCAACGATTCCCTGTTGACGCATTCGATCCGCTAAAAAGCGAGCGTTGGTGTTATCAATTTCCCCCAAAATGATTTCCTCACCCACGGTGATTATCTCTGCTTCCATCAATGACTCCCCCTAATTCATATATACGCAAAATTCATCCTCGAACTACTATTCAAAATAAAAAAGCGGTGAAACCCGCCTGCTCTTATTCCTTCGGTGTTCCATCGTTGTTAAATAATGGCAAGTGCGCCAAGTAAGTAATGTCATTGCGAACCGCGGTCGGTCCTTCGGCAATTATTGCCAGTCGAGAAACGACTGTCGCTCCAGCGTGTTTCAAAGCCAGCTCACTCGCTGCCATGGTACTACCAGTATTGATAACATCATCAACGAGCATTATTTTCTTGCCCTTTACTCGTTGTGCGTCGCGCCCATCCAGGACCAGTTTTTTACCACTAGTGATAATGGAACTAACTGGTACTGCCAGCGGGTTTGTCATGTAGTCTTTTACTTCCTTACGAATGACAATTGAGCGGGAACGGTCCGCCAAAAGACTCAAGTCATGAGCCAATGGAACCCCATTGCTTTCTACTGTTGCAATGTAGTCAAAGTTGTGTAAATCAATTTTTTTGGCAAGCATCCGTGCCGCCGTGCGAGCCATTTGATCATCACCCAGCAGCATAAAATTAGCAATCATTGTGTCTTTATTAAGTTTGACCAGCGAAAGTTGTCGAGTTAATGCACCAACCTTTAACGTATAAAACCTTTTCATCATCAGGACACCCTTCCTGCTTAACAAGACACCAACACTATATCTTTTTTATTATGAACAAAAAGCCCGAGAATTGCAAGAGACTCCCGGGCTAAAAAGGCGATGCTAGTGCATCCCCAAAATGAATTATTCAGTTATTACTTAAACCCATCGCTAAAAACATCGCGGCCCTGGTAAAAGTAATCAATTCCGGAGTAGACCGTAAAGAACAGGCAAATATAAAGCATGATCTCGCCAAACGGAATATGAACGAGGGCAAAGAACGCGTTGTGGAGCAGCAAGAAAATAATCGCAATGAACTGCGTCGTGGTTTTAATCTTGCCAGGCATCTTTGCCGCCAAAACAATCCCATCCTGTTCGACAAGCAAAAGACGCAATCCTGTTACCGCCAATTCCCGCCAGAGAATAATAGCTGTAACCCAGGCTGGAACCGTCCCGTCAGCAGTAAGGACAACAAATGCCGTCATCACTAACAGTTTGTCAGCCAGCGGATCGGCAAACTTACCAAAGTTGGTTACAAGATGCTGGCTGCGGGCAATTCGGCCATCCAGGTTATCAGTAATAGTAGCAGCGATAAAGAGGATAGTGGCTATTAAGCGAGCGACGGTGACCGTCGCGCCACCAAAGGAAACAGTCCCCCACCCTGCTAATGGCAAAACCATTAAGCAAAGAAAAAAGGGAATAATAATTAACCGTACCACGGTGAGCTTATTAGGTAAATTCACTGTCATTCCTCCTATTGCTGATTGCCTTGCTGGCGATTGTCGGTAACAGTTTGCTGATTACTGTTATTTGGCCGCGTGGTCGTTTGTTGCTGGTTATTATTGTTGTTAGCCGTTGTTGTCCGACTAGTCGTTTGGCTGTTATTACTGTTGTTAGACGTCCGTGTTGACGAGCTCATGGACTGCCGATTATTTGTGGCCATGCTAGTGTTCCTTGCAGACGATTGGTGAGCATTACCAAAGTTAATCGTTACCGTCCGTGTTGACGGGTAACGACCGTTAGCAGTGATGTTGATCTTCTTACCACCGATCTTAACAGTTGTTTGAGATGCGTTACCAAGTCTGATAACGACACTCGACACTGTCTTGGCAATTACGACGTTGTCCTTATCACCAGCGTTCATCGTCTTCCCCAAACGTTGCGTGCCATCAACAGTGACGCTATTCCATGCCCGCGCGTTGGTGCTAATCTGTAAATTAGTACCCTTCTTTAAGGACTTGGTACTATAAACCACGCCGCTAGCATTTCGAGACGTTTCAGTCAACTTGATAGCTGCAGTCTTCTTTGTCTTCTTAGACGATGATGAAGCCTTCTTTTGGGACTTGTGGCTGGACTCTCCAGAGACAGAAACCCGTGATCGGTCAATCTTCGTTGAATTGTCATGGTGTTGGACAATAGCAACTACCCAAATAACAAGTAAAATGGCCAGGACGATCACCGCAATGATAATTGTTGGCAAGTATTTGCGGCGAGCATTCTCCATTTTCTCTGCCGTCCGGTGGTGACTGCTCCTCGTCTCGACTGCCTGAGTGATGTGTTTAGAATACTCATCCGCCTTCGTTTCTGGCAGTTCGTCTTCGTAATCTTTCAGTAGTTCGTTGCCATCCAAACCTACAGTATCAGCATACTGCTTAACAAAGGCCCGAACGTAAAAATCACCCGGAAGAGCCTTGAAGTTTTGGTCTTCAATCGCAATTAAATAACGTTTTTGAATTTTGGTGATCTGCTGGAGATCATCTAAAGTGTAGCCCTTTTGTTCACGAGCCGCACGCAGCTTTTTTCCGATATTGGCATGCCGCTTGCCGCTATCTTTTTGAGGCTGTTCATCAATTTGTGGTTGTTTATTTTCACTCATGGTTAATTCCCCATTTTATTCTGAAATCGTTAATCAATAGTATATCATACGCAACAGCCCCGGGCCGTCGTTGACTTCAGCCAACACTAACACCCGTAATACTGATCACGACTTGATATTTTAACACTATTGCTCGAAACTTGCTTGTCACTTTCATAAACAAGTTAGTTCGAAGGTAAAATCTGGCAAGTAGTCCATTGCTCTGGTTCGATCAGCGAATTAATAATCAGCTGTAAGTCATCAATAGTCAGTGAACGCAACGTTGTCACTTCATCGGTTATTAACCAGTCCCCGTTAGCCGTTTCAGCAAAACGGTCGGCCACTGCTTCAGGCGAGTCCATCATGCCAATTAAGCGTCCCAGCAGGGAGTGCTTGACGGTGTTAAACTGCCCAGCCGCTGCGGATAATTGGCGCTTACTATCACGCAGAATTTGATGAATTTCACTGATAAAACGGTCGGGAACATCAGTAACTGTTCCCAAACAAGCATAGTCAAACTGGTTAGCTACTTCTAACTCGTAACCGAACGAATCGTCGATAATCCCAGCATTATACAATCGTAGAAAGTTATCAGACGACTCATCAAATAACAATGAGAAGAACAATTCGCCAGCTAACTGGTATTTAAGTCGGTCCGTTGCTGGCCAGTTGTGTTTCCCCCGTAACCCAATCATCACCCGGGGACGTTGAACGGCCATTTTCTTCTGCCAGTTTGAAACAACCTGCCCTGCTGAATTGATAATCATTGACGTTGGGCGCTGATAATGGGATGAAAATTGTTTCCCTTCCTGATTTTCCTGCACCCACTCCAACACCGTTTGAGGATCAAAGCCGCCTACTACCAATAAGGTCATATTGGCTGGCTGATAGAAATTATCATAAAGTGTTTGAAGATCTTGTGGTTGAATTTGCTGAATTGAGGTCAGCGAACCGGCAATATCTTCTGCCAGCGGTGTGTGCGGATACAGGCTGGCCACCATCGCATCATACAGCCTCATCCCCGGCTGATCATCATACATCTTGATCTCTTCGCCAATAATTCCCCGTTCTTTATCAACCTTTTTCTGGGTGAAGTATGGCTGTTGAACAAAATTAAGCAACGTCTCCAGGCACTCCCTTAGCCGACCTGTCGTCGAAAACAAATAGGAAGTTTCGCACAGGTCAGTAAAAGCATTCGAATCGGCACCCAACCGGCCAAAAAGCTCGAAGGCATCATAATCTTTTTTTTCGAAAAGCTTGTGTTCTAAATAATGGGCTGTCCCAGCGGGTACCGTAATTAAGCCGTGATTTGCTGGCTGAAACCGGGTATCTACGGATCCAACGTTGACATTAATCATTGCATAGGTTTGGTGAAAACCGGGCATTGGTAACAGCTTAACTGTTATTCCATTGGCTAACTGGTAGTCAAGTACCTTTGCTTGATACAAGTCACTCATCAACATCACCACCTAGGTAATAAACTGCTTGTAATTTCAACTGTTTTGCTACCGCGACGACTTCCTGCTTGGTCACCAGACCCACCGCCTCTGGCACATTAAACAACTCCGGATGGCCACTCAACTCGTTGACCAAACGGTGTTCAATAATATTCAACGGGTTATCTAAACCCACCCGATAACTAGTAATTAGTGATTGCTTCACCTCTTCCAGTTGTTCGCTGGTAAACTGTCCGGCTTGTAGTTGCCTAATCTGCTGCTCGATTAGTGATCTAACGCGTTGGTAATTGTTGGCAGAAATACCAGTTTCGATAACGACATGACCACTGAAAGCACGAAGCTGGCTATCAGCATAATAAGCAAGACTTTCTTTTTCACGGACGTTTAAAAACAACTTGGAATAGGGGGTGCCACCGAGTAATCCGTTCATTACCAGACCCGGATAATAACCAGGGTCACGGTAGTAAACGGGCAAATGATAAGCTAAGTCCAGTTTTGCCTGTTCAATGTCATCACTATCCAGTTGTTGCCTTAGTCGGTGGTGAAATGATTGGTGGTAATCCGCAATAGCCGCTAGTGGTTGCCGGTCGCGAAAAGGCCACTTGGCAAAAGCCTGCCGAACTTTTTTAGTATTGACTTCTCCTAAGACAAAAATATCAACCTGATCTTCATCACGTAATGAACGATACGCTGACACCAAGCTGCCACCATTTAATGAGTCCAAATCACTGCTTGTCCCATAGCTGGGATAATACATCGGACTGGTTTGGTCATAAAACAATTGTGCTAAACGCTGGTAGGCTACAAACTGCTTGTCATCATTAATCGCCGCAAGTGAGCCTGCCAAACTCTTCTTTTGTACCGCAACGGTTGCGGCATCAAACCCCTTTTCATTCATCAATGGCCTAAAAACCAGCTCACGCAAAAGGTTAATTAATGGCATCAGGAGGGCTGTCTGGGCCTGACGGTCATTAACAACTTGCGCCCTCATTCGCAACGTATGAATCTGGCCAACCCGTGCCACGTTAGCGCTAACAACCGCGCCAAACAAGGCATCCAGCCGCCGAGCGAGTAATGTTTGGGTTGGGTACTTTTGACAACTTGTTTCTAAAACATTGGCTAGTAGATGCCGGGCCGTCGCATTATTAGTCGTTTGCATCGCTGAAAAATTAATCACAATATTAGTCAGTCGAAACTGTGATGATGGAATAATGTGTAGTTTTACACCCTTAGCAAGTTGATAATCCATAACACACGCTCCTTTTCAATCCTTGATCATCATAACGTTGCTTAATGCCAATAACAAGCCCACGCATGGCATTAGAGAAAAGATAAAGCCTCCTAGCGCGTTGCCACGCCGGAGACTTTAACCAATAATTCAAACGAGATATCCGCTTTTTATATTGTTAAGCATTACGCACGGCGCCGTTTACTCAACGCCCAGTGATAAATCCGGCTGACTGGCCAGAAAAAGATCACAAAATAAACCAGGTTAAGCGCCAGCGTTGGTGCCAGGCTATCAACCAAAAAATCGCCGAATCCCTGGTGGATAACGCCGATAATTCTGTAAGCCAGGTAATTCAATGACTCAAAAACTACTAAGTCAATAAAGAAAATCAAAATCATGTTTAAAAAGTTTCGATCCAGTAAACGATCAAGGGCCCGCGTTAATAAGATAATCAACGGGTACAGAAAAATAAAGAGCCCTAAAATGCCTGAGTAGTACAAGTCCGCCACAGCTCCAGCCAAGACAGCAAACCACACCAGCGGAATGTGAATGTTTTCTTCCAAGAAGAATGATAGTACTAGCCAGAGCATCACCAACTGACTACTCATTGAATATGGATAGGAAAACATGAGGGGCGCAAAAATTTTACTAAAGCTACCGTCTAAAAAAAGAGCAACAAACAGTCCCAACGGGAAGACGTATTTCAAACGTGAAAGTCTGTACATAGTCACTACTCCCCGCTATCTAACTCGGCCACCGTCACAATGTTGATGTCGTTAAAGTTAGTTGCCGGCTTGATATACAACTTTTGACTCAAACCGTAATCGTCCTTGCCGACACCGGCGACTTTCCCCACATAAAGTCCCTTAGGGGTAATGCCACCCATTCCACTAGTGGTAACTTTGGTTCCTTTTTTAACCTTTGCTTTCGTCGTGACTTGGCCCATTTCCAAGAGGTTCGCCGATGAATCGTAACCGGTAATCACGCCGTTAACCATCTTCCCGTTTTCGCCTTCAATACTAATGGCAAAACGGTTGGCAGATTCACTAGTATCACTTAGCAATTCAACCTTAGAATTAGTTTTGTTCACTTCTGCAACCCGACCAATGAGTCCAGCACCAGACATTACAGGCATATTCTTCTTAACACCACTGGTCTGACCCTTATTAATTATTAGCTGCTGTTGCCAGGTTGAAGGTGTTCTAGCCATTACCGAAGCAGTGATTGTCCGGTAATCAGTCAAGGAGCGATTCAACTTCAGTTCACGTTTCAATTGGCGGTTTTCTTTTGCCAGCGTCTGATCTCTGACCTTGGTCTGTGCCAATTCGTTAACCTGCTGCTTTAATTCACGGTTTTCCTGGTAAGTGTTAACTAGTTCGGAGACAGAATCCATCCCGCCCTGCACTGCATTGACTGGATAGGCGACTACCGCATCAGCAAAACCAACCACGTCGTTACCAAATTGTTGGATTAACGGCGGCGTATTTCGGCGATTTCGTAAAACCACGGACCCGGCCATTAACCCAAAACAGACTATCAGGATGACGACGGTAATCACCAGTCGGCGATTCGAAAAAAACTTGTGCATCCCTTTACCTCCAACTTAAAAACTTAAGATATTGAAACGGGGCTGGACAAAACAAAGCGTTTTGCAACCAGCCCCGCCCATCATTACCGGCTCACTGAGCAAACTGCTCAACCTCGCCTACTTTTTCTTCATAACATCAATGCTCTTGAGTGATTCACCAGTCCCAATTGCCACACAGTCAAGCGGGTCGTTAGCAATAAAGACCGGCACCTTCGTTGCATCGGCAATGACTTCGGGTAAATGTTTCAGTAAAGCACCGCCACCAGTCAGAACGATCCCGTGGTCAATCACGTCCGCCGCAATTTCCGGTGAAGTTTCTTCTAGCGTCCCTTTAATTGCTGCAATAATTTGTTCAACAACATCCTGCAGTGCCTTTGAGACGTCGACCGCTGAAACTTCCATCGTCTTTGGTAAACCAGTGACCAGGTCACGGCCACGCACTTCAGTGGTTCCCATTTCAGCAGCTGCCTCAGGAGAAGCAGAACCAATGTCCCACTTCAATTTTTCGGCAGTCCTTTCACCAATCAACAGGTTTTTCTCGTTGCGAACAAACTGGGCGATGGCATCATTCATCTTATCGCCAGCCATTCGAATGGAACGGCTGGAAACAATCCCGCCAAGAGAAATTGTCGCCACATCAGTCGTTCCACCACCGATGTCAACAACCATGCTCCCCGTTGGATCCATTACCGGAAGACCAGCACCGATTGCAGCCGCAAATGGTTCTTCAATGACGTAGGCGTCACGCGCACCAGCAACACGAGTAGCATCAATAACGGCCCGCTTTTCTACTTCGGTAATGCCAGTCGGAACACAGACCATCACATAAGGCTTGCCAGCATTCTTTCCCAGCGCCTTGTTCATGTAGTACTGCATCATGGCAACCGTCGTGTCATAATCGGCGATTACCCCATCCTTCATTGGCCGAATGGCGGTAATGCTGGCAGGTGTCCGCCCGATCATATCTCGTGCTTCTTCACCCACGGCAATCACTTCGTTAGTCTTGGTGTTGCGAGCAACCACGGATGGTTCGCGCAGCACAATTCCCTTACCTTCGATGTAAACAATTGTATTAGCAGTACCGAGGTCAATGCCAATATTTTTATTTCCCATTCCTAGCAATGTGTTTCTTCCCTTCGTTAACTATTCATGGTTTAGTAGTCAGATCAATATCTTTGTCATTATAACATAGGCATTTAGCCAATTAACAGTCATACTATACAACTTTCTCTCCGAAAGCTCACTGCTTATTGCGGAAGGTAAGCAAATCTTAAACTATCCAGCTACGCAACTGTTACTTTCCGTTTCACGCATCGAATAGTAGTCTTCTCGTCCTGTAATTAAACAATCAAGTAATTGCAAGCCGACAATGGAACAAGCTGATTGAAGTCGTTTCATCAATTTGAGGTCGCAACCAGATGGTGTGGGCTTACCGCTCGGGTGATTGTGTATCATAATCAAGCCGTGCGCACCATTCTTTAACGCATAACGAAGAATTTCCTCCGGGTAAACATGACATTCCGCCTGTCCACCCTTGAAAAGGGTCTCAAGAGCAATAATTTCATTGTGAACATCAGTACAAGCAATCACTACCATCTCACAAGCCTCACTAGCCAACCTGTCTACCATTGCCTCTCCTAAGGCACTGCTGGAATAAGCCGTTCCGTATGTAATTGGTTGACTAGTCAGCGTCAACTGGCCAAGCCGCATTGCGGCCAACAACGGTCCTAGCTGTCCGCGTGATTCCACCAGCAAGTCGTTTTCCTCATCTAAACTCAACCGCTTGAAATCTCCTGGTGTTGGACAAGATTTGATAAACAGTTCTCTCAATCGATCAGCGTTATCAGCGTATTGGAGTGATGCAGTCAGCAATTGGTCAAACGTGGTCGTTTCTTTGTTCATTAAATAAAACCTCCCTGCCAATTAAGTACGGGAGGTCCAATCGTTTCTAACTAATCCATCATCAGGTGACGAACGTCAGAGATAAAGTAAAGTGAGCCGGTAATAATAAACACATCATCTGTTGAAAGCCGGTGCGCAATGTCAACAAAAGCGGTTTGCCAATTATCAACCTCTTGGGCCGGATAATGGGTCCGTAACTGCGCTAAAGTGGCAGTTAAATCTGCACTGGGCCGCTTCTTGCCCGGACCAGCGAATCGTGTCACAGTTAAATGAACATTAGGTAACGCAGCCAGTTCGCCCAGCATGGCCTCATACTGCTTATCAGCCAGAATAGCTACCAGCAAGTAAACATCCCGGTCGGCAAAATCATCAGCGATCGTTTGACAAAGTGCTTGAATACCAGGAAGGTTATGGGCACCGTCTAAAATAACAGCTGGCGATGAATTCACTAATTCCATCCGCCCTGGCCAGTGCGTGGTCGTTAAGCCTTGAATGATCGCACGTTTATCAACCGGGACGCCAATCTTTGACAAAGCGAGGAGGGCTAGGGTAACTGCTACCCCAGCATTTTCCACCTGGTATTCACCGGCCAGCGATAAGGTTACCTTGGAAAGCGTTAGATCATCACTCTGGTAGTTGATCATCGGAAAAAGCGCACCATCCTGAAGACTCTTGACAGCAAAATCCGCTCCCGACAGTAGTAACTGCACATGGTGGTCGCCAGCAGCTTTTCTGACGACTGTCATTGCAGTTGCTGGTAGTTTGCCAACCACCATTGGCCGGCCGTCTTTCATAATCCCCGCTTTTTGCTGGGCAATGTCTGCAAGCGTCGGCCCCAAGTACTTCATGTGGTCATAACCCACACTAGTGATCGCCGTTGCCAACGGGTTAGTGATGACATTGGTCGAATCGTAAGTTCCGCCAATCCCCACTTCTAAAATGACCACATCGGGTTGGATTTCAGCAAAGTAACAAAACATAATCGCAGTGTCAATTTCAAACTCTGTTGGTCCCCCGCTAGCTAGCTGCTGGTCCAATGTGTCCACCACCGCAGCAACGCGGGACGTAATCCTCACGAGGTCGTCATCTGCAATTGGTTTACCATCAATGGCAATCCGCTCGTTAAAACGAGTAATGAAGGGCGAGGTAAATGTTCCTACACTCAAGCCGTGAGCCATCAAAATTTCCCTCATCATTGCTACAACTGATCCTTTGCCGTTCGTCCCGGTAACGTGCAGATAACGAAGACTAGTCTGCGGATTACCAAGCATCTTTAAAAATAGCCGCATCCGGTCCAGTGTTGGCACCTTTTTAAACTTGGTTCGTCCGTGAATAAAAGCAAGCGCCTGTTGATAGTTATTAATTGTCGTCATCTCAAACACCTCACTGGTATTATCGCGGTCAGAATCTGTCGACTCAAGTTTTTTAAGGAATTCTCATCATTTTTTAATTTTGCTATTGACGACCACCGGCTTTTACGTTATTATTTCAGCAATCAATTTCGTCGAAGTAGTAACGAGTGTTAAGCGTAAGAGAGTCAGCGGCTGGTGAAAGCTGATCAGGCGCCCGCTACGAAATACCGTGACGATCATGTTGATTCGGTTATGATCGGGCCCGTTATCTTCCGGTAAGAGTTGGCGGCTTAGCCGTCAGTCGGGTGGTACCACGGTATTCATCGTCCCGTCAGTCGCGTTGCGATTGACGGTTTTTTTATTGCGAGGAGGAAGGAAAATGAAAAAAATTGGTTTTACCGAAGCCATAATTGTCCTGTTACTGATGCTGATTATTTTGGGAACGTCCGTTATCCATCTTGGCCTCAGCCCACAAATCCCAGTTCTTTTCACGGTTGGTTTAATTGTCTTCTGGGCTAAAATCCGGGGAGCCAGTTGGGACGATATCCATGATGGGATCAAAGAAGGAATTGGTACAGCGATTATTCCTATCTTTATTTTCCTGTTAATCGGGGCGCTAATCGCCGTGTGGATTAAAGCTGGAATCATTCCCAGCATCATGGTTCTGGGTTTTAAACTGATCAGCGGAAGCTTCTTCGTCCCATCTGTGTTCATCGTTTGCTCATTAATCGGGGTTTCCATCGGGAGTGGGTTTACCACTATTTCTACTATTGGCATTGCCTTACTAGGAATGGGGATCACCATGCACGTCAATGATGCGCTTATTGCGGGGGCCATCCTGTCGGGAGCCATCTTTGGCGATAAAATGTCGCCACTTTCTGACTCAACTAACCTCGCTTCAGCAGTTGCCGGCAGTGACCTCTTCAAGCACATCAAAAACATGATGTGGACAACAATTCCTGCCTGGATCATCTCACTAATACTTTTCTGGATTCTCGGTGGTCACCATGAATCACTGGCCGCGAACCACGTTGCTAAAACGGTTGCTGTCTTAAACCATTCCTTTACTATCAGCTGGTGGGCTGCGCTACCGATCATCTTAATGTTTGCCTGTGCCTGGTTAAAGATTCCTGCTATTCCCACGTTATTTATTAACATCTTCACGGCTGTTATCATGATCTTCTGCAGTCAGCCGCACTACTCACTGAAGGCACTTGTTAACTTGATTACCGACGGGTTTGTGGCCCACACTAGCGACCAGTCAGTTAATGCTCTCCTCAGCCGTGGTGGAATTTCTAGCATGATGGGAACTGTCAGCCTAATTGTTATGACCCTTTCACTGGGCGGGGTACTAATGAAGTTCCACGTCATTCAAACGGCACTCAACCCGTTAATTAAACACCTGATGAACCCAGGCCGGTTAATCACCGCGACCATTTTATCTGGAATTGGCGTGAACGTCTTCATTGGTGAACAATACCTATCAGTTATCCTCCCTGGTCGGGCCTTCAAGGAACCGTTCTTCAAACTAGGGTTGGATCCACTGGCGCTATCACGGGTACTCGAGGACGGGGGCTCAGTAATTAACTACTTGATTCCCTGGGGTGTCGCCGGTTCTTTTGCCGCAGCAACACTCAACGTTCCAGTTTTACACTTCCTGCCCTTTACTTTCTTTAGCCTTCTGTCACCGCTGTTTTCTATTGCCAGTGGTTGGACCGGCATTGGCCTTAAGTGGGCTCAGCATTCAAATAAATAATTATGAAGTATTAAAAGCCGTCAGCAGTTTGAAGTGCCCTAGAATTGTTAGACACGAATCTAACAATTCTGGGGTATTTTTATGTCTAAATATTCATATCAATTTAAAGTTAGAGCAGTTCAAGACTACTTGAACAAAAGTCATGACTATTCATTAGTTTGTCAGNTTGAAGTGCCCTAGAATTGTTAGACACGAATCTAACAATTCTGGGGTATTTTTATGTCTAAATATTCATATCAATTTAAAGTTAGAGCAGTTCAAGACTACTTGAACAAAAGTCATGACTATTCATTAGTTTGTCAGAAATATGGCATTTCTTCCAACCATAGCTTAATGGCATGGGTACAGGATGTTCAAGCATGTGGTTATGAGAGTTTGGCTCCCAAGAGGAGCCATCGTATTTATTCACTTGATTATAAACTTCAGGTAATCACTTACTACCGTACTCACGAGTTAAGCATAGATAAAGTAGCTGCGAAATTTAATTTGAATCGCACACAAGTTTATTCATGGTATCGTAAATATAAAAATGAAGGGATCGTCGGCCTTCGGTCAAAGCCTAAGGGTCGACCAGCTAAAACTATGAACAAACATAAAACGATTAACAAATATAAAATCAAGCCTACTAAAGAAGAACAATATAGGCAAAAAATTGCCGATCTGGAAGCTAAGATCGCCGATCAAGAAATGGAGATCGACATCTTAAAAAAATTACAAGCCCTAAGACAGCAGCGCGGAAAGAACAAGCACTAGCGATCCAAGATCTTAGGGCTAAGTACCCATTATCTAAGTTGTTAACATATTTTGGTATTCCACGATCCACCTTCTATGAACGTCTTAAAGCCGCAAAGCGTATCGATAAGTATCATCAGGTAAAGCAGGAAATTGCGAAGCAATTTAAACGTAGTCAGGAAACCTACGGTTATCGCCGAATTTGGTATTGTCTCATCAAGAAAGGCTTCACATATTGTCAAGAAACAGTGCGTCGATTAATGACTAGCATGGGATTAAAGGTAACTGTGTACTCAGCCAAGAGTCACTATCATTCATATCGTGGTCATGTGGGCAAGGTTGCCCCTAATTACTTACATCAGCAATTTAATGCACAAAAAGCATATCAAGTTCTACATACAGATATCACACAAATTTCTATTAATGAACAGGTCAAAGGCTATTTATCACCAGTCATTGATGAGGCCAGTGGTGCCGTGGTCGCTTACGCGACCTCAACTCATCCTAATATGAAATTAGTTAGCACTATGTTGGCAAGTTTATTTAATAAACTGCCACAACGTAGTAACTCCATCATGCATTCAGATCAAGGATGGCAGTATCAACACCACTTGTATCAAATTTTATTACGTCAACACGGAATTACTCAGTCGATGTCCCGTAAAGGAAATTGCTTAGATAACTCACCAGCCGAAAGCTTTTTTAACTTGGCAGATTGTAAAATTTAAGTTGAACATTTAAGTGGACAGAAAAACCCATCAAGGTCTTTAATGGTGTTACCACACAATCCATTAGAAAGAAGGGCCTTGATGAGCACCACTATTTTATCATTCCAGAACCGTGTTGTCATTGAAACGCTTCATAATGAAGGACGTTCCTTGCGATACATCGCTAACTACTTAGGCTTTAGTAAGACCACCATCTTTAACGAACTTCACCGGCTAAATAGTGGGTATCAAGCTGAACTAGCGCAAACTGACTTTGAACGCAAGGTTAGTCAACGGGGGCGGAAGTCTTCGCTTACTAAAAGCCTTAAGCACTTGATTGAGGAAAAGATTCAAGTCCAGAAGTGGTCCCCTGAACAAGTTGCCCATGTAGTTGGTATTGCCTACAAGACGGTCTATAACTGGATTGATCAAGGATGGCTTGATGTACAGTTACCCGATTTGCCTGATCATGGAATTCGTCGTCATCGTGCTAAAGAAAAGCGTGGTACGTTCAGTCACGGCCGCTCCATTGAGGAGCGTCCTCATAAAGTCGAAACTCGCCAAGAATTCGGCCACTTTGAAGCTGATACCGTACTTTCTGGCAAACGTAAAGGTCAAGCTGTGGCGACTTTTGTGGAGCGTAAGAGTCGCCTGACAATTGTTAAACGGCTCCATGGTCGCGACAGTCAGTCCATGACTCAAGCCGT
The DNA here is from genome assembly GCF_900240275.1 of [Lactobacillus] timonensis. GTDB lineage: Bacteria > Bacillota > Bacilli > Lactobacillales > Lactobacillaceae > Limosilactobacillus > Limosilactobacillus timonensis. The sequence continues at coordinate 1,270,947 of NZ_LT964761.1, read as the reverse complement.
ACTTGAACTAGCTAGTCAACTTCAAGACAAGCTCAAGACGCTTACCGTGGATCATGGGAAAGAGTTCGCTAACTATCAGGCAATTGAACAGCTAACGGGTACTCAGGTTTACTTTGCCCATGCCTATTCACCGCACGAACGCGGTAGTAATGAGAACCGTAATCGAGTTTTGCGACGGTTTATTCCCAAGGGACAAGCCATTGAAGAGCTGAGCGATCGCCAGCTGGTTCAAATCAATTGGTATCTGAATTCCCGACCACTTAAATGTCTTAACTGGCACACACCAATCGATATCTTCTTGCTTAATCTACGTCACTAAATTCGTTCAAGTTATTTCTTGCAATCTGCCACTTGTTAAAACGCGAGTGTTTGAATCGGATAAAGATCACTTCATTTCAGCAATTTAAAACTGTCATTGAGCAATACATCTATTGGTACAACAACGTACGAATTTCAGCAAATAAAAAAGGAATGACACCGAATCAATATATTCGATATCATTCCAATCTTTAAAAGTTAGTAAAGTGTCCAACTTTTTTATAGCACTTCAGTTTGTGCTGACGGCTTTTAATACTGAGAAATGGTCCCATCCGGGTTCGAACCGGAATCGACCGCTTAGGAGGCGGATGCACTATCCAGTTATGCTATGGGACCAAATCTCAAATATTATCGCATTGATGCCCGCTAATGTAAAGTTCAACAATCTCAATTATGAACGTTGCTGAGTTTCTTGCGCCTTTCGACGGTGCTTAAACCGCATTCCCTTATTCTTGAAATGACGATTTTTTTTGTGCTTTTTTCGTTTCTTCTCTGGGGTATTCCGCCGTCCAACCTTTCGCTGCTTGGCAGAAGAAACATGTTGACCCGATTCTTTTTGCTGGCGGCGAACCGTTGTTGTTCCTTCATTAGAAAAAGACCATTTTGTCAGCTGGTAATCAGTTGTGACCAGGGTCTTCCGTAAGTCACGAAAATCATGATCATCCCCCAGGTTATAAACACTCCCGGGTTGTCCCTGACGCCCCGTTCTCCCAACACGGTGAATATACTGGTCAGCGTGAGTTGGCAAGTCAAAGTTAATGACCGCCGGTAGTTTAACGATGTCCAACCCCCGGGCAGCAACATCTGTCGTCAACAGGAGTTTAACCTGGTGCTTTTTAAACCTACGGAGGGCCGCCTGTCGTTGTACCTGCCGTTGACGACCACCTAATGTCTCTACCGCAAAGTGACTGTGCACAAGACGGTTATAAGCATATTCCAGTGTTCGTTGACTGTTAAAGAACACTAATCCATAAAATCCAGGCTCCGCACTCAGTCTTTTTAAAACAGCAGTTTTTTGGGCGTTCGTACGAGCAACTACGGTATAGTGTTTAACATCGCCGCGAGACTTGTCCGTTTTGCGAACGTCGCACACTACCAATTGACGATGGAAAGTGTCAGAAAGCTCCTCCCTATCCTGCCCCGTGGTGGCACTAAAGAATGATAACTGGCAATCGCGTGGTGCCGCTTTAACCAAGTTCACCACCACTACCTTGGAGTGGTCATTGAGCAAATCATCCGCTTCATCGATGACAATGGACTTGATCCCACCTAATGACAGGTGATGGCGGTTTAATAAGTCATAAATACGGCCGGGAGTACCCACCAGTACCTCACTATGGTCACGAAGCTTTTCTATTTGCCGACGGACGTTAGCCCCGCCAGTCAGTGATTGAACGTGCAACCCCACCAGCGATGCCCATTCGCGCATAACGCGCGTTGTCTGCATCGCCAGTTCTTGTGACGGCTCCAATACCAGTAGCTGGCTACCACTGCCTGACGTTATCTGCGATAATAAGGGCCAAGTAAAGGCCAGTGTCTTTCCGGAACCAGTGGGAGCGATGCCGACAACGGACTGCCCACTGGCTAGCGGTTTAGCGACCGCCGTTTGGATCGCAGTTAATTGGGTAAAACCCTTTTCCTTAAAATGAGTCTCAAACTCTGTTTTCACAACATACTCCTAATAATTAGTGTCAGCCGGGAAAGTCAAATCGCAAGACTGCCTGAGATCATAAGTCACCTGGTTGACATCCTCAGCCAGTTGTAACCATTTTTGGTACCGGGCTTCATTGTCCGCATCCTTTAAGTTGTTCATAATCTCAGCAAAATCCTGTAGTTCGTAAATCATGTCGTTGTTTGCCACTTTGACGTCAAACGGGTGGGCTTGCTTGTCATCATCGTAGTAAATTCCCCGGCGCAGGTTAATGGCATTGTCAAGCCAAACAGTGTCACGACCACCGTAAAATTCAGTACCCAAGTAATTATTGCTAGTCTTGCCCACAACGATATTGACACTCTTACTGCCATAAGTTAAGGTTGCGACACCGTTACCATCAACCCCCGTTGGCAACATCATTGGTAGATAGTTGACACTATCAGGCTTGCCATAAAGAGCGACTATCATATTAATGCCATAAACACCAAGGTCTTCAATGGCCCCGCCAGCAAACTCAGGATTAAATATATTTGGCACTGGCTTGGTACCTTCATAAACTTTATCAATCCGTGAAGAGTACTTCATGATGTTCAAGGTGGCGCCGCCAAACTTCATTTGCTTGATTTTCTTTTGAACAGCCTTAAACAATGGCGTGTGGATATTACGAGCCGCTTCAAAGAGGCGGGCCTTCGGGTGAGCCGCCAGTAGCCTGGTAACTTCCTTAAATTCGTGAGGGTTAACAAACGCTGGTTTTTCTACTATAACGAACTTGTCATTTTCAATTGCCAACCGAACTTGCTCATAGTGAATACTATTGGGTGAAGCAATGTAAACAACGTCAAAATCGCCATTGGCGAAAAATTCTTCCAGCGAGTCGTAAAATCCCGTTGCTCCATACTGTTTACCAAACTCTTCCGCTCTTGCCATATGGCGCGAGTAAACTGTTGTCAGTCGGTATTCACCAGACTGTTTAGCAGCTGCCAGTAGCCGGTCGGTAATAATATGAGTGCCAATAATGCCCAACTTTAACATTTTCAGACCACCTTTGTTTTTATCCCCTTTATCTTAACAAGTGCTTCAACACTTTACCAATCACTACTGATTACTTGCCATCAGAGTTGTTGCCGTCTCGTGGATAGTCGTCAGTAAGAATGGCTCTCTGACGGCACCACGATTCCTAGTAATTAGTATCAGCCGGGAAGATCAAGTCACATGACTGACGCAGGTCATAGATGACCTTGTTGACATCTTCAGCCAACTGCAGCCAACGCTGGTATTGTGCTTCTTTATCAGCATCTTTCAGGTTGTTAATAATTTCAGCAAAGTCCTGCAGTTCATAAATCATATCATTATCGGCAACTTCCACGTCAAACTTGTGCCCCTGCTTCTGGTCATCATAGTAAATCCCCTGTCGTAAGTTAAAGGCACTGTCTAACCAGACCGTATCACGACCACCATAAAATTCAGTTCCCAGGTAATTGTTGCTGGTCTTACCAACTACGATCGTTACACTCCTCTCACCATAAGTCAGCGTTGCGACCCCGTTGCCATCAACACCTGTTTTTAACATTGTTGGCAGGTAGTTCACACTATCAGGCTTACCGTAGAGGGCAACTGCCAAGTAAACTCCGTAGACGCCCAGGTCTTCCAGTGCTCCGCCGGCAAATTCGGGATTAAAAATGTTAGGGATTGGTTGGACATCCTCGTAAACTTTATCAATTCGTGAAGAGTATTTCATAATATTCATTGTTGCCCCGCCAAACTTCATCTGACTAATCTTCTTGACAACGGCCTTAAACAGCGGCGTGTGAATATTGCGTGCCGCTTCAAACAGTCGCGCCTTCGGGTGAGCCGTCAGTAGCTTATTAATTTCCTGAAATTCATGCGGGTTCACCAGGGCTGGCTTTTCCAAAATGACAAACTTATCATTTTCAATTGCTAACCGCACCTGCTGGTAGTGAATACTATTAGGAGAAGCAATGTAGACAACATCAAAATCGCCTTCACTGAAAAACTTTTCCAGCGAGTCATAAAAAGCTGTTGCCCCGTATGGCTTGCCGAATTCTTCAGCCCGCTTCATATTGCGTGAGTAAACTGTTGTCAGCTGGTACTGACCACTCTTGTTAGCAGCGTCCAGTAGCTGATCAGTAATAATGTGAGTACCAATGATTCCCAACTTCAACATTCTCAATACTCCTTTAATTTAAATCCCCCTTATTCTAACAATTATTTCAATGTTTTAACAGAATTGAAACTTTCCCCTAATATTAACTGTGTATAATAAAGTTACATAAGCTGATAAGGTGAAATAAATAATCATGAGTACGATAAATAAATTGATAAGGAGAATGAAATCAATGCGGAAACAGGGAACATTGCTTTTTGGTGCGGGATTAATTGCGGGGATCAGCAGTACCCTGGGTTTTAATCATGCCAAAAAACAGCCTGCCCGTTCACTCCCCCTCTTCTACGCTGGTTCATGGCAATATTATGACCGGCAACGTAATCGTACTCACCGGCTGACAATTACGCCAGACCTCAAAATGAGTATTGACAGTCAGCTCTTTCCGGCAACGGTTCAACACGTCGACAGTCAAGAACTAGTTTACCTCGACCGCTTTGGTTACCACATCACAATTAAGGCTGATGGCGATCAACCGACAACGTTCATCGACGAGGCAGACGACCAGACATATTCAATTAAACCATTTTAACTACTTTAGTCCCCACACAGCTGGAGACTTTTTTCTATGCTCTGCTATAAGAAAAATCCATGATACAATAACTTTATCACTTGGATAAGGAACGTGTCTGTAATGATTAGATCACTAACAGTTTACTGCGGGGCTAACATGGGTAGTGACCCACAGCTTGTGGTAGCAGCAAAAGAATTTGGCCAGCAGTTGGCTCAACATGATATTAGCCTTGTTTACGGTGGCGGTCGCTTTGGCATCATGGGAACCATTGCCCGGGCGGTTATGGATAATGGCGGCACCGTTCACGGTGTCATTACAACCGAACTCCGTGACCGTGGAGCAGCGCTCGACAACCTGACCACCCTCGAAGTTGTCCCAACCATGGACATTCGCAAACAACAAATGATGAAGCTGGGTGACGGGATGGTTGCCCTCCCCGGCGGAGTTGGTACCCTCGAAGAAATTAGTGAAGCTGCTTCCTGGACAACCATCGGCGATAATCATAAACCGGCCGCTTTCTACAACGTTGATGGTTACTATGACCCGCTGAAAGCAATGTTTTACAAGATGCACGAAAAGGGTTTCTTAGAACAAAGTTACCTGGATAGCCTGTACTTCACTGACAGCTTGAATCAGCTCCTTAACTTCATGAACAATTACCACGCCCCGGATTATCGTCACTATCATGGCTAAAAAGAATGGTTCTACACTATTCGGTACTGATGGACTTTTCCATCGGTACCGTTTTTCGTTTATGATGACAATAAAAAAACGGACAATCACCCCAAAGCCTAAATCGTGGTGATTGTCCTCCAGAAAGGAAATTAATCCTCATGACTAATGATATCAACTTTTTAACCGGAATCCAAGACCCAGGGCTTCAGCTGGATAAAGAAGGGGCTGAGACTATTGATGACCAAACCAAAATCATTCATTTGGTCAAGACTGGTGAATGTCGTTGTCCTGTTTGTGGACGCCCGATGTTGAAGAATGGTTTTCGTCATCGCCCAGTAGTCATTACCGCCCTGTCGGTCGCTGGTGTAAAGACCATTCTCATGATTAAAAAACAGCAGTATATCTGTAAGCCGTCCACTAAATGTCCGCAAACCGTGACGAAAATCGCCACGATTAAAGGCATTAGCCGCGGCTGTCGGATTGCTAATAACGTGAAGCAATTCATTATCAAAGACCTTCACCGTAATATTTCACAGAAAGAGTTAGCCCATAACTATTACGTGTCTGCTAGTACCGTTGCCAGAACCATCGATACGCTAGAAAACACCTTTGTTCCTGAGAAAGATTGGCTGCCGGCAACGATTGCTTTTGATGACTTCAAGTCAGGCCAATTCGCTGATAGTGGGATGAGCATGCTCTTAATGAATCCGACTAATCATCGCACCATCGATATTATTAAATCCCGGAACTCGCGTTATTTAAAGCAATACTTTTATCGTCACTTTACCCGGCGGGCCCGATGTGCTGTCCGTTTGATTGTCGTCGACCTTTATCAACCTTACCGGAGCTTAATCAAGGAACTCTTTCCTCATGCCCGAATTATTGCCGATCATTTTCATATCGTTGCCCAGGCGTATCGGGCACTTCAAGCGGTGCGGATTAAAGTAATGAATCGTTATGGTCATGGCACCCACGAGTATCGCGTTTTAAAGCGTTTCTGGAAGTTACTTTTACAAAAAATCGCTCATTTAGATAATATTCACCACTATCCACGGCGCAACTTTCGTGGCGCCTGGTTGTCTGATAGTGAGGTCATTGATCGGCTTTTGTCCATGTCACCCGAATTGCAAATAGCTTATGACTACTACCAAACTTTGATAGAGGCAGTGGATCAAGGTCAAGCAGCAGAGTTAACGGCACTCTTACAACGCAAACTCACTAATCTGCCTAAACAATTACAAAAAGTCCAGCGGACTTTACGGCAACACCAGGAAGAAATCATCAGGAGCTTTCAATACCAGTTAACTAATGGTCCCATTGAGGGTACTAATAACAAAATCAAAGTAATCAAACGGACGGCTTATGGTTTTCGCAACTTTTTCCGGTTCCGGATTCGCATACTAATAGCATTAAAAAATTCGCACATCATGGTTCAGGCACCCATAATCACAAGAAAAACCAGCCCAAGCAAACTAGTTGCTTGAACTGGTCAAAATTAGCTATCAGTACCGATTGACAAAGAGCCAAAAGAATGGTGGCAGGAGTCGCAACGACTTCTGCCACCATTTTTATTTACCGCTGACTAGCTACCTGATCACTAATTGATGTTGCAGCCACGGTCAGCTGCTCTTCTTCGACTGGCAACAATTTGAGTAAGTTGAAGATTCCGCTTCCTTGACGACCAACAGCCACTGGGTATGAAAGGTAGGTCTTAAACTGGGGATGATAGACGGCAATCGGTAGAATTTTACCACTATCTGACATCACCGCTTTGATCACCCGCAAAGCAGCAAAACAAATTCCAGTAGCATCATATCCCAGACCATTAACTGTCAACCAACTGCTTTCTCGCGATTTTATCGCTAATTGGTGCTGATCCAAAGAATGACCATTAATTGCAGCAGGCATTGGCTGACCGTTAACATTCCAGGTGGACCATGGGAAAACTAATCGCCCGTCATGCTGACCAATAATAAATCCTTCAACAGCCGTTGGGTGAAGGTGGGCCTGTCGAGCCACCGCAACTTTTGCTCGTTGGGTATCTAAAAGGGTCCCAGTCCCAATTACACGCCGCGTTGGCCATGCTAGTTTCTGCTGCCATAATGCCGTTGTCGCTTCGTTGGGATTGCTAAGATTTAGCAAAACACCGGTAAAACCGCTTTGCTGAATTTGCTTTGCTAAACGGCGGATCATTGCCGCATTGGCGGACAGTTCCGCGAACCGTCCTGTGCTTAGCTTGCTGGCATCACCAGCGGCAATGATGATAATGTCTGTGTTTTTCAATGCCATGTAATCTTGTTGTATGATTTGTGGCTGGCTTGCCGGTAAGGCGTCTGCCAAATCAGCTGCCACCGCGTTAGTTCGCTGGTCATCCTGGTCGATTAGTACTAGTTGGTCAACTGCTCCCTGGGCAACTAACAAGTTAGCAAGCAAAATTCCGGTATGACCGAGGCCAATAATTCCAATACTACGCACACAGATTCTCCTCTCTCATTTAGTCCATTAAAGAAAAGCGTGCCGGGAACTTTACCCCCGTCACGCCTGGTTAATCAATAATCTATTCCTGATCCGCAGATTCTTTTTCATCAGCGTGGAAACTTTCCTTAATTTCTGGAAACTTTTCCATTAAGTAATGACGTGCGCCATGCGGAAATTCCAGATCGACATCTGCCGGAAAACTCTCGTGGTGGTCGCCAAACGATAGGTCCAGATCCTGGTCAGCGTTAAAGCTTAACCCTAATTCAATTGCCGCCATCACAAGATGGTGAGTCGACGTTGAGAAACGCTCATCTTCCTCAGCCAAGGGGTGACCAAACTGCAGGAAATCCGTATAACGATCATTAGCAATCTTGAGCCCAAACGACAGTAATGAATCATCGGCGAGCTTATCTGCCACTTGGCCCCCAATCGTCAGTGACGGATCTTCCAGACGTCGCTGAACAAATTGCAATGCCTGTTGGTACTTGCGTGGCGCATTGTATTCCATGACAAACTGTTCCAGCTTTGCCATCAAGGCACTTGCCCGCTCATGCAACCATTCTGGTTCTTCAAGCGGATCTTGCAAAGCAACCTCGTTGTTCTTCTTCTTCGCCTCTGCAAGGGCTTCTTGAATCGGTGACGGCAAAGTAGTTGTCAAGCCGTATAGCATGAGCAATTCCAGGAAGTTTAGAGTATCCTCACTAATCCCGGACAAAGCAAACGGATCAAGGTCAAAGGTACGAAACTCCAAGAACTTAACCCCGTTTTTAATAACCGTTGGCAAGTTGTGGCTATCACCACGTAGTCGCACCGGTCCAAAGAATTCCTTAAAACTAGCAAAGGTCCCATCGTCCACCATTTCAGTCAGTCGCTGAACGTGGTGTTCCAACGAATCATAAGGAACTTGTTCGGAAGGACGGTTGGTGTAACCAACGTCGGAAGAACGAAGACTACGGACCGGGTTAGAGACCCCTTCCGGCAAGTCATGCTTAACGTTTGACGTCGTTGGGCTTGCTCCGTAAAGGTAGGTAAATAGCCAGCGGTGGAGGTAGAAGAACTGGGCTAATTTGAAGTAGAGATGGTTTTTAAACTCAGCCAGATTATCATACTGATCGTAGTACAACTCTTGGTACATTTTCTCTACCAGGTCATTATGAAGACTATAGTTCACCCGGACCCCAGCAATCAGCTGGCGCTTAATCCCGTATTTTTTTACCAGGTAGGTATTGTAGTTAGAAATCCAATAGCGGGTAGAATGGTGAGCCAAAAAGTCAAGATCATTATCATAAACGGGCTTTGGCGGTAAACTCAGCGGCCATAACCGCTCTTCCGGCTGTAGTGAGCTATAGAGTGCCTGCTGAAGAAGGTCTAGCTGGCGAACAGCATCAGCACTCCCATGTTGTGGAGTCCCCTTTAATTCCATCATGTTATCGGAAATATCCGTCGTTAAGTACATGTGGGTACGTCGTGAACTTAACTTCGCTGGGTATGGGTAACGACTGGCACGCCCATCAGTTAAAATACGGTGGGTTTCCATCCTAATAGCAAATAACCCTGAATACATTAGACTATTAAATTCTGGCTTACGCAGAGCTGCTTGCAGCTCACCGAGCTTTTCAGCCATCTTTATTTCCTCCTCCGGGAAACACTTTCCCCCGCGAAAAATAATCACATTTCTATTATATAGTATATAGCTTTGCAAACATGCCGACAACGGACGATCCTTTACTGTTGTGGCTGAAGGGAACCATTATTTGATGCCTGCTGGTTATCCTGCGTCGTTTGTTGGGTCGTAATGGTCTTCCCGCTTACATCCTGAAGCATCTTAATCGTTTCGGTAAACTGCGCGTTATAATTTCCCTGAACATTTAAAACAACCGTGATATAACGCTTGCTGCCATCTTTCTCCGTCCCAGCAAAGCAGTTACCGGCTTTATCAGTCGTTCCCGTTTTGAGACCATCAACGTCCCAGCCTACCGGGGCTAGTGGGTTTCCTGATAACATCATATTGATATTAACAAGGTCGTATTGCTGGTGATCGTTTGCCCGAAAATTAACATGGTTCCCCTTGGTGATCGATAAGCTTTGCGGATAATGACGAATTAAGTAGCGAGAGATCTTTGCCACGTCCAGGGCCGAAAGCTGGTTTTCAGCTGAATTAGGAACACCCTTGAGTTTTAGTTTGCCAAGGGATCCATTATCCAAGCCAATCATGTTGTAGATCTTGGCGTCCTTCACTCCCGCTTTACGCGCTACCGCCTGCATTTTCTGGTTAAATTTGGCGGTGCTACCGGCATCCGCAATAGCTAACGCGGCCGCCGACCCGTCAGCAGAAACGATCATCATTGATTCAGCTAGTTCGCGAATTGTGTAACGATGACCGGCGTCTAATTCAACGTTGGAAAAGTGCCAATCGTTAGCAATTTTGGCTACCGGCTTATTAATTTTCACCCGTTGGTTCCACGATAAATGACCACTAGCTACGTCCTGTTCAATCACCGCTAACGTCAATATTTTGATAACTGAAGCGATTGGCATCTTTTGCTGGCCATTTTGGTTATACAGAATTCGCCCAGTTTTGGCATCAATGGTCACCGCCGCCTTGGCGTTGACGTATTGGCCAACTTTTGCGTGAGTACTCTTGCCAGAAACGATGTTATCATCACGTTTACTAGCAGCAACGACTGCCGTTAAACTCGTGGTGCCAACAAGAAAAGCAGCACTCATCGCAGTTAATAAATGAAATACCTTGCGACGTAAAGTCATCTCATTTCCCCCTATCCGTTATAATAAGTATTGTACGCGAAATAGCTGTTCTTAAACGTTAATTTTTCTTTACACGGCAAACAGTAAAAAAGGAGTTCTTCGAATATGCAGATTATCATCGCGCCAGCAAGAAAAATGACCACCGATACCGATTCACTGCCCGTCGGTCAGCTCCCCCTTTTCTTACCGTTTACCCGCCAAATTCTCGAGGCCATGCGAAAGTTAACCTACTCCCAGGCGCGGCAACTATGGTGGAATTGTAGCGAACGGATTGCCCGCCCTAATTACCAGTGGTTGTTCAAACTCGACCTGACAAGACAGCTAACCCCAGCTCTCCTCGCCTTCACCGGCCTCCAATACCAGCACATGGGAGCCGGCGTCTTTACCGACGAGCAACTGACTTACCTCAATTCTCATCTCAGAATTGTATCGGGTTTTTATGGCCTCCTCCGCCCCAATGATGGAGTGGTTCAGTACCGGTTAGGGATGGGAGACCGTCTCCAAGTGGGTTTAGCCAAGAACCTCTATCAGTTTTGGGGTGACCGATTAGCTCGTCAGTTAGCAACTGAAAGTAACCTAGTCTTGAACCTCGCTTCCAATGAGTATTCCAAAGCAATCACTTCTCACCCACAGTCTGGCCTCCGGATTGTTACCTGCCGCTTTGGCCGCCTCCATGACGGTCGTTTTTGTCAAGTAACTACCCGCGCTAAAATGGCCCGTGGCCGAATGGTCCGCTACTTAGCCGAACAGGCGGCCACTTCTCTCGAAACCGTCAAAGAATTTCATGAACTAGGTTTTGCCTACGATAAGCAGCGTTCCACCAATGATCGGCTTGTTTTTGTGGAACATCAATAATTAAAAGTGGCCACCAGCGTCCAAGGAGCACTGGTGACCACATCTTTTTACTAATGTCCCAAGAGATTATTTACCATGTGGTTTTCCCCTCATAACATGGTCAACATGGTCCAACATCTCATTGATGACATCCAAAATATGGGGATCGTCTAAGCGATAACAATTATTTTTACCCCGTCGCTGACAACTAACTAGCTGATGCTGACGCAAAGTAGCTAGTTGGTGCGAAACTACTGACTGTTCCACGTTCAGGAGCTCCACCAATTGTTTAACGGTTAGCTCACGTTTCTCTAAAACAACTAGCATTTGCATCCTCGTCGGGTTACTCAATAACTTAAAATTTTGCTCAGCTGCGAGCAGGTGCGATTCATCAATGAGCTTAATGTCAGCAACTTTCTTTGCCAACCTGTTCATCCCCTCAATAAGTTTCTTCTTACCATTGTAGCAGATGAGAAAATAAGCCACCGTCGTAAATCACGTAGCAACCAACAATTATGTAGCAAACCCTCATCAACGGTTCACCCCACTTGTCCATAACCTTGCCAACCACTGGTAGAGAACCGAGCCCAGCTACTAGAAAAACTGCTGCCACGGTAATTACCACCACTAATAAAATTAGCTGCCAGAAAGTACCAGCTGACTGATTTACCAAAACTGGTAAAAAGAGTGATAGGTTGCAACCAGCACAAACTGACAAGTAGGTGACAAAAACTCCACCAATTCCTTTAACAAGTGGACTACTATTACTATCCTCATCTTTACTCAGTGCTTGCCACAGGGGCAGAAAGCCTAGTATCCCGAGAACCCATTCTGGAAAAATTGAACTTAAAAAACGTCCTGCGACGAAACTAATAGTAACTAATAGAATAGTTCCCAGCAAGTAACCACCCAGCACTTCAGTAAAACGATACTTGCGTAAGAGAAACAACATCATCACAAAAAAGTCCAGGTTCACACTGATAAAGGTCAGAATAATTAATCCATAATTCAATCTATTCACTCCTATTTATGTCATAAATAACATATGTTAACTATAACATGGGAAGCGTAAATAAAAAAGCGGCAATTATGCTGCTTTATCGTCATTATTTACCCCAGAGAAAGTCAATCAGTACCCGGTCGACCTGCCGGTTACTGTGTAACTTACTATGCTGAGCTCGTTTGCCAAAGAACTCCTTTTCTTGGTATGACTTTGCCCGCTGAGCAACCAGGTACTTCAGTGACTTCGCTGAATTGACAGGAATCTCACTGTCAGAATGCGAACCATCTTGAAGGTCACCATACAGGTTCAATACTCGCGCAGTCGTCGGGTAAGTTTTTCGTAAGTCCTTGAGCTCAGTAAAGTGCTCTTCTTCAACGGATGGTTTTCCACTCTGATCAATCCGTGACCCCTTCGGGTAACCAAAACCAATCCCGCCGTTAAAGTGTCCCGCGATGGCGACCTGCTTTTTAAGAGTCGGCAACTGTGAGCTGTTAGGATAGTCACGCAACATGTACATAATACCTAAATTCCCCATAGAGTGACCAACCAGGTTCATCGTGGAAAAGCCCCACTTCTTTTTAGCAGCACTGATAACTTTAAAGACGTATTCGCCATCTTTTTTGTATGACATCTGCTTATTGTCAGCAAGATTAACCTCAATAATTGGGTTACGCGCTCCCTGTTTAATATGACCATGAAAAGTCACCTGGCCATCCTTAGCAATGTTTGCCCAGATAATTGTTTTTGTTACCCCTGCTCGTTTGGCAGCGTTAGCCATGTGTTGTTCTGCATGATAACTACTCCCCCAACCGTGAATAAAGAACGTGGGGGTCGTGGAGTTGACATAGTGGCGAGCCGCTTGAGCGCGGTAGACAAAGCCAACGCCACAAACTATTACCAATATGAATGACAGTAGTGAAACCCAAAAACGTCCTTTTCGCATTACTTATCCTCTCCTGTTTGAATATGTTAAACTACCAGCAGTATAATTCCTCAACCTCACTTGAGGGCAAGCAAAAAGGGAGAGTGTTTTTAATGGCAACTGACACTTATCAACAAACCTTCAGTATTGGCCAAGTGGCTCATCAATTTGGCTTAAGCATCCCTACCATTCGTTACTATGACACGCAGGGATTAATTCCGGGATTGCAGAGAACAAGAAGCGGTCAGCGAGTGTTTACCCGTGACAATTTAGAAACCATCAACATGATCGGCTGTCTCAAGAAAACGGGAATGTCAATTAAGGAAATCAAACAATTCATTGAGTGGTGTCGTCAGGGAGATAAAACACTGCCGCAGCGCCAAGCCATGTTTTACCGGCTGCGAAAATCATTATCAGCCGAATTAGATGCGCTCAAGGCAACCATGGATGTTGTCGATTTTAAGTGCCGCTACTATGACATTGCGGTAGAACACAACAGTGAGCAAGTGGCCCAACAAGAATTAGCAAATCAGCAACCCGCTGGCCTGCAAATCAAACTTGATGAATGAGTAGCTAGCTTGTCAAACATGATAATGATGACCAGTTCATTCCCTTTAGAAGGATAATCCATAATGCCCCCAGTTGATGGTCAATCCATCTTCTGGGGGCATTGGTTTTTTATAATTCCTTTTCGTTGAGATAAGTTGCCATCAGCATTCCCCGCCGACGAATAAACTCCTCGTTATCCGCCCGTGGGTGAACCCGGTTGGTCAAGAGTACAAGCCCCTGACCTTCTTGGCGGTCTAAAATAATCAGCGTCCCTGTGTACCCGGTATGACAAATTACTGGATGGTGGTCCACCGCCCAACTATGGTGTAACTTCCACCCCAAGGACCGTAAGTGTTGACCGCTTAATGGGGTCTGATCAACAAAAAGCTGGTCAATCGTTTTGTCTGTAAGGAGACCATTGAGATTTGTCTCAATTAACGCGCGACCAAACTTAGTCAGGTCCTTGGATGTTGAAAACATTCCCGCTGATCCGCAGTGCGCTCCGAGAACAAATCCCTTTGGATCATGTGTTTCCCCGCGAATAAGTCCCCGCTTTCTGGTGATAGCCGTCGGAACAGCCCGCCTTTTTTGCGGTCGAAACGTAGTCTCCGTCATCTTTAATGGTGCCAATACCCGTTGCTCAATCAATCGGTGAACCGGCTGGTGCAGTAACCGTTCCGCTATCCAACCAAGGTAAATAAAATTAATATCAGCGTAATGGATTTTTTTGTTAACACTGGGGCCTACCTGCTGAGTTTTCAATAATGCAGCCGTTAACTGTTTTGCAGACAGTTCATCACGGTGGGGAATCCAGCCACCAATGTCAGACGTGTGGGTAAAGAGGTTCCGAATCGTTGCCACCGAGCTGCCAAGTTCCGGCAAGAAATCACTCACCGGTTGGTCCAGTTCATAAGCCCCCTCCTGCCAGAGTTGGAGCATTAATGGTACGGTTCCCACCACCTTCGTTAACGAAGCTAAGTCAAATTGCATGTCAGCTGTCAGTTTCTCGGGCTGTGGCCGCCACTGTGACAGGCCACGAACCGCTTGCCACTGCTGTTGGTGGTCAAACAAGACCCAGCTCATTCCGGGAACTACCTGGTCAGTAACTAGGTCATTAAGTATCTTCATTGTTTTTCGATATTTTTCCATCTTAGCTCCCCCGTTAGGCTAATTATAAAACCAAAGTGTCCATCTCAGGACACTTTCGTTACAGGGCATTGCCAATAAATTGGCTGTTGTAGAGATCAGCATAAAAGCCATTTTTCGCCATTAAGCTTTCATGATCACCAGTTTCAATAATGTCACCATGATTCATGACAATAATCCGTTCCGCGTTGCGGATAGTGGAAAGGCGGTGAGCTACCACAAAACTAGTCCGGTCGTACTGTAATCTATCCATTGCCCGTTGAATTAGTGATTCAGTTCGTGTGTCAACAGAGCTGGTGGCTTCATCAAGAATCAAAATATCCGGATCAGCTAGAAAAGCACGAGCGATTGTTAGTAATTGCCGTTGCCCCTGCGAAATGTTAGAAGCCGCTTCGTCAAGCTTGGTTTCGAACCCCTGTGGTAAGTCTTGAATGAAATCATACGCGTAAGCTATTTTTGCAGCTGCATACACTTCTTCATCAGTCGCATCATCACGACCATACTTAATGTTCTCAAAAATGGTGCCGCTAAAAAGCCAGGTCTCCTGGAGAACCATTGCAATATGCGACCGAAGTTCGTGGCGACTCATATTACGCGTATCCTGCCCATCCAGGTAAATATGACCACCGTCAATATCATAAAACCTTTCCAGTAAGTTGATAATTGTCGATTTTCCCGCACCGGTAGGCCCGACGATCGCCACCATGTGGTTCGCAGGGGCTTTTAGGTTAAAGTCTTTAACAAGCGGTTCCTGACCGTAAGAAAAGTTAACGTGGTCAAACTCAATTTTTGGCAACGACCGTCCTTTTTTAACGGGAAAGTTGGTCCGTTCAGTGGTCATTTCGGGTTCATCAAGGATTTCAAAAATCCGTTCTGCTGAAGCAATCGTCTGCTGCAGCGTACTGCTCAAGTTAGCAACCTGGGTAACTGGTTGGGAAAACTGGTTGACGTATTGCAAGAAGGCCTGAATATTACCAATAGTGATTTGGCCGTGGATCATCCGAATAGCACCCACAACTGCCACCATCAAATACCCTAAGCCACGGACAAAGTTCATCAACGGCCAGATCAGAATGGAGAAAAATTGTGCCTTCCATGCCGCCTGGTAGTAATGATGGTTAACCCGCCGAAATCGTTGCTCTTCATCTTCTTCGTGGTTAAAAGTACGGACGATCGTGTGTCCGGCATAAGTTTCCTCCACCTGGGCATTAATATTTCCTAAAACATCTTGTTGACGGGTAAAAAGCCGCTGGGCTGTCGGTGCGACGAAAGCAACAATTACTAAGCTCAGCGGTACCGTAATTAATGCGACCAGAGTTAACTGCCAGCTAATCGAAAACATTAACGCCAACACCCCAACAAAAGTCAAGGCAGACGTCAACAGCTCAATCAAACTTGACTGTAATGTACCAGCAATGTTGTCCATGTCGTTAACCATCCGGCTCATTAAATCACCATTGGAATGAGTATCATAAAAGCGAACTGGCACCCGTGCCATTTTTGCTTTAAGGTCCTGACGCAACGTGAAAACTACCTTTTGGGAAATCCAAGTCATCATGACTTGTTCTGCCAAACTAAGTAAACCTGAGACACTGTAAAGGAGTACTACAACCAGTGCGATCTGCCCAATTCGGTGAAAGTCAATTGGCAGCTGGTGAACAGTCTGGCCTGCTTGCATCATGCGGTATCCTTTCATAATACCATTATAAATAGTTGTCGTGGTATCCCCTAGAACTTTTGGTGCAATAATAGAAAATAACACTGACGCAATGGCTAAAATAACAGAAAGTAGAACGCCACCCCACCATGGTCGTAAATACATCAGTAGTCGCTTAGTAGACGGCCAGAAATGCTGGGCTTTTTTCGTCTCATGCCTCATGACCGCCATCTCCTTCCTGTAACTGGGAGTTAATAATTTCTTGATAAACCGGGTTGCGTGCGGCTAGTTCTTCGTGAGTACCCTGCCCAACAACCTGACCATCATCAAGCACAAGAATAAGATCAGCATCGGCAACTGTTGAAATTCGTTGGGCAACAATGACTGTTACTGCTTGGGAAACCAGCGCGTCATCTTGAAGTGACAGCCGCAATTGAGCATCGGTCTTAAAGTCAAGCGCTGAAAATGAATCGTCAAAGACGTACACTGACGCCTGCTTGATAATGGTCCGGGCAATTGCCAACCGTTGCCGCTGGCCACCAGAAAAGTTGCTGCCGTCTTGTTCCACTTTCATATCAAGTCCGCCTTGTTCTCTTACAAAGTCAGCTGCCTTAGCAACTTCTAGCGCACGCCACATTTGTTCATCTGTGGCGATCGAGTTGCCAAAAGCAAGGTTGCTGCGAACCGTTCCACTGAAAAGAACTGCTTTTTGCTGGGTAATGGAAATTAAACTATGAAGGTCATGTTGACTAATTTTAGCGATGTCTTGTCCATTGACCAAAATCTGACCACGTTCAATATCAAACAAGCGCGGAATCAGGTTAACCAGGGTTGACTTTCCTGAGCCAGTTCCACCGATAATCGCTAAGGTTTGACCAGCAGTAACCCTAAAGTTTAAGTCGCTCAAGGCCAGATGCTGGGCACCTTCGTAACGGAAGTCAACATCCTTAAATTCTAGTGATGCTACTTGGCTTTTTTTCAATGGTTCCAACTCATCTACTGGTAAGTCACTAACACTGATTGGCTGATCTAAGACAGCATTAACCCGCTTAGCCGAAACTTGCGCACGGGGAATAAAAAAGAAGATGAAGCTCAACATCATGAAACTCATCAAAATTTGATTAGCGTAGGTCATAAAGGTAATCAAGTTACCTACCTGCATTGAACGGCCGGCGATTAGGTGACCACCATACCAAATAATTCCCACGTTAGTCATGCTCAACACCAGGGTCATAATTGGAAACATGAATGACATCAAAGTAAACGCGCGAAAACCGACACGGGTGTAGTCCTCGTTTACCTGTCGGAAGCGGTCTTGCTCACGCTGATCCTTGTTAAAAGCCCGAATGACGCGAACACCAGTTAGTCCCTCCCGAAAGACACGGTTAATATTATCAACCTTTTGCTGCATAACACGAAAATATGGCATAGCAAAGTACATCACCACGACCACAGCAATAATCAGGACAGGCAGGCTGATAGCTAACACCCTGGTCAATCGCGGTTCCCGACTGTAAGCCATCACACAGGCTCCTACCAGCATAATCGGTGATTGCAACATCATTCGCATCATCTGCAACATCACATTTTGAATTTGCACAATATCATTGGTACTACGGGTAATGAGCGAAGAGCCACTAAAGCGCGTCATTTCGTTAGTTGAGAAATGTAACACCCGTTGATAGATCGTGTTACGAATCCGCTCCCCCACTTTCATTCCCTGGGTGGAGGCAAAAAAGACGTTTCCCACTGCTGCCAGTAGCCCTAGAAAAGCCACCAGTAACATTACGCCACCAATATGCCACACATAGTTGAGATCTTTTTGCATAATCCCTTTGTCAATCAAGTTGGCCGTCACCGTTGGCAAATATAGGTCACAGGATACCTGAACCCCCATTAACAAGAGGGCTGCCAGGGCCGCCCACCAGTTTAAAAAACGTCTTGCAATTTTGATCATCAACTGGTTCCCCTTTCAAAACAAGAACCGTCAGCCAGCTGACGGGACAATTAAAACTATTATACCGGCTTAAAAAAAGCTGGTAAAGAAAAACGCAGTTAAAATAAAAAGGAGCGTGACCGAAGTCATTTATGACTTCGTAGTCACGACGCGCAGCTAGGGCAGCTAGGCTATCTGCCGCCCCTGTGAGCAACAATAGGCTCCTAGCGTTCGGCTTTGCCAGAACGTTAGGAGCCATTGTTGGACCGCTTGTTAACTTTTAATATAGATATAGGCAATTATGTCACGGCCCCAATACTGTTCACGATTCCGGGGGCACGAAAAGGTGAACCACCGAATCTAAACTAGTTATGTTGAACCTGAACACCCTGTGGCAACTGGCCGGACCAGTCACTGTAGTGAATAGTGGAACTACCATTAGTAGTCTGACGGTCCATCCCATCACTGTCAACGTGGTGAGTAACACCGTTTTCAGTCCAGACAGCCACGTCACCAAGACCTAATTGAACACGTTGTTCACTGTGTGATGAAGCAGTGGCTTGGTGGTTACTGCCATTATTAACAACAGCCTGGTTAGTGCTACCCTGGTTGCTGTTTTGAGTAGCTGCTTGGCTGGTAGCATTACTCTGCTGAGTTGTCGCATATTGACTAGTTGCAGTCTTTGCACTGTTCTGGGTCGAAGATACACTAGCTGACGATTCGTGCCGGCTTGACTTGTGCGAACTACTCTTGGCAACCCGTGCAGAACGAACATGCGACTCATTCGTTGCCGGTGCGCTTGACGACTTGACACAACCGGTTAATCCTAAAGCCACCATCAACATTACTGTTCCTGCTAAAACCTTCCGTTGCATCATTTTCAAAGCCCCCGCTTCATTTAAAATCTCTTTGATTTCCTTTGATGATTCTATTGTAACCTATTTGAAACATAAATGTAACAGTTTTAAGAAAATTGTTAGGAACTTTTTTGAGTTTCTGTCCCAGCAATGCCGACAAACGCCGTGATAACGCTCTTTAGCTGTCAAGTAATTTATCATTTTGAAAGTATTAACACTTGTAAATTGACTGCAATCTTTGCCTGTAGCCAACCCCCATCACCAAATTCGGGTAAAACTGGTGATGTTCAATATTTTTCTTCCTTTATTTCTTAATAATTAATTGGCAAAGCAAACAATTTACGATAACCTAATCTGCGGAACATATTTTTCGTTATAGAAAGGAACAAATGACAATGAATCAGCCAAATTCAAGTCATGTTATGAAGGGCATAATCTACGCTGCCCTGGCGTCAACAATGTGGGGTATCTCAGGAACTGTTCTCCAACTCATTTCACAAAACCTTGCCATTCCTGCTACGTGGATGTTATCAGTCCGGACGCTGGTCACTGGTATCATCCTGCTATCGATTAGCGCCTTTCGTTATGGAAAGACAATTTTTAATGTTTTCAAGCGTCGAGATTCGCTTATCTCTGTCGTGACTTACGCTATCTTTGGACTGATGGCCAACTTACTCACCTTTTACTACGCGATTCAGTTGGGTAACGCCTCAGCAGCCACCATCCTTCAGTACCTCTCGCCACTCTTTATTGTCCTCGGCAGTGTGATCTTCATGCATCACCGACCATTTCGTACTGACGTGATTTCATTTATCCTGGCTCTCATCGGGGTTATCATGTGTATCACTCGCGGTAATATCACTGAACTATCAATTCCTTTTGACTCACTGCTCTGGGGAATTGGTTCGGGGATTACAGCCGCCCTTTATGTTGTTCTTCCCAAACGTGCCGTCGTCCATAACCCACCAATCATCGTTCTTGGGTGGGCCTCAATGATTGCTGGTATTCTGTTTAACATTATTCGTCCTTTCTGGGTCGGCACACCTCATATCTCCATCACCCTGGTGGCCTCTGTTGGGACCGTCGTTTTATTCGGAACAATCTTGCCGTTCATTCTATTAATGCACGCAACCCGGTTTGCTCCATCCGACGTGGTCAGCATTATGGATGCCCTCCAGCCAATCGTGACCTCTGTTCTTAGCGTCATCTTTTTCCACCTCAAGATGAACTGGGTAGAAGTACTTGGTATTATCCTAGTGATTGTTGCCATCTACATCTTGCAACAGGGGCGGCGCGTCCTACGAGAACAATCTGAATAAAGCTTCCCTCTAACGGTGACAAGCACAAATCGAGTAGGAGGTAATTGATTAGTTCAATTACCGACCTCTCACACCACCGTACGTACGGTTCCGTATACGGCGGTTCGACAATTTAATCGGCTCTTTGTCAAATCCTGTTGACAGGTAAGAATCAGGTCTAAGCGGCTTGATTCTTTTTTTTTGCCATTTGACGGAATTGAATACGATAGACCAAGTGGTTGTAATTTCTGAAACCAAAGGCGGTGCGTTGAATTTGTTTAATCATCCGGTTGATCCCCTCAATAGTCCCGTTACTGTAGTCAAATCGTGAGGCGTTAAGGACGTACATGAGATTATGTCTGAGGGTGTGTAAAACAGCGGTCATTTGCGGACTAAGCTCGGTGCCCGGATAGAGACTTTCGGTCAGTTGATCGAGATTACGTTGTTTGAGGTTTTGCATAACATTTTGGAGAAACTGATAGTCGGCTCGTAAGCGATCATTAATAGCCAAACCTAAATCCACGCGCTCGCCACTGGTCACCTTCTGACGAAGGTGACGATCATAATATTCATGCTCGTAAGAAAGATTCGTCGCAGATTTGAGATAGAGTTGCCAGCTAAACTTTAACAGTCGGTACTGGCGACTGGCTTTCGGAAATTGTTTCATGGCTTGGGCCCGATACTGATTGAAAGCACGAGTCATCCTGGCAATAATATGGAAACGATCGATAATAATTTCGGCGCGGGGGAACAAGCGACGAGCGATGTCTTGGTAGTAACTGTTTAAGTCCATTGAAATGGTTTTTACCCGGGATCTTTCCGCAGGAGTGAAGCTTAGAAAATAGTTCTCAATTGTCCGCTTAAAGCGATCCGGCAGGATCGTTTGAATGCGATGGTGATCGTTGTCAATACAGATAAAGTGCAGTTGACGATGAACACCGCGAAATTCGTCCATCGCGAGGTTAGTAGGCAACTGGCGTTGGTATAAGGGAGCGATGGAGCGACTTGCGTCTAAATAACGCAGGACCGTGCTTGGTGAAATCGTATTGTCACGGGCAATACTTTCCAGGGTGCGATCATCTTAAAAACTCATGATCGCCTTAGCCCTAACCTTATTAGCGATGTGGCAGTATTTACGGACTACATTCGATTGGGCCATAAAAGTTCGTCGACAATCTTTACAACGTAGGCGTTGCTTATGGATTCGTAGAAACACCGGATGACTGGCGTCATCGGTGGTAAAAATAGTTTGGACCGTAGAATACCCAAACATTACTAGGCGGCGGTGATGACAGTTTTGGCAAGTGATTAGCTGATTGCGAAGCTTAAATTCGTAGATCCGACATTTACGAATATCAGGTTGAAGCTTTTTGCAAGTACCCTTAGCCAAATTAATAAAGGCATAGAAATAATCCATCAAAATAAGATTGGAGTCTTTCATTCCTAGTGCAAAACAGATAGAATCATTATTAGGAGTCATCCTGAATCATCCTTTCGATAGAAGCTATTTGGTCGTAGATTTTTCCTGAAGGGAGTCAGTGATGGCTCCCTTTTTGTACGAAAAAATCCCATTAACAGATTACCACGTTGGCAATCCATCAACAGGATTTAGTGTAGAGCCTTTATTTTTCCGCAATTTTTCCGCAAAATCTGTTTTTAATAGCTTTTATAGGTTTTCCGCAAAATCAAGAATGCTGATATATCAACGTTTGTAAGCTACTGGAAACTATGAAAACACAAAAAAATCACCCGCACGGGGATCGAACCCGTAACTCCGCCTTGAGAGGGCGACGTCTTAACCAATTTGACCAGCGGGCAATCAAACATACAAAACGTAGTATACCGACTGCGTCCTAATTTGTCAATATTAACTACTCAAAAGATAATTCCAGAAAGTAACGGTGGTGGTTAGTAAAATGTGAACTTGTTACCCACACGTTATGATAATCAGGAATGGTATTCTTGGTCTGCTCGTAGAAGTAATCTAACAGGTCACCATTCTGGGCCACAAAGTCTCCCGAAAGCCGGTTCACCATTAACTGGTTGTCCGGAAAGTAAAAGGCAGAATCCGACACCTTGGTACTATCCGGCACGGACAAGCCAATCACGTTTGAACAATCTTGTTCACTAATTTCAGCCATTTCAGGATGGCGTTTAATTTGGTACAAAACGTTATAAATACTATCGGAACTGCTTGCCATTAGTACTAACCTCCTGGATCAAACTTCTCTCTTGCCAGCTATTGTAGCAGATTGTTGCAAAAAACGCACAAAAAGCCTGCTTCTTCCTTGCTTCAACAATAATAACCATCGTAAAATCGATCCGAAGGGAGGAAAAGTCATGAACTATCAACACGAACCTCACGGCCTCTTTCTGGTCGTCGACAATAAATCTTTTTTTGCTAGTGTTGAGTGTACTGTTCGCGGACTCGACCCGTTGACTACTCCCTTAGTCGTGCTGAGAGAGGTGCCACATACTGCCCATGGCTTAGTGGTGGCCGCTTCACCAATGGCCAAGAAAATGTTTCACCTCCACAACCGCGGAACTAAGAGCCAACTTCCCCACGACGATCGCTTGATTATTGTGCCGCCGCGAATGGAACTCTATGAAAAGCGTAATCAACAAATCAACGAGCTGTTTTTAAAGTTTGTTGGCAAGAAAGAATTACTCCCCTATTCTATTGACGAATCAATTCTCGACGTCAGCCATCATTGGAAGAAATATGGTCCCTCAGTCGACAGCATTGTCAAAGCCATCAGACAAGAAATCTACCAGCAGCTGGGGCTCATTACGACAGTTGGTATCGGTGATAACCCACTACTGGCTAAATTAGCGCTTGACGTGGTAGCTAAGGAACAACCTGATTCTGTAGGCCGCCTCCAGTACCGCGACATTCCCGCTAAGCTGTGGCCAATTCACCCGTTAACTAACGTTTGGGGTATCGGTAAGCAAACTGCTGCCAAGCTCAATTCACTTGGCATCCACACCCTCGGGGATATTGCTCATACCGACCCGCATGCCTTACAAGCAGCCATGGGAAAAGTTCGCGGAACAAGTCTCTATGCGACTGCCTGGGGAATCGACCGGTCACACCTTGACGATCCGCGCCCGCACCGGTCACATAGCATTAGTAATTCCCACGTCATTACCGAAGGGTCAAGTAACGAACATGAATTACGGCAAACACTCGCAAAGGTCGGTCAAAGTGCGTTCCGCCGGGTAGAGAAACAAGGACTCGTGCCTGGTAATATTTCCGTGAGTCTGACCTTCCAGGATAGTCCTGAAGACTTTCATGGCCACTCGGTTTCCAAGACCCGTAACTTTGTTGGCGTACCCGACCAACAATCTGCATTAGCCATTGCTGTTCGGCTCTTTAACCAGTTGTGGCATGGTGAAGATGTGCGGATTGTCTTTGTCGGTTTCGGTAACCTGCAACGGCTAACCAGTGAGCAGCTCGACCTCTTTGCACCAAAGGAGTAATTGTTATGTCCACAAAGATTGGTCAACAACTAGTCAGCCGGGTAAATCAATACTTCCATCGCTTACCCGAAACCCGCTACCACTTGTCAGTGGTAAACGTCAACGCTGATCAACAATACCACTACTTTTTCTATATTCGCCGGCGGGGCGTGTCCACCCGGTCACTCCCCCTTGCTGCTGAACCAGCAAAAATCGACCTATTGATGGATAGTCTGAGTATTTTCCGGCAAAGCTACCAACTGCCGATCATTCTGACCGGTTTTAGTTATGATGAGCAGCGACGACTTCACCAGCTAACACGTTAAAAAGGAGTGTTTGGAATGGAACTACGTCTTTATAGTGATGAGGAAGCTGGCAGGATTGCCAGAAACTTTTTCGAAAATGAATATCATGATCCCGGTATTCAGAAGTGGGGCGGCTTTCGTACTGGCCACTGGGGAGCCACTCTGAAGACGCAACAAGGCAGTCAAAAAAATTCAAAATAAGTATTGCGTTTAGTTCTTTTTTTCGCTATACTATTAATCGTTGTTAAGGCAACACATTAAATATTGGGCATTAGCCAAATTGGTAAGGCGGTGGACCCTGGATCCATAATGTACTGGTTCGAGCCCAGTATGCCCAACTTCTAACGATCAGCTTCGGCTGGTCTTTTTTATTAAACAATGAACCCCTGCCGCGATTGCTCAGCGACGGGGGTTCTCTTTATTTCAAATATCGTTGGCGAAACTTGTCAATCTCTTCTGCACTTAATCCTAACTGCCGAATCAAAAAATGGTCAATCGATCCCCAGCCCTGCTCTAAGGTTGTTAAAAAGCCCTTCATCACCGGGCCATCCCCCTTGGTTGTATTCATCTTAGCAACCATCTGCCCCAACTGATTAGCAGATGGTAATTGCCTCGCCGCCGAAAAGTCGTAAAGTTGGTTAGTCAGTAGGTAATCCTTAATGATCGTCTGGTCATCGACACCCAGTGTTTTTAAAATCAACGCGGCCATCACTCCTGTCCGGTCTTTGCCAGCACTGCAGTGAAAGACGAGTGCTTCATCAGGCGCAAGGTTGACCAGTTCACGCATTACTTTACCAAAAGCATGCTGAGAGTGAATGTTCAGCAAAATGTGCTGATAGATGCTGCCCAAATAATCTGTCGGCAAAATTTCACCAGGAACATCGGACTGCTGGTCAGTATCCCCCTCTTCGGCATACACATGACAGTCAATATATTTCATTTCCGTAGTTAGTTGATCAGGCATTGCTCGTTGCTCAAAGGCAGACCTCAGATCACAATCAACAGTGACATGTCGTTTTGTCAACTGCTTTAAATCACCAGTTGACAAATCACTTAGGGAATCCGCACGATAAATTTTATTCCAGATTACCGTCTGGTGATCCGTAGTTTGATAGCCTCCCAGGTCACGAAAATTCATTGCGCCATCAAGCGGCACTAATCGTTGCTTTGCCATTTCTGATCCCTCCTCTGCCATTATACGCAAAAATGACGAGACCAAAAAGTCTCGCCATTTTTCATTAGTTCATTAGGCCGCTCTTAGTACCAGCCGTTAGCTTGCCAGTGAGCCTGGGCATTTTGCCATGAACCGTAACGACTTGCGACGTATTGGTCAGCAACCCGTTCCTGGTTTGCTGGTGAGTAGTCCCCACCAAGGTATGAAGCAGACAGTTGGTACTTACCAATGTACTGGCCATTAGTAGCACCGTAGTTACCACCAGATTCGCGGGCAGCAATCCAAGCCTTCGCAGCTGCTTCACTACCAGAAACACTTGAAGTGTATGAAGAGCTGTTAGTGTTTGCAGTGTTGTTAGCACTTGGCAGAGTAGCTGCCTGCTTTGCAGTAGCTTGTTCAATCTGACCATCGCTAGTAATCAGCAACTTTTGACCAACATAGATGACGTTAACGTCCTTGATGTTATTCTTTTGTGCCAGTTCGTTGACGTGGTTCGTGTCCTTAGCGAACTTCATCGAGATCCCTGACAGGGTGTCACCGCTTTGAACAGTGTAAACAGTGTCGGCATTAGCAACTGCAGTCGTTGCGGCAACACCTGCACCTAAAGCAGCAACACTAGCAACAATCTTGGTTAAGTTCTTCTTAAACATAAAATCAATCAACCGTCCTTTTATTTTTTGTAACTTGCTTATCAATTTCAACGGTTACTATGATAGCTATTTAATATTACTATAAAGTAACAAGACAATATCGAAATTGGCTGAACCATCGCATTTTCTGTAATCTTTTGTAACATTAGCTATCCAATACAAAGCCTATTTGTGACTTTATCTGGAGGCAACTGCGTCACCATCGTTTTCTTTGGTGAGCCTAAAAAATTAATTAAGAAGCATCATTTTTGATCAAAAAAAGGGCTTTTTTCACAAGAAAAAGATAATTTAACCCTTCTTCTTGTTTTTAAAGCCCGTTAAATTGCCATTTGTTACAGCCGTGTTGCAAAATAATCTTCTAAAAAGACTGCAACCCCGTCTTCGTCATTTGACTTTGTCACCTTAGTGGCCGCCTGTCTAACCTGGTCAACGCCGTTGGCCATCGCCACCGCAACACCGTTACCACCATCAACTGCCTTTGTCATCCCCAGGTCGTTATCGCCATCGCCGAAGCTCATGACGTTGCTAAAGTCCCATCCGTAATGATCTAGTAACTTTTGCAAACCAACTGCCTTATCTACTTGCGGCGGTAAAAACTCGAGGACATATGGCTGTGACCGTGTGACCGTGAAAACGTCCTTAATCGTCTGCGGTACGTTCTGTTGAGCTTCTTCGACCACATCAACATTCGTACAGATAATCAATTTGCTATATTCCTTGTCATGAGGTAGCTGGCTAAACGGCATGTGGTGGTATTGAATGTGGTGAATAAAACCAGAGTAGCCTGACTCGGCCAGGTCAGTCATTTCATAAACCGATTCAAAATCTAAAACGTTGAGCGGGTAGTGATTCTGCTTACAGTAATCATAAACACGGTGAATATTCTCGTAACCCATCCCCTGGCGGAACAGGACCTGTTTGCTGTTATTTTCCACAACCAAGCCACCATTGAAGTTAATCGTACAGTCGTCATCATTCGTCAATCCAAGTTGTTGAATCAGTGGCCAAATGGCGTTGATTGGCCGGCCAGTACACAAAACAACCTTAATGCCTTGTTCATGAAGTGCCCGCAGATCCCGTTCATTTCGGACACTAATCTTTTTATGGCTATCGAGTAGCGTATTATCCAGATCTAATGCGATCATTTTGATGGTCATAATAATCCTCCTAATGGTGCTTCAAAATAGTAGTAACAATTAAACGAGTAAACTGAATATTTCCCCGCTCATTCATATGAACATTGTCATTAGCAAACCAGTTTTGGTGGTTTTTACTCAATGAATACCAGTCT
The DNA here is from genome assembly GCF_900240275.1 of [Lactobacillus] timonensis. Classification (GTDB taxonomy): domain Bacteria; phylum Bacillota; class Bacilli; order Lactobacillales; family Lactobacillaceae; genus Limosilactobacillus; species Limosilactobacillus timonensis. Next base: position 1,243,279 of record NZ_LT964761.1, on the reverse strand, counting down.
ACGAGGTAGACGTCGCCTCGTTGCCGGGCTACCTGTAAAATCAACTTATTCACCGCTCCTTGCCAATCCTTGGTTGGAATATGTGAATTGATCCAGTATATTTCGTGTCCCGGACCGATTGCGTGAATAATCTTGCTAACGGTTGTCGTGGACATCATTCCGTTAGTCCCTAGGTTCAAGACCACAATCTTTTGCAAGTGCCCCTCTTTTTTGAGGTTCTTGATAATCTCCGGTGCCTGCGCACCCTGGCGGCCAACCTGCGCGTCAACATATGCTGTCGGCATTACCTGCTGAATACTTTTCGCTGCATCTGCCATCACAGAATCACCAATGACAGTGACCTTCAGCTTTTTGGCCGCTGCTAGTTGGCTAGCACTGAGAGCGTATTTTCGGCGAAGAGAGTTGCTGCTGACTTTGACCTTCGCCGCTTTTCCTGCAGCTACCCGTTTATTTTGGCTCGCGGTTTCATGTCTTGCCTGCTCAATATGTCTTTGAACTGCGTTCTTTTGTGGTGCTTTCTCCGGCGCGCAAAGGGCTGCAGTGAATAGTTCCAACAATAGTAAGGAGGGAATCACCCGCAACCAAACCTTTAATTGCCCCGGTTTAACCCAGGAACAAATCGTGGATTGCCAATTTCCCCAGTCATAATGTGCAAAGGGCTGTTCAATAAGCCGGTATGACAGTTCACTGATGCCAAGAATTAGTAGCAACTCAATCAAGGCGTTGGCCCAGGGATGAAGACCAATGGGAACTACTCGTTCATAAAACACCATTACTGGGTACTGATAAACGTAAATCCCGTAGGACCGGCGGCCAACCCACTGACAAAACGGGTTAGCAAACCACTTGCTAAGGTTGCTGCCAGGATGGACGATCGTTGCGAGAAGCAGCATCCCCGCGACGCTGTAGCCAAAAATCCCACCATTGTAGGCTGCTTTCCCTTCACCATGCATCATGCCAAAGCCAATCAGGGTTACCAGCAAGCTACCGATTCCAACAATATCTAAAAAGCGTTGGCTTTGCTGGTTAAGACTGGCTTTCAGCCTTTCATGAGGCCACACGAACGCTAACCAACACCCGAGCAAGAGAGAAAATGCCCGTGTATCTGTCCCGTAATAAACACGGTTAATGTTGTTCGGTTGGTACAGGATGGCCATTTCGATTGCCGAGAGAAGTGCTAATAGGAAAGTCAGCCTTCTGGCAACCGAACGTTTACCAAACAGTTTCAATAGTCCCCATAGGATAAGCGGCCATACTAAGTAAAACTGCATCAGTACGCCCATGGTCCAAAGATGAGTAAACGGTGATTGTTGGGAAAAACGGTCAAAATATGACTGACCATTATAGATTTCCCACCAATTGTAAACACCAATGAGGTTGGTAAAGATAATCTGGCGTAGGTGATACAATAAGTTCCGTGCAAATAAGAGGATATATACCGAGGTTGCCGCCAGCATTGTTATTAAAACAGGGTAAAGCCGTTTAGCCCGTCGCCGGTAAAACGTTGTCGCCTGCAGTTGTTTACCATCTGTCCAACGCCGCAACAACTGCCCGGTTACAAAGTATCCCGAGATGAGCAAGAAAAGTGGTACGCCGAGAAAGCCACCGGGTAAAAAAGTGGGCAGTAAATGGTAGCCAATAACCCCTATAACAGCAAGCGCTCGTAACCCATCAACACCATGGACGTAGTGACGATGTGGTAACTGTTTTGCCGAAAACGCTGGTTTCATTTGCACCTTTTTTCCTCCTTAATTTGTCAAATTACCAATCTATTATAGTCAAAACAACAGTGCCCGTATAGCCATAGTTTTCGTGTTTTGGCTGTTATTGTTTGCTTCAACCGATGTGCAATGCTACGATTAATTTATAGCAAGCTTATCAGTCAATTACAAAAGGATCTGACAATATGTGTACATCCATTATCTATTCTGCGGGTGACGGCTACTTTGGCCGCAACCTCGACTTAGAAATGAACCTCGGACAAAAAGTAGTCATTATGCCCCGTAACTACCCATTGCACCTGAAAAACTTATCAACGATTAGTCATCACTTTGCCATTACTGGAATGTCAATTATTCAGGATAACTATCCCCTTTATTTTGATGGTGCCAACGAAAAGGGACTGGGAATGGCAGGTTTAAACTTTAATGGTCCAGCTCACTTCTTTTCGGCGCAAGACGGCAAAGTTAACGTCGCTTCATTTGAAATTGTTCCATATATCTTGGCCCAAGCAGCGACAGTGGTCGAAGCAAAAGAATTACTAGCAAACGTTAACCTAACCAACCAAAGTTTCTCTTCGACAATGACTAATTCGCCACTTCACTGGCTGGTAGCAGATAAAGGTGGTGCGGCCATCGTCATTGAATCTACTAAAACTGGTTTGCACGTCTACGACAACCCCACAGGCGTTTTAACCAACAATCCAGAATTTCCGCAGCAAATGACAAACCTGGCTAATTACCGCAATGTCTCCGCTGGTGAGCCGCAAAATACGCTTGCGCCAGAAATTGACATTCCATCTTATAGCCGTGGTATTGGTACTAGCCACCTTCCTGGTGGAATGGATTCTGAGAGCCGGTTCATCAGAGAAGTATTCACCAAAGCTCACGCGCCGGTAGGGACTAACGAAGACGAATGTGTCAGCAATTACTTCCACTGTTTAAATAATGTTGCCCAGCCAAAGAACCTCGATGAGGTGGCACCAGGCAAGTTTGAATATACTCTTTATACTGACTGCATTAACTTAACAACTGGTACCTTCTATTACACGACTTATAGCAACCAGCAAATTAATGCTATCTCACTAAACAACATTGATCTCAATAGTAGTGAATTGAAGTCCTTTGAACTAGCAACTCAGCAGGCGATTCACCACCAAAATTAACAACTAAAATCAGCCTCCATGTTTGGATTAACCAAACGTGGAGGCTGGCTTTTTAAGATAGGTGGTTTTCCTTCATGATTTCACTAACCAGCTTGTCTGCTTCCGGCGTGCGTTTCCACTCTTCCCAATGATCCAGGTTTTCCGGCTGCATCTGGTAGTGACTATTGATAAAATCTTCATATTTTTGAACAGTTTGCGAATGAGGAATATTCAGCTTAAGAATTCGCACTTCCTTGATATAGCCCCTGTCGGCCGCCAATTCAGCCCGCCCGTTGTGGACCATATTGCCGATTTCGTAGTATTTACTACCATCATTCCTTGTAATCTGCTCAATCATATCCAGGATTTCGTGTTGCTTTTCCATCCAACTCTCGCCTTGCCTTTCATTAATACAAGTATTTTACAACAGAAATCCATCAAATAAAAAAATCACCACCATAGATTGGTGGTGATTGGCATAAGAGAGAAAGAGAATTGATTAGAAGGTAATATTGATACCTTATGACATTATAATAACCGATCGTGTAAGCGCTGTCAAACATTATTTGCTTTTTTTTCGAAATTACACCTAGTTGTGAGCTGAAGTCGGTTCCGGCTGCGGGTGAATGATTGCCCCGTTATGTGCTTGCTGATGCCAGAGAAAGGTGCCAATGCACTGGTAAACTGCCGGACTCTTCCGCAAACCACTATGCTTGTAAAGAGGTCCTGTAAAACGAACATTTTGGACCTTCAGAATTTGGTGACGCAGGATATAATTCAGCGACAGCGCTGACTGAGTCGTCACCTTACCATCAGAATTGGTCCCGTTTCCTAGGTCACCGTAGATGTTTAACACCTGAACATCTTTGGGAAAGTATTTTGCTTGGCGCACGAGGGTCTTAAATGCTGGGTACTGACTATCCGCCTGATACCAGTGATCTGGCCGGTAGTGGTCATCCAAATGAACAGCATGTGGAAAATCATTTTCCTTTAACAGGCCATTATAACAACCTGCAACCGAGACAAATTTTTCCATGATGGGCAATTGTTTTCTGGAGAGCATTTCTGTTTGCAGTAAGGTAACACAACCTGCAGAATGTCCCACCGCATAATACCGGTCAACCCCGTCCTTGATTTTGATGTAATGAAGAGCCTTGGCCAACCAAATATTATCCTGAGGTATCGAAGCATTACGGTTAACAAAGTTGATCTGAATAAGCGGGTGGTCAATCTCTTGGTACTCACCCTGAACATTTAGCTCACCATCGGGTTCAATATTGATAGTTTGCACTCGGGCGGCGCCATAATAACGGTGACTGAAGTAGGAAATCATCCCGTTCGTCGATTTTGCCGATCCCTTTAACCCGTGAACAAAAACGGTTGGAATGGGCGCTGTATCCTGCTTGCCAGGCCCCGCTGCCTTTACTGGGGTAGCTAAGAATAAAGTGAAAAAGGCGACTACGATAGCCACCTTCCCCATTATTCGGACAATTAACTTCATCATTTATTAACACGCCTACTGAACAGTGACAGACTTAGCCAGGTTACGCGGCCTGTCAACATCTAACCCTTTCCCCAGGCTAGTGTAGTAAGCCAGCAGCTGAGTTGGCACAACGCTTAACAGTGGTGTTAGTAATGGATCCACATCTGGCAAAACAATATTATCGTCTTCGTTTGCTAGGTGACGCGAAACAATCGTCAGTGTAGCAGCTCCCCGGGATGCAGTTTCTTCCAGGTTGGACCGGGTTAAACCAGCGGTCCGGTCCTGGGTGATGAGCCCAATTACCGGCGTCCGGTTCTCAATCAGAGCAATCGTTCCGTGCTTCAGTTCTCCAGAAGCGAAACCTTCTGCCTGAACGTATGAAATTTCTTTCAATTTCAGTGCCGCTTCCAAAGCCACAGACCAGTCCATTCCCCGCCCAATATAGAAAGCATTCCGCGGCTTACTCAGGTAATGGGCGGCTATTTCGGCCATCTTATCCTTGCTGTCGGTGATTGCCTGCATTCCATTGGCAATAATTGCTAGTTGTTCCTTTAAGGCAAAGTCAGCGGCTGCTTGTTGTCCCATCTTCATGCCAAGGGCTTTTGCCAAGATAGCCTGTACTGCAATTTGTGCCGTGTACGCCTTTGTCGACGCAACCGCAATTTCCGGCCCAGCATAGATCAGCATACTAAACGAAGATTCCCGACTGAGCGTCGACTTGTCGACGTTAGTGATCGTCAAACTTGGCCACTGGTGTTTCTTGACATTTACCAGTACTTCGCGGCTATCTGCCGTTTCACCACTCTGCGATAAAAAGATAAAGAATGGCTTTTCAGACAGCAACGGGTGCTCATAAGCAAACTCTGATGAAATATGAACAGACGTGTGGATTCCTGTCAGCTTTTCAAAAGCACGTTGTGCAACCAAACCAGCGTGATAACTAGTCCCGGCGCCAATGATGTACAGGTGGTCGGATGATGCCATTGATTCCAGTAGGGCATCTTCAACTTGCGGCTTACCATCCGCTGGTAGATATTCAGACACCAATCGGCGCATTACCGCCGGCTGCTCATCAATTTCCTTAAGCATGTAGAACGGGTAAGCACCCTTATCAGCAGCTGATGGGTCCATGTCCACTGTAAATGGCTGACGCTTCTTTTCCTCACCATCAAAACTGGTAATGGAAATGTGGTCTGGCTTAACAATAACCAATTCATGGTCTTCCAACTCCATGAAGCGGTTAGTCTCTTTAATCATGGACATTGCGTCAGAGCCAGCCATGTTGTAACCATCACCTAGCCCGATCAGCAACGGGCTCTTATTTTTTGCAACAAAGAGTGTGTCCGGTTGTTGACGGTCCATCAAAACGAAAGCATATGATGAATCACTACTGATTAATCGCAAAACCTTCAGCATGGCACTACGAGTATCCATGTGGTTATTAACCACAAAACGGTCAACCAGTTGGACAATCACTTCCGTATCCGTCTGGCTCTTGAAGTCGACATCTGCCAGGTATTCGCTCTTTAATTGCTGGTAGTTTTCAATAACCCCGTTGTGCACCAGATAAAAACGGTCATCATTAGAGAACTGCGGGTGGGCATTGGCTTCACTCGGTTCCCCGTGCGTTGCCCAACGCGTGTGACCGATCCCGGCAGTCCCGTGAACATCCCCTTGCTCGTTGATCGCCTGCTCCAAGTTCTTGATTCGGCCGGTCCGCTTAACAAGGTAGTCGTGTCCTTCCTGGTCATTGACATAGATACCTGCTGAGTCATATCCTCGATATTCCAAGGATTTGAGACCGTTGAGCAAGATGTTAACACTTCGCTTGTTCCCGGTAACACCAACAATTCCGCACATAATGTTCACCCTTTACTTTTAAGTCCATTCAAATAGAAAATTATTAGCTTTTTATAATTTAGAAACCAGGTAACATGATACAAAAACGCGTTTGCTAATGTCAACCAATCAGTGATCTAGCAAACACGATTATTTCATCTTCTATTCAACACCAACTGTGGCCTTCGCCACTTCGAATATCTCGGTCACAATATCATGGCATTGCTCCTTGGTTGGGGCCTCTGCCATAATACGAATCAGTGGTTCAGTACCGCTAGCCCGTACCAGTACCCGTCCGTCACCGTGAAGCCGGTGTTCTACCTTATCAATGGCTGCCAGTAGCGTTTCGTTCTTCATCGCTGCCTTCTTATTCTCGACCTTAACGTTAACTAGCTCCTGCGGGTAATCATGAACCGGGGCTGCAAGCTCAGCCAGTGTCTGTCCAGAAGATGCCACCACAGACATTAACTGTAATGCCGTCAGCATCCCGTCACCCGTTGTATTGTAATCAAGGAAGACAACGTGCCCTGACTGTTCACCACCAAGGTTATAGCCATCCTTTAACATTTCCTCCACAACGTAACGGTCGCCAACTTTTGTCCGTACACCATGCATTTCATTGGCTTCCATTGCCTTGTACATCCCCATGTTGGACATGACAGTAGTGACAATGGTGTCCTTTTTCAGCTTACCCTTTTCGTCCATGGCAGCGCCGCAGATATACATCACCTTGTCACCATTAATGAGGTTGCCATCCGCATCAACCGCAATGCAACGGTCACCATCACCGTCAAAGGCAACTCCCATGTCAGCTCCCTGTTCAACCACTGCCTTTTGTAAGGATTTAGGATGCGTTGAACCACAGTTGAGGTTGGTATTTAACCCGTTTGGCGTATCATTGATGGTACTGAAGTTAACGTTTAAGTCCGCAAAGAGGTTGGAAACAAAGGGACTCGTCGCACCGTTAGCAGCGTCAACGACAATCTTCAAACCACTTAAGTCGGTCGAAACCGTTTGCTCTAAGAATGAAACATACTTCAAACCGCCTTCGCGGTAGTCCTCAACTGATCCCAAACCTTCTGCTGATGGTCGCGGCAGACGGTCAGCTGATGCATCCAGCAACGTTTCAATTTCGGCTTCCATCTCATCAGAAAGCTTAAAACCATCTGAGCCAAAGAACTTAATCCCATTGTACTTAATTGGGTTATGAGAGGCAGTAATCATTACCCCAGCATCAGCTTCCTGGGCGCGAACTAAGTAGGCTACGCCTGGGGTGGTAACAACGCCAAGTCGCAGCACTTCGATGCCGACAGACAGCAGTCCGGCTACCAACGCGTTTTCCAGCATTTGCCCAGAAATACGGGTATCTCGTGAAACCAGCACCTGTGGCTGCTTACGCTCAGAATGCTGAGTTAACACGTAACCGCCTGTCCGTCCCAACTTAAAAGCTAGTTCAGGACTAAGGTCTTCGTTCGCTACACCGCGAACACCATCCGTACCAAAATATTTTAAATCCATTATCAATATCCTCGTTTCTTAAGTTGTTAGTTATTATTGCTGGTCGAGTTAGCATTACTGCTTTCCGTGCTACTATCGTCGTTATTTTGATTATCCTTTGCCGACGAACTATTCGAACTGTCAGACGACGTTTCCTTGTTACTACTGCTTGCCATCCCGTTTGAACTGATCGGCACGGTTACGCTGACACTGTTTGGACTGATAATAACGTTGAGAATATGTCCGTGTTTATCCAGTGCCTGCAGCGTTACCTGGCGGTGAAGGTCACTAGTAGCATCCTTAGGAACGTTGACTTCTGCCACTACCTTGGCCACACGCCGCACTTCATCACGGGCACCGCTGACCTGGACGTTGGTCATCGAACTCTTCGGTGTCCCAACTTCATAGCCGCCGTTAACGCTCTTTGAACTTAAACGCACCTCAACAGGAACAGTAGTCGTTGCCCGGGGTTGAATATTAACTTTAATCTTCTCTGGTGTCAATGCAGTCCGCAATTCAGAATTCAATCCCGATGTTCGTAACTTGATCGTATGGTGCCCCACTCCTAGGTTGGAAAGGTCGGCATAAACTTTAAAGTTTTGGGTGTTAACGGTCGTCGTCACCAGCGCTGATGGCCCACTAACCTTCACCCGAACATATTGTGGGTAGCCAGTAATCACATAACGCTGGCTGTTAACTTTTAGCTGCAGGGGCATCTTGATTGTGGCCGACCGGTTCGACATCAAAGCGCTGTTGTTACCAGTTCGCGTATTTTGCCGCAAAAAACCGTCCTTACTTCCGTTAACGTAAACGAATAAGAAAAGTGCCAAAATCAGCGACGAGATCCGCAAAACCCAGATGTTACTAAAGAAGGAATCATTATTGCGATTACTTTTCATCGCTGCCACCTCCTCTGCCGAAGAGGCGCCCGAAGGCACCCACAACCCAACTACTCGAAGTTTCTTCCGTATGACTGTAAAGTTGCGAACGCATGAACTTAATATAATCCTTTTGCGACATGTTACGCATCAGTTCATTATCCTTTGTCAGAGAGACCTCGCCAGTTTCTTCCGAAATGACGATAGTTAGCGCATCGGTCACTTCACTGATACCGACCGCTGCCCTATGACGCGTCCCCAACTCCTTAGGGATCAGCTTGCTATCAGACAATGGCAAATAAGCCGCAGCAACAGCAATCCGGTCATCCTTAATAATGACCGCCCCGTCATGGAGCGGCGTATTGGGGATAAAGGTATTGATTAACAATGCTCCCGTTACCTTTGCGTCAAGCGGGATCCCCGTTTCGATATATTCTTCGAGCCCGGTATCCATCTGAATACTAATCAAGGCCCCAATCCGGCGTTTCGACATGTATTGGATTGCCTTATCAAGTTGCTGAATCAAGTCCTCTGCCTCGGCGTTTCCACTGTGCTTATGAGTGAAAACATTTCCACGACCGAGTCGTTCGAGTCCCCGTCGTATTTCTGGCTGAAAAATAACAACGATTGCGATGACACCCCAGTTGATGATCTGATCCATCAGCCACGAAACGGTGCTCAGGCCGACATACCAGCTGATCAGCTTGATGACGAGGATGATAATTATTCCCCGAAAAAGCTGAACCGCCTTCGTTCCTCGGACTAGGAGGAGCATTTCGTAGATCAGCAGCCAAATAAAAAGAATGTCAACTAAGCTGACGAGCGAATGCCAAGTCAGCAATGACGAAAAAATCTGCATTGCAATGCCTCCAGTTAATATCACTTTCATATTATATCATCATCCCTACTCTCCTGACCGAAAACATTCACCGCCGGGTCTGGGAAACTCTGGTAACATGGAGGGAATGGAGGAAAGAAAATGAAGAGAATAAGTACAAATTGGCAAATCCGTCTTTTCTTACTCGGTTGGATCATATTACTCAAGCTAGTGATGAAATTACCTTACAATTTTATGGCCTTTAACGTCTTCTTAGCATATGTTCCTATTGAACTAGGCTTTCAATTACGCCATTTTGCAGACCGCCGTTCGTTGGCCTTCTGGGTCCTGCTAATTTTATGGGTCGTCTTTTATCCTAACGCTCCTTATGTAATGACTGATTTATTTCATCTTGCCTGGTTACATCCGCATACAAGTATCTCAGGGATTCTTAGAAGCGACCCACATACGTGGTTAATGTTTTCACTAATGGTCATCAGTGCTTTTGCTTGTGCGCTATTCGGTGCGATTTCCCTGCTGCAAACCAGCAGGTTGCTAACCATGATGACTACTCCTCGCCACCTGCAATGGCGGCTCGTATGGATTAGCTGCTGCTCATTTATTTCCAGCGTGGGCATCTACATTGGCCGTTTTCTCCGGCTTCATTCGCTATACATACTGATGACACCTGGTTGGTTTATCAAACAACTATTACGCATGTGGAACGCAGAAATGATCCAATTTGTCATTATTCTAACCATCACCCAGTTAATCTTGGTTTACTTAATTCACGTCATCGCTGGTTACCCGGTAGACGACTGATTAACTAGTATTTTATAATTAAAAATGTTATTGTAACGTTAACCGAAAAGCGACGAAAGGAGGATTCTTAAAATGAACAACGAACACTTGGTACCATCTACCGCTAACCGCATCATCGCGGCATTAGCATACGTAAGCATCATTTTCATGCCGGTTGTCTTTCCACTGATCGTGTGGATTATTGGTGCTGCCAACCCCTTTGTTAAGCGTCACGCTAAGCAGGCCTTCTGGTCACAACTGATTCCGGCACTGATCGGCCTCGTTTTCCTGATCATCCTTGGTATTGTTGGAACTGCCAGTGGTCATGTCTCTCTTGGCAACTCTGTCCATTACGTTGGTGTCTCCATGGGATGGCTGACTGTTACCCTTTGTGCAGTCACGATTCTTGCAGCCTTGATCAGTTTTATCTACAACATTGCAATGGCTGTCAAAATTTTTGTCGAATAAATGAGTAACATACAACAAAACCGCCATCTCAAGGGATGGCGGTTTTCTCGTTTATTGAGTATTTATTATTTGTCACGGCCGATTATCCGAACTTCTCGCTGCAATTGAACCCCATATTTTTCCTTAACGGTATCCTGGACGTGTTTGATTACCGCCTGGTAGTCAGCGGCAGTCCCGTGGTTAACGTTGACAATAAAACCAGCGTGTTTCGTTGAAACCTGTGCGCCCCCAACGGTGTACCCTTGCAAGCCTGCATCGTGAATCAGTTTGCCAGCATAGTAACCAGTTGGCCGCTTAAAGACACTTCCGCAAGATGGTAATTCCAGCGGTTGACGAGCTGCTCGCCGAGTATTCAGCTCATTCATCTTGTTACTAATTTTTTCTTGATCACCTGGCTGGAGGGCAAAAGTGGCAGCTAAAACAATTCCCTGGTTATCCTGAACAACACTATGACGGTAGCCGAAAGCAAGTTGGTCATTGTTAAAAGTCCGCACTTCGCCGGTTGGTAAAAGCACAGTTGCCGCACTAACAACGAAACGTGTCTCACCACCATAAGCACCAGCATTCATAAAGACTGCTCCGCCGACACTGCCTGGAATTCCCGCAGCAAACTCCAGGCCGGTCAAAGCAGCATCACGGGCGGCTTTGGTGACATCAATGTAAGCAGCCCCCGCCTGCGCCTCAACCTGGTTGCCGCGAACAGTAATCTTTGTCAGTTCGGTAGTAATGATCACCAATCCATCAATGCCGCCATCCTTAACAATTAAGTTGCTAGCATTCCCCAGAACGGTGAGTGGCAACTGGTGAGCTGTACAATAGCTAACTAACTGCTGAACCTGATCGACCGTCGTTGGCAGTGCCAACCAGTCAGCATTGCCACCCGTATGGGTAAAGGTGTACTTGGAGAGCGGCTCATCTTTGAGAATTTTAATTGCGGGAAATTCCTGCCGTAAATTTGTGTTCATTATTTATCTCCTATTATTGGTTTTACTGAACTAATCTTAACGGTGTTGCCGAATGGTTTCAACTCTTTGCGTTTCGCGGAAAGGCGCTAAATTGGTAATTTTTGCTGTCGACTGTATAATTTAATTGATTTAGCAAAAGGAGGACCACACATGAATTTTGTGGCAATGGATTTTGAAACCGCTGCGGGGCAACGATATAGTGCTTGTTCGTTGGCTTTAGCGGTCGTCCGTAATAGTCAAGTAGTTGACGAATTTTATACCCTGATCAACCCACAAACTAAGTTTTTTTGGCGAAACGTTCAAATTCACGGCATTCACGAACAAGACGTGGCTAACGCTCCGCTATTTCCGGAAGTATGGCAGCATATCAACCAATTTTTTACTCCCGACCAATTAGTCATTGCTCATAATAATAGCTTTGACAACAGCGTGCTGGCTGCTACCCTTACCCACTATGGTCTTGTCACCCCTGCGTATTTGACCCTCGACACTGTCAAAACTAGCCGGTACTTCTTACCAAACCTGGTCAACCATAAACTGGATACCGTTTGTGATGCGTTAAATATCAACTTGCACCACCACCACAATGCTCTTGATGACGCCCAGGCTTGTGCTAATATTCTGATTACCGAAACGCAACAATATGGTGCTCAACAAATTCGGCCGTTTATTACCATGCGCGGCTAGCTTCAGGAGGAATGACCATGTTCAAAGCAGTCGCCGTCGATATTGATGGCACCTTTTTAACCGATCAGCGTGACTACGATCGCTCACTCTTTACCAAAGTGCTTCGCAAAATGCAACGCCAGCAAATCCAGTTCATCGTTGCTAGCGGTGACCAGTATGCCTTCTTAAAAGGGCTTTTTCCTGAGCATGCTGCTGAACTAGGTTTTGTCGCGGAAAATGGCGTGTTGGTGGTCGACCGGCACGGCAAGGAAATTGCTAGCAGCCAGTTACCACCCGCAGTGGTGACAGCCGTCTTCACTTTTCTCCGTCGTCAACCAGCGACTTACTTTACAATGTGTGCTCGCCATTCTGCCTACATCATGGATGATGTTCCGCCAAAGCAACACAATATGTTCCAGCAATACTATTCACGTCTCCAGACTATCCAATCCCTTGCCGACATTCCCGAGAATGTCTTTAAGTTTGCCTTGACACTGCCAGCCAAACAAACTTCCACATTTATCAAACATTTCAACAATAAGTTTGCGGGGCTAATCCAGCCAACGGTCAGTGGATATGGCGCAATCGATCTCATTATTCCGCACATGAACAAGGGCAATGGCCTCCGAAAACTCCTGCATCACTGGCAATTAAGTGGTGATGACCTGTTAGTCTTTGGTGACAATGAAAATGACCTCTCAATGTTTAAATTAGCAGGCGAATCATACGCGATGGCCAACGCACCACAGCACGTTCGGAAAGTTGCTACCCACGTTGCCCCATCCAACAATCAGCAGGGCGTTCTACTCACCCTTGCAGATAAGCTCAAGATATAGTCTCATTCACTATCTTTTACCACTCAACAGTTGTTGGGTGGTTTTTTGTTTTTTAAGAAAACGTTTTAATTATTTCCATAATAGCATTGACAACGCTTACCAGGTTTTGTATATTATCGGGTGTAACGATAAACCAAAACGCTTTCATCAGCCGAAAGGAGAAACCAATGAACTATTTAATCGGTGTGGATGTTGGGACAACCAGCACCAAGGCGATTTTATATGACGAACACGCCCACGTTATTGGCAAATTTAGTCAGGGCTACCCTCTCTACCGTGATATTAACGGAATGGCGGAAGAGGATCCTCAACAGATTGGGACGGCAGTAGAAAAGGTTATTCATGACGCGGCCGCACAGCTTAATTTTGATAATGACCAGTTAACGGCTGTCTCTTTTTCCTCAGCTAACCAGAGTTTGATCCTCCTGGACAAGCACTTGCAGCCCCTCACTCGGGCGATGACCTGGGCAGACACGCGAGCCCGTCACCAAGCTGACCAACTTAAAAAGACACCGCTGGGTAAGCAGTTATATGAACGTACCGGGACTCCCATTCACCCGATGTCGCCATTGACGAAACTGCTCTGGTTGAAGGATGAACACCCCGACCAACTCGCAACAGCTGATTTCATTGGTGATATTAAATCGTATCTTTTTGCCCGTTTCTTTGGCGTCTTCAAAGTCGATATTTCAATTGCCAGCTGCACCGGGATGATGAATATCAAAACCTCCAACTGGGACGACAAAGCGCTGAAAGAAACTGGAATCGCTCGCCAGCAATTACCAACCATTGTTTCGGGGACAACTCAGGAGCGAGGCCTCAATTCCAAAGCTGCAACGGCGATGGGAATTCCAGCAGATACTCCATTTGTTTACGGGGCCTTCGACGGTGCGCTTTCAAACTTGGGGGTCGGCGCGATCAAACAAGATACCGTTGCCATCACAATTGGTACTTCAGCTGGTGTCCGGGTAATAAGCAATCAACCACTAATTGATCCCCAGCAACGCTTATTCTGCTACGCTCTGGATCGCGGTTTGTGGGTTATCGGTGGTCCACTTAACAACGGCGGTGATGTTTTCCAGTGGGCTGTTGAACACCTGGTGGACGCCAGTGCCGTTAAGAACGAAAAAACTGACGCCTACACCTTAGCTAACGACGTCATTGCAAACGTTCCTGCCGGTGCTCATGGTCTTATTTTCCACCCATTCCTCGGTGGCGAACGAGCACCGCTATGGAATGCTAGTGCCCGCGGCAGCTTCTTTGGCTTAACCAACCTGCACACGCGAGCCGATATGCTTCGAGCAGTTCTGGAAGGTATCAATATGAATATTGCGACGGTATTTGAAGCCGTCTGCGACCTGGTGGGACAACCAACTAGTGTCACCGCAACCGGCGGATTCTCACAATCACCAGTTTGGCGGCAAATGTTGGCCGATATCCTGAACTGTCCCGTCAATATTCCCCAGGCATTTGAGTCTGGATGTCTCGGCGCAACCATGGTGGCAATGAAGTCGCTCGGGATGGTGGAAAACTATGCTGCCGTTCAAAACTTCATCGGCGATCAACAATCATATCAGCCACAAAGCAGCGCTGTGGACACTTACCAGCGATACCTGCCACTTTTCAAGTCGCTGGAAAAGGTCCTGACTCCCGCTTACGGTCAAATTGCTCAATTACAGCAAAACTAACTTTTAGGAGGATTTAAAATGCCCTTACTCATTGTGTTAATTGGTGTTCTGCTGCTTATCTTTATGATTATCAAGCTGAAGCTCAACACCTTTGTTGCCCTCATCATTACGTCCTTTATTACCGCACTCTTACTGGGGTTGCCTCTGACTAAGATCCCTACGACAATTGAAGCTGGTATTGGCGGTCAACTCGGCCACTTGGCAATTATCTTTGGTTTTGGGTCAATGCTCGGTCAACTGGTTTCAGATGCCGGTGGTGGTTACCGGATTGCAACGACCTTGATTGACAAGTTCGGTCGGCGCTGGATTCAGGTTGCTGTTATCCTGGCTTCCTTTATTATTGGGTTGGCCCTCTTCTTTGAAGTTGGTCTGGTTGTTGTTTTACCAATTATTTTCATCATCGCGCGTGAACTGGACATGCCGTTAATATACCTGGGTATTCCAATGGCGGCAACGTTGAACACAACCCATGCGTTTTTACCACCGCACCCGGCACCAACAGCAATCACCGACATCCTTGGCGCTAACCTCGGCCACGTCCTTTTGCTCGGAATTATTGCTGCTATTCCAACGATCCTAATTGCCGGTCCAGGCTTCAACTGGTTTTTGAAGAAAGTTTACCCGCAAGTCTACCGGAAGAACACGGATATTTCAGTTCTTGGTGAATACCGTGAATTTCAGCTAGATGAAACACCAGGTTTCGGAATCTCGGTTCTGACAGCCATGATGCCTGTCATCCTGATTGCCTTTGCAACCATTTGCTCATTTGTTTTGTCAAAACATAATCCAGTAAACGAATTTATCCAGTTTGTCGGTGCTCCTGACCTAGCAATGCTTCTTTCACTACTATTGGCGGTGTACACGATGGGAATCCACCGGTCAAAGACGATGAAGGAAGTTACCGATTCAATGGTCTTATCAGTAAAGCAGATTGCGGTCATGCTACTGATCATCGGTGGTGGTGGGGCCTTCAAGCAAGTCCTGGTCGACGGGGGAATTTCCAAGTACATTTCCACCCTCTTTGCTTCTACCCACATGTCACCAATCTTAGCTGCCTGGATCATTACCGCACTACTGCGGGTATCGCTCGGTTCATCGACCGTTGCCGCCATGACTGCTGCTGGTCTGGTTGCGCCAATGGCCCAGCAATATGGTGCTAACTCGGCAATGTCAGCACTGATGGTTCTCAGTATTGGTGCTGGTTCGGTGTTCTGCGACCACGTCAACGACGCGGGTTTCTGGATGATCAAAGAATACTTTGGCCTTTCACTGAAGGAAACACTTCTCTCATGGTCAACGTTAACATCTGTCCTGGCCATCGCTGGTCTGGGTGCGGTTTATGCCATTTCGCTCTTTGTTTAAGCGACGTTTAAGCAACGAAAAAACACCACCGTAATGGTGGTGTTTTTCTTTGACTGGTGTATCCTATTACTAGACAGAAATGAAGGATGAATAAAACATGATTGAACGTGTCACAATTAAGGACGTGGCAAATAAGGCCGGGGTCTCAGTCACCACGGTTTCCCGGATTATTAATGGGCATTACGAAAAAATGCGCCCAGCAACCCGCCAAAAAGTCGAGGCAGCCATTAAGGAACTTCACTTTTTCCCCACAGCCTCGGCCCGTCGCTTGCGGACCCGGAAAAGCCATACGGTGGGAGTTCTCGTTGGTGATATCGGTAATGTCTTTTCGACTCTGTTAGCAAAGGGAATTGGTGATGTTCTCCAACCAGTAGGGTACGATATTGTTCTGATGAACACTAACAACTCACTCTTAAGTGAAAAACGGTCCCTGGAACGGCTGTACGAGCTTCAGGTAGATGGCATTATTGTCCAGCCGGATTCACGTTATTACAAGCAGTTTGCGTCCATCGTTGACCGCAACATTCCCCTAGTGGTGGTCGACAGAGAGGTAGACGATCTTCCTGCTAATATCAGCATGGTTACCAGTGCTAATTGTGATGCCTGCTACCAAGTTGGCAGAACTATCCAACAGCGCGGCTATGACAACATTTTGGCTATCAGTGCTCACTTTGCTCAAGCTTCGGGGCAAATTCCCCGCATCAGTGGTCTGCAATCCATCGCTAACGAGCTGGGCCTCAGTTTTCACAATATTGAAACTCGTGGCCACGATCGTCAATGGCTGGCAGACGTCTTTCCACAACAACTAGCTCGTCTTCGTGGACGGACAGCCGTTATTTCCCTAATGGGCCCAGTCTTATTTGATATTCTCAGTATCTGTCAACAGCGGCACCTTAACTTTCCCCAGGACTTTGGTTTAATCAGTTTTGACGACTGGTCTTGGTCACAGTACGTCAGTGATGGAGTTTACCTGTTGAAACAAGATATGGAGTTAATGGGTAACATTGCCGCCCACCAACTACTCAACCAAATTCAGACCAGAAAATGTGGTGGTCCAACTACCATCTTGCCAGTTAACGTTGTTGACCGGCCTTCCCTTTAACAAAAAATTCCTGGACTAGTGGTGACTACCACTGATCCAGGATTTTTTATGCTTAATTACTTTTTTTCATGTATACCATGTGAACTAGTTGCCGAGGACTGCCCTTTTCAGTCGAATAATTGCTGATACCATTCTCAACAAAGCCGTAACGGTGGTACAAGTCGATTGCCCGCTCATTATCCGCAAACACGTCAAGTACCAATGATGTTAATTCACTACCGTGACTATACCAGTCAAGGATGGTTGCTAGCAAGACCGTACCTAAGCCCTGGTGCCAAAACTCTTTGCCAACCAGTAACCCTAGCTCCCCGGTAGTGGGGTCATCAGCGTCAACCATGATTGTTGCCACCCCGATCACTTGCTTGCCGAGACGTGCGACAACAACTTCACAGCTATTACTTCTGCTAATGGCCCGCAATTGGTCCATTTCATTAGCAGCCGTCAGCTGCTGTAAGTTGGTAATCTGAACGGCGTTGCTTTCCTTGCTGGCTTGTTTGAGAAACGCCACCAGTGCGGACGCATCAGCTGGTTTTGCCGGCAAAATTCGTACTTCTGTTTCTTCTTCAGTCATTACTTTTCCAGTCCCTCTACCAGCCGTTCAAAGTGTTTTCCGTGCGGCTGCAGACTAATGACCCGCGAACTTTCCTTGGTGGTTCGTTGAAAGTTAATTGCGAGGTATTCGGCCGGCAATTCATCAGCCACGTACTGGGGCCACTCAACAACAGAAACCCCGTCGCCATCGAAATACTCTTCTAACCCGAGCTCGTCACCACCACCATTTTCTAGCCGGTATACGTCCATGTGATAAAGCGGCAGCCGCCCATTCCGGTATTCACGAATAATGGTAAAGGTAGGACTCTTAATCATGTCGGGGATCCCTAAGCCAGCAGCTAGTCCCTTAGTGAACGTGGTCTTTCCCGCACCAAGGTCGCCTTTGAGAACAATTACGTCCCCAGCACGTAACTGACTAGCAATTTTCCTGCCGAGGTTAATGGTAGCATCTCGACTAGTCATCATTAATTCTTTCATCAAACCGCCTCCGGTTAAAGGGCTTGGGCAGCAGTGATAATTGCTACCTGATAGATATCATCAGCACTTGCTCCCCTTGACAAGTCCGCAATTGGCGCATTCAGTCCCTGTAAAATCGGTCCAACAGCGGTAAAGCCACCTAAACGTTGAGCAATCTTGTACCCAATGTTGCCGGCTTCCAAACTTGGGAAGACGAAAACATTCGCATGACCCGCAACAGCGGAATCAGGTGCCTTTAACTTTCCAACTGCTGGTACGATTGCTGCGTCAAATTGAAGTTCGCCATCTACTGCCAGGTCAGGTTCTTGGCGGTGAACCAACGCAGTTGCTTCTTGAACCTTAGTTACCATTTCACCCTTTGCAGAGCCCTTAGTGGAAAAACTCAGCATGGCTACTGCCGGATCAATGCCAAATAATTTAGCGGTCTGTGCACTTTCAATCGCTACTTCTGCCATGGTAGCCGCATCTAGTTCGATGTTAATTGCACAGTCGGCAAAGACGTAGCGTTGGTTACCCTTTTGCATAATAAAGGCTCCACTAATCCGCTTAACACCCGGTTTAGTTTTAATGATTTGTAATGCAGGACGGACCGTGTCCCCAGTAGAATGAACCGCGCCAGAGACCATCCCGTCAACTTTGCCCATGTAAACAAGCATGGTGGCAAAGTAAGAAACATCCGCGAGCATCTGGTCCACTTCTTCAGTCGTGTTCTTACCCTTGCGCCGCTTGAGGAGGGCATCATGCATTGCTTGCCTGTCAGCTGCCGGATAAGATGCGGGGTCTAAGGTTCTCACCCCACTTAAGTCCAACTGGGCTTCTTGAGCCGCCTGTTTAATTTCATCGTTGCTTCCCAACACTAGTGGAACAATTAGTTTTTCATTGGCTAACTTGGCAGCAGCAGTTAATACACGGGGATCCCCGCCTTCGGGGAAGACGATCGTTTTTTTCTGTTGACCAATTTTAGTTTTTAATGTATCAATGAAACTCATGTGTATTCCTCCTCTTATTCAGTAACATGGTCCGGCAGTTGCCAATCAATAGGCTGTTCTTCCATTGACTCGAGCGCACGGTTAGTTTTCGAAAATGGCTTGGAACCAAAGAAGCCGTGGTAGGCCGACAACGGGCTAGGGTGTGCTGATTCAAAAATAATGTTGCGTGACCGATCAATCAGCTGAGCCTTATTACGCGCTGCCCGTCCCCACAAGATGAAGATCACCGGCCGTGGACGGTCAGACAAGGCTGCGATGGCCGCATCGGTAATTTGTTCCCAGCCGTGGCCACGATGAGAATACGCTTGCCCAGCACGAACCGTCAACACCGAGTTGAGTAGCAAAACTCCCTGGTCAGCCCATTTTTTAAGATAACCATGGTTGACCGGGGTACAACCCACGTCATCTTGCAACTCCTTATAAATGTTTTTCAATGAAGGGGGCACAGCAACTCCAGGCATTACAGAGAAGCTACAGCCATGCGCCTGGTGAGGACCATGGTAAGGATCCTGACCCAGGATAACCACCTTAGTTTTACTAAAGGGAGTCCACTCAAACGCCTGGAAGATGTGGTGCATCTCCGGGTAAATGGTCTGATGAGAGTACTCCTGAACCAAAAAGTCATGCAACTGGGCATAATTTTGGGACTCAAATTGTGGCTCTAAAACTGGCCACCAATCGTTATTAATCAACTGTTTCACTTTCAGCACCTCAACGCTATTTTATCATAAGTTAGTCGGCCTCACGCAGTAGTACCACTATCATAACGTTTCCGTTAAATTCTAACTAGCTACCTATCTTTCCCTCTTCACCCCTGATAAAATAAAGTTATGATTAATGATTGGGGGCGTTTCCAGGTGAGAAAGTTATATCTACGCAGCCAGACGGCTAGTGGGCGAAGTGTCACTGTGGTTCATGACTTGCATGGCCAACAAGCCTACTTGCTAACGGGTCGCTGGGGGTTACGTGCCGACGTCTTATCGCTTTACACCATTAGCGGACAACTGCTCGCTGAAATCAAGCAGGCGTCCCTAGGATTACTTCCCCGTTTTCACCTCTTCCAGCACAACCAACTCGTCGGCTATGTCGGGCTATCTCTCGGTTTTTCACGGGAATTAGTTTACATTCGCGGTTTAAATTGGGTCATCGTTGGTAGCGGTACACAGGGGCGCTACCGTATTTTTCAGGGGCGTCGCTTGGTTTGCGAAATTAAGCCCGTCGAGAAAAGTGGTCTGACCGTGAGTGAACTGACTATTGACCGTCCAGTAGACGAACCACTCGCCCTCCTAATCGCAGCCGTACTCAACCACTACGCTCATCGTGGCAGCCGTGTGCCGTTACGGATGAAAATAGCTCAACGCTGGAAAAAATGCCACCCACAATTAGGCCATGCATAAAAAAACGCCATCGCGCTTTTCTCTCGGCACTATGTCCCGTCAAGTCTACAGTTGAAATAGAATAAATTTAGTTTATGCGGCTTGGCTGCGGAATTGTTCCGCGGTCAAGCCGTTTCTTGTTGCGTACGCGCGCTTTGTGTTGAAATATTCGATGCCGTCTTGGACTAGCCGTTCAAGTTCGACCATCGTTTTTGGCCGTGGATGTCTGGCTAACCAGATTAATTTAAAGTCATTCCACCAGCGTTCCATCGGCGAATTCTCCCATGGATGACCGGGATGTGACATGCTATGAACACAATTCTTTGATGCTAAATAATTATTGAATGAACCTGAACAGTAGGCTGCTCCACGATCTGTATGAATCATAGGATGCACATTTGGTTCACTCTTAAAAGCTCGTTCAAAGGCTTCGATCACTGCTGGTGTTGTTTCAGTTGCCGAAATATTGTAACTAAGTGCATAACGGCCATACAAATCTAAAACTACATGGAGACGTGCTTTGTGAACTGTTTGGTTACCATACACAACTTCCGTTGTGTCTGTAACCCAAACTTCGTTCTTGCCCTGACGATCAAATTGTTCATTGAGTAAGTTATCACTTACATATTCTTCATGACGTTTAATTCGATTACGTTTCTTTTTGCGGATGTTGGTTTGAATATGATTGTCGCGCATACAATGCGTAACTCTCTTCAGGCCAGCGGCGAATGATAATTTACCTTCTGCTTTGAGCTGAGTTGTCATACCCAAATAACCTAGTGTCCAATTGTGTTCCTCTTCTAGCTCCAGAATAGCCGTTACTAACTGAGTTTGCTCTTGATGATAACGGCTCGGTTGCCGTTTTAGCCACTTATAATAGGCATCGCGTGTAATGCCAGCAGCGCTAGTCAACTGAACAATCGTCCATCCATACTGCTCTTTCATTTCTTGAATTGCTTGGTATTTGTTCTCTTTTTCGCCTCCCGATTGCGTATTTCGACCAATTTTTTTGCGAAGGCAATCTCTATTTCTTGTTGTTTCAGCTTGGCTTTAAGCAGTCGATTTTCTGCCTTTAATCGATCAACTTCCGTCCATTCTGACTTAGGCTTGGCTTTGCCCCGGCGATCACGAAGTGATTCCGGGTTATTGCCACTTTGCTTATATTTCCGATACCAACCGTAAACTTGTTGGTAACTGACGTTGTAGTGTTCAACGGCCCAGTTATAGTTCAAATCATGCTTAATCAGTTCTTCAATAATTGTTATTCGTTCTTCAAAAGTGGTCTTTCTACCAGTCATTTTGGAATCTCGCTTTCTTGGCGTGTAGGCCCTTAAGTTAGATCCATTATACTGGTTAATCCAGTCAGATAGTTGCT
Organism: [Lactobacillus] timonensis; assembly: GCF_900240275.1. Classification (GTDB taxonomy): domain Bacteria; phylum Bacillota; class Bacilli; order Lactobacillales; family Lactobacillaceae; genus Limosilactobacillus; species Limosilactobacillus timonensis. Next base: position 1,221,245 of record NZ_LT964761.1, on the reverse strand, counting down.
TATGGCCGCGTAAGCCATGCTTGATCGCAAATTCTTCCATAGAATCATTAGACTGCTGATATTGTTTCACTAATTGTATTTTGAGTTCCTTAGAATAACTTTGATTGCGATGAAGCGGATTAAGTCCTGCTAATCCTTGATATTGATAGAGTAGTCGCCAACGCCAGATGGTTTTTTTATTGATGTAATAGGCCTTTGCAGCTGCTGAATCACCAAATAACTTAGCTTCATTGATTATCTTTAGCTTTTCCATCGCAGAATATTTAGATTTGCGACCCATAAAAAATGCCCTCCCGCGATGACGTTTTTATTGTTTTATCTAAGCAATATGGCCTTCAACAGCTTCAATATCCCCCTTGCCATCACAGTCCACAATTGCCCCGATAGCAGCTGTAATTCCCTTCACATCATCGGTCAACGACATCGCTGGTGTTTGAGGACGGTGAATTACCTGGTCTGGCAAAAATGGAATGTGGATAAAGCCGGCCTTAATCTCAGGGAAGAACTTATCCCGCATGTACTGAACCTGGTAGAAAATGTGGTTGCAGACATACGTCCCCGCCGTGTAAGAAACTGTGGATGGTAAGCCAGCTTCGCGAATTGCCCGTGCAATGGCCTTGACCGGCAACTGGGTAAAGTAGGCCGTTTCTCCGTCTTCGTGAATGGTGTGATTTAACGGCTGATATCCAGCATTGTCTGCAATCCGGCCGTCATCCAGGTTAATGGCCACGTATTCCGGCGTAATTCCAAATCGTCCACCGGCCTGGCCAACATTAATAACGTAATCCGGGTGGTGCTCTTCGATTGCTTTTTTAACGACCTCAGCACAGTGATTAAATTCGGTTGGAATTTCTAACTTAATAATCTCAGCACCGTGGATAGTCCCTGGCAACTGCTTAACCGTTTCGATTGCTGGGTTAATCTTGTCGTCACCAAATGGATTAAAACCTGTCACTAAAATTTTCATTTAAAGTCCCTCTTTCAAGTTAAAAGGCTAGAAAGTACATCAACACAATATGAATCAGTAACATCACAATGGCTACTGGGACTTGCTCCTTAATAACGCCCATCTCATCGTCCATATCCAGCAGGGCTACCGGAAGGCTGTTAAAGTTAGCAGCCATTGGTGTCATCAACGTCCCACAGTAGCCAGATGTCATCCCAAGCGTCGCAACAATTGCCGGGTTACCACCCTGGGCAACAACAAATGGAATCCCAATTGCAGCAGTAATTACCGCAAAGGCCGCAAAGGCATTCCCCATGATAACCGTGAAGATTGCCATGGCAATACAATACAGGGCAACACCCAGTAGACGATTACCCGTTGGGAAAATACCAGCAATAATTTGAGCGGTCAGGTCACCAATTCCAGCAGCAGTGAAGACAGCCCCTAGCATGGCCAACAGCTGTGGCAAAACACCGGCTGTTCCCATTGCCCGAATAGAACGGTGAGTATCAAAGAACACCTGCTTAGCGCTAGCACGAGTTTCTACCCAAGCAATGACGAGTGAAACAATGGACGCAATCCCAATCGCAATTTGTCCGCCTAATTTAGTGTACTGGGAAATACAAAAGGCAACAATCGCCAGGATAATGCTTGGGAGGAAGATCCACCAGCCAAGCCGCTTAGCAGACTTTTCTGCCTTTTGTTCGTTAACTTCCGGAATCGTCCCAATCTTGATCTGCTTAAACAGCGCCAACAAACCGATAATAACTACCAGCAATCCACTAACGACGTTGGGCAGCATATCGCCAAACCCAAAAATAATCGCCATGATCACCCAAAACAAACCAGTACCGATTCGTGCGGGGTTCTTTTTGTCACGGAAAGATTCGATTCCCGCTACCAGCAGGATTAAACCCAATAAAAGGTAAAGAGCTAACAATAAATTTTTCATCAACATTATTTGTCAGCCTCTTTTCCTGTCAAATAACGCTTATCACAAAGGTAGTTATAGATGGCTACAACGATAAAGGCAATAATCGCAATGGGAACTGCCCAAATAACAATTTGGCTTGGCTTTACCGGGTGCTTTAAATTGGTCATTGTGCTGGCCATTAATAACACACCACCACTGGCAACAAACGTGTTTTGGCTAAAGAAGTTGGCAAAGTTGTCAGTCGCCGCAATCCGGGCCTTCATCTTTTCCTTCCCCTTCGCCGTTAACTTATTATTCTTTTCCGCAGCCGCCATCGTCATTGGTGACAAAAGTGGCCGAACCAATGCAACTTGGCCGTTCATGTTAATACCAAAGAACAATAAGATTTCACGCAGTACCATGTAAACATCTAGCAGCCCGCCAGCTGTTAGCCGCTTCAGCTTGCTAATCCCGTTAACAGCCATGACCTTCATCCCATGACTTTCAACTAAACCGATCATTGGCAATGTCAGAAAGAACAACGTTACCATCCGGTTGTCCACAAAAGATTTACCAATGACCGACAATGTTTGGGTAATACTCATCCCCGAACAAAGTGCCGTTACTACCGCAGCCACGACCACCGTTGCCACAGTATCAAGTTTAAAGGCAAACCCTAAAATAATAATTAAAATACCAATCAGTCTTAAATATTGCATCATCACACCTCTTTGACGTCCATTTTATCATTCTTTGAGAATTTAAGAACAATTATCTCATCTAATTTTAACGATTGATTTTGACCGTGATTATCCTTCCCCGAATCAGGAAGTTGATCATCAATGCATTGCAAAAACTCCCCACCTTGCATCGCAACGTGAGGAGTTTAACTTAATTCTAGTAATGCTTCATGACACGATCAATTTGTCGTGCCGCATCCCGGTTCTTAATTGCTTGGCGCTTATCATACTGGTGCTTTCCCTTAGCTAAGCCAAGGAGGACTTTGGCGTAACCATTCTTGATGTACATCTTCAGTGGGATAAGCGTCACTCCACCGACACTGAGTTGCCCCGCCAGCTTATTGAGTTGCTTTTTATGCAGTAACAGTTTCCGGTTACGTAACGGATCCTGGTTAAAAATGTTGCCATTAGCGTATTCACTAATGTGGACGTTCATTAACCAGCCTTCCCCATTACGAATCTGGGCATACCCATCCTTTAAGTTCACGCGACGGGCCCGGACAGACTTAATCTCTGTCCCGGTGAGTACCAGCCCGGCTTCCACCGTTTCAATAACGAAATAGTCATGCCGTGCCTTCCGGTTTTGGGCGACTAAATTGTCATTTTTTTGTTGGTGTTTGTGTTTTGCCACTTTCATCGCCTCCTAACAGGTATCAGGCACATTAGTGACGGCGCTCCCGAATCGTAAAGCGGTGACCACCATGCTGCTTATTATGCTGGTGTTGACTCCCCTGCGATTTACTGTGGTAACGCTTTTGCCCGTTACCATGACGCGATCCCCGATGACCACTCCGGCTATGTGATGATTGTTGACGATTATTATTATTATTATTATGCGAACGAGAGTGGCCATGTCCATGACGAGAACGACGATCCCGGTCGGGGGAAGAAACCCGCAGTTTGGTCGTTGGAGCATCATCAGCATTGACGAGGGCAAAATCAACTTCTCGCTGATCCTTATCAACCCGCAGCAGCTTGACCTTGACTGGTTGACCGATCTGGAAGATATGGTGGTTATGACGCCCGACCAATGCCATGTGCTTTTCTTCGTACTCGTAATAGTCATCGTCCATGACGCTGATATGAACCAGCCCTTCAACGGTGTTTTGCAGTTCAACGAAAAGACCAAACTTCATAACAGAACTAACGACAGCATCAAAAGTTTCGCCGATGTGATCTTCCATGTATTCTGCTTTCTTCATCGAGTCAACATCACGTTCTGTATCGATTCCCCGCCGCTCAGTTGTCGACGTATGTTCCGCAATTTCTTCTAACCGATCACGAAACTTACTCTTCGAATCTTCACCTGTACCGTGTTCAGCATAATACTTGATCATCCGGTGCACCATGGTATCCGGGTACCGACGAATCGGTGAAGTAAAGTGCGTGTAGTACTTTGCCCCCAAGCCAAAGTGACCCAGTTCTTCGTCGCTGTAGCGTGCTTGCTGCATTGATCGCAGCATCATGACCTGCACCATCTGCTCTTCGGGTTCACCAGCCACTTTTGCCAGCACCCGCTGTAACATCTTTGGAGTCACATTGTTGATGTCACCAGGCACTTGAATACCAAAGACACCGAGGAAGTCGAAGAAGTCACGCATCCGGTCATGGTCAGGTGTCTCGTGGACCCGGTAGAGGAACGGAACGTGGAGGTGGTAGAAGTGGTCAGCGACCGTTTCGTTTGCTGCCAGCATAAAGGACTCAATCAACTTTTCAGCTGTCCGCCGTTCACGAAGTTGGATATCGGTGGGGTGTCCCTGAGCATCGACAATAATTTTAGCTTCTGGCGCCTCAAAATCAATGGCTCCTCGCCGGTGACGAGCGTTTAACAGGATGTGATGAAGTTCATTCATCGTTTCAAACATTGGCACCAGGTCGTGGTACTGGGCCATTACCTGGGGATCGTGGTCTTCAATAATGGCATTGACGGCCTTATAAGTCATCCGTGCATGAGACTTCATCACACTAGGACCAATCCAGTGCTTGACGACCTTTCCCTGGGGGTTAATCTCCATTTCACAACTCATCGACAGCCGTTCTTCCCCGGGGTTCAAGGAGCAAATACCGTTTGACAATCGTTTAGGAAGCATCGGAATGACCCGGTCTGTTAAGTAGACGGACGTCCCCCGTTCATAAGCGTCACGATCCAGTGGCGTTCCTGGCTGGACATAGTGGCTGACGTCGGCGATATGGACACCCAGGTGGAAGTTCCCATTGGACAGCTTCCAGGCAACTACCGCGTCGTCCAGGTCCTTGGATTCAATACTGTCGATCGTCACTAGTGGCTGGTCGGTGATATCCTTGCGGCCGCGCTTTTCGTCCGCACTAATCTGCTTTTCCACTTCGTTGGCTTGGGCCATTGCCTCATCAGAAAACTGGTGCGGAACATCGTGGGCATAAACAGCCGACATAATGTCCACACCGGGTTGGTCTGCATCACCGATTACTTCCAATACTGCACCAGTCAGTACATTTGGTGACTCCTTTGTCGGGTATGTCTCAACCGTGGCGTTAACAATTTCATTGTCTGACGGATGGAGCCCCTTATCAGTCACGTAGAACTTATACTGACTGAGTTTCTGATCCTTAAGAACGATTTCCCCAATAAAGTGGTCTAATGAGACCGTCTTAAATTCACCAACCATGTGAGTAAAGTGGTGTTCGACCACCTCAGTCACCTTTCCAACCGGGCCCCGCCCACGAGTTGGGTCACCAGGTTGAAGAATCTTCACGGCCACCTGGTCACCGTTTAAAGCGTTAAGTGTGTCATCAGAATTGATGTAGATGTCAGGCATTTCAGGGTCGTAATGAACAAAGCCAAAGCCACGTTCATTTGCCCGGAAAATACCGGTCAGTGGCTTATCCTCGATCACCAATCGAAATTCACCCTGGTCAGTTACGGAAACTTTTCCATCACGTTCTAGCTGGGCCAGTGTTTGAACGATAGGCGTAAATTGGTCAGCATCTGGCATCCCCAAAAGTCGGGCGATTTTTTCTGCTGACAAGCTAATCTTCACGTTGTCAGCAAGACACTGCAAAATCTGTTCTGCTAATTGCTTCTGTTTTTCAGTCATAATACTCCTTCATCGGCAGCCTATCCTAAAAAGAACAAGGGGTGCCAAGCATTCACTTTCTCGAATACCAGGCACCACCGGAGACTGCGTTTTTTGTTAACTATTTAATCAACTAGTGTGACGAGACAAAAACCAGGGCTAGTGCCAAGATGAAAAACAGGGCACCAAAAATAACCGTAACAATTTGCATGACCGCTTCAAAGCCCCGCGGTTTCCGCCGGGAAAAGAGGTCGCCAGCACCACCTGTCAGCGCTGACATTGCATCATTATCATTCTTGGCTGGCTGCATCATCACGCACGCAATCAATACGACACAGTCAATCAGGAAGAGTGTCATTAAAATCTTCTCCACAGGGGTTCCTCCTCTTTTCTACTCACTTTAACTTATTTATATTAACACATTTCACCGTTCTTGACCATCTGCAGCGTCATGAGCAGCACTGTTGATTTGCCGCTCCTTTGTCAGCTGGTTTTTCCCTGTAAGTTCTACCACCAATGTATCGCCAGCACGCAGGATCGTGCTACCGTTTGGAGTAATGTGCTCGTCTCCACGATAAATACTAGTAACAAGACAACCCGTTGGCCACGGATAATCCTTGACCGCTACGCCATCCAACCGGGAACCAGCAAAGACTGCAACAGTAACCTTGGTGAACCCGACGAATGGCTTTACTGGCTGCTGGTGCATAAAGTTGCGAAACATCGCCATGTACACCGGTGCACCACCCAGACTATCAACAACTAAGTAAGCGATCACAGCCACAATGGCAAGCGGCATCAAAAAGGCCAGCGACCCCACCATCTCAGTAATCAAGAGAATTGCTGTAAATGGCGCCTTGCTAATACAAGCAAAGTAGCCCGCCATCGCGTAAATAATCATATTATCCATGTAACGAACCGGCATCAGTCCCAAATTAGCTGCTGCCGCCGCGTAGAGTCCGCCAATTAAAGCTCCCAACGTGAGAATCGGTAGAAAAATCCCTCCCGGAAGCTCAGATCCATAACTAATCATTGAAAAGATGAATCTTAGAAGAAACAATCCAGCGAATAGCTTTACGGAAACGGGGAGCTGATCAATCGTTACGATCAACTGGTTCCCGCCACCAAGAGTCAGTGGGAAAAACCAAGCGACTGGAACCAACAGCAGGAATGGAATTACCGGATAACATGCAGGTTTAACCCACTTTACCCGGCGTGACCATTGTGGCAAACGAAGAATAACGTACTGGTATAGTCGTCCTAAGAGGCCAAGCAAGATACCCAAAATTAGTAAATGCCAGTACTGGTTGAGCGGTAATGGCTGTTGGTAACTGATGCCAAGGTCAGGTTTTAAGCTGAAAAATTGGACAGAGACCATGTTTGAACTGAGGGCACTAACAAAAACAGAGAGCCACACTAGCGGTGAAAAATTGTGGTAAACCTCTTCAATAACAAACATGGTACTGGCAATGGGCGCGTTAAAAGCTGCTGACAATCCGGCGGCGGCACCACTTGCAATGCCAACCCGCCGTTCAATTCCTTTTTTGTGACGAAATTCGCTCCAGCCCTGACCAATGGTTGCGCCAAGCTGGATTGACGGGCCTTCCCGGCCAAGGAAAAGCCCCGAACCAATCCCGATAATCCCGCCGATAAATTTGCGCCACAACACTGGCCACCACGGTTCGTCAAATTGACCGGTCAATTGACCTTCAACTTGGGGAATCCCAGAACCCTTAATATCAGGATGCCGCTGCGACATTATCCCGAGGGCAAGAGCAATAATGACTGAGCCAGCCACCCACGGAATCAACATTACCGGCTGATGATGAAAGTACTGAAAACAACGCATCACCCAGGCAAGGACGTGCTGGATGCATAGGCGGAAGATACTGACAACTAATCCCGTCAAAATGCCGATAACAACCGCTCTGCTCAGTTGGCGAAGACTACCATAGTTTAAAGTTTCAATTTTTACTTCTCTATTTTTCACGATGTTCCTCCAGCTAGTATCCCAATTAGTCTAGCACGCCTGATCCAGCAAAAAAAGAGCGCTGGCTGCCATCACTAGGGCAGTCAACGCTTGAAAAATCAATTTTTTACTTGAGCGGTTCGTAAACCAGGTGCTCATTAATAAATTCACCAAAGCCAAGATCAGCTAACTCGCGGCCATAACCAGAGTGCTTGACCCCACCAAATGGCAGTTCGGGCAATGATGCCCAACCAGAATTAATCCAGGTCATCCCCGCTTCGATTTGTGAAGCCACCTGACGAGCTTGAGCGACGTCTTCACCAAAGACGGTACTTCCTAGCCCATAACTGGAATTGTTTGCTAAAGCGATTCCCTCAGGAAGCTCATGATAGCGATAAACTGATAAAACTGGGCCGAACATTTCCTGGTCAAAAATGGGATTATCCTGGTCAATATCAGTCAAGATGGTTGGCATAAAGAATTGCCCTTCTTGGTCATCAACCGGCTTGTTTCCATAGTAAACCTTTGCGCCATGGGCCACCGCCATATCCACTTGCTTTTGCAGCTTTTCCTTTGCCCGTTGAGAATTCATCGGCGCGAGAGTAGTTGACCGGTCTAGTGGGTCACCCATCTTAACACTGCTAAATACTTTGCGTGCTCGCTTCAAAAGTTCATCGTACAGGTTGTCTGGCACGATAAAGCGCTTGGAAGATGTGCAAACCTGTCCAGCATTGTAAAGGCGCGCAGAGAAAATCACTTGTTCTAGCTTATCAATGTCTGCATCTGGCAGAACTAGAAAGGCATCGTTGCCGCCTAGTTCCATCGTGTTCTTCTTCAGGTGAGCAGCAGCCTCAGTTGCTACCGCCTGTCCACCACGCTCAGACCCCGTTAAGCAGACTCCCTGTACCCGCGGATCAGCAATAATTTTGCCAACTTGGTCGTAGTCAATAAAGAGGTTAGTCAAGCTGCCAGCAGGCGCTCCAGCTTGTGCCACAGCGTCAGCAAAAGCCTGCGCTGACGTGGGGCAATTAGAAGCATCCTTGAGGATCATCGGATTGCCTACCAAAAAGTTAGGAATAAAGACCCGCGCAATTTGGTAAAATGGGAAGTTCCATGGCTCCACCGCCATCAATACCCCGCTAGCCTGGCGCAGAAGATAGGCACTGCCAGCTTCCGTGTATAGCGGACGTGGTGCCAAAAATTCATCAGCTTTTTTGACGTAGTAGTCACAAAAAGAGGCACACAGCTCCACTTCACCTTCTGCTTCACCAATCAGCTTCCCCATATCATGGGTCATGATCGTGGCATACTTAGTCTTATTTTGCCGCAACAGCGACCCGAGTTTAGTAATTATTTGCTTGCGTTCATCTAGCTCTGCCCCGCTTCGCCAACGAAGGTAAAGCTGGTGCGCACTGCCCAGTGCCGCTTCGACTTCTTGATCGGTTGAATTATCGTATTTCTTTTCAATTTCATTCGTATAAGGGTTAACAGTCTGATAAGCCATTTAACAATCATCCTTTCATAACTTTGTGAACATTATAATCCGCTCATAGTTATTTCACAAGCTGAAAATTCCCTTGTTCTGGCATGAACAAGGGCCAACAGCGTTGGCCATAGCATTTATTGTGAAATAAAATTTTGCTGGCCAAACATTTCACAAGCGATGAAAAAAGGAGCGTGACAAACCGTGAAACAGAAATCAGAATGATTTCGTTTTTGAACGGTTCTAACGCGGAAGTCATTTATGACTTCGTCGTCACGACGCGCAGCTAGGCTATCCGCCGCCCCCACGAGCAACAATAGGCTCCTAGCGTTCGGCTTTGCCAGAACGTTAGGAGCCATTGTTGTACCGACTGTTAACTTTTAGCATAGGACAAGGGAATTATGTCCCAGCCCCGACTAGTTAAATTGCAGACTAGTTCTTGTCCAGAATTGCCTGACGAGCCTGTTCACTCAGGTTGTAGAATGAGTGAACACCCTTGAATTCAGCTGAAGAACCTAATTGGTCTTCAATCCGCATTAACTGATTGTACTTGGCCAAACGGTCAGTCCGGTTCATTGAACCAGTCTTAATTTGGCCGGCATTTGTACCAACAACCAGGTCGGCAATCGTCGTATCTTCGGTTTCACCAGAACGGTGTGAAACAACAGCCGTATAACCAGCTTCCTTGGCCATTTCAATGGCTTCAAGAGTTTCAGTAACCGTCCCAATTTGGTTCATCTTAATCAAGATAGAGTTAGCAGCGCCCATCTTAATCCCCTTAGCCAGGTACTTCGTGTTAGTAACGAAGAAGTCGTCACCAACCAGTTGAACCTTCTTGCCAAGCTTGTTAGTAATCTTTACCCAGTCGTCCCAGTTGTTTTCGTCAATTGGGTCTTCGACAGAAATGATTGGGTACTTTTCAACCAGTCCGGAGATATAATCGATGAATTCATCAGTAGTGAATTCTTCACCAGTCGACCAACGCAGCTTGTACTTCTTAGCTTCGTCGTCCCACAATTCTGAGGCAGCGGCATCAAAGCCCAGGGCAATGTCCTTGCCTGGAACATAGCCGGCACCTTTGATGGCGTTCATCAAGAATTCGAATGGTTCTTCGTTGTTGGCAAAGTCAGGAGCAAACCCACCTTCGTCACCAAGGCCGGTGTTCTTACCAGCAGCTTCCAGCTCACGCTTCAGTTCGTGGAAAGTCTCTGAACCCATCCGGATTGACTCACGGATGTTCTTCGCACCAATTGGGAAGATCATGAATTCCTGGAAGTCAACCTTGTTATCAGAGTGAGCACCACCATTGATAACGTTCATCATTGGTGTTGGCAAAACGTGACCATTAGTCCCGCCAATGTAGTTGTACAGTGGAACTTGCAGTTCGTCAGCAGCAGCACGAGCAGTCGCAATGGAAACAGCCAGGATAGCGTTAGCACCCAGCTTACCCTTGTTTGGCGTGCCATCCAGGTCGATCATCGCCTGGTCAATTGAACGCTGGTCAGTAACATCGTAGCCAACAATTTCCTTGGCAATAACGTTATTAACGTTGGCAACGGCCTTTAAAACACCCTTGCCATCGTAACGGTTCTTGTCACCGTCACGAAGTTCAACAGCTTCGTGTTCACCCGTTGAAGCGCCTGACGGAACAATTCCGCGGCCAAAGCCGCCAGCTTCAGTATAAACTTCAGCTTCTACGGTCGGGTTACCACGTGAGTCCAGAACTTCGCGTGCGTAAATATCTGTAATAAGTGACATTGATGAATCTCTCCTCTTTTTCTTATTTGGAAAGCAGTTCCAAGTTAATTGTATTATTTTACGGGACCTAAAACAAGCTTTTCTTAGCTGTTAACAAGCTGCATAAACGTTTCTGGTTTAAGACTGTTACCACCGATCAGACAACCGTCAATATCTTCTGACGCCATTAATTTGCTGGCGTTTTCGGCGTTAACACTACCTCCGTAAAGGACACTCATCTGCTGAGCAGCCTCATCATCATACATATCGGCAATGGTCTGACGAATGAGATAGCAGCCTTCTTCCGCTTGAACCGGATCGGCGCTTTGCCCAGAGCCAATTGCCCAGCTGGGTTCATAGGCAATCGTAATCTTTGACAAGTCTTCACGTGGCACGTCTCGCAAGTCAGTTAAGATCCGGGAAACCACCCAGTGAACTTCATTGCCAGCAACTTTTCTGCCCATTGTTTCATCACAGCAGAGCAAAGGCGACAAATTGTTGCGTAATGCTGCTAGCACTTTCTTGTTAATCAGCTCATCGCTTTCGTGGAAGATTTTACGCCGCTCCGAATGGCCCAGGATCGTCCCGTCAACACCCATGTCTGCGAGGGACAAAGGAGAAACTTCGCCGGTAAACGCTCCAAAGTCATGGTAGTAGCAGTTTTCAGCAAAGATCTGCAGCGGGCTGTTAGCCGCCGCCCGGATCATATCCGCCAAGAAAAGCGGTTGTGCCGCAATCATCACCCGGCACTGGTCTGGGGACGGTAACTGGTCCTTAATGACGTTAACAAACTCGACCGCCTTATCCAGTGTCTTGTTCATCTTCCAATTTCCAGCAATAATCGGTACCCTCTTCACTTTTGGGTCCTCCTTTAAAAGCTTGTTGCGTAAACAGAGAAAAGCGGATGACGGGGTCCCCATCACCACGCTTTTGAATAGTTACTTTTCTGAGATTGCAGCGATTCCCGGAAGAGTTTTTCCTTCGAGGTAGGTCAACGATGCCCCACCACCAGTGGAAATATGAGTCAGTTGGTCGGCAACACCCAGTTGCTTAACAGCAGCGGTTGAATCACCACCACCAACGATAGTCGTTGCATTACTCAATGTTCCCAAGAAACGGCCAATTGCCAGGGTTCCCTTGGCAAAGTTTGGCATTTCAAAGACCCCCATCGGTCCATTCCAAACAACTGTCTTAGCATCCTTCAGGACACTCTCAAACAATTTGATTGACTTAGGACCAATGTCGAGCCCTTCCCAGCCATCTTCTATATTGCCTTCAGCAATCTTGGTGTTGGCATCGTTATCGAACTTGTCAGCCACAACGTTGTCAACCGGCAAAACCAGCTTATCGCCGGCCTTATCCATAATCTGTTTGGCAACATCGATCTTATCCTTTTCTAGCAGTGAGTTACCAACCTTCTTGCCTTGGGCAGCAAAGAAAGTGTAAGCCATCCCACCGCCGATAATAATCTTGTCGGCCTTTTCCAGAAGGTGGTCAATAACCCCGATCTTATCAGAAACCTTGGCACCACCAAGAATAGCAACAAATGGACGTTGCGGGTTGTCAACAGCATCCCCCAGGAACTTAATTTCTTTTTCCATCAGGAAACCAGCAGCGGCCTTGCCCGGCATGTTGGTAGCAATACCGACATTTGATGCGTGCTTACGGTGAGCCGTCCCAAACGCATCGTTAATAAAGACGTCACCAAGGGATGCCCAGTACTTGCCTAATTCAGGATCATTGCCTGATTCGCGCTTGACATATTCGCCATCCTTAACGTCTTCGTAACGGGTGTTTTGAACCAGCAGCACTTCGCCATCCTTCATGTTGGCAATGGCGTCTTCTAACTGCTTGCCTTCCGTAACGGGCACAAAGGTAACGGGCTTTTGCAGCAAATTGGACAGGCGCTCAGCAACAGGCCGTAGTGACAGACCTGGCTTGTCTTCTTCCTTCTTTACCCGGCCAAGGTGTGAGAAGAGGATTGCCTTGCCGTCATGTTCAATCACATACTTGATTGTTGGCAATGCTGCCACGATCCGGTTATCATCGCCAACCTTACCGTCCTTAACAGGAACGTTAAAGTCGACACGCATCAAAACCTTTTTGCCTTTCAAGTCTAAGTCTTCTACTGTTAACTTTGCCATTTCTCATTCCTCCTAAAAAAGGGCTGTGACAAAACATAGTTTCGCCCACAGTCCTTATTGCTTAGAGCTTTGCTCCTTCTAATCCACTTGATTAGAGCGTTGCAAAGTGGAGCAGCGTCCGAATCATGTTGCAAGTGAAGCCGTATTCGTTGTCGTACCAAGCAACGGTCTTAACCAGTTGAGTACCGTCATCGGCTTCCATGATGTCAGTTTGTGACGGGTCAAAAACAGAACCGTAAGTTGAACCGATAATGTCAGTCGAAACGATTGGGTCTTCAGTGTAACCAAAGGCTGGGTTGTTTTCAGTAGCCTTCTTCATAGCTGCATTAACTTCGTCAGCAGTAACCTTCTTGTTGAAGACAGAAACCAGTTCAGTCAGGGAACCGTCAACAACCCCAACACGTTGTGCGTGGCCAGAAAGCTTGCCGTTCAGTTCAGGAATTACCAGGCCAATTGCCTTAGCAGCACCTGATGAGTGCGGAATAGTGTTAACACTTGCAGTACGGTTGTTACGCATCTTCTTTCCACGAGGACCATCCAGGATAGCCTGAGTAGAAGTGAATGCGTGAATAGTAGTCATGGTACCAACCTTCATCCCGAAGTTCTTGTTCAGGAAATAAGCCATTGGTGCCAGGCAGCTAGTCGTGCATGAACCAGCTGAAACGATCTTGTCATCAGCCTTCAGAGTGTCCAAGTTAACACCAGGAACAACAGTTGGAATGTTACCAGCTGGTGCAGAAATCAGAACACGCTTTGCGCCAGCATCCAGGTGTGCCTGGGACTTTTCAGCAGAAGTGTAGAAACCAGTACATTCAAGAACGAAGTCAACACCATCGTTCTTAACCCACGGAATATTCCGTGCATCCCGTTCTGCGTATACTGGGTACTTCTTACCGTCCACAATAATACCCTTGTCGTATGATTCAACAGTGCCAGGGAAAGCACCATGAGTTGAGTCATACTTCAGCAGGTAAGCCAGCATTTCAGGAGTGGTCAAGTCGTTGATAGCAACAACTTCAATATCCTTTGAGCCTAACTGGTGAATCCGACGAAATGCAAGACGACCAATCCGGCCGAAACCATTAATACCAATCTTGACAGTCATACTGCAAGTTCCTCCTTTAGGAAAATAATCAATGTACGTTCTTAGTTTAGCACTCTCACCCGTTTTGTGTTAATAAAATCACGCAAATAAAACGTAATAATTTGTGCTTCACTAACAGACATCCCTGTCCGTCTCTATAATACTCAAAAATCATCGGTAAGTCCAACTTAAAATAATGGAGCGGTCCAATTATAAAGTTTTGTTCCTTTGTTAAAATGTCCTTGCTTTTATCACCAAGTTAAGATAATATAATGATTGTTGCGCGCCCTTAGTGTAATGGATCGCACGTGAGATTCCGGTTCTCGAGATCAGGGTTCGACTCCCTGGGGGCGCATAATCTTAAACAAACAGATAGATAAATTTACAAAAACAGCTCAAGCCTCAGTTCTTAAGTGCTTGAGCTATTTTTTATTGTTCTGAAAAAGCCAAAGAACAAAAAGAAAAGGAACCGGCAAAACGGTTCCTGATCATCAATTACTTTTCGTCGGCAGGCTTTTCCTTAGCCCACTTGCGAATTTCTTCAATCTTCTTTTCCTTAAGCGCCCGCTTGTAACGTGGAGCAACTGGACGCCGGCCTTGTACGCCATGTGGATGTGCTTTACGCATTGGGATATGCCTCCTTTACTTTGTACGTAAAATTCAACGTTCTCAATTATACCGGGGTCACCAACAAAAAGCAACCTCTTTCGCTGCTTCCACCACTTTCAATAGGGATCCCGCCATGAGAGGTTCGAAATCGGTTGCAGCACGGTGACTAGACCAATATTTATAACGCGCTTCCTTAAGCTTTTCATAAGCTCACTTGCCAATTAGACCAATTTGGGGTAGCATGAGAATTGTTAAATTATATGAAAGCTGACTAGGTCATTAGTCAGTCACTGGAGGATTAAAATGAGTAAAGAAAGTCAAACCATGATGAAGTTGGCAGTAGCCGTCAAACACAATCAGGTTACCGATCAGTTAGCTCAGCAGTGTGCTGCGACTGAAATTGAACTTCTTTCAAACGACCTTAATAAAAAATAGTTTTAATTTGACCTTTTTTGACCTATCGAGTATAGTATTAGTATCAAGTTAGCAGTAACTGCTAACGAGTGCTAATTTAAAGGGGGTTCATATTTTGAACTTAGTGCCAACTGTGATTGAACAGTCCTCACGTGGTGAACGTGCCTACGACATTTACTCACGTCTGTTGAAGGACCGCATCATCATGCTGTCAGGGCCGATCAACGATGACGTCGCTAATTCCATCGTTGCTCAGCTGCTGTTCCTTGATGCTCAAGATTCAAGCAAAGATATTTACATGTATATCAACTCTCCTGGTGGTGTTGTTACTGCCGGAATGGCCATCTACGACACGATGAACTACATCAAGTCAGATGTTCAAACAATTGTCATCGGGATGGCCGCTTCAATGGCCAGTGTCCTTGCATCATCTGGTGCCAAGGGTAAGCGGTTTGGTTTGCCACACTCTGAGGTATTGATTCACCAACCTTCTGGCGGTGCTCAGGGTCAGCAAACTGAGATTGAAATCGCCGCAACTGAAATTCTGAAGACTCGTAAGATGCTCAATGGCATCCTGGCAAAGAATTCTGGTCAAGATTTGGAAACCATTCAACGTGACACTGAACGCGACCACTATTTCACAGCTCAAGAAGCAGTGGATTATGGTCTGCTCGATGCCGTGATGGACAAAAACGAAACTAAGTAACATTTAAAGGTTCTACACTATTCGGTACTGATGGAATTTTCCATCGGTACCGTTTTTCGTTTATGATGACAATAAAAAAAACGGACAATCACCCCAAAGCCTAAATCGTGGTGATTGTCCTCCAGAAAGGAAATTAATCCTCATGACTAATGATATCAACTTTTTAACCGGAATCCAAGACCCAGGGCTTCAGCTGGATAAANATGACAAAAAAAAAAACGGACAATCACCCCAAAGCCTAAATCGTGGTGATTGTCCTCCAGAAAGGAAATTAATCCTCATGACTAATGATATCAACTTTTTAACCGGAATCCAAGACCCAGGGCTTCAGCTGGATAAAGAAGGGGCTGAGACTATTGATGACCAAACCAAAATCATTCATTTGGTCAAGACTGGTGAATGTCGTTGTCCTGTTTGTGGACGCCCGATGTTGAAGAATGGTTTTCGTCATCGCCCAGTAGTCATTACCGCCCTGTCGGTCGCTGGTGTAAAGACCATTCTCATGATTAAAAAACAGCAGTATATCTGTAAGCCGTCCACTAAATGTCCGCAAACCGTGACGAAAATCGCCACGATTAAAGGCATTAGCCGCGGCTGTCGGATTGCTAATAACGTGAAGCAATTCATTATCAAAGACCTTCACCGTAATATTTCACAGAAAGAGTTAGCCCATAACTATTACGTGTCTGCTAGTACCGTTGCCAGAACCATCGATACGCTAGAAAACACCTTTGTTCCTGAGAAAGATTGGCTGCCGGCAACGATTGCTTTTGATGACTTCAAGTCAGGCCAATTCGCTGATAGTGGGATGAGCATGCTCTTAATGAATCCGACTAATCATCGCACCATCGATATTATTAAATCCCGGAACTCGCGTTATTTAAAGCAATACTTTTATCGTCACTTTACCCGGCGGGCCCGATGTGCTGTCCGTTTGATTGTCGTCGACCTTTATCAACCTTACCGGAGCTTAATCAAGGAACTCTTTCCTCATGCCCGAATTATTGCCGATCATTTTCATATCGTTGCCCAGGCGTATCGGGCACTTCAAGCGGTGCGGATTAAAGTAATGAATCGTTATGGTCATGGCACCCACGAGTATCGCGTTTTAAAGCGTTTCTGGAAGTTACTTTTACAAAAAATCGCTCATTTAGATAATATTCACCACTATCCACGGCGCAACTTTCGTGGCGCCTGGTTGTCTGATAGTGAGGTCATTGATCGGCTTTTGTCCATGTCACCCGAATTGCAAATAGCTTATGACTACTACCAAACTTTGATAGAGGCAGTGGATCAAGGTCAAGCAGCAGAGTTAACGGCACTCTTACAACGCAAACTCACTAATCTGCCTAAACAATTACAAAAAGTCCAGCGGACTTTACGGCAACACCAGGAAGAAATCATCAGGAGCTTTCAATACCAGTTAACTAATGGTCCCATTGAGGGTACTAATAACAAAATCAAAGTAATCAAACGGACGGCTTATGGTTTTCGCAACTTTTTCCGGTTCCGGATTCGCATACTAATAGCATTAAAAAATTCGCACATCATGGTTCAGGCACCCATAATCACAAGAAAAACCAGCCCAAGCAAACTAGTTGCTTGAACTGGTCAAAATTAGCTATCAGTACCGATTGACAAAGAGCCCATTTAAACAATTGAAAGAGCCGGTGCTGAGGTGCGCCGGCTCTTTTGTTTTACTTAGCAGGATTCTTCAAGAAAGGCTTCTTGAAGAGGTACTGGTGACCAGCAGTCAAATCATACTGAACCAGTTGGTAATCATGCAACAATCGCTGTTGTCGCTTGTTCAAACTAACTTGCTTCCCCTTCGAATTAACAAACGATGTACCACCAGTATGTACCGTGTTGTTATGATCAGTTCCGTTTAGCGACAGACTCATGGCTGGCATCTGGGTATAAACACGCGTTAACAAGGCATAATACGGCGATACCTTCACCCCCATCTGGGCTAGTGCCATAGCTGGAAAATCGTTTGGACTCACTAGTTCACTATGGGTCAGTCGCTTGCCATGCCCAGCCGCAGCCTTATTGCTATAAATCCAGTAGTCGGTCTCGTGTAGTTTCACCCCGTAACGGTTCATCGAAACATGACCATAGATACCAGGCAAGTGATCACCATACCAAACAACCGTCACTGGTTTATCTACCTTATCCAGTGATTCCAGGAAATTTTTCGTTGCCTCATCAGTATAAGAAGCCCCCTGGGTGTAAGTTTCAATCTTCTGTTTACTACTGCCGGTCGCTGCTTCACCGCTAACTTGGAACCGATTATGACGGTAGTAATTCTCCAAATATGGCATGTGATTCTGCATTGTTGCTACCTGAATAAATTGGCCATCCTGGTGATTGGCCAAAACTTTCAGCGTCTGCCGATAAGTAGAACTATCAGCAACCCGGGGGTTATTTTCGATAGTTCGGGTATACGTTAGCCCCGGGTGACTACCAAAGCAGTAAAAACGGTTAAACTTAAACTTCGGATAAACCCGGTTACGGCTGTAAAGTTGTCCAGAAAACGGGTGGACCGCCTGGGAATAATTAAACAGCTGGTTAATTGACCACGCTCGCCGTTGGTAGGGGACCAGTTGTGAGTACGGCGTTGGTAACGTTGCTGAAAAATTAGCTTCTGACAGACCCGTGAGTGCCATGTATTCCATATTGGCGGTTCCCCCACCATAACCAGAACTCAGCATTAACCCGCCTGTTGTCTGTTTTTTCAACTGACTAATGAACGGAAGCGGATTTCCACCCTGAACGGTTAAAGTCGGAACGCGCCGCGGGTCCGCGAAGCTCTCGCTGAGGATAAAAATTAACGACTGCTGATTAGCAGTTCCCCGACGATCACGATTTATTTGCGCACCAACCCGCTGATACTTTTGCGCCAGTTTATTCATCGTCGCCGCAGAATATCCCTTCGGCTTATCCATCACAGTGACGTCGACATTGTTGGCAAATTGTAAGAGGGTCCCGTTAATTTTTGCTCCCCGAATTTGTTTATAAAAATACGGGACATCCTGCGCGCTTTCCAGGTATGACTTGACCGGGCTGTGCGGGTGGTTGGCAACTTTAAAACAACCGAGAAAAGCCAGTGAGACAATCAATAATCCTACTCGTCCTCGCCAGGTCATCCCCTGATGATGGTCACGCCACTGGAGAAAGACGGCAGCAACGATTAATCCTGCCAACGTTGCCACAGCAACCAGCAAAATGTTGCGGTTCACCATTCCTAATATTTCACGCGGGGCTGTTATCATTGAAAGGTCGGAAGGCAAGATTGGCTCATCACGGCTAGCGATTTTCAACTGAGATGCCGTTGTCCATCCGAGTGAGAAAACAATCATCAAGAGTAGCGATGGCCAGTACCAGTTAGTGATCGCCATTGCTATGCCAAAAATAGCGAGAAGGATGGCAATATTTAACCACACAAGGGCGGTTCGTTCCTTCATAATCCAGGACAGCATATTAAAGCTGCCATCCCACAGGAGAAGGTAAGAAAAAAGTACTAGCAACCAGGCGGAAAAAATTGCCAACCAGGAACGCCAATGATCAATAGCCCAATGTCCAATTTTCTGTAAAACCGCAAGCAACGCGACAGGTTTGTTATGGCGTTGCCACCAGGAGAGTGTCAGTCGGCCACCGATGGCCACTAAGGGCGTGACGATTACAATCTCCACCAGGTCAAGTGACCAGGCTGGCCACCCTGTCCGGAAAAATGGCGCCGCGAGTGTCTGGGCTGCGATCATCATTCCCAAAACCCAGGTATAGTAAATAATTTTCCCATCTGACACGGTCGCGTGCTGGTGATTTTTGATGTACCAAGCCGCCAGCACCACCACCAGTACTAACATAAACGACTGAGTACTGCTGAGACCTACCAGATAGTGGGTAGAAGCTGTGAGTCCGTCATGAGGACTATACTGAACAATATTGGTACGGTGCCACATTTCTAGTCCCGCTAGAAGCCAGGATCCAAGTGCTACCCAGGCAAATTGCCAATTAGAAAAGTGACGCCATGACTGGTCACTGTCCAGGACATCACCCACCAGAAACAAAAAGAGCAGCCAGGTAATGGTATTACCAGTCCGGAAACCAAAGAAATCCCGGTGCCACACTAAGTTGGTAACAAAGAAAACCAGTCCCACCGCAATGACGACTCGCCGGCGAAAACGTAATGGCAGCCTGCTCAAAACGGCCTTTAGGCGGGGTGCCATGATAACTAACGCCGCCATCATTAACCAGAAAGCAAAAACATTCGCCATCAGGTAAAGTTCTCGTGGGTCGCTAGGTGGCTGGGGGAAAAAACGGTCAACCACGGAAAAGACTGCCCCAATGACGACCATCACCCCACCTAACATGGTTGTGTGGTCACTACTTTTACTTTGTGCTCCTAAGAGAACGGGTGCAGTTACGGTTAACGCAACCGCTAACGTCTTGAGAAGCCACATCACCACAAAAATGAGGGTTCCTCCATTATTGGTTAAAGTCTGTCCCGCCGTCAGAACAATCCCCAGTAGTATTAATAAAAGGGCCACCATGCTTGACCAATCGAGCCTGTTTCTTCCCTTCTCGTCTCTCATGAAATCCTTCCTTTTTCCGATTATGAACATTCTGTCTCATTATCAGTGTTTCGCTTTACTTTGACAATGGTCAATCTTAAACAATTGTCGCCCACCTGTGCAAGTCAAAAAATAATAATAAAACCCGGTATTCCTGTGAGATACCGGGCATATTTACTTAGTGACAGTTGATCGCAGTTTTTCAGCATATTGGTTAATCTTTCGCAACCGGTGGTTAACCCCTGACTTAGAAATCGGGCCATCAGGTACCAGTTCACCTAACTCTTTGAGGCTGACTTCCTGATGAGCTAGTCGCGTTTTTGCAATCATCTGCAATTTGGGTGGCAGCTGATTGAGGCCAACTCGCTCATCAATAAACCGAATGTTTTCAATCTGGCGGTTAGAGGCGTTAGCCACCTTATCCATATTTGCGTTTTCACAATTTACCAGGCGGTTAACAGAATTACGCATATCTCGGACAATCCGGATGTTTTCGAACTTCAGCATCGCAGACGTGGCCCCGATTAACTGCAGAAAATTGGCAATTTTTTCTGCTTCTTTGAGGTAGACAATGTAGCCGCTCCGCCGACTAGTGGTACGGGCATTAAGGTGGTAACGGTTAATCAACTTGGCGATTGTTTCATTATGCTCCTCGTATAGCGAATAAATTTCAAGGTGGTAACGAGAAGTTTCAGGATTATTGACTGAGCCCCCCGCCAAAAATGCGCCACGGAGATATGAACGAATCATCAAGTCGTTTTTCAGCAACTCTAGCGGGACGTCTTCGCGAATCGATAGCCCATCAATAATTCCCAAATCAGTCAGCAATTCCCGCGCATGGTAGCGAAGGCGGACGACATAGGTATTGTTCTTCTTTAACCTCATTTTTCGCCGTACCAGAATGTCACTTTCGATCTGATAAAAATCCTTAATCAGTTTATAAATACGGCGAGCAATGGCCGGACTTTCGGTGGCTACGTTCAGCACCAACTGGTGGTTAGACAAACCAACTGAGCCATTCATCCGGATCAGTGCCATCAGCTCCGCCTTCGCATTTCCACGGTGGACTTCAAGTCCCGTCAATTCTTTCTTTACTTCACTAGCGTAAGACATCACCCAGCCTCCTTTCTATCACGTCAATCGTGGACGTCGTGTAGTCGGTTCATTAATTCATTGACCACTGATCCTTGGTCGTGGAATGCACCATTATTCCGAAGACGAACAAAGTTAGCCGAAATCACACGGCATCCTTGTTCCCGCAAACCAGCAAAGTCGTGGCTGACCGGCTGAGAAATCTCGTTCCACTGTTGGAAATTGATGTAATCTTCTGGTACTGGCTGAATGTTAACCAGGACTGTATCGATAAAGTGACAGCCCAAGTGGTCGTTCAGAACGCGAACGTGGTCAGCATCGGTAAAGTGGTCCGTTTCGCCCTTCTGGGTCATAATGTTGCAAATGTAAATCACTTCAGCCTTGGTTTTTGTGACTGCTTTTCCAACGTTTTTAATCATCAGGTTGGGCAAGATACTGGTAAAGAGACTGCCGGGACCGAGAACGATTTGGTCGGCCTCCATAATGGCATCAATTACCTGGTGCATGGCAGCCACTTGGTGTCCATCATCATCGTGGGTTGCGCTCACCCAAACCCGCTTAATCTGGTTATGGGCAGCCGTGATCTCTGATTCCCCGCTTAGCATTTGGCCGTTCATAAACTCTGCATTGAGCGTTAGCGGCTCGTTAGCCACCGGAAAAATATGACCATGGATTTTCATCATGGCTGATAGCTCTTGAACCGCCGAAAAGATATCACCCTTCATTTCATTAAGTGCCGAAATAATTAGGTTACCGATCGCGTGCCCCGCCAGAAAACTATCTTTGGATTCGAAACGGTACTGAAAGATTTGTTGTTCCAACGGTGGCAAATCGCAGAGTGCCACTAAGGCGTTACGAATATCACCAGGCGGGACGACGTTCACGTAGTTCCGCAAAATTCCCGAAGATCCTCCGTCGTCGGCTACCGTCACAATCGCCGTAATATCAACGTCCTTGTCCCGTAATCCCCGCAAGATAATCGGAAGTCCGGTTCCCCCGCCAATCACCACAATTTTTGGCTTGTGATACATTTTACAGTCCTCCTATTGTGCTTTGCCAATGTCACGATGATGAACGTTAACGGTATAGTGATTCTTTTTCAAGGCTGTCGCTACCCGGTTAGCAATAGTCACTGAGCGGTGTTGACCACCCGTACAGCCAATGGCAATTGTCAGACTACTCTTCCCCTCGTGAATGTATCCGGGCAAAGTCGATTTCAACAGTTGGAGGAAATGCCGGTAAAAGTTTTGCGCAGTAGGGTTGTTCATCACATATTCCTGGACAGCGGTATCATTACCGGTCAAGTGTTTTAATGCTGGCACATAGAACGGATTGGGCAAGAAACGTACATCCATTACGACGTCTGCGTCTAGCGGCAAGCCATACTTAAAGCCAAACGACATTACTTCAATGTAGAAGTTACTACCCGCACCTTCGCCAAAATAATCAGCAATCCGTACTTTCAGGTTGTGCGGCGTGAGGGTGGTCGTGTCAATAACGACGTCTGACCTACTCTTCAACCCGTTCATCAGCTGACGTTCCTTCCTGATTCCTTGAAGGACTGTACCATGCAGTGACAGGGGGTGGCTGCGCCTTGTTTCCTTGTAACGTGACACAAGGCGTTCATCAGTTGCATCCAGGAAAATAACGTTAACGTGTAAATCATGACGTTCTCGCAAGTCAGCAATGGTCCCGCCTAGCTGGTCATAAAACCCACGTGCCCGCGAATCGATGACCATCGCCACCTTGTTGTACTGGTGAGATTCTTCCATCACGTTGATGAATTTACTGACAAGAGACGGGATCATATTATCAATCACAAAATAGCCAAGATCCTCCACACTATGGACGGCTACCGTCTTACCAGCACCGCTCATCCCGGTAATAATCAAGACTTCCATTTTGGCAGACATTACATTTCCTCCTTTAAACACATTCAACAGTATAACATACCGGGCGTGTCATCACATTTCAGACCTACTGGAGGCACCCTGACTAATCAAAAAGCCGCGGCGTAGGTTCAACCTTACTGTCGCGACTTTTCTACTGCTTATTCCACTCTACTTATTCCTGCTTTTTCATCAGCTCGGGATGGGCTTGTGCCCAGTCAGGATCGCGTTGAAGCATCGGTAATAAGTAGTGGCCAGTGTAGCTTGCTTTAACCTGAGAAACTTTTTCTGGTGTTCCAGTGGCAACCACCCGGCCGCCGGCTTCCCCACCTTCTGGGCCAAGATCGATCAACCAGTCAGCAGCCTTCACCACGTCTAATTCGTGTTCAATCACCAACACGGTGTTGCCCGCATCGACCAGTCGTTGGATGACTCCCAGCAGACGCTTAATATCATCCATGTGCAACCCCGTTGTTGGTTCATCAAGAACGTAAAAACTCTTCCCGTGGCTCTGCTTATGCAGTTCAGCAGCCAGTTTCATTCGCTGTGCCTCACCACCCGAGAGCGTTGTAGCGGGCTGCCCCAGGTGAACGTAACCAAGTCCAACATCTTCAATTGTCTGCAACTTTCGCTTGATCTTCGGAATGGCGCTGAAGAACTTCAAAGCTTCACTCACAGTCATGTTGAGCACGTCAGCAATATTTTTACCCTTATATTCAACTTCCAGCGTTTCGGAATTATAACGGGTCCCATGGCACACCTCGCAGGGAACGTAAACATCCGGCAAAAAGTTCATTTCAATCTTTAAAATTCCGTCACCATGGCAGGCTTCACAACGCCCACCCTTAATGTTGAAGCTAAAGCGTCCCTTGCTATAACCACGAATTTTCGCGTCGTTGGTCTGAGCAAACAGTTCACGAATATCATCAAAGACTCCCGTATAGGTGGCCGGGTTACTCCGCGGCGTCCGCCCAATCGGTGACTGGTCAATATCAATGATCTTTTCAACCTGGTCCAACCCGCTAACTGATTGATATTTTCCTGGTTTGGCAGAATTGTGATTCAGCTTCTGAGCCAAAAGCCGCTTTAAAATCAAGTTAACCAGGGTGGACTTGCCGGAACCGGAGACGCCTGTGACACAGATAAATTTGCCCAGTGGGAACTTCACCGTAATGTTCTTCAGGTTGTTCGCCGCTGCTCCCTTCAGGACAATCTGGTGTCCGTTACCAGCCCGCCTGGTCAGCGGTACTGAAATTCGCTTTTTCCCTGACAAGTATTGACCCGTTAACGACTTCCGGCTACGCATAATCTGCTTTGGTGTTCCCGCAGCCATTACTTGACCACCATGCTCACCAGCGCCAGGGCCGATATCGATAATGTAGTCAGCTGCCCGCATCGTATCCTCATCGTGCTCGACGACAATTAAGGTGTTCCCTAGATCACGCATTTTTTTTAGCGAAGAGATCAAACGGTTATTGTCTCGCTGATGAAGACCAATCGATGGTTCGTCAAGAACATAAATAACCCCGGAAAGATTTGAGCCAATCTGGGTGGCAAGCCTAATCCGCTGGGCTTCCCCACCAGAAAGGGTATTAGCTGACCGGCTTAGTGTGAGGTAATCCACGCCCACATTCTTCATAAATGTTAGTCGATCAAGAATTTCCTTCAAAATTGGCCGCGCAATTTTTTCATCCTGGTCAGACAGGGTCACCGCTTTAAAGAACTCAATTGCTTTACTAATCGGCAGTTCTGAGACTTGCCCGATATTTTCTCCATTGATCTGCACACACAGGGCGCGTTGGTTTAGACGGTAGCCATGGCAAACTGGACATGGTAATTCTGTCATGTACTTACGCATCTGTTCTCGAGTAAAGTCCGAATTAGTTTCGTGGTAACGACGCTTAACGTTATTTACTACCCCTTCAAACTTCACATCAACATCCCGGATGCCCCCGTAGTCATTCTCGTAGTGGAAGTGAAATTCCTTCTCACCGTTGCCATATAAAATTTGCCGTTGTTGCTTTTTCGTCAGCTGATTAAAAGGCACATTCATCGGAATACCAGCGGACTGACAAAATTGCTCCAAAAGCGACGGGTAATACTTTGACGAGATCGGGTTCCATGGCACCATTGCTCCTTCGCGCAGGGTTTTACTCCGGTCAGGAACCACCAGGTCCACGTCAACTGCCAATTTCATGCCCAATCCCTCACATTCCGGGCAAGCTCCCATCGGGGCATTAAAGGAAAACAGTCGTGGCTCTAATTCGCCAACCGTAAACCCACAAATCGGGCAGGCATAGTGTTCAGAAAAAGGAATGGGGTCCCCGCCAATGACGTCAGCAATTGCGTAACCGTCGCTCAACCGCAATGCCGCTTCAAACGAGTCAAATAAGCGCGAACGGATCCCGTTCTTGACGATAATCCGGTCCACGACCACGTTGACATCGTGATTCTTGTTCTTATTTAACTCTGGAACCTCGTCTAAATCGTAAGTTTCGCCATCAACCTGTACCCGAACAAAACCATCACGTTTGATTTTGGCCAGGACCTTCTTCTGCGTCCCCTTCTTGTGACGAACAACTGGTGAAAGAATCTGCAGCCGGGTCTTTACCGGCAATTGCAAAATACGGTCCACCATCTGTTCAGGCGACTGGCTAGTAATTGGAATGTGGTCGTTCGGGCAGATTGGCGTTCCGACCCGCGCCCACAGCAAACGCAAAAAATCGTTAATTTCCGTGACCGTCCCGACCGTCGAGCGCGGGTTATGGCTGGTCGTTTTCTGATCGATTGAAATTGCTGGTGACAACCCTTCGATGCTGTCAACGTCGGGTTTATCCATCTGCCCCAAGAATTGCCGCGCATAGGCGGACAAGCTTTCAACATACCGCCGCTGTCCTTCGGCGTAAAGAGTATCAAAAGCCAGCGAGCTCTTACCAGATCCAGATAACCCGGTAATAACTACCAGTTTATCTTTGGGAATAGTCACGTTAATGTTTTTGAGGTTGTGGGCCCGCGCTCCACGAATAATAATCTTGTTATTGGCCACTACTTCTTACCTCGCTTTCCTGATGATTTCTTTACTGACCCCTTTAATTCAAGGACCGTATCACGCAGTGTTGCAGCCTGTTCAAAGTCAAGCCGTTTAGCAGCATCTCGCATTTGCTCTGTCAAATCATCAATCATCTGCCGTTGGGCATTACCGTCCAACTTGGCGAAATCTTTGTTGGTGAACTCAGTATCTGTCTTTTCATCATCCTCCACTGGCGTTCCTGCAGTAATTGCAGCCGCAATGGGCTTGATAATGGTTTTCGGCGTAATGCCATGATCATGGTTATATTTTTCTTGAATTTGCCGGCGGCGGTGAGTTTCATCAATCGCCTTTTGCATGGATTCGGTCACACTATCAGCATACATGATAACTGCACCGTGTTCGTTACGGGCGGCACGACCGATAGTTTGGATCAACGACCGCTCATTACGCAAAAAGCCTTCCTTATCGGCATCCAAAATGGCTACGAGAGAAACTTCTGGAACGTCAAGACCTTCACGCAACAGGTTAATTCCTACCAGAACGTCAAATTTACCCAGTCTCAAATCCCTAATAATCTGCGTCCGCTCCAGCGTCTTGATGTCGCTGTGAAGGTATTTACACTTGATGCCCAAATCCTTCAGGTAGTCACTCAAGTCTTCAGCCATCTTTTTGGTCAAGGTTGTCACAAAGACCCGTTCATGGTGGTCAATCCGCTGGTGAATCTCACCAACTAAATTATCAATCTGCCCCATTACTGGACGGACCTCAATCGTCGGGTCCAATAACCCAGTTGGCCGGATCACTTGTTGAATAACGTGGTCCGTTTGGTTTAGTTCGTATGGTCCCGGGGTAGCAGACATGTAAACGACCTGATTAACCCGTTGCTCAAATTCCTTTAGCTTGAGCGGACGGTTATCCAGCGCACTTGGCAAACGGAAGCCGTAATTGATCAACATCTGTTTACGTGCCCGGTCACCGTTATACATTCCGCGAACCTGCGGCATTGTTTGGTGGGATTCATCGACCACCAGTAAAAAATCTTTCGGAAAGAAATCCAAGAGGGTGAACGGCGGCTCTCCTGCCTGTCGGCCATCCATGTAACGTGAATAATTTTCAATCCCGTTAGTGTAACCCATTTCACGCATCATCTCGATGTCAAAGGTGGTACGCTGCTGAATCCGCTCGGCTTCAAGCAGCTTTCCTTCCTTGGTAAACTTAGCAACCTGTTCTTCCATTTCCTGCTTGATCTGTGGCAGTGCCCGGTTCATAACGTCCTCGTTGGTCATAAAGTGGGTTGCCGGGAAGATCGACACGTGCTGATAGTCGTCTAATACTTCACCTGTCAGAGCATCAACTTCGCGGATGCGGTCAATCTCGTCACCAAAAAATTCAATCCGCAACGCCTTTTCATCCCGTGACGCCGGGAAAACTTCGACGACATCACCATGAACACGGAATCGGCCACGTTCAAAGTCAATATCGTTACGGTCAAACTGGATTTCGACTAGGTCTTTGAGGAGGGTGTTACGTTCAATTTCTTGCCCAACGTGGAGTGATAACACCGCCTTTTGGTATTCACGCGGGTCACCTAGACCAAAAATACTGGAAACGGATGCCACAACAATGACGTCATTGCGCTCCAGGAGGGAACTTGTGGCCCCGTGACGGAGTTTATCGATCTCGTCATTGATGGAAGCATCCTTTTCAATATAGGTATCAGAGCTGGGAACATATGCTTCCGGTTGGTAGTAATCGTAGTAGGAAACAAAATACTCTACCGCATTGTGGGGAAAAAACTTCTTCATTTCACTGTAAAGCTGTCCGGCTAGAGTTTTATTATGGCTGAGGATTAAGGTCGGCTTATTAACGTTGGCAATTACGTTAGAAATGGTAAAGGTCTTGCCCGTCCCGGTCGCCCCTTCCAGGATTTGTGCTTTCTCGCCCTTTTTCAAACCCGTTGTAAGCTGCTGGATTGCCTCAGGCTGGTCACCAGTTGGCTGGTAGTCGGACACTAATTCAAACTTACGGTCTGGTTGCCGGTAAATCATGATATCCTCCCTTTTTTCCGTGTTAAAAAGGGGAAAGCAACTGCCATCCCCTTCAAAATCTTCCATTATTTTACCACACGAACATATATTCGTCGAAAAATATGCAAAACAAAAAGGACGCAAGTGCCGCGTCCCTCAAGCTTATTCCTTTGTTAATTCTTCAATGGCAGCTTCAAACTGATCAAGCTTCTGGTTAGCTTCCTCCAGTGTCGTTGCAGCCGTCCCAACGTAAAATTTCAGCTTTGGTTCGGTTCCAGACGGCCGGATAGCAATCCAGGTCTCGTCATCTAAAATGTACTTCAAGACATTTGACGTTGGCATTCCCATCTTGGTCGTCTTACCATCCGTCGTGGTTGTGTCGTTGCTGAAGTCTTCAGTCGTCACTACTGAATGACCAGCGAAGTCAGTAATTCCTTCGTCACGGAACTTCTTCATCATTCCGCTCATCTTTTGTGGGCCATCAACACCAGGATACATCTTCGCAATGGTCTTCTCACGGAAGTAACCATATTTCTGGAACAGTTCCTGAACACCATCATACATCGTCATATGCCGACTGCGGTAGTAGGCTGCAATTTCTGCTAAGAGAGTTAGTGACTGGATGGCATCCTTGTCGCGCACAAACGGCTTAATCAGGTAACCATAACTTTCTTCGAATCCAAACATGAAGGTGTGGTCGGCCTTGCCAGTTTCGTACTGGTGGATCTGATCAGCAATCCACTTGAACCCTGTCAAAACATTGATCATCCCAACGCCATATGATTCAGCAATCTTGCTTGGCAGAGTTGATGAAACGATAGACTTGACTGCCACCGCGTTGTTAGGCAAAGTTCCCGCCTGCTTGTGTGCTTCCAATAAATAATGCAGCATGATAGCAGCAATTTGATTACCAGTCAGGAGTTGGTAGTCGCCATCTGGTTGACGGACCGCACAGCCAAGCCGGTCAGCGTCCGGGTCAGTTGCGATCAGAACGTCAGCATCGACTTTCTTACCCAGGGCAATCGACCGTACGAATGCTTCTGGAAATTCTGGGTTCGGATGTACCAATCCCGGAAAGTCGCCATTCGGTTGAGCTTCTGTTGGCTCAATGACGAAGTTGGTAAAGCCAGCTTGACGTAAAGCCCGTTCGCCAAGCATCCGCCCAGTCCCACATAGTGGTGAGAAGACAAACTTCATATCTTTGCCAAATTGATGGGCCAAGTCTTTGTTAACCGTGACGTCCTTAGCGTGTTGCAGGTAAGCGTGATCAACATCCTCACCCATTTCAATTTCTAGGCCACGGTTTTTCATTTCTTGTTCATCGGCCAATGGAATGTGGAACAGGTCATCAATTTGGCGAATATAGCCGGTCATCATGTCCGACTCTTTTGGCGGCATTTGACCACCATCTTCACCGTAAATCTTGTATCCGTTGTACTCCTTTGGGTTATGACTCGCTGTAATCATAATTCCGGCATAGCAGTGGTTGTAACGAACGGCGAACGATAACTCTGGTGTTGGGCGGACATTATCATAAATGTAGACTTTAATGTCATGAGCACCGAGCACCCGGGCGGCATCATGAGCAAACTCACGGGAATGGTGACGAGAATCAAAACTGATTGCAACCCCGCGTTGCTTAGTTTCTTCACCCAATGAATCCATTAAAGAAGCCAACCCAGCCGTTGCCTGCCGAACGGTGTAGATATTCATCCGGTTAATCCCCGGACCCATAATTCCCCGCATTCCGGCAGTCCCAAAAGACATCGGGGCATAAAAGGCATCCTTGATCTCCTCATCGTTTCCCTTAATTGCAGACAATTCGGCTTTCAAATCAGCCGCCAGATCAGGTTGGTCAACCCAACTCTGGTAAGTTTCTTTCCAGCTCAAAACGCCATCTCCTTCGTTTATTGAATCATCTCGTTAATTATACCGCAAACGACCGGTCCAAGCGACCACCCTAGACAAGTTGACCGTCAGCAAGCCACTGACGGATCTGGCAGGCAACACCATCATTTTCCGCGGAAGGAACAATTTTTTTTGGCAATCATTTTGACATCCTGCGCAGCGTTATCAACAGCTACTGGCCAGCCAACAGCGCTTAACATGGCTAAGTCATTGCCGCCATCCCCAAAAGCCGCTAATTCTTCTTTAGACAACGAAAAGTGCTGCCGCACGAAGTCAATGATCGTGGACTTTCCAGCAGAATCACTCGTGATCTCTAAATATCCATCTCCAGTCGAATAAATGCGGATATCAGGCAATGCTAGTTGTCGAATGGCCGTTGCCACCTGGTCAAACTGTTCATCGCTTGAAACGATCACCAGCATTGCCAAGACCTTGTCATCAATAGCCGGTCTTTGCTGGAGGCGTGGTTGAATGCCGGTATATTCCGCCTCCTCTTCAACATCGGGATCCAGACCGTTAGCATACCACTGGTTTAACCCGTACCAGCAATAGTGCAATTTTGGAAAACAAACTGACAACTTAGCCATCACTTTTTGCACCGTCACTGTTTTTATCGGAAAAGTTTTCAAAATCGTCGTTTTGCCCCTGACCACTTCAAAAATAACCGCGCCATTATTTGCGCAGTGAATACCGGTCAACCCCAATTGCTCGATCATCGGCCGCATTTGAATTGGCATTCTTCCAGATACTAAGGATAGTGGAACCGGACAATTGGATAACGTCGCAACAGTCCGCGCGGAAAACGGCCGGTAATAGGGTAATATTGTGCCGTCGATGTCAGAGAAAATCCACTTAATCATTGACAGCTGCTTTCTCCTGAAGGTAGTGATATACCTGCTGACCAGCAATGGCACCATCGCCCACTGCCGTTGCCACCTGACGTAATGGTGTTTCACGAACATCACCGATGGCAAAAATACCAGGCTGCGTCGTCTGCATCAGTGTGTCTGCCTTAACCCAGCCATGCTCGTCCAAAATCCCTAACTTCGTAAATGGCTTGGTCATCGGAACGCTGCCAACATAAATAAAGACACCATCAGCTTGGAGCTGGCCCTTCTCCTGGGTCTGGTTATTTACGGTAGTGACAGCCTGCACTTTTTTATCATCACCAGTGATAGCAGTCACACTGGTATTGAAGACAAATTCGATATTATCATGCTGTTTTGCCTGTTCTTGGAGAAGCGGTTGAGCCCGCAGGTGATCTTTGCGAACCAGGATGCTTACCTTGCTAGCCAGGCCAGCAAGGTAAGTCCCTTCTTCCACCGCCGAGTCACCACCGCCGACAACAACCACGTGCTGGTCACGGAAAAAAGCTCCGTCGCAAACTGCACAGTAGGAAACACCCCGGCCACCATATTCTTCTTCCCCAGGAACACCGAGGTGACGCTGGCTAGAACCAGTGGCAATGACGACTGCCTGGGCCCGGAAAGTATCCCCCATGTCAGTCTTCAATACTTTCCAATCGCCCTCAACATTCAATTCCTGCACCGTTCCGTAAGCGTACTGGGCACCAAACTGTGTAGCTCCCTGGTACATTTTTTCAGCCAACTCTGGACCTTTAACCGACTTAAAACCAGTGTAATTTTCAATTGTAGCGGTGTTATTGAGGTTACCACCATAAATCCCCCGGTCGAGCATCAGTACTGACAGGTTTGCACGCGACGCGTAGAGTGCCGCCGTCATGCCACCAGGTCCGGCACCAATCACAATTACATCGTAGTCTGTCTTTTTTTCTGCAGCCATCATAACCCCTCCTCATGGTCTTGTGATATTAACTTCATCATACCGGGACGCTGATGAAAAGTCTAGCAGAGAGCTTACATTTAGTAAGAGAACTTGCTAAAACTCTCCCGTCTCGACAGGTAATAAAAAAACGCTGGGAAATCCCAGCGTTTTTATTCGTAATTAGCAACAAGGTTACTTGTTACCTTTCTTTTTGTCTTCAGCGGTTAGCTTAGCACCCATGTCTTTCAAGTACTGACGAAGATCATCCTTAACCTGCGGGTGGTTCAAACCGTATTCGATGTTCGTCTGGATCCAGCCAAACTTGTTACCAACATCGTAACGCTTACCCTTAAATTCGTGGGCAAAGACGCGCTGTGTCTTGTTCAGCGTATCAATCGCGTCAGTCAGCTGAACTTCATTGCCCTTGCCCGGCTTCGTGTGGGCGAGAACATCAAAAATTTCAGGCGTAAAGATGTAGCGGCCGATAATTGCCAGGTCGCTTGGTGCATCAGCCGGATCAGGCTTTTCAACAAAGCTCGTTACATTGAACAATCCCGGCTTTACCTCTGCACTTGGGTTAATTACCCCGTACTTTGCAGTGTCTTCATGTGGCACCCGCATAACAGCTAAAGTAGAAGCACCAGTCTCATGATAACTATCAATCAGTTCCTTCGTCAGTGGAGAACCAGTCCCATCGATGTTGTTCAAGTCGTCACCGAGCATCACAACAAACGGTTCGTCCCCGATAAAGTCACGTGCAGTCAAAACAGCATCACCCAGGCCACGCGGGTGTGACTGACGAATGAAGTAAATGTTGATGTCAGTGGTTTCTTGAACCAGCTTCAGCATTTCATCCTTGTGCTTAGCCTTCAGGTTATCTTCCAGTTCCGGGTTGGAATCAAAGTGGTCTTCAATGGAACGCTTATTTTTTCCGTCGACCACAACGATATCCTCAATACCAGACTTCCGGGCTTCTTCGACAATAAACTGAATCGTTGGCTTGTCAACAATTGGCAGCATTTCCTTGGCCAGCGCCTTCGTAGCTGGCAGGAAACGAGTCCCTAACCCAGCGGCCGGAATAATGGCCTTTCGTACTTTCTTCATTACTCAAAATCCCTTTCAATATAAAGATACAAACAGACACGCAAATTATACCACATTACTCTAATTCTGTCGTGACTTGCCGGCCCATCAGTTCATCGATAGCCCTTTCAATGTCCTCATCTTCGTATAAAACGCGATATAAGGCGTCAGTAATCGGCATTTTAACCTGTCGTTTTGCTGCCAGTTCATGCGCAGCTTTAGTGGTATACACGCCTTCAATTACCATACCCATATGTGAAATGACGTCCCCGAGTTTTTGGCCCTGACCAAGTTGGTAACCAGCTCGCCAATTTCGGGAGTTCTTACTAGTTGTTGTGACAACCAGGTCACCGACTCCAGAAAGGCCGATAAATGTGAACGGATTGGCACCGAAAGCAACTCCCAACCGCCGGATTTCTGCGAGGCCACGAGTAATTAAGGCTGCCCGGGCATTGTCTTTGTAGCCCAATCCAGCCAGCGCTCCGGCGCCAATGGCAATGATATTTTTCAATGCCGCACCAAATTCTGCCCCGATAACATCATCGTTGGTGTAAACACGGAAGTAGGAATTACTAAACAACTTTTGTACCTTGGATGCACTTGCCAGGTTGACAGAAGCAGCAGTCACTGCCGTCATATCCTGAATTGCCACATCTTCAGCATGACTCGGTCCAGATAAAACAACCACGTCTTCACGGTGGGCTGCCGGGATGCATTCTTCAATGATCTGCGACGGACGCTTGTAGGTACTCTGTTCTAGTCCCTTCGTGGCGTGGATAATCAACGGTTTCATATCCAATTCGGCTAACAACTTACTTAACCTCGTCGAAACTTCACGAATCCCCTTTGTTGGGATAACAATCAAAACGTAATCCGCATCGCGCACTGCTTCCTTCATGTCAATCGTGACGTGAAGGTCCTTTGAATACTTGAAGTCTTCCATGTAACGTGGGTTAACGTGCCAACGATTGAATGTCTCAACCTGTTCATCGTCACGTGACCAGAGCCAAACGTTCTTTCCATTACCAACAAGCAAGTTCGCTAAAATACTTCCCCAGGACCCCGCCCCGAGTACTGCAACTTTTTCTGTCATCTTATTATTTCTCCTTTCGCACCGTTGGCGGATTGTACCACACCAGTCCACCACGACGCCGGCGAGCCACCCATAAAATGACGGCTGCCATAACAAAAACCAGTGATAGTAGTTGAGAGACACGAATAGTTGACCCGATCATCAAACTATCTGTTCGCAGCCCCTCAATCACAAACCGGCCACACCCATACCAGATTACGTAAGTTAACGCGATTTCTCCCCGTTTAAAAAGGTGAAATCGGTGACGCAACAACATGATCAGAGCAAAACCAGTCAAATCCCATAGTGATTCATATAAAAACGTCGGTGTTCGGTAGACACCACCAACATCCATCTGTTGGATCAGCCATTGTGGAAGGTGCGCTGCTTGAAGCGCCACCTTGGTTGTCGCTTTTCCAAAGGCCTCCTGATTAATAAAGTTGCCCCAGCGACCTAGCCCCTGACCTAACAAAACGGTGGGTGCCACAATGTCTAACATCGTCCAGACACTGAGATGGTGATACCTGCAATAAAAGTATAGCACGACCGCACCACCAATGATGCCCCCGTAAATGGCAATTCCGCCGTCCCAAACGGCAATAATTTCTGCCGGATGGGAAGCATAGTAAGACCACTGGAAAATAACGTAATAAAGACGCGCGCAGATAATTGCTACTGGGAGTGCCCAAAGCAACAAACCGTAGAAATAATCTTCGTCAATTCCTTGTCGTCGACCTTCACGGACAGACAACCAGAGGGCAAGCAAGACTGCCGTACCAATAATTACCCCATACCAGTGAACAGCGAATGGCCCCCACTTGATTGCCAGTGGATCGATTGCCGCCAAATTATTGTTCATGTTT
This sequence comes from [Lactobacillus] timonensis, assembly GCF_900240275.1. Classification (GTDB taxonomy): domain Bacteria; phylum Bacillota; class Bacilli; order Lactobacillales; family Lactobacillaceae; genus Limosilactobacillus; species Limosilactobacillus timonensis. Next base: position 1,186,123 of record NZ_LT964761.1, on the reverse strand, counting down.
CTTTTTCGTGTCCCTTTCTGAATTCTTCCTAATCAGCGAATTAAGGTTGCGGTCAAAAGTTTCGGTAGCGTCGTACCCCATCGTCTCCGCACGGAAGTTCATCGCTGCCGATTCAATAATGATTGCCAGGTTACGCCCAGTCTTTACCGGAATCGACACTTGGGGAACAACAACTCCCTGAATTTCCCGGTGGTCGCCACGGTCACCAAGACGGTCAAACTGTGCGTCAGGCGTCCAGGTTTCCAGGTGCACAATAAAATCGATACTATCGGATGGCATTATTGCCGCTGTGCCATAAAGCGTCATCACGTCAATAATCCCAATCCCGCGAATTTCCATCAGGTGATTAAGGATCGCTGGCGCCTGACCAACTAAGGTCTGTTCATCCAGGGCGTAAACTTCCACCCGGTCATCAGCGACTAGCCGGTGCCCACGTCTAACAAGTTCCAGCGCGGTTTCACTCTTTCCCACACCTGAATCACCAGTAATTAGGACCCCGATCCCGTTGATGTCAATTAGTTCACCATGAATCGATTGACGGTCAGCTAAACGCCGCGTCAGGTAGTTCGTCATGTTACTGATTGCCCGCGATGAAGTCTGGTGGGTCCCTAAGATTGGGATGTGGGCATCTGCCGCCGCCTTTTTCAGTTCAACAGGTATTGGCAAGTCCGTACTGATCACAAAACACGGCGTACGAGGGGTACACATTTTAGTCATGTACTCCCGCCGATGTTCTGCCGTCAGATCCTTCGCAAAGGAGGTTTCCGTAATCCCCAATAGCTGGATTCGTTCGGCTGGGTACTTCGTAAAATAGCCCGCAAATTCTAGTGCTGGCCGGGAAATATCCGCAGTGACAATGGGCCGCTGTAAATATTTTTCTCCCTGCAGCACCTTCATCCGGACCTTTTTAACCATTTGCTCAACAGTTACACTTTCGACCACGTTAAATTCCCCCTCAGTCGACAAACAGACCACTAATCACCGCGTTACAGATCGACATTAAAATCGCAATCAGCAACGATGCGCCAAATGACGAGAAGTAAAAGCGTTGATTGCTAACCGCTGCTGACGTTAGCTGCAACATCACCGCGTTTAAAATGATTGAAAATAGCCCCAGCGTCAGAATGTTGATAGGCAGTGAGAGAAGCCACAAAACTGGCCGCACCAAAACGTTAAGGATGGCCAATACAATACTAGCTAACAGGGCGACCCCAAAACTGGACACATAGAATAAACCTGTACTGGAAAAAATGTATGTCAGGATAACAAACAAGATGGTGTTGATTACAATTCCACGAATCATTTATGGTCCACCCTCTTTTCGTCAACGTCCTCTTCATGAACATCGTGTAACTGTTTACGCTGTGGTCGACGGTTAAACGGATTATTCCACTGATTAAATAGCCGTGTCAGAATACCAAAAACTCCGTTGTCATGCGGATCTGGCGGGATAATCAAGGCCATCATGAAGTAAATAAGCACTCCCGGAAAAATCCCAGAAATCGCGGTCAAACTAACATAAATTACCCGTAAGACCGAACTTTTAATGTGGAAATACTGGCCGAAACCACCTAAAACACCAGCAATGTAGCGGTCGGTGGAGCTACGGAATAGGCGGCATCGCTGTTCCTCCCGTTTTGCCATTTATACCAACTCCCTTCTCAAATCATCACTTATTTTATTTCATTTCACCATTTATTGCGGGTTCTTTTGACTAAGTTGCCATTGCAGGTACGCATCAATAAACGGATCCAGGTCACCGTCCATAACCCCTTGCACATCGTGGGTTTCATGCCCACTCCGGTTATCTTTAACCAGGGTGTAGGGATGAAAAACGTAGGAACGAATCTGTGAGCCCCAGCCGATATCCAGTTGCTTCCCTTCAATCTTGGCGCGCTGTTCAGCCTTCTTTTGTTCTTCTAATTCATAGAGTTTGGACTTTAGCATATTCATTGCTGTTTTTCGGTTCTGTAACTGCGATCGTTCTGCTTGTGAAGAAACGACAATGCCGGTTGGTAAGTGAGTAATCCGAACAGCAGAGCTAGTCTTGTTAACGTGCTGCCCACCAGCACCACTAGACCGAAAGACATCAACCCGTAAGTCGTCTGGATTAATATCAACGTGAATCGACTCGTCTAATTCTGGCATAACATCTACCGAGGCAAACGAGGTGTGGCGCCGTGAAGCGGCATCAAAAGGTGAAATTCGGACCAACCGGTGCACCCCTTTTTCGGAACGTAAGAGGCCATAAGCGTTATGTCCCTCAATTAGCAAGGTCACCGACTTAATCCCGGCTTCTTCACCGGCTTCGTAGTATGCCAGCTCCACTTTAAAGCCGCGCCGGTCTGCCCAACGCATGTACATCCGCATCAGCATCTCACCCCAGTCCTGAGCCTCTGTCCCACCAGCACCAGGATGAATTTCCAAGATGGCATTCTTAGCATCGTATTTCTCGTTAAGCAACTGGGTCAACCGGTAATCTGCCAACCGTTGCTTAGTCTTTTGAAAGTCATCTTCAAACTCTGCCCATAAATCGTCGTCTGGTTCCTCTTTCAGCAATTCTACTGATGTCTCCAGATCCGCAACCGCATCACGCAAATCAACAAAATTATCCCGCTTTTCTTTCATTAAGTTACTCTCTTCGATGACTTGCTGGGCTTTTTCGTTGTTATCCCAAAAATCCGGTTGAGCCATTTGCTGTTCGCGCTCGGCAATCTCTTCGTCTAGCGCATCTAGGTCAAAGAGACCTCCCGAAGCGCGCAATTTCTCTTTGCATGGCTTCTATTTCTCGACTTGCGTCACTTAGTTCCACTCAAAAAACCTCTCTTCCAAAAGCGGGGCAGAAATGCACATCACTGCTCATCCCCGTCCCGCTAACTTTGCTTAACGTGTTACATTTTGCCGAATTTCCGACTTCATAAAGAGTCGGGTTGTTTCGTATTCAATGTCGGCAATCATTCCCTCAAACATGTGGTACCCGGCAGTCTGATATTCAACCAGCGGGTTGAGTTGCCCATATCCCCGTAGTCCCACAGATTGACGGAACTGGTCCATCACGTCAATGTGGTCTGTCCAGTGAGAATCGACAACCCGTAAAATAACTACCTTTTGGAATTCAAGCATTTGTGAGTCGTCGTAAAGTTGTTCTTTTTTCTCGTCATAAACCTTTTCGGCGAGACTCATTAAGTAGTCCACCAGCTCTTCTTTTGACTTCCCTTTCAGGTCATCAACACTGATCTGATCCGGCTTAACAATCACTTCGACGGCAAAATCAACTAATTCGTTGAGCTTCCAGTCCTTTTGCTCGCCTAGTGTATGTTGGTCTACTTCCCGTTCAATGGTCCGCTTCACCATCGGCATCAGAACCCACCTCAGCGACTTTTTCTCGGTAATCACCTGCTGACGTTCCTTGTAGATGATTTCACGCTGTTCCCGCATTACGTCGTCGTACTGCAGGACGTTTTTCCGTGAGTCATAGTTGTTACCTTCAACCCGCTTTTGTGCAGATTCAACCTGGTGGGTCAGGAAGCGGCTCTTGATGACTGCGTCTTCTTCAGCCACGTTCATCCGCGACAAGAAGTTCTTGATCCGGTCGCCACCAAAACGCCGCATTAAGTCATCTTCGAGTGACAGGTAGAACTGAGACAGACCAGGATCACCCTGACGACCTGAACGTCCCCGCAACTGGTTATCAATCCGTCGTGATTCGTGCCGTTCAGTCCCGATCACTGCCAAACCGCCCAGTTCCTTCACACCGGGGCCCAACTTAATATCGGTGCCCCGCCCGGCCATGTTAGTCGCAATAGTTACCGCACCAACCTGACCGGCATTCTTAATGATGTCGGCTTCCTTTGCATGATTCTTAGCGTTCAAAACAACGTGCGGGATATGTTCTTTATCTAACAGCTGTGACAGGTATTCTGAGGTTTCAACGGCCACTGTCCCCACCAGCACAGGTTGCCCCTTTTCGTGAAGCTTTTTGATTCGGGCCACTACAGCTCTGAATTTGCTTTGCAGAGTTGGATAAAGCAGGTCTGGCTCGTCTTTTCTGGCCACAGGACGGTTAGTCGGGACGGTGATCGTCTGCATGTTGTAAATCTCACGAAACTCTTCTTGTTCTGTTTTTGCCGTCCCCGTCATCCCCGCCAGCTTGTGGTACATCCGGAAAAGGTTCTGGTAGGTGATGTTAGCCATCGTCTTGTTTTCTTCCTGGATTTGCACGTGTTCCTTGGCTTCAATTGCCTGATGCAGACCATCTGAGAAGCGACGGCCCTGCATAATTCGGCCGGTAAAGGAGTCAACAATCATAACTTCACCGTCCTGAACCACGTAGTCCTTATCCTTGAGCATGATGTAATTAGCCCGCAAGGCTTGATCCAAGTGGTGAGTCAGCGCCGTGTTTTCTGGATCATAAAGGTTCTTCAAGTTAAAGTACTGTTCAGCCTTCTTAATCCCAGAGTCAGTCAGCGAAACGGTCTTTGACTCCAAGTCAACCTTGTAGTCAAGATCCTTTTTGAGTTTTTTGACGAACCGGTCAGTCTGCTGGTAAAGCTTAGAAGTCCCTGAGCCAGGACCGGAAATAATCAGCGGAGTTCGTGCTTCGTCGATGAGGATCGAATCCACTTCGTCGACAATCGCGTAATTAAGCCCCCGTTGAACCTGGTCTTCTTTATAAACCGCCATGTTGTCACGAAGGTAGTCAAACCCAATTTCACTGTTCGTCGAGTACATGATGTCTTGCTGGTAAGCCTGTCGCTTCTCGTCCGGCGACTTTTCAGCGCTGTTAAAACCAACGGTACAACCGAGCCAATTGTAGAGCTGTCCCATTTGGGTAGCGTCACGTTTTGATAGGTATTCGTTAACCGTAATAACGTGAACACCCTTGCCAGTCAGTGCGTTTAAATAAACTGGCATCGTCGCCGTTAAGGTCTTCCCTTCACCAGTTTTCATTTCAGCAATATTGCCTTCGTGAAGGACAATTCCCCCCATAATCTGGACGTGGAACGGGTAAAGGCCTAACACCCGCTTAGCACCTTCCCGGGCCACCGCAAAGGCCTCAGGTAATAACTCATCGAGTGTTTCACCATTTTTGAGCCGTTTTTTAAACTCAGGAGTCTTGGCCTGCAGTTGTTCGTCGGTCAGCTCGTCCATCTGTTTGGCGTAGCCTTCGACCTTATTAGCGATTTTGTCTAAGCGCCGCAATTCGCGACGGTCGCTTTCAATCCATTTTCTCAGTATGTTTGCCATGTAAGCGTCCTTCCCCATTAGCAAATTTGCCGCCAAAATGGTTTTGTGCCCACTTCGGCATTATCAATTAAATACATTTTATTTTACCATGCACAGCCATTATTGAGAACCAATTTACTTGCCAGAGACTAAAAAGATTAGCTAATACAAAAAGCCGGTGCAACAACTGCACCAGCCTTGTCCAAGTCACAATTAAATTACTAACGAGTTAATCATGCGTCCTAGTCGATTTCGATTAAGCCGTAGCGGCCATCCTTACGGCGGTATACAACACTCGTACCGTCAGTGTCGGCGTCTTGGAAAATAAAGAAGTCATGACCAAGCATATCCATCTGCAGAACCGCTTCTTCTGAGTCCATCGGCTTCAGGGAAATCTGCTTAGTCCGAACAATCTTCAAATCATCTTCTGGTTCGTTAGAGTTGTCATCCTCGACGAATTCTGGCCGACGAAGACCAGTTTCCCGTGACTTGCGGTTAACCTTAGTCTTGTACTTACGGATTTGGCGCTCAAGCTTATCCGTTACCAGGTCAATGCTGCCATACATGTCGTTTGAAGTTTCTTCAGCCCGCAGCGTCAAGAACGGTAGCGGAATCGTTACTTCAACCTTGTATGAACGGTTCGTGTAAACCTTCAAGTTCACATGAGCAATCGCCTGCACGCTGTCATCAAAAAACTTTTGCAGCTTGCTGATCCGCTTAATAACGTAGTTCCGGATTGCCTCAGTAACCTCGACGTTTTCACCACGAATATTAAATGTTAGCATTGCAATTCTCTCCTTTCAGTCCAAGCGCAATCGCTTGTTCTGATATCAGAAGGACCACTCTTCTCATATCCTGTCTTTATTATAGTGTAGTTTTAAGGGATTAACAACGGAAAAGGAACCGTTTTCGCAAAAGCTTAACCGGCTAGACTTAAACTTTTCACACTTTTCGCACCCGCTTGTCGTAATAAAGCGGCCCCATAATACATTGTTCGTCCAGTTGTATAAACGTCATCAATAAGCAATACTCGTTTACCAATAAGTATCTGGCGAAAATGCTCATCTTCCCAGCAAAATGGTTGTGGAATTGCCAACCGCTCTTCTCGACTTCGGCTCGACTGGGGACGCTTTTCTTGTTCGACTACTGCAAGTGGGGTGGCCAGTGGAACTTCCACTAAACCTGTCACCTGGTTGAATCCACGGCTTAGCAGGGTGGATTGCGAAACGGGAATAGGTACGACTACGTCAGCCTCTTCCTGCTTAACCTTAGCCGTCATTATTCCGCTAAAGACCTTTCGTAATAAATAGTCGCCCTGAAACTTATAACGGTGTATATATTCCTTCATGGCCTGATTATACTGGAAAATACATTGGTGTCTTAAATGCCAACCAAGTTTCTGGTCCCACCGTTGACATTCCAAACAGAACGGTTCTTCTTCAGTCGTCCGCCCACACCCACGGCAATGCGGCGGTGAGTATGTTAAAAATTGACTCCGGCATTCCCGGCACACCGCTTCATCCTTTCCAAGACCGCATCCCAGCAATTGGTGCCAGGATAATTTCATTGTTAACCGCCGGTTACATAAGAGACAGTTCATTTCTCAACCGCTTTCCCCGCCGGTTGAGGGCAGCAATTTGACGGCGAGCTTCGTTAACATTGCGACAGCAGCTGCTAACCCAAAAACAGACTTTCCCCGTTGGCCGTTCTTTAGCCCTGCCCGCTCGACCGGCAATTTGCACCAGCGCTGACGAAGAAAAAACCGGGGCATCAGCCCCCAGGACCCCCAAGTCAATCCCCGGAAAAGTCACCCCGCGCTCGAGAATAGTTGTCGTGACTAACGCTTGTACTTGGTGTTGACGCATCGCTGCCACCTTTGCCAGTCGCTGCGGGTCAGCCGCATAAACCGTCGTCAGTTTCAAACTGGGACAAGTCTTTTTTAGGGCAGCAGCAATTGGCTCTAAGTCAGCGACGTGGGGCACAAATAGTAAAAAGCGCTGCTTTGTTGTCGTCCATTGTTCAATTTGTCGGTAAACAACTAGGGGCAGGCGCCCCCGATGAAGTTGTTTTCGCCAATTGCCAACTAGTCTTTCATCAATTTGTGGTAAAGGATAGCCATGATAACGAAGTGGAAGATAGGATACTGCCATTTCTTGCTGACGAGCTTCCCGCAATAAAACTGGTCCCGGGGTGGCTGTCATCATCAGAATCCCGCCGTCTTCCTTCACTGCCTGCTTGGTCGCAAACAGCAGCGCCTCGTTAGCCGCATAGGGAAAAGCATCTACCTCGTCGACCACCAAATTATCAAAGGCATGGTAGAAGCGCAACAGCTGGTGAGTTGTGCAAATCGTTAGTTGCCGGTAATGATATTTTTCTTCCTGACGACCATGCAACAGAGCAATAGGTACCCCGGCAAAGGCCTTTTGTAAGCGGGGAAATAACTCTAAACAGACATCAACACGTGGTGACGCAACAGCCACCCGTTCACCGCGTGCAATCGCGTCTGCTAAACCTGAAAAGATCATTTCTGTTTTGCCGGCTCCAGTTACCGCCCACAATAGTTGACGCTGGTGGTCGTTCATTCCTTGGCAAATAGTCGCAGAAACCCGCGACTGCAGTGGCGACAGTCGACCGCGCCAGCTTAACGGATGCTTTTGTACTGGAAATTGATTTGGTTCTTCTGCATGGTAAAATTGATCTAACGTACTTACCCGCCCCAGCTGAAGGCAGTGGCGGCAGTAATACTGCTGGTGTGGCAAGGCGGCGGATTTTTTGCTGCTAACTGCATTGCAGCGCAAACAGCGAACGGTAGTCGCCGTTACCTTCATCGTTGGCATCACCGTTATGTCTGGTCTAGACGGGGTTAATAACCGGGAAACTAGCACCCGGCGGCCATAATAATCACTTAATACCATATTCTCCCTCCTCGTTAGTTAAATACGAGAAAAGAAAGGAAACTTGACTAATGTTTTTAACAATTGCTCGCGATGCGGAATACGAACAAGTAATCAAAAAATCCCGCTTTATTTGCAATGTTTACCGGGTAACCAGTGAAAAAGACGCGCTCTCCTTTATCGACCAGGTCAAGCAACGACACCGCAAGGCTACTCACCACTGCTTTGCTTACCTAGTCGGTGACCACGACGAAATTCAGCGAGAAAGCGATAACGGCGAACCTAGTGGCACTGCAGGGGTGCCAATTCTTGAAGCACTGCAAATGAAGCACCTCCACAACGTTGTCGCCGTCGTTACCCGTTATTTTGGTGGGATCAAACTCGGTGCTGGCGGCCTCATTCGCGCATACAGCAATACCACAACAGGCGGGGTCGAGGCAGCCGGGATCGTCAACCGTATTCAGCAACAAGTCTTGTTAGTTAACTGCCCTTATCCGCTTCACGACCAGCTGACATACTATTGCCAGCAACACCAGCTAGTGGTCGACCATGAAGAATTTGCCGCTTCCATTACAATGACGATCTTCGTTGATCAATCGGCGGTCAAAAAGCAAACTCAGGCACTAACTACCCGTTTTAATAACCAGTTAACAATCAAAAAAGGGCCTAGCCGTTTTCGCGAGATTCCTTTCAACGACTAACCGTCAGTGTCGCCCTCAGGCTTTTTTTCTTACACTTCTCTATTTAACCAAAAAGGGTGAGGATGCTTTGCTGGCACCCTTACCCTTTAATCTTGCCTATTCGTGTAAGTGGTAGTTATAGTTTGAAACGATAATATTTTCACGAGAATTTAATAACGCTCGCAGGCGTAAACTCGTCTGGTTATGAAGAGCCAACTGCCATGGCTTTTTCGGCACAAACTGTGGAACCATGACCGTGACCGAATAGTTTCGTTCAGCAGCCTTCTTGGCAATTTCATCGACAAAACGCAAGGTCGGCTTAGCAATCGACCGGTAAGAAGTATGAAGGTCGACAAAACGAACATCAGGATACTCAGCCTTAAACTCGTTCGCCGTCTTATGTTCCTTTTCCCGGTTTTCGTCGAAGGACACGTGCATTGCAATAACATAATCACCAATCGAGCGTGCGTAATTTACCGCTCCCCTGGTTACTCGAGTGACATTGCCGACCAGGACGATAACTGTTGATCCGTCATAGTCATGCAGCTGAACCTTCGTTTTTTCTGCCACCCGTAGCTGTTTTGCCACGCTGATGTAGTGGTGATGAATCTTATGAAACATGAATAACAAGATCGGCATAATGATTAGATATGGCCAAACATTGTTAAAGTGTTGCCAAAAGAGAGCGGCAACCAGGAACAAAGAAATTAGTGCACCGACCAAGTTAATGAAGGACTTACCCAGCCATAATCCGGACCGCTCACGGAACCAGTGAATAATCATGGCAGATTGGGAAAGAGTAAACGGCACGAAAACCCCGACCGCATAAAGTGGAATCAACATATTAGTTTGACCATGGAACAATAGAATTAGGACAATGGCTCCCACAGCCAGCGAAATAATCCCGTTAGAATAGCCTAGCCGGTCACCACGATCCATGAAGGCGTGCGGCAAAAACTTATCCTTGGCCATGTTATATGCCAGGATCGGAAAGGCAGAAAATCCAGTATTAGCTGCCACCGCTAAAATCATGGCTGTTGATAATTGTAAAAGGTAAAAACCTAAGCCGTGGCCGCCAAAAATCTCCGTCCCAATTTGTGAGAGGACCGTCACTTTTTGGTTAGGAACAACGCCTAAGTAAAAGCCGAAGAAAATGATGGCAATGAAGAAGAAAGCCAAAATCGCACTCATAATTGCCAAAGTCGTTGCGGCGTTCTTCTCCTTAGGTTCATTAAAGTTTGGCACAGCGTTGCTGACCGCTTCAACCCCTGTTAAAGATGATGAACCTGCTGAGAAGGCACGGACAAATAGCACAAAGGTCATCCCGGTAATCGGCGTCCCATAGTCAGCTGGTGCCTGATAAGTGATCTTGCCGGTAGCAACGTTGAACGCACCAACTACAACCATCACGAACATCATCACGACAAAGAAATAAACGGGGACCGTTAAGAAGTTAGCACTGTCGCTCATCCCCCGTAAGTTCATGAACATAATCATGAGCACGATCAAGATTGAAAGCGGTACCGAATACTTATACAAGGCGGGAATAGCAGACGTAATCGCTTCCGTCCCGGAAGTCGTCGAAACCGCCACCGTCAACATATAGTCAACAAGTAACGATCCACCAGCAATTAATCCACCCGTCTTCCCCCAGTTAGTAGTGGCCACCACGTAGGCACCACCACCGCTAGGATAAGCGTGAATGATCTGCTGGTACGACAACGTAATAGCCAGCAACAGTACCAAAACAATTGAGGCAATGGGGATGGAGTACCAAATTGCCATTGCAGACAAAGTGACCAGCACCGTCACGATTTGTTCTGGTCCATAAGCCACGGACGAAATCGCATCCGAGGACAGCATGGCCAGCGCCTTAAACTTCGTCAAGCTGCTTTGCCCAGTATCAAGACTCTTTAGCGGCTTACCGATTAATACGCGTTTTAAATAACGCCACATATTTTTATCCTCCCATAAAAAGTCACTGTGCTATTTTACAACAGGTAACCGGAGAAAAGCTACTCTGCCAGCAAAAAAGGCAACGACTGTGATCCTAAGTGTCGCTTGGTGAACCACTAAACTTAATTTGTCCGAACAAAAAAGCCAGGTCAAAACAGTAAATAAATACTGATATGACTTGACTTTGAGTAGAAAAAAGGCCCCGTTAATTAACGAGACCTCCATTTTTAACTGACTGCAGTTGACTACATTGCACCGCCCATGCCAGCAGGAGCACCGGCAGCACCAGCAGCATTGTTGTTATCCTTTGGTTCCGGCTTATCAGCAACAACGGCTTCAGTTGTCAACAGTAATGATGAAACTGAGGCTGCGTTTTGAAGAGCTGAACGGGTAACCTTAGTTGGGTCAACAATCCCGGCGTCAACCATGTCTTCGAAGTCGCCGTCAGCAGCGTTGTAACCAACACCCGGCTTTTCGTTCTTCAGATGGTCAACGATGACAGATCCCTCAACACCTGCGTTTTCAGCAATCTGACGAACAGGTGCTTCCAGAGCAGCCTTGACAATCCGAACACCGGTCTTTTCGTCACCTTCAGTTTCGTCTTCAAGCTTTGCCAGTTCAGGGATAACGTTGATCAATGCGGTACCACCACCCGGAACAAAGCCTTCGTCAACAGCCGCACGGGTAGCGTTAAGAGCGTCTTCGATGTGGTACTTGCGTTCCTTCAATTCAGTTTCAGTAGCAGCACCAACCTTAACAACAGCGACACCACCAGCCAGCTTTGCTAACCGTTCTTGCAGCTTTTCCTTGTCGAAACTGGAAGTTGATTCAGCAATAGCCTTCTTAATCTGTTCAACACGTTCAGCAATGGCATCCTTGCTGCCCTTGCCATCCACGATCGTTGTAGCATCCTTCGTCACAGTAACCTTGTTAGCTTGCCCAAGTTGGTCCACAGTGACGTCCTTCAGGTTCATCCCGAAGTCATCAGAGATAACTGTCCCGCCAGTCAGGATAGCAATATCAGCTAATTGAGCCTTCCGACGGTCGCCGAAGCCAGGAGCCTTAACGGCACAAACGTTAAAGGTTCCCCGGATCTTGTTCAAAACAAGTGTTGGCAATGCTTCACCAGTAATGTCGTCAGCAATGATCAGCAATGCCCGCCCCTGTTGAACAACTTCTTGAAGTAGTGGCAGGATGTCTTGAATGTTACTGATCTTCTTGTCAGTAATGAGAATGTATGGGTTGTCCAGGTCAGCTTCCATCTTATCGTTGTCGGTTACCATGTACTGTGACATGTAACCACGGTCGAAGCTCATCCCTTCAACGACGTCAACACTAGTTTGAACCCCACGGGAGTCTTCAATAGTGATCACACCATCGTGACCAACCTTTTCCATGGCGTCAGCAATTAGCTTACCAACATTTTCGTCAGCAGCAGAAATCGAAGCAATCTGTGCAATGTCATCCTTCGTCTTAACATCGTGGGACATCTTCTTTAAGCCGGCAACTGCAGCTTGGGTTGCCTTATCAATCCCCCGACGGACACCAATCGGGTTAGCACCAGCAGTAACGTTCTTCATTCCTTCGTTAACGATGGCCTGTGTCAGGACAGTGGCAGTCGTCGTCCCGTCACCAGCAACGTCATTGGTCTTAGAAGCAACTTCGGAAACCAGCTTAGCACCCATATTTTCAAAGTGGTCTTCCAGTTCGATACTCTTGGCGATGGTTACACCGTCATTAGTAATCGTTGGTGCACCATAGTGCTGTTCCAGCACAACGTTGCGACCCTTTGGCCCAATGGTAGTCTTAACAGTGTTGGCCAGCTTGTCAACACCCTTCAGCATCCGTGAGCGTGCATCTTCAGAAAAACGAATTTCTTTTGCCATTATTTTGTCACCTCAAAATCAAACCTAAATTTCAGTAAACTCAAACGCCAGTTAGTCAATTACCGCAACGAGATCCTTCTCGTGAACAACAAGGTACTTTTCACCGTTGTATTCTACTTCATTGCCGGCGTACTTATCGAAGAGAACCTTGTCCCCTTCCTTGACGCTTGGCGCTACTTTTTGTCCATTATCAAGGAGACGACCTTCACCAACAGCAACTACCGTGCCAGTTGTTGGCTTGCCCTTAGCATTTGATGCCAGCACAATGCCGCCAACAGTCTTTTCTTCTTCCTCTTCAGCCTTCAGAACAACACGATCACCTAATGGCTTTAACACGTGAATCCCTCCATCTCAATACTTAATTTCAATCATTTAGCAGAATTAGCACTCATCTGCGTTAAGTGCTAACCACATCTTCTACTATAACATGCTTAGCCCAAATTGCAACAATTATTTGACCAATTTTGACTTTTCCTTGCTGAAAAGAAAAAGCGCGGGCAGCATCTTGCTGTTCCGCACTTAATAGAGCAAATACTTAATCGTCCTTATTATTTTCAATAAAGTAAATCAACGTTTGTAATTCGTTTGTCAGGTCAATATTTTGAACCCAGACATTCTTGGGAACATGGAGGCGAACCGGGGTGAAGTTCAAAATCCCGTGCACTCCCGCCTCAACCAGTTCGTCAGTAACATGCTGTGACTCTGAACCTGGAACCGTCAGGATGACCACGTCAATTTGTTGTTCCCGCAACTGCCGCTGCATTTCGCTAACCGGGTAAACCGGGATTCCACTCTTGACCCGGTTGTCCAATTCTGGTTTCGGGTCAAAAGCAGCACTGATCCGCAGGTTAGTACTCTGATGGAAGTTATAGTTCATCAACGCACTGCCGAGGCTACCAACGCCGACCAAGGCAACACTGGTTAACTTATCCTGGTTGAGAATGCCCTTGAAAAATTCTAATAACTTATCAACATCGTACCCGTAACCACGACGGCCGAGTTCACCAAAATAGGAAAAATCGCGACGGATAGTGGCTGGGTCAACCTGAACGGCCTTTGACAGGTCATTTGATGATACCCGATGCTGTTGTGTATTATGTAAAACGTTTAAATAACGATAATAAACCGGCAACCGTTTGGCCGTTGCTCGTGGAATTTTACGAGTTGCCATTTTATTTCCTCCGTTCAATTAGTTTGTGAAAATAACCTGCCTATTATTTTAGCAATTTATCTAAATATTGTGAATACTTAATCAAGGGTTTTTATTGATGTTGTCCTGGTCCTGAAAATGGCCGTTTTATGGTAGACTTGATTGTTAGTAAAAACTAAGTTGGGGTTATTATGTTAATTTTACAAACCAAAAATGTCATGCGGCGTTTTGGCGCCGACGTCTTATTTCAAAACGTTAATATTCAGATTGATGAGCACGCCCGTCTGGCCCTTGTCGGGCGGAATGGTGCCGGTAAAACCACTTTGCTAAAAATGATTGCCGGGATTACCGAGCCCGATGAAGGAACGATCAGCAAAACTAAGGGATTATCTATCGGCTACCTGGCACAGGACCAGGGGCTGGACAGTCAAAAAACCATTTGGGCAGAGTTGGACACTGTTTTTGCGCCCGTTCATCAGCTTGAAGCTGAGATGAATGATGCAGAACAAGAAGTGGCTGCAGCAACAGCATCAAACAGTGCCTCTGTCAATGAATTGTTAAAAAAATACGACCAGCTCCAGGAGCGGTACAAAAAAGCGGGCGGCTTTGAGTACCAGTCGCGAATGCGGGGAATTCTGACAGGGTTCGGTTTCACTCCTGAAATGGATTCACTCGCCATCAATTCCCTATCTGGTGGCCAAAAAACTAAATTAGCTTTGGCCAAGATTTTGCTACGTCAACCACAGCTGCTCATCCTCGATGAACCAACTAACCACCTTGACATGAATGTTTTGAGCTGGTTGGAAGACTATTTGAAGTCTTACCAAGGCGCGCTGCTGATTGTCTCTCACGACCGTTACTTTCTCGACCGGGTAGTCAACGAAGTCGATGATCTTGACAACGGGACTACCCGCCACTACCGCGGTAATTATAGCGCTTATACTAAACAAAAACGGCAGTGGCTGATGACAGCAATGAAGCACTACCAGCAGCAACAAGAAAAAATTGCTAAGCTAGAAGACTATGTAAACCGTAACCTGGTTCGCGCTAGTACCACCAAGCAGGCTCAGGCTCGCCGCAAACAACTGGCTAAAATGGACCGCCTGGAAAAACCAACGGAAGATACTTCTTCTATTCATTTTCATTTCCATGCTGATCATCCTAGTGGCAACGAGGTCCTCGACGTCCAGGACTTAAAGATTGGCTATAACGGTCAAGTGCTAGCGGGCCCCCTCTCATTTAGCGAGCGGAATGGTCAAAGAATCGGGATCTTTGGACCAAATGGTATTGGTAAGTCAACCCTGCTTAAGACGATTCTCCACCAACTACCGCCGATTGCTGGTGATATTAAGCTTGGGGCAAGCCTACAGATTGGTTACTACGACCAAGAACAGCAGCGGCTCCATCCTCAGAAAACGGTTCTTAACGAAATCTGGGATGACCACCCCGATGTTTCTGAAGCAGATATTCGCTCACTACTCGGCAGTTTTCTCTTTGTCGGTGACGATGTCTTCAAACCGGTTCACACCCTCTCTGGCGGGGAAAAGGCTCGCTTGGAATTGACAAAGTTATCCTTTGAGCCAATCAACTTTCTCCTGCTTGATGAGCCAACGAACCACCTCGACATTGACAGCCGCGAAGTTCTAGAGTCTGCTATCAATGAATTTGAGGGAACCGTCCTCTTTATTTCTCACGACCGTTACTTTATTAACCAGGTAGCCACTGATGTTTTGGACATGTCTGCTGACGGGATGACCCATTATGAAGGTAATTATGATGATTTTCTCGCGCAACAGCAGCAAAAACAGCCGACCGAGGCTCTTAGTTCAACTTCCGTGTCCACCACGAACAGTAAAAAGAAGCAAGCCTACCAGCAAAGTAAGCAACAACAACGTGAGCACCGTAAACTCAAACGAGCAGCTGACCAACTAGAGCAGCAGCTAACTGACTTGGAACAGCAGCAGGATAAAGTTAAAGAACAGATGGCCCAACCAGAAGTTGCTACAGATATTGGCAAACTGACTGACTTGCAGAAACAATTAGACCGGTTAACTAGTCAGGCCGCAGACATTGAAGAACAATGGACAACAGCTGCGCTCGCCCTCGAAGAATTTGAAGAAGATAATTAAAAAAGCTGGCGAATATTTCGCCAGCTTTTTTATTCTGTCACCGGATTCATTCGGGGGAAGGATAACCCTGGGACCGCGTTCAAGTCCCAACCAGCACGGTCACCGTAAAGGTAGTTAACCGTTCCAGCAGCACCAATCATCGCTGCATTATCCCCACAATACTTGAGCGGTGCCTGCAGGATTGTCATATCGGGGAACTCCTTACTCAAGTCATGCTGGAGTCGTTGCCGTAGTCCGTGATTAGCAGCTACCCCACCGGCCAAAATAAACTGTTCAGCCGGGTAACGGTGAAGAGCTTTCACCGTTTTTTCTGCCAACACGTCCACAACGCTTTGCTGAAAACTGGCGGCTAAATCATACTTGTTCAATGTTTCTCCACGCTGGTGAGCATTATGGACCGTGTTGATAAAAGCACTCTTCAGGCCACTAAAACTAAAGTCGAAGTTTGCTTCCTTCTCCATTGCCCGGGGAAAGTGAAAAGTATCGTTGCCCTTAGCTGCCCATTCGTCAACAGTCTTCCCGGCTGGATAATTAACACCCATTACCCGACCAATCTTGTCATATGCTTCTCCTGCTGCATCGTCGCGGGTCTCGCCAATAATCTGGTACTGGTGCTCTTCAACCATATAGACCAGTTCTGTGTGACCACCCGACACAAGTAGCGCAAGTTGCGGGTACTTAAACTCACCCACAAACCGTGCGGCGTAAAGGTGCCCCGTCATGTGGTTTACTGGTACCAGTGGCAGGTGGTGTGCCCAGGCAACCGTTTTGGCCGCCGTCACTCCCACCAACAGCGACCCCACCAATCCAGGACCGTACGTCACAGCCACCGCTGACAGCTGGTCATAAGAAACGCCTGCTTCAGCCAGCGCCTCATCGGTGCACTTCGTAATCTGTTCAATGTGGTGACGGCTGGCCACTTCCGGAACCACTCCGCCAAAACGCTGGTGACTAGCTATCTGGGTAGCGACGATGTTTGATAATACTTCAACACCATCCTTGATGACCGCCACACTCGTTTCGTCACAGCTTGATTCGAATGCCAGTATCAGTGTCGGTTCAGTCATTTTTCTCTTCCTTTCCTAAGGGAAGCAGCATTTCAAGTGCATCCCCGTGATTATCTTCATAATAACCCTTTTTAATTTTCGACTCTTCAAACCCCAGTTGCCGGTATAATCGCTGAGCACGATTATTGTCGACACGCACCTCTAAACTCATCGTCAACATGCCATTAGCAATGGCAACATCTTCAAGCGTTTGAATCATTGCGGTGCCGATGCCATGTTGCTGATAACCGGGAGTAACCGCGATGTTAGTAATATGAACCTCGTTTTTGACCCAGTTAAAGGAACAACCAGCAAAGCCAATAATGAAATTATCATCAGTTGCAACCATGTACAACCGGTGCTGACGGGATAATTCACTGATAAAGGCTAGCGAACCCCACGGAGCATAGCCTTGGTAAACCCGTCGTTCAATTTCCACCATCGCCTCAGTATCCCCCAGTCGGGCAGGCTGTAAAACGATGGAACGGTTGCCGACGAGCAATGTTTGGGGTGTAAATTTTACCGGGTGGCCAGCTAGCTCAGTCGCTGCTTTGGCTAACCAGTGGTTAAACTTCCTGAACATAATTACGGTGTGGTGCGTGGGGGTGTTGTTTCTTCCATTCCACTTCCGCCTCGGTCAATAGCAAGTAGTGCGGAACAAAACTGTCAATGTTTTCAATTGGTTGCTGGTCTTGCCCCAAAAGCGCCAACTGGTAAGCGGCCGGCACTGCGTATCCAGGTGATAGTAGCTGAACGTTGCCGGGAAAGTTGCTATCAAAATGCTGTTTAATCTTCCGGGTCAGTTGGCCCACCATTACCACTGATTTTTCTTGGTCAGCAAGTTGGGTTACCAATTGACTCATCGCCACGTGTGTATCAGCAAACTGCTCGACTAATTTACCGCCTTGCCACTGATAGCCACCGGCGTAAACGTTGCCCCGACGAGCATCAAAAAACGGTACCACTAACTGGTCACTGATCGGTGGAACATTAGCCGCCAAAACTGCCAAGCTCGAGACACCGACCAGTTCACAATCGATGGTATCTGCTAAGACCTTCGCTGTTGTCACCGCAATTCGCACACCAGTATAAGAGCCTGGACCTTGTGCGACAACGACCCGGTCCAAGTCTGCCGGCTGCCAGTGGACCTGTTTCATCAACTGATCGATTGTCGGCATAACATAGATACTGTGGTTTTTCACCATATTATAGGTAGTTGTCGCCAATAAGCGGCCGCCCTCCACTAACGCAATTGTCAGCGGATGGTTAGACGTGTCAATTGCCAAAATTTTCACCGTAAACGCCCCTTTCGTTTTGCCTTCATCATCATACCCCAAATTATCGTCCGAGTAAAAAGTCACCGCCCGAACAACAAGAAACCTCCAACGCCCAGAAAAGAATCGTTGGAGGTATTATTTAATTACTTTGGTGAAAAATAATCACTTGTCGTTGTAGCCCTGCGGATGAGTGGAATGCCACTTCCAAGCGGAGGCGATGATGTCATGAACATCATCATACTGCGGTTTCCAACCCAGCACAGAACGAGCCTTATCGCTAGCAGCAACCAGCGCATCGGGATCCCCTGGTCGACGTGGTGCCATCTTTGCTGGAATTGGCTTACCAGTTACTTCACGGGCAGCTTCCAGCATCTGCTTGTTAGAGAACCCCGTAGAAGAACCAAGGTTAAAGGCATCGCTAGGGTTACCCGCTTGCAGATACTTAATTGCCAAAATATGTGCATCGGCTAAGTCCATCGGGTGAACATAGTCACGAACATTGGTCCCGTCTGGTGTGTTGTAGTCGTCACCAAAGATGCTTAGTTCATCGCGCTTCCCAGCAGCTACTTGCAAGATGATAGGAACCAAGTGGGTTTCTGGGTGGTGATCTTCACCAATGGAACCATCTGGCTTAGCACCAGCCACATTAAAGTAACGTAGTGCCACAAACTTGATACCGTATGCCTGATCACACCACTTCATGATCTTTTCCATGGCCAACTTACTCTCCCCGTAAGGATTAATTGGCACTTGAGGGTCGCTTTCCTTAATTGGCATGTGTTCAGGGATGCCATACGTAGCGGCAGTCGAGCTAAAGACAATGTACTTAATCCCGTGATCATGCATTGCCTCAAGGAGGGTAATCATCCCACCAGTGTTGTTATCGAAATATTTCAGCGGCTTCTTCATAGATTCAGCAACCAGTGAGAAGGCAGCAAAATGTACTACCGCATCAATCTTTTCCTTGGTAAACAGTTCGTCAAGGAATTCCCGGTTTCTAATGTCACCTTCGTAAAAACGCGCTTGGCTATTAATTGCAGCGCGGTGACCAGTTGACAGGTTGTCGGCTACCACGACGTCATAACCCTTTTCCACTAAGTCTGCAACCATGTGAGAACCGATATAACCAGCCCCACCAGCAACAAGAATTGCCATCTTTGACCCTCCAATAATGTAAACATTTTCTTTCCAATTCTACCACAAGGCTAAGCGAAGTCCAGCCGCTGAATCATCTCGGGGTTAACCTCGCCCGCCTGGTACTGAAAAAGCAGCCCTTCACGTAACCCGTTACTACTAAACATCAGCTGTTTCATATGCAACTGCCGGAGAAGTGCCATCACTGGCAATAAACCACCAACAATCACGTCCGCACGAGCGGTTGAAATACCACGAATTGCTGCTCGACCTTCCTTGTCAGTTGCAATTAACTGGTGCATTAAAGCAAAAGCATCAGTGGTACTCATTGTCAGTCCGTGAACCGGTGGAACATTGCCACCATCGGCCAATTGCTGCCAGCGATACATTTTGGCCAGTGCACGGTTTGAACCGCCTAAAGCCACTACGCGCATGTGGCGTGCCCGGTTGAGCCAGCGCTGACCGGCAAGGACCTCGTCTACGTGGATAATTGCGTCGTAAAGGTTTTCCGGAGCAATGTGGCCACCCAGGTGATAACGCTGAGACAAGAGAACCGACCCCATCGGTAGACTAATCGCTTCTTCGGCATAACCATCGTCCACCAGGATGAGTTCCATGCTGGCGCCACCAGTATCAAGAATGAGACCATTTTTTAATGGCAGAGTCCGTGAGACACCCAGGTAGTCTAAGTATGCCTCGTGTTCGCCAGAAATAACGTGAATATCAAGACCGACTTCCCGTTTCACCCGGTCGATAAATTCAGCGCGGTTAACAGCCTGACGAACTGCCGCCGTCGCTGTCGTTATTAGTTGGACATTGGGGATCGTTTGACAGATGTCCATGAAACGCGCTAACTGTGCCACCGTTCTTTCAATGGGGGCCGTTTTTAGTAGTTTTTCGGGCCCCATATCCTCAGATAAGCGAACGTACTCTTTTTCGTAACGAAGTAGTTTTACTTGTCCGCTGTCAGCCAGCTGGTTAATCTTCAACCGGACAGAGTTGGAGCCTAAGTCAATGATTGCTAAGTTAGTCATGTTGGTTATTCTTCACCCGTTTCAAGTGTAGTCGTGGTACGTGTCGGGTCAGCGTTTCAAACACTGTCGAAAGGTGACGTTTGTTTTCTTGTTCACGGTGTTCATCAGCCTGGTGCTTTTCGGCTTCATCCACAAAATACTGTTGCGAATTAAACCGTGCTTGACCTGCTGAATCTAAGAGCTCGTACTCACTGCCGTGTAAAACCCAGGTATTAACGTTATCGTTCCACATTTTGTCAAAGATGTTGATCGCTTTTTGCTTTGTCCGCGCCCCCTCAACCGGAAAGAGCTCTTCCACCCGGCGGTTAAGGTTGCGAGTCATCATATCAGCACTGGAGAGGTAAATATCAGAGTGACCGTTGCTTTCAAAATAGTAAATCCGTGAGTGTTCCAGAAAACGACCAACGATGCTGTGGACCTCAATATTGCCATTTAATACTGGTAAGTCATTGCGCAAACAGGTAATTCCCCGAACCAGCAGCTGGACCTTCACCCCGGCAGCAGCTGCATCATAAAGACGGGCAATAATCTGCTTATCAGACAAAGAATTCATCTTCATCCGAATCAGAGCCGGGTTACCGCTCTTGGCCACTTCAATCTGCTCATCAATTTTATCATCAATAAATTGGCGAATCCCGTGTGGCGAAACATGCAGCTTGTGGAAGTACCGCGGCCGGGCAAATCCTGATAGCATGTTGAACAAGTTGGTCATATCGACACCGATTTCATAATCGCAAGTAAATAGTCCCATATCAGTGTAAAAGTTTGCAGTTACGTCGTTATAATTACCAGTCCCGAGATGAACGTAGCGGCGAATCCCATCGTGGTCTCGCCGAATAACTAGTGCCAGTTTGCAGTGCGTCTTGAGTCCCACTAAACCATAGATAACGTGGCAGCCCATCTGTTCTAGTCGTCGTGCCCAGCGAACATTATTCTTTTCATCAAAGCGAGCTTTCACTTCTACTAAAACGGTGACTTGCTTTCCCGCCTGGGCAGCCTGCCCCAGGTACTTGATGATCGGGGAATTTCCGGAAACACGATAAAGCGTCATTTTAATAGCTAGCACGTTCTTATCAACGGCTGCCTTGTGGATAAAGTTAACAACCGACTGGAAATTGTCATACGGGTGCTGAACCAGGTGATCCTTCTCCCGCATCGCCGCAAACAGGTCACTGTCCATATCAAACTGCGGGTCCAGGTAAGGTTTAAATGGCCGGTAGCGGAGATCATCTCGCCCGTGAACCATCCCTGATAACTTCTTTAAAAACGTCAGGTCCACTGGGCCATCAACTCGGTAAAGCGCTATGGTATTGACTTTTAAGTTCTTAACTAAGTGGTTTTCTAACCACGGATCAATATCTCCCTGAACTTCCAAACGCATTACTGAACCGTGTTCCCGTTCACGAAGCTGGTGTTGAACGGCACGCAACAAGTCTGAAGTATCGGCTTCCGCCACATCAAGGTCCATATCCCGGCTTACCCGGTAAGTTCCCGTTGACTGAATCACGTAACCAGGGAACAGCAGGTCAAGAAACTGCTTAACTACTTCGTCCAGAAGAACAAAGGTATTTTCGTGCGGTAGTTTAACCAAACGCCGGTAGATGTCGGGTACCCGAACAGTTGCAAACTTTTCCTCCGCTTCATTGCGGTCATCATGTGGCTCTTGAGGACGCCCAGTAACTTCCTGGTCGCCTTCGAGAACGGTCTGTGGTGCCTGTACTTGCGAATCCTTCGGTGCCCGCTTCAGCTTAATCGCGATGTTCAGTGAATTATTACTAATAAACGGGAACGGGCGTGAACTATCATCAGCCATCGGTGTCAGGACCGGTAATAACTCTTCGTTAAAGTAACGACGTAAAAATTCCTGCTGCTGGTTATCAAGCTCCGTAAAGTGACGGAAAAAGATCCCTTCTTTTGCCAGTGCCGGTAGCAATTCATTGTTGTACACCCGGTAGCGTTTTGCCACCATCCGGTGTTCTTTCTCGTTAACCGCCTTTAATTGCTCTTCAGGGGTCATTCCCGACGCATCAGTGGTTGTTACGTTTGCCGCGACTAACTTGTGGAGTGAAGCCACCCGGACCATAAAGAATTCATCAACATTACTCTGGGTAATTCCCAAAAAGTTAGCGCGTTCGAGCAACGGATTGTCTTTTTGCTGTGCCTCTTCCAGAACCCGGCCGTTAAAGTCAATCCAGCTTAATTCCCGGTTAACGTAGTTTTGTGATTGGTAAAAGTCTTTATACATGCACTAAGCTCCTTCCACGATTAAGACAGGCTGCAAGCCAAAGACGTTTTTAAAGACCTTGTTTTTCCGGCCGAACGCCCATTGTTCGACAACTAGGTTATCCGTTGCCTGAACGGTAATCAAAAGTCGGCCATTTTGCAGTCGCAATTTTACCCGACTAATCTTTTGCAAACGCGAATCGTCCAGTGAATCCGCAACCCGCAAAATCGCCGCTAGCTTACCGACGATGACTTGACTTTCCCCGTCTAGCCTTTGAAACATTGGTTGGTGAACATCTGGGCTCTCGGAACTATGAAAGCGCGCCACTTCCGCCACAATCAAGTTATCCTTAGCAGACAGCCCAATCAGGGGGTTGGCTTCCAAGATGTAAGCAGAGTGACGGTAGTGTCCCTGAGGATTAATGAAGTTGCCAATATCATCAATTTTTCCGGCAATTTCCAGGAGAAGGCGCTCGTGGCGTCCTAAACGATGAATCGGTTGCAAGGCGTCAAATAGTTTCAACGAAACGTCAACCACGAAGTCATTATGAGCCGAATCAGCCCCGTAGCGGCGTGCCATGTTATCGGCTGACGTTCGAATCATGTCGTTAATCTGTTGCTGATCGCCAAAGGCCACCTTGGTAACCCCATCAATTTCTGTAATATTAGTCGTGTAAATTGACTTTGCATCCAGTAAGCGGATCACTCGCGATATTACCAGAAAGTTTGGCAGAACCCAGTTAACACTCTGCTCATTAACATCGTAGTTACTGATAATGTATTGGTCCGGCGCATCAACCACTTGGTTATAACGTTCCTCCAACTTCTCTCGTGGTATTTCTGCCACCTGCTGGTTGCCATTTACAAAGGTGTCAGCAATGGTTCTAATATTTTGAATTAAGAGTTTCGACTTTTTGACGTGGCGAAGCTCTGGTACCAAGTATTCTAGTTTACTACTGATGTAGTCCAGGATAATTTCACTCGGGTTAGTCGTTGTCTGTCGAAGGGTATCAACGAGGTGGCTCACCCTGGCACCACCAAGGTCAATGTTCCATGACATTTGGAACTTGTTGTGCCGAAAATAACCCAGTGTTGCCGTGTCCAACCCCATCGTCAAAACATAGAGATTTTTGCTTGCTAAGTCGCTAAATTCTGGAAGACTACTCATTAATGTGCTGAAAGTGTCCGCGACCAATTGGTTATTGTTCAACCACTTAATAGCAAAACCGGTACGGACATCAATTTGGTCGGCAATATAACGCGCTTGCGACATTTGCATGTCCTCAAGCTTGCCGTAGAAAGAAACCTCCTTGACCGCATAATCTGCTAGGATTCGTCTGAACCCTTCCAGGTTATTGACAATTGCTTCTAAATTACTAGCATAGTCAGCAATCCGCCGGCGTCCCACCGGCAATGGTCCTGACTTTACTTCGGTGATCACCTTATCACCAGGCTGCTGGACTACTCGCAGTGTCATTTCGTCCGGGCTGAGAAAAATCAGCCCCTGTTGTTTTTGTTTCACGAAAAGGCTCCCTTCCGAATATTTTATTCCGAATTTCAAATCTCCCTAGTTCCAGAATACCACCATTTGCTCCCTTTTTACCGTCCATTTTAGTCGGATATTAACGATCAAGTAAATCATTGGCCAATAAAAAAACAGCAAGGATGAACCCTGCTGTCTCAGTCAATTATCGTTTAGCTTGCCAGGTTAAACTAGCGTTAACATTCACCGTCTCCCCCACCTTAATCTGGTGAACAGTTGTCAACTGCTCACCAGTAGCTGGCCCGGGAGCCCACTCACTAGTAATGGTATTGGGATAACGAACTTCCCGTCGGTAACGAATTGCCACCGTCAATACTTGGTGATGCAAGAGAAAGTCGGCTCCCAACGGATCCAGAAGCCAGTCAAAATAGCGGGCATTATTAACGTGACGGTTACTATCTAAATCAAAATAACGCACTTGATATTCATTAGCTGTCTTCTGCTGATGTGCAGTGAATGCCAGTGGTTGTTGCAGTTTAGCCATCTTGGTAGTAGGGGTTAGCTGATACGCGCGAAAATTAGCTGCACTAATTGGCACCATTTTGCGACGAGTCAGACTAATCATCACAAAAAGGGCATCAATCATCGCGTAAACTCGGCCATCTAACCCTTTAATCCAATAACGACGGCGAGCAAAGAAACGGTTTGCCGCCGTGTATTCGGTCTCCAAGAGGATCTGCTCTTCATTACGTGGCTGTTGCGATGCAAACTTAGCCTGGTAGTTAGTCACCACCCATGATTGGTCAGTCTCCAACTCTTCACCACTCTGTTGGCGAACAGCTTCGTCATGTTTTTCGGAAACGAGGACCGCAAGGGCAAAGGCCATACTGAGTTTCAATTGCCCCGTCTCGTCACATTCGAAATACGTGACCTGGTGTTTCATTTGATAATGACGCAAATCAATTGTCATTTGCTTCCTCCGTCTAGGTGGTGATAATGGCGGTACAGCTCCTGCCGGTTAAGTCCGTTAGACTTTGCAACTTTTTTAATGGCCGCGTTCGGTTTGAGACCATCCTTGATCGCCAAAGCAATCTGCTCGTCGACTGAGAGAACAGCTTCCTCATCATTAGCGGCTGCCGGGTGATTATTACCACCAACTAAAACGACAAACTCGCCACGAATTTGGTCATGTTCGGCCCATTCAACCAGCTCGGCTAATGTTCCCCGCAGAAACTCTTCATACCGCTTCGTTAACTCCCGCGCAAGAACCGCCCGCCGCTGGTCACCAAAAACCTTGCTCATGACCTTGAGAGTCTTCTTCAAACGGTGGGGTGCTTCATAGAAAATCATCGTCTCTGGCCGATCGACCAACGCCGTCAACTCTTTTTCCTGCTGCTGCAGTTTCCGGTCCAAAAAGCCATAAAAGTAAAATGGCTGCGGAGCCAAACCAGAGGCAATCAACGCAGTAATACCAGCGTTGGCCCCCGGTAGTGGCACTACCGGAATCTGGTGAGCAATCGCCGCGGCTACTAATTCTTTACCCGGGTCCGAAATGGAAGGCATCCCCGCATCAGAACACTGGGCAATTGTCATTCCGCTTTCCAGTTTGGTAATTAACTCAGGAATGCGCTGTTCGGTATTGTGCTCGTGAAAACTAATTTCACGGGTGTCAATAGAAAAGTGGTTTAACAGCATCTTAGTATGCCTAGTATCTTCAGCCGCAATCAAGTCCGCCTCGTTAAGAACGTGAACCGCCCTCATTGTCATGTCGTCAAGATTACCAATTGGCGTTGGCACCAGGTAAAGAGTCCCCACCTGGTGTTTTGAAAAATCCGACTGTTCTTCCATTCCCATCACTTCCCTGCTGACTAGTCTTGTGCTTGATCACGAAAAATAGTTTCCAGGCAAAACGTACAAGACTCGTGGTCTTCCAACCGCTTGCCGTAATACTCATTGCAAACGTGAAAACCCTGCTTGTAAAGCTTTTGAAGGTTTTGCCGGGAAGGTGTTAAGTGAGTCCCGTCTCCCGCCTGCTTGTTACGTTGTTCCTCAAGAACCTGGTGCAGGTGTTCGTTTTCAATTGACAGCTCCGCATTCTCTTCCAAGACCGCGTTGATTTGGTTTTGCAACACACCCATGCTGTCAACTAAGGCTTGAGTTTGTTTTTCCAACTCAGCAAAGTGATCATAAATGTCTCTTTTGCTAATTCGTTGATCCATCTTAAATCCCCCGTTATTGCAAAGCATCAATAATTCGGATCGTCAGTTGTTCAGCCACATTTTGAAAACTGACGTTAGCTGCCATTAGCTGGTGCGTCTCTAATGTCAGCTGACTAGCTGCCAGAATTTTAACCGTTGGGTAATGAGTAACAACCTGCTTAATCCGTTGCTCTAGGCCTTTAAAATGCAACTGATCAACCCCGCTTGACACCATCAATGTATCTCGCCAAACGAGCATCATTAAATCCAGCAGGAGTGTTTGGTGTTCCCGGCTATCTGCTAACTTCATCATTTCGGTTTGAACCAGCACATAGGCCATCATTTTGCCAGCCGCCACTTGCTGATACCAATCTACTACAGCCTGATACGCATTGAGCAACCAGTCATCAGCCAGCCACTCCTTCGCCTGGTCAACCGAGTCAGTCAAGCCGCTGACCACCGGACGAAGTTCCTTTGCAATGCCTGCTTTTTTCAGGGATTGTTGCAATTTTGCCGGTGCCAGCGGTTGCAACTCTAATAGCTGCGTTCGCGACTGAATCGTCGGCAAGATCGCATTGCGATTAGTAGTCAGCAGCAAGATGTAGATTCCTTCACCCGGTTCCTCGATGAATTTCAATAAGCTATTGGCGGCGCTAACGGTCATTTTGTCAGCGTCTTTAATAATGAAAACTTTTTGGTTTCCTTCGAGCCCACTTTTGGTGAACTCTGATTTCATCTGCCGGAGCGTGTCAACCTTAATCTGCCTGCCAGTTGGTGCTGCAACGAGGACGTCTGGATGGTTCCCACTAATAATTCGCTGGCATTCTGGACACGTTCCGTCCGGTTGCCCATCATGCACATGGGAGCAAAACAATCTCATTGCCAGCCAGCGAGCGAGGGCTGTTTTTCCACTCCCACTGGGCCCCGTTATCAGGTAGGCATGCGCCAGCTCATCTTGTTCAATTATTCGCTGCAATCGCTCAATAATTGCCGGCTGCAGCTCGCTAGCTCTTTGGACTGCTGCTGACGTCATGCCGTTTCCTCCTTATTGGCTAGAACTGAACAAACTTATCGACGGGAAGAACGAAGACCGTCGCCCCACCAATTGTTACCTTAATAGGAATTGCCGATGCGTTTGTCCCCACCGTCTCCTGAGCAGTAATATACTCCTCACGTGTTTTGGCGTTGTTATCGATAATGCTGAGCACTTCATCGACTCGTTCATCTTCGACCCCCATCATAAAGGTTGTGTTGCCTTCACGGAGAAAGCCACCAGTTGAGCTCAACTTGGTTGCCCCGATGTTGGCCTTCACAAATGCTCGGAGTAAGCGACTGCTATCTTTTGGTTGAACAATTGCTAAGATCAGTTTCATAAGTATGTTCCTTTCTGTCAATTGCTAAACAAGTCAGCGAAGCGGTGATTAATCACTCGCTTGGTGTCCGCAATAACTTCCGGTAATGGTTGGTTGGCATCGATTATTCGAATTCGTTGTGGATGCTGATGATAAAGCCTTAAGTAAGCCGCATGAACCCGGTGGTGAAAATTCATTGTCTCTTCATCCAGCCGGTTAATCTGGTCAGTCCGGTGTGATTCAATCCGTGAAATTCCCACCTCTGGTGGCAAGTCAAAGTAGATCGTCAACTGGGGCATCGTTCCGTTAGTTGCAAAGGTATTAATGTCCCATACTTCCTTTTCACCCAGTTGACGGCCGGCACCCTGGTAAGCCACCGAACTATCAACGTAGCGATCACACAAGATCGTTTTATCGGCTGCCAGTGCAGGTTCAATAGTGCTGACAACATGGTGGCGCCGGTCAGCCGCAAAAAGAAGTGCCTCCGTACGCCCATCCATTCCCTTATTGGCATCGTCAAAGAGAATCTGCCGCAGCTTCGCGGAGAAGTGGTCACCGCCCGGCTCACGGGTAACTACCAATTGATCACCCAAAACGGGCTGTAATTCAGCTACCAAGGCATCGATGACGCTGGTTTTCCCGGCACCGTCAGGACCCTCAAATGAAATAAACTTACCTGCCATTATGTTCCTCCTACTGGCTAATGACTCCCTGGTTCAACTGACCATGGGCTCCCCGGCGACGCGCTTTGGCGTACAAGTACAGGTACTTTTTTTCCTGCAGCTTGGTGCGGTAATAAAGCTCACTATTGACTTTCCCTTCATAAACCGCTTGTTCAGTCTCCCTTGCGTGGTCCCAACTAGCCTTCGTTGCGTAAATCAGTTCCATCAACTGGTAATTGCCAATTTTTTGCACTTGATGGCGATTTTTGTTCGTATGAAAGAACATCTTACATCCCTCTCTAGAGTTCAGTCCGGCCCTGCACTGCCTTGGTTAAAGTCATCGCGTCAGTATAATCGATATCAGCACCAGCAGACAAACCATGAGCAAGGCGGGTAACCTTAATCCCCGCCGGCTTGATTAACTTAGCCAAGTACTGGGCGGTCGTCTCACCATCAACCGAGGCGTTCGTTGCCACAATAACTTCTTTAACCTCTTTTTTTGTCTTTAGTCGTTCCAGCAACGAAGGAATATTAATATCCATCGGTCCTGTCCCGTTAGCTGGAGAAATGGTCCCGTGCAGAACGTGATAGAGACCATGGTAGCTGTTCATACTTTCCATGGCCATGATATCACGAGAATGTTCAACAACAATGATCTGCGACTGGTCGCGCGACGGGTCACGACAAATTTCACAAGGTTCCTCTTCAGTAATATTACCGCAAACATGACAATAGTGAAGATCCGCTTTAACTGCCAACAGCGAGTCAGCAAAGCCCTTCACATCTTCTTCCTCCATGCCCAGGGTATAAAAAGCCAAACGAGTAGCCGTTTTTTGACCAATCCCTGGCAACTTCATATAAGAATCGATCAATTTAGCGATTGGTTCTGGATACTGCATTCACTACATCCCCAGGCCTTTGGTGTACTTGCCCATCGATTTTTCAGTTGCATCATTCACCTTTTTTAAACCGTCGTTGACTGCCGCAACTACCAGGTCAGCCAGCATATCAACATCGTCTGGGTCAACGGCTTCCGGTTTGATTTGCAAATCAACCAGCTGACGGCTGCCATTAAAGGTGGCTTTAACCATCTCATCCGGCGACTCACCTACGAACTGCTGCTCAGCTAACGACTGTTGTTCTTTCATCATTTGCTTTTGCAGTTTTTTAGCCTGTTTCATCATCTGTTGCATATTCATTCCGTTCATCATTTGAAAATCTCCTTAATCATCTTCCACTTTAACAATGTCGCTGCCAAACAGTTGCTCAGCTTTACCTACCACGCCGTTATCAGCACTCTTCTTTTCTTCTTGAACCGCTACTTGCTGACTGGCTTTTGGCTGGTGCTGACTTGGCGATTGCTTCTGTTTACCCTTTAGATAACCATGAGCTACCAGGAAATCTTGTCGGATCTGTGGCCACTTATCAGTAGGGACAAATGTCACGGCAAAGTCCCCACCCACCAGCTTGCTGAAACACTTGCTAATGGAATCAGCTAATGAACTGTCATTAGCCCGTTCCAGCAAAAAGGCTTGGTCGAAGGAGAGAACCACCCCGTCAGCGCAGGCCGCCACCGGTTTTGTAAATTCCACCAGTCCCTGGTCGATCGGTTGCAGCATTGAAAGCATATCCGGCCACAGGTCAACCACCCTGTTAAGGTTATCTCGCGAAGCCTTTTCCAGAATCGGATAAATCTGGTGAACATTAAATTGTCGTCCTTTGTTGCTCTTGTGGTGGTGAACCTGGTTAGTTGCGGGGTTAACCGGAGCTTGCTTGGTAGTGTTTGAATTCTCTAGACGGTTGAGTTCCTGCTGGAGCTGATCCACTTGCTGTTTGAGCTGGTCGACCTCCTGGCTATCTGCTGCCGGCGCAGATTGCTGGGCAACAGGGTGCTGGTCCACCTGACTTAATTTAACAGTCATTACCTCTAAGTAGACATTGGGGTGCGTCGTAAAGCGCATTTCCTGTTCAGTCTCATTGAGGACGTCAATCATCGCATAAAGCATTTCTGGAGTGGTATCTTTTACCATTGATGATAGCTGCTCATCAGTCAGTCCCGTCTGCTCAACCTTCAACAATTCTGGCGACTCGCGATATAACAGCAAGTCACGGATTAAAGTGATGAGGTCTTCAATGAGCCGGTGACCATCCTTCCCGGCGGCCAGCAGATCAGCCAGCGATTGCAAGGCAGCACCACTATCGCCCTTCGCCGCTTGACTAAAGTAGGCGGTTAATTGCTGTTTTTCAACGCTCCCGGTAACCAGCAGAGCATCTGCCAATTTGACGTGGTTATCCGAAAAAGACATCACCTGGTCCAGGATACTCAAAGCATCACGCATTCCACCTTCAGCAGCGTTTGCAATAACCCACAACGCCTTTTCTTCATAGGTTACCTTCTTCTGGTCGAGGATGTATTTCATCCGCTCGAAAGCATCCTGAGCAGAAATTCGGCGAAAGTCAAACCGCTGCACCCGTGAAATAATCGTTAACGGAATCTTGTGCGGCTCGGTCGTTGCTAAAATAAAGATCACATTAGCCGGTGGTTCTTCCAGGGTCTTTAAGAGGGCATTAAACGCCCCAGTGGATAGCATGTGAACTTCATCAATAATGTATACCTTATAGTCGGCCTGGGTTGGTGCGTATTTCACCTTGTCACGAATATCACGGATTTCGTCAACGCTGTTGTTTGATGCCGCATCAATTTCAATCACGTCATTTAACCGTCCGGCAGTAATTGCCCGGCAAGTCTCACATTTATTACACGGTTCCCCATCTTTTTGGTGATGGCAGTTGACGGCCTTGGCAAAAATTTTAGCAGCCGACGTTTTCCCCGTTCCCCGCGGGCCCGCAAACAAGTAGGCGTGACTAATTTGCTTGGTAATAATTGCGTTTTTTAAGGTGGTGGTAATCAGCTGTTGACCAACAAGCTCGTCAAACCGCTGCGGCCGCCACACACGATACAATGCCTGATAACTCATCGCGCTGCTCCTTTTATATAGTCTTTATCATTATACTAGGTTTTTTCAGTCGTCCAAGAGTTTAACCCGGTAAAAAAGAAAAACCACCTGCAAAGACAGGTGGAGTTAATTATCATCATACTTAGGACACAAGGAATAACTAGCTTAGTGCTGCTTCCTTCCGGACCTGACACGGTTCACTAGCACTCCCTTGTCCTAAGGCCTTACGGCAAGTACTATCATACACTATCTTCAAGACATTGACCAGCACTACTTCTGCTGATCCATGTAGTGGCCGTAGCGACGCGCTCGTTTTTCTGCTTTTTTGCGCTGGCGAACTCGTTTGAAAAATGTTTTTAAAAGCCGACTGCACTGGTCACGATCGACACCACTCGTCACCGTTACCTGGTGATTTAATCGTTGGTCAGCTAGAAGATGATACAGGCTCTCTACCGCTCCCGCCTTCGGGTCTGCAGCCCCAAAGTACAAATGCCTGATACGTGAGTTGATAATGGCTCCACTACACATGATGCACGGCTCCAACGTAACATACAGGTCGCATTCCGGCAGGCGCCAACTGTGCAATGTGGAACAAGCTTCATCTAAAGCCATCATTTCGGCGTGGTAAGACACGTGCTGAAAATGCTCGGTGAGGTTGTGCCCCCGCCCAACAATTTGACCACGCCAAACGACAACCGCCCCGATTGGCACTTCATCAATGGTCATCGCTAACCGTGCTTCTTCAAGGGCAGCATCCATAAATTTTTGCTGAAATTCGTTTGCCAAAAGTTTCTCTCCGTTATCTTTAAATATCAATTTGTTTCTTTTTTAGTGTAACCGATCGTCCCTTCTGCGGCAAAATGATCTTCCTTTCATATCAGCTAGCAGTCGTTTTCTTTTAATCGGCCGATAGAACAATAAATAAGCCTGTGCCACTATATGTAGTGTTTATGACAAATTTTATAGCCATATCTTGTGGCTCTTTCTGCTTGATTTTCCTCTCCAGCTCGCTATACTATAAGCATCACTTAAAGCATTGATTGCATTAACGGGGAGGTTTTATAAATGGTTGAAGTATTTTCCAAAAATAATTGTATGCAATGCCGGATGACCAAAAAGTTCCTTAAACAACATAACGTGCCCTTCGTGGAGCACAACATTGACGAGCAACCCGAGTTCATTAAGACCCTCAAGTCGGAAGGCTTCTTATCCACGCCGGTTGTTAAGACTCCGGATGGTTCCGCTTTCTCTGGTTTTCGGCCAGACAAGCTGCAGGCGCTCGCCTAAGCGAGACACTGGAGTCAGAATGGACCGATCCTTCTTCGGTCTTTTTTTATTGTCTTAACTAACCCACCAAAGTAAGAAAGAGAGTATTTTATCATGGCCCTGTCAGATATTGATATCACGAAGACAAAGTACTATGACCTGAATAACCAAGTCAACATCCCAAAAGACGGTCAGATTCAACTGGATAAAGACCGCGAAGCCCTGGACAACTTTATTGAAACCAACGTTCGCCCTAATACCAAACGTTTTTCTTCATTAAAGGAGCGTTACTCCTGGCTGGTGGAAAATGACTACGTTGAAGCGGGTTTTTTAGCTAAGTATAGTGATGACTTTATTGAAAAGCTTTATGCCTACCTGCGTGACCAACACTTTCATTTCCATTCCTTCATGGCCGCCTACAAGTTTTATGCCCAGTACGCAATGAAGACTAATGATGGTGAATACTACCTGGAAAACTACATTGACCGGGTGGCTATGAATGCACTATTTTATGCTGACGGCAACGAAGACCTGGCAATGGACTTGGCCGATGAAATTATCCATCAGCGTTATCAACCAGCCACACCAAGTTTCCTCAACGTTGGCCGTAAACGGCGGGGTGAATTCGTTTCCTGCTTTGAAATTCAAACCACGGATAACATGAACACCATCGGTCGGACAATTAATTCTGCCCTTCAATTATCAAAGATCGGTGGCGGGGTCGGTATTAACTTATCTAACCTCCGGGCTGCTGGCGACCCGATCAAGCGGATCGAGGGAATGGCGAGTGGTGTCGTTCCCGTAATGAAGTTGCTGGAAGATAGCTTTACTTACTCCAACCAGCTGGGGCAACGGCAGGGTGCCGGAGTCGTCTATCTCAGCGTCTTCCACCCCGATATCGTTGCCTTTCTCTCTTCGAAGAAGGAAAACGCCGATGAAAAGGTCCGGGTGAAGACCCTTTCCCTCGGTGTAACGGTTCCAGACAAGTTCTATGAATTAACCGAAAAGGGGCTGCCAATCTACCTCTTTAGTCCTTACGATGTGGAGAAAGAATACGGCGTGCCGTTCTCTTACGTCGACATCACTGAGGAATACGATAAAATGGTTGCCAACCCGAACATCCGCAAAAAGAAGATGGATGCCCGTGAACTGGAAGATGAAATCAGCAAACTCCAGCAGGAATCTGGCTACCCGTACGTTGTCAACATTGATACTGAGAACCGTGACAACCCAATCGACGGGAAGATTGTAATGAGCAACCTCTGTTCTGAAATTGCCCAGGTTCAGACCCCGTCCGTTGTGGCTAACGACCAGTCTTACGAAACCCTGGGGACGGATGTCAGCTGCAACCTAGGATCAACTAACATTGCGAATATGATGGAAAGCCCCCACTTTGGTCGATCCATTAAGGCAATGATGCGAGCCCTCACCCACATTAGCGACATTGAACACTTGGACATCGTGCCGTCAATTGAAAAGGGCAACCAGGAATCACATGCCGTTGGTTTGGGTGCCATGGGACTTCACAGCTTCCTAGCCAAAAACCAAATTGAATACGGGTCACCAGAAGCCGTTGAATTTACCAGCGTCTACTTTATGATGCTGAACTACTGGACACTGGTAGCTTCCAACGAGATCGCCCGGGAACGTCACGAAACCTTTAAAGACTTCGGGAAGAGCGACTACGCCGATGGCTCATACTTTAACAAGTACGTCAGCCAGGATTGGGGACCACAATTGCCGCGCGTCAAACAATTATTTGCCGACGCTAAGATTAGCATTCCAACGGTCGATGATTGGAAACAGCTAAAGGCTAACGTGATGGCTGACGGCCTCTACAACCGTTACCGGCTCGCCGTCGCACCAAACGGCTCCACTTCCTACATTGGCGATTCTACTGCTAGCCTTCAGCCAATTATTAACCGCATCGAAGAACGTCAGGAAAAAATGATTGGTAAGATCTATTACCCGGCGCCTTACCTGAGCAATGAAACGATGAAATACTACCAATCCGCTTACGACATCGATATGCGGAAGGTAATCGACACCTATGCTGCCGCTCAGCAACACGTCGACCAGGCACTCAGCATGACCCTCTTCATGCGGTCCACCATTCCAAAGGGAATGTACGAGTGGAAAGACGGACGAACAGATAAGATGACCACCCGTGACCTCAACATCCTGCGCCACTACGCCCACCAAAAGGGTATTAAGTCTATCTACTACATCCGGACCTTTACCGATGATAAGGATGAAATTGGTGCAAACCAATGTGAGAGTTGCGTAATCTAGCAATTTGATTGATAATAAGTAAGCTATGTTTCGTTTCACAAGCTTGGAGGAGAACAACAAATAATGGCACTGAAAAAATACAAAGCGATTAACTGGAATGAAGTTTCCGATATGATCGATAAGGCGACCTGGGAAAAGTTAACCGAGCAATTTTGGCTCGATACACGGATTCCCGTCTCCAATGACATGGATGACTGGCGCAAGCTCGACGACGACCACCGTTGGGTTGTTAGCCACGTCTTTGGTGGTTTGACTTTACTGGACACGGTTCAGTCTGAAGCCGGCCTTACTGCCCTCAAGGAAGATGTCAAGACACCACACGAAACGGCGGTGCTGAATAACATTCAGTTTATGGAGTCAGTTCACGCTAAGTCCTACTCAACCATCTTTTCCACTCTGAACTCGGCTGAAGAAATCCACGAGATTTTCCACTGGTCGGATTCTGAAGAATTCCTCCAGAACAAGGCCGTCCGGATTGCCAACCTCTACTTAGACGATAGCGTTAACCCTCTGAAGAAGAAGATTGCCAACGTCTTTTTGGAAACTTTCCTCTTCTACTCTGGTTTCTACACGCCACTGTACTACCTGGGTCACAACCAGCTGAACAACGTTGCCGAAATCATTAAGCTCATCCTGCGGGACGAAAGCGTTCATGGTACCTACATTGGCTACAAGTTCCAGGTGGGGATGCACGACCTGACGGAAAAACAGCAGCAAGACATGAAGGACTGGATGTACGACTTCTTGTACGAACTGTACGACAACGAAGAAAAGTACACCCACACGCTGTACGATACCGTTGGCTGGACGGACGATGTTTTAACATTCATTCGCTACAACGCCAACAAGGCGCTGATGAACCTTGGTCAGGAACCACTGTTTCCGGACACGAGTTCTGACGTTAACCCGGTTGTGATGAACGGGATTTCAACGACAACTTCCAACCACGATTTCTTTAGCCAGGTCGGTAATGGTTACCGGCTCGGGGCTGTCGAAGCCATGCACGATAATGACTACCACGTTAAGGATCCTAACGAAAAATAATGAATTAAAAGCTGCTCTTTGTCAAATCCTGTTGACAGGTAAGAATCAAGCTTAAGCGGCTTGATTCTTTTTTTGTGCCATTTGGCGGAAATGAATGCGATATACCAAGTGATTGTAATTTCTGAAACCAAAGGCGGTGCGTTGAATTTGTTTAATCATCCGGTTGATCCCCTCAATAGTCCCGTTACTGTAGTCAAATCGTGAGGCGTTAAGGACGTACATGAGATTATGTCTGAGGGTGTGTAAAACAGCGGTCATTTGCGGACTAAGCTCGGTGCCCGGATAGAGACTTTCGGTCAGTTGATCGAGATTACGTTGTTTGAGGTTTTGCATAACATTTTGGAGAAACTGATAGTCGGCTCGTAAGCGATCATTAATAGCCAAACCTAAATCCACGCGTTCACCACTGGTAACCTTCTGACGAAGGTGACGATCATAATATTCATGCTCGTAAGAAAGATTCGTCGCAGATTTGAGATAGAGTTGCCAGCTAAACTTTAACAGTCGGTACTGGCGACTGGTTTTCGGGAATTGTTTCATGGCTTGGGCCCGATACTGATTGAAAGCACGAGTCATCATGGCAATAATATGAAAACGATCGATGATAATTTCGGCGTGGGGAAACAAGCGACGAGCGATGTCTTGGTAGTAACTGCTTAAGTCCACTGAAATGGTATATAGCCGGGATCTTTCCGCAGGGGTGAAGGTTAGAAAATAGTTCTCAATCGTCCGCTTAAAGCGATCCGGCAGGATCGTTTGAATGCGATGGTGATCGTTGTCAATACAGATAAAGTGCAGTTGACGATGAACACCGCGAAATTCGTCCATCGCGAGGTTAGTAGGCAACTGGCGTTGGTATAAGGGAGCGATGGAGCGACTAGCGTCTAAATAACGCAGGACCGTGCTTGGAGAGATCGTATTGTCACGGGCAATACTTTCTAGCGAGCGATCGTCTTGAAAACTCATGGTGACCTTAGCTCTGACCTTATTAGCGATATGGCAGTATTTACGGACCACATTCGATTGAGCCATAAAAGTTCGTCGACAATCTTTACAACGCAGGCGCTGCTTATGGATTCGTAGAAACACCGGATGACTGGCGTCATCGGTGGTAAAAACAGTTTGTACCGTAGAATACCCAAACTTTACCAGGCGGCGGTGATGACAGTTGGGGCAAGAGATTAGCTGATTGCGCAGTTTAAATTCGTAAATCCGACATTTACGAATATCGGGATAAAGCTTTTTGCGA
This sequence comes from [Lactobacillus] timonensis, assembly GCF_900240275.1. Lineage (GTDB taxonomy): Bacteria > Bacillota > Bacilli > Lactobacillales > Lactobacillaceae > Limosilactobacillus > Limosilactobacillus timonensis. The sequence goes on along the minus strand of NZ_LT964761.1, from coordinate 1,148,985 downwards.
GTGCCCTTAGCCAAATTGATAAAGGCATAGAAATAATCCATCCAAATCAGATTGGAGTCTTTCATTCCTAGTGCAAAACAGATAGAATCATTATTAGGAGTCATCCTGAATCATCCTTTCGATAGAAGCTATTTGGTCGTAGATTTTTCCTGAAGGGAGTCAGTGATGGCTCCCTTTTTGTACGAAAAAATCCCATTAACAGATTACCACGTTGGCAATCCATCAACAGGATTTAGTGTAGAGCCTTAAAAGCGAGATCGGTGTTAGTCCACCGGTCTTTTTTCTTTCTTGCTAGACAACGCTTTGATTCGTCGTTTATACTAGGAAAAAAGGGGTGAAATCATGACAGTTGATCTTACAACGGTTAAGGAGCAGGTCGCTCAAGGAGCTCACGAACTGCTTGAGCAGGCACAACTGCAAGCCGGCGACATCTTTGTCCTCGGCATTTCAACTAGTGCGATTGCTGGTGCGAAAATGGCGAGTGCACCGTCTGCCGAAATTGGCAAGGCAGTCGTTGACACGCTTTATGACATCCTCCATCCCCAGGGGATTGAGTTAGCTGTCGAGGGCTGTGTGGAAATTAACCGGGCGCTGACCGTCGAACGACGGGTGGCTGAAAAACACCACCTGGAAATCGTGACGGTTTACCCGTCAATGAACGCCAGTGGTGCCGCCCAAATTGCGGCTTTTCAGCGATTTAACGACCCGGTAGAAGTTGAACACATTACCGCAGATGCCGGAATGGATATCGGTGATTGCGACATCGGCATGCATATTCGTTTCGTCCAAATTCCGGTCAGGACTTCCGTCAGCACGGTGGGGGCAGCCCATACCCGTTACCTGCGTTGCCGACCGAAATTAATCGGTGGTGCCCGGGCAAAGTATACGTGGGACCCGTTTAACTAACCGTCATTACCTACTAAATTCAGCAAAACCGGCAAGTAAGGAAAAATCCCTGCTTGCCGGTTTTGTTATTAATTCAAATCATACTTATAGGACAACGACGCCTAGTCTTTCTTCTCATTAGATTTTTTATCATCTTCGCCGTCCCGGTAAACATCCGAATAATCAGCATTAACCGAGGCACTAGCCAGGGCGTCCAAGTCGACCTTCGTATTCGGGTCGCCGTAAACTATTTCCGTCCCACTCAGTTGGCCGTCATTGCTGCCATCCTTGATGGCTGCTGGGATATGGATCCGGGCAGAAATCTTATTAGCGTCGAGCCGCCAAACAGCGACCTTGCCCAACATTTTGTCAGTATATTGCGGGTGATTTTTAATGTAATGGTCAGTCATGACTTCTAGTCCGTGGATCATTTCGGCGTGATCAGTGACCTTGGTGACAATTCCCTGACCAATGACACTCTTAAACTTGGCACTGTAATGGAACGGTTTTGGCACTAACATGAATTCCTGACCGCCATCAAGTTCAAAACCGACATGCGGATCAGCTGCCAGTAAACGGCCAGTCGTGTGCGAATCATCACCATGGAACCAGAAAGTATACTGTCCATCGACTTCTTCATAGCCGAAATGAACTGGTGTCTGATAAATACTCTCACCATCATGCATCCCAATTACTAGGACTTCCATCTCATCTAGTACTTGGCTGATATGTTCGTGATCAAAATATGTATCTGCTTTCATGAATAACAACTCCTTGCTCATGCTTACTAACAATTCTTATTTTATCAGAAACTAGTCGGTTAATCATCCCCGCGCAACCAGTCCTGCCCCGCCCAGTGGTTGAGTGGTCCAAACTGCTTGCCAACTCCCGTGGGATGCCTGATGGCGGCGACCACAAAGTCGTTAGCACGTTCAATGGCTTCCATGACAGACCGCCCCTTAGCCAACTCGGCAGCGATAATTGCTGAGAAACTATCACCGGCGCCATTAGCTTTTTGGGCTTTAATGAAGGGATTATTAACCCAGAAACTTTCGCCGTCAGCTAACAAGACTAAGCTGGAAATCACCGGCTCCTCCCCAGTTTGCGGGTGTTTACCCTTGATAACAACGTTCTTGGCTCCCATCTTCTGAAGATAAAGAGCCGCATCAAGCAGCGCTTCCGGAGTCGCCAGGGTTTCGCCCACCAGGGTTGCGGCCTCAATAAAATTGGGTGTTAAAACGTCTGCCTGCGGGAGCAGACGCCGACAAAAAACCTCAAAAGCATCATCAGGAACTAAGCGGTCACCCTGTTTGGTGACAATCACCGGGTCGACAACTAGGGGCACTCCCTGAACTTGTTGAGCGGCATCGGCTACTGCCTCGATAATCCCCCGGTTAGCCAGCATCCCCGTCTTGGCGGCACCAATCGGAAAATCTGTCAAGGCATTTAACTGGTCCTTAACGAAGTCGACGGGCATCGTCTGCGTAGCCGTTATTCGTTTGCTATTTTCTGCCACCGCCGCCGTCAGGACCCCGTGACCATATACACCGTCAGCAAAAAAAGCGTGTAGGTCTGCTGCTAAACCCGCGCTACCATTTGAATCAAAACCAGCAATGGTTGCCACCTGTTTCATTAAAAGCACCCTCTTCGTTCATGCTGTTTTTACGATATCATATTCGCGCCTTTTCCGCAGAATTAATGCAAACAAAAACCGCGTGAGCATGATACTCACACGGTTTGAAAAGTGGTTAATTGCCAGCCTGATTACTTCAGGGTAACAGTAGCACCGGCAGCTTCCAGCTTTTCCTTGATGTCGTTTGCTTCGTCTTCCTTGACGTCTTCCTTAACAGCCTTAGGAGCACCGTCAACGAGGGCCTTGGCATCCTTCAGGCCAAGACCAGTGATGTCCTTAACAGCCTTGATAACCTTAACCTTGGCTTGGCCAGGTTCAGTCAGTTCAACAGTGAAGCTGTCCTTAGCAGCAGCGTCACCGCCAGCAGCACCAGCAACTGCAACTGGAGCAGCTGCAGAAACGTCAAATTCGTCTTCGATAGCCTTAACCAGGTCGTTAAGGTCAGAGATTGAAGCTTCCTTCAGGGAAGCAATGATAGCATCTTTATCAAAAGCCATGTTAAATTTCCTCCAATATTATTGGTTTATTGTTTTTGATTTGGTTAAATCCAAGGTAAAAACTAATGACCAGCTTATGCGGCTTCGTTTTCCTTGTCGGCAACCGCCTTGACGGCCCGTGCAATCTTCCGCATTGGGTCGGACAGTGCAGATGCAAGCATGGAAAGCAGTTCGTCGCGGCCTGGCATCGTTGCAAAGGTATTGATTTCATCGAGGGTCTTAACTTCCTTTTCGATGAACCCACCCTTGATGGACAACTGGTCGTGATCGTCAGCAAACTTCTTCAGAATCTTTGCTGGAGCGATTGGGTCTTCGTCAGAGAAGGCCACGGCAGTAGGACCAACGAAAGTATCCCGCAGGTCTTCGTAGTCAGTGCCTTCAACAGCCCGGTCCAGAACCTTGTTCTTGATAACGTGCATGTGCACATCAGCATCACGCAGTTGCTTACGCAAATCGGTAATTTCGGCAACTGACAAACCACGATAGTCAACAACAATAGCTGATTCAGCGTTGTTCAGCAGTTCAACCGTTTGCTTAACGATTTCCGCCTTTTTAGCAATAGCAGCTTCACTCATTGATTTCACCTCCTGAACGCAAATTGAAGATTAGGATTAAAAAATCCCTATGACCGCAGACATAGAGAAGGAATTTTATTCTTCCTCGGCAGGCAGAAGATTAAGGCTTGCGCCACCTGAGTCTTAGGCAGAGTCATATTTAAATCAACTACTAGACTTTACCATATTATCCGGTCCCTGACAAGGGAAAAGAAAAGGAATTTGACTCTGTCCCATAACGGAGTCAGATTCCCAGTCTTTAGTTTCAATTAGTAACTATTTTTCACCACGGTTAGTCTGGACTGGGTGAACATAAAAGCTACGTGATTCCAGCGCCTTAAGCAGCGCATCAACAGTGTCAAGCGCGGTCAGCAACGGTACATTGTAAGAAATTGCGACCTGCCGGATGATAAAGCCGTCCGATGTTTTTTCTAGGTCATGTCCCATCGTGTTGATGACCAAGTCAACCTTGCCATCTTCAATAGCCTGCAAGATGTTGTGGTGGCTGGTCCGATCTTCATGAACTTTTGTGACCATCTCGACATGCAGGCCGTGTCCTTGCAAGAACTTAGCAGTCCCTGCTGTGGCCATGATCCGGTAGCCGATAGTAGCAAAACGCTTAGCTAATGGCAGAATCTTCTGTTTGTCGTTATCTTCAATCGTCAGAAGAACCGTACCGTTGTCCGGAATTTGCATCTTTGCGCCAGCAAAGGCCTTCATCAGTGCTTTCTGGAAAGTCTGGTCAGCTCCCATGACTTCCCCAGTCGACTTCATTTCCGGTCCCAGGTATGAGTCAACGTCAGCTAGTTTATTAAAGCTGAAAACCGGTGCCTTGACATAAACATCAGCCGGCTCTGGCGCCAACCCATTCGGGTAGCCTTGTTCAGCCAGCGATTGACCCAGGATCACCCGGGTGGCAACTTGTGCCATCTCGATCCCAGTAATCTTGCTTAAGAACGGCACCGTTCGACTAGCACGTGGGTTAGCTTCAAGAACGTAAACCTGGCCGTGACTGACGATAAATTGGATGTTCATAATCCCGATGCACTTTAGGGCAATCGCTAACTTGCTGGTTGCTTCCACGATCTGTTGTTTAACGTCGGCGCTCAGTGTCTGCGAAGGATAAACGGCCATTGAGTCCCCAGAGTGGACCCCGGCATGTTCGATATGTTCCATAATGCCTGGCAAGAGGACCTGTTCCCCATCGCAAATAGCGTCAACTTCACATTCCGTCCCGTCAAGGTAGGAGTCAATTAAAATCGGGTGGTCAGTGGCAATATTAGCATTTTCCGCCAAGTATTCCTCTAACTCACTGTCGCTGTAAACAATTTCCATTGCCTTCCCACCAAGAACGTAGGATGGTCGAACCAGAACCGGGTAGCCAATCTGGTGAGCCGCATCGACCACCCCCTGGTGGGTAGTCGCGGTCATCCCAACTGGCTGATGAAGGTGCAGCCGTTTAATCGTTTCATCAAATTCTTCCCGGTCCTCGGCCTTATCAAGGTCTTCTACCGTCGTTCCCAGGATCTTAACGCCGTGAGCGTGAAGACCCGCCGCCAGGTTGATTGCCGTTTGACCGCCAAACTGGACGATGACCCCCAGCGGTTTTTCAATGTCAATAACGTTAAGGACCTCTTCCAACGTCAGCGGTTCAAAGTACAGCTTATCCGAAATAGAGAAGTCCGTTGAAACAGTTTCGGGGTTGGAGTTGATGACGATCGCCTTGTAACCTAGTCGTTGAATTGCCCGAACACTGTGGACGGTTGCGTAGTCAAATTCCACCCCTTGACCAATGCGGATAGGGCCGGAACCAATTACCAGGACGGACTTGTCAGATAGTTGCTGACTTTCGTTTTCCCGGTCGTAGGTACTGTACATATATGGTGTCTTCGATTCAAACTCAGCCGCACAAGTATCAACCATCTTGTAAACCGGCGCCAGTTGGTGCTGCAGTCGGAAGCGCCGCACATCATCGGCGGTCTGTCCCCATAAGTTAGCGATCGTCTGGTCGCTAAAACCGTAACGCTTAGCCTGCTTCAGCACATCCAGGTCGTTGGTCTTAGCAGCAATCTCTTTTTTGAGTTGGACCAGGTGGTCAATAATATCGAGGAAGTATGGCGTGATCTTGGTCAGCTCATGAACTGTCTCCAGAGAATAATTACGGCGGAAGGCTTCCGCAAGATAGAAGAGCCGGTCGTCTTGCGCGTGAACCAGCTTGTCTTCCAGGTCAGTATCCGAAGCAGCGTGCGCCATTGGTGAAAAGAGGTCTTTGACGTCGATTTCCAGTGAGCGAACCGCTTTTTGCAATGCTTCTTCAGCACTGCGGCCAATCGCCATTACTTCACCGGTCGCCTTCATTTGACTGCCCAGCCGACGGTTAGCACGGGTAAACTTGTCAAACGGCCAACGAGGGATCTTGCAAACAACGTAGTCCAGGGCCGGTTCAAATTCTGCATAGGTCGTCCCGGTAACCGGGTTCTTAATTTCATCCAGAGTGAGGCCCACCGCGATCTTTGCCGCCATCTTGGCAATCGGGTAGCCAGTCGCCTTGGAGGCCAGTGCTGAAGAACGGGATACCCTTGGGTTTACTTCAATCACGTCATAGTGGTAGCTTTGCGGATCAAGGGCCAGCTGAACGTTGCAGCCCCCCTCAATCTTTAAGGCACGAATCAATTTCAGGGCGCAGTCGCGGAGCATCTGGTATTCACGGTCAGACAACGTCTGTGATGGTGAGAAGACAATAGAATCACCAGTATGAATGCCAACCGGGTCGAAGTTTTCCATGCAGCAAACCACCATCGCGTTGTCGCTGGCGTCGCGCATCACTTCAAATTCAATTTCCTTGTAACCAGCAATCGACTTTTCGATCAAACACTGGGTCGCTGGCGAGAGGTCGAGTCCGTTTTCAGCAATCCGTGACAGTTCCGCCTTATTCTTGCAGATACCACCACCAGTTCCGCCCATCGTGAAAGCTGGACGAACAATGACGGGGTAGCCGATCTGGTCGGCAAATGCTAGGGCCTCATCCACGGTATTCACTGTTTTGGAAGCTGGTACTGGCTCATCCAGCTTTAGCATCAGTTCCTTAAACTTTTCGCGGTCTTCGGCTTCGTCGATCGAATCAAGCTTGGTTCCCAGCAACTCAATGCCTAATTCGTCGAGAATCCCCGACTTGGAAAGTGACACGGCCAGGTTCAGGCCAATCTGGCCCCCCAGCGTCGGCAGAATCGCATCGGGATATTCCTGACGGAGGATCCGGGATACTGATTCCGTCGTCAGCGGTTCGATATAAACCTTGTCGGCAATTTCAGTATCAGTCATAATTGTTGCCGGATTGGAGTTGACCAGCACTGTTTCATAACCTTCTTCGCGCAGGGCCAAGCATGCCTGCGTCCCTGAATAGTCGAATTCTGCTGCCTGGCCGATAATGATCGGTCCGGAGCCAATCACCATAATTTTGTGAATATCAGTTCTCTTCGGCATCGTGAGCTTCCTTTCTCCGTTGGTCAACCATACTCATAAAATCATCAAAAATTGATACTGCATCGTGTGGCCCTGGTGCAGCATCCGGGTGGAATTGAACCGAGAATGCCGGATATTGACGGTGCTGGAGACCCTCCACGGTATTGTCGTTAATCTCCACCCGCGTCACCATCAATGGTGTCTTTTCAACCGATTGCGGGTCCACCGCGTAACCATGGTTCTGTGAAGTAAAGGCAATTATTCCGGTTGCCAGTTCCCGGACCGGGTGGTTAAAGCCCCGGTGCCCAAACTTCATTTGGTAAGTATCGGCCCCGTTAGCCAGGGCGAAGACTTGGTGCCCCATGCAAATTCCAAATAACGGCAAGTGCTTTTCCACCTCGCGAACCATCGGAAAGGCCACTGACATCTCCTTAGGATCGCCAGGTCCGTTGCTGAGTAAGACCCCGTCTGGTTTCAAGTTCAAAACCTGGGATGCGGGAGTGTCGTACGGTAAAACGATCACGTTGCAATCGCGTTTTGCTAGTTCACGTAAAATACTGTTCTTCAGCCCAAAGTCGATGACCACAATGTTGCGTTTAGTTCCAGGGTTAGGGAATGGTGTCTTGGTAGAAACCTCCTGAATAATGTTGGCCGTTGGGTTAACTTTCTTCAGCTCTGCAACAATTGCCTCAACGTCTTCTGCCTTATCGGTCAGCTGGCCACGGAGCGTTCCGTGAACTCTCAACTGGCGGACAAGTTCCCTGGTATCAATCCCCTTGAGGCCGGGAATATCATTTTGTTCCAAAAAATGCGGCAGGGTATCTTGCATCCGCCAATTACACGGGTGGTTAGCCACCTCGCGACAGATCACGCCCTTGATATGTGGCTGTAAGGATTCATAATCATCTAGCGTCACTCCGTAGTTACCAATTAACGGGTTGGTAAACACGAGGATCTGGTTGGCATAGGACTGATCAGTAATTGCCTCCTGATAACCAGTCATCCCGGTAGTAAAGACGACTTCTCCCGTTGTCGACCGGTTAGCCCCGAAAGATTTCCCCTCAAAGACTGTTCCATCCTCTAAAATCAGGTATCTTTTACTCATTTACGATCCTCCCTTTGGTAAACCACGTGACCGTCAACCATCGTCATCACTGTTGTCCCGTAAACGGTGTCACCAGTAAACGGGGTATTCTTAGCCTTGGATAGGTATTCACTGTTGCTTAAGACGTGCGGCGTCTTCAGATCAAAAATCGCAATGTCGGCTGGTTCACCAGGTGCCAACCGGCCAGCTTCCTCGATCTTAAACACGTCCGCCGGTGCATCAGTCAGCCAGTGCAACAGCTGCTCGAGGCGAAAAATTCCTGACTTCACAAACTCGGTATAGAGCTTATTGAAACAAGTTTCGCTACCAGTAATCCCGTTAGCTGCGTGCAGTAAGTCGTCATGGGGCTTTTCATTGGCAGCGTGTGGTGCGTGGTCAGTGGCGATCATATCAATGGTGCCATCCAAAAGACCACCAATTAATGCCTGACGGTCCTCTTCGTGACGCAGCGGCGGGTTCATCTTATAGTTTGAATCGCAGCCGACAATCTCGTCGTCATTCAGTAGTAAGTGGTGGGGCGCCACTTCACAGGTAACGTTAAGCCCCATCTCCTTGGCAATGCGGACGAGCTCCAGGCTTTCCTTAGTTGACACATGACACATATGGTAGTGACCGCCGGTGGCCTGGCAAAGGATGAGGTCACGAGCCAGCTGAGAAGTCTCGCTTGCGCTGATCTTTCCCGGTACTCCTAGTTGTTTGGCTTTATCACCGGCGTTAATTACCCCGCCAAAGGTCAACGAGTTATCTTCAACGTGAGCGGCGACGATGCTATCCGTAGCAGCGGCTTGCTGAAGGGCCCGATACATCACACCAGCCGTTTGGATTCCGCTCCCGTCATCCGAGAAAGCAAAGGCCCCTGCTTGTCGTTGTGTTGCAAAGTCAACTACTTCTTTGCCTGCCCGGCCAACAGTTACCGGTGAATACTGTTTAACGTGGATAACACCTTCTTGAGCATTACGCTCCAACATTTCATTCATCTTCTCCGGCGTATCAGGTGTAGGATCTACGTTGGCCATGGCTCCAACAGTGGTAAAACCGCCGTGAGCTGCTGCCAGTGACCCGGTATGAATGGTTTCCTTGTAGGTTTGACCCGGTTCGCGGTAGTGAACATGAACATCAACCAGTCCAGGTGTCACTAGTAAGTCGCTCGCATCAATCACTTTACCAGACAGCTGTTCGTCAACCAGGCGGCGCCCCACCGCTGAAATTTGTCCGTCGGTAATCAGCACATCAGCGTGAACCAGTTCGCCCATGACGTCAACTAGACCGCCCTTAATCAAAGTTTGCTGCTGGGTTGTCATTTACTTCAAACCTCCTAGATTGCGCCCGCGCATGACACTCTCCAGCATTGCCATCCGCATGAACACCCCGTTTTGAACCTGGGTCACGTAAGCTGACTTCGGTGATTCTACCAAGTTACCAGCTAACTCGACCCCGTGGTTAATCGGACCCGGATGCATAATAATCGCGTTCTCTTTCATGGCGTCATAGCGTTGCTGGTTGATTCCGTACTTGGCGAAGTATTGCTCCGTGTCAAATGACTTTTCGTTAGGATCACCTGCATGGCGCTCATGCTGCACCCGCAATAAGTTGAGCACGTCAACTTGGCCCACCAGTTCGTCGATTGGCAAAAAGGTTCCATAGGCGTCAAACTGATGGTCATACCAATATGATGGACCAGAGAAGTAAACCTTGGCGCCCAGTTTGTTGAGCATTTCCATGTTGCTGCGGGCCACCCGAGAATAGTGGATATCGCCAACAATTGCGACTTTTAGTCCCGCAAAGTGGCCAAAGTGTTCGTGGATGGTCATCATATCCAACATGCACTGTGACGGGTGCTGACCGTTACCATCACCAGCATTGACAATCCCCATGTCCAGGTGTTGGTAAGGTTGTGGATGGATCAGCGGCTCGTAAAAGCCATTTTGTGAGTGCCGCATTACTGCAAGGTCAACTCCTAACGCATTGAGCATCAGCAGGGTATCATAAAGCGTTTCGCCCTTGCTCATTGAACTGTGAGCGGTATCTACCGGCAGTTCGGTCAAGCCTAGTTTGCGCTCGGCCATCCCAAAACTATTGTGAGTCCGGGTTGAATTTTCAAAGAATAAGTTGGCAACGTAAACCGGCTGAGTCAGTTTTTCTACTGCTCCGCCAGCCTTAAAGTACTCCGCCCGGTTAATCAGCTTCATCGCGTTCTGCGCATCCAGGTCTTTGACGGTCACAAAATTTTTCTTTTCTACCAGTTGCTGTGTTTTCATGAGATCCTCCTCTGGATTACTCCACAAAAAAACGCCTCCACCACCCGTGAAGGAAGTGTCGGCGTTTGGTTGGAGTTCACCTCTGGAACCCACTTTATCCGTCATCACCTTGCTAGCCTCACGGGACTAACGTTAAAGGTTTGTTGAACATAATGTACCCTCTCCGCAGATAATTGTCAAGTTCCCCCAAGCTCTCCCCTTGTTGAATTTCCCACAAAACATCATAATGGAGAAGTTAAGGAGATGAAAATATGGCAGAAATTATTTGGCGTCGTGCCACTGCTGCCGACCTATCGCGGATAGTGGAGATCTATAACCAGGCAGTTATCCACGGAATCGCAACCGATGATGATAAACAACAAACTGTTGCTAGTCGACAAAGATGGTTCAACTCGTTTGACAACCACCATCCGTTATGGGTGATTGAAAAAGGTGGCCAGGTAGTCGGCTGGGTCGGCTTACCAACTTTTTGGCCGCATCCCAACTTTTCTCAGTCAGCCGAGATCTCACTCTACATTGATAACCACTTCCAGCATCAGCACCTCGGGACCACTACTTTGCACTTTATTGACCGTCAGGCACCCCAGCTGGGTATTAAGACGATCGTTGCCTATATTTATGAACGCAACCAGCCCAGCCAGCAGCTGTTCAAGCAAAATGATTACCATTATGCCGGCGAATTAACAAACATTTCTCACATTCGGGGTGAATTTCGCTCACTTGAGACTTACCTGAAAAACTTCTAGCCACAAAAAAGGCCGCTTCACAAAAGAAGCGGTCTTTCATCTGTTTAGAACACTATTAGAATGTGTCCAGATCGATTTCAACGCTCGGGCCGAACGTTGAGGCAATCGAAACATGTTGAATGTAAGTGCCCTTAACTGATGCTGGACGAGCCTTAATGACGATGTCTGCCAGCGTCTTCAGGTTTTCAACCAGCTTGTCAGTGTCGAATGAAGCCTTCCCAAACGGAACAGCAACGTTACCGTCGCGGTCAGTCCGGTAAGTAACTTGACCAGCCTTGGCATCAGAAACAGCCTGAGCAACGTCCATCGTTACCGTCCCAGTCTTTGGGTTTGGCATCAGACCCTTAGGCCCGAGGATGCGGCCCAGACGACCAACAGTTGGCATCATGTCTGGCGTAGCGATTGCCACGTCAAAGTCCAACCAGCCATCTTGAATCTTTTCTGCCAAGTCAGCGTCACCAACAAAGTCAGCGCCAGCTTCCTGAGCAGCCTTAGCCTTTTCACCCTTAGCAAACACGATAACAGTCTGGTCCTTACCAGTCCCGTTTGGCAGCACAACAGCGCCACGAAGCTGTTGGTCAGCCTGCTTAGTGTCCAGGTTCAGCTTAAATGCTACTTCAACAGTTGAGTCAAAGTTAGCAAAATCAATATCCTTAACTAACTGCACTGCATCCTTGACAGCGTAAGCTTTGCTGCTGTCAACCTTCTTCAGTGCATCTTGGTACTTCTTACCACGTTTTTTAGCCATCTGTAGTATTCCTCCTTGCAATTGTGGTCGAACGGAGTTACCTCCCACTTGAGACAGTTACACTTTCGTGAAACCGTCCGGTATCGCTTTAGCCTTCGACTTCGAAGCCCATGCTACGAGCAGTACCTTCAATCATGCGCATCGCTGCTTCAACGTCAGCTGCGTTTAGATCTTGCATCTTAGTTTCGGCGATTTCCTTAACTTGGTCCTTGGTTACCTTGGCAACCTTCTTCGTGTTAGGTTCACCGGAACCGTGTTGAACACCAGCGGCCTTCTTCAACAGAACTGATGCCGGCGGAGTCTTAGTGATGAAGTCGAATGAACGATCCTCATAAACCGTAATAACAACCGGGATCAGCATCCCCTTTTGATCAGCAGTCCGGGCGTTGAATTCCTTCGTAAAGCCCATGATGTTGATACCAGCTTGCCCTAAAGCAGGACCAACTGGCGGTGCAGGAGTAGCTGCACCAGCAGGGATTTGCAACTTGACAATGTTTGCAACTTTCTTTGCCACGAGACATAACCTCCTTAGTCTGTGATGTGGTCATGATGGGGTCTTGAAATTTACCCCTCCCACAGTATGTCAAACACATACTTTAGTAGACTATCACATTTTTACTTAAAGAGCAATCATCTTCACTGGAAAAGAAAACCGGTGGGGAACCCACCGGCACTCATAATTCAGGCTCTACACTAAATCCTGTTGATGGATTGCCAACGTGGTAATCTGTTAACGGGATTTTTTCGTACAAAAAGGGAGCCATCACTGACTCCCTTCAGGAAAAATCTACGACCAAATAGCTTCTATCGAAAGGATGATTCAGGATGACTCCTAATAATGATTCTATCTGTTTTGCACTAGNATCTGTTAATGGGATTTTTTCGTACAAAAAGGGAGCCATCACTGACTCCCTTCAGGAAAAATCTACGACCAAATAGCTTCTATCGAAAGGATGATTCAGGATGACTCCTAATAATGATTCTATCTGTTTTGCACTAGGAATGAAAGACTCCAATCTTATTTTGATGGATTATTTCTATGCCTTTATTAATTTGGCTAAGGGTACTCGCAAAAAGCTTCAACCTGATATTCGTAAATGTCGGATCTACGAATTTAAGCTTCGCAATCAGCTAATCACTTGCCCCAACTGTCATCACCGCCGCCTAGTAAAGTTTGGGTATTCTACGGTACAAACTATTTTTACCACCGATGACGCCAGTCATCCGGTGTTTCTACGAATCCATAAGCAACGCCTACGTTGTAAAGATTGTCGACGAACTTTTATGGCTCAATCGAATGTAGTCCGTAAATACTGTCACATCGCTAATAAGGTTAGGGCTAAGGCGATCATGAGTTTTCAAGATGATCGCACCCTGGAAAGTATTGCCCGTGACAATACGGTTTCATCAAGTACGGTCCTGCGTTATTTAGACGCAAGTCGCTCCATCGCTCCATTACACCAACACCAGTTGCCTACTAATCTCGCGATGGACGAGTTCCGGGGTGTTCATCGTCAACTGCACTTTATCTGTATTGACAACGATCACCATCGTATTCAAACGATCCTGCCGGATCGCTTTAAGCGGACAATTGAGAACTATTTTCTAAGCTTCACTCCTGCGGAAAGATCCCGGGTAAAAACCATTTCAATGGACTTAAACAGTTACTACCAAGACATCGCTCGTCGCTTGTTCCCCCGCGCCGAAATTATTATCGATCGTTTCCATATTATTGCCATGATGACTCGTGCTTTCAATCAGTATCGGGCCCAAGCCATGAAACAATTTCCGAAAGCCAGTCGCCAGTACCGACTGTTAAAGTTTAGCTGGCAACTCTATCTCAAATCTGCGACGAATCTTTCTTACGAGCATGAATATTATGATCGTCACCTTCGTCAGAAGGTGACCAGTGGCGAGCGCGTGGATTTAGGTTTGGCTATTAATGATCGCTTACGAGCCGACTACCAGTTTCTCCAAAATGTTATGCAAAATCTTAAGCAACGTAATCTCGATCAACTGACCGAAAGTCTCTATCCGGGCACCGAGCTTAGTCCGCAGATGACCGCTGTTTTACACACCCTCAGACATAATCTCATGTACGTCCTTAACGCCTCACGATTTGACTACAGTAACGGGACCATTGAGGGGATCAATCGGATGATTAAACAAATTCAACGCACTGCTTTTGGTTTCAGAAATTACAATCACTTGGTCTATCGCATTCATTTCCGCCAAATGGCACAAAAAAAGAATCAAGCCGCTTAGGCCTGATTCTTACCTGTCAACAGGATTTGACAAAGAGCCATAATTCACTAGTTATTTGATAGGTTGTCCAACCAGTCCTTCACCTGACTCGTCAACCGTCCCCACAAACCATCAAAGCGGGAATCTTGCTTTAACTGCTGAACGTCCTGCTTAGCCTGACTAGGGTTTTGGGAAATATTACGCGCCGTATCAGTAATCACTTGAACCTTTTCTTGACCTGACTGGCTCAGTTGGTTTTTCAAGTCGTTATTTTGCTGTTCCAAGTTGCTGAGGCGGTCTCTCAGATTCTGCTGATTGTGATCCTTTTCGTACTGGGCCACCGCACCCGTTAGTGCTGCTAACTGTTTAGCCAGCTTTGCATTCTCACTGCTCAGGTGCTTGATACTACTCGAGTTTTGCTTAAGCTGGCTCGAATTTTGCTTCAGTTGACTCGATTGAGACTCGTTCGTTCGTTGCTGAGCGACATTGCGCTGGTGGCTGCGAACGCCAAAGAAGACTGCCAGCAAGATGATGATAATAACAACGACCGCGATAAGGCCCTTGTGTCCCTTTTTCTTCTTTTGGTTGTTCTTCATTGTCTGCTCCCCACTAGTCTGACTGCCGCTTCTCATTGGCGCAACATCAGCTTCAATGCTTTTGGTGACCGTGTTCCCATGTTGGTCCACCGCCGTGAGGACTACCTGGTAGGTCCCCTTTTGCCGAAAGTTAACCTGTGTCCGGTTAACAGAAATACTCTCCGTAATGTCCTTACCATTTTCGTCAGTAGCATATACTCCCAGACGTTGAATAATTTCTACGTCGGTGAGGTCGCGATCTAGCGGCCAGTCCAGAATATTACGCTGAGTACTAATGTTTGGTTTCATAACTGCACCTCCATCAAAGTCACGTTCAGGTTACCCTTTTCGTACTAAAAAAGCAATGACCTTAAAAAAGATTTATTATATCTAAGAAAAGCGGGCTTTAAAGCCCGCTTTGTCAGCTTAGTCACTTACACTGTCAATCTGATTAAAGCCCAATTCAGTAGAAGTCGAGCGGCCAAACATGTCGATGTCAACCCGTAATTTCATCTTTTCGTGGTCCACTTCAGTGACTTTCCCAGTTAAGTCAGCAAATGGTCCGGCAATGATCTTCACCTCATCACCAACGTTAACATCAATATCGGTTTGTGGAACGTCTTCACCCATCCGTTTCATAATCCGGTCAACTTCTTCTGGCAGCAGTGGTGTTGGCTTAGACCCACCACCGTGTGAACCCAGAAAGCCGGTGACACCAGGAGTGTTCCGCGCAATGTACCATGCCTGATCCGTCATAATCATTTGAACCATCACGTAACCAGGGAACGTCTTTTCAACAGTTTCCTTCGCTTCGCCGTCCTTGACGGAGCGAACCGTTTCTTCCGGAACGACTACGTCAAAAATGTAGTCCTGCATGTTCATCGACTGAACACGAGACAAGAGATTGCTTTTGACACGGTTTTCATAACCAGAGTACGTGTGTAGCACGTACCAACGCTTTTCATTTGTTTCCACTATTTTCTCCTCGTTATTTTCGTAAACTTTACCAAAATAAAAAACTTCGCATCACACGAAGTTTCGACCTGCCATGATTATAGCAGATAACGGCGTTCACTGCCACCGCTACTTGACAAATAGTAACATACCGCTCTTAATGATCCAGTCGACCAGCGCAAAAAAGAGAATGAAAAAGATCGTTAAGGAAATGACGATCGATGTGTCTCTCCGGTTTTCCTTTGCTGTTGGCCAAACAACTAGGTGCATTTCATGAAAAACACTCTTGATAAACTTCAAGTTTCCTACCTCGCTTCACGGTGGATCGTATACTCTCCACAATGCTTGCAAAACTTTCGTAGCGTCAGACGCTGCGTCTCATTCGAACTGGTGGTTGTGACATAGTTATGAGCGCCGCACTTAGTACATTCCAGCGCTACTTTTCTTTTACTCATCATCCCACCTCCACACGAGAAATAGCTTATCACGTTTAGCCGGTCTTTTTCAACTATCCCCCTCATTCAGCGAGGTCGCGCGCCTTTTTACGGGCACGAGCCAGCGCGGCAGTTGCTTGGTTGGGCTGGCATTCTACTTTCACCGCAATTTCATTAATTGCGTAGCCGTGAATCCATAAAATGAAAACTTCGGCTTCCAGTTGAGAACAACTGGCCAGTAATTGGTGGAAACGTTCGCGTACCATTACTACTTTTCCTGGCTCACCGTAAGTTCCCCGTTCGTATAGGTACTGCTCTTCCGCTTCACTAATACTACTAGTAATTTCTGATGGTATCCGCTTGCTTGCTGACTGACTACGGTATAAATCACGAGCCCGGTTAATCAAGGCGCGCTTGTAAAACCAGCAGAAGCGAACCATCGTGTCAGCATGGTACTGGCTAACAACCCGCATCATGGTGATCCATGCTTCCTGCCGCCAGTCGTCATAGTCGTACGTGCAAATTTTATTGTTATGCCACTGTTTTTTTACCAGTGGTTCGTAACGCTCAAACAACTCCTTAATGCATTGGCGGTCACCAAACTTAGCACCGCTAATCAACGTCAACTCATCCTGATTTTCTTCGATGAAAGATCTCAAATTCATAATAAAAGACCAATCCTCTCCAATAAAAATTATTCATGGCTTGACTGGTCATCCAAAGAAATCCGTGAAAGGGTTTCATCACAACATCTCTTCATCAAAGACACTATTAAAGGTTCTCCGCATTGTAATCAAAGCAATGTGACCGCCTTCATGACAGTTATTAAAATAACAGATCATTGGTCTAGTTACAAGCTAAATTTTGTCATTGGGCCAAGTTGAATTGACTAAAAACTAACAAAAACACGGCCCTATTGAAACGGAGCCGTGTTAAATATTTTTCTTAATCCAAAGGGTGACGACTACTGAATCCCTGATAAATTAATAGACTGGCAGCCACACTCGCATTTAAGCTTTGAACGTGTCCGACCATCGGAATCGTCAGCATTTCATCACAGGTCTTCTTCATTAATGGGGAGATTCCCTTGCCTTCATTGCCAATAACTACAGCCGAGGCTCCCTTAGCATCCCAACGCCGGTAGTCCGTGCCCTTCATATCGGTACCGAACAGCCAGACGCCGCGCTCTTTAAGTTCTTCAGCAGCCTGCACTAAGTTATTAACCCTGGCTACCGGAACGTGTTCCAACGCGCCGGCAGCTGTTTTAGCGACAACTGAAGTCAAACCAACTGACCGCCGCTTCGGAATGATCACCCCGTGAACGCCGGCCGCATCCGCTGTTCGTAAGATTGACCCCAAATTGTGCGGGTCCGCCAGTTGGTCCAGAATGACGAAAAACGGTGACTCATCACGCTGTGCTGCCCGTTCAAACAAGTCATCAATGGTCGCATACTGGTAAGCGGCCACCGCTAGAACCACTCCCTGGTGGTTTTCGTGGTTGACCAGCCGGTCGAGCTTCGCTTTCGGCACATTAGTAACTACTAGGTGACGCTTCTTTGCCAGCTTAATAATTTCGCCAATCGCCCCGGCCCGCAGACCGGACTGTAAGAAGACTTTATTGATCTCCTGGTCAGTTGACTTTAATGCGGCGATCGCTGGATGACGACCAATAATAAAGTCATCTGTCCCTTCTTGCTTATTCTTCATGTTCAGTCCGCCCCGCTTCCACTTGATCAATACACCACTGCGCTAACTCATCAATCCGCGCCGCCTGTCCCGCTAACTTAAGGTAGCCAAACAAGGCTTCAAAGCCCGTCGAAATACGGTACGTCAAAACAGAGGTATGTTTAGCGTGAGTGTGGCTATTAGCATTGCGGCCACGCTTAAAATAGCGCCATTCTTCAGCCGACAGTATTTCATCTTGTTCCATCAGTTCAACAAGTGCTGCCTGGGCCTTAGCCGACACAAAGTGGGTAGCCCGCCGCTGCAGCTTAGTCGGTTTGGTCATCCCCTCGTGTAACAGGTGTTGACGGATGTAGACTTCGTAAACTGCGTCACCGAGGTAGGCAAGCGCAATTCCGTTAACTTGTTGGTAATCCTTTGCTTCTGGCATCTTATTCCTTCCTAAACCGCGTTCCTTGCGGTGTATCTTCCAGGATAATTCCCTTGGCCTTTAGTTCATCCCGGATTTCATCACTCCGCTGAAAGTCCTTTGCGGCCCGCGCGTTGTTCCGTTCTTCAATCAGGACCTTGATCTGGTCATCATCGATCGTCTCTTCGGTTGGCGAGCTTAGCTCAATTCCAAATACCGTCATCAATCGCTGAATTTCAGTTGTTAATTCAATCAATGCCGCTTTTTTCACGGTATTGTGCTCAGCATAAACGTTGGCAAATTTAACCAGTTCGTAGACCACAGCAATCCCGTTTTGAACGTTAAAGTCGTCATCCATCGCCGCAACAAACTGCTTTTCGAAGGATTTAACCTGCTGGTTAACCTGGACATCAGAACCAGAAACCGCGTCCTTTTGCCGGTAGGCCAAGTTGCGAATGGCTGTCTTAATGTGCTTCAGGTTATTCGCTGCATCCTGTAATGCCGTCCGGGAGAATTGGATTGGCCGCCGGTACTGGGTCGTAGACATACTGAAACGCAAAACTTGCGGATCAATCTTTTTCACCATGTCGTGAACGGTGACGAAGTTGTGGAGCGATTTACTCATTTTTTCGTTATCTTCACCAATCGTCACAAAGCCGTTGTGCATCCAGTAACGAACAAATTGCTGCCCCGTTGCGGCTTCACTCTGAGCAATTTCGTTTTCGTGGTGCGGAAATTCCAGGTCCTGCCCGCCCCCATGAATGTCAATTGTCTTTCCCAGGTACTTGGTGCTCATCACTGAACACTCAATGTGCCAACCTGGTCGGCCCTTTCCCCATGGCGAATTCCAGCTAATTTCACCAGGCTTGGCTGCCTTCCACAAGGCAAAATCCAGCGGATCTTCCTTTTTGGCCATCTCATCGGTAGTAACGTGATCACTGGCCCCCGCTTCTAAGTCATCCAGCGACTGGCCTGACAGTTCGCCATAATCGGCAAAGCGACGAGCACGGTAATAAACATCCCCGTCTGCCTCGTAGGCGTACCCCTTAGCTACCAAGGTCTTCACAAAGGCAATAATCTCAGCGATGTTGTCTGTAGCCCGCGGGTGCATAGTTGCTGGCTCGATGTTGAGGGCCTTCGTGTCTTCCATAAAAGCCGCAATAAAACGTTTAGCGAGTTCAGGGACGGTAATTCCCTCCGCCTTAGCTTCCCGGATCATCTTATCATCCACGTCCGTGAAGTTAGACACGTACTTCACATGGTAGCCTTTAAATTCCAGGTAACGCCGGACCGTATCAAAGGCGACAGCGCTTCGCCCGTTACCAATATGAATGTAGTTGTAGACCGTTGGACCACAAACGTACATGCTGACCTGACCGGGAACAAGCGGCTTAAACTCTTCTTTTTGACGGGTCAGCGTGTTATAAATCTTCAGCATTTGCGGTGCTCCTTTTCTTTGCTAGTAAGCTCATTTTAACACAACCAGTTATCTAGGCCGGTGACGGTTTAATGGCGCTGGTCAGCCACCGCTTGAATACCCGCTTGGCGACCAAAGACCAGCGTTTCAGCAATTGAATTGCCGCCCAGGCGGTTATTGCCGTGAAGACCGCCGACAACTTCCCCAGCAGCGTAAAGTCCGCCAATTGCCTGACCATTTTCGTTCAAGACCCGTGTTTGCGGGTCAGTGTGCAAGCCACCCATGGTGTAGTGAATGGCGGGAGCGACATGGATAGCGTAAAATGGCGCCTTCACTACTTGGTGACGCCCCGTTGTCCGCTGATACTCATCTGGTAAGTTTTTACCAACCGTTTGGTTCCACTCCTGAACTGTTTGAGTCAGCTGGGTTTCATCAGCGCCAATTTGCTGTGCCAAATTCTGAAGACCATCCGCCTGCTTTACAAGGCCAACCGAGCAGTAGAAGTCTACGGCCTTCACCCGCTGCCGGACTGCTTGGTCGAAAATCAGCCAGGCACTCTTGGTTAGCAAAGCGAAGATTGCTTCGCTTACTACCCGCCTCGTTGACATTTCGTTCACAAAGCGGCGTCCTTGCTGATTGACCAGGATCGCTCCTTCGCCACGCACTGCTTCACCAATCAAATAAGTGTGGGCCTGATCCTGTTGCACCGTCGGGTGGACCTGGATAAAGGACAAATCACGAACTGCTGCTCCTACCCGTTCTGCTAACCGTAAACCATCACCAGTTGCTCCAGCCTGGTTGGTAGTCTTTAAACCACTTAAATCAGGCCGCATCCAACTAATCAGGCGGGCATTGGCACCAAAGCCGCCGGTCGCTAATACCACCGCTTGAGCCTTGATCGATTGTTTTTGTCCGTGACGTTCCACTTCCACACCAGCAACCCGCCCTTCCGCGACGATTAATTTGCTAACGCGCGTACCAGTTAGCAACGGTACTTGCCGTTTTTTCAACTGGTCGGCTAAACCGCGGACCAGGTAGTTGCCGATGGGTGCCGTTGACTGGGGACGGTGGGTTCGTGGGCAGCTCATTCCCCCAGTAATAGTCAAATCCGTCAGTGGCAACTGTCGCTTGGCCAGCCACTCAACCGCTAGCGGCGCATGTTCGACGAAAAAGCGCAACATTTCAGGATCATTTAAGCGGCCACCGCCCTGAAAGGTCTCCTGATAAAAGGAAGTCATAGAATCCACGATGCCGTGCTGCAACTGAACATCAGACTCCGCCGCGTTCATCCCGGATGAGGCGCGGTTAGTGTTGCCGCCGATCTTGGGTTCTTTTTCGATAACCATTACACTGGCCCCTAATTCGCTGGCCTGCAGGGCCGCCGTCATCCCAGCGCCACCAGCACCAATTACCAGTACATCATACTGTTCTCCCTGATTCATTGTCCGCTCCTTTTCATCGTTAACCGTTATTTGATATCGTCATTTTATCATCAATCCAGTCGAAAAGTGCGCTTGCGACCAAAATTGCCCCTGCTGGCGAATAATGAAGCTGGTCACCGAAATCAGCTGACGGTCTCAAACGACCATTAGCACCCACCAGCGGTTCAACGTTGACCACAAATGGTCGTTTAACTAACTGTTGGTTAATATGGAAGCGCACTTCATCGAGGTGTCTGCTAACAGCCGCTTGACTGGCCGGCAAGTGAAGATCAAATGGCGGGATGGTGGTCATCACCAACCGACTTCCCTGTTGAGCTACCAACCGTGATAAATTATCAACGCCGTTTACCAGCTGTTGGCTCGTCGGCAAGTAGGCATCATGACTCCAGAAAGGCAAGACCAAGTCGTTGCTGCCAGTAAGGGCGACGGTAACATCCGCCATCCACCGTGGTTTCGCCAAACGGTGCAAGAGGCTCTGCCCAAAAGTTGCAAAGAGGGGTTCGTCTAACGGGGCATCGTTTAATAACCGACTACCGGATACAGCCGTATTAATGAGGACAACTGGCCGTCCGCTGCGTTTGTGAAGTTGGCTAACGAGGTTGGTCGCTACCATCCCCATTTCCGCGAGCGAATCTCCCGTCAGCTTAACTTTTAGTGGCAAATCATTACTAAAAACCTGCACTCCCTCCAGACAAAACCACCCCTTACGAGCAGCGTAACCAGTCGGCAGTAGCGGAAGGAGTTGGGCCGTCCTGCCATAAGTGCCGTTGACCATTCGGGGATCGTAAGTATTCGCAAAGTCTGCGTAAGTTTGCGCTCGCCTGGCCACCATCTGCACGTAAATGGGCTGGCCCGCTGTAGCACTATACGCGATTGAATCGGTGACCAAGACCTGGCCCGCGGGCACGACGATGGTCGAATGGCGGGCAGTAGTTACCACTTGCCCGTTAGTCATTTGCGGGTTATCAGCTACCAGTACCTGGTTGAATACCAAGTTGTTATCCCCATAGCGGTTAGCTAAGCTCAACCGAATTGATGAGCCGCTAATCCCTACCGTCAGCTTAACGAGCTGGCTCAACTGGGGAAGCTTAAATGGCAGGGATGAAAAATTGTCACAAGTCGATACCGCTGCCCATTGCCAGTTCTTCATATTTAACACCTTCAAAAAAGGCCGCGCTTTCACGCGACCCGTTGTTTATTTTTATTGTTGCTGAGAGAGCAAGCTAATAACTTGCTCGTCGGGAATTCCTAAAAAGTACCGTTGCAAGTCGAATTGCCGCAGGGCGTTGCTAATGGCTGCAGGTTCATAATCAAGCCCTACCAATGCCTGAGCAACCTCGTTAACGTCACCAGTGCCAAAAAAGTCACCATACAAGTGAGCCGCAACAATCTTACCGGCTTCTACTTGATAACGCGCATCGATTGTTCCGGCATCAAAGTGTTGCCGCTTTTTCACAGTAAATTCTGGCGACTTACCATAAACCCAGTCCCAGTTAGCATAACGTTGTTTGACCAACTGTTGAATAGCCGCTTTATCCTTATCCGTCAGTTGATACTCATTAACCCGGGCTTCCTCCAGCGTTGGCACCTGCCAAATACGCTTAATTAGTTCATCACGAAACTCGGCCGTCGTGAGATGCTGAAACTCTGGAGCAAGGTACTGGCGAATATTGGTAACCCGGGAACGAACTGATTTAATTCCCTTCGATGAAATCTTATCCTTAGCCACGTGAAGGGCGCCAGCAACCGCGTCAGTGTTGACGTCGTACATTAAGGTGCCGTGGGAAAAAGTTTTGCCTTGTCGTGAATACATCGCATTACCGGAAAACTTCCGCCCATCAATTACGATGTCGTTGCGACCAGTAACCGTCGCCGCCGTCGCGCCCATTTGGTTAAGCGCTGCTACCACCGGCTGAACAAGCTTTTTAAAGTCGCCAAAGCGCTGGTCCTTAGCCGGCACGACGAAACTGAAGCAGAGGTTGCCAAGGTCCTGGTACATTGCTCCGCCACCCGATAAGCGTCGGGTAACAGTAATATGGTGTTTCTCGCAGTACTGTTGGTTAATCTCCTCGAGAGTATTCTGGTTGCGTCCGACAATAATGCAGGGCTTTTCAATGTAGAACAGCATAAACGGGACCGGCATTTCATCGCTGTTCATTAGGTA
Organism: [Lactobacillus] timonensis; assembly: GCF_900240275.1. GTDB lineage: Bacteria > Bacillota > Bacilli > Lactobacillales > Lactobacillaceae > Limosilactobacillus > Limosilactobacillus timonensis. Next base: position 1,125,775 of record NZ_LT964761.1, on the reverse strand, counting down.
TTCTTCAGTGGCCAAATTGACCCGAATATCGTTCGACTTCATTGCAAGGTATTTCATCTTTTCTCCCCTTTATTTCTCGGCAGTTAGATGTTTGTTGGCATTCCTAAGCCGACATCAGCACAGTCCATCAAGGCCTCTGAGAGGCTTGGGTGAGGATGGATAGTTAACGCTACGTCTTCCACGGTGCAACCACATTCAATTGCTAACGTCATTTCACTAATGAGGTCAGCAGCATCCGGGCCGACAATTTGTGCACCAACAAGCTGCTTGTTTTCGTCGTCCTGGTAAACCATCCGGACAAAACCAGTAGCCTGGTTCATCGAAACCGCGCGGCCGTTGGCCATAAACGGGAACTGGGCAGTTTTAACTGTCATCCCCTGGTCAGTTGCTTGTTTGGCGGTTAAGCCGGTCGTCGCAATTGGTGTATTCACATAACAGACAGCCGGCATGGCATGGTAGTCTACGACTGACTTCATCCCCGCGATCGCTTCGGCAGCAACTTTTCCTTCATAAGAAGCCTTATGAGCCAGTGCCGCGCCCGGAACGATATCGCCAATTGCAAAGATATTAGCCTGGTTAGTCCTTCCCTGGGCATCAACCTTAATCAAGCCGTGGTCATCGACTTCAATCCCAGCTTGCTCCAGTCCCATGTCCTTCGTATTAGGCTTCCGGCCAACGGCAACCACTACGTAATCGGCGTTAATGCGGTGTTCTTGGTCATCCTTAGTATAAACTACTTCAACGTGATCACCAGCATCAGTCGAATTCTTGGCCATTGCACCAGTAACAATGTCAACATTATGGTCCGCAAAGTCTTTCTGGACCACCTTGACCAAATCAGACTCGTAGTTCGACATGATTTCTGGCATTCCTTCCAGAATCGTTATGTGGGAACCGTAGTTTGCATAGGCACCGGCCAGTTCACAACCGATGTACCCACCACCGATAATAACCAGCTCATTGGGGACAGTAGTCAAATCCAGGGTACCAGTGGAATCCAGCACCCGGCCACCAAACTGAAAGTGCGGTATTTCTACCGGATGACTACCGGTGGCAAGAATAAGGTGTTTAAAGGTGTAAGTTTGGGCCTTCTCATCCTTGATCACCCGTAAACTATGGTCGTCTTTTAAAAAGGCGTTGCCCCAGATGACGTCAATGTGATGTTTCTTGAACAGATAACCCACCCCACTAGTCATCTGGCGAACTACTTTGTTTTTAAACTCGTGGGCCTTCGCCATGTCAAAGCGGACGTCTTTTCCTTCAATCCCCATCGCAGCAGAATTAAGTGCCGTTTGGTAGTTATGACCGACCTGAATCAACGCCTTGGACGGGATACAGCCAACATTCAAGCAGACCCCACCGAGAAATTCTCGTTCAATCACGGTTACCTTCTGCCCGAGTTCAGCAGCGTGGATGGCAGCCACATAACCGCCGGGGCCTGCCCCGATCACCACGGTGTCTAAGTCAATTGCGAAATCACCAACAACCATCAACCATCACTCCTCACTAGGCTTCCATCAGTAACAATTCGGGATCGGCCAGTAACTCTTTCAGGCGGTTCATCGCCCGTTGAGCAGTCCCGCCATCGATAATTCGGTGGTCAACCGTCAACGATAGTTTGAGCACCTTAGCAACTGTCACGCGGCCATCCTTAGCTACCGGTTCGTCGGCAATCCGCCCCATTCCAAGAATGGCAACTTCCGGCCAGTTAATCAGCGGTGTAAAGAAACCACCACCGATTGAGCCAATGTTACTGATAGTCATCCCGGTATGGGCCATTTGGTCGTGACTCAGCTTACCATCCTTAGCAACCTGGGTGTTGTCCATAATCTCCCCGGCAATTTCAAAGAGGCTCTTCGTGTCAGCATGCTTGACATTTGGGACGTAAAGTCCGTGGTCGGTATCGGTGGCAATCCCCACGTTGACGTAGTCGCGGTAATGAATCTCGTGATTTGCCATGTCGACTTTGGCATTGAAAACCGGATATTCTTTCATGATGGCCGCCAATGCTTTCACCAGGTAGGCCATAAAGGTCAGGTGAACGCCGTGTTTCTTTGCCAACTGCTTATACTTCTTGCGGTGGTCCCACAGTTTATCAACGTCAACCTGATCGAAGATATTGATCATTGGAATCTCCGCGACGGACTTAATCATTGCCTTGGCAGTCGCCTTGCGAACTGGCGACATCTTCTCGGCATGCTCTGGCCAACCATCACCAGCTGCCGGAGCTGGCGTCGCCGTTGCGGTTGGCTTGGCTGGAGCTGTATCAACCACCCCGTCCTTGGCGAGGAAGTTGTCCACGTCAGCCTTCAGGATTTGCCCATGATGGCCGCTACCAGTAATTTGTGATAAGTCAACACTGTGGTCACGCGCGTACTTGCGGACTGCCGGCATCGCTAACACTGGTAACTGGTGGTCCTGTGTGGCTGGTGTCGAAGTTGCTGGCTGGTCATTTGTCGTCGAATGGTCACTTGTCAATGGGGTCTGGGATGGCGTTTCTTCCTGTTTCGCTTCAGGGGCAGCGCCTGCCTCAGCATTGCCCTGCCCATCAGCGACAGCCAGCTCAACCAGTACTTGACCGACTTCAGCCGTTTCGCCTTCTTTAACCAGAATTTTCGTTACTTTCCCGTCAACTGGCGATGGAATTTCTTCAACAGACTTATCGTTTTCAATCTGTACCAGGTCGCCATCTTCTTTTACCTGGTCGCCTACCTTAACGTGCCATTCACCAACCGTTCCCTCAGCGATTCCTTCGCCGATGTCTGGTAATTTAAATTGATATGTTTCACTCATAAGTACACCCCGCCTTTAAAACTGAACAGTTGCTTTAACCTGGTCGATAATGTCCTGCTTATTTGGCAGCCAGGATTTTTCTGCCTGAGCAAATGGGTATGGCGTATCAGGCGCAGCTACCCGGGCAACCGGCGCATCAAGTGAGAGGATCCCCTTTTCCGCAATTAATGCAGCAACACTGGCCGACACACCTGCCTGTTTCTGCGCCTCCTGGACCAGGACTGCCCGCCCAGTCTTGCGGACTGATTGTAGGATAGTATCTTCATCTAGCGGTGCCAGGGTTCGTAAGTCGAGCACTTCGGCATCAATTCCCTCCTTAGCCAACTGGTCAGCAGCCTGCAGAGACTCGCGAACCATGTAGCCGTAGGTAATGATTGTCACGTCCTTACCTTCACGCTTAATTGCCGCCTTGTCGAGCGGAAGGGTATAGGCATCGTCCGGAACTTCTTCCTTGAAGGAACGGTAAGCCTTCATGTGTTCCAAGAAGACGATTGGGTCATCAGAGCGAATGGAAGAGATTAACAGTCCCTTGGCATCATACGGGCCACTTGGGCAAACTACTCGCAACCCTGGCACTTGCGCTACCAGTCCTTCAAAGCTGTCAGAGTGCAATTCTGGGGTGTTGACACCACCACCGAACGCCGAACGAATCGTTACCGGCATCTTGCGGCTGCCACCCATCCGGAAGCGTTCGCGCGCCAATTGACCAGCGATTTCATCAAAGGCTTCAAAGACGAAGCCAAAGAACTGTAATTCTGGCACTGGGCGAAACCCTTGGAGTGCCAATCCGTTTGCCAGTCCAATAATCCCTGATTCGGCCAACGGTGTATCAAACACTTGGTCTTGACCATGTTTTTCTTGGAGCTTGTCCGTTGCCCGGAAAACCCCACCGTTTTTACCAACATCTTCACCAAAAACCAGCACTTTTGGATCGCGACTGAGTTCTTCATCTAAGGCGGCAGTAATCGCCTTTACCATTGTCATCCTGGCCATTTTACTTTGCCTCCTTTTGTTGGTAATCATCAATCTGTTTTTGAATTGCCGGCGGCGTCTCCACGTACTCGTTCTTCAAAAACTCAGAAACTTTCTGTTCAGGTTGACTTTCTACCTGTTTCATTGCTTCGTCTACTTCAGTAGAGACTTGATCGATGTAATCCTTCTCCTGCTGGTCATCCCAGAGCTGTTTATCCTCAAGGAATTTCCGCATCCGCACCAACGGATCCTTGGCATGCCATTCCTGCTCTTCTTCCTTTGTCCGGTAACGGTGCGGGTCATCACCAGAGAGAGTGTGCGGGCCGTAACGGTAGGTGAGTGTTTCAATCATCACTGGACCATTACCCGCCACAATCCATTCACGGGCCTGACGAGCCGCTTCATAAACGGCTAGCACATCCATCCCGTCAACCTGAAGACTAGGAATCCCAGCGGCCATTGCCTTTTGGGAAAGGGTCTTGGCTGCCGTCTGTTTACTCCGCGGTACTGAAATCGCGTAGAGGTTGTTTTGGACCATAAAGAGGGCTGGTGCCTGATAAGCTCCAGCAAAGTTCATTCCTTCGTAAAAGTCACCCTGCGAGGTCCCACCATCACCCGTGTAGGTGTAGGCGAGGTTGGCTTTGCCATTTTTCTTGATGCCTAGCGCAACCCCAGCAGTTTGCACGTACTGGGCCCCAATAATAATCTGTGGCGGCACGGCCTGAAAATCTTCGGGGTAGACATTACCAGCGACGTGACCCTTAGACCATAGGAAGGCCTTCCACAGTGGCAACCCGTGCTTAACTAGCTCGGGAACATCCCGGTAACCAGCTAGTAAAAAGTCATCCGGTTTCATCGCGTAGTTGGAGCCCATCTGACTTGCTTCTTCACCACTAGTTGGCGCAAAGAACCCCAGGCGGCCCTGCCGGTTCAGCTTAGTAGTCCGATCATTAACTACCCGTGACCACACCATCTGCTTAAATAAGTCTACTAGTTGGTCATCGCTTAAGCTGGGCATCAACTGGCTATCCACTACCTGGCCCTTTTCATCCAGGACTTGGAGCGGTTGGTCAGTTGGTGTGCGCTTCAACTTTTCAAAATCTATTTGTTTCATCCAAAAACATCCCCCTTTGACAGAGACGGCAAAAAGCCTCAAGTATAGCGCTTACATTATTTATTGTAATATCTTTTGAACGTGGTTCAACCATTGTGGTAATCTGCACGAAGTAAAAAGCACCTGGAGCGGTAATTATCAACCGACAAAAGAGCAAAAATATTTTTTCATGTGAAAAAACGATCAACATCGGTATTAGTTGACAGTTGCGCTAAAATACAAGTAACTATTGCTTGCAGAAAGGAACACCGTTTATGAATCGTCATCTTGATATTTTCAAGCTCAGCCAGGTTACCATCCGCCGATCGAAAAAGGAGTTGAAACAACAGGGCGAGCACCAGTGTCATCTGGTGAGTCCCCTGCTTCTTGGAGATTACGTTCCCGTGGATCGCGATCCTGTCGAACTTATTAAAATGACCGAGGCCAACATGATCTCGGAACTACTACCACTACGTCACCAGCGTATGTCCGCCAGCCTCTTTGCCTTTTATCGGGGAACCGCCGACTTGATGGAAGACGATTTAAAGAAGCAAAACCAGAGTATGATCCCCATCATCATTTGTGGTGATGCCCACCTCAACAACTATGGTTTTTACGCTTCACCAGAGAGAAAGTTACTGTTCGACCTTAATGATTTTGACGAAGCACGGATTGGCAACTGGGAATCAGATCTCAAGCGACTACTAGTTAGCGTCCTGCTAGCAGGTAGTGAAAATAATTTCTCAGCCGACAGTCTCCACGATTTGTGCCGTCGGGTGGTGAAAGTTTACCGCAAAGCCATCAAATACTCCTACCACCAGTCGTTAACTAGTCGCTTTTATTCTAGTTACGAAATCCACGACATGATGGAACAGCTGCACGAAGCCGACCACCTTACCGAATCGTCACATCTGGCCCACATTCTTCAGAAGATTGTGGTCAAAAGTTCTAAGTCGAATTCTGAAACCATCGTTGAAAAGAAAACCGTCAAGGAGAAGAATGGTCGCCGTCGTTTTATTGATAACGTTCCCCGGGCTAAACACGTTGACGAAAACACTTACACCGCAATTGTCAACGGTTTTTACGAGTATCGCAACCACTTGCCGGCCGACGTGAAGGTGTTGCTTGCCAACTACACGATTATTGACATCATCCGTTATAGCGTCGGGGTTGGTAGTTTTGGTACTCGTTGTTACCTGCTCTTGCTTGCCGGCAACGATGGTTCCCACCTCGTCTTACAAATGAAGGAATCGCTGCCGCTACGTTATAACCTGTTACAGTTGACGGTCGACGATGTCATCCGTCGTTCAGTTAACGCCGGCAACCGAATTGTCACTGCACAAAAAGTTCTACAGTCGGCATCCGATCCCTTCCTCGGTAGCACCCATTTTGGTCACCGTTCTTACTATGTTCGTCAGTTTCGGGACATGAAGGAATCGATTGATGTCGGTAAGTTAGATTGGGAAGGTTTTGCTCTTTACTCAGAAATCTGTAGTTTTCTCCTAGCTAAAGCGCATTTTCAAAGCCCGACTGCGCCAATGATTCGCGGTTACCTAAAGGGCCAAAAGAAGGTTGATTTAGCCATTGCTGATTGGGCAGCGCACTATGCCCAGCAAGTCAAAAAAGATTACGCAGCCTTCTTAGCCGGGCTTGATGACCATTTTCAACTACGTTAATTTGCTCCACCGTTTCTTAAAGAAGCGGTGTTTTTACGTTGATAACAAGTTTTCTTTTGAAAGCGATTTTACATTTCTTAGTTATCAAGCTATCATAAAGGTGTAACATCAACTTGCAGAAGGGAGCGACTAAAAATGGATTACTTTTCATCAGATAATTATTCTCGTGGCAATAACCTTAACCGTTTCCTCGCGAAGACCTATGGGTTAATGTGCTTAGCGGTCTTTATTTCAGCTGTTACGGCTTCTCTTGTCATGAATGTTTACGCTGATCAGTTTTCTGCATTTATTTCCAATAGTCGGTGGGGCATCTGGCTCATCATTTTATTGCCAATTGCACTCACCTTTATCATTAGCTTTGATGCAACCCGCAACCCTTTGTTGAGTCTAGTTCTCTTAGCAATCACCGCAATTGTTTATGGGATCACTTTTTCGTTCATTGCTGAAGCCTATACTGACGCCAATATTGCGACCGCCTTTATTTCGGCTGCAGGTGTCTTTTTGACCATGTCTTTAATCGGCACTTTCTCCAGTCGCGATTTCACGCGGCTTGGCGCCTATGCAAGTGCTGCTCTTATTGGGTTAGTGATCGCGATGATCATCAACTGGTTTTTCCGTAATCCAGCCGTGGACTACCTGCTTTCCTTTATTGCTGTCGGGATCTTCACCGCATTAACCGCCTGGGATGCCCGCCAGATGAAAAACATTTTCTTCCGTTATGGCAGTAGTCAACAAGTTGCTGGACTGGCCATCGTCGGTGCCTTGCAGCTTTACTTGGATTTCGTTAACCTCTTCGCTAACTTTTTAACCATCTTTAGCTTTGGCGATGATCGCTAATTTTATCGTATAACAAAGAAACTCCCGGCAAGGGCTCAAAACCACTGCCGGGAGTTATTGTTTATAGTTGTTTTAGTGCTTGGCCGATCGGTGTCTGTCCACTTCTCATCATAATGACTTGACCATACGCTGGCTTTAATGGCAACACATCGGCTAATACTCGGGCGACGTCAGGAATTGGATTGGTTGTATCATCACCTTCACCCAGCGTTACCTTACCAGTAGCCGGCTTTTCGGTCAGTGTGGCCGGCTGAATAATTGTGTAATCCAGTTGGGTATTATCGATCAGGTACCGGTCAGCAAAGAACTTAGCAATGTTGTAGTCGGTAATGTTGGCTAGTGCCGGATATTGTGACCACTTAGCTGGTTGTAAAGCGTACATCGAACTCAACATCACGTAGCGTTTAATACCTGCTGTTTCAGCAGCTTGCATCGTCTTCACCGCCCCCATTGCGTCGGTTTGTAAAAGATCTTTACCTCGTGAACCAGCGGTGAAGTAGACTGCCAATGAACCGTGCATCAGTTGAGCAAGTTGGTCAACACCGTCGTGAAGGTCCATTTTAACCGCAGACACACCTGTCAACTGGACCACCCGTTCCGGATGGCGCGCTCCTGCCACCACCGCGTAGCCACTAGCAACCAGGTACCTAATTAATTCGGTGGCAACGCGTCCAGAACCACCAGCAATAAATACTTGTTTCATCAGGGTTCCTCCTTTATTACTTCATTGCTAATATAGCTTATTTTTTGTAAGAACTAAAGCAAAAACGTTTTCTGGTAACCGTTTTCAAAAAACGCTCAATTCAGCTTTACCTTGCGTTATACTGATGATAAGAAATTAAGGAGGATAATCATAATGCGTCAAGATATTATTCATGATCCAGCGAAGATCAGCTGGATTCTCAACCAGTGCAACATCTTACACCTTGGATTAACCAACGACCACGGTGCCTACGTGGTTCCTGTTCACTACGGTTTTACCCAGCAAAACGATGGCAGCTTTGTTCTCTATATCCACGGAACCGGCGATGGCGAAAAGGCCGCTGCCCTCGATTCAGGCAAGGCCATCGGTTTTGAGGTCGACCACGGCCACGAAAACCTCGTCTACACCCCGCCTTCGCCAACAGAATTCAACCCCTCTTTTATGAGTGTCATTGGTAATGGTCTTCCTGAACGGATTACGGATTCACAGAAAAAGGCAAACGCCTTGAAGGCAATCATTCACCACTACGTCACCAAGAGCCCGGTCGCAATCATTCCTGATGAAGTGAAGGACATCAATGTTTGGCAAATCAAGGTCAGCAACATCACGGCCCGCGTCAGCAGCCCGACCAAGTCGTGGCAGCAGGCCCTTCACCTCAACCAGCCACTAAATCGTGGTAAACACTACGATGAAAACGGCGGTTTACTCTATGATGACTTTGCCGACCAACCGGTTGATAATGATAGTGAAGACAGCGACGCTTCGACGGGCGCTTCAACAACAAAAGATTAATAAATCCTAGTAAAAGCCACCAGCAGCTGACTATTCAATCAGGCTGGTGGCTTTATTCTACTTATTTTTACTGTTTATTATCTGCAAACGTTGCTTTAATCACGATATCATCGATTTCGCGGCTTTCGCCTTTCAACATCTTGAGGAGCACTTCTGCTGCCCGTTCTCCCATATAGGAAGGATTTTGTGAAATGACCTGGGCATATGGGCAAATTGCCTTAATTAAGCTAGTATCAGCAAAACCTGTCACCCTGGTACTTTCCTGGTTAATCAGGCCATCTTGCATTAGTCGCGGCAAGAATTCTAGCAGCCACCGTTCCTTGAGACTAAATAGCATGGTCTTTTGCTTCTGTTTCAGCAAGCTGACCAACTGATGATAAACCTGCTCACGGTCAAAGTGGTTTTCGTCAATTTCCACGACACTAACATCGTTTGCACTGTCAACGATTCCCTGATAGCGTTCCTGACGAGTTGATGCCTGCTTAATGGTTGAAGAAAGAACCACCACGTGTTTGAACCCTTCATCGACAAAATGCTGAGTAGCGTTGCTGGCCGCCTGGTAATTATCAGTGACGACTTGTGGCCATGGTGACCGCTTGAGTTCCCGGTCAAGGATCACAACCGGAAAATGACGGGTCAGCTCGCTTTGGATCAAAGCAGTATCACTGGTTAGCGGCTGAAACAAGAGCCCGTCGAACCCGTGGATATTAACTGAATTTAAAATGCGCTTTTCGTGGGACTGGTCCGCCCCGGAATCGAGCAATACCGGGACGTAACCCGCGGCTTCCAGTTTGCGAGAAGCACCCTTGAAGATCTCAGTGGAGAAGTAGTCGGCGACGTTAGCCACCACGATCACCACAATCATGCTTTTATTGTGTGACATTTCCCGGGCTGCCGGGTTAGGAATGTACTGTAGTTTGGCAATCGCTTCTTTAATTTTGGCCGCCGTTGCGGTCGTCATCTTATTGGTTTTGCCGTTAAGGTAGCGCGAAACTGTTGCTACCGATACGCCGGCTAATGCCGCCACGTCGCGGATGGTCGGCCTTTTTTTCTTTTTCATTATTTGCACGTTAACTCACTCCAATTTGCTTGAACATTTTACCTGACTTTCCAGACTGACGCACGTAAATTTTCCGCTTGACTGTCCTGTTATTTTTAGTTTTGGGTAACAGGTTAACCAAAAAATTAATAGTATAACGGTTAACTTGCCGCTATTATTGTATTCATCATTATTATACTACTTTTTTACCAGTTGCATTATTTTGGTTAACAGGTTACACTACTTCTTGTAAGCGATAACAACTATTGGAGGGGATTTAATGAATGATCGGACGTTGATTGACCCACAGAAGTTTGCCCTGCGCTTTGCCCAAACGGCTGTCGCGGAGGGGATGAAGAACGATCAGCTAGTCCATGAAGCAAAGAAGTTTTTGATGGGCTACCTGACCGCTTACTACCTCGTCGAAGACTTTAATTCGATTGAACGGCAGAACTTCGGCAAGGCTGACGCCAAGAAGTTTGAAGACATGACCTTTGAAGAACTGCTCGAACGGGTTAAGGAACTCAATAAGTATTAAGGAGAGACAAATTATGACTTTGATTTTAAATACCTGGATTTTTGAAAAAGACGTTCAAAACGGTACTAGTCAAGTTGACTTGGTTGACCGGGTTAGGAAGCTTGGTGCTGACGGGATCGAAGTACGTCGTGAATACTTCAAGAACTTTGATAGCGAACTGGACGGTGTCGCTAAAGCTGCCGCTGCCGACCACCTGATCGTCAACTACAGTGTTCCTGACGTGGTCTTTGAAGATGATGGTTCCATCAACCCAAAGCTGGGCCAGTACTTTGAAGAAGGCCAGAAGATGGGCATCAGCAAGATCAAGTTCAACACTGGTCACTTCGACAACTACCGTGGCAACCTGGCCGCTGACTTTGCTAAGTTCCCACTGGCTGCAATCAAGATGAACGTTGAAAATGACCAGACTCCTGTTTCTGGTACGCCTGATGCCATTTACACCTTCCTGGAAGCCGCTCGTGAGGCCGGCTTAAACAGCATTGGTTACGTTTATGACCTGGGTAACTGGGCATTTACTGGCTTTGACGCTGTTGAAGCTGCTAAGAAGCTGGCACCATTCTGTGACTACATTCACTTAAAGAACTCGATGCTGGATGCTGAAGGTAATATGACCACCACTGCTGATTTAAGCAAGGGAATGTTTAACTGGCAAATCATTGTCAGCTATTTGCCAAAGGATGTTCAATTTGCCCTTGAATTCCCAATGGACAACGACGAATTGATCGCTTCACAAATTAAGCTGTTCAATGACGCACAGAATTAAACAATTTTAAATTAGTTAAAGTAAGGTGAGTTAAATTGTCGTCAACAATTATTGCAATACTACTATTAATTACCTTTATTGCCTTTATTTTTTACATCATCAAGGGCGGTAACCTGATGATTGGTTTCTTCATCATGGCGATTCTCTGGTCGGTTATCGGCCTGGTACCATTCAACGTCGCCATTCAAAAGGTTTTCGCTGAACCAGCACTTAAGTACGGGCCAACGATTATCTACATTGCTTTCGGTTCCTGGTTTGGCCGGGTTCTGGTTGACAGTGGGATCGCCCCAGGGATTTCTGCCGCAACTAACAAGGTCGGCAAGAAAAAGCCGCTGCTGGCAGCTGTCTTAGTTGCCCTTGTTACCTGCCTGATCTTCGTTAGTGCTTACGGTGTCGGTTCCGTTATTGCCATCGGGGTTATCCTGTTGCCAATCCTGCTTTCAATCGGGATGCCACGGGACCTCGCCTTGTCACTGTTTGCTCTTTCCATTGGTGCGCCAATGTACATCAACGTTGTTTTGTACAACCAAATGAAAGCCTTTTTCCCGAAGTCAATCTACGGTGGGAAGTACCTGCAGTTTGGTGTCTGCGCGATGGTTGTCCAAATGGTCATCGTTTTACTCTTTCTTTTCTTCCACCGCAAGAAGATTAACCCGGCAAACGCCGAAAAGAATCTGGCAATCATTGGTGCCAACGACAATGCTGACGAGATTAAAAAGGTTTCGCCAATTACCTACATTGTGCCGATCATCCCGGTTGCGATGAACATGCTCTTCAAGTGGGACGCTGTTCCTGCACTGGTCTTCGGTGTGATCGTTGCCATGCTGCTGACGGGCCAGTTTAAGAACTACAAGCACATGGTTAAGTTCATGAACGATACCATTTCCCAGGCGATTAGTGATATTGCCGGTTTGGTAATGTTCTTGATGGCCCTGACATTCTTCAGCGGCGCTGCTTCAATTGACGCTGCTAAGTTCCGGCCAATTATTTCTGCAATCCTTCCCCACAATACCCTGGTACTGTGTTTAGCATTCGGGATTCTCTCACCATTAGCCCTCTTCCGTGGACCGTTGCAGGTTTGGGGTGCCGGTGCCGCAACTGCCGCCGTATTGGCTGGTACCGGGCTCTTCAGTGACGTCTTCATGCTGCCATTGATGTACACCGCAACATTGTTTGCGATTTCCACTGACATTACCCAATCATGGAACGTTTGGGGTCTTGATTACATGAAGGTTGAATCCAAGGACTTCTTAAAGCTCGGGGTTCCAGTAATGTGGATCGTATGTATCATCAACGAATTACTTGTTTACCACTTCTTTGGTTAGAAAGGTAGGAATATATCATGAGTGAAGTTATTACAATCGGTGAACCATTAGTCACTTTTTGTTCTGAAGAACCAGACGTTTCATTAGCAGACGCCCTTGAATGGCACAAAATCATGGGTGGCGCTGAACTAAACGTTGCTATCGGTGTTAAACGCCTCGGCCACACCGTTCAATACATTTCCCGGGTTGGTGAAGACCCATTTGGTGAGTTCGTTAAGAAGACCATTGCCAGCCACAAGGTCGGCACGGAATACGTTTCTTACGACCCTGACCACTGGACTGGTCACCAAATTAAGCAACGGGTAACCAAGGGTGACCCACAAGTCTTCAACTACCGGAAGAACTCTGCAGCCTGCTTCCTGACTAAGGACATCATCAACAAGGTTGACCTCTCCGACGTTAAGATTGCCCACATGTCTGGGATTTTCCCAAGCATTTCCGACACCGCCGAAGAAACTTTCCGGACCCTCTTCAAGCGTCTGAACGACAACAACATCCTGACCACTTATGACCCGAACCTGCGTGACACCTGGAAGAGTCATGACTACATGGTTAAGACCGAAAACGAATTAGCAGGTTACGCTGACATCGTTATGCCAGGGGTCGAAGAAGGTAAGATTCTGATGGGGTCTGATGATCCTGAAGAAATTGCCGACTTCTACTTGAAGGGTGAACGCACCAAGACCGTTATCGTTAAGATTGGTTCTAAGGGTGCCTTCGTCAAGACGGCTGATGGCGACAAGTACACTGTTGCCGGCTTCCACGTTGACCAAAAGGACATCGTCGACACTGTTGGTGCCGGTGACGGGTTCGCCCTCGGGGTTATTACTGCCCTGCTCGAAGGCAAGAACATGAAGACAGCCGTTATGCGTGGTAACGCCGTTGGCGCACTGCAAATTCAAACGCCTGGCGACAACGACGGCTACCCAACACCTGATGGTCTGAAGAAGTTCTACACTGAACAGGGGGTTACCGAAGAATAATGAAGCTGCAAGTCGCCATCGACCGGGTTAGCCTGGATTACGCCAAAGAAATTGCGTCCAAGCTCGACCCAATTGTTGATATCATCGAAATGGGGACGTCCCTAGTAAAAGATTACGGGTGCTATGCCCTGCAGAAAGATCAGTTAGGCATCCACCATGCTGAACTACTCCTTGATACCAAAACGATTGACGAAGGAAAATACGAGTTTGAACAGGGTTTTGCCATTGGCGCTGACATTCTGACGGTAATGGGTGCGAGTGCTATCGGCACCCTAACCACCTGCTACCAAGTTGCCGAAAAGGCTCACCGGCAAATGTTCATTGATTTGATGGAAGTTAATAAGGAAAAGACACAGCAATTACTAGGCTTTGACCACGCTATCTATGGCATTCACCATGCTAAGGACAGCAGTGCTAACTTTGATGCCGCCGCATCAGTTGCTCAGTTCCATGCTGACTATCCACAAGTTCAGCGGATTAACGTCGCCGGGGGAATCGACCTGGAGCAGGCAGCTAAACTCAGTCAGCAAGGAATTGCTGACACGGTGATCGTCGGCAGTAAAATCATGAAGAGTGACGACCCTGTTTCCGCAGCACAAAAATTCATGAAGGTGATTAAGTAATGGCATTAGTAGAGCAAGTAAAAGCAGAAATTGATAAAGTATTGGACCTTGTCGACGAAAGTCAATTGGACGACGTCGAACCACTGTTAACTAAGGATAAACGGATCTTCGTTCTGGGTGCCGGCCGTTCTGGACTCATGGCCCGCGCATTTGCGATGCGGTTGATGCACATCGGCTACACCCCTTACGTCATTGGCGAAACCATCACCCCATCAGTTCAGGCGGGTGATGTCCTGGTCGCCGTTTCCGGTTCCGGTAACACCAAAAGCATCGTTGAACTCGCCGAAAAAGCGAAGGATAACGGTGCCACCCTCATTGGTGTCACTAGTAATAGTGAATCCAAGTTGGCAAACCTGGCCGACAAGTCAATTGTCGTTCCCGGGGCTACCAAGGCTGGTGACGGAGTAAAGTCGATCCAGTTGTTGAGTACTCTCTTTGATCAAACCGTTCACATTACGCTTGATGTTTTATGCCTCAAGCTGAGCCGGCGCGACCATACTTCAAATGCTGCTGCTGCGCACACTCACAGCAACATGGAATAATCAAAGAAGGTTAAAATATGCTAAAAAAGTTTCAAGCCCTAAAGGCTGTCCAAGAAGCCGGTGTCCTGGCCGTTGTCCGGGGAACCAGCGAGGAGAATTCTTATCAAACCGCTGTGGCCAGCATCAAGGGCGGTGTTAAGGCAATTGAACTTGCCTTCACTTCGCCAAATGCCGACGTGACTATCAAGCGGTTGTCAGAAGACTATGCTGACGATCCGGAAGTCGTTGTTGGTGCCGGGACCGTGCTCGATGGTCCTACTGCCCGGATGGCAATGGTCGCTGGTGCCCGCTTCATCGTCAGCCCGTCATTCAATGCCGAAGTCGCCAAGCTTTGCAACCTGTACGCAATCCCTTACATGCCAGGTTGCTTTAGCCCAACCGAAGTTCAAACTGCGCTGATGAGTGGTTCCGATGTCGTCAAGATCTTCCCTGGCGCAATTGCTGGCACCAAGATGATCCACGAACTGCACGGTCCATTCCCGCAGGCCAACTTCATGCCAAGTGGTGGTGTTTCGCTGGCTAACCTGAAAGACTGGTTGGTAGCTGGTGCCTTCTGCTGTGGTGCTGGTGGCAGCTTGGTCGGCCCTGGTTCCAAGGGGGACTACGAGCAAGTTACCAAGAACGCCCAACAATTCCACGACGAACTGGCACGGATTCGTCAAGAACACTAGTTATCTAAACAGACAAAAAGGGAGCAACAATGGCCTCTAACGTTCTGGTAGTCCCGAACGCTAGAGGCCATTGTTGTACCGCCTGTTAACTTTTAGTGTGAATAAGAGGGATTATGTCGCAACGCTTTTTCTGTTTCTGTATTAAAATTCTTTCATCCCTTGGTACTGACGATGCAGGATTAGCACCAGGATAGTTGCAATAGCCCCGTAAACTGCCCCGACATAGCCCAGGTTTTTCATTGCGGTGAAGCCCACTGCTTGAGAAGCGGTAAACGACCCCAATGAGATCCCAATATTAGCAAAAATGGAGTTCAGCGAAGAAGCGAGGTCTAGTGACTGTGGGTACTCTTTTTCAGCAATGTCTAAGAACATCAACTGCGTCGACGACCCATAGCAGGAAAAGGCAATACATAACAAGGCAATGAGGACAATTGCCACCCACTTGAGTGTTAAAACACTGGCGAAAGCCAAGTAAAGCACCGTCATAGTAGCATAAATTGACCACAGCTTATGCACCCCACCACGGTCTGCCAAGTAACCACCAAACTTGTTGCCGATGATAAAGAAAATCCCCATGCCAAACAATAACCAGTTTAGCCAAGAATAGTCAAACCCCATCCCATCAGTAATTAACGGCCGAATATAGGTGTAAATGCTGTAATCGGCAGCGCAGACACAGACAATAAAGCAAACTCCCAACAGAACACGAATGTCTTTCAAGAGAACAAATTGTTTATTGAAGGAACTTTTTACCTGCGGCGTATCGCGCGGCACCAGCCAGACAAGCAGAGCAAAAACGATGATTGTCAACCCGGTAATCATCCAAAAACTATCATGCCAGGTCAGCGTATGACTAATAATTGTCCCAATCGGAATCCCCACAACCGATGCAATACTGAAGCCGGCAAAGACCCATGAAACCAGGCTGGCCCGTTTTTCGCGCGGTGCCACGAAGCTAGCCATTACCAACACTAGTGAGATAATCGCTCCGGCTACTGACGCAGTCAGGATTCGTGATAATAGCATCGAGATAAAGTTTGTTGCTAGGGCCGTCCAGGTGTTGCCAATAAAGAAAATCACCATGAGGACCAGCAGCACCCGGTGCCGTTTCCAACGGTTAGCCAGTGAGGTAATCAACGGCGTACAAATTGCGTAAACCAGCGCAAACACTGTTACCAGTAATCCAAGCTTCGAAAGAGAGTCGTGGTACTGGTGCGCAATGTCGGGAAGGACACCAACAATCATGTACTCGTTACAACCGAGCATAAACGCTACGAAGACAAAAAGAATTGCTTGAAGTCGGTATTTCATTTTGATTTAATTAGCAGATCATGCTCTGCCTTGTCCTTTCTTCAGATTGTCGTAACCAAAGTATTTTAACAAAGGTTCCCTCTTGTCGGAAGACCCCCATGCTAAGTTTTATTATTAAAATTAGTTAACAAACGCTGTTCCCGCGGTCAGCATCCCAAAAATAATCCCCGGAAAGTTGGCAATGATCACCGGCCAGTCCTTTTGGTGGGGCTTACTCCACCCGTAAATGACCCACAAAAGTGCGTTGATGGCCGCAAATAACGGCTGAACTGGGGAAACAGGTTTTCCCGCCAAGTTAGTACTAACCTGACCGACATACGACGAATACATCAGTAAACAAGCCACAGTTGCTACCCGCCCTGTCAAGCGGCGCTGCATTGCTTGCCGTTTCTGTTGCTGAAGGTCTGGGTTAACTTGTACTGTTTTTTTCATCGTCATTCCTCCCCTTCCCAATCTCGGAAGCCATGATAAGACCAGTCATCACGATATTCAACCGGTTGACACGTTAAAGTTCAGAATGTACGATGTTTTTGAAGAAAGTAAGTGGCCGAAAACCACGGTCCTGCTTACTGGACGAGGCTTAGTCATAGGTCTCTTAGTTGTCACTAATGGATGATCACTAACGATTAATTAAGTTACTGATCAACAACGTTGCTATCTGTAATCAAAGGAGGAATTTTGATGAAAGCTTTAGTCATGACTGGCGTCAAAAAAATGGAAGTCCAAACGGATTACCCCAAACCAACGCCGAAGCCGAATGAAGTGCTGATTCACACCGCCTACGCTGGGATTTGTGGGACCGACAAGGGACTCTATAATGGTTTACCGGGGTCAGCTGACGCCGTTCCGCCAATTGTCCTGGGTCACGAAAATTCCGGGGTGGTTGCCGCCGTTGGTTCAGCTGTTACCGGCTTTAAACCGGGTGACCGTGTCAGCATCGACCCAAATATCTACTGTCACAATTGCTTCTACTGCCGGACTTCCCGTCCAGAGTTCTGTGAACACCTTGATGCTGTCGGTGTCACCCGCGACGGGGGCTTTGAGGAATTCTTTACCGCGCCAGCCGAAGTGGTTTACCACATTCCTGACAACGTTTCGCTGAAAGCTGCAGCCGTTATCGAACCCATTTCATGTGCAATGCACGCCATTGACTTATTGGAACTCCACCCCTACCAAAATGCCCTGATCATTGGGGCCGGTTTTGAAGGGATCCTGATGGGACAGATCCTGCAGTCCAGTGGTGTTCGTGAAGTCACAATGGCGGCCCGCAACCAGAAAAAGCTCGACATGCTCCACGATAAGTTTGGCTTCCAGGTAGTCAACAACAAGACTCACCCAGAAGATATCAAAGCAGAATCGTATGACATCGTGATCGAAGCTGTCGGCCTGGCTGCAACTCAGGAACAGGCAGTTGAAGCTGCTCGTCGTGGCGGTCAGGTACTGATGTTTGGTGTTGGCAACCCAGACTCCACCTTTACGATTAACTCCTACAAGATCTTCCAAAAGCAGCTGAAAATCCAGGGTTCATTCATCAACCCTTACACCTTCGAAGATTCCATCGGTCTTCTCCAGTCAGGTGATGTTGATCCCCTTCCGCTGATGTCTCACGAACTCGACTTAAGTGAGGTCGAAGACTTCGTGAGCGGCAAGTTAACTGGCGTTACCAAGGCCATTGTCAAGGTCGGCGGTGAAAACGCCTAGTTGATTTGATTGACATAACATCGCAAAATCCCCGTGGCGTACGTTTCGCCACGGGGATTTTATCGTCTTCGTAATAAATTACTTTTGTTCCATCACGGTTTCACCGTTAGCGGTAATCGTGAAGGTCTTGTTAGCAGCGTCAGCGTCCAGGACAGCGACGTTGTTGCCATCTTTATCTTGGCGAGTGATCTTGATCGTCGTCTCAGATGGCGTTTCAACCTTGATGGAACCGTCGAGGTCAAAGGCTGCAAACTTGTTACGCCACGACAACAGATTCAGCAAGTTCTTAACCACTGGCCGTTGAACTTCCTCGGACACTTCTTCCTTGCTGTAGTAGTGACGGTTGATGTTTCGCCCTTCCTTGGTCTTTTCCAGCAGCTCCAGGTCATTGGTTCCGGCTAGTAAACCAACATAGTAAACCATTGGAATACCAGGAGCAAAGATCTGGAATGCCCGGGCCAGCAAGTAAGCCTTGTCGTTGTCACCCAGAGCTGAATAGTAAGTCGAGTTAATCTGGTAAATATCCAGGTTGTTGTATTCAGCACTGGAGTACTTCCGCTTAACGTTGGCCCCGACCTTGTAGAGCTCGTTAGAAGCATACTCAATTTCGTCGTCAGTCAGAATATCCTTCGCATCCACTACCCCAATCCCGTCGTGGGTGTCGAGGGTGGTAAACTGCTTCATCGGGCTCATCTTCAACCACTTAGCTAACCGGTTGGTCTTTCCGGAGTACAGAGTGTAGAGGGTGGTCATTGGTAAAGTGAAGTCGTAGATAAAGAAGTTGTGTTGCGAGATCTTCTGCGGAATAGTGTAGTGTTCGTGAATTTCTGGCAGAATGATTGCCTTGTATGGTGCCAGGATATCTTGAACCTTGTTCAGCAGGTCCCAAATTTCTGGTTCAACGAAGAAGTCGTTAGTGCCGACCTTCTTAACCGCGTAAGCAAAGGCGTCCAGACGGATCATGTCGGCCCCGTGCTTAATCATGTCGATCAGTGTTTCCTTGAAGAACTCGTTAGCCACCTTGCTCTTCACGTTAATATCAATCTGCTCTTCGCCAAAAGTATTCCACAGGTGTTCCGTCGTTCCGTCGGCAAAGTCGATTTCCTGCTCAGGAGCCTTGTCCTTCCGCTTGTAGATCATATCAATATCATGCTGAGTTGGCCGCCCTTCGCCAGCCTTTTCCCAGAACTTTTCCCAGCGGATAAAGAAGTCATTGTACTTGGAATCATCGTGCTTAGCCTTGAAGTCCTGGTACATCTCTGACTTCTTTGAAATGTGGTTGATCATGAAGTCGAACATCAGGTAGTAGTCTTCACCTAATGCTTCAACGTCTGACCAGTCCCCAAAAGCAGGATCCACAACGTCGTAACGGTAAGGGGCAAAACCACGGTCCCCGGTTGACGGGAAGAACGGTAGCAGGTGCACACCACCGATCGCATCCCCAATATACTTATTCAGTACTTCGTGGGTTTCCTTAACATTCTTACCCATTGAATCAGAGTAGGTAATGAGCATTGCTTTGTTTTGAATTGGCATGGTTAAAATCCTCCTCGGAAATAATTAATAATGACAAATCACGACAAACAACATTACTTAGTGGCGTGGCGGCGGGTTGCCAAGAAAATAATCAAGGCAATCAGCAACAAGACCACCCCGTAAATCGGGAACGGTGCAGCTAATCCCATTCCGCTCATCGGCTTGCCAGTCAAATGATTAGTCCATTCGGCAATCGTCGGCGAGAAGAAGGAGCCGAAGTTAAACCCGATCAAACACAGTGACGTTACCAGTGGCTGCCGGTCAGCTGGCGCCAAATCAGGTAACAGGTTGAAAATCAGTGGTGACACCAGCTGCAGCGGGAACCCGATTAACAGTAGGCCGAGAACCATCAACCAGTAGTTGTCCCCTGCAAAGCCGAACAGGAAGTTAGCCAGTGCCATCAGTCCCAAGCCGAGATAAACGGTCCCAAAACCGAGTCGGTCCTGTATCCACCCGTAGGTAATCCCCCGAGAGTGGCACCGATCAGCATCAGGGACAAAAACATCGAAGCTCCCGTGTAGTGCTCACCGTTGATGGCAACGGCCAAGCCCGGAAAACGGTTCTCCATCCCGACATAGTCAACGACCAGCAGGAACGCGAATAACACTAGCAGACCAACCACCGGACTAATCTTTGTAATTGGTCCGTTTTCGTCGGTTAATTCTTCTGCAAGGTTGTCTTCATCCACATGGTCGTCTTGTGCTTGACTTTCTTCCGGCACACGCAGTGCAAAGAAGAAAAGCACTGCAAAAGCCAGGAAGTATACCGCAAACGACGACCGCCAGCCCAGGTAGCTCAGTAGGAGTCCGGCAATCGTTAGCGTCAACGCCTGGCCGACTTGTTCGGCGGCAGCCCGCCAACCGAGCATTTGTGCCCGCTCCTGTCCATCGTACCATACCGAAATAACGGAGATGGCCTGCGAATTATAAAGACCGTAACCAGCGCCTAAAATCAAACGCGACAACAGGATGGTCGTGTAGTTATCAACAAACATCGGGACAATCCCGGCCAAGCCGACGATCGTGACCCCGGCCATAATGATCTTCTTATCCGAAATATGGAACCATTGCTGAATCAACGGTGAGAGCACCACGAAAATCATCACAGCAAATGACGGCGTCGTGACTAAGTATTCCGACTGCGTCTGGGTGATGTGCATTGCTGCTTTTAACTGCGGCAGTGAGCCTTGAATGGCATAAGCACTAGTCACCATCAATGAAACCGACAGGAAAGCCAGCTTCGTTATCATCGAATGCTTCTTGCTCATAGTATCCGGTCGCTCCTTGAATATAATAGTTTGATCAATAGTGATCAAAGTTCTTCGGATAAGTTGCACTGATAGCGGTTAATTGTCAACCCCTATGCATAACCAAGCATTTTGAATTCATGGTTAGCACTTACTTATTATCAACGACATTGAGGCCGGACTGCTGGGCGTTGAACCAAACGTCAGTAAGACGCATATTTGGTCCTACTTTAATACCGTTAATCTCTGTGACCGGTTGAACATAATCGTTGGTTGCCAGTGGTTGCCCTTTTTCGGTCGGCGAATCACGCCAGTAGATCTTGCGTCGCTGGTATTTCACCGGATTGTCAATAATGTTGCCAGGCTTAACAATCCGGAAAGCGCCGACGATCACGTAATCACCATGGGTCACAACCAAGAGGTACTTAATTTTATCTTCATTTTTACCAATTACCCAGTTCCCAAAAGAACGGCGGGCTACCTTATCGGAATTAAAGGCCGCCCTACCAAGAAGCTGATAGTTATTAGCATCTTGCGGATCGCTTGAGCCGCCGAGAGTCACTAAACCAATATGCTGGTCTTTTAAGTCCTGTAGTGAGACAGGCGGCATGGCTAGTCGATCATTAATCTCTTCGACTGTTGAATATGGTAGGTGGGCTTGGTCCTGATCGTCATTGTGGTATCCGGGCATCCTGTTGTTCCAAACAGCGCCATAGCTGCCCTGATCCAGAATTTTTAGGAAGTCGATCATTGCTCCCTCAACCACCTGGGCCTCGCTCGTGGTCAGCCCCCACGAAATAATCATTCTCTTCACGTGGTAGCCGTCCCGTTCAATCGCCAAAATACGTTCCAGCTTCGCATATTCACCATGAGCCTTTCCCCTGTGAGCCTCGGCCTCGTGTTGAAAGACCCGGTCGCCATTGCCCCGACCAATATAAAAGACGGTCCCTTTTAATGCATGCTGCTTATCCGGGCGTGGATCAATTAACGCGTAAACATAGTTTTGCAGTTTCTTTTGCACATCTAACGAAAAATGGTTCAATTGAGTCATGTTGTACCACCTATACTTTATTGCTGCGACTATCATACCAAATATCACCTGCCGATGTTGTTTTCGTTGTATAATAAGCCGCAAAAAGGAGAGAAACATCATGAAAATTTACTTTGCTGCCGCTATCCGTGGCGGTCGCCAGGATCGTCAGCTTTACCACCAGCTGATTAACTTTCTGATTATGAACAAGCACCAGCAAGTCCTGACTGAACACATCGGTTCTGACCAGCTAACGGCCGCTGGTGAGAAAAAGTTGTCTGACAAGCAAATTCGCGATCGCGACGTCTCATTTCTGGAAGAGGCCGACGTGGTCATCGCCGAAACTACACAGCCGAGCCTGGGAGTTGGCTACGAACTGGCCTACGCTGAAAAAATCGGCACTCCCGTAATTATTCTTCACCGTCAGAAAGAAAGCCGCTTATCAGCAATGATTAACGGTACGACGTTCTTTAACAACATCAATTACTATTCTTCCATTGAAGATGCAAAGCGGATTTTGAGCCACCAACTACAACAATTTTCCCGGGAAATGGCACAGTCAGATGAAGATCGCCGTTAGCAGTGATAACCACCTCGACGTCAACCGGATTGACGTTGAAAAGGCGTTAAACTTCCAGTCGGACTGGCTTCTTGGCCACGATATCAGCTACTATTTCTTTGGTGGCGATCTCTTTAACGACTTCCAGCAGACCCGCAATTACTTTTCCCGCATGCGTCAGTTGCTCGGTCCCCGCGCCGCTGCTTATTTTATTGCGGGCAACCATGATATGCTGAAGAACGCTCCCCATCAGCTAGTGGAACATTGCCCAGACCCCGGTTACCTCCACCAGCAATTTGTTGACTTGCCCGGAACAAGGTGGCGGGTAATTGGCAACAACGGCTGGTATGATTATTCTTTCTCCGCTTATGCCAATCAACCACGGCGTGTCGCCCAGTGGAAGAATGCCTACTGGTTGGATAGTGCGATCGATCAGCCATTTGACGATCAACAACAAATGGCTAACGTCCTGCAGCAGGTGAAAAAGCAACTTGATGACGCGCGACAAGCTGGTAAGCAGGTTATCTTCCTGACCCATTTTGCCCCTCGCGCCGAACTGCTCTCTCCCCAACCATCCTTTGTCAGCTCGCCCCGGCAGCAGTATTTCTACCAGATGTTTCGCGCAATGATGGGCAGCAGCAAGCTTGGTGACTTACTAGAACAGTCAGGAATTGTTAAGCTAGTCTTTTCTGGTCACCTCCACGGTCAGCACCCCGTTATTACTCGTCATGGAGTAAGCTACTATAATCAGGCTGTTGGTGTCCGTAATAAGCGCTCCAATGAATGGCAAGCCAACAACTTTTTTGACCAGTGGCGGCAGACTTTAAAAATCATCGAACTTTAAAAGGGACAACCAATTGAGGTTGCCCCTTTGTTTTTATAACTCTAATCGCGGTATCGGCTGACGAAATCCTCTGGTCTTTACCAGTAGGATTAAGAACCCAACTAGTAACCACAAACCGCCCACAATTTTGGCTGAAGTGGCTAAACTCAGGAAGATCCACAAGCTAACCGCAAAACCAATTAGCGGTGATAACAGGTACTTCAACGTCGTCAACAAGTTCTTCTCTCCCCGCAGATAGAAACGGTAAATAACACTAAGGTTGAGGAGGAGGAAGCCAAAGAGTGCCCCAAAGCTTACCAGGTTAGAAACAGTATTTTGCGTCAGGGTTAGTGACAAGATTAATGACAAAGCACCAACCAGGATAATCGCTACCCAGGGAGTGCGGCGAGTTTTGTGAAGGTAAGCAAACTGCCGTGGCAAGATCCCATCACGACCCATGGCGAACAGAATGCGGGACACTGCCGTCTGTCCTTCCTGACCACCAGCTAGGCCAAATGACAAGACAACTACTATGTCTGTCAATCGCGTCAGTACCGGTCCCCCAACCCGGTTAATGATTTGTGAAAAAGCCGTCGCCGGATTTAATGAGAGGTAATTCGGTGCTACCCAGCCGGCCAGCCAGGTGGTGATCACAAATAGCGACCCAATGCCCACAATCGCACCGATGATTGCTCGACCGACTGAACGACGTGGCTCAGTTGCCTCTTCTGCCAACGTGCTGATGGCATCAAAGCCCAGGTAGGAAACAATCACAATGCCCGTCGCCTGCAACACCCCCGAAAAGTTAAAGTGGGTCGGGTTATAAAAGGCGATGCTCGTCGGATGGACCTGACCAAGGAGAGTCAAACGGAGTGTTAAGAAAATAAAGACTGCTAAGACCAGTGCTTGAAGGCCGAATAGCAACCAGCTCAACCGAGATACAAAGTCGACCCCCCAACAGGTTAATAATGGTGTTGAACACAGCAATAAAAGTAATCCACGCCCAAACCGGCACCGCCGGAAGCAGTTCATGCCCAAATGAAGCACTGATTAAGTAAGTAATGGTAGGAATCAGTAGGTAATCCAGGCAAATTCCCCAGCCACCAAGAAATCCCAGTGCCGGGGTGGTTCCCTGTTGAACATAGGTGTAAACCGAGCCGGAATACGGATAACGATGGCTCATCGTTGCGTAGCTGAAGCCGGTAAAAAGCATTGCAATCATCCCGACTAAGTAAGCCAGTGCGACCATCCCATTCGCCGGCTTCAAAAATGAACCGTAGAAGGCGACCGGCGCTACCGGAATCATAAAAATCACTCCGTAAATAATCAGATCGCGGGTAGAAAGGGACCGTTTGAGTGTTCCTGTTTCAACTTCTTCCATTTTATTCCTTCTCTCTAGCAGCTTGACGTATTTTCTTATTTCTTAATCAAAAATGGCGTATGCGCGGACCGGAAAACCGGGTGCCTTTTCCGGCTTGGCAACGGAAATGTTAATAACGGCCCCGGTTGCCGGCACCTGATCAAGATTATCCAACAATTCCACCTGGTAGTGCCCGTGTGACAAAACGTAGTATTCACCAACCAGCCCGTCACCTTGTTCCGTCGCGGTATCAGTATCGAATGTTTCATGCCCATTAGCGGTGGCATGGCGGGTTTCATAAATGTACTTCAGGGCGTCGAGTGACCAGCCAGGGTAATGGTTCTGACCGTTAGCATCCTTGTTTTCAAACTTTTCCTGGGACGGCCAGCGCTTGCTCCAATCGGTTCGCAAGGCGACAAACGATCCGGCTGGAATAGCCCCGTGTTTTTTCTCCCAGACTTTAATGTCCTTGACCGTCAGGCTTGCATCAGGATTAGCAGTTGCCGCTTCATGGTGGTCAATAACGACTAACGGGAGCACCAGGTCTTTAAGGGGTAAATCCTCCACGTAGCGGTCATCATCCTTGTAAAAGTGAACTGGTGGGTCGATGTGAGTTCCATATTGCCCGGGAAAAGTATATTCCTTAACAAAGAAACCATCGGCATGGGTAAAAATTGTGTCAAACTTTGCGGGTTTAAATGACGGAAAACGGGGGCTATCCGGACCAAAGGTATGGGTCAGGTCGACCCAGTGCTTATTCTTCAATGACGCTACTAGTTGTTGAGTTTGTGAGGTTGTCTTTTCTGTCATCTTAATCACCTTTTCCTTAATTAGCCCCAGACTTCATTAGCGATGTCTTTAATGAGGGCGATCTTCTTCCACTGCTGTTCTTCAGTCAGAACGTTTCCTTCCTCCGTTGACGCAAAACCACACTGGGGACTTAAGCAAAGCTTATCGAGCGGATGAAACTTGGCCGCTTCGTGGATCCGTTTAATGATTGCTTGCTGGTCTTCCAACTGGCCGCTCTTTGAAGTTACCAGGCCGAGGACCACGTACTTGTCATCTGGAACCGCCGCGAGGGGTTCAAAACCACCTGCCCGGTCCGAATCGTATTCCAAGTAGAAAGCAGTAACGTTTTCTTTTGTGAAAAGCGGATCGGCTACCGGACCATACCCACCGGTAGCGGCCCAGGTTGAATGGTAGTTTCCACGGCAATCGTGCGTGTTAATTACCAGGTCAGCCGGCTGGTCATCAATAACAGCGTTATTAAGATCGACGGATTGTTCTTCTAGCTTTTCTAGCTGCTGGACATCAAACCCGGCCGTCTGGATGTGTTCTGGGTGCTGGGCAAAGTCGGCATAAGTAGACCAGGTACAGTCATCCAGCTGGAGGGTCCGGCAACCAGCAGCGTACAAGTCAGCCACAACCTGCCGGTAAGCTGTTACCAGGTCAGAAGCAAAGGCGTCAAATGACGAATAGTGTTCCTTCACGGTCGGAATGTTTTCTGGACGAAGGAATTCGAAGTAAGCCTGAGCTGGTGATGGGATTGTCTGCTTTACCTCCGTTCCCGCCGAGACGTGGTCGCGGGTAAACTTGAAGTGATCAACGAAGGGGTGGTGCTCCCCGCTAACCTTCCCACTAACCTTGGCAGTTTCAGCGCGGGTCGTTTCGTCGTGAAAACCATAACCTTCCTGCGCAGTCGCTTTTTCGATCCCGTGAAGGCCCCAAATGAAGTCGAGGTGCCACCAGCTGCGACGGAATTCGCCGTCAGTCACGGCGTGAAGGCCGGCAGCTTCCTCTTTCTTGATTAAGTCGATAATTGCAGCGTCTTCCACGGCAGTAAGTTCTTGACGGCTTAACTGACCAGCCTGGTACTTAGCCCGCGCCTCCTTTAACTGCCGTGGACGTAGGAAGCTGCCAACAATGTCAAAGCGAAATGGTGATACGGTTCTCCTAGTAAATTCAGTCATAATAGTGACTCCTTTCATGAACAAAAAAAGTCCCTAGAGCCAACCTTCCGATTAGCTCTAGGGACGGATACTGACAGACGTCAATAGCGTGTTACCACCCTATTTTGGTTCAGCCTCACGACTAAACCCTCTACAGGTACTCCAGAGAATACCCAGGTACGATAACGTGCACCAACCCGGCAGCCGCTTGCCAACGCTCACGGCTTTCATCGCTCCAAGACCATCTTCGTCACCGGCGCCAACACTGCCTCTCACCTCTCGCAGTTCTCTGGAGAAGGCTCCTGATGATTACTCATCTCTTCATCGCGGTTATTAAATTGCTTGCCAGTATATTATAATCATTTTCTAATGTTGTCAACAGTAAATCCTAATTTTTTTCTACTGGTTCATTTCTTTGAGCGCCAGGGCAAAGTTGCCAATCGTTGCTGAGCCGTTGTTCTTAGCTAGTGGCATCGTCAGATAATCGTCAACCTCTCCCACGTCCACGTAGCCGTTCAGCAGCTTTTGAAATTCCCGGCGAACTTTCTTCAAGAAATTTTCACTAACAACGCCGCCACCAAAAACAAGTTTGTCTGGTCGAAACATCAGCGTCGAATCGAGCGCCGCCTGGGCAACGTAATAGGCCATAATGTCCCAAACGTGGTCAGTCAGTGGTATTTGCCGGCCACTAATTCCTAACCGCGCCGGAAAAGTCGGCCCACTGACCAGTCCTTCCAGGCAGTCACCGTGATAAGGGCAAATACCGGCAAAATCCAGGTCATCAGGGTGACGCTTGACGCGGATATGGCCAACTTCAGGGTGTCCCAGTTCACCGACAAAGTGGCCGTCGACCACTTCACCAGCCCCAACACCAGTGCCGATGGTGTAGTAAATCAGCGAGCTGACCTGCTGGTTAAATAAGGTAGCTAAAACGTATTCCCCATAAGCCGAGCCATTCACGTCGGTCGTCCAGGCAATGGGCAGATTAAAGTGCTTCTTCAGTGGCCCCACGAAGTCTGTGTTTGCCCAGTGCTTCTTGGGAGTGTTAGTGATAAAGCCGTATTGCGGTGAGTTTTGCCGGATCTCAATTGGCCCGAAAGACGCCACTCCCAGCGCCTTCAGCTGGTCACGATACTGGTCAAACCAGTTAATGCACTGACCGATAGTTTCTTCTGGTGTCGTCGTCTTGATAATCTTTGAATCCTTAATCCGGTAATCCTCATTACCAACGGCACAAACAAACTTGGTACCGCCTGCTTCAATACTTCCCAATAACATGACTGTATCCTCCCTCAATCACTTTCGTGCCGCAGCAACAATCGCCATCGCCAGCATACCCATTGCCATCAAATCCATTGACAACATCATCTTGTTCATCACGGTAAGTACCAGGACGACCGCCCAGTAGACCACCATCAGGTAATTCCACGCCTTTTTCCAGTTCAATATCCTATCCTCCCTGTCGCACGTAATTCTTTACCCCTATTTTACCCTTTTTGGGGTCGTCTTAAGCATTTTTTCAATTTGGCTAGCAGTCCCGTGATAAAATAACGCCAGAACTAGTTTGCAAGATATAATAAAGGAGTGGATGCTGATGGGTAAACACCAATTAGAAACCGCCATTTTTGCTGGCGGCTGTTTCTGGTGCATGGTCCAACCGTTTGATACCCTGCCAGGAATCAAGAAAGTCGTCAGTGGCTATACCGGTGGGCACGTCCCGCACCCGACTTATGAACAGGTTTGCACTGGGAAAACTGGTCATACGGAAGCCGTCGAGATCACTTTTGATCCGCAAGTCTTTCCCTACAAAAAGCTCGTGGAAACCTACTGGACAGTCGCCGACCCGACTGACGCGATGGGGCAATTCCAGGATCGTGGCGACCAGTACCGGCCGGTCATCTACTACAACTCACCAGAACAAAAGCGGGTGGCCGAACAGTCCCGCCACGAATTAGCCGCTTCCGGGCGATTTAGTGAACCAATTGTCACCCGGATCGAACCAGCCCAGCCATTTTATCCGGCCGAAGACTACCACCAGGACTTCTACAAAAAGAATCCCCAGCGTTGCCAGCTGGAAGAAGCGGGCGGACGGGCAAAGTACCAAGCCCAGTTCAAGAAGAAGTAGTTAATATTTTATTGCATTTGCAACAAAGCTGACGTAGAATACAAGGAGAACGATCATGGTTGATATCTTACGAGAAATTGGAATGATTGACCGGGCACTGGATTCCATCTCCAACATTGAATTTAAGGAGATCGAGCTCGCACGTGGTCAATACCTCTATGTAGTACGGATTTACGAACACCCCGGCATCATCTCCGAGCAGTTATCAAACATGATCAAGGTTGACCGCTCAACCATTGCGCGTGCCGTTAAAAAGCTGGAAAATCACGGCTTTATTGAGCGTAAGCGTGACCCGCACAACAAGAAGATCAAGCACTTGTACGTCACCGAAAAGGGAAAGGCCATCTACCCGTTTATCATCCGGGAAAATGAACACTCTAACTCGGTCGGCCTTCGCGGTTTTTCGGAAGAAGAAGCCCAGCAGTTACATGATTATCTGGTCCGGGTCCGTCACAACATCGACGGTGATTGGAACTTTGTCAAGCGCGGTGGCAAGCGGAAGTATTAATCATCTGGAGGATTGGATAATGAAGCAAGTAGTAATCGACGACAGTTTTTGGCAACTCTTTCCTGATGCCCAGGTTAATATCCTTTACGTCAACGGAATTGACAACCACAGTAGTGATGCCAACCTGCAAGAACGACAAGAATTGTTGCAGCAGGCAACAAAAGCCGCCGGTGAATTTCTCACTAACGACACTTTCCGTCTAAACCCGGTCGTTGACCAGTGGCGAAAGGCTTTCCAGCAATTCAAGAAGAAGAAGGGTGCCCGCTCATCCATTGAGGCACTGCTCAAACGTGTTAACCAGGGACGAGAGTTGGCTCCAATTGACCCGCTGGTCGACGTTTATAACAGTATCTCGCTGACCTACGGCGTACCAGTCGGAATCGAAGACCGGGAGAAGATCGCCGGCGACATGCACCTGGGGCAAGTTGAAGCTGGTCTGCCCTTCCAACCCGTGGGTGTGGACAAGGATGAACCAACGCTCGACGGCGAAGTCGCCTACTACGACGATCAGGGTGCTGTTTGCCGTTGCTTAAACTGGCGTGATGCTCAGCGGACAATGCTGACGGAAGATTCCAAAAACATTGTCGCCGTCATGGAAGCCATTGATCCAAAACAA
This sequence comes from [Lactobacillus] timonensis, assembly GCF_900240275.1. Lineage (GTDB taxonomy): Bacteria > Bacillota > Bacilli > Lactobacillales > Lactobacillaceae > Limosilactobacillus > Limosilactobacillus timonensis. The sequence continues at coordinate 1,095,661 of NZ_LT964761.1, read as the reverse complement.
ATTGACCGGGCCAACAAAGCGATGGAAGAACTGAGTAAGTTAATCAACCACTACTTTGGTGTTCAACCAAGTCAGGTCTGCCACCTGACGAAGGATCATCCGGAAGCTGTTGCCCCAGACAATTTTTAATAATGAACTACTAAGACGGTCTCACGACGAGGCCGTGTTTTTGTTTACCTTGTTTTCACCGTGCGGTCATCCCCGCCGCCGAGAGTCTGTTATAATAGATAAACTTGGTTTGTACGAAGGAGGTTCAACAATGCAACCATTGGATGACGAGACGACTTGTCCAGATTTGGCACAATTGTTTGGTCACATTACCACGGCCACAATTTGGTTTGGTAACCCCTACATGCCCTGGCACGACCCACAAGTGCCCGGTGGCAAGTGGGGCCAACAATTAATCATTAACGAAAACGGGCACTGTCTCAGTCAGGCGTTCGTGTTTAACCAACACCTCCGCCGGCCGATTGCCGGGCAAGCCGCTGAACAACTGCAAATACCTGCTGAACAGGCAACGCAAATCCTGCACGACCTGGTAACGACACTCAATTACTGTGGCCGCCTGGCAGATGACGATGAAGACTCGCCCAATCGTTACGTTGCCGTTCAAAATGACGTGGGAAAACAGTTTGTTTTCGTCGACTTTTCCGATACCGAACCGCTGGCAATCGGTCGACTGTCGATGGAGATTCGCGACCAACTCAACCGCGCCGATTTACTGGTAATGGATGGTCGCGGCCGTGATGACTTCATTGAAAAGCTGACGATGACCTTCGTTGACGATGACGACTACGGAGAACAATTATGTATGTCGAGAGCTGACGAAACCATCACCTACAAACGATGGGAACCCACGGGAACCGACATTACCACCACCTACCACCTGCCGGATAACGTTTCTGCCATTCTTGATAACCTCAACCAAGCGGACTTTACGGAAACCATTCCGGGCTTGCCCGATGACGCCATGGATGACGACGGCCAGTTTGGCCACTTCACGTGTACGCTAACCCAGCGCAACCTGGACCCCATTCGTTTTGGCGGCGATTACGAAAAGTACAGTTTGCCGGACAACTGGCCGGGATTGATGGAAGTCTTGCACAACATGATGGACATCCCCGTCCTTGGCGTCCTTCTCTCAGCCGACTTCTTTGGCAAACGCCGCCGTCGCGCTTCGGACGTCATCTACCTGAGTGTTAACTTTGGCAACAGCAGCCGTGAGTACAATTACCTCACCGATGACGATTCTATCGAGGTTGGCGACGACGTGGTAGTCCCTGTTGGGGAAGACAATGTCCAACAAGTGGTCGAAGTCACCGCCAAGAATTACTACCAGCCGGATGAGGTGCCCTACCCGCTCGACCGGATCAAAAGAGTCATTGGAAAGGCCGACGATGATGATGAGAGCGATGAAGACCTGTAAATCAACTAACATCAAAGGGCGTCACAATCGGCAGCAATTGTCGATTATGACGCCCTTTTAATTTGTAAGGACCGCCCTGGTTACCAGTTGGCTCCCGGCTCCAGCTGCTCCACGATTTCCTCAATCACTGCTGCCCGCGAAACAGCCGCCAGCTGTTTTTCCCAGGCACGCAATTGCTGAACAATCCGCTGCTCAGCAGGGGTCCACTCGTCAGTTTTCGGAAGTAACTGCTGGTCCTCGACCGGGGTTAGCGGGTGGTCCTCATCGATCAGGTGCTGGTAAGCCGCCGGCAATTCTTCTTGTTGAAAGCCAAAGAAAGTCAATTCGTGCATGATATCGACTAGCAACTCAGTCAAGTAGTGCGTGGTCAGCTGATTTTCTGCGACGAAAAAGCCCATCACGTTACCCTGCAACGTGTAGGTAAAGCTAAACATCTGGGCTTCTGGGCCCTCTTCAACCAGGTCATTGACCGTTGAAAGGCCAAATGATGGTTCGGGAATGCCATCTTCAACGTGGTGGTAAGCGTAAAAAATCAGCCCGTCGGTGTTTTCCCGCGCTTCCATCGTTTTTAATTGTTTTAAGTAATTGAGAAGCTGTTGGCGGGTTTCTTCTTCAGCCTCGCCAACTGTCTTCGTGGGTTCAAAGTCTTCCAGCTCTAACGGATACTTTAGTAAGTAATTATCAATCAGCAACTGGGGATCTGTCTGTTGGAGAAAGGATTGTACTGTCTTCATCTCTTTACCTCATGTCAATGGATTTTCTCACTGCAATCAACAAGCATCTCCGGCTGGTTAATTAATAAGTAAGACGTTGATATTATACCGGTAGCGTTTTCAGATAGCAAGCTTTGACACATATTTGTAGTAAGGATTGCGAAAATCGCAACAAATATATAAAAAAGTAGTATTTTTGCCAACTTATTTACTACTTTTAGAGTAAAATTTGAATTACTTCGTTTCCCCACTGTCGGATCATTTCGAGGAGGTCGCTAATCTTAATAATCACCGTCTGGGTGTTAACGTTTGGGTGGCAGCCAATCAGTGGACTTTCGGCGAGCAAGCCCTTGTCGACGACAGCTTTCACCTGGTGCTGCTGGTCATTGAGCAAGTTAAAGGGCGAAACGGCTCCCGTTGTGACCCCCAGAATAGCGGTGAGTTGTTGTTCCTTGGCAAAGGACAACCGCCCGGATTCCAGTTGCTGACGCAGTTGTTTCATGTCAAGTCGTTGGTCATCTCTCATCATCACCAGATAGAGGTGTTGCTTGTCATGGAGGAAAAGGTTTTTGGCCCGCGCAAAGTCGTAGTCGGCGGTGTATTTATCAGCCTCTTCGGCCGTGTAGACCGCCGGGTGGTTAACGACTTGGTAGTCAATTTGCTGTTGGTCAAGCATTGATAAGATTTCTTCCGAATTCATTTCAGTACCCCCCTTTCATGTTTCTTTATACGGTCCGCAGTAAGAATAATTGTTCAATTAACTACACCTCAGGTGGTGTGACTAAAATACCCCCGAAAATTCTACTACGGGATTTTACTATGACTACACCCGACCTATTTGCTGTATAGGTCGGGTGTCATTTTTACTAAATTGGGATTTTATCTAAAGAGACAACTTAATCAAACTCAGTAGAATGCTGATCAGAAAAACAACAATAACTACCACCGAAAGCCAAAAACCGGCCTTGTTCTTTTGCCGGTCCCAATGAATATCCAGCTGAGATTCGATCATAGCAATGCTCCCGATAATGTTCAGCACTGAGGAAGCCACTTGGTTTTTAATCAAGCCGTCACTGGACAGCACGAGGGCGGCACCAATTAAGGCTAGCAGAATGGTTTTCACTTTTTGTTGGGTCATGTAAGGGCTCCTTTTGATGTGGTGATGTTATAACCGTATCAAACATTAAAAGATAGATCAAACTAGCAGACACAAGTAAATAAAACAACTAAACAAACTAAACCACTTTTGATTAATTACATCGTTATAATCTTTACAGGAAAGCTATTTATTTAAATGGGAGCAGCGTAAGTTNACCATTTCAGTGGACTTAAACAGTTACTACCAAGACATCGCTCGTCGCTTGTTTCCCCACGCCGAAATTATCATCGATCGTTTTCATATTATTGCCATGATGACTCGTGCTTTCAATCAGTATCGGGCCCAAGCCATGAAACAATTCCCGAAAACCAGTCGCCAGTACCGACTGTTAAAGTTTAGCTGGCAACTCTATCTCAAATCTGCGACGAATCTTTCTTACGAGCATGAATATTATGATCGTCACCTTCGTCAGAAGGTTACCAGTGGTGAACGCGTGGATTTAGGTTTGGCTATTAATGATCGCTTACGAGCCGACTATCAGTTTCTCCAAAATGTTATGCAAAACCTCAAGCAACGTAATCTCGATCAACTGACCGAAAGTCTCTATCCGGGCACCGAGCTTAGTCCGCAAATGACCGCTGTTTTACACACCCTCAGACATAATCTCATGTACGTCCTTAACGCCTCACGATTTGACTACAGTAACGGGACTATTGAGGGGATCAACCGGATGATTAAACAAATTCAACGCACCGCCTTTGGTTTCAGAAATTACAATCACTTGGTATATCGCATTCATTTCCGCCAAATGGCACAAAAAAAGAATCAAGCCGCTTAAGCTTGATTCTTACCTGTCAACAGGATTTGACAAAGAGCCGATTATTGTTGGTTGGTAATGGTTGGTTTGTTCTGACGCCGGTGCACGTCTTCGACAATCAGGCGGTAAATGGCGGCAAATAATGGTACTGTCATCATCATCCCCACCACGCCGGAGAAACCACCACCGATAATCACGGCGGCAAAGACCCACACACTTGGTAAGCCGATGCTGGAGCCAACCACCAGCGGGTAGGTAACCCGGTTATCAAACTGCTGGAGAACGACGATGAAAATTAAGAAGATCAGGGCCTTCATTGGCGACACAGCAAAGATTAGAACGACGCCAACGCTGGCTCCCAGGATCGCCCCGATAATCGGAATCAATGCCGTAAAGCAGGTCACCACCCCAATCATGGAAGCATACGGGAGACGCAGGATTTTCATTCCCACAAAACAAGCCGCACCCAGAATGGCCGCATCCTTACACTGACCAACGATATATGAGCTATAACTCTGGTCGAAGGTCTTAAGGATGTGCAGAAGAGGCCGTTCGATCCGCCCGCCATAAGTGCGCAGCAGCTGGCGGCACTGACGTCCTAGCTTTTCTTTAAAGATCAGCAAGTAAACGGAGAAGAAGATCGCCACGACCATCGTGGTCACACTGGAGACGATTGACGAGGCAGTCGACATCACCGTCTTGACTGTCCCACCAACACCGACAGTCAGGTATTTACCTGCCTTGTTCCAGTCAAAGTGCTTGAGGTCAATACTCTGCCAAAATTCTTTCAAACTGCCGTTTTCCTGGAAGTAAGTTAAAAAGCGGTTGACCGTTTTTCCGTGATTAGCCACCAGCATCTCAATACAGTTGACTAATTCTGGGATCACCATCCGCACCACGAAGGCCAGGATCAGAATAATCGTCAAGTAAGAGCAAACCAGGCCAAAAGCACGCTTAAAGCGCTGGGCTTTATCGCCCTTAAACAACCGTTGGTAAAGGCCCTCGTACTGGCGAAGCACAAGGTTGACGATGTAGGCCACAACGCAGCCAAGCAGCAAGGGAATAATTGCCGAATAAACCCGCCGCAGCAGCTTGTCTACCACTGGCCAGTAGCGAATGGCTAAGTACAGAATAAAGGCCACAATGGCCAACGAGATATGCCGACGATTAATTTTAATTTTCAACTTCCTCTTCCTAACTTCAGATGTCCAGGTAAGTAGTAACTCGCTGTAAATTATATCATAAGCAATCGTGAGGTCTTAGCAGGAATTAGCTAAGCTTCATTAGTACTCTCGTCAGTCTTCACCGTTAAATCCTGTAGCACTTCCGCCGCCTGCTTGTCCCGGTACTGATATTGGTTGGCCAGCGACTGATTACCATTTAGCTTCTTAATGATATTTTCTGCGTCCATATTATCAGCCACCGTGTCCACCAAAACAGCTAAATCCTTGACCTCTCGCCGAATTCGGCGCGTTTTTTGCAAGTATTGGACAAACTTTGCCGCATCAATAGAGGAAAAATCAACCAGTTCCACCAAATGCAACTGGTCTTGTAAAATCTTTCCATCGTACCAGCCCAACAGGCGGTTTAGCTCATCGCGATGGATGAGACACTCGAGCACGTATTTCAAACTAGCAAAGAAATCTTTCGCATTATAAGTCGCCAAATCAAAAGCTGGCTGCTCCTCTGTCTGGGCAGTCGCCGTTAACGATCCCCGATTCTCATCATCAAGATGGTCAGTCACCCGTTGGCTAAGTCGATCTAAGCGAACACTCAATGCTGATGCCTGGGCGGCCAGCTGGTCTAGTTGCAAATCATCAGTCGACCAGATGACCTTGCCATTTCGTAAGTCGAGAACCGTCAAATATTGGTTCTCAAAATCTGGGTACTTTGACCAGAAGTTTTGATTTGTCGTTAATGTCCGCGCCGTTGCAATCGCCTTGTCGTCCTCCTTCCAACGACGAACATCTGCATTTAGCGGATAACCAAAGCCACCATTCTTATACAAGGTGGTATCGAGAAAACGATAGGTATCTTGCTGCCTCGTGGCAACGGCATAGTATTTCTTATCCTTCTTAATTTTTCTAGTCATCTTATTGCTGACCCACGACGGCGATGGTTCGACTTCTTTAAGCGGAAGATTGTCAGTAGATGTAGCAATCATTGTCAGTTGCTCCAGCTTCTCCGTTCCCTGTTTGGCAACATAAAAACGCTCGTCATTTTTTGTGGCGAATATAGTCGGATAATCATCGCGAAGGCGGCCAAAGTCGTTAACCAAGTCATCGCGAGAATCCCAGGAACAATGATCGTCAGCCTTCTTGGAAAAATGATGCGACAGCGTCCAAAAAGAACGCTTTCCAGCCTGTGAAAGATATACCAACTCAAATGCCATTGTTTCCTAACCTCATTTCCAGTAGAGCCACTTATCTTGACGAATATTTGAGATAAACACAAACATATGTTCGATAAAATTATACCATACTGGAAAACTCTTTGTCGTCTTCCCAAACAAAAAAGCGTCAGCAATTGCCAACACTATCAATAATTAATTAGCGTTTAATTACCCTATCCGATGAAATGCATCCCGATCATCAAGCAGCCAAGCACGATAAAGACCAACGCGACGATACCATTGAGCTGCTTTTCGTTGACTGAATTTGCATACCGCGCACCGACAAGTCCTGAAATGACCGCCCCAACAGCGATAAGTGCTCCCATTTTCCAATCAACATTTCCCTGTCGGGCATAGCCAAGCATGGAGGAAATTGCGGTGATACACATAATCACCGTCGACGTCCCCACCGCCTGATGGATTGGGTAATGCAGAACGAAAACGATGGCTAACAGGATCATTACTCCACCGCCAGCACCAACAAGGCCACTAATGATGCCAATAGCAAAGCCGATTAGCGATAGTAAAAATGCTTGACCAACTGGGCTCATTAAATGCAACCCTTTTTGAGAGTCAAGTCGCTGAGACTTTTGCCCTTTTCTAAAGGTTGCTAGCCCGGAGATAATTAGCACAATCGCAAAGGTAAAACTAAGTGAGCCATCCGGAATCAAGCCTGCCCAATGACTCCCTAGTTGGGCACCAAGAATTGATCCAACGGTGATCCATAGACTAGCCCGCAAACGGACATTCTCATGCCTGAAATAACCAATAGCCACAACAATACTCGTGATCACATCCACCATCAGGCTAGTTCCAATCGCTAAGTGTGAGTTCATCCCCAGCCACATGGTCAAGACAGGCACCACCACACATACACCGCTGGCGCCAATCAAACTAGTGACCGTCCCGGTAACTAATCCCAAAACGATCACACCAATCATCGTTACCACACTCATTACACGATCCCCCATTTTCAGTCATATCAACTAGCAGTGGTGCTAAGGCAGCAGTTTCGCACTTTTTATCCAGAGTTGATGCAAAAGATAAACCGTTAAATAAGAGCACAGCCAGGTGAAAACCCAGGTGGCGAGGACACCAGGAAGCAACCAGCGACCGGCAATTTGACGAAACCACAGTGACCACAGAATACGTTCCCACAAAACGTTGGCCAGAAAGGCGCGATAAGCATAAAAGGCCAGGAAATGAATCACTTTGAGCGAGCGGTCCATTTGGTAAACCTTCTGAACAATGCAAATCAAGTAAATGAGGGCAATTACTGCTAAAGCATAAATGGCCATCGATGGTCGGTAGTATGTGTCATCAACTAACTTGGTTAAGTCATGAAACGCGAAAAATTGCTGACGGGTCCATAAGTAGGTTGCCACATATATGAAAAGAACATCCCACCAACCATAGTACAGCCACCGCTGAATCTGTGAATGGAAATTCCACGCAAGCCCACCATAAAAGCCGAAGATCAAGAAACTCAAAAAACAGCGGTTGAGCAAGTACCAGTGATTTGCTTCGGGTCCGTTGAAAACATACTGGTCATAAAAGATTAGCCATGCGGCATATATTCCAGTAACGATGATAAAGCTGATAAGCAATCGACCAATGTCATGGCCCACATAATTGGTGACCCATTTAATAACTGGCATAATCAACAGAAACTGAAGCATCATCACGCTGTACCACAGGTGCGGCGCGGCATTTCCGCTGACCACCTGCCAACAGAAGCTGGTCACGTTATGGTAGTGTTCACGTTGCTGCAAATTGGGCATAGCCAAAAGGTAGATTAAAGTCCACATCAGTGTCGGCCAGAAATTATCCGCCCACTGGTCGCGTGCATAATTCGGCATTGGCAGCCGACGATAATTTTCATTTTGTCGAATCACCGTAAAGACAATCCCGAAAATAAAGGTTGGCGACGTACACTTTACAAAATTATAAAGTGAAGCCAGGAGTCGTTGTTCGCCACCCGTTAATGGCAGTTTGATGGTCAGTGCGATAATTGGTTGGAGCATGACCATCCCGTTAGCGATCACTTTCAGGTAATCACCAATATCGGCAAGCCACCAGTTGTTCTGCTGATCATTTAACTGCCGCAACTTCGTTTCACCTCAGCTAACTCAACATCGACAAATTTATTACGCCAAGTCACGCCTGCCTCACTGGATGCCTAATGATTGTCTTCCGCTTTTCCGGAGCAACCCGTCGTAGATCTGACAGGTAAATCTCATGGTGATGGCGCTGATCATTAAGATCGTTGACATAGCCATTTTCTGCCAAGTATTGATCCATCAGCGCCACTGACTTCGGTTCGTCATCGTACGCGCCAATGTGCATTATCTGAGCACAAAGGCCCTCGTCAATCGTTAAAAAATCTGCGACAGAGCAATCTAGCTTTTTCTTCTTACTGGCCGTTTCAACAGCCCAATCAAAGTCTTTGCGGGTAATAAAGTCAGGCAGCCGAATGACAGAAAGCCAGTTAAAGGTCGCTTTGTTTGTATAATCCACGCCCTTAACACCATCCTGCCACCAAAAACCTTCTAATGGCGGGACAACATACTGAAAGAAACCATCAATCTGGTAGTCAGTTTTATAACTCATTTTGAGGGTATAGGCGAGAGCATACAAAATACCGAGCGCCTGCTTATAAGCACCACCTTCTTCATTTGGATCACCTTGACCCCTCACGGCAATGAAATTTACCTTGAGAACATTGACGATTGCTGGTTTCCTCTTGTGACGATACAGTTCTTTATATTCTCTCTTAAAGTCAAAAGTCATCTTTAATCTCTTTTCTTAAACCGCTGGTCAAGCCAGTTGACGATATCCTGTTTGACCTCGCTGGCATCCTTTTCAAAAAGGATTTCGTGGCGCATCTTTTGATAGATTTTGAGCGTGGCATCACGGTATCCGGCGTTCCTCAACATCTCAAAGGAACTTTTGACCTGCGATTTATTGCCGGCACAGGGGTCGTCAGCCCCGTTGAGAAATAAAATAGGAACTGGGTGTTTACTGGTAAAGTGACGCAGCTTTCCCAACTTACCCATCCCATCGTATAAGTCACTGTAACCCTGGTTGGTAAACGGGAAGCCACATGCCACGTCCCGAATGTAAGAACGCACGTCCACTTGGTTATGACACAACCAGTCAAACTTGGTTAGCGGGTGGCTGATCTTTTTGTTAAAGCCACCAGTTGTTAATTTTGTGAGTAAACGGCTAGTATTATGGCTTCCCTTAAAGGAAATGATCGCCTTGCTGAGCAACTTACCAACCCGCCACAAGGGATTGTAATAAGGCACACCAGATAAAATCATCCCGTCAAAGTCTTGGTAACATTGCAAGTAGCTGCGGATAATGATGGTCCCCATCGAGTGACCAAACAAAATTACTTTTTGGTTAGGAAAGCGTAAATGAGCCTGCTGGACTTGTTGATGAAGCTGTTGAATTAGTTGGTTCCAGCCATTTTTACCAAAGTAGCCCCGTTCTTTGGGTGGCAGCTTTTTTCCGTGGCCTAACAGATCATATCGAATGCAACTATAACCCTGAGACGTTAAATATTTGCAAAAGTTGGCATAGCGGTCGCTGTACTCTTGCATTCCATGTACTAAGACCACCACCACCTTTGAATGTGGTACTTTTGAAATCAATACGCTAACACCTTCCTGCCGCAAAGCATTGCCGGCTTGTTATTGTGATACTAGACTATTTTAATATTAGCTATTTATCATCAGAAAAGCAAAATCACCATCCAGCAACAAACAGAAATTGTCCGTTACAAGATGGTGAAACAGTTTTCCTATCCAGATAGTTTCATTAATCACTACCGTTTTTATCCACCCGGTTAACTGTTAGCGGGTATTTTGCATCTAGTTTCGGGTTGATCTTTTGAATAACAAGCCATTTTTTCAGTGGGCTCATGATAATCCAACCACCAACCCAGAGAAAAACAATCACCCACCGCAATGCACCGGCAACAGCAAAGTAAACTGCGCCTAACGCTAACATGCAGATAATATAAATGGCGTTAAAAAGTTTCTTAAACAGATGGTATTCATCGTGCCGTGCGTCTAACTGGTAGTGCAACTGGTCAGCAGCATTCTGAATCTTATCAGCTTGTTGCTCGGAATTACTAGTGGGAAAAAGATCGCCAACTTCCACACCGAGAGCACCCGCCACCAAGTTGAGAGTCGAGATACTAGCATCTTCACCCGCTTCAAGGCGTTGAATTGTCCGCACCGACACCTGTGCTTTTTCAGCCAACTGCTCCTGTGACATCCGCTTTGCCATCCGTAATTGCTTAATTTTGTTCTTTACCATTCGAATTACCTCCTTTGACTTCACTACCAAGGTAACCTTTTTAATTCACTGCTGCCACGACATCTAGCTGACAGTTACCCGTCAGTTGGCCGCCATAACCCGCCAGCGGTTATTTCCTGGGAAATTATCCTATATCAAATATACATCAAAAAATCACCATCTGCGAAGGGCATTCGCGAATGGTGAATAGTTAAACTGGTTGGTTGTTTGTCTTATTTAAACAGATCGTTGAATGATTCCGTCATCGTCGGGTGCGTGTAGATTTGTTCAGCTAACACCCTGGCAGGAATCTTGTTGTTCATTGCTAGTGAAATGGTATTGATCAGCTCGTAGCTTTCCGGTCCGTAGAGAGTGGCACCCAAAATCTGGTTAGTCTGCGAATCGATCAATGCCTTGAACAATCCTCGCGGGTCTTGCAATACACGGGCCTTTGGAATAGTAGCCACAGGCAATTTCTTGAGCTCATACTTGATCCCCTGACGCTGGGCTTCTTTTTCTGTCAGCCCGACCTGCGACAATGCTGGAGTGATAAAAACCGACGTTGGCACGTTGACCCGGTCACTAACCTTGCGCTGACCGTTACCGTAAAGCTGGTCGCGAATAATGCGAAAATCATCCAGCGAGATGTAAGTAAACTGCAGACCACCCTTCACGTCACCGATGGCCCAAACGTTATCAACGTTGGTCTTCAAATGGTCATCAACGATGATATTCCCGCGGGAGCCCAGTTGAACATCAGTGTTTTCCAGTCCCAGCCCGTCTGTATTGGCACGGCGACCAGTGGCAACGAGGATCCGATCAGCAGCGATTTGCTGGCTGGTGCCGTCCTTTTCGTAGGTTACCACTGTGTCATCAACCCTGGTGACTTGAACGCCAGTTTCAAAGGTTACCCCGCTGTCTTCCAGGTCTTTCTTCACAACCGCCCGAATATCATCATCTTCTCGTAAGAGGATATCCGAATGACTGTCAAGGACCGTCACCGCCGACCCGTATTCGGCAAACATCGACGCAAATTCCAGCCCGATGTAGCCGCCACCAATGATCGTCAATCGCTTTGGCAAGGCCATTTGGTCCATTGCCGCGGTGGAATCGAGTATTGCTGAGCTTTCCTTCAGTCCTGGAATATTAGGGATAATCGGCTGTGCACCAGTATTGATGAAGATGCGCTGTCCTTCAAAACGTTGCTCACCGTCCTTGGTAGTAACGGCAATCTGATGGTTGCCGGTAAACCTCGCCGTCCCATCAAGCACGGTAACGGTTGGCTCATCGGCGAGCATGTGGTAATTCTTATTGCGCAGCATCGCCGTCATCTCATTTTTACCGTTGACGGCGTCCACAAAGTCAACGCCGTTGGCCGCTTCGATAATTAACCGTTTGGATGGCAAGCAGGCAATATTGATGCACGTCCCCCCGTACATCTGGTTGGACTTTTCAATCACCAAAACCTCTTCACCCTTTTGCGCGAGGAACTTAGCGAGGGTCTTGCCACCCTTACCAAAACCGATAATAATATTCTGGACACGTTTCATAGTTATCCCCCTTTATCATTGCTAGGGATAACTTACCATGGATCAAGTCTTTCACCAAACTGATTGCTCAAGAACGATTCCTATCTGACATATGTGCAAGAACAATATTGTCAAAATGACAAGGTAACTATTATGGTCACTCAACCTTTTCTTGATCATGAATTATTATCATCTAGCCAATACCTAAAGCAGCTCTTCGTAGTTACATTATGATATTATGCACATACGAGGTGATGAGGATGTTAAAGCTAAAAGGAGAATCTAAATTCTTTAAAACCGGTAATTCATTTGGCTTACGGTTAACCAAAAATGATAAAGAAATTCTTCATGCTAAACCAGGCGATGAATTTGAAAAGACTATCTCCCCAGATGGTCAGACCATTACTTTTCGCAAAAAACAAGTTGTCAGCGATAAAACCAAGCAGATGATTCAGCAACTGTTTGATGAAAACAAGGAATTAATGGAGCGGCTGAAAAACAAATGATTTATTTAACCAAAGCTGACATCATTGCGGTCAACCATTATGTTCTTGAAGGCGTCGGTCAAACTTACCGAGGTATCCAGTATCCTGAAGGATTGTCCCTAGTAATTGAACAACCACAAATGGTCGTCTTCGGTCATCCTCTTTATCCAACAAATTGGTTAAAAGCAGCTTATATCATGCAAAAAATCACAAAAAACACATCTTCGCTGATGGCAATAAACGAACTTCTTTTTTAACAACTTTACTTTTTCTCAAGAAAAATAGCTACAATACGTCTTTGACGGTCGATGAAGGCGAAGCATTGATCATGCAAATAACCCTCGCGAACGATACGGAAGATGAGATGGTCAAAGTTTCAGAGATTCTTCAGCAGCACTGCACAAAAGATAATTGAGGGAGCGTGACAAACCGTGAAACAGAAATCAGAATGATTTCGTTTTTGAACGGCTCTAACGCGGAAGTCATAAATGACTTCGTAGTCACGACGCGCAGCTAGGCTATCTGCCGCCCCAGCGAGCAACAATAGGCCTCTAGCTTCGGCTTTACCAGAACGCTAGAGGCCATTGTTGTAGCGCCTGTTAACTTTTAGTGTGAATAAGAGGGATTATGTCACAGCCCTTTTTCTACTGGTTTATCTGATAATAGTATACACAGCGACCACACAAGCTTGTCTAATCATGAGGTTGGCTTTGCAATATTTCATTGATCTCCGTGCTCTTTGAGTTAACAACGATCTTCCGCTCATATTCTTCCATTTTGTGAAGATACTTTTCCTCTTGGGAGGTAAAGCGGTCAAGGTCTTCTAACCCTATTTCACGTTCGAAGTCTTCCATCGTCATTGTTTGGCCCTCTCCGTCATCAATTTCTTTAGTAGCCTGTTCCAACTTATCTAGTTCATCTTGGAGGTGTTCCTGCTTTAAGCCGAAAAAGCTTGCTTCATACATAATATATACTAGTAGATCTTCTAAATAATGCTTTGTAAGCTGGCTATCCGCAATGTAAATCCCATGACTTCAGCTTGTTCGGTGAACTCAAATCCGTAACTGGGAGTATCAATTCCTTTTTGCCTTAATTCGTTCAATGGCACTAAAGAAAAATACGGCTCAGTGATCCAATCTTTTGGGTAGTGGTAAGCATAAAATACCACGTTTGCCCATCGTGTGATGGTTTTGTTGCCAAATTTCTCAAACGATCAACGTATTCTGCAATTGTTTTTCTAGCAGTGGCCTTGGCCTCACCAATAGTTGTTTCATCATCAAAATCATTAATTTGAATCGGATAAGTAACCAAATATTGTTCCACCAAGTCGTCTTTTTTAGCTTTTCTAAATGCTTCTTGAACTGTCTGCATTACTGAACTCCCCCTTAACCATTAACCATCCAGTCATGAAAATCTGGGTGTTTTTTTGGATCATAATGACCATGCTCATCGAGCTCGATGGTTTCCACTGGGATTTTTTTGATTAGTTTTGCCCATTCTTCTTCGGTTGGCACCTTATCCATGGCGATTCTCCCCTAATACATTATTTATGCTTGTTACCACATAAGTATTGAACCAAAGTAGACCTGGAACTCAAGAAATAAAACATACTAACCTGTAGATGGATTGTAATTCGACGGAACTACAATTCATCTTTTTCATTTATTATGAGGAAGAGAACCAGATCAAAATGCCCTCGTGGCTTTTGGCGCTTTGACGTCGTAAATAAAACTGACGATCTAGTCACTAAACATAAGGCACTTCTAAGTATGTTGGCACATTGATGCAGAGTATAGAAAATTAGATTAGTTTGGTGATTTGGATCATGATCTCGTCCTCTAGGAGGTAGAAGGAATGGATAACGAAAATGTCATTGTTTTTGGGATTGATGTAAGCAGCCGTAAATCCAACGTTTGCGAAATGTCTGGGCAAGATCATGTCATTAAAAGCTACGAAATCAGTAATGACCAAGTGGGCTTTAACATCTTGCTCAATAACTTAAAAGTCTTTGCCAAGAAACCAGAAATCATTTTTGAAGCCACCGGCGTGTATTCGGAACGACTAGAGTCGTTCCTGGATGCATATCACTTTAGCTATTGTCGGCTTAATCCGCTCAAAGCTAAGCAACAGTTAATGAGATTTCGTGTGAATAAAACGGATAAACATGATGCTTATAGCCTGGCTAATTCGCAGTACATCTTTCATCGTTAGCCAGAATGGCGAACTACTCCGGTGTATAAGAAATTAAATTCTTTAAGCCATTACTATGATCACTTAACTCATGATTTGGTCATTTCGAAGAATCGACTTCATCGGGTTTTACAAGAAACTTTCCCAGAAATGGAACGGTTATTCGCAACTCCACAGAGCGAAAACTATTGGCGATGTGTCATCAAATTCACTCATCCTGAACTAGTCAAGACCGCCGGTCTTGATAACATTACCGAACAATTAATGGAACTAAAGGGAGTTGGCCATCACCGTGCAATTTATCTGACTCATCGATTATTGAATTTAGCTAATATCACTTACCCATCAGTACCAATGGACTTCCCTCAAGTTGTCCAAGCTCGTGATTATGCGCAACGACTCATTACTTTGACTAATAAACGTCAAGAAATCATTACTCAAATGGTTGATATGGCGGGTCAATTGAAACATGATGACTTATCAATCCTCACTAGTATTCCTGGAATATCAAATACAACCGCAGTACTGCTCTTAGGTACTTTAGGTGACATTCGTCGGTTTCGAAATCCGAATGCCTTAAATGCCTTTGTTGGGGTGGATTTACGCCATTATGAATCAGGACAATTTATTGCGGCCGACCATATTAGTAAACGCGGTAATGCAATGGCTCGTAAGATCTTGTATCGAACCATTGGGCAAATGGCTTCAGCTAGTCACTATCATCAGTGTCACATTGCGGACTACTACTTTCAAAAGAAAAAATCTTCTCAGAGCCGAAACTCTAAGAAGATTGCGATCGCAGCTGTTCATAAACAGAACCATCTACCACCTAATAATCTATGGCCAGAAATATGATTATCGACTTGCCAAGCATTGCTAATTGGCAAAGATAACCCTTTGATCAACCCCTATTATAGCCAGTTCAATAACAATTTTAAAATCAATTTTGGACTGGTTGTTTTAGTGTGCCCAAAATCAAAATCTGAAGCTGTAAATGGCATCAATCAACTAAAAAATCAAGCCAAAACAGTAAATAAATACTGATATGACTTGACTTTGAGTAGAAAAACCCATTGGTAAAATTGCTATCATTTCAGAATTATAGAAAATATCTCTGGAAACTCCTAGCCAAGCCCGCAGACGATAACCGCTTGGGTCGCCCCAAAATTTCATTTTTTTCTGAGCAATTCTTCCAGGTGCTTGACCAATTATGTTTATTCTGGCTGATGAAGAAGCATAATAAAGTGGTTCTATTCCTTGCTTTGTAAATGTTGCGTTATCAGGATCCGCCTGAATTTCTTGAAAGATTTTTCGAAATTCACTTCGCATATAATATAACCTACTTTCTTTTAAGCTAGTTTTGAAATAACTCAATTTGACGTACTTTACGCTTTAATTGACCTTGTTTTTCTAATAAAGCAAATTTACGAGATAAAGTTTCCGGTGTTGTTCCAAGATATAAGGCTAGGTCTTTCATTTTTAAAGGCAAGGCAAAACTATTTTTTTCAATTTCATCAGCGTATGCTTGTAAATATTCTAGTAGCCGGTCTTCAACTTTAGGTAAAGTCAATAAGTGAATCTGTGTTTGCATTTTCGAGACTTTATCCATATTTAGTTCCAGTAGCCTAATACTTAATTCTGGTTGTCTATGCATTAATTGCATCAAATCTCGCCGTTTTAATAAGCAGATTTCACTAAATTCCGTAGTCTCTACGTAATTATTAATATTCTCTTGGCCAAAAAGCCAATTCTCGCCAACATAATCGCCCGTATGTAGAATCTGTAAAATATTTTCATGGCCGTCTTCATCTAATGTATACTGTTTAGCACTCCCTTGAGCCACGATTACTAAATTTTTGCTCCCCATAGGCTCGATCGCCAACTCACCTTTTTGATAGTGTTTATGCTGAACTAATTTTTCGATTTGCATCTTCTCATCCTGAGGTAAAGCATTAAATAGTGGTACTACGTTAACACATAAATCAGCCATTAAACTCATCGTCCTTTAATTAAAAGTCATCATCGTCGTCTTCGACATACAATCCTTCCTTTAGTTCATGAACTAGGAAGTCTTGAGTTACCCGAATTTGCTCCTTAATCCAAGCCATTAAATTAGTTAAATTAGCAGATAATTCTGGCCAACTTTCATTGTTAGCTAAAGCAATTGCCTTAGTAATGAAGAGCGTTTGCGTATCAAAATCTTTTACCAAGGCAAATAATTGCTTATCACCTGCTAAATATTTACTACTGCCATCTTCTTCTAGCATAGTATATTCCTTAAATTGAGCTGTAATTGTTGGAATACTTTCACCATTATTAACCAATAAGCGATTCAATTGATCAAATTCCTGACGTTCATAAGCAATCCAACCAGTAGCTTTTTCGGCTAAAAAAAGACTAGCAGATCCTTTAGCAAATAAGTTAGCTTGGTTAATCTTTAAAGAATGGATTAACAAGTTAGAAATAATATGACCAGTCATGGCAGCTGCAGTTGGCTGGTGGTGATCAAGATTACTTTGCTTCAATTCCGCCTGATATTTTTCTTCTGCATTCATTGATTGAGCTCCTTTTCCTTAATTCCTTGTACTTCATAACCCATTTTTTCAATAGCCGTCTTGACATCAATAGTTTCAGTCTTATCAGGGTCCAACATGAATTTTAATTTTCCTGCATTGAATAAAACTTTGATTTGGTCAGTACCATCCAAATTATCAACCGCTTTTTCAATTTTACTTAAGCATGAAGGACAGGTCATGCCAGATAATTTCATCATTACTTTTTCCATGATTAAATTCCCCTTCCTTATTAATTTACATATCTAATGCTACTTTGTTTTGTTGATTATAAACTTGATGATCGTCAATTTTTTTGTTGAAATTTGATTAATCTCATCCCGTTCAAGATAACAATTAAGATACTAAATTCATGAATAAACATCCCACTTGCCATTTCAACATAACCCGCAAACAAACCGATGAACAACAGTAAGACTGTCAGTAAAGCCATCACGATATTTTCATTCATGTTTAAAATTGTCTTCTTGGATAAGCCAAGAGCATAAGCGATCTTCCGCAAGTCATTTTTAACTAAAACTATGTCTGAAACTTCAATGGCAACATCCGTTCCACTACCAACGGCAATTGCAACATTAGCATTAGCTAAGGCCGGACTATCATTGATCCCATCACCAATAAAAGCAATATGGTGTCCCTTAGCTCTTTCTTTTTTAACAAAAGTAGCCTTGTCTTGTGGCAACATTTGACCATGAACTTCATCGATTGGCAACTTCGCCGCAATTCGTTCAGCAGTTTCTTGATTGTCTCCAGAAAGCATCACTAGCTTCTTAACCCCTAATTCTTTTAAGTGGGTTAAAGCATCATTAGCTTCTGGGCGCAATTGATCTTTAATGCCAAAAACAGCTAATTGACTTTGGTCTTCATTAGCAAAAGCGACAATTGAATTACCTAATTGACTTAAATGATTAATTGTCTTATCCAATTTTGCATTGGTACGGGTATTTTCGATGATTAAGTCTTGGTTACCTAAATAATATTTTTGATTATTTAAAGTGGCGATGATTCCCTTACCCTTAACAGTTTCCACTTTAATTGAAGCTGGCTTTTGTTTATTTAATTTTGCAATTGCCTGAGCTAAGGGGTGGTTACTTTGACGCTCAATTTGAGCAGCTAATTTAATAATTTCATCTTTGGGCCCATTTAATACCTCAATTGCACTAACTTCTGGATGTCCAACAGTCAAAGTGCCGGTTTTATCAAAAGCAATTTCATCAATCCGATGAGTTTGGTCCATCACTTGCGACCCTTTAAACATAATGCCATTTTTAGCACCATTACCGATACCAGCAACTGTAGATACTGGCACACCAATAACTAAAGCACCTGGGCAACCCAGCACCATAACTGTAATAGCCAGCCTAAGGTCTTTAGTAATTAAACCTACAACAATTGCAATTATAAGTACGGCGGGAGTGTAATATTTGGAAAACCGGTTAATTAACTTTTCTGTATGTGACTTTGTATCTTGTGCTTCTTCAACCATTTCGATAATTTTACCGAAAGTCGTATCTTCACCGACTGCGGTAGTTTCGACAGTCAATGTACCGTTTTCAAGGATAGTTCCTGCATATACTTCATTACCGGCTTTTTTATTAACTAATTTAGATTCACCGTTAACACTGGCTTCATTAAGATAACCAGAACCTGAAATAACCTTGCCATCGACTGGAACCTGATCACCAGTTTTAACTAAAATCTTTTCACCAGGATCAATGAAATCGATGTCTTCTTTCTCAGTTGAGCCATCATCTTGAATAACTAACGCAGTTTGTGGTGCCATTTGAGTCAAATCAGCGACGGCTGACCGAGTTTTTCTTAAAGTTAATTCTTCCAACACATCTCCTAACATGAATAGCCAAGTAACAATGGCTGCTTCATTAAATTCACCAATAATGAAGGCACCGATCACCGCCAGCGATACTAAAACATCAATAGAAATTAATTTAACCTTTAAAGATGAAATAGCCGTCAAAGCAATTGGAAGCACTCCGACAATCCCCACGATAAGCATTAAGGCCTGGTATGGCAAATTCACGTGCAATAGCCATTTAGATCCTTCAGCAAGCAACAGCAGAATAGTAATAACAAGCAAAAGCTGCTTTTTGTACCTCATAAAAAATTGTTGTAACTTAATCATTTTTCACCTCTCCCTTTCTTGACACTACATATCATAGGTAAAAAACAATTTAGGTGACTTGACTGTTATCAAAATACTAGTGTCTTTTTATATTCATCTTTTAAGCAAAAAATCACAATTTTATCGTGTAAATTTCGTTTAATAAAAGAAAGAATATGGCAGATTGCAAGAAATAACTTGAACGAATTTAGTGACGTAGATTAAGCAAGAAGATCTCGATTGGTGTATGCCAATTAAGACATTTAAGTGGCCGTGAATTCAGATACCAATTGATTTGAACCAGTTGGTAATCACTTAGTTCTTCAATGGCTTGTCCCTTGGGAATAAACCGTCGCAAAACTCGGTTACGGTTCTCATTACTACCGCGTTCATGTGGTGAATAAGCATGGGCAAAATAAACCGGAGTACCAGTTTGCCGTTCAATTGCCTGGTAGTTAGCGAACTCTTTCCCATGATCTACGGTAAGCGTCTTGAGCTTGTCTTGAAGTTGACTAGCTAGTTCAAGTACGGCTTGAGTCATGGACTGACTGTCGCGACCATGGAGCCGTTTAACAATTGTCAGGCGACTCTTACGCTCCACAAAAGTAGCCACAGCTTGACCTTTACGCTTGCCAGAAAGTACGGTATCAGCTTCAAAGTGGCCGAATTCCTGGCGAGTTTCGACTTTATGAGAACGCTCCTCAATGGAGCGGCCGTGACTGAACGTACCACGCTTTTCTTTAGCACGATGACGACGAATTCCATGATCAGGCAAATCGGGTAACTGTACATCAAGCCATCCTTGATCAATCCAGTTATAGACCGTCTTGTAGGCAATCCCAACTACATGGGCAACTTGTTCAGGGGACCACTTCTGGACTTGAATCTTTTCCTCGATCAAGTGTTTAAGGCTTTTAGTAAGCGAAGACTTTCGCCCCCGTTGACTAACCTTTCGTTCAAAGTCAGTTTGCGCTAGTTCAGCTTGATACCCACTATTTAGCCGGTGAAGTTCGTTAAAGATGGTAGTCTTACTAAAGCCTAAGTAATTAGCGATGTATCGTAAGGAACGTCCTTCATTATGAAGCGTTTCAATGACAACGCGGTTCTGGAATGATAAAATAGTGGTGCCCATTAAGGCCCTTCTTTCTAATGGAATGTTGTGGTAACACCATTAAAGACCTTGATGGGTTTTTCTGTCCACTTAAATGTTCAACTTAAATTTTACAATCTGCCGTAGTTAAAACATTCTTAAATTTATTAAGTATCTTTGGTTTATCAATGGTACTGTACCCTGTCAAGTTGACACATTAAATAATAAAAACTAGTTGGCCTTGCCGAATCGATATTCTGCTGCGGTAAGGTCATTTCTTTTGCCTGAAATAAAGGAATGCGTAAAGTAATCGATACCTTCTGTCACCAGCTGTTCTAAGTCTTCAAACGTTTGTGGTTGTGGTGAGTGTGCTAACCAGATAGATTTAAAATCAGCCCACCAGTGCTCCATCACCGCATTATCAGCTGGTGTTCCTGGGGCTGAGTAACTATGTTGGCTGTTATTACTAGCCAAGTAGTGGTTGAATGCTTTGGAAGTATATGCTGCTCCGCGATCAGTGTGGATTAGCGGTGCCAGACCTCCGGCTTTCTGCTTGGCCATTTGAAATACTTTAATAGCCCCAGTACTCGTTTCTGTAGGCGTAATGATCCAGCTAAGTGGGTATTGACCGTATAGATCCAGGACAACGTGTAGACGGACTTTGTACTTACGAATGTTGTAGGCAATTTCCGTCGTGTCCGTCACCCACACCTGATTTGCGGCAGCTTGTTCAAACTGGCGGTTCAGGGTATTCTGTGCTTCATAATTTTCCTGCTCCTGCACACGTTTTCTCTTAGGCTGACGATAGTCCGCTTTAATACTGTGTTCCTTCATAATGCGCATGACGCGCTTCTTGTTAACTGTGTATGATAATCTTTCCCGCTTTATTAAACGGGTCATCTTGTCATAACCAACGCAGTGTTTATGTTGTGCTTCTAACTGTTTAACGAGCTTTAGAATTTCTTGATCTTGAATATCATGAACCGTCGGTTCATGGGTAAGCCACTTGTAGTAAGCCTGCCGACTTACCCCGGCTGCTTTAACTAGATCAGATACCTTATACCCACTTTGGCTCATTTCCTGAATCGCTTGATATCGTCCGGCCGTTCCACCTCCCGATTGTGTATTTCGACCAATTTTTTTGCGAAGGCAATCTGTACCTCCCGTTCCTTCGCTTTAGCTTTCAGCTGCCTTACTTCTTGTCGTAATCTTTCCACTTCATTGGTTGGTGTTTTGCCTTTATGGCGACCCCGGTTATCCTGAAGGGATTCCCAATCGTGAGTTCTTTGGTACTTTCGTACCCATGAATAGACCCGTTGATAGCTGACATTAAATTTTTCTGCCGCGGCTTGATAGTTATACTCGTGATCAATTGTCCATTGAGTAATTTGCCGTTTCTCCTCAAAAGTAACTTTTCGGCCCACTTTCCTAGCTCGCTTTCTTGTTGCGTAAGCAACACTTAATTGTCCACTATTGTACCGGACAATCCATTGATGTAGTTGGGAAAGACTACGAATTTGATATCTATTGAGAATTGCTTGGCCTGACAGGGTACCTGAAAGGTAAGCTTTAACGGCTAATCGCTTGGTTTGAAGTGTGTACCTGTGATTGTGTTCAGGGCGAATCAATCCAGCCAAACCAGCCGTTAAAAATTGTTTAATCCATCTGTTAAGGCTAGAGGTCCGCACCTGGTGATAATCCGCGTATACCCCGAGTGAGTAGTCTGAATCTTGGTAATTACTGAGTAACCTTAATTTTTCCGTCGTTGAATATGTTCCTATTCAAAACACCCCCTAGAGATGACACTTTTATTATTTAAAGTGTCAACCCTAAGGGGTATTGTACGAATGGTTATCCCTAATTTTTGTAAAATAAAGATTCTAACCATAAAGCCGAATATTTTTGTCATCTGCACTAACTTATAAGGATTAGATACCGCCATATTTTCTCTATCTCCGTGTGTTAGGAATACCCTTGTGCTTACAAGCTTTCCAATCCAATCATCTGTATTTCCAACGTGTTCAGATAATAGTTCTCTATAAGATTCAGGCAATTCCTCAATAAATTTGTTTATTTTATCCCTCAAAGTAAGACGTTCATTTCTAAAATACGATTCAATGCCTTGTGTATAATTGACAAGATCATTTTCAATTACCGACCTGTAGTTAACCGTTAACAAATAGTCATCCACCAGTAACTGTAACTCTTTTGAGGAACTTACCCAATTATTTATCACACTGAGCAACTTCGATTGGACATCATTATAGTCATATGAAAAACTGTGCGCTTGAATTATTTAGGGTTGCATACAGCGAATTAAAGTGTTAAAATTATCCAGATTAACACATCAGGAAGTTATAAGTATCATTCATTTTTGCTATCTATTATTTTCTTAGATGTTAATTCAATTTGGTTACTTTGGTTTGATTCCTAGGAGGATATATATATGCAAAATGGTACTGTAAAATGGTTTAATGCTGATAAGGGCTATGGGTTTATCTCTGGTTCAGATGGTAAAGATGTATTCGTACACTTTTCATCAATTAAAACTAACGGTTTTAAGAGTCTTGAGGAAGGGCAAAAAGTTAGTTACGATGTTGAACAAGCCGATCGAGGACCTCAAGCGACTAATGTTGTTCCACAATAATTTGTCTAATATTATGAAGAACTGCTTTTGATGGAGCAGTTCTTTTTTATGGCTCTTCGTCAAAAAGTACTGATAGAAAAATTTGGCTCTTTGTCAATCGGTACTGATAGCTAATTTTGACCAGTTCAAGCAACTAGTTTGCTTGGGCTGGTTTTTCTTGTGATTATGGGTGCCTGAACCATGATGTGCGAATTTTTTAATGCTATTAGTATGCGAATCCGGAACCGGAAAAAGTTGCGAAAACCATAAGCCGTCCGTTTGATTACTTTGATTTTGTTATTAGTACCCTCAATGGGACCATTAGTTAACTGGTATTGAAAGCTCCTGATGATTTCTTCCTGGTGTTGCCGTAAAGTCCGCTGGACTTTTTGTAATTGTTTAGGCAGATTAGTGAGTTTGCGTTGTAAGAGTGCCGTTAACTCTGCTGCTTGACCTTGATCCACTGCCTCTATCAAAGTTTGGTAGTAGTCATAAGCTATTTGCAATTCGGGTGACATGGACAAAAGCCGATCAATGACCTCACTATCAGACAACCAGGCGCCACGAAAGTTGCGCCGTGGATAGTGGTGAATATTATCTAAATGAGCGATTTTTTGTAAAAGTAACTTCCAGAAACGCTTTAAAACGCGATACTCGTGGGTGCCATGACCATAACGATTCATTACTTTAATCCGCACCGCTTGAAGTGCCCGATACGCCTGGGCAACGATATGAAAATGATCGGCAATAATTCGGGCATGAGGAAAGAGTTCCTTGATTAAGCTCCGGTAAGGTTGATAAAGGTCGACGACAATCAAACGGACAGCACATCGGGCCCGCCGGGTAAAGTGACGATAAAAGTATTGCTTTAAATAACGCGAGTTCCGGGATTTAATAATATCGATGGTGCGATGATTAGTCGGATTCATTAAGAGCATGCTCATCCCACTATCAGCGAATTGGCCTGACTTGAAGTCATCAAAAGCAATCGTTGCCGGCAGCCAATCTTTCTCAGGAACAAAGGTGTTTTCTAGCGTATCGATGGTTCTGGCAACGGTACTAGCAGACACGTAATAGTTATGGGCTAACTCTTTCTGTGAAATATTACGGTGAAGGTCTTTGATAATGAATTGCTTCACGTTATTAGCAATCCGACAGCCGCGGCTAATGCCTTTAATCGTGGCGATTTTCGTCACGGTTTGCGGACATTTAGTGGACGGCTTACAGATATACTGCTGTTTTTTAATCATGAGAATGGTCTTTACACCAGCGACCGACAGGGCGGTAATGACTACTGGGCGATGACGAAAACCATTCTTCAACATCGGGCGTCCACAAACAGGACAACGACATTCACCAGTCTTGACCAAATGAATGATTTTGGTTTGGTCATCAATAGTCTCAGCCCCTTCTTTATCCAGCTGAAGCCCTGGGTCTTGGATTCCGGTTAAAAAGTTGATATCATTAGTCATGAGGATTAATTTCCTTTCTGGAGGACAATCACCACGATTTAGGCTTTGGGGTGATTGTCCGTTTTTTTTATTGTCATCATAAACGAAAAACGGTACCGATGGAAAATTCCATCAGTACCGAATAGTGTAGAACCATAATTATACAGAACAGGACGTTGAACACTACCAAAAGCAGTTAAATCAACGTCCGCGCAAAGTGTTAAATTATGAAACCCCATATGAAGTATTTTTTGATAAACCGTTGCACTTAGTTTGACAATTCGCCACACAAAATCAGTGTCCAAAACTGTTATTGGTAATAATAAACTCAAAAAGTCAGGCCAAAACAGTAATTAAGCACTGATATAACTTGACTTTGAGTAGAAAAGATGTACTCAGCCATTTTAGCTGAGTGTCGCTTTCTAGTTATTCAGCCTATTGATGCTTACGCTTTAACCCGGCTAAGCCTAACATACCCAGCATCGTTGCTAAACCTAATGCCACAGCACCAGTTTCACTTTGGTTACCTGTCTTAGGCAATCGATTAGCCTGCTGTTTATTACTAGTTAGGCTATTCTTAGTCAAATTATCGGTCTCTTGGCTAGTAGTATTAGTTTTTGTATGCTGGTTTCCCTTAGTTCCCTGACTATCATCAGGAGTAGCAACTTGGTCCTTGATGTAAGTAACGGTCTGTTCGATGTCCGTACTATTACCATCAACGGTTTCAGCATCAATCTGGGCATAGTCTGGAGTGTAGCCAGCAATCGTTGGGCTAGTAACAGCATCAAAACTACCCGTCGACCAAGCACCCCAGGTAATTTCGCCTGTAACTGCATCCTTAGAACCCGTCCGGGTTAAGGTAATCGTTTGTACCTTATCTGGTTGGGCTTGACTACCATCACTGTACTTATAATGGATGGTTCTCGTAATGGTCTTTTGACCATTCTCAGTTGATTGTTGATGGCTGAGGACAATTGTAAAGGACTGTAACTGATTATCTTGCCACTGATTAGGATCGGAGCTGCTATAGTAATCGTTGTTAGTACTATCGTAATGGAAGCCATTTTGAAAATCAGACGAAGTAACTTCAAATCCTAAAGATTTCAATTTAGCTAATAAATCATCAACCTTAAATTGACTTTGGACCCCACTGTATCCCCACAAAACAACTTTTCCTAAGGAGCTATTAGTGGTTTGATCCAAAAAGTTAATCTCTACTCGTTGCCGATCAGGATGAAGCGTTATATAAGTATTTACAGCCGCTCCTGGTGCCATACTACTATAATGACTTTCACCCGGATAGGCACCAATTAAATGGCCATCTTTATCTAAGGCAATCCTTTCGCCACCTAAAATGTCGGCTTCAAAATCCGGAACTTGATAACCCTTGGAACGATCATTGGCATCCACCGGTGTCAAAGCATGGTAACCAGCCGTATGTTGTTTGTTTTGGTGATAGTAATAAACACCGGAAGACCAACCATTAGCACCCTTAATGAAGTCATAAACCCGATCGCCTGGCTTATGAACATTATCAAATATATGATCCTTCACATAGACTGATGGGTTCCCCTGAGCATCATTCGCAGGATAGATACTTACGGCATCATAGTTAACATACGTTATCGGCTTATAGTCTGGCAATGGATTAGCAGGCTTCTCATTTTCTACCACAGTAGTCTGATTATTAATCAGTTGTTTAGCCTGATCAATATTGCTTTTGCTTGTACTTTTATTTTGAGTATCAGCAGTCGTCGTAGCGATAACTGGGTTCTCTTGATTAGTATCAGCAGTCGTCGTAGCGATAACTGGGTTCTCTTGATTAGCATCAGTAACCGTGTCCGCCTGGACATTAGCTTCACCCATCAAGAAAATAGTTCCCAACAGGACAGAAGCTACCCCAATACTCAGCTTCCGTAAAGCAAATTTAGGCTTTTGGTGCGTACATTGACGATCAGTTAGCAAATGATTATTTTTTGAAAACATCGTTTCCTTCCCCCTCCAAAAATTAATTTCCCTTTTATTATAGCACTAATGTAAATATTATGACCCGAGATGTTTATAGGTCATTTATGATTGCCTTTTTTTTTGATTAGGGATATTCAAAAGTCTATCACAAATGGCTTTTTCATCTTTCTAACTTAATTTTACAAACGGCGTAACTTAATTTTACAAACGGCGTTTATTAGATGAGATGCAATACCACCACTAAAAAACATCTCTTTATTTTCAATCTCAATTTGACGATTGGCCATTTTATAATTTTCTACCCTTATAACTATCTTTTCTTAAATTACAGTTGAGTGTCCTACTCTGCTCGATAATGATAACTAAATTAAAGAAAGCCAACACTGTTACATTACCTTAATCAACTCAACTTAAAGACCCCAAAATCAGCCATTTTTACGCACGCTCTTATCCCCGTCATATTAACCATTACAGCTTTTCTCATCACCTTAACCAACTCAACTCTCCAAAATGGACACTGGTCTACACAACCCGAAAATCCAGCACACTATCCACTCGACCCTCTAGCTCAATAAGCAAAAAGTGTACTAATTCCAATTACCAATAGAGGAATTAGTACACTTTTTATCGATCAAGAATGCCGGCATACCGGCGTTTGCAGGCTATTTATCTGTACGTTCCAGGACCGTAACACTCTCAACATGCCACGAGCTGATGTTGTCAATTACACATTCTGGATTAACGGCTATGTTAACCAATTAGCTTTGATTAATCAAAAACATTGTGTTTGTTAACTCGCTTTCATAATACCAAATATTGCCATGCTTTTGAGATAAACATCAACGCTCAAATTATTACCGGTTTGCGGGAACACATAAATTCTAAAAAATAGTTTAAGGTGTTTGCGGAAAATTAAATGCCAAGTTTCATTTGAAGTATTAACCCCATAATTGTAATTGCAACATCTGCCCCTTTATCCAATACAAAAGAAATGATAGGTTTTACCTTTTCCCATTTTTTCTTTTTTGATATTTTCTCATTATTTATTTGTTCTAGCTCATTAATTTTTGTCTTCAGTTCTTCGGTCTCGGCCTCATTCAACCCTGGCATTTCCTCTATTTGCTTCCTAGCATCCTTAAATGAAAGATTTATATTAATGTCATTGGAATTTGAAACAGGTACACTCACACTAATATCCTGTGATATCTTTGAATTTTGAGGAGTTGGAAAACCGCAAAGGTACCCTTCTAGTCTTCCTTTCATGATACGTAAGTTGTGAAGATATGATTCCTTTCCCATATAGTTATAGGCGAAGCCGTCAGCACTACTGTACCCATACATACTTTTCCCAAATCCTGGTATATATGTTGAGTACTTGCCATCAATCTTTAAATGTATATTTTTCATTTTTTCTTCATCGCTAGACTTAATTGCTTCATCTATAGCTTTTATGTCGGGAGCAATTACTTCAACTAAATCTTCCCTATTCTTAATTGAAAGCACATCTTTCTTCACTACTGTTTCACTTCACTTTCACGCAATGATTTATAAATTTCCCCTGCAAAAGTTCCCAAAACCTCTTTCTTAATATCATCGTTGTTGAGTAGCAAAGTGAAAAAGTCTTTATTATGTTCAAGACCCTCAATCAACATATCGTCAATATGATCAAAGTATGATAGTTCAAAGTCATGCTCATTGTTATTTTTTGCACTGCTCCTTAAGTTATTTGACTTCATCATTAGGTCCCTAATTTGAAGCATCGATTTAACAGCTACATCCTTGTCAAAATTAGACCCAGTTGTTTGGTTAATTTCTTCGATAATTTTGGATAATTTTTCCTTCTTTGCTTCACTAAGTTCAACATCATCAGCCATTGGTAACTTTACTACTGGATTTGACCGTTTCGTACCTGATATATGTTGGCCCGTCTGTTTCTGGGTAAACTTGCTGGCTTTTATTTTTCCAGTCAGATCATAACCCTGTCCTGGACGGCTAATATTTACGTACTTCATCAAATAAGATACATAATTATATAGTTTCTGCAGTTCTTCGTCTTTAAGGCTAGATACTTGCAAAAGAAACTCATAGCAGCGCACAAAATGCTTTAACGTAGTCAAAACTTCTCGTTGGGTATTTTCGTCTAATTCTTTTATTTTCTTTTCTGTAGCGCCAAAGTAGAAATTAAGATTCTTCTTATCTCGACTTTGAATTTTTGCTTTATGAATAATGTTGTTTGCACCCTCCACATTTTGCGGATCAATTATATAGAACCCATCAATTTTTTCTACTAGGTTATAAACCAATTGTGGATTAACCGTATCTGCTAATAAAGTGGTCGTGTAATAAGGAGCAAAGGCGGCCTCAATATCCTTATAGTCATTAACAAAATCCAATACAAATGGAGTCTTTTCATATGGTGGGCAGATACGATTTAAGCGAGAAAGTGTTTGTACTGCATTGACTCCACGTAATTTTTTCATGACGTACATAGCAGATAACTTAGGTTGGTCAAATCCAACTTGATATTTATTAGCTACTAGTAAGAAACGATATCCAGGTTTATTAAACTCTTTAGCTGTACGGTCTTCTGGTAAACCATTCATTGAAGCCTCAGTATATTCCTTGTTATCATCATCTGAGTTAACGTTGCCAGAAAAGGCAACAAGCATCCCCATATCATCATAATGATGTTCGTTAATATAATTTTCAAATGCTTGTCGATACTTAACCGCTGCCTTACGAGATGACATAATAACCATTGCTTTTGCTTGATTACCTAATTCTGACATCACATGTTCTCTGAAATGGTCAATAATAATTTTTGTTCGTTGAGAAATATTCTGATCATCTAAATCTATTTGCTGAGCTATTTGTCGTTTTGCATCAGCCGTCTTTAATTCTGGATCATCAGCAATCTCTTTATTAAGTTCATAGTATGTTTGATAGGTCGTGTAATTAGCTAAAACATCAAGAATAAATCCTTCTTCAATAGCCTGTTTCATACTATACAAATGGAATGCTCGATAATTACCATGTTTATCTAAGCGTCCAAAGAGGCGTAAGGTAGTTGGCTTAGGTGTTGCTGTAAAAGCAAACATACTTACATTCTTTTGCTTTCCAGAGCTTTCAATTTCTTGTACTAATTGATCTTGAATGTCCTGTTCATAGAATTTATCCGATGATGATAAAGCTTCAGTCACAGCCATCATATCTTTACCAGCAGTTGACGAGTGTGCTTCATCAATAATCACGGCAAATTTCTTATTTTTAAGTGAAACATCAGACGAATTACTATCATCCTTAATCAAATCAACAACGTATGGAAATTTTTGGATCGTAGTAACCACAATTTTAGTGTTGCTTTCTAATGCCAGCTTAAGATCCTCAGACGTACATTTATCATCCATAACACGAATAAGGCCAGCTTTATGTTCAATACCCATTATTGCTTTTTGTAGCTGTCGATCCACGACCACCCTGTCCGTCATAATGATGACATTATTAAAAATAATTTGATTATCATCGTCATGAAGACTAGCTAGTCTATGTGCAAGCCATGCAATAGAGTTAGTTTTTCCTGATCCAGCAGAGTGCTGAATTAAATAATTTTGTGATGTCTTATTGATCTTCAAATCAGCTAAAGTTTTACGAATCACATCTAACTGATGATATCTTGGGAAAATTAATTGTTGCTTTACCCTTCTCTTCCCAGTCAGCGGATCTTTACTTTCCTTAGCCTCAATAAAGATAAATTTGGTAATCAATTCAACTAAAGTTTCTTTTCTTAGAATATCCTCCCACATATAAGAAACACTATATTTATCAGGAAAGTGTGGATTCCCTGCACCAGAATTTATACCTTCCCCTTTTCCCATGTTGAAAGGCATAAAGAACGTCTTCTCTTTTGCTAACTTGGTAGTCATATAAACTTCTTCAGTATCCATAGCAAAGTTTACTAAACATCCTGCTTTAAAAAGAAATAAACGATCTTTAGGATTACGCGATGTCCGATATTGTTTGATTGCATTCTCGTAATTTTGTCCTTGGCTATTGCTTTTAAGCTCGAAGCTAATTACAGCAAATCCATTTATAAAGATTACGAGATCAATTCGCTCTTTATTCTCTTTATCCGCATATACCTCTTGCATTACAGAAAAAATATTTTCTGAATACAACTTTGAGAGTTCAGGATTAAAGTCAGTAGCTGGTTTCCCATATAGCAAGGTTAAATGTTGATTGTTAACATCAACACCGTGTTTTAACGCAGAAAGTAGGCTTCCTTTCTTACTAATGATAAATTTATTAATGGTGTTAATGATTGTCTCTTCAGTATCTTCCTTAAATTGTTTAGTTAATTCTTCTAATTTTTTTGGTTGAGTATCCTTTAAAAACGGCAGATTGCAAGAAATAACTTGAACGAATTTAGTGACGTAGATTAAGCAAGAAGATCTCGATTGGTGTATGCCAATTAAGACATTTAAGTGGCCGTGAATTCAGATACCAATTGATTTGAACCAGTTGGTAATCACTTAGTTCTTCAATGGCTTGTCCCTTGGGAATAAACCGTCGCAAAACTCGGTTACGGTTCTCATTACTACCGCGTTCATGTGGTGAATAAGCATGGGCAAAATAAACCGGAGTACCAGTTTGCTGCTCAATTGTCTGATAGTTAGCGAACTCTTTCCCATGATCCACGGTCAGCGTCTTGAGCTTGTCTTGAAGTTGACTAGCTAGTTCAAGTACGGCTTGAGTCATGGACTGACTGTCGCGGCCATGGAGCCGTTTAACAATTGTCAGGCGACTCTTACGCTCCACAAAAGTAGCCACAGCTTGACCTTTACGTTTGCCATAAAGTACGGTATCAGCTTCAAAGTGGCCGAATTCCTGGCGAGTTTCGACTTTATGAGAACGCTCCTCAATGGAGCGGCCGTGACTGAACGTACCACGCTTTTCTTTAGCGCGATGGCGACGTATTCCATGATCAGGCAAATCAGATAACTGCACATCAAGCCATCCTTGATCAATCCAGTTATAGACCGTCTTGTAGGCAATCCCAACCACATGGGCAACTTGTTCAGGGGACCACTTCTGGACTTGAATCTTTTCCTCGACCAAGTGTTTAAGGTTTTTAGTGAGCGAAGACTTCCGCCCCCGTTGACTAACCTTTTGTTCAAAGTCAGTTTGCGCTAGTTCAGCCTGGTACTCACTATTTAGCCGGTGAAGTTCGTTAAAGATGGTGGTCTTACTAAAGCCTAAGTAGTTAGCGATGTATCGCAAGGAACGTCCTTCACTATGAAGCGTTTCAATGACAACACGGTTCTGGAATGATAAAATAGTGGTGCTCATCAAGGTCCTTCTTTCTAATGGATTGTGTGGTAACACCATTAAAGACCTTGATGGGTTTTTCTGTCCACTTAAATGTTCAACTTAAATTTTACAATTTGCCAAACTGAAAAAGTAATTCTGGATCCATAGCAAACTTTTTATCAAAGCTACTATGATCTCTTTCGACATATCCATCTTCTTCAACTAAGTGTTGAATTATTTCTTGTTGGTAATCATATCGTTCATTTATCTGTCCACGCATTTATATATTCATCCTACATCTTTGGTACTTGCTTCTTGCCCGTTACATATTCATAAATAAGTGAATTTTTGTATTCCTTTAAGAGATTTAGTTGCTGTTGTTTTTTTTCAACCAAGCTATCTAAAATTCTATTTTTTCGATTCAAATAATCAACAATATTACACATTTCTCTATCGCTAGGAACCAGAACTTTAAGTTTTGAAAACTCATTGTAATTAAGCCCCTGGCGTACTCCATTCCCCATATTATAAAACACTTTTTCAATATCATAAGAATGCAATAGGTAGTGATAATAAGCTGAATTCGTGTTTGGCAATGGAGCCAAATCAATATAAGCAGAAGTAATTATTCCATGCTCTTTAACAATCCCAGTTCTTAAGCTATGCTGATCGTTTTGTAAATCAGTCGGTCGAATGATAATATCACCATCTTCTACAATATTGTAAGTATTGAAGTTTGCTGGTAACAAACCTCCCTTAGCATTAATGTCCCTTCGTTTTATTTTCCCATAACTTAGAGATAACAGATTCTGTTCTCGTCCAGCAATATTTTTGCTTTTTCTTTCATTAAATAGTTTATATAGAGGTACAACTCCCCACGATTCAGGAATGCTTCCAACCCACTCTATACCGCTATCTTTCATGGAAATATTTAGATCTAATCCCTTAGTTACAGTCCTTATAATTAAGCTATTTTGATAAACTTTCAATCGTTCAATTTCATCATTGATTCGAACTAAGAGTTTGTCAATTTGACCACATTTCTTATCAAGGAAATCAGCAATTCTCTTTTGCTCCTTCATTGGTGGGAAAGGAATCTTTATCTTTGATAGTATATTAAAATTTAGTATTCTTCTTACCCCTCCTCCCATATTGTTGAACGCTTTTACTGAATCATAACTTTTTAGCAAATATAATAAATACTTCTCATTAATATTATTCTTCGCTCTAATAACAATATATGCTGAAGTAATAGCACCTGGGGAAGTTACAAAGCCTACTCGCTGAGTAACAAAGTCAAAATTTAAATTTAATCCATTGATAACTATATCTTTAGGTTTTACAACCTTATAATTTTCAATAGTTTTTCTTAAAGATGGATCTTCGTCAATACTAAAGTTTTTTTTCCTAACGATAGTCCCATACGTAAACTTCAGTGCTGCTTTTTGAAAAATATTGTTATTTTTCTTTCTTACTTCCTGGGATACATAATAAATAGGGACAGAATCCCAATTATCTGGGATTTCACCAACCCATTTTATCCCACTATCTTTATTTACTTGCATTTGCATCACCTGTTTTTATCAAACAAATTATTCATTTCCACAGAAATCGATTGTTCCAAACTATCAATCATATTTTGTAGTTTCTCTACCGACTGGGGCATCTGATACCTATAGAAGTATCTAGTAAATGGGATCGCTGCACCTGTTTTAATAACGGGTTTCTTTTTACCCAAATTTTCTTCAAAAAAAGCTTTGGCATCCGGTACAAAAGGCAATACTTCTTCCGCCATATATTGATTAATTGGTGTTTTTATATTAACTATTTCCGAATCGGCTGTATCTTTATCATAAATAATATTTCCCTTTTTATCGGTTTGAACTTCAGCTGATTTATCCATTTGTGATAATCCATCAACTATTTTTTTCATCAGTTTATCATCTGCAATATCTGAAAGTAGATCTTCAATAACTGGCTTAAATACTTCTGGTGATTTATAAACCTTTTCAGAAATGTTATCTCTGAGAGTGGAAAGCAGTTGATCATAGACCGGCTTATTTTTATTAAATTTAGTTAATTTCTTTACATCGCGAGCTGATAACTTTTCATTACTATTCTGAAGTTCATCAAATTTAACCGGATCAAAAAAGCTGCTCAAATTAGGGAGCATTTTTTCAATACGTTGTTCTGTAATAGCATAGCTACGTTGCAGTGGCTGCATAACTGTGTATTCACGATAAATGAATTCAGCATTGTCATGAATTTGTGAGATATTATTCTCTTCAAAGTCCGTATACAACTTAGTAATTTGTTCACGATTTTCTTTTGAAAACTCATTCTTTTTCTTTCCCAAAGGTTTCCTGAGTTTTTCATAGATATTCGTTGCATCAATAAATTGAACTTTACCTTTTCGCTTTTCATCTTTCTTTTTAGATAAAATCCAAATATACGTTACCAACTCCGTGTTGTAAAACAGATCAGTCGGCATTGCTACGATTGCATCCAGATAATCATTCTCTAACAACCAACGTCTAACCTGTGATTCTCCTGATGCTGTATTACCTGTAAAAAGTGGTGAACCATTTTCAATAATGGCGGCTCGCCCATTATCATCTAATTTATCCAAAGCAGATTGAACAAATAGTAATTGTGCATCATTTGTTTTAGGTAACCCCGCTGGCCATCGACTACTGTCGCCCTTTAAATAATCTTCTTTAACTGATTCTTCTTGACCTTGTTTTGCATCTTTACCACCCCATGGAGTACCAAATGGAGGATTTTCTAACACAAAACGCATCTTCTGATCGGGAAAGCAGTCTTCCTTTAGGGTATCTGCATGCTTAAAATTAGAAATATTTTGATTTTTGATTAACATTTCGGCTAATCCAACAGCATATGACTGGCCCATTAGTTCTTGACCAAAAAGGTGCACATCAGCTGTAGGATTCAAGTGCTTCAAATATGTATATGCTGTTGATAACATACCGCCAGTCCCACATGCTTGGTCCAAGACAGTGACAACCTTGTTATCTTCTAAAATATCTTCACTACCCTCTGCAAGTAATAAAGAGACACAAAGACGAATAATGTCACGACCGGTGTAAAATTGCCCAGCGTCAACGTTCTGGTAAAAACGGGCAATTAAATTTTCAAAGATGTATCCCATTTTGATGCTGTCAAATTTAGCAACACTTAAATCAAGCTCAGAGAATGCTTTAACAACGCTATATAAGCATCCGCCTTTATCCATTTTATTAATGTTGCTTTCAATATCTAAATTTCGGAGGATCTCTTGAACATCTGCCGAAAAACCAGCTAAATATGATTTGAAATTAGAATTAATATTATCAGGATCATTACATAATTCTTGCAGATCAAATTTACTAGTATTATAGAACTGAAATCCACTAATCTTATACATCGCTCTAGCTGGATATGTTGGCATTGCCTCATATTGCGTCAGCACCTTATCTTTTGTTGGCTCTAGGGCACATTCAAATCTCCTAATAATAGTCATCGGAATAATGACATCCCCATATTTATCAGGCATGTAGGTACCACGTAACTTATTGGCAATAGACCAGATAAAGTTAGCCTCACTAGTAATATCTACTGGCTGTTCATCCCAAGAAGTATCAATTTTTACCATTTGTTATTCTCCATCCTTTACTATGCTTCATCTACCATCATATTAAAATGTTGTTCTTGCCCCATACACTTGAAAATCAACTTAAAACTTTTTCTATACTGGTCTACATTTCCATCCAAATTATCGTCAATAAAAAGCAGGTCATCAGAAATTCCAAACCTAGCAGCCGACATATGAGCTAACATTGACGATACCAGTTGATATTGTCCTGTACTATCATCTTTGTCTGCAAATTCATCCCTATGGTCTATCAAAACTCTTCGTCGTATATCATCACCGGTATAGCCACATATTTGTAGAAAATAGTATTCTAAAATACGTCGAATAATATTCATTAATGAAAGACAACTTTTTGTTTCTTTATACTCCCGCCATAAAGCAGTATAGGAATTTGTGACAGGATTAAAATTTAATTTTTGAGTAGGACAATTTGGATTGATTTTTTCACATAACTTAATTTCCGAGCAATTATCATGCTTTGTAATCAAATAAAATGAAACATACTGATATTCCTTTGTTCGAAGAGAAGTTATATCTCTTTGAAAGAATGCATTATGTGTAAAAATAAAGATTTGTTTAATTAAATTGCCCGAAGCTAAGCTATCCCGATTATCAACATTATTTCGACAAATTTCGATTAATTTACGTATCTCGGCTCCGATAATGAACATAGTTCCACTATCCATACTGGTTACTGGATCATCAATGATTATTATCTTCTTTTTAACCTCTTCAGATGTACTATTATTACCATACACCTGCTGTAAAAAGTACAAAAAGGCTATAAAGTTTCGTTCACCCTCACTAAGATTTTCAGCAACATGCCCGGAGTCATTTCTTACAATTTCATAGTTGCGTATTAATGTCCCTGACATTTCCTGTTTAGGAATAAGATGGAATCCCTGTAATCCCGAACTTTTAAGCATTAAATTAATATTATTCATTGCTGTTTCAGTTTCAACTGTTTGCTTATTAAGTTGTCTGATTTTCTTTTTAAAGCCATTTATATTATCAGATGCTGCTTGCTTAACTTTATTTTTCCTTTGAATTTCTTCATTAATGTCTCTATTTGCTGAATCAAACTCTTCTATATCGATTTTTAACATGTTTGCCAAGTATTCGAAAATCTTTTGCTGGCATTCTTCACGCTTTTGATTGAGAGAAGTTACTATTTCATTATTCTCAATTATTGATTTATTGAATTTTGTTATTAAATGTGAAAGTTCATCCAGCAACGGCCCAATTTTTTCTAAAACGACAACTCTTGTGGGCTCATCGATTTTTGATTGTATTTTATCAATATTCGACGTAATTAATGACTTAATCAGTCGAAGCTTATCATCATATCCTTCCATATTAATATCTGGATATAGCGGATCAGGCTTTTGTGCCAAAGACAAAAATAGTTTATTTGCGGAATCCCGATATTTTTTCAAAAATTCATTTAGCTCATGTCTGTTACTTTCATACTGGTCGTCAAAACTTCTTACAAATTCTAATTCAAAATCTGGGTTTAGTAATTGAGAACAATATGGGCATCTACCATTTGTTCTTTCATGAAATTGATCATGCCCCTGTCGTGCCCATTCCGTAGCACCTATTTGCTTTAAAAAAACCGCCAAATCGGTGTCAGCAGAATTTACAATTTTCTTTGACAATATTCCGCTACCAGAAATATTATCTAAAACGGCAATTGACTGAATCTCGTTAAACAATGGATATTGCCTTGCAGATTTAGAATATGCGATCGAATACAAAGTATCCAATTGCTTAATATCATGTTCTTTGGCATCATGTCTTCTTACCTCATCAATAAATTTTTTCTTTGAACTGCGGTATCCGTTTTGTGTTTTAGCAAATTGCTTACGAATTGATTTTGTCTTTTCCCAGCATTTCGATTTAATTTGTTCTTCTAAAGTATTTTGACGATTTTCTAATGCTTCTATACTCGAAGTTGCTTCGTTAATTTTTTCCCAAGATTGTTCTTCGCTTTCTAATAATGAAGCAATTTCTTTTTCAATCTCTGCATTCTTTTTATTTACGGTGAAGACCCCTGGCAGCCCATCATGTTCTTTGATGTTTTCATCTATATAATTTTGGTCGTATAGTAAAATCTCATAATCATTTAGATTGTCGCCATTCTTAAACATTACCCCATCGCCAGACTTTATAGTTTTAGCAATAGTAGATTTCCCTGTACCATTGTTGCCAAAAAAATAATTAATAAACGTTGGGTGAATTATTGGTGAGTTTTTCTTAAAGGTAGCATCACTTATAACTACACTTGTGATTTCCGATTTTAGTTTTTCCATATTGCAGCTCCAAATAATTTAATTAGGGTTGTGGCATTCCAGATATGCCAGCTTTGTCGAAAGCGTTAAAAATATTTATCTTGTGCACATACCATCCAGGTAAATTTAAGTCTGTCAACATACAATCTATATTAATACCAAAGAAAGAAGCGTTTTGCTGGTAACCGAGTTTATTTTGTTCAAATGCCCCCAATGGATGAAAGAACACTCTTATTATACTTTTTTCTATCACTACGTCCGTTATACGGCAATACCATGCCGATTGCGATGGACTTGTTTTGCCATAAAATTCTGTATTCTTTTGACAAATAATTGCAGGAATAGTTTTTAGCTTTTCTATTCCACGGTCTGAAAGCTCCGAACATGAGCTAAATATTTCAATAGGGACCATATTAAGTAGTAGCGAACGATTAGCGGGAATTATTGCAGAGCCACC
Organism: [Lactobacillus] timonensis; assembly: GCF_900240275.1. Classification (GTDB taxonomy): domain Bacteria; phylum Bacillota; class Bacilli; order Lactobacillales; family Lactobacillaceae; genus Limosilactobacillus; species Limosilactobacillus timonensis. The sequence goes on along the minus strand of NZ_LT964761.1, from coordinate 1,057,171 downwards.
AACCAATACATTCGTCACTAATAATTGATAGTACACTTTACTAAACGTTTGGATAGCCATTAAATCTTCAGCTTCATGGCCTATAGAATGAGAATTATTAAAATTAAGGTTAACAGTTCCACCTTGATTATTTGTAATGTTGACGTTATGGTCACCATTTTGTTCTAACTGCTTTATCGATGGGCCGCTTATCTTGTTCGATGGCACATTTTCATTCCGATTTATATCATTATTCAATTTTTCCATTCCTTATAAATTGAGATTCATTGTTCCATTATTTGTTATGTTGACGTTATGGTCACCATTTTGGACTATGTTCGTTTGATGATTAATCATCGTCTGCTTCTTTTCGCCCTTAGAATTATCATTTTGTGAATCTTGAGCTTGCATTTTTATTACATTAGCTTCCATGGAATCCTCCGTGGAGGCTTTTTTATTTTGTCTAGTTTTTTCTTTAACTAAGTGTGCATCTCCATGCCATTCAGTAACAATAATGTTCTCAGCTCTAGATTGGCCAACCTTAGATTCAAAATTTCTCGGTTTTCTTGCTTTTTTCTCACCCAGCAGATTTAAAGTCGCCTTTCCATTCTGATTTTTTCCCCGCCTTTCCGTCAAAATAAAAAGAAGTATTCCAACTAAAAATGGTTCTAGCTCAAATTTGTTAGTTTCCAGCAGCTGACTCTTAGATAATTCGTTGCCGTCGCTTTTCACATAAAATGGGCAATTATTTGCAATAGTATCGTCACAGCTAATGATATCTAGTATTGCTCCCACGAGCCACTCACTAACATCACGATTTAAATGCTCGCTCACAAATTTTTTCATTCTAGACAAGGTCAATAAGTGGTTTTTACTAATAAGGGCTTTAAAAGCATTTATTATCGCCCCATCGTTGAAAGGAAGATTTACTGTCCCCTCAGTTTTTCCTTCCTTATATTGTGAAGTGTCCTTAACAGTTCCAAAGTCATTTCTACCTGTAAATGTGTAAATTAGGTCCTTCATAACGATAGAGTCCGAATGTTTATCATGACCTCCGGCCCTATGAGATCTAGCAGTTTCATTTGGTTTTACAGCTTGTAATAGCAAAAAGAAAAATACGCATCCGCACAAGTACATATGATCATAAGTCACTTTTTCCATTTATCTCTACCTTCGATTCCAAAAATAGTAACAAAAGTAAAGGAAGTAAAGCAATATTCCTGTTGACATCGACTAAAGAAACGACAGGTTAGAAGACGTAAAGAAATACAACTTCTTTACTACAGTTACATAGAGCAGTATCAAAAAATATTGAAACTCGTATATTACGCTTTTTTATTATATCAAGTTTTTAATTATTTATCCGTATGTACTCGTTACCCTATTGTAGCTGAACAGCATGTGTTGCTCGATCAACAACTTTTACTAGCATGCACCTAACTGAATAACATTCTGTAACAAGCCACTAGTAAGGCAAGTTGCAGTACCCAAGCGATTTATCGTTTAGGTCTGTTTCTTATTGCCTTGTTAGTGGCTTTTAGTATGCCTTCGATTCCTTCGCTTGGGAGATCCAAGAGGAGGAATTTTTTATGAAGAAATACTACGACGACCGTCACCAGCTCAACATGGAGATCTCAGATACTAAAGATGGCAGTATGCACATTAAGCTACATCAACCAACTGGGATCAAAGAAATCACGGTCACAGAAGCTAAAGGCAAAGAAATCATCGAACTTAATCGTATTGAATACAACGATAACCACCGTGAAACCCGTCGTCATGTTTCACTCGAAGCCTATGACCCATATGGCGCCCTGGTAAAAGATGATGCTGATCCGTTGCAAGAGGTAATTAATAAGGAAGAAATGGATCAACTCCAACAAAGTATCAGTCAACTTACACCAGGACAGCAAAAGTTGATCATGAAGAAGTTCTGGGATGGCATGAAACAGATCGACATTGCCAAAGACGACGGAGTGACCAAGATGGCGATCACTAAGCGTTTCCAAACTATCTATCGACGGCTCAAGAAAAATCTTCAAAAATAATCGTTTACTTTTTTCTTTCCCATGGCCTGTAAGTGTAAGGCAATTATTCCTTACTAAATTTAATAAGAAAGGATAACCATCATGGCTAATAAAATTGCAATTTCAGTAGCCAAGCATCCCCACCAAGATGGTGTCGTCAACATGCGTCAAATCACAGTCCGTGAAAAATTACTGCGTTTGTTGCTCGGCAACCCACACCACTTAATGGTGATTGCACCCGGCAAAGATGTTCAACAACTAGAAATTAACGAAGTAAAGGATGATTCCTATGAGCGTAATGAATGACCTTGATTTGAAACTCAAGGAGCTTGAAAAACAAATCGACCAAACCAAAGAAACCGTTCAGTCCATCCGTCAATTGTTATCAAGCAACGAAAATGAAGTTTCAAGTGATGATGAGCAACTAAAGTGTGACTCAATTGAAGACAAAGTAACGGTTCGCAAGATGCTGGCAAGGAAGAGTGCCGAAGGTTATACCGACCAAGTTAAAGAATTGCTCCATAAGTTTGGTGCCGAGAAGCTTTCTGACGTGGATCCCAAAGATTACGAAGATCTTTACTACAGTGCGGAGGGATTAGGACAATGAGTTCACCAACCCACCACGCATTATTATCAGCTTCCAGTGCTAATCGTTGGCTAAGTGCTCCACCACTCCCACGACTAGAGCAATACTTCCCCCACACTACTTCTAATGTAGCTGCTGAAGGAACGGCTGCCCACGCACTGGGAGAATATAAGATCCATCGATTACTCGGTGATGAGTTTAAACGCCCTACTTCTGATTACCAATCAGATGAGATGGAAGACCTAACCGATGATTACGCTAGCTATGTTCTGGAACAATATCACAAAGCTAAAGAATACGCACCCGACGCCACCATCCGTGTGGAACAGAAACTGGACTTTTCTAAATATGTGCCTGAAGGTTTTGGTACTGGCGACTGCGTAATTGTTTCTGATCACCTACTCCATATTATCGACTTTAAGTATGGCAAGGGTGTCCGGGTAGAAGCGCAGAACAATCCCCAGATGAAACTCTATGCCGTCGGTGCACTAGAAATGTTCGGCAGTCTGTACAACGTTGATGAAGTTGAAACGACAATCTTTCAACCTCGGATGGCCAATATTAGTACCTGGACCATTAATGCTAAAGAACTAATGCACTGGGCCAATTCCGAATTAAAAGAGAAAGCCGAACTCGCATTTGCTGGCAAAGGTACCGTCCATTATGGTCCTTGGTGCCAATTCTCCGCTTGTAATGCTGTACTGCGAGCTCGTTTTGACTATCATCACAAGCTCACCCGCTTTCAACTACGGTCACCGAACTTGCTAACAGATAGTGAGGTAACCGAGGTTCTCGAACACATCGATGATTTGAATCGTTGGGCTCACGAAATTAAAGACTATGCCGCTGACCTAGCCATTAACCATGGTAAGCAGTGGCCTGGTTACAAAATAGTCGAAGGTAGGTCTGTCCGCCATTACAAGGATGAAGCTGCCGTAGCAAAAATTGCTGAAGAACATGGCTACCATGATATTTACCAAAAGAAGCTATTATCGATTACAAAACTAGAAAAACAGGTCGGTAAGAAGAAATTCACCGAACTGTTTAGTCAAGAAATTGTTAAACCTGCGGGTAAGCCAACTCTGGTGCCAAATTCCGATCAACGTCAGAGTATTAGCAAATCTAACCCACAAGATGAATTTAAGGAGGAAAAATAATATGTCACAACAAACTAAGGTCGTTACCGGTATCAACACTCGTCTCTCTTATGCCAACATCTGGGAACCTAAGTCTATCAATGGTGGTAAGGAAAAGTATTCAGTTAGTCTAATCATCCCCAAGTCCGATCAAAAGACAGTCACTGCCATCGAAAAAGCTATCGATGCTGCCATCCAGGAAGGAATTGGAAAGTTTGGTGGTAAGAAGCCTAATAAGGCCACTCTCAAGCTACCTCTTCGAGATGGGGATGTGGAACGTGATGATGTTGCCTACCAAGATAGTTACTTTATCAATGCTAATTCGATCACGGCACCACAGATTGTGGACAAGCATGTCCAACCAATCCTTGATCGTGATGAAGTTTACAGTGGCTGCTATGCCCGAGTATCGATTAACTTCTATGCTTTTAACACCAACGGTAACCGTGGAATTGCCTGTGGCCTGGGTAACATCCAAAAGATCCGTGATGGAGAACCACTAGGTGGACATGCTAGTGCCAGCGATGACTTCACAGCGATTGATGATAGCAATGACGATGATTTCTTAGCTTAAACCAAAAGATGGGCAGTCGACTTTGACTACCCATTTTTTGTAGAAAGGATTCCTGATGAAGCAAATTTCAATTGATATTGAAACTTATTCCAGCACCAACCTAAATCAGACTGGCGTCTATCGATACGCTGATAGCGATGATTTTGAGCTTTTGCTCTTTGGTTATGCCACCAATTTTGGTCCCGTCAAGGTGGTGGACTTAACCCAGGGTGAAAAGATTCCGGTACAGATTATTAAAGCCCTAGATAATCCTAACATTATTAAGAGTGCTTTTAATGCTCAATTTGAACGAGTCTGTCTGTCTCGTTATGTCGGTCACCGTTTAAACCCGGCTGGTTGGCATTGTTCTCGCGTTTGGTCTGCCACTCTCGGCTTGCCATTATCACTACGAGATGTTGGAATCGTGCTAGGACTACCACGTCAAAAGATCACTGCTGGTAAAGAGCTTGTTCGCTACTTTTGCACCCCTTGCAAGCCCACGAAGGCCAATCAAAATCGCACTCGTAACTTTCCCTACCATGCTCCCAATAAATGGCAACAATTCAAACAGTACAACCAGCGCGATGTTGAAGTAGAAATGGAAATCACTCAAAAACTCAGTTGGTTCCCGGTCCCACAAAGCGAATGGCAGAATTACTGGATGGATCAAGACATCAATGACCGGGGCATCAAGATTGATCAACAGCTAGTTGATAATGCCATTAAATGCCAGTCCGAATTTCATGACCAATACTTGGAAAAAGCCAAAGAGTTAACGGGTCTCGCTAATCCAAATTCACCACTGCAATTAAAAGACTGGTTAACCCAACAAGGAGTTCAAGTCGATTCTTTGTCTAAGGCAGCTGTCGCCCAGCTTCTGCAAAATACAACTGGTAAAGTTCATCAAGTGTTGGCTTTAAGGAAACTTTTATCCAAATCCAGTGTCAAAAAATACCAGGCCATGCAAAAAGCTAAATGTAAAGATGACCGTGTGCATGGTTTATTGCAATTTTATGGTGCTAACCGTACCGGTCGTTGGGCAGGTCGTCTAGTGCAAGTACAAAATCTTCCCCGTAATTCAATGCCTGATCTGGAAGCAGCTCGCGCACTGGTTAAACAGGGTAACTTCTCCGCGTTGGCTATGCTCTACGATTCCGTTCCTGATGTCTTGTCACAACTGATTCGCACGGCCTTTATTCCTAAAGAAAACTGTCATTTCTATGTTGCTGACTTCTCTGCTGTGGAAGCACGAGTCATTGCTTGGCTTTCTGGTGAAGAATGGCGACAGGAAGCCTTTGCTCATAATAAGGATATTTACTGCGCGTCTGCCAGTCAGATGTTCGGCGTACCGGTAATTAAACACGGCATCAATGGCAACTTGCGACAAAAAGGCAAGATTGCTGAATTAGCGCTTGGCTATGGTGGTTCGATCGGCGCTCTAAAGGCCATGGGCGCTACCAAGTTAGGTTTGACAGAAGATGAACTGCCACCATTAGTTGAGATGTGGCGGCAGGCTAGCCCTCATATTGTCCACTTCTGGTGGGACATTGATAAAGCGGCTAAAGTATGTATTAAAACTCGCCTTCCTCAAGAATCTCACGATATGAAATTCACCTACCGTAGTGGTTGTATGTTTCTAAAATTACGTTCTGGTCGGTCTCTTTGTTATCCCCAACCTAAGATCGGCATTAACCGCTTTGGTAGTGAATCCATTACTTTCATGGGCATTAATACCATCAAGAAATGGTCACGAATTGAAACCTATGGCGCTAAGCTAGTCGAAAACATCGTCCAGGCCACTAGTCGTGATCTCTTAGCTGAAGCTATGCACCGTCTAGAAGCAGCCGGTAACCCAGTCGTAATGCACATTCATGACGAAGCCGTAATTGAAGCCCCAACTGGGCGTTCACTCGCTACCATGGTCAAGATTATGACTGAAGTGCCTGATTGGGCAAATGGTCTAATTTTGAATGCTGCTGGTTTTGTCGGTGATTTTTACAAAAAAGATTAATCTTCATGGTTTACTTTCAGTCCTCATCTGGCTTATCAGTGAGGACTTTTTTAGTTCTTAAATTTTATGAAAGGATCTGAATTAATGTCAGAAGTCATTCAAGCCCAAGCGGCAATCGACAAGCTGCGGATTGATAAGTCAAATTCTCACTACCGGCCCTTCATCTTTGTCATCGCTCCATTTACAGAGGTTGTGAAAGAACAAGATAAAGCAATTCAGACAGTCCAAAGCTACTGCCGCTTTGTCTACCAAGCCGGTGGTATTCCGGTATGTCCACAACTTTATCTACCGCAATTCATTAACATGCACCGTTCGCAAGAATTTCAAATCGCTGCCTTTATTAACATCGTGCTGCTTACCAAATGTACTGAAGCCTGGTCATTTGGCAAACCGACTCACGATATGCGGTATTTCCATCGCTTAGCTAAACGCAAAGGGAAGAATATTCGTCAATTTAATTTGAAAACGGAGGTCTACTAAAATGCACTTTACCTTATCTACTGCCACGGTGACTGGTCAGGCTAGCAACACCAGCTATCCTCAACAGATTAACATTACCAACCAAGATGAACTGGCCAAAGCAGTTAGTCACGACCACGTTTGTGGCATTTTCAAATCTAACCAAAGAAACATTGGGAACTTTATCAGCGCGGACTGTCTAGTCATGGATTGCGATAATGATCACTCCGAAGATCCGTCAGCCTGGATTCATCCGACTGATTTATCAAATTATTTCGATGATGTGTCATATGCGATCACTTTATCTCGCAACAATATGAAATCCAAGCATGGTAAAAAGCCACGACCGAAGTTTCATATCTACTTTCCCATTCAACCAATTAAGAAAGCAAAAATCTATGCTGAATTAAAGCACGAGATTCAAGCTTACTTTCCTTATTTTGATGACAATGCCTTGGATGCAGCCCGCTTCGTCTTTGGTGTTCCCACCACTAAAATTTTCTGGCATGAAGGAAGTCAAACAATCGACCAATTCATGATGGCCCAACGTTTCTTTGATCAGCAGAAAATTGGTGGCATCCCCGAAGGCAAACGCAATGCTACCCTTTCCCACTTTGCTGGCCGTTTAGTAATGCGCTTAGGTAATACCGCTGAAGCTCGACAAGTTTTTAAAGAAGAAGCAACAAAGTGTGATCCGCCGTTAGGAAATCAAGAACTAGCAAATATTTGGCACAGCGCCATGAAATTTGGTCAACGGATGGCCAGGCAAAAAGGTTATGTTCCACCCGAAGAGTACGACCAGCCAAATGATGATCTGCAACCTCAAGATTACTCCGACACTGGTGAAGCCTATGTTTTTGTCAAGAATTGCCATCAGCGAGTCTGTTACACCAACCAATCCGGCTTTATGTGGTTTGACGATAAAATCTGGCAAGAATCTGAGCCGCTCGCTTTAGGAGAAGTTCAGCGCTTTACTGACAAACAATTGGCTGATGCCCAATTGCGGGTAATGAACTGCCACAAAACCATCAAGCAAAATGGTGTCGCTCAAGCAATTCAAGCTATGGGAAAAACAAAAGCCCGGCGTACTTTTAGCGAAGTTCAGCAAGAATCATTTAAGGACTACGAAGCTGCCAAAAGCTATGAAGCCTTCATCCTCAAGGAACGCAGCACCCGTGGCATCAGTGGCATCTTAACAAACTCTCGACCCAAGCTGGTCAAAGAAATCAACCAATTTGATGCTGATCCATTTTTACTAAATACTCCTGCCGGCCCTTTTAACTTAAAAAAAGGAATGTATGGTCAACAGGAGATCAAAGCTAGTGAATTAATTACTAAGTCAACCTCCTGTATTCCAGGTAATAGAGGAACAGATCTTTGGCAAGAGGCGTTGAATACTTTCTTTTGTGACGACCAAGAATTAATCAACTATGTTCAAGAAATTGTGGGACTTGTCGCTATCGGTCAGGTTTATTTGGAAGCCTTAATTATCGCCTATGGGGATGGACGCAACGGAAAATCGACCTTCTGGAATACGATTGCCAATGTGCTCGGCACTTATACTGGCCACCTATCTGCTGATGCTTTGACTACTGGTGTGCGGCGCAATGTCAAACCGGAAATGGCCGAGGTTAAAGGCAAGCGACTGATCATCTCCGCGGAATTGGAAGAAGGTAAACGCCTGAACACTTCGATTATTAAGCAACTCTGTTCAACCGATGAAATCTATGCCGAAAAGAAATACATGAAGCCGTTCTCGTTTACCCCGAGCCACACGATGGTTCTTTATACCAACTATCTGCCCCATGTCGGTGGCAACGATGAAGGTATCTGGCGCCGCTTAATCGTAATTCCCTTTAAGGCCAAGATTAATAAACGACAAGACATTAAAAACTATACCCAGCACCTAACCGAAAATGCTGGTCCGGCTGTTTTGCAGTGGATTATCGAAGGTGCCCAGCGGATCATTCAGCAAAATTACCAGTTAAGCACTCCGCCTGCGGTAGCGAAAGCGGTAGAAGCCTACCACGCTGATAATGATTGGCTCGGTCACTTTCTCAATGAAAAGTGTGAACTGGATCCAAGCTATGAAGGGAAATCAGGAAGCCTTTATCAAAACTATCGCGAATATTGCCAAAGCATTGGCGAATACATCCGCAGCACGTCAGACTTTTACACTGCCCTTAAGAATGCTGGCTTTAAGCGAACTCGTAAAAGTTCAGGCAGCTTTGTTAGCGGTTTACGCATTAAAGCTGATGAATTTCTCGACTAGCACGCGACTTACACCAATTCATCATCAAGAATCCTTATTTGCCAGTATTTGAAGCTAGTTAGTGTAGGTCATGTAAGTCTATTTCATTACTTGTATATAGGAAATAAATAAGAAGAAAAAAGACATAGAGAAGAGTATGTAATCAAGTGTCACGACCTACACTTAATGATCGTTAAAGCTTGATGCATCAATGTTTAGAAAGGATAAAAGAATGTTAGAAAAACGAATCGAGTCAGCATTTGTTAAAGCAACTCAAAAACGGGGTGGATTATGCTTGAAGTTTGTTTCGCCATCGATGGCCGGAGTACCTGATCGCGTCGTACTTCTTCCTGATGGCCACATGGGCTTCGTTGAAATGAAAGCCCCCGGTAATCATCCCCGTCCCCTGCAAATCCAACGGATCAATCAAGTCAAAGAATTAGGCTTTCAGGTTTTTGTTTGCGACCAACTTAGTCAGATTGGAGGGATGCTCGATGCAATACAAGCCTCATAACTACCAACAGTACGCTACCCAGTTTATCCTCGATCATCCAGTGGCAGCGATTTTACTCGACATGGGACTCGGTAAAAGTGTCATTACCCTTACAGCTATTAAAAGACTCATCGATCGGGTTGAAATACAGCGAGTATTAGTAGTTGCACCACTACGGGTGGCTAAACAAACCTGGCCAGAAGAACTGAACAAATGGGATCACCTAAAGGGCTTGACTTACTCTGTGATCACAGGTAACAAGGATCAGCGTATCAGAGCTGCCCAGAAAGATGTGGATATCTACATCATTAATCGTGAGAACTTAAAATGGCTTATCGAATCAGCCATTCCATTTGATTACGACATGTTAGTCATTGATGAACTATCCAGCTTTAAGTCCTACCGCTCTCAACGCTTCCGAGCTTTGAAGAAAGTTCGACCTTTAATTAAGCGGGTGGTTGGTTTGACTGGTACTCCATCTTCGAATGGTTTGATGGATCTCTGGGCAGAGTTTCGCGTTCTTGATATGGGTAAACGACTCGGCCGCTTCATTTCTTACTACCGAGCTAATTACTTTGACCCTGACAGGCGAAACATGTACCGGGTCTTTACTTACAAGCCCAAGCCAGGTGCAGACCAAAGCATCTACCGCGCCATTGATGACATCACGATTTCCATGAAGTCAAAAGATTACCTGCAACTGCCACCACTTACGATGGACACAATGCCCGTTAAGATGAGTAATAGTGAACAAACAATCTATGACGAATTAAATGCCCAATTAGTAGTGTCGACCCAGGGCAAACAAATTGATGCTTTAAATGCTGCTAGTTTATCCAACAAGCTCTGCCAAATGGCCAACGGTTGTGTTTACGATGACCAACAGCAGGTAGTACAGATTCACCAACGTAAACTCGATGCTTTAGAAGATTTAGTTGAAGCAGCGAACGGTAAACCAGTCCTGGTTGCCTATTGGTTCAAACACGACTTGGCTCAGATTAAGCAGCGTTTTACCGCTCGTGAAATTAAAACCGTTAAAGATATTCAGGATTGGAATGCCAGTAAGATTCCCTTAGCACTAATCCATCCAGCTTCCGCTGGTCATGGGCTGAATTTACAAGCTGGTGGCTCTACCTTGATTTGGTACGGCTTGACCTGGAGCCTAGAACTTTACCAGCAAACCAACGCCCGACTCTGGCGACAAGGTCAACAACAGCCAGTAGTGATCTATCATTTAATCACCCAAGGAACAATCGATGAAAACATCCTAGCGGCCTTGAAACGAAAGGACAAAACTCAGTTAGCCTTGATCAACGCAGTCAAAGCTAACCTACGAGGAGGCGTAACAGTATGAGCATCATGTGGAACTACTTAGATAAACGGCGAGCAACCGTCGCGGCTTTGAAAGACTACGATGGAATGCGATTCATCATTGATTCCTACCAGGACGACTTGAAGTTAGCTAAGCAACAGATGATTGGAGTCAATTCACCGCGGTATGGTTTCTCCCCGAGTAGCAACAACAAGGATAATCCCACCGAACATCGTCTGATCCATGGAATCAATCAAGTTACTAAACTGAACGAGCGCTATCAGCAAGCCCGTCTTTACTTCAAATGGTTTGAACCTGCATGGCAAGAGCTGACTGAGGACGAGCGGTTTGTTCTTGATACTTGTTACCGAACTCCCGACCAGTCAATAAACCAAGGACTAGCGCTGTTGATGGATAAATACTTCATTGCTAAAACTACTGCCTACAATAAGAAAAACAAGGCACTTGACCATCTCACTCTCCTGCTTTACGGTGCCCATCATTAGAAAGGTAAAACGGAGAACAAATAAGAGGCTTATCCATGTTACGATGATAGTGTAGAAAATTAGGACAAAGGCATTTGCTTTATAACGATTGGAGCCTGGCGGCTTTAAACTGCTGGGCTTTTCTTATGCCTACAGGAAGGAGGAGTGTCATGCCCTACTCACCTAAGAAGCCATGTCGTTATCCTGGCTGCCCACGACTGACCCACAACACTTATTGTGACGCGCACGCCAAGCAAGTCAGCTCTCACTATAATCGTTACCAACGACCAAAGCGTAGTCGTCCGCGCTATCATCACGGCTGGCCAAAGATCCGTCAACGCTACTTGCTCCACCATCCCTTCTGTGAGATGTGCCTGAGCCAAGGAAGGTATACCCAAGCCACCGAGGTCCATCACGTTCTGCCTCTGGAACACGGCGGCACCAACGAGTTCAAGAACCTGATGGCATTATGTAAGCCATGCCACTCCCGCATCACCGCCCAGATGAATGATCGCTGGCATAAAAAGCCACGTCGATATCATTACTAAACCACGGAGGGGGCCATCAAATCCTTAAAAATTTTTCGCGCGGGAGCGGGCCTGGGCCTTCGTGTACAAAAAATCGAAATCAAACGGGGTATTAACCCTTGCCGGAAGGAGGGAGAGATTTGGCTAAAGATGGTACGAATCGTGGCGGATTCCGGGTCGGCGCTGGGCGAAGATCTAAATCACTGCACGATAAGCTCGAAGCTGGCCAAGAAGCAACCGTCATTGATTTGCCAGAGCCAGCTAATCTGGAAGGCCACGTGATGCCGCCAGTCAAAAAGTACCTCAAAGCCAAGCAGAAAAATGGCTTAGAGTTTGACGCTGCTGATATTTTTAAAGAAACCTGGGAATGGCTGGTCGAACGAGGCTGCGATAAATTAGTCAATACCCAGTTAATCGAACAATACGCCGTTAGCGTCAGCCGATGGATTCAGTGTGAAGAATGTATCTCTAAGTTTGGTTTTCTGGCTCGTCACCCAACCACTGGTAATGCGATTGCCTCACCATACGTTTCGATGAGTCGTGACTATATGAAACAGTCCAGTCAGTTGTGGTTTCAAATTTTTCAGGTGGTTAAGGAAAATAATGCTGCTACTTACCAAGGATCTACACCACAAGATGATGTGATGGAGCGGCTCTTAAGAAGCCGGAAAGGAATGAACTAATGAAATTTATCAAGAAAAAAATTGCGGATCTAATTCCTGCCGATTACAATCCGCGTAAAGATCTCAAGCCTGGCGATCCTGATTACGAAAAGTTAAAACGTTCAATGAAAGAATTCGGTTATGTCGATCCAATCATCTGGAACCAACAAACTGGTCGCATAGTTGGAGGACACCAGCGGTTAAAAATCCTCCAAGATGAAGGAACCCAGGAAGCCGAATGTGTTGTCGTTAGTCTGGATGATGAGAAAGAAAAGGCACTGAACATTGCACTTAACAAAATCAGCGGTGATTGGGATAAGGATAAGTTGGCTCTGCTCATGACCGACTTACAGGCCAGCGATTTGGATGTTTCATTAACTGGTTTTGACGAGAATGAGATCTCTGATCTTCTCGGTACCGAAGATGACACCCATGATGATAATTTTGACGTGGATGGTGAATTGGATAAACCGACTTTTTCGAAGTCTGGCGACTTATGGCACTTAGGTAAACATACTTTATTATGTGGTGACGCTACTAAAACAGAAAGCTACCAGAAATTACTGGGTGATCATAAGGTCAACCTAGTGTTAACTGATCCACCATACAATGTCGATTACTCCAGCAAGGCTGGCAAGATCAAGAATGATCATCAAGCCGATGACAAGTTCTACCAGTTTCTGCTCGCTGCTTTTCAAAATATGAATCAAGCGATGGCTAACGATGCCAGCATCTATGTTTTCCATGCCGATACGGAAGGCCTTAACTTCCGCCGTGCTTTCCAAGATGCTGGTTTTTATTTATCCGGTTGCTGTATCTGGAAGAAGCAATCATTAGTACTTGGTCGTTCACCCTACCAGTGGCAGCATGAACCCGTACTCTATGGATGGAAGAAAGATGGCAAACACGAATGGTACACCGGGCGAAAGGAATCCACTATCTGGGAATTTGACCGTCCTAAGCAAAGTAAGGAACACCCAACAATGAAACCTATCCCCTTACTTGCCTATCCAATCATGAATTCGACAATGTCTAACTGTACAGTTCTTGATCCCTTTGGCGGTTCTGGATCCACTCTCATTGCTTGTGAACAGACTAATCGGATTTGCTACATGATGGAGCTGGATCCTAAATATTGCGATGTCATCGTCAACCGCTATATTGAACAAGTCGATTCGGATCAGAAAGTCAGTGTGGAAAGGGATGGGAAATCGATTCCTTACAGTAAGGTTAAAAAGCCGGCCTAAAGTACTGAAAAGCCTTGCTATCTGTGCCTTTTAGAGTGATGTATACAGTAACCCAATAAGGAGATACAGAAGATGGAAATCAAATTTAATGTACACGGTCGGCAGCGAAAAGAACTGGTGACAAAGCTAGCTGTCTATACTCATCAAAAGGCAGAATATCAGTACACACCTACCTACGCTTATCAGATTGGCAAGTACACTGTTAACAAAGATGGAATCCTAACATCCTCGGATGAAATTCCAACCAATTTACTTGAATACCTTGAACAGCAAGGCTTCCACCCTACTGAAATAATTAAACTGAATCTGACCTACCGGCGAGATAAATTTACAGATCAAGCTCTCGATAACCTGTGTCACCTAATCTGGGCCAAGGGACAGCTAATTAAGGATGCTTGCCAGCTGGAAACGCTCCCCTTAGACGTTGACGACCAACAAGTAACATTTAATTGGTTTGATCAAGTTGATGCTAGTGATGCGCTGGCTTATCAACAATTTGTCGACAAGTTAGTGCAATACGCCATCAGCCACAAACGAATCATATCAGAACCACACGAAGAGATTAATGAGAAATATGTCTTCCGTTGCTTCTTGCTACGCCTAGGATTTATCGGTCCCGAATACAAAGCACAAAGAAAAGTACTGCTACGAAATCTAACCGGATCAGCTGCTTTTAAGAACCAGGAGGCTTAGTCATGAACAGAATCAAAGAAGAATTAGCCAAACGTGATCGTATTCGCCAACAGGTTTTACAAATTCGCAATACCGGTGAAATAAATATGTTTGATGTCGAAAACGTAAAGCGTCTGGCTTACTACTATAATTGTTACGATCTAATCGACTATTTGACCACTGACCGTGCCGGGTACGTAAATTTGATATTAACTGGCAAGTTTAATTAATCATCAGCCAAGCATTGAGTTAATTCTCAGTGCTTTTTTAGTACAACTGAAAGGATGTGATGCCCTCTTGCGAAAACTAAAAGATTATAAACCCACTCAGTTCATGGCTAAGAATTCGGCCTACAACAAAGACGCTGCCGATTTTGCAGTTTCATTTATCGAATGCCTATGCCATACCAAGGGAACCTGGGCCGGTAAACCTTTTGACCTCATCGACTGGCAAGAAAAAATTATTCGTGATGTCTTTGGAATCCTAAAACCAGATGGCTATCGTCAATTCAATACTGCCTATGTAGAAATCCCAAAGAAGCAAGGTAAATCAGAACTAGCTGCCGCCATCGCTTTGTTACTCTGCTGTGCCGATGGTGAAGAACGAGCAGAGGTTTATGGTTGTGCTGCTGACCGTCAACAGGCCGCGATTGTCTTTGACGTGGCTGCCGACATGGTGCGAATGAACCCAGCCTTAAAGAAACGTTGTAAAATTCTTGCTTCACAGAAGCGGTTGATCTACGAACCAACTAATAGCTTTTATCAAGTTCTATCTGCTGACGCCTATTCTAAACATGGGTTTAATGTGTCCGGAGTTATCTTTGACGAACTGCATACCCAACCGAACCGGAAACTCTATGACGTTATGACGAAGGGATCGGGGGATGCCAGAACTCAGCCCCTTTACTTCTTAATCACAACCGCTGGCAATGATGAGCATTCCATTTGTTATCAAGTCCATCAAAAAGCAATTGATATCATGAAAGGTCGAAAACATGACCCCCGCTTTTACCCGGTAATTTATGGTGCTGATCGGGATGAGGATTGGTCGAGCCCCGAAGTCTGGAAAAAAGCTAATCCTTCTTTAGGAATTACAGTCAAAATGGAGAAAGTCAAGGACGCCTACAACTCTGCCAAGGAAAATCCAGCAGAGGAAAATACCTTCCGACAGCTTCGTTTGAATCAATGGGTAAAACAGGACGTTCGTTGGATGCCCATGGATAAATGGGATGCTTGTGCTTTTCCAGTTGATCCTAATGAACTACGGGGACGAGATTGTTACGGTGGACTCGACCTGTCGTCGACTACCGATATAACTGCTTTTGTTCTAGTGTTTCCACCAAGGGATGATTCTGAAGGTTATACCCTTCTACCCTATTTCTGGATTCCTGAAGATAATGTTGACTTACGAGTTCGACGTGATCATGTTCCTTACGATATTTGGAAGCAGCAAGGTTATCTGCAAACAACAGAAGGAAATGTGGTTCACTACGGATTCATCGAACACTTTATTGATGATCTGGGAAAGAAATATCACATCCGTGAAATTGCTTTCGACCGGTGGGGAGCTGTCGAAATGGTTCAAAATCTTGAAGGTATGGGATTCACCGTGGTCCCATTTGGCCAGGGATTTAAGGACATGACGCCTCCAACTAAAGAACTAATGCGATTAACTCTGGAAAAGAAGATCGCTCATGGTGGTCATCCGGTCTTACGCTGGATGATGGATAACATCTACATCCGCACTGACCCAGCCGGAAATATCAAACCGGATAAGGCTAAGTCAACCGAAAAAATTGATGGCGTAGTGGCCACCATTATGGGACTGGATCGTGCTATCCGAAATGAGGATAATGGTGATTCTGTTTATGATGGTCGAGGCCTATTGATGTTGTAATTGCGTAGGACTGAAAGGAGTTGATGCCATGGGTTTATTTAATAAATTATTCCATACCAATAAAGCTTCACCTAAAAACACCTTGTCTAGCACCATGTCATTTTTCTTCGGCAGTTCGATGGCTGGCCAAAATGTGACCGAACGTACTGCAATGCAAAATACTGCAGTTTATGCTTGTGTTCGAGTCTTGGCTGAAGGATTAGCTGAACTACCACTTCATATTTATCAATACACCAGCGATGGTGGTAAACAGCGGGCAATTAACCACCCGCTTTATTTTTTGCTTCATGATGCGCCAAATCCAGAAATGACCAGTTTTATCTTTCGTGAAACCATGATGAACCATTTATTACTGTGGGGTAATGCCTATGCACAAATCATTCGAAACGGTCAAGGCAAGATCACCGGACTCTATCCTTTGATGCCTGATCGAATGGACGTTAACAGAGCTGCCAACGGTGAAATCTACTATACCTATACTCGCAACTACGATGATTACCAGGCAAAAAATAAATTGAAACAAGTAATTCTCTTGTCCGATGAAGTCCTTCATATCGCCGGATTGGGTTTTGATGGTTTGATTGGTTACAGTCCCATTGCTATGGCTAAGAATGCGATTGGATTATCCATGGCTGCCGAACAATACGGAGCCACTTTCTTCAAAAATGATGCCACTCCTGGTGGTGTTCTAGAGCACCCTAATGTAGTCAAAGACCCTGAACGGCTTCGGAAAAGTTGGCAGTCACAATTTTCGGGATCTAATAATCACAGCATTGCTGTCTTGGAAGAAGGAATGACTTTTCACCAGCTTTCCATTCCACCCGACCAAGCGCAATTTCTTGATACTCGAAAATTCCAACTCGACGAAATTGCCAGAATTTTTCGTGTACCACCGCATATGGTTGGTGACCTAGATCGTTCGACTTTCTCAAATATCGAGCAACAATCACTCGAATTTGTAAAGTACACCCTGAACCCTTGGTGTATTCGCTGGGAACAAGCTATGAATCAACAGCTACTTTCCGCTGATGATCAACGAAAGTTTTTCGTTAAATTCAATGTTGATGGACTACTACGTGGTGATTACGAAAGCCGGATGAATGGGTATGCCATTGGTCGACAAAATGGCTGGTTATCTGCTAATGACATTCGTGAGTTAGAGGATCTCAACCGTATCCCTGCTGATGAAGGTGGTGATCAGTACTTGGTTAACGGTAACATGCTGCCACTTAACCAAGCCGGTAATTTCTATAACACGCAAACAACCAAAGAAAGTGAGGAACCAAAAGAATGAAACGTTTCTGGAACTGGAAACAAAATGGTGATCAGCGGCAACTAGCTATCTCTGGGGTAATTGCTCCTGATAGCTGGGTGCATGACGATGTTTCACCACAGGTATTCCAAGACGAACTTAATGAAAGTCAGGATCCAATCGATCTCTGGCTGAACTCCCCTGGTGGTGATTGTACCGCTGCCAGTCAAATTTATACCATGCTGATGAATTACCCGAATGAAGTCAATGTCAAAATCTCAGGTATTGCGGCATCTGCTGCTTCGGTAATTGCGATGGCTGGAACTACTGTTTCAATGGCTCCTGCGGCTATGCTAATGATCCACAATCCACTGACTATTGTCGGCGGTCAAGAAAGAGATCTCGACCACGCTGCGCAAATGCTAGCTGAAACCAAGGAGTCGATCATCAATGCCTATGAGCTGAAAACCAACCTGCCCCGTGAAAAGATTTCAACAATGATGGATAACGAAACTTGGATGAACGTCAATAAAGCTATCGAATTAGGCTTTGCTGATGCCATGCTGGGTGACAATAAGAATGTCACAGATTGTTACTCGTATTCCGATAAGCAATCTGACCTGGTGTTATTGAATAAACTCAAGCCTAAAGCAAAATCTACTATTTCTGTAAAGTCGCTGCAAAAGCGGCTTTCTTTGTTATCACACTAATTTAGGAGGAACTTATCAATGAACAAGATTACTGAATTACAAGAAAAGCGTGCCCGTATTTGGAAGCAAGCAAAGGATTTCCTGGACACTAAACAAAAAGAAGCTGATGTACTTTCTGCTGAGGACAACGCTACCTACGAAAAGATGGAACAAGACGTCGTCAACTTGGGTAAGGAAATCGATCGGCTCCATAAACAAGATGAAATTGAAGCAGAACTCAATCAGCCCACAACTAAAGCCCTTACTAATACCCCGACTGCTGGAGAATTACCAAAGGGTCAGGATGCTTATGCGCAGAACTTTTGGCAAATGATGCGTGGTCATGCGGTCGTTGATGCACTAAAAGAAGGTACGGATCCAGATGGTGGCTTCCTAGTGCCAAATGAGTTTGAAAATCAACTGATTCAAAAGCTTCAAGAAGCCAACGTCCTGCGAACCATCAGCCATGTCATTCAAACCAATAGCGGTGAACATAAGATTCCGGTTGTCGCGAGCGAAGGAACAGCTGCTTGGCTCGAGGAAGAAGCAGCCTACACAGAATCTAATACTCAATTTAGTCAAGTATCCCTCAGTGCTCACAAATTGGGGACTCTGATCAAGGTATCGGAAGAACTACTGAATGACTCCGCCTTCGACTTGATGTCCTATTTATCTGATGAATTTGGTCGTCGACTTGGTAATGCTGAAGAACAAGCCTTCCTAACGGGTACCGGCACTGGCCAACCAACTGGTATCTTAACCGACACTAATGGTGCGTCTGCGGGATCCACAGCTGCTAAGGCCGATACATTGACTTTTGATGATTTGATCGAACTTTTCTATTCCTTAAGAGCACCATACCGTCAAAATGCTGTTTTCTTAATGAATGATGATACCGTGAAAGCCATTCGCAAAATGAAGGATAACAATGGTCAATATATCTGGCAGCCTTCTGTTCAAGCTGGCCAACCAGATCGAATCCTCAATTGCCCAGTTTATACTAGTCCGTTCATGCCATCCATGGCCGCATCTAATAAACCAGTGCTCTTTGGTGATTTCAATTACTATTGGATTGCTGATCGTCAAGGTCGAACCTTTAAACGACTTAATGAACTTTATGCTGTAACTGGTCAAGTCGGTTTCTTGGGCTCGCAACGAGTAGATGGCAAAGTCATCCTCCCAGAAGCCATTAAAACTCTTGCCATGGCTGCTAAGTAGAAAGGACTGATGAAATGTGGCTGCTATTACTTTGGCCGAAGCAAAAGCCTACCTAAGAGTTGATAACACTGTTGAAGATGACCTCATCACAAAGTTGATTGGATCGGCGACTGCTACCGTCGAAAATGTCCTTCGTCAGCCTCTATCAGCATTTGATCCTCTCCCTGATGATATTCATACCGCGATTCTCTATACCGTAGCTTACCTTTACGAATATCGGGAAACGGCTGATTTTGATGCCATGATCAAGTTTCTTCGGGCTATCTTGTCCCCTTACCGGAAGGAGGAATTTTAATGCAACAGCAAAATAAACGGGTCAGTAAGATTGCTGATATTGGTGAACTAGATCGCCGCATTACGCTGATGAAAAAGAAATATGTCGGCGAAAATCCTAATACCGGAATGTCGATGTACAAGGATGTTCGCTTAGGCGATGTGTGGGCAAAAGTTTCTGCCCTACACGGTCAGGAATACTACACAGCGGTCACGGTGAAATTGGAAAAACAACTGTCATTCATCATCCGATACCGTGATGATGTTGACGAAGAAACCAACATTTGGTTTGAAGGTCGTGGCTACAATATTGGCTTTATTGATGACGTTAAGTACAACCATGAGTATCTGGAAATTAAGGCTGAATATTCGAGAGGAGTTGATGATCCGAATGAAGACAACTAGTTTAACAGTAATTAATTCATGCTTTGGTGCAATTGGGGCTTTCCTCGGCTGGTTCTTAGGCGGACTGGATGGTTTTCTATATGTTCTACTCATTTTCATGGTAGTGGACTATATCACCGGAGTGCTTTGTGCCATTAACGAACATAAACTCTCCAGTGAAATTGGCTTTCGTGGGCTTACGCGCAAAGTGTTAATTCTATTATTGGTCGGTATTGCACATTGCCTTGATATTTACCTATTAAAGAATGGTTCAGCGATCCGTACTGCTACGATTTTCTTCTATATCTCTAATGAGGGCATTTCATTACTAGAAAATACCAGTCGCTTAGGTCTACCTGTGCCCGATAAGTTAAAGAGTGTCCTCCAACAATTACATGATAAGGATGGTGATCATCAATGATTTCTGGAATTGATGTTTCTGAATGGCAAGGCCATGTGGATTTCAATGCAGTCAAAGCAAGTGGTGTTAAATTCGTTCTAATCCGAGCTGGTTATGGTCGGTCAGCAAGCCAAGAAGACCGTTACTTTGCAGAACATTATACCCAAGCCAAAGCAGCTGGTTTACAAGTGGGTGCCTACTGGTATTCCTATGCCGTTTCTCCCGCTGATGCAGCCAATGAAGCCCGGGCCTGTTTAACCGTCCTTGGTAATCGTCATTTTGATTTTCCAATCTACTTTGACTTAGAAGAAAAGTGGCAGTTTGCCAATGGTCGTAACTTCTGTGATAGCTTAGTGAAAAGCTTTTGTAGTGTTTTGGAACAAAACGGTTGCTATGCCGGACTGTATATTTCGCGATCACCACTGCAAAATTACATTTCACCTTCCGTCGCTCAACGCTATGCTGTCTGGGTGGCTGAATATGGTCCGTGTTGTAACTACAGTGGTAATTACGGAATCTGGCAACATTCCTCTACTGGTTCTGTTCCAGGTGTCAATGGCAACTGTGATCTAGATTATGCCTACATTGACTACGCAGCTGTCATTAACAAAAAGCAGCCAGTTACCAGGAAGAACCCTGATGAGCTAGCTGTTGAAGTCTTAAATGGTCAATGGGGTAATGGTACCGATCGTCAACAGCTCTTAACCGCTGCTGGTTATGACTATGCGGTGGTCCAAGAAAAGGTTAACCGTCTCTTGAACCGTAAGTCAGTTGACCAAATTGCACGCGAAGTTATCCGAGGATCCTGGGGAAATGGTAATGAACGAATCAACCGCTTGAAGCAAGCCGGCTATGACCCCACCCAAATTCAAAAACGAGTTAATCAATTATTGTAACTTTTGCCTGTGGACTCCGGTCTGCAGGCTTTTTTCTTTTACCATAACAAAAAGCCAACCATATAAGATGGTTAGCTCTTCCTAAACTGTGGTTGGAGTCAAACAAGACTTCTTCTCAAATAAAACACGTATCTCAGATCACGCTTGAGGGTCAGAGTAGCGACCTCGCCCTCTTACTATATATTAAAGAATCTGTTTCAATTAGCAAGTTGATTTGAGGGTTTACTTTTCTACTTCCGCTGGCTTATTAGTGGAGGTAATTAAAAATGATAAAGAAAGTTCAAGCGGTAACTCATCAACCACTGCAATCAATAAAGAATAATATTAGTTCAGAACAATTATTGAATGATTTGCATTATCAACAATCAAAACAAATCATTCAAGTTCTACTCAACAAGGGTCTAATCTCAACCACTGAATTTAAGGAAATTGATGACTTAAATAAACAATCATTTCCGCCCTTATTAGGACCAGGAAGTGTTGATACATCAAGGTTCTAGAGCTAACATACCACACTGACGAAAGGAGGTTTGTCATGTCAACCATTACCAAAATTCAAGGTTACCAACATGATGTCAAGCAACTCCGTGTCGCAGCCTACTGTCGAGTTTCAACCGATAATTTTGAACAACTAGAAAGTCTTGAAAATCAACGTGCCCATTATCAAAAGTACATTAACAACCACCCTAATTGGGAGCTGGCTAAGATCTACTATGATGAAGGAATCTCAGGCACCAAGATGACCAAGCGGAACGCCTTAAAAGAATTACTAACTGATTGTCATAATCACCGGATTGACCTCGTGGTGACCAAATCAATTAGCCGTTTGTCACGAAATACAACTGATTGTTTGCAGATTGTCCGGGAATTACAGCAATTGAATATTCCAATTATCTTTGAGAAAGAGCATATCAATACTGGAGCAATGGCCAGTGAGTTATTTCTATCGATTCTTAGCAGTATTGCCCAGGATGAATCCCACTCAACTGCCGGAAATCTACGCTGGGCAATCAGGAAACGTTTTGCTAGTGGCAAATTCCATGTATCCTCAGCACCCTATGGATATTCAATTGAGGATGGCAACTTAGTTATCAACCATACTGAAGCAAAGACTGTACGACAAATCTTTCAACGATTTCTAAGTGGAACATCAGCCAGTCAAATTGCTAAAGAATTAAATCAAAAGCAGGTATCAACAAAACGTGGTGGCCAATGGCGTAGTAACACTGTAATTAATATCTTGCGAAACAGTAATTACACCGGTGATATGCTCTGCCAGAAAACCTACCGTGACGATCAATATCATCGTCATTTTAACCAAGGTGAACTCGCTCAATATCTAATTGAAGATCATCACCCTAGTTTGATTAACCATGAAAACTTTAACAGAGTGCAAGTTCTGCTTAAAGAAGCCGTCAAAAAACGCCATATCAAAACTGGCAGCCATAAGTATCAACAGCACTACCTATTTTCTGGCAAAATCATCTGTGGTCAATGTGGGACGATTTTCAAACGACAAACGCGGCCACATAAAATCTACTGGGCCTGCCAGCAACATTTAAGATCTGCTCAGCAATGTCCAACTAAGGCAGTGTCTGAAGCCAGTCTGAAAGCTGCCTTCTGCAATATGATAAATAAGCTAGTTTACAGTAAGAAGTTCTTACTTCAGCCATTGTTAGAAGGCCTGAAAGAAGAAGCTAATGTCAACAGCGATGGTCAACTGATTTCTTTAACTAAGCAAATCAAAGCAAATGACCACAAAGCTGAAACGCTCACCGAATTGATGCATGCCGGTTTATTAGATAAAGCGATCTACGTCAACCAAACCGCTAGACTCGAGCAAGACACTTACCAATGTCAGGAAAAGATTAAACAGCTTAATGGCCAAAATACTGATTCAGCAAATGACTTTGAGGATGTTCGTACCTTATTACGTTGGTGCCATCAAGGGAAACAGCTTACTGAGTTTGATGAAGGTGTATTTCAAGAATTTGTTCAACAGATTGTGGTTAACAGTTCAAACAAAGCAACGTTCATCTTGAAATGTGGATTAAAGCTACCTGAAAAGCTAAACAAAAATGCCACTATCGATGGACACTTTTATCGTGACATCATCAAACAACGTTACAACGATCCAATCAAACAAACAGAATATTTGTACAGTATTATCGAAAGTGAAGGTGATTTAATTGGGTAAAGTGAGAATCATTCCCGCTCATCAGCAAAAGGGCAATAGTGTTCAACCGCAACAAAGCAGGCAACCATTTGAACAACTCCGCGTGGCTGCCTACTGTCGAGTTTCAACGGATTACGATGAACAAGCCAGTTCTTATGAAACTCAAGTGGTCCATTACAAAGAATTAATTCAAAAAGAGCCAACCTGGGAGTTTGCAGGCATCTACGCCGATGATGGGATTTCAGGGACTAACACTAAGAAGCGGGAACAATTTAATCAGATGATTGCAGCCTGCAAAGCCGGTAAGATTGACTTGATTGTTACTAAATCAATTAGTCGGTTTGCCCGAAATACTATCGATTGCCTGAAGTATATCCGGGACTTAAAAGCTATCAACGTGGCAATCTTCTTTGAAAAGGAGAACATTAACACCATGGACGCTAAAGGTGAAGTGCTGATTACCATCATGGCTTCCCTCGCCCAGCAAGAAAGTGAGTCCCTATCGCAAAACGTTAAAATGGGAATTCAGTACCGCTACCAACAAGGTAAGGTCTTCGTCAATCACAACCACTTTCTCGGTTATACCAAGGATGCTCAGGGTAATCTGGTAATTGAACCGGCAGAAGCTAAAGTCATCAAACGGATCTTCTATAGCTATCTAAACGGGATGAGTATGAAACAAATCGCGGATTCACTCAAAGCTGATGGTATTTTAACCGGTGGTAAAACAAAGAACTGGCAATCCAGCGGTGTTTCAAGAATCCTAAAGAATGAGAAGTACATGGGTGATGCTCTATTACAAAAGACTTACACTGTTGATTTTCTAAGCAAGAAACGCGTAAAGAATAATGGGATTATGCCCCAATACTATGTGGAAAACGACCATCCAGCGATTATTCCCAAGCCGGTATTCATGCAAGTCCAGCAGCTCATCAAACAACGGCAAAACGGGATCACTACTAAGAATGGTAAGCACCGTCGACTTAACGGCAAATATTGTTTCTCTCAAAGAGTATTCTGTGGAAAATGCGGCGATATTTTTCAACGGAATATGTGGTATTGGCCAGAAAAGGTAGCAGTCTGGCGCTGTGCTAGCCGAATAAAGCGAAGTAAATCTGGACGGCGATGCATGATTAGAAATGTCAAAGAGCCTCTTCTCAAAGAAGCAACTGTACAAGCTTTTAATCAGCTCATTGAAGGACATAAGTTAGCTGACAAGCAGATCAAGGCTAACATCATGAAGGTCATCAAAAACTCTAAAGGTCCAACCCTTGATCAACTCGATAAGCAACTGGAAGAAGTGCAAATACAGCTCATCCAGGCTGCCAACCAACATCAAAATTGCGATGCCCTGACCCAACAAATTATGGACCTGCGGAAACAAAAAGAAAAAGTACAGAGTCGTGAAACTGACAAGCAAACAAAACTACACAGCATTGATGAAATCAATAAGCTGGTCGAATTTCACAAATATGGTTTAGTAGACTTTGATGAACAACTAGTTCGTCGCTTAGTAGAAAAAATCACCATTTTCAAACGCTACATGGAATTCACGTTCAAAGATGGTGAAGTTATTAAAGTTAATAAATGAATATTTGATCTATGCGGCACTCAGCTATTTTGGCTGGGTGTCGTTTTTGGTAGTATTTGTAAAATTATCCTTGCTATAAACTATATATCCACATGCCGGACACTCAAAAGCATATTCATTTATTCCGTCAAATTCTTTTATGCCGTGATTTGGCATTATAGATAGTTTTCTATCCTTATTCCAACACTTCGGACAGTATTTTTTATTATCTTTTTCTTTCCTAATAAAGCCGTTATCATCCATCTTAACTGTTTTATTACTACAAACTTCAGACTTCAGCGTAGTTAGTTCTTCTTTTAATTTAAGATTATCGTTACCAAGTGAAATTATTTTTTGCTGAAGTGCAATGATTTCATTATTTAACTCTTTATCCTTATACTTTTTAGCAATTTCTTGTACTTTTTCAGCAACGCTTATTGAATCCGATACTATAGACAATAGAATATCCCCCTACTTTTAATCCTTATCCAAATAAAAATCCTTCAAGCGATAAGTCGTCACTGGTTCAACATAGTAGTTATACTTAGCTACTAAATCACAGATCTGGTCGCCATTAATCAAAGTAATGATTCGAGTACCTTCACGAGCAGTCTTAACTGCTTCTCTAGTAAAATCTGAATTAGTGATAAAAATACCGAATTCAGCGTTAAATTTGTCCATTGCTCCACGGAACTTATCAATTTCGGGTGCTGACACCTTACCTTGCCAACGCTTAGCCTGAAGAGCTACCCGTGTAGTCCTGTAATCATCAGAACGAACATAGCCAAAGCCATCTACGCCACCGTCGGCAACATACTGAACACCAATTTCATCATCAACGTCAATACCCATTTTGGTGAGTAATCCACGACAAAAGAGCTCAAACTTCTTAGGGTTCATTTTGATCAACGCATCCAGCAACTGCTGACGCCATGGTTCATCTACCTCTTCCGAATCATCCTGATCGTCTGCAGAGACTTTCTCAGCTTTATTATGAGTCTTATGATGAGGCATCTTACCCTCTGAAATGGTTCTAACATCCCTATCAGCATCAAAGTTGTCAATATCTACATTGCGACCCTTTTTGGAAAGTTCTAAATCACGGCCATTTTCTGTATCAATAAATCTGGCAAGAATCAAATGCTTAACTGCAAAATTAAACTTCCATTGGAACGGGTGGTAGACTTTACCACTCTTTTTTGAGGTTCGGGTTTCATCGATCTCTTTTTCACTGAATACTTCTGAGTTATCATGAAGTTCTTGCAACACTTGTTTTCTGGTTACTTGCCCACCAAGATTATGCATTGCAATAAGAATCTCTTTCATCGCTTTATTTTCTATTTCAATTTGTCGATTTGCCATCTTGCTACCCGCCTTAAAAATTTTCTTTTATTAATATTATACGTCGAGTGCACTACCGTCCTGCAAATTTTCAACCTTTTCAGTAAAATCGCTAAAATTTAATATTGAACTCGTTAACTCAATCCTTAACCCCAAATTAGCACATTTTCGCACCAGCGACAAATACCGCCATACCAACTATTCCAGCACTTTCCACTATCCTAATTAACACGACCTGCCAAAATGGACATTCGTACACACCACTATCGAAATAGGACATTGAACACTCGACCCGCCAGCTTCAAATAGAAAAAATGTACTAATTCCAATCGTTAAAATCAGAATTAGTACACTTTCAATCATCCACAAACACTGTCACACCGGCGTTTATCGACTATTTTTCTGTACGTTCCAGGACAGTAACAGACTCAACATGCGTCGTCTGTGGGAACATATCCACCGGCTGGATCGGCTTGACCACGTGGTAACCTTGCTCGCCCCACCGTTGGATATCGCGAACCAGGGTGGCTGGGTTGCAGGAAACGTAAACAACCTTCTTCGGCCCCATCTGGCCGGTTGCTTCGATTAGCTGTTCGTCCAGACCCTTACGAGGCGGGTCTACGATCAGCACGTCTGGTTGCATCCCCTGCTCTTGCCACTTAGCCATCTGGTCTTCGGCCTTGGCCGCCACAAAGTGGACATTGCGAATCCCATTGGCCTTGGCGTTGTGCTTGGCGTCATTAACCGCTTCCGCAACCACTTCAACCCCGTAGACTTCCTTGGCATGCTGAGCCACCGCCAAACTAATCGTCCCGATACCGCAATAAGCATCGATTACCGTCTGACTGCCGTCTAGTTCAGCCGCCTTAATCGCCGTCGAATACAGCCGTTCGGTCTGTTGCGGGTTAACCTGGTAGAACGAACGTGGCGAGATCGTAAAGTCGATCCCCAGCAGCGTGTCGTGGATCGCTGATTCTCCCCACAGGACGTGGTCTTCGTTGCCCAGCAGGCGGTTCGTGCGTTGTGAATTGACGTTTTGCACCAAGCTCTTCAGCTCCGGAACCCCCGCGACGATGCCCTTAACCAACTCTTCTTTCATCGGTAACTTGCGTTTCTTCGTCACGAGAACGACCATCATTTCATGCGAGTAGTATCCCCGCCGCACCATGATCGTCCGAATAACACCTTCACCTGTTTGCTCATTATATGGTGCAATGTGGAACTTTCGCAGCAAGTCGCGGACGACCACGATTGCCTTATCTAGTTGTGGGTCTTGAATCACAAAGTCTTCCGTTGGTACCAACTTATGACTGCCACGACGGTAAAAACCAGTCTCGACTTGACCGCGGACTAGTTTTACCGGTACCTGGGCCTTGTTACGATAATGGTAAGGATCAGCCATCCCCATCGTCGGTAAGACCTCAATGTCATTAAGGTGGGCCTTGGCTAACAATTCCTGAATCTGGCGTTGCTTAAACTTGAGTTGAGCATCATACTTCAGGTTGGCTAGCGGCGCAATTCCTGATTGCAAAAGCTTCTGGTCGGCTGTTTCTACCCGGTCGGCACTCTTGATCTGCCATTCCATCACCCGACCCCAAGCAAAGTGACTAGTAACCTTGGTGACTTTGACGGTCACTTGTTCACCTGGCAGGGCATTGGGAACGAAAATCGGGAAGTCGTCAACTTTCACCACTCCGTTGCCCTGGTAAGTAAGATCAGCTACCGTCCCTTGGTAGTCGTTATTTTTATGAACTGGTACTTGAACCTTCATTTTTTCCTCCGTTCTAAACTATGCAAGTGCTTGTTTCATTGTATGGTTTTGCTCCGCCCTTTGCAAACCAATTCGTCCACAGAAAAAGGAGATCACCCGACGATGATCTCCTTTTACTCTACACTAACAGCTATTTAATCTTGTTCACTATCTTTAATCTTGCTGACCCCGTCAACAAAGTCCTTTTCCGCTCGCATAAAGTCAGCGGATTCCGTAATCGCATCGTCCGGAATTTCATCCAGGTTGGCGACCACTTCCAGGTGCTGCTTGAGGTCACGGAACTTCATTGGCGCGTCACCGCCGTATTCACCGTCGAGGTTAATCATCAAGCGGTCCTCGTTATCCAAGGGAGTGATTTGAACTTCAGCCGCCTTGGCGTAGAGAATGCGCGGGTCGTCGAGGTGCTTGCCCTGCAGGGCCTTGGCCATCAGTTGCATAATCCCCGCCAGCTTGCTTTCCTTAACGATGATCATCGTAAACTTACCATCGTCTAACGCCGCATCCGGTACTAACTGTTCAAAGCCACCAACCGAGTTGGTCAGCGCCAAGAGGATCGTCGATGCCGTTCCCTTAAAGACGTGGTCGTCGTACTTGATCTCCATCGGTACCGGTTTGATCCGCGGTAACAATTCTGCGCCACGAACCAGATAGGCCAGGTATCCAAAGAGCGACTTCATGTCTGATGGGACGTCATAGGTCAACTCAGTGAGCGTTCCGCCAGCCGCAATGTTCATAAAATATTTCTGGCCGGCTTGCCCAATATCGATCTTGAACTTCTTGTTCTTGCGCAAGATCAACCGTGCCGCTGCAATCGGATCATCACGCGGAATTTTCAGCGCCCGCGCGTAATCATTGGTCGTCCCAGCCGGGATAATTGCCATGGTTGGCCGGTGTTTCAGCGGTGCCAGGCCGTTCACCACTTCGTTGAGCGTCCCGTCACCACCGGCGGCAACTACCAAGTCAAAACCGTCCTTTGCTGCCCGTTCCGCCTCATTCTTGGCCGAATTAGGTGCCGGGGTTGTCGCAAAAGCACTTGTTTCATAACCAGCCTGCTCGTAGATATTTAAAATATCCACCAGGTGACTGCGTAACGCTTCCCGTCCCGCAGTCGGGTTATAAATAATTCGCGCTCGTTTCCGCATTGAAACTCCCTCCAATGACTAGCGTGCGTTCAGTGACTTCATCAGCAGCTTATTGGCAACACCCGGGTTAGCCTTACCGTGAGTGGCCTTCATCACTTGACCCATCAGGAAGCCGACAGCCCGCTTTTTTCCGTTCTTGAAGTCTTCGATGGACTGCTGGTTGTTGTCTAAGACGTCATCAACAATTGGCTGAATCTGGGCTGGGTCAGACAACTGGATCAGGCCCTTTTCCTTAGCATAAGCCGCTGGCTCCTGACCATCGAGGATTCCGACAAAGACCTTCTTAGCCATCTTGGTGGAAATCGTTCCGTCTTCGATCAGCTTCAGCATCCCCGCCAGGTTAGCTGGTGTCAGCTTAGTGTCCGGCAGGTCTACGTGGTTGTCATTCAGGTAGGAGTTAACATCGTTCATCAGGTAGTTAGCAACCCGCTTAGCGTCAGCCCCGTCCTTGACCGTTTCTTCGAAGAAGTCTGACATTTCCTTGGTCTGGGTCAGTACCTTGGCATCGTAGTCAGTTAAGCCGAGGTCATCAACGTAGTGCTTGCGGCGTTCACCAGGCATTTCTGGCATCTGGCCGTTAATTTCGTCAATCCAGTCCTGGCTGACGTCCATCGGTGGGATGTCCGGTTCTGGGAAGTAACGGTAATCGTCTGCCCCTTCCTTGGAACGCATTGAAGCCGTCTCCCCGGTAGCCTCGACGAACCGCCGCGTTTCCTGGGCAATCTGGCCACCACTCATCAATACCTGTTGGTGACGCTTGATTTCGTATTCCAGTGTCCGCTTAACGAAGTTGAAGGAGTTCAGGTTCTTGATTTCAGAACGAATTCCCAGCTGGTCAAAGCCGTACGGGCGAACGGAAATGTTGACGTCGCACCGCATTGACCCTTCTTCCATCTTTACGTCAGAAATCCCGGTAAACTGGATCCGCTGACGGAGTGCTTCCAGGTAGGCCACCGCTTCTTCGGGCGATGACATTTCGGGCTTGGAGACAATTTCGATCAACGGCGTCCCCTGACGGTTCAAGTCAACGTAGGAAAAACCGTTTGGACTGTGGGTGTTCTTCCCGGCATCTTCTTCGATATGGAGCTCTTCGATGCCGACCTTCTTCTTTTTGCCGTCAACTTCGATTTCAATCCAGCCATCGTGGCCGATTGGCGTGTCCTTCTGGGTAATTTGGTATGACTTCGGGTTGTCCGGGTAGAAGTAGTTCTTCCGGTCGAAGTGCATGTGCTTGCGAACCTGACCGTGCAGGGCCAGTGTGGCCATGATCCCGTCGCGGACGACACCCTTGTTCAGAATCGGCAGCGTCCCCGGGTAGGCCCAGTCAATGACGTTGGTATTGCTGTTTGGTTCGTCACCATATTCAACGGCCGACGGACTGTAGATTTTGGTGTTGGTCTTAAGTTCCACGTGGACTTCCAGACCAATGGTCGTTTCAAAATTCATTAGTTCTGGCCTCCTAACTGTGGGTGCTGCTTGTGGTAATCAGTGTTTTGTTCAAAGACGTAACCGGCGTTAAACATCGTCTGTTCGTCAAATGGCTTCCCGATCAGCTGCATCCCAAATGGCAGTCCCTTGCTGAAGCCTGCCGGAACGGACATTGATGGCAGCCCAGCCATGTTGGCCGGAACAGACAGGATGTCGTTCATGTACATCTGGGTTGGGTCCTGCGTTTCTGACCCCAGCTTGAAGGCCACGTCAGTTCCCATCGGTGCCATGATCAAGTCGTAATTCTGGAAGACGTCCACAAAGTCGTTGGCCATCATCCGCCGAACCTTGGCTGCCTGCATAAAGTAGGCATCGTAAGATCCGGCTGATAGAGCGAACGTCCCCAGCATAATCCGCCGCTTAACTTCTGGCCCGAAACCTTCAGAACGCGACTTGACGTAAACGTCGTCGATATTCTTAGCATCAGCTGCCCGGAAGCCGTAGCGAATCCCGTCATAACGGCCGAGGTTGGAAGATGCTTCGGCAGTAGCCAGGATGTAGTAAACCGGAATCCCGTCTTCAGTGTGTGGCAGGGAAACTTCGTCTACCGTTGCGCCCAGCGATTCGTAGAGCTTAGCAGCATCTTCGATCCCCTTACGGACTGCCGGTGAAATAGCATCGGTCATGTATTCCTTAGGTAGCCCGATCCGCAGACCCTTGACACTGGTGCTGTCGTTCAATCCAGCAGCAAAGTCGGGTACTTCCCGGTCTGAAGAGGTCATGTCATGTTCGTCGTGACCACTAATTACTGACGTCAGGTAGGCGTTGTCCTTGACGTTTTGGGTCAACCAGCCAACCTGGTCAAAACTTGAGCCAAAGGCCACAATCCCGTAACGGGAAACCCGGCCATAAGTTGGCTTGGAACCAACTACCCCGTTCAAGCTCCCCGGCATCCGGACGGAACCACCGGTATCAGTCCCCAGGGCACCGAGGACTTCCCCGGCACCAACAGCGGCACCAGAACCACCAGAAGAACCACCAGGAACGTAGTCGGTGTTCCACGGGTTGTGTGTTGGCCCAAAGGCAGAGTTTTCTGTTGACGAACCCATCGCAAATTCATCCAGGTTGGTCTTACCAACGTTGATGAAGCGCTGTTCTTTCAGCTTGCTAATAACGGTGGCGTCATAAACCGGCTTAAAGTGTTCCAGCATCTTGGAAGCAGCCGTCGTGGTGATGCCGTCGGTGAGGATGTTATCCTTCACTGCCAGTGGAATCCCGGCTAGCAACTGGTCGTCCTTAATTCCTTCTTCATCCACCTTTTCGGCAGCAGCAAGTGCTTCTGCTTCGTTAACCCGCAGAAAAGCGTGGAGCTGTTCTTCGTGGTTCTTAATGTTATCGATGACAGCCTGGGTTATTTCCTTGGCGCTCACCTTTTTGTTCACCAGGTCTTCGTGAACCTGCTGAAGGTCTTTATCAAAAAAGTTCATTATTCACCGTCCCCGCTTTCATCGATAATTGCTGGTACCTTAATGAGGCCGGCTGCGGCATCCGGTGCGTTATCCAGCATCCGGCGAATCTGCCGAGCTGATGCGTGTTCAGCCTTGTCCTCTCGCATTACGTTTACCAAGTCAGTTGGTGAAACCATCGGTTCAACACCAGTGGTATCGACATTCGCCAACTGGGCGAATAAGTCCATAACGTCATCGAGCTTCTTGGTAAACTCTGGTAATTCCTGATCGCTGAATTCAAGTTTAGCAAGTGCTGCAACGTGCTTAACCTCTTCTTCATTGATTTGGTCTGCCATTGATTCATCCCTCTTCCGTTAAAAATTCATACGCTTCATATTTTAGCACATAACACCGTATCGGTCTGGTTTACAAGCCTGCTTTCACGAAAAATGGCCCGGCATTTGGCCGAGCCATGATTTTTTGATGCTAGTAAGATGTCAAAACGTGGGTCTGGAACTTGTCGGAACCAGCGTTTCTAAACACAATTGCCTGCATTTCGGAGTCTGACTGGATCCGGATATCAATTGGAATCCCGTTTGGCAGGTACTTCTTTGCTGCTTGAGCAATGTAGTCGGTGAAACTTTGAATTTCCGTTTCACTGTAGAATTGCGTCGTCACGGTGATGTGCATCCCCGCAAGACTGTCATTCTTGTACTGTGCCTGGGCCGTTACCCCGCTGATGTTCGGGAAGAAACTCTGAATTTGGCTCTTGAAGTTAGAGAAGTTGTTATCATCACTCTCGTTATCCTTATTCGTCGAGTTAGCGCCGCTTGCTTTTGGCATGACGGTCGTCTTGTAATTCAATTCCTTCCAGTCCCCAAGTGAGGTCCCACTGCTCTTTTCGTAGGCAAAGAAGCTACCGCCAACTAGGCTGTCGTCGGGCGCCTGCTTATAAAGAGCAATCACAATCGGAATGTTCTGACAGCCTTTTTTCTGTCGAATCTGCTTCAGCACTTTGGCAGCGGCAATTTCACCCTGCCGTTTGACTTCCGCATCACTAATCTTCTTTGTGTACTGGGGACCATCGGTCTTCTTCTGGTAGTTGTATTCGGAGTTGATCCCGATCCCGATAGTCATCCCCTTTAATTTCAGGGAACCACCACTTTGCTGAACAAAGTCCTGTTCTTCCAGTTGCTGGATAAATTCCGGGTTCGGATCACTCGACTTCCCCTTTTTCGGGTTCAGTCCTTCCGGATTCTTCGCCGACTTCCGGCCCAGCAAGTGCTGTACTTCAGTGGTGTCTAAGTACTGACCTTCCTGGAAGATATAACTCTTCGGCGAAAATACCTTTTGGGATACTTCCGTCAGCCCGGTTTCAAAACTCTTCAAGTTGTACTGGTTAGAGTTTTGCGTCACATTCACTCCCCGAGACTTGCTGACCTTGTAGTGACCATGCTCGATCACGCCCTGATAATTTTTGCCAGCTGACCCGGTTGTCGTGTAGTTGCTATTGCTAGTACTCTTCTTGTGAAACCCACAAGCTGATAATGACAGCGCGCAGGCCATCGTAATGACTGCAACTGCTGCTTTCTTCCACTTCACGATTATTGTTCCTCCTTCATTGCCTGGGCGAAACGCGCTTCGTCCCACACGGTGATACCAAGGTCATTGGCCCGTGCCAACTTGCTCCCCGCCTTATCACCGGCAATGACTATATCTGTTTTCTTTGAAACGCTACTGGTAACGTTAGCCCCGTGAGCTTCCAACCACTGCTTAGCTTCGCCACGGGTCATTTCCACCAGTTTACCAGTCAGTACCACCCGACGCCCATTCCACGGGCTCTCAGCGGTCTCAGTGCCGGCTTCCGGTTGGTCGTAGGTCATGTTAACACCCACGTTTTTCAGCTCATCCACCAGGCGTCTAACTTGGTCATTAGCAAAGTAGGTGGCAACACTCTCACCGATTGTTGGTCCGATATTGGCAACGCTGGCAATTTCTTCCTGACTAGCGGCCATCAAGTTATCCATCGACTTAAAACGGGCTGCCAGTAATTGACCAGCCTTAGCACCAACATGACGGATTCCCAGACCGAATAATAAACGTTCCAATGAATTATGGCGACTATTATCAATCGCTGTCAACAGGTTGGCTGCCGATTTTTCACCAAATTTATCTAAAGTTAATAATTGGTCGTCAGTTAACTGGTACAAGTCAGCATAGTCATGGACGAGCTTCTTTTCCCACAGCTGGTTGATAATCTTCGGCCCCAGGCCATCAATATTCATCGCGTTTCGGGAGGCAAAGTGCGCCAAACCTTCCTTTAGTTGGGCTGGGCACATCGGGTTGATGCACCGTAAGGCCACTTCGTCGTCTAAGTGGACCAGGTCTGAACCACAGACTGGACACTGGGTCGGGATTTGGTAAGGCTGGCTATCTGCCGGACGCTTCTTCAGATCAACACGGGAAATTTCGGGAATGATGTCCCCCGCCTTGTGAAGATAGACGGTGTCACCCAGACGAATATCCTTTGCCTTCAGGTAGTCCGGATTATGCAACGAGGCCCGGCTGACCGTTGTCCCGGCTAGCTGAACGGGATCCATCACAGCCGTCGGGGTAACGTTGCCGGTTCGGCCGACCGTCCAAACGATATCGCGAACAATTGTTGCCTCTTCTTCTGGTGGAAACTTATAGGCAATTTCCCAACGCGGCACCTTGACCGTTGCCCCCAGTTCGTCCTGGGTAGCCAGGTCGTTGACCTTTTCGACGATTCCGTCGATACCGTATGCCAGCTGGTCACGCTGTGCCGTGTATTCGTCAATGTAATCACGGATTTCTGCGGCCGAGTGAACTACCCGGTTAGTCTGGTTGACGACAAACCCAAGCTCCCGCATCCGGTCCAGCGCCTCTGCCTGGGTAGTCACGCCCAACTTCCGCCATTCCGGGACATAGTACATGAAAGCTGCTAATTGCCGGTGCCCGGTCACTCGCGGGTCTAACTGGCGGAGGCTGCCGGCTGCCGCGTTCCGCGGGTTGGCAAAGATCGGTTGGCCAGCCTCTTCTCGTTGCTCATTAAGCTGGGCAAAGGCCTTCTTCGGCATGTAGCATTCTCCCCGGAACTCCAACGAAAGTGGTTCGTTCAGCTGCTGGGGAATTTCCTTGATTGTCTTTACGTTGGCAGTGACGTCTTCGCCGATGACCCCGTTTCCCCGGGTCGAAGCCTGCACAAGTTTACCATTTTCATACACCACGGAAAGTGATAACCCGTCAATCTTCAATTCGAGGTTGTATTCAAAGGGGTGGTCGCTTCCGCCATCAGCCTGCTGACGAGTATTGAAGTCCAGCAGTTCTTCGAGTGAGAAAACGTCACCCATCGATAGCATTGGAATCTCGTGCGGGACCTTCGGCAGGTCAGTCGTTACTCGTCCACCAACCCGTTGTGTCGGTGAATCAGCCGTCTTGAGCTGCGGAAAACGGGCTTCTAGTTCAACCAGACGCTCATACTCGCGATCATAGACGTAATCCGGGACCGTCGGCTTATCTTGCTCGTAGTATTCTTTTCCCCACTGGGTCAACTGGTCCCGCAGCGGTCCAATGGTTTCTTTGGCTTCTTCTAGCGTTAACTGGTCGACTGCTTTTTCTTCTACCATCTTCAGCCTCCTTATTTTTCAACCTTCTGAATCGGTGCAAAGGCAGCCAGCAACCGCTTCTTGCCACTAGTGCCGAGTCCTGGGAAGAAAATATCCAGTTCCATGTCCTTGCCAGTACCATGAACTGCCAGGACGCTCCCCGCGCCCCACTTACGGTGAGTTACCTTATCACCAACCTGCCAGCCCACCTTATCGGCGCCGCTGCCAGTGTTTTCGTGCTTAACAGAATGGTGAACACCGTGTTTCTGGTGTAATTCACGCCAAGTCTGCTTGGTAGCTAGCCGCTGGCTGAACGGGACGTTCTTCAGTGCTGCCGCCGGTGAATCGGAATGAATCAAACTGTCATTAATTTCATCAACGAACATCGACGGGGCGTTGTGTTGCGGCCGCCCGTACAACATCCGTGATAAGGCGTTAGTGAGGTAGAGTTTGCGCTTAGCCCGGGTAATACCAACGTAGGCCAGTCGCCGCTCTTCTTCCAACTGCTCTGGGTCATCCATTGACCGAGAAAGTGGGAAAAGACCGCTTTCCATCCCCACCATGAAGACTACTGGAAATTCCAGTCCCTTGGCGGCATGGATTGTCATCATGGTAACTGCCGGTTCACTTTCGTCAACGTCATCCTGATCGGATACGAGGGCCAGGTCAGCCAGGAAGTTGGTTAACAACTCGCTGTGGTCAGCATCATCATCCTCGTGATCCTGATCAAATTGCTTGGTAACCGTCAGGAATTCGTCCAAGTTATCAATCCGCGACTGAGCTTCTAGCGACTTACTCTTTTTGAGCGCCTGCAGGTAGCCGCTGTCTTCCAGGAGCTGGTTAGTCAATTCGGTGACACTCAGTTCATTCATTTGCCGGCGAGCATTACTAATCACTGCCGCAAACTCGCTCAAATGACGCTTTGCGCTGGTATTGATTTCGTTAGCCAGGTCCAGGTGGTCCAACGCCTTAAGCAGTGACCAGTGGTGGTCAGCCGCAAAGGTGCGCAGACGGTCAACTGTCTTTAAACCAATCCCCCGCTTGGGAGTGTTGACCACTCGCTGAAAACTGAGTGAGTCATCTGGGTTGGCAATCAAGGTCAGATAGGCCAGCACATCACGAATTTCCATCCGGTCGTAGAACTTGTGACCACCCACCATCAGGTAAGGGACGTTGCTCTTCACGAAGGTTTCTTCAATTGTCCGGGACTGCGCGTTGGTCCGGTACAAAACGGCAAAGTCGTTGTAGTGCAACCCGTGTTCTGCCATCTGCTTGCGAATTTGTTCCACCACGTATTGGGCTTCATCATTACCGCTTTGCGCCCGGTAATAGGAAATTAATTCACCCTTACCGTTGTCGGTCCACAAATTCTTTTTCTTGCGGTCAGTATTATTGACAATCACTTCATTGGCAGCATCGAGGATTGTTTGAGTCGACCGGTAATTTTGTTCCAGCAAGACGACATTCGCGTTTGGATAATCGCGCTCAAAGTTACGGATATTTTCGATATTGGCACCCCGCCAGCCATAAATTGATTGATCCGCATCCCCGACCACACACAGGTTATGTTCCGGGGTGTCCGCCAACATGTGAACTAACTGATATTGGGCATCGTTAGTGTCTTGGTATTCGTCAACGTGGATGTAACGAAACTTTCGCTGGTAAAATTCCAGGGTATCGGCATCCTTCTCAAATAATTCGATCGTCTTCATGATCAGATCATCGAAGTCGAGTGCTTGGTTAGCCGTCAGCTGTTGCTGATATTGGGTATACACCTTGGCCACGACCTTGTCGAAAAAGCCCTGGGCCTGTTTCGCGTACTCGCTTGGTGTCTGCATCGCATTCTTGGCATTGGAGATGGCAGAGAGAATGCTTCGTGGGTCGAACTGCTTGGTGTCCAAGTTCAAGTCACCACAAATCTGCTTGACCAGTGTCCGTTGTTCCCCGCTGTCAGCGATGGTAAAGGCCCGGTTGAAGCCCAGCTTGTCAATGTCGCGACGCAAAATACGAACACAAAGGGCATGGAAGGTGGATACCCAAATATCACGGGCACTTTCGCCCAGCAGCTTGCCGACCCGTTCACGCATTTCAGCGGCCGCCTTGTTAGTAAAAGTAATTGCCAAGATATTCCACGGGTTAACTCCTTTTTCTTCGATCAGGTAGGCCACCCGGTGAGTTAGTACCCGGGTCTTGCCAGAACCGGCCCCAGCCAAAACCAGAAGTGGCCCCTCGGTGGTTTGAACGGCCTCGGCCTGCTTATCATT
The DNA here is from genome assembly GCF_900240275.1 of [Lactobacillus] timonensis. Classification (GTDB taxonomy): domain Bacteria; phylum Bacillota; class Bacilli; order Lactobacillales; family Lactobacillaceae; genus Limosilactobacillus; species Limosilactobacillus timonensis. Next base: position 1,018,997 of record NZ_LT964761.1, on the reverse strand, counting down.
AAGTCCCTTAATCAACGCATCGCTACTCACGTTCTTCAACCCCTCTTAAAATTCAGTCGATCTCAATTATAACAAATATTAACTCCATGAGTGCGGACGACGGACCTGCTTTTATCAATAAAAAAGGCCGTGACACGTGGCCACGGTGTTTGGTAGTTAATTATCTTGAGGTTCAGCTTGATCATCATCGTGATCAGTTGCCAAATCTAATAGTGGGTCCCCGGTAAGGGTGTCGCCGCCGGCTTCGCTTGGCAACTCGTTAGTCCATACTTCGGTGTCATCAACCTGGTTTTGGAGCTTATCTTGCGAGTCCAACCCCGTAACCCAGACAAATCCGGCTAAGGATAACGGATCATCGTCATGTTTGTCGTTCAAGAAGAACTGGAATTGCCAGTTATCCTTGAGCAGCCACTGGCGGTAAACTGCCTCCCGCTGTGCCTGACGAACCACCATCATCAGCCCCGGCTGAGTAATGACCGGCTGACGCAGTGGCCGCCCGGTAACTGATCTGAGGAATTGCTCCTCCTGACTGATCGTGGCGGTATTATCAAAGACGTTGCCAATAACCGACAGCGCTGGCTGAATTCCCTTGACATAGAGGTTTCCATTGCTTGTCACGTAGAAATTAACGGTGAAGACGCCATGATACTGTAGGTTTTTAGCCACGTTATTCGTAATGCGTTTCATTTCACCCAGCATATCGTCAGGAACAGCAGCCGGTGTTTTCACTTCCACCAGCTTCCGGTGGTCATCCAAGACCAATTCCGTCAGCGGAAACATTTTGGTGTCCTGGCCGTTAGTAACGGCCACCATCGTGTACTCGTTGGTGTGGTCAATCCACGATTCCAGCAGGTAAGTCCCGGTGTCAATAAAGTCAGCAGCACGTGAAATATCAGTCTGCCGTTCGATCCGCATCGATTTCTCACCTAAGCCCCGCTGAATTGGCTTTAGCAAGGCCGGGTAACCAATCGCATCAATTGACTGGTAAACGTCGTCTAGGCTAATAACCGTTACGTATGGTGCAACGTTGACATTCAACTGGTCAAGGAATGCCCGTTCCATCAAGCGGTCTTGGCAAATTTCCAGGGCGTTGGCACCCTGGGGAACGCTCGTAAACTTGACCAGGTACTCTAAAACAACCGCATCGACGGTCGCCGTTGGGTAGAGGATAGCGTCGCAAGACATTGCAAATTCTTTGAGGGTATCCTTAGCCCGGTAGTTGGCTACCATCGTCAGGTCCGCCGCACGGGTGGTTTCTGGCATGGAGTGGTCAACATAGACAGCCACCCGGTATCCGGCGCGTTTGACAGCAGCGATCAATGCCCCGCCATTGTGTCCCAAGCCAATCAGGCCAACTGTTTTTCCCGGATAAAGCGGTTCGTTTGCCATTGTTATCATTCCTCCACAAAACTAACTTTTCCGTCCGCCAGCGACTTGATTTTTGCCAGCGATTCCACACGCAGTCCTTGTTCCCGCAGTTTCTTGCCACCAGGCTGGAAACTCTTTTCGATCACGATACCAATCCCGACAACGTGAACTCCGGCCTGTTTGGCAATTTCCAACATCCCGTTAACCGCCTGGCCGTTAGCCATAAAGTCATCAATCAACAAAACATGTTCGCCAGGAGTGACGTATTTTTTGGAAATAGAAATGTTATTGGTCGTCTGCTTAGTGTATGAATAAGCCTTGGCAGTATACATATCGTGTTTAAGAGTCAGGCTCTGGTGCTTACGAGCAAAAATCATCGGAACATCAAGTGCCAAGGACGTCATTAGTGCCGGCGCGATCCCTGACGATTCGACCGTCCAAACGTGGTCAATCGAATTACCTGCAAACCGCTTTGCAAACTCTTCACCAACGTGTTTCATCAGTTGAGGATCCACCTGGTGATTCAAAAAGGCATCTACTTTTAAGACGTCATGCGGTAGTACCATTCCGTATTGCTTAATTTTGTCAATTAATTCTTGCATGGTTTGCTCCTTTACTTGTCATACTGGTCAAGGTGGTAGGTCTGAATAACACTAATTAACTTCTTCGCGTAGTCGGGATCCGTCGCGTAACCAGCCTGCTGGAGCCCCTTCGCGGCTTGCTTGTAATTGGTCGCCTGGGTCACCTGGGAATAGTTCTGCTTATTAGTATCTGTCCCGGTAATCATCAGGTGGGTGTGATCCTTAATTGACGCATCCCAGGAGTCATATACCTTGAAGCGGCCCTTAATCACGATCCACTTGCCATCGACGTACTCCTTAGTCGACATTTCCTTGGAGTTAGCGCCAGTACCCTTGATGCCGAAGAGGTTGTGATATTGTGAAGCTAGCTGACTACTGCCCCAGTCGGATTCCAAAATAGCCTGGGCAATGGTAATCGAAGCCAACACATGGTAACGGTTCTGCATTGCCTGCGCTTCCGGTGCTACCTGCTTGATAAACAGCTTGCGGGCGTTATTCCGCTTTTCAATAATCTGCTGCTGTTGGTAACGCTGGTAGAGATGATGCCCAACGTAGACACCCACAAAGACAAGCAAAACTACTACCACCACGGCTGCCAAGCGGCTACCCATATTTTTCTTTTTGCGACTGCTGCGTTTGCGTTTTCTTGCCACGCGCCAGTGCCTCCTTCAATTCATGCTTATTAAGAATATTCTACCGCAATTATTAAGGACGAAACAAGCGCCGCCACCCTGTTGACAATAAAAAGGCCGTGGCATAATCGCCCATATCTATACTAAAAGTTAACAAGCGGTACAACAAGGGCCTCTAACGTTCTGGTAAAACCGAACGCTAGAGGCCTATTGTTGCTCGCTGGGGCGGCAGACAGCCTAGCTGCGCGTCGTGACGACGAAGGCATAAATGACTTCCGCGTTAGCACCGTTCAAAAACGAAATCATTCTGATTTCTGTTTCACGGTTGGTCACGCTCAAATTATTCTGTCTACTTATTTTCCAGATCGCTGACCAGTTCGCCACCCTTTGCCAACCGGTTATGAGCTAATTCGGTCAAGACAATGTTGACCCGTTCTTCAGGAACGTTGGCGTCTTTCGCAACATCTCTAGTAACGTCTTCGACAATTTTCTTTAGTTGTTCTTCAGTCCGTCCTGCCAGCAGTTCAATGTGGATTAATGGCATCACAATCACTCCTTAAAAATCGTTAACAATGGTTGCAGTGATTATAGCATACTCACCGCGATGAACAAGGAACGCTTGATGATTTTGTCCTTCCCTAATTGGTAGCCTTTTCATTCTGTTGTACAATAAGAATAAGATAAGAAACTTGGAGGTAAAACCATGAAACTATCGACAGAAAATTTTGGGAAACTTGATGGTCGTAAAGTCACCAAGTACACCCTCACCAACAAACACGACGTCAGCATCAGCGTCCTTGACTATGGTGGTATTTGGCAGGCCTTCACGGTTCCCAGTACTCACGGTCCACTAAATCTTTTGTACGCTACCAACGATGTCCACACGTACGACAAAACGGCCTCGTTATGTGCTAGTCGAATTATTGGTCGGACGGCGGGACGTCTTGCCAATGGGCAATTTACAATTGATGGTCGGCAATACCAGGTTGATACCAACGAAAACGGCAATACTATTCACGGTGGTCCGAATGGCATTGGTGGTGTCATTTGGCACGTGGAACCACTCGTTGGCGAACACCGTAGCCAGTTAGTCCTTACCTACACGGCAAACCACGACCTTGATAGCTACCCTGGTGACCTGGCGATGACGACAATTTATACCCTCGATGATAACGATGCCGTCACCCTTGATTTCACCGCTCAAAGCAGCGCCCCAACCCTCTTTAACCCTACCTGCCATACCTACTGGAACCTCTCGGATCACGATAACACGATTGAAAACCACCTCTTGCAAATTAATGGTGACCACCACTTGGAATGTGATGACGCTAAGTTGCCAACGGGGCGTCTCTTGCCGGTTGATTCCACCAGTTTTGACTTCACTCGCTTAAGTTGTTTAGGCAACCACCTCCACACCATGGAAAAAACAACCGAGGGTGGCTTTGACGACATTTGGAAAGTGACCCCTAGCCGTGCCCGGATGGACTCACCAATTGCCACCCTGGAAGATGGAACGAGTCACCGCCGTGTTGACATTTATTCCGACCGTAACGGCCTGGTAATGTACACGGCCAACAACCTTCATATTCAAGGTTACAATCGTCCCGCAAACCAGTGGATGGCGATCGCCTTAGAACCGCAAACCCTACCGGACACCCCGAACCATCCGGAATTCGGTGATATCGTCGTCCGGCCAAACCAGCCACGCCACTACCAGATTCGTTACGAATACCACGCTTAAAACGGTTATAAGAACGCAAAAAACCACCCGGCATTTTGCCGAGTGGTTTTTGTATTTGATGGAATTGGCAAAGTTGTCAATGTCCGCCTTAATCTGGCAACCAGATTAACGCTTACTGAATTGACGAGCCTTCCGGGCCTTCCGCAGACCTGGCTTCTTCCGTTCCTTCATCCGAGGGTCACGGGTAAGCAGACCAGCCTTCTTCAGGGCATCACGGAAGTCAGGGTCAACCGCTAGCAGGGCACGGGCAATCCCGTGACGAGCTGCGCCGGCTTGGCCTGAGAAACCGCCGCCGTGAACGTTAACCAGAACGTCGTATTGACCATCAGTCTGAGTAACGTTGAATGGTTGGTTAACGATCGCACGCAGACTAGCAAATGGAATGTAGTCTTCGATGGCCTTGCCGTTCATCGTGATCTTACCAGAACCTGGTACCAGACGTACCCGGGCAGTAGAATCCTTCCGACGACCAGTGCCGGTGTATTGTACTTGTTGAGCCATATTTTCCCCTCCTCTTAGATTAAGTTAGTAATGTCAAGCTTTTCAGGCTTTTGAGCTGCGTGGCTGTGGTCCTCCCCAGCGTATACGTGCAGCTTCATGCCCATCTTGCGACCCAGCGGGGTGTGCGGCAGCATACCCTTAACTGAAGTTTCAATCAACTTAACAGGATCGTTAGCCTTCAGGTCACCAGCAGTCCGGGTGTGCATCCCACCTGGGTTGTTGCTGATGTGACGGTAGTACAGCTTTTGGCTTGACTTCTTACCAGTTAACTTAACTTCGGCAGCGTTGATAACAATAACAAAGTCACCAGTATCAACGTGAGGGGTGTAAGTTGGCTTGTTCTTGCCGCGTAAAATAGCAGCGACAGTGGAAGATAACCGACCCAGGGAAACATCCTTGGCGTCGACAACGTACCACTTGCGATCAACTTCACCTGGTTTTGCCATGTATGTCGTTCTCACGATTAGTTCCTCCAATTTTTGTGTTCTTTAACAACGTAATAAGATTCCGGGGCTTATCAGTGGTCAAAGAATACCGCCTATTAGTTTACCTGTTTTCAGCCTGGTCGTCAATACTTTACTCCCCATAATCAACACTAACCAAATATAGTCCGGACGCAGGCGCCGTCATCCGTGCTTGTTCCCGGTCTTTGGCCGCCAGAACACGCGGAACATCATCAACCGGGCGCTGATTACTGCCAATCTCAAGTAGAAAGGCAACCATAATCCTTACTTGGTTGTACAGGAAGCCGTTACCGGTGAATTCGAAGATCACTTCTTGGTCGTGCTGGTCATAAAAAACACGCGCCCGCTCCACTGTCCGAACGTTACTCTTCGCCTGGCTTCCCGAAGCAACAAAACTCGTAAAATCATGCTCACCTACGAAATCCTGTGCGGCCCGATTCATCTTCTCGACATCCAGCGGATACTTGTAATGAGCCGTGTAATTTCGTTTAAAAGGATCAACGAAGTCCCCCTGAACAACCCGGTAACGGTAAGTTTTGCGGTGTGCCGAAAAGCGAGCATGGAAGCTCGATGACACTTCCTCGGCACGCTTAACTAAAATATCCCGCGGCAAAAGGCTGTTGAGTGCCTTTCTCATTGCCTCACCACTAAGGTGAAACGGGCAGTCAAAGTGGGCCACCTGGTTTAAGGCATGGACGCCGGCGTCAGTCCGTCCCGACCCCACCACGTTCAACGGTGGTTGTGGATTTTTGGCAATCTTATTCACAACGTCTTTCAAGGTCTGCTCTACCGTTCTTTGGTGGGGTTGAATCTGAAACCCGGAAAAGTTAGTGCCATCATAAGCAAAGGTGATTTTATAACGATACATTTTTTCTCCCATGATAAAACGACGACCACCGCAGACCGTCGTTCCTACTTGTTAAATTATTGCTATATTGAACCAATGGCAGACCAAAAAGCCAACGGTCACGAATGCCATTAGACCAACTGCCACCCAATCACGTTTTTGCCAGCGTAACAACCGGTACTTGGTCCGCTTGCCGTTCGGATAATAATCTCGCGCGTCCATGGCAGTCGCTAGTTCTTCCGCCCGTTGAAACGAAGTCACAAAGAGCGGGATTAGGACGGAGACAAACCTTTTCGCCCGCTTAAATAGGCTCCCTTCATCAAATTTGGCACCACGAGCCCGTTGGGCGTTCATAATGGTCTCAACCTCGTCAAAGATCGTCGGAATAAAACGCATGGCGATAGACAACATCAGTGAAACCTGACCCACTGGAACGTGAATGACCTTCAGCGGTTTCATAATTGACTCCACGGCATCAGCGAGCTGCAGTGGCGGAGTAGCGACTGTTAACACCGTCGATGCTAAAATAACCAGGGTAAAGCGCGCAAAGACCAAGCCAGCATCACTAATACCGCCACTCGTTAAGTGAAACGGTCCCCAATACCAATACGTAATCCCGCCAGAACTGAAGAGCAACTGGACAACGACCGTAAAGGCGATTACCCAGGCCATTGGCTTTAAGCCGTGCCAGTACATGCGAAAAGGCACTTTCGTGATGACCATCATCATGCCAAGGATCAGCGCTAACCACAAGTTTTCCACCAGGCTTGTCGCCAGGAAAACCAGCACCACGTACCAGCAGACCACCAGCAACTTGGCCCGCGGGTCTAGACTATGAAACCGTGAATTGGTAGGGACGTACATCCCAAGCACTACCCGGTTATTCATCCTGATCGCGTCCTTTCAGCTGAGTTGCCAGTTTGTCAGCAAGTTCGTCCAAGCTTAATGATACTGGTCCAGGCAAATGAACTCCACCATCACGCAAGGCATGATCGAAAGAAACTGCTGCCGGCCAGCGAAGGGAGTTCTCGGCAAGAAGTTTCCTATCCGCAAACAGCTTCCGGGGCGTTCCCTGGAATGCCAACCGACCGTGGTTGATGACCACTACCTGGTCAGCATAAGTAGCAACTTGCTCCATGTGGTGGGTCACCAACAGGATTGTCGTCCCCTGCTGGTGCAGACGGTCGACCAGTTCAAGAATTTGACGTGCCCCCTGTGAATCAAGACCAGCTGTCGGTTCATCGAGAATCAGTAGAGTGGGCTTCATCGCTAACACCCCAGCGATGGCCACCCGCCTCATCTGACCGCCAGATAAGTCGAATGGAGACTGCTGTTCAAACTCTTTACCAAGACCGACTTGCTGCAATGCCTGACACGCATTTTCTCGCGCTGCTGATGCGGACTGCCCATTATTGAGCGGCCCGAACATGACGTCTTCAATTACCGTTTCAGCGAATAGCTGTTTTTCTGGCAATTGGAAAACAAAGCCGGTCGTTGCCCTCAACGCCGCCAGTTGGCGAAGACTACTCGATGGCGACACGGTTACACCGTTAACGGAAACCGTCCCTTTCGTCGGTCTCAGAAGGCCATCAATCAGTTGCATGATGGTCGACTTGCCACTCCCCGTAGGGCCAACAACAGCAGTGTATGAGCCGTGCTCGATCTTTAACGATAAGTCGAAAAGTGCCTGGTGGGCAAATGGGGTGCCAAACTGGTAAGTGAAATCCACTTGATTCAACTTAACTGTGCACAAAGCCATTCCACCATCCTTTGACCATCCGTCACCTTTGCAGGCACCTTAATTCCCCGTTTTTCTAATGCCAACCTTAATCGCCCAACAAATGGCGCAGCAAGTCCTAGTTGCAGCAAACCGACAGCATCACTGAGGACCTCATCTGCTGGTCCTTGTTTAACCAGGTGCCCATCATTGATGATTATTATCGAATCAGCTGCGAGGGTTTCCACTACATCGTGCGTGATCGAAATAATTGTCATTTGACGCTCCCGCTGTAACTTCAGCAACAAACGATCTATCTGTTCACGTCCCGCCGGATCCAGCATACTGGTTGCCTCATCCAGGATAAGGATATCTGGTTCCATGGCAAGCACCCCAGCCAGAGCCACCCGTTGTTTTTGGCCGCCTGACAAACTAGCTGGCTGTTCATCAATCATCTGTGACATCCCAACTAAGTCGAGACTTTGTTCAACAATCTCCTGCATCTTTTCTCGCGGGACCTGATGGTTTTCCAGCCCAAAGGCCACGTCTTCACCCACTGTGGTACCAATAAACTGGTTGTCCGGATTCTGAAAAACGTAACCAATTCGGTGACGGATAGCCACCACGTGTTCATCATCCATCGGCATTCCAGCTACAGTCAACGACCCGGTCGTCGGCGCCAACAGTCCGTCTATCAACCGGGCCAGTGTACTCTTGCCACTACCGTTATGACCAATAATAGCGGTCCACTGTCCGGCTGGGATCGTCAAACTCACCTTATCAAGTGCAGCCTTACCATCTGTAGTATAGCGGTAAGTCAAATCTTTTGTTGTGACAATCGCCGCCATACAATCCCGCCTTCCTCATTAATCACTGTTAACTATTATACCGAAAAAAAGGGTATAAAAAAACCACTTACAATCAGGGTGCGCGGAAAATCCGCCTTCGAGCTAGACTAAGGCGATGCCCATCATCGTAACGCTCTATACCACAGATTGCAGTGATTCTTTATTACGCGTTATTCAGTTGTAGAATAACTAGTCGACCAATGATACTAATGCCATCTGTGCGGCATCACCACGGCGTGGCATCATCTTAACCACGCGAGTGTAGCCACCCTGACGGTCCTTGTACTTCGGGCCAATTTCGTCAAACAGCTTTTGCAGTGCAGTTTGTACCTTGATGTCGTCGCCGTTTTCCTTAACGTCAGCAACAGCATCACGAACAAAGGCAGCAGCACGACGACGTGAACTCAAATCGCCCTTCTTAGCGAGCGTAACCATTTGGTCCATCGTACGACGAACTTCCTTAGCACGTGCAACAGTCGTCTTAATTTGGCCATTGATGATCAGTTCAGTAGTCAGACCACGTAATAAAGCTTTACGTTGTGAACTGGTCCGTCCTAATTTACGATAACTCATGAAGTGGTTCCCTCCTTTGATCGGTAATGATTAGTCTTCCTGGCGGAATGTTACGCCAAGGTCAGCTAACTTTTCTTTGATTTCTTCAAGAGACTTTTGACCTAAGTTCCGAACCTTCATCATATCGTTTTCGGTCCGTTCAGTTAGGTCCTTAACGGTTTCAATGCCGGCACGCTTGAGACAGTTGTAAGAACGAACAGAAAGGTCCAGTTCTTCAATCGTCTTGTCGAGCATCTTTTCCTTGTGCGTCTCTTCTTTTTCAACCATAACTTGAGTGTTTTGTGCTTCTTCAGTCAGGTTGACAAACATTGCCAAGTGTTCAGTCAAGATCTTTGCGGCTAAGCTAACAGCCTCGGATGACGTCAGTGAACCATCGGTCCAGACATCTAACGTCAGCTTGTCAAAGTCGCTCCGTTGACCAACACGAGCATTTTCGACAGTGTAGTTGACCCGTTCAATCGGGGTGTAGATGGAGTCAATTGGTAACACACCAATTGCCAGGCCATCCATGCGGGCCTTGTTGTCAGTTGCTGAGACGTAACCGCGACCCTTGTCAGCAGTCATTTGAATATGTAATTCAGCGCCATCAGCGACGGTTGCCAGATGAAGGTCTGGATTTAAGATGGTAACGTCACCGTCACCCTGGATGTCACCTGCAGTAACGTTTGCAGGACCCTTAACATCCAACTCCAGATTCTTTTCCTCATCAGAATCAATCTTCATTGCGACCTTCTTCAGGTTCAAGATGATCTGAGTCACGTCTTCAGTTACACCTTCAACAGTGCTGAATTCGTGAAGAACACCATCAATTTGAATACTTGTAATGGCGGCACCTGGCATTGAGGCGAGCATCACCCGACGCAGGGAATTCCCCAGGGTCGTCCCATAACCGCGTTCGAGTGGTTCAACAACAAACTTGCCGTAGTTGTCGTTCTCCTCAACTTTTTGAATGTTTGGTTTTTCAAATTCGATCATTCTACCGTTTTACCCCTTTCAAAACGTGGTCCGCATTTTAACAAAACAACAGTGGGCAGAAAACGTCCGTTGCCGTTGCAAATTAAACACGACGACGCTTTGGCGGGCGAGAACCGTTGTGCGGAACTGGGGTAACATCACGAATAGCAGTTACTTCCAGACCAGTTGCTTGAAGTGCACGGATTGCTGATTCACGACCAGAACCTGGGCCCTTAACTTCAACTTCAACAGTCTTCATACCGTGTTCCATTGCCGTCTTTGCAGCGGCTTCTGAAGTCATTTGAGCAGCAAATGGAGTAGACTTCCGGGAACCCTTGAAACCAAGGACACCAGCTGAAGACCAAGCAACAGCGTTACCCTGGACGTCGGTAATCATTACCATCGTGTTGTTAAATGTTGAGTGAATGTGTGCAACACCAGTTTCAACATTCTTCTTTGCACGACGCTTGCGCGTTCCTTTTTTGGTAGCCATAAAACTAACTGACCTCCTTTTTCTTTAGATTACTTCTTAGCGTTTGACGTCTTCTTACCAGCAATGGCAACTGCCTTACCCTTACGAGTACGAGCGTTGTTCTTCGTGTGTTGACCACGAACTGGCAGACCACGACGGTGACGCATGCCACGGTAAGAACCGATTTCTTGCAGACGCTTGATGTTCATCGTTACTTCACGACGAAGGTCCCCTTCAACCTGAAGTTGGTCCACTTGTGCACGGATCTTGTCTTCCTGGTCTGGTGTTAAGTCACGAACACGAATATCTTCTGAAACACCTGCAGCTGCCAGAATCTTCTGAGCAGTAGTGTTACCAATACCATAAATGTAAGTTAAGCCGATTACGATTCGCTTGTCACGAGGTAAGTCGACACCTGCGATACGAGCCATTATTACACCTCCGTTTCTAAATTAAATTACTTGCCCTGACGTTGCTTGTGCTTTGGGTTGGCTGGGCAAATTACCATAACAGTGCCGTGACGCTTAACGATCCGGCAGTGTTCGCACATACGCTTGACTGATGGTCTTACTTTCATGTCAATAATCCTCCACTATTAATACTTACGATTTACTTGAAGCGGAAAGTAATCCGACCCTTAGTCAGATCATACGGAGACATTTCCATCCGTACCCGGTCTCCGGGCAGGATTTTAATGTAGTGCATCCGAATCTTGCCAGAAACATGGGCAAGGACTTCTACACCATTTTCCAGTTCCACTTTAAACATTGCGTTTGGCAGGGTTTCTTTAACCGTACCTTCAATTTCGATTACGTCAGCTTTGGCCACGAAATGGTTCCTCCTTACCGTTCAAATTACGTAAAAGCGGTGGAAAGCCAGGGACTTTCCACTGCGAACTAGACAAAACCTCACAAATAATAGCACAAGACGGCTATTTACGCAAGTTTGGACTAGTTACAGGTTAACCAGAACTTCACGAACATCCTTGTAAACATCTTCGATCGATTGTTCACCATTGATGTTGTGCAAAATGCCCTGATTCTTGTAGAAGTCAACCAGCGGTGTATTCAGCTTGATGTTAACGTCTAGCCGGTTCTTAACAGTTGCCGGTTTGTCATCATCCCGCTGGAAGAATTCGTGACCACCGCAAACGTCACAAGTACCTTCAACCTTCGGCTTGTGGTAGAGCCGGTTGTATGAAGCACCACAATTCTTACACATAAAACGGGCACTTAACCGATCGACAAGCACGTCAGGTGCAACATGGATGTTAATGACGGCGTCAAGTTGACGACCATCATCTTCAAGCATCTTGTTCAGTGCTTTAGCTTGAACAAGGTTTCGTGGAAAGCCATCAAGCATAAAACCCTTTGTCGTATCATCTTGTGCTAGCCGTTCAGCAACGATTCCGTTAACAACTTCGTCAGGAACTAAGTTGCCAGCGTCGATGTAGGACTTGGCCTTCTTACCCATTTCAGTCTGATTCTTAATTGCGGCACGGAAAATGTCACCAGTTGAAATGTGTGGAATGTTGAAATCCTTGATGATTAGGTCCGCTTGGGTTCCCTTGCCGGCACCCGGCAGACCCATTAAAACGAGGTTCATTGTACTCATTTACCAATTCCTCCTTAAGCTTCTGCATCTGGCTTTTGTCCATCACGGATAAAGCCGATATACTCACGCTTCATCGTTAATCCATTAATCTGCCGGTTAAGGTCGAGAGCGATTTGAACGATGATCAACAAGCTCGTCCCACCAAGACCAATAGACTGGCTGAGGTTCCAAACGATGCTGGCAACCAGTGGAATAAGTGAGATCAACCCTAAGAAGAGCGAGCCGACAGTGCTCAGACGCATCAACAGTCCGGAAACGTACTGTTGTGTTCCCCGGCCTGGCCAAATACCAGTAATGTAACTACCCTGCTTTTGTAGATTTTCAGCTAGTTTTTCGGGGTTAACCTGAACAAACGCGTAGAAGAAGGTAAAGACAACAATCAAGAAAGTATATAACGCGATTCCTGGACCAGATTGCATATTGAAAATTGTCGTCATGATCTGGTACCAAGTGTCGCCACCGTGTGATTGTTGGAATGCCATCAAAATGGTTTGTGGCGTTGAGATAAACGAACCCGCAAAGATGACCGGAATAACTCCGGACACATTGATTTTCAGTGGTAAGTAGGAGCTTGATGGTGCCGTCGTTGTCCGACGGGTATATTGAATTGGCAGCCGCCGCTCCGCCTGCTGAACCCAAGTAACAAAAGCCACAATGATCAGCAGCGCAATTACAACACAGGCAATAAAGCCAATTCCCATCCAAAGCTGACTACCATTTTCACCGGTAATCTGGTCATTCCATAGTTGAGTAATACCGCTTGGCATCTGGGCAATAATCCCAGCAAAAATCAACATAGATACACCATTACCGACCCCGCGCTCAGTGATCATGTCACCAAGCCAGGTGGCAAACATGGTCCCCGCTGTCAAGATCAAACCAATGGTCAAATAAGTCGTAATCGTCGGATGTTCGACCAACTTGATCGAACTTAACGTATTAAATCCGGCCGTGATTCCGATGGACTGAACAAACCCAAGAACAATCGTTAACCACCTGGTGGCTTGATTTAACTTCTGACGCCCAACTTCACCCTGCTTGCTCCATTCGACAAACTTGGGAACAATGTCCATCTGCAACAGTTGGACAACAATTTGCGCAGTGATATAAGGGGAAACCCCCATTGCAAATAATGAATAGTTTGATAATCCCCCACCACTGAAAGTGTTCAAAATTGACGCCAGCCCAGTCGACGAAATCTGTGTCAAGGCTGCAGCGTTCACACCAGGAACGGTGATCCACGCACCGATCCGGTAGACAATCAACACAAACAGGGTAAAGAGGATCTTTTTACGGATTTCCTTCACCCTGAAAGCATTTGTGATGGCAGTGAACAATTAAATCACCTCAGTTTTACCACCGGCAGCTTCGATAGCAGAAACTGCTGCGGCAGAAAACTTGTTGGCCTTAACAGTCAGCTTCTTGTTCAGCTTCCCGTTGCCAAGGATCTTCACACCATTCTTCAGATTTTTAACGATTCCGTTGTCAACCAGCGCCTTTGGCGTTACTTCAGCGCCATCGTCAAAGCTACGGTCGAGTGTAGCCAGGTTAACAATTGCGTATTCTTTACGGCTAATGTTAACAAAGCCACGCTTTGGCATTTGCCGGTAAAGTGGCATCTGGCCACCTTCAAAGCCCAGACGTGTCTTACCATGAGCCTTTTGCCCCTTGGTACCACGGCCAGAAGTGAAACCGTGACCTGATGAAAGACCACGACCACGACGCAGATGCTTGAAACGTGAGCCGGCAGCTGGCTTTAATTCGTTTAACTTCATTGTGTTCGGCACCTCCTTAATTCAAAGTGATTACTTAACTTCTTCGATTGAAAGCAAGTGGGCAATCTTAAAAATAGCGCCCCGGATAGCTGCGTTATCTGGCTTGATAACTGAACTACCAACGCGGCCAAGCCCCAGTGCCTTAACAATGGCACGTTGACGTGGTTCACGGTGGGCAACACTATGAACTAAAGTAATTTTAACTTGAGCCATAATTTATGTCCTCCTTATTCAGCCAGGTGTTCAGCGGAAACGCCACGCAGCGAAGCAACTTCATCAGCGCTCTTCAGCTGGCGCAAACCGTCAAATGTTGCACGAACAACGTTAACAGGAGTGTTTGAGCCAAGACGCTTTGCAGTCATATCGTCAATACCAGCTAATTCCATGACGTTACGAACCGCACCACCGGCGGTAACCCCAGAACCTTCAACGGCTGGCTTCAGCAGAATCTTGCCACCGCCCCAGTGACCAATTACTTCGTGTGGAATAGTAGTTCCAACAGTTGGGACAGTAATCAGGTTCTTTTGTGCAACTGCAGAAGCCTTCCGAATAGCTTCAGGAACTTCCTGAGCCTTACCAGTACCAAAACCAACGTGACCGTTCTTGTCGCCGACAACAACTAGTGCGGCGAAACGAAGACGACGACCACCCTTAACAACCTTGGTGATCCGGTTGATGGAAACAACTTGGTCTTCCAAGTCCAGTTTGGACGGGTCAATGTATGATGATGCCATTACGGGTTATTCCTCCTTCTTTTAGAATTGCAGTCCGTTTTCACGAGCGGCAGTTGCCAGTGCAGCAACCCGACCATGGTACAGGTAACCACCACGGTCAAAGACCACGTTCTTGATGTTCTTAGCAGCACCACGCTTGGCGATCAGTTCACCAACGCTAGCTGCTTGATCAGTCTTGGTCTTGCCACTAACTTCACTGTCGAGAGTTGAGGCACTTGCGAGCGTCACACCCTTTACGTCATCAATTAATTGAGCGTAAATGTTATTGTTTGAACGGTAAACACTTAAGCGCGGGCGCTCCGCAGTACCAGAGATCTTCCCACGAACGCGCATGTGACGGCGTTGGCGGAGTTTGTTCTTGTCTGGTTTAATAATCACAACAGTCACCTCTTGTTTCGATTTTATTATTTAATGTGATTTTTAAAATGAGAACTGGTAGTCCGAACAGATTACTTACCAGTCTTACCTTCCTTACGGATAATGTGTTCGTTCTCGTAACGAATACCCTTACCCTTGTATGGTTCTGGCTTACGAACGGCACGAACGTCAGCAGCAAAGTCACCAACGTGTTGCTTGCTCATCCCACTGATGACGATCGTAGTGTTCTTTTCAACCTTAACTTCAAGGTCTTCCGGAATAGCCATTTCAACCGGGTTGGAGTAACCAACAGTCAGTACAAGGGTCTTGCCCTTAACTTGTGAACGGTACCCAACACCGACCAGCTTCAAAGTCTTGGAGAAGCCCTTGACAACACCTTCAACCATGTTGTTGACGTTGGCACGGGTAGTACCGTGAACCATCTTTAGCTTCTTGTCGTCACTTGCTTCACGGTCAAACTTAACTTCACCGTCAGCAACCGTCATTGAAATGAGCGGTGAAATTTCGCGACTCAATGAACCCTTAGGGCCCTTAACAGTCACAACGTTGCCCTTTTGGGAAACTTCAACGCCTTCTGGCAGCTGGATTGCTTTGTAACCAATACGACTCATCGTTGCACCTCCTATCTTCGTTTATTAATTACCAAACGTAGGCGAGAACTTCGCCACCAATGTGCTTTTCGCGGGCAACCTTGTCAGATACAACCCCTTCAGAAGTTGAAATGACAGCAATACCCAAACCATTAAGCACCTTTGGGACATCGCCAGCCTTTACGTATGAACGAAGACCTGGCTTGGAGATACGCTTCAAACCGGAGATGACACGTTCGCCGTTCTTACCGTACTTCAAGAATACGCGAATGATGCCTTGCTTGTTATCGTCAACGTATTCAACGTCGCTGATAAACCCTTCAGCCTTCAGGGTTTCGGCGATGTCGCGCTTCATCTTAGATGCAGGTGCTTCGACAGATACGTGACGAGCCATG
The DNA here is from genome assembly GCF_900240275.1 of [Lactobacillus] timonensis. Taxonomy (GTDB): domain Bacteria; phylum Bacillota; class Bacilli; order Lactobacillales; family Lactobacillaceae; genus Limosilactobacillus; species Limosilactobacillus timonensis. The sequence goes on along the minus strand of NZ_LT964761.1, from coordinate 1,002,813 downwards.
TTGGCGTTACGAATCCGAGTCAGGAAATCTGCAATTGGATCACTCATTGACATCGATCTTTTTCCTCCTTTTGTCGGTGATTGATTTACCAGCTAGCCTTCTTCATGCCAGGGATTTCTCCCTTGTGGGCAAGCTCGCGTAAGCAAAGCCGGCATAAGTGGAACTTACGGTAAACAGAGTGCGGACGTCCACAACGTTCACAACGAGTGTATTCTTGAGTTGAGAACTTAGCAGGGCGCTTGCTCTTAGCAATCAATGATTTTTTAGCCACTTTTGTGGAACCTCCTTTATTACTTAGCGAAAGGCATACCTAACTGAGCCAGCATTTCATGTGACTCTTCGTCAGTGTTAGCCGTAGTGACGATGACAACATCAAGACCACGAACGCGCTTAACGTTGTCGAAGTTAATTTCTGGGAAGATCAATTGTTCCTTGATACCCAGTGTGTAGTTACCGCGGCCGTCAAAGGCTTTGTTGCTGACACCGTGGAAGTCACGAACACGTGGGAGAGAAACGTTGATCAGCTTGTCTAAGAATTCATACATCCGAGTGCCACGAAGAGTAACCTTGGCACCGATAGCCATTCCTTCACGAAGACGGAAACCGGCAATCGACTTGTGAGCCTTAGTAATCAGTGGCTTTTGCCCAGCAATCAATCCGAGTTCTTCAACGGCTTCGTCAAGGTTCTTGGAGTTCGTGGTTGCGTCACCGACACCCATGTTCAGCACGATCTTTTCGAGCTTTGGTGCCTGCATGATTGATGAACAGTTGAACTTTTCAATCAGAGCGGGACGAACTTCATTTTCGTATTTCGCTTTCAAACGGTTTTCCATGATAAATAATTTCCTCCTTCCCTGATTGATTAGTCAACCGTCTTGCCAGACTTCTTGGCAAAACGAACCTTTTTACCATCTTCAACCTTAACGCCCAAACGAGTTGGTTCGTTAGTAGATGGGTCAATAAACATTACGTTGGAAGCATCGATGGCACCTTCAGTGTCAACGATCCCACCATTTGGGTTAGCACTAGTAGCTTTCTGGTGCTTCTTAATCTTGTTAACATCCGAAACAACAACGCGGTTAGACTTGGCAATAATCTGCTTGATAGTGCCTTCCTTGCCCTTGTCCTTACCAGCGATGACGCGGACCTTGTCACCTGTCTTTAGCAACATGAACGTTGCACCTCCTTATTTTTGTTGATCGATTACAGAACTTCTGGAGCCAGTGAGATGATCTTCATGAAGTCATCGTCACGCAGCTCACGCGCAATTGGTCCAAAAATACGGGTGCCCTTTGGGCTCTTGTCGTTGTTGATGATAACCGCAGCGTTTTCGTCAAACTTGATGTATGAACCATCTTGACGGTGCAGACCTTGTACAGTCCGAACAACAACTGCCTTTACAACATCACCCTTTTTGACAACGCCACCTGGTGTTGCCTGTTTAACAGTTGCAACGATGATGTCACCAATGTTACCAGTCTTAACACGGGAGCCGCCGAGGATCTTGATAACCAAGAGTTCACGGGCACCCGAGTTGTCAGCGACCTTCAGCCGACTTTCTTGTTGAATCACGGAAATTGTCCTCCTTCCATGGGAAATAAACTAAGAATACGATATCAGGATTGCCCTCTTACAGGACAACGGCCTTCTTAACGATCTTTACGAGACGGAAACGCTTCTTAGCTGACAGCGGGCGAGTTTCCATGATTTGAACAGTGTCGCCAACCTTAGCTTCGTTCTTTTCGTCGTGTGCGTAGTACTTTTTAGTGTACTTGATCTGCTTGCCGTAAACAGGAGCACTCTTGCTAGTGTTGATGGCTACAGTGATCGTCTTGTCCATCTTGTCAGATACGACACGGCCTTGGTAAACCTTGCGTGAATTACGTTCTTCACTCATGCGCTAATCCTCCTTTTCGTATTCTTATTTGTTTAATTCTTGTTGACGAAGAACAGTCTTCACCCGAGCGATATTCTTACGTACCGTCTTCAAGTTGGCGGTGTTCTCCAACTGGCCAGTTGCTAATTGGAAACGCAGGTTAAACAGTTGTTCTTTTAAATCCTTTTCACGGTCCAGCAGTTGGTCAGTGGTTAACCCATTCAGTTCCTTAACGTAGTCTTTAGTCTTCATGAGAATCTCCACCTACTTCCTCGCGTTTTACGATCTTGCAGCGAACTGGCATCTTGCTGCCGGCGAGCCGGAGTGCTTCGCGGGCAGTTTCTTCTGAGACGCCACCTACTTCGTATAAAATCTTGCCGCGCTTAACTGGTGCAACCCATCCTTCGGGAGCACCCTTACCGTTACCCATACGGGTACCAACACCCTTGCTAGTCCATGAAAGGTGAGGGAAGATCTTAATCCAAACCTTACCGCCACGCTTCAGGTAACGAGTGATGGCCACACGACCAGCTTCAATTTGATGGTTGCTGATCCAGTGAGAATCTAAGGCTTGCAAACCGTATTCACCGAAGGCAACGGTCTTGCCACCCTTAGCTTCCCCACGCATCTTACCGCGGAAAACCTTACGGTGCTTTACACGCTTTGGAATTAACATGTGTTATTTCCCTCCCTTGGATTCAGTGTGATGTGCCTTTTCTGGCAGGATTTCACCACGGTAAATCCAGGTCTTAATACCCAGAGCACCGTAAGTGGTCCGTGCTTCGTCCCAGGAGTAGTCAATATCAGCACGAAGGGTGTGCAGCGGCACAGTACCATCGGCATAAGTTTCAACCCGTGACATGTCGGCACCATTCAGACGACCGGCAACTTGGATCTTAACACCCTTAGCACCTGCACGCATTGCACGTTGCATTGCACCACGCATTGCCCGACGGAAAGCAATCCGTGCTTCCAGTTGTTCGGCAACGCTTTGACCAACCAGGTGTGCATCCAAGTCTGGCTTCTTGATTTCAACGACGTTGATGTGAACGCGCTTGCCAGTCATTTGGTTCAATTCTTTACGCAGTGCTTCAACTTCTGCACCGCCCTTGCCAATTACCATCCCAGGCTTGGCAGTGTGAATTGAAACGTTGACGCGGTTAGCGGCCCGTTCAATTTCGATGGTCGATACAGAGGCATCAGCAAGTCGCTTTTCAATGTACTTACGGATCCGCAGGTCTTCGTTCAGGTATGCGGCGTAGTTCTTATCTGCGTACCACTTAGCAGTCCAGTCGCGAATGACCCCAACACGGAAACCATTAGGATTAATCTTTTGACCCACTATTCATTCCTCCTACTTTTCTGTAACAACCACTGTGATGTGACTAGTCCGCTTGTTGATCGGGGAAGAAGATCCCTTCGCACGTGGACGGAACCGCTTCAGGGTTGGGCCTTCGTCAGCGAATGCTTCGGAAACGACCAGTGATGCACGGTCCAAGTCAAAGTTGTTTTCAGCGTTTGCAACAGCAGATTTTAAAACTTTTTCTACATCTGAAGCAGCACCATTAGGAGTGAACTTCAGAATTGCGAATGCTTCAGCAACCGTCTTGTTACGAATCAGGTCCAGGACAAGGCGAACCTTGCGTGGAGAGACCCGCACCATTTTGGCAGTTGCCTTAGCTGAAGTAATTGTTTCAGCCATGGTTAATTCATCCTCCTAATTATTGTGCGCCAGCAGCAGTTTTCTTGTCGACAGATCCATGACCATGGAACGTCCGGGTTGGAACGAATTCACCCAGCTTGTGGCCAACCATGTCTTCTTGAACGTAAACCGGGACGTGCTTACGACCGTTGTAAACGGCGAAAGTGTAACCGATGAAGCTCGGGAAGATAGTTGAACGACGTGACCAGGTCTTGATTACCGTCTTCTTGTCGTTGTCCTTTTGTGCTTCAACCTTCTTCAGCAGTGAAGCGTCGGCAAAAGGACCCTTTTTTAAACTCCGACTCATTAATGTTCCTCCTCTCGGGTAAGTTTAATTAAGATAGTTAATTTAGATATTACCGTGTGAGCCACGCTTGCGACCACGAACAATGAACTTGTTGGAACGAGCCTTGTGTGAACGAGTCTTCTTACCAACAGTCTTCTTGCCCCATGGTGACAATGGTGATGGCAGACCAACTGGTTGCTTACCTTCACCACCACCATGTGGGTGGTCGTTAGGGTTCATAACAGAACCACGAACGTGTGGACGCTGACCCTTGTAACGAGTCCGGCCGGCCTTACCAACCTGGATCAGGGTGTGTTCTTCATTGCCGACAGAACCAATCGTTGCACGGCAAGTGGAGAGAATCATCCGAACTTCACTGGATGAAAGACGTACCAAGCAGTACTTGTCTTCCTTACCCAGCAGCTGTGCTGAGGTACCAGCTGAACGTGCCAGCTGGCCACCCTTTCCTGGCTTCAGTTCGATATTGTGAATAACAGTCCCTACTGGAATGTCCTTCAACGGAGCGGCGTTACCAACCTTGATGTCAACGCCTGAACCTGATTCAACAACCATTCCCGGCTTCAGACCCTTCGGTGCCAAGATGTATGACTTAGTACCATCAGCGTAAACCAGTAAAGCAATGTTAGCAGTCCGGTTTGGATCGTATTCGATGGCCTTAACAGTTGCTGGGATACCGTCCTTAACACGCTTGAAGTCAATAATCCGGTATTGACGCTTGTTGCCACCACCACGGTGACGAACAGTGATAGTACCGTTGCTCCGGCCACCAGTGCTCTTCAGCGGTGAAAGCAGTGACTTTTCAGGCGCTTTCTTGGAAACGCCGGCAAAGTCATAGCCGTTCATGTTACGGCGACCGTTAGTGGTACCTTTGTACTTGCGAATTCCCACTGTCTTTTCCTCCTATCGTTAGATTTGATTATTCGTTATCGTCGCTGTCAGCGAATAACTTGATTTCATCAGAATCGGCCGACAGGGTTACAATGGCCTTCCGACGGCGCTTGGTGTAACCAACGTAACGGCCTTGGCGCTTTTGCTTGCCCTTGATGTTCATGATGTTAACCTTGACTACCTTAACGCCAAAGATTTCTTCAATAGCGTTCTTAACCTGAGTCTTGGTTGCGCTCAATGCAACATCAAAAGTGTAGCGCTTGTTGTCCATCATCGCAGTTGATGCTTCAGTCACAACCGGACGCAGAATAATTTCACGTGCTTCCATTATGCGAGCACCTCCTCAACTTGAGAGAGAGCTGACTTAGTGATGACCAGCTTGTCACTGTTTACCAGGTTCAAGATGTTCATTTGAGCCGGAGTAACAACAGTTGCGCTTGCCAGGTTGCGGCCAGACAAAACAGCATTCTTGTCGTCGTCAGTAACAACAACCAGAACCTTGTTGCCCGCCTTCAGGCTGTCCATTGCAGCTGCAAATTCCTTAGTCTTTGGAGCGTCAAAGCTAAGTGAATCAACAGCAACCAGTGCCTTGTTGGCAACCTTTTCGGACAGAGCTGACTTAACAGCCAGTTGACGAACCTTACGTGGCAGTGCGTAGTTGTATGACCGTGGCTGAGGACCAAAGACGATCCCACCACCACGCCATTGTGGTTCACGGATCGAACCAGCACGGGCACGGCCAGTACCCTTCTGGCGCCATGGCTTCTTACCGCCACCGCTAACTGCTGAACGGTTCTTAACAGCGTGAGTACCCTGACGCATTGAAGCGCGTTGACGAATAATTGCTTCGTACATTGCGTTTTCGTTTGGTTCAATACCGAAGATTGCAGCGTTCAGTTCAACTTCACCGTTTTGGCTACCATCTTGCTTAAATAATGCAACGCTTGTCATTGCTTGCTCCTCCTTTCTTACTTATTGTGTTTCTTGCTAAGGCTCTTCTTGGTATTAGCCTTAACTGAATTCATTACAGTAACGTATGACTTGTTAGCACCAGGAACGTTCCCCTTGATCAGCAGGGCGTTGTTTTCAACATCCACGCGGATAACTTCCAAGTGTTGCATAGTAACAGTGTTGTTACCCATGCGGCTTGGCAACTTCATACCCTTGACAACGTGGTTGATGATTGGGCCCAGCGAACCTGGACGACGGTGGTAACGTGAACCGTGTGATTCAGGACCACGACGTTGGCCATCCTTGTGGATAACACCTTGGTAACCATGACCCTTAGTGACACCCGTTACATCGACGGTTTCACCTTCAGTAAAGATATCAGCCTTTACTTCGTCACCGACTTTGACGTCTCCCAGTTCAGCGTCACGGATTTCACCGATGAAGCGCTTAGGAGTCGTATTTGCTTTTGCTACATGACCTTGTTCAGGCTTGTTGCTCAGGTGTTCGCGCTTGTCATCAAAACCAAGCTGTACCGCGTTGTAACCATCGTTTTCAGTGGTCTTAACTTGCAGAACAACGTTTGGCGTTACTTCAATGACAGTAACTGGGACCAGCTCACCATTATCAGTGAAAACCTGAGTCATCCCGATCTTCTTTCCTAAGATTCCTTTGGCCATGAGTACACCTCCAATATATTGTTTTTATTCTTAATTACTTAAATTACAGTTTGATTTCGATGTCGACACCACTTGGCAGGTCAAGCTTCATCAATGCGTCAACCGTCTTTGGGGTTGGGTCAATGATGTCGATCAACCGCTTGTGAGTCCGCATTTCGAATTGTTCCCGTGACTTCTTGAACTTGTGTGGTGAACGAAGCACCGTGTAAATAGTCCGTTCAGTTGGTAACGGGATTGGGCCTGAAATCTGTGCACCAGTCCGCTTGGCGGTTTCAACAATCTTGTCTGCTGATTCGTCAAGGATCCGGTGTTCATAAGCCTTTAAACGAATACGAATCTTTTGATTTGCCATTGTATTCCCTCCTTCGTCAGATTTGGAATTTGACTAGCTCCGCGAAAATTACCGCCACACCCTGTGGCAAAGCGGCCGGGTGTGTCGCAACCTTCCGCATCATCGCGTAACAGCTTCAGCCAAACGAGGGCCGTACTCGCCCCTTATTTAACTCAAGCACCTAACTATCTTACTAAACAAACGCCGGTAATACAAGTTTTTTCTTGCCTTTTTTGATTTGTAAACAAAGTGTAACATTATTGAACTAAAAAACACCCCGCATGAAGTGCAACAAAAAAGTTAGACAAAGTTGAGAAAATTAGACTGATAAGGTATGCGTCCGGTATTCAACCGGGCTCATACCTTTTGTTTTTAAAGAGATTCGGTGGTAGTTGTAGAAGTGAAGGTAGTCTTGGGAGATGGCCTTCAGTTCTTCCAATGAATGGCATGGTGGATAACCATGCAATAATTCTGTCTTGTAAATATGAAAGAAGCTCTCGATTGGCGCATTATCCAAGCAGTTTCCCTTACGGGACATGCTTTGGATAAACTGGTGGCCCTTGAGCTTTTCAACGTAGTAAGGGAGCTGGTAATGCCAGCCTTGATCAGAGTGGATAACAGGCTTCGCATTGGCTGGTAGTTTAGTTAATAATTCGTTGAGCGTGGCGGTAATCAAGCCCCGGTCCGGATGATAACTCATTTGGAAGGCCAGGTTCTCTTTGGTAGCTTCATCGGTAATCGCGGAAATATAGGCCCAGTGTTGGTCTGCTAAGCGAACTTGCGTCACGTCAGTGTGGAGGACTTGGTAAGGTTTTTTCGCGTCAAAACTTTGGTTGAGATAATTTGGGGCAATCTTACCAACAGTACCAGCATACGAGGAATAACCGCCGTTGCGGTGTCGGTTATATAGTTTCACCTGGACTTTAAGCTCCTTCATCAGCTTAATGATGGTTGCATCAGCGAGGTGAATTCCTTCATCTTCCAGCAAGGCGCTTATGCGCCGATAGCCATAGGTAAACTGATCACGGACCTTTCCTTGATTGGCGAGCTTTTGGATTAATTGCTTAACGTATTCGTACTTATCCTGGTGATTAGCAATCCGTTTACGCTCGTCATAGTAAGTAGCACGCGGAAGATTCAATACTTGAAGGAGCTCACTGACAGCATAACGGTCCCATTTGGGAATTGCCTTTTGATCAGCCCTAATTTGATCGATTATTTCCGTTTTTTGACGGGCTTTAAGCGACCAAACAGGGCGATAGATTTTTTTGTGACGTCACGCTCCAGCTTGAGATCATGGTTCTCTTTCTTGAGTTGACTGACCTCCTCACGGAGCCGTTCAAGTTCACTTTGATCTTTAAGATGACGTAAATGTTTTTTAGATGATTTAATGCCCATTTTGGGTGGCCGTCCTTTCCGTCGTGGTTGGAGGCCAGCCAACCCCTCCTGGTCAAAAGCCTTGCCCCAGGCGGAGATCTGACACGCGTTAACGTCAAACTTAGCCGCAACCTCGATCATCGACATTTCATGAGTATGATAATAGTCTATCACGGTCAGTTTGAATTTAGCGGTAAAGGAACGTCTAGTCCGCCGCGGTTTAAGGGTATTAACTCCAGATAACTTAAATCTTTGAACCCACTTTCTAATCTCACTAGCAGAAAGACCATACTGGCGACTTAATTCCACGGAAGATTGGCCATCAAGATATTTTTGGACAATCTCAGCTTTCAGTGTTGGTGAATATTTAGTCAAAAAAAGTACCTCACAATCGTTAGATGATTTTGTCTAACAATTATGGGGCACTTCAGCAGGATGCGAGGTGTTTTCGTTTTGTTAGTAAAACTAGTTGTTACCGTTCTTCTTGATGATGTCTTCTTGCACTGACTTCGGCACAGCTGAGTAGTGGTCAAAGGTCATCGTGAAAGTCCCACGACCCTGGGTTGCAGAACGAAGAGCGGTTGCGTAACCAAACATTTCTGACAGCGGAACGAATGAGTGAAGCACTTGTGCATTCCCACGTTCTTCCATCCCGTCGATGTTACCACGACGAGCGGTTACTTGACCCATAACGTCACCCATGTTGTCAGAAGGAACAACGATGTCAACCTTCATGATTGGTTCCAGGATAACCGGGTCAGCCTTCTTAGCAGCATTCTTCAGCGCCAGTGATGCGGCAACCTTGAAGGCTGCTTCACTAGAGTCGACTTCGTGGTAGCTACCATCGTAAAGCTTAGCGTGCATGTCAACCAGCGGGTAGCCAGCCAGCACACCATTAGCCATGGCTTCCTTCAGCCCCTGTTCAACGGCTGGAATAAATTCACGTGGAACAACACCACCAACAATGGCGTCTTCGAATTCGAAGCCCTTGCCTTCTTCAAGTGGAGTGAATTCAATCCAAACATCACCGTATTGACCCTTACCACCAGACTGACGAACGAACTTACCTTGTGCAGAAACCTTCTTAGTAAATGCTTCACGGTAAGATACCTGTGGCTTACCAACAGTAACTTCGGCGTTAAATTCACGACGAAGACGTTCAACAATGATGTCAAGGTGAAGTTCACCCATCCCGGCGATCAGAGTTTCACCAGTTTCTGGGTTTGTTTCAGCCTTGAAGGTTGGATCTTCTTCAGCGAGCTTTTGCAGACCCTTGTCCATCTTATCCTGGTCAGCCTTTGACTTTGGTTCAACAGAAACCTGGATAACTGGGTCAGGGAAGTCCATTGATTCAAGCTGCAGTGGGTGGTCAGGATCAGTCAGCGAGTCACCAGTAGTCGTGTTCTTCAGACCGATACATGCAGCAATGTCACCAGAGAAGACTTCCGGAATTTCGTGTTGCTGGTTAGAGTGCATTTGCAGCAGACGACCAATCCGTTCACGCTTGTCCTTGGTTGCGTTCAGCACGTAAGTACCAGATTGCAGCGAACCAGTGTAAACCCGGATGAAAGTCAGCCGACCAACGAATGGGTCAGTAGCGATCTTGAAGGCCAAAGCAGCAAATGGCTTGTTATCACCGGCAGTCAGTTCTACTTCGTTGCCATCAGCGTCGTGAGCAACGAACGGCTTAACATCAAGTGGGGATGGCAGGTAGTCGATAACGGCGTCCAACAGCATCTGAATACCCTTATCCTTGTAAGCTGAACCAGCCATTACAGGGAAGATCTGTTCACTCAGCGTTCCCTTACGGATAGCAGCCTTGATGTCATCAACGGAGATTTCTTCTTCACCAAGGTACTTTTCCATAATGTTGTCATCGATGTCTGCCAGAGTTTCCAGCATTGCATCATGACGCTTTTCAGCTTCATCCTTCATGTCGGCCGGGATGTCAACAGTATCCCAGTTAGTACCCAGCTTGTCTTCGTCGTAAACGTAAGCACACATCTTAACCAGGTCAACAACCCCAACGAAGCTGTCTTCAGCACCAATCGTCATTTGGATTGGCAACGGTGTAACGTTCAGACGGTCCTTGATTGTTTGAACAGAGTAATCAAAGTTCGCACCAATCTTGTCCATCTTGTTAGCGAAGACGATCCGCGGAACGTTAAAGTCGTCAGCCTGACGCCAAACAGTTTCAGTCTGTGGTTCAACCCCAGCCTGGGCGTCCAGAACCGTTACGGCACCGTCAAGAACACGGAGAGCACGTTCAACTTCGACAGTAAAGTCCACGTGGCCAGGGGTGTCAATGATATTGATCCGGTTATCCTTCCAAACGGCAGTCGTTGCGGCAGACGTGATAGTAATACCACGTTCCTTTTCTTCATCCATCCAGTCCATTTGTGAAGCACCGTCGTGGGTTTCACCGATCTTGTGGATCTTACCAGTGTAGTAAAGAATCCGTTCAGTTGCGGTCGTTTTACCGGCGTCGATGTGGGCCATGATCCCGATGTTACGTGTTTTTTCCAGCGGGTATTCACGTTTGTTAGCCATCTTAAATGTTTCTCCTTCCAAAAAAGGTAATTTTACTTATATCTGCAAAAAGGGGTGACAGTTATCGCTGTACGCCCCCCCTTGAATACTGATCAGGCGCAGAGGCACCCGTCAATGTTAATTACCAACGGTAGTGTGCAAAAGCACGGTTAGCGTCGGCCATGCGGTGAGTGTCTTCCTTCTTCTTAACAGCTGCACCGGTGTTGTTTGATGCGTCAATAATTTCACCAGCCAGGCGTTGAACCATCGTGTGTTCACCGCGCAGGCGTGCGTATTGAACAATCCAACGCATCCCCAGAGTTACACGACGTTCTGGGCGAACTTCGATCGGCACTTGGTAGTTAGAACCACCAACACGGCGGGCCTTAACTTCCAGCACTGGTTCAACATTTTCCATTGCTTGTTCAAATACTTCTACCGGATCATTGCCAGTTTGTTCCTTAACCTGGTCAAAGGCAGCGTAGAGAATCTTAGAAGCAGTTCCGCGCTTACCGTCGATCATCAGGTGGTTGATCAGGCTAGTAACCAGCTTTGAGTTGTAAATTGGATCTGGTAGTACTTCTGGCTTTACAACATGTCCTTTACGTGGCATTACTTAACCCTCCTCTTACTTCTTGCTCTTCGGCTTCTTAGCACCGTACTTGGAACGGCTCTGCATCCGGCCTTCAACACCGGCAGTATCGAGCGTCCCACGAATGATGTGGTAACGAACCCCAGGAAGGTCCTTTACACGGCCACCACGGATCAGAACAACTGAGTGTTCCTGCAGGTTGTGACCAATACCTGGGATGTAAGCCGTAACTTCAATCAGGTTTGACAGACGTACACGGGCGTACTTCCGCAGAGCTGAGTTAGGCTTCTTTGGCGTCATCGTCGCAACACGGGTAGCAACGCCCCGCTTTTGCGGTGATGGGTTCTTAACTAATTCCTTCTTGTAACTGTTGTAGCCGAAGCCCAATGCCGGTGACTTTGACTTGCCACGGTGAGACTTACGACCCTTGCGAACCAATTGGTTAATTGTTGGCATGAGTTTTTCCCCTTCCATTTTTAAAGTCCACACATCCAGGTGGTTCTTTTTTTGCCAATAAAAAAGTGCCGGATGTTATGCAATTTCGTGCTTCGCCAGCAGTTAATCTGCCGAACGACAGACACGCTTCGCTTAAAAAAAGCACCTTTAATACATTATCACGCTGGCTAGACGATGTCAACGTTACTCCCCAAGAAGTTTTCCAAAACCACGAACAGTGTTCTTTAACGTACTTACTTGTTGAGGAGGATCCGGCGATTGCTATTACTTTACCACTCATTCTTATTTGCAGCTGGCAGCTGCTACGCTTCGTTTCTGATTACCATAGGCCAACGCTGGGCAGGACTGCCGTGTACTGGGCACCGTTCACAATGTCCGGTTTGTAAAAAAATTCTTCGGTGGTGGCAACTAATTCCGATATTGGGTTGGCTTTTCCAACTTGGGCGATGCCGCAACTGTAATTCGCCGATTGGTATCTTGTCAACGGCCAGTGAATTATTGTGCGGCACCTGTTTTGTGACTGCTGCCAGCCTTTCACTAACATCTTTGATTCTAATGCTAATTACGAGTTCCTGTCTGTTAATCATGACTGCAACGGACTGGCAAGCTAGGTGGATTCACCCCGCCTTAATTACTGGACTTTTTCCTCTTGCCTACTTCTTTTGCCCCACTGCTGACCAGCTATCACTGATAGTTACTGGCGGAATAGCTTTTCCCCTCGTATTAGCGGTGATTACCCGCTATCTAGGAGCTGGCGATGCTGAATTTATTATCGTCCTTTTTGCTGTAGCTGGGCCATTCAATGGATCTGCAGTGTTATTAGTCGCCTGCTTGGCACTCCTCTTGTCCACGCTGGTGTATCATCAACGAAAAGTTCCCTTCATCCCCTGGCTTTCCTTGGGAATTGCCGTGGTGTGGTTAGCGAACTGGGGCCTTTTCAACTAAAAAGCCACTATCCAAGAACGGATAGCAGCTTAATGATTAGTCATTGTTTTTCTGTTTTTCAGTCGTCTGGACTTCGATCTCAACTGGAAAGATCTGTTCACCCAGTTCCGTCAACGCTTCGATGTTTTGCAAAAGCAGGAGGATCCAGGAAAAGGCCAGGGCAAACGATGATAGTTCAAAAGCAGTCAATGACAAGTAGTTAGTAATCTTAAAGATCAGGTAATCTGCTGCCAAGATTGCTCCGATAATGTAGGATAAGTGACGAAATGACCGTGAGCATTCTGGCAATAGTCGGCCAATAAAAACAATCATGATTAGCATGAAATAAACCAACCACATTGCAATCCGGTCATGAAGAACGTGAAATTGGGGGTTGTTAGGGAAAAGCCCAATTCCGCCCAACGTTAGTGACAAGGCGTAAAGCAACAACTTTAAAAACAGCACACCGACCTGTTGATACTTTCGCTGTAGGTCAACAAACAAGTAATCAATCAACGCCATCATCAGCAACGCCGAGAAAATTAACGTGACGTTAAACTCCATATTGGCAGCGCTTTTTTGCGTTCCCAGAAAGCTAAAATTGTACTTCCACCAGTCCTTGTGGTCATTGGTCATCATAGACCCAACTACCCCACCGATGACCATAATCGTCATTAAATTGGTAACAATCACTGGCGAGATTGTCATTGCCAAGTTAATCATCAGGTAGTTAACCGCGGCGTTAATCAAGAACACAAAGACGGTGGACGTGTAGATATCAAAAGCCGCCCCGTTAAACATCCGGTCCAATAGCCAAAAACTCATCACAAACCAAATTGCCAGGATCATTCCGATGGCAATTACCAATGGAATTAACGCCCGCCAGCGAAAGTCCTTAGCGGCTCCGTGGTTATGAATTTTCTGCCTAATGAAATCCCACCCAAAGGTAAGGACTCCCGAGGTGATGCTGAGGACACTTGCGTAAGTGGCAATCGACCACTGCCCGTTGAGGGGGATCAGCAGCTGCCCACGGTCATAGCAGTAGGCAAAAAAGAGGAGAGCACACAATGCGGCCGGAATCAAAAACCAGTGTAGTTTAATTTCTGGCAAGACATCAATTAACCGGCTAGGGCGCACATCGATCACGTTGTGGCGAATAGTCATTGATAGCGGTGTTTGCTCATCAAAATCTAAGTGCTTGCGCGCTTCCAGGGGAATAACGATTTTTGTTTTTTTCATACTGATACTCCAAATTGCAAAAATAAAAAGCAGGTTGCCTGGTTAGACCAAGCACCTGCTTTTATTTTAGTTCCCAATCGATAACAAAACAAAACCTTATCGAAAATTAGTTGTTATCGGCGTTTTCCGCTTCTATCTTGGCTTCGATATCCTTCAGTGTTTCCGGAGCCTTGCCGTCAGTAACCGCAGCTGGCTGGCCAACGATCTTTGGCTTGATGTTGCGGTAAGTGCCCATTCCCGTTCCGGCAGGAATGATCTTCCCGATAATAACGTTTTCCTTCAAACCAACTAGTGGATCGTTCTTGCCGTGGATAGCGGCATCGGTGAGGACCCGCGTAGTTTCCTGGAAGGAAGCAGCGGATAAGAAACTGTTTGTTTCCAGAGCCGCCTTGGTAATCCCCAGGATAACCGGCCGAGCCGTTGCCGGGATCCCACCAGAAATAAGCGTCTTGTAGTTAGCTTCACGGAATTGATCGATATCCATCAGTTCCCCTGGCAGCACGTCAGTATCACCTGGTTCCATGATCCGGACCTTCCGCATCATTTGACGAATCATGATTTCGATGTGCTTGTCCAGCAGGTCAATCCCCTGCAGACGGTAAACCTTTTGCACTTCAGATAACATGTATGTTTCCGTTGACAATACATCGGTTACCTGCAGAAGTTCCTTCGGATCAGTCGACCCGACGTTGATTTCGGCACCACGGTGAATCTGGTCGCCTTCCGCCACGTTCAGCCGTGCAGTAATTGGCAACGTGTAAGTCCGCGTATCTGTGTCACCCTTAACCGTAACGTCCTTCGTCCGTTCTGCTGGGTTTTCTTCAATTGATTCAACAACCCCAGTAACTTCACTGATGATTGCACGCCCCTTCGGGTTCCGCGCTTCAACAATTTCTTGAACACGAGGAAGCCCCTGAGTAATATCTTCGTTTCCGGCAACCCCACCGGTGTGGAAGTTCCGCAACGTCAGCTGGGTACCAGGTTCACCAATTGACTGGGCAGCAACCGTCCCGACTGCTTCACCGGCTTCAACCCGGTCGCCAGTAGCGGCATTTCGTCCGTAACAACGTTCGCAGACACCGTGATCAGTGTTGCAAGTGAAGACAGAACGAATTTCGACAGTCTTGACACCAGCATCGACGATCTTCTTCGCCATTGCCTCGTCCACCAGAACGTTCTTGCCGACAATCTTTTCGCCAGTTTCAGGGTCAAAGACCGACTTCATCGTGTAACGGCCAAGAATCCGGTCATACAAGCTTTCAACAAGTTCACGACCGTTGTAGATAGCACTAACCTTCAGTCCACGGTCAGTCCCACAGTCCTTTTCACGAACAACCACGTCCTGGGCAACATCGACCAGCCGCCGCGTCAGGTAACCTGAGTTGGCAGTCTTCAGGGCCGTATCAGTCATCCCCTTACGAGCACCGTGAGATGACAAGAACATTTCCAAGACAGACAGACCTTCACGGAAGTTTGACAGAACAGGCAGTTCCATGATCTTGCCGTTAGGCGCAGCCATCAGACCACGCATCCCGGCCAGCTGGGTAAAGTTAGAGATGTTACCACGAGCACCGGAGTCCGACATCATGTTGATCGGGTTATGAATGTCCATGTGCTCTTCCAGCTTATCTTGAACTTCATCCTTAGCATCATTCCAGATCTGGATAACACGCGAGTAACGTTCGTCATCAGTAATCAAACCTCGACGGAACTGCTTAGTTACTACCGCAACCTTCTTCCGGGCATCAGCAATGATTTCCGGCTTTTCTTGCAGGTTGGTAATATCAGAAATAGCCACCGTCAGACCAGAAATCGTTGATTCATAGTAACCAAGGTCCTTCATCCGGTCAAGGAATTGGGAAGTCTTCGTTACCTTGTAAATCTTGTAGACTTCAGCAATGATGTCAGACAAGAAGCCCTTCTTGAATGGCGGAACCAGTGGAGCATTTTCCAGGTAGTCGTGAATATCTTCCCCCGGCTTGAGGAAGTACTTCCCCGGTACCCCATTATGCAGGTTGTCGTCAGTCGGTTCGTTAATGTAAGCATAGTCAGCCGGCATAATCCGGTTAAACAATAGCTTACCAACGCTCGTTACCATGATTTCGTTCCGCTGTTCATCAGTAAACGGCTTGTCAGGGAATGACGAAACTTGAACCCCCACACGTGTCTGCAGTGAAACGTAACCGTTCTTGTAAGCCATGAATGCTTCATTGGTATCCTTGAAGACCATGCCTTCGCCTTCACGGCCCTTGTCTTCAATGGTCATGTAATAGTTACCGATAACCATATCCTGTGATGGTGAAACGATTGGCTCACCGTCACGAGGACTCAGAATGTGGTGGGCAGCCAGCATCAGCAGACGTGCTTCTGCTTGCGCTTCATCTGACAGTGGAACGTGAATAGCCATCTGGTCACCGTCGAAGTCGGCGTTGTACGCCGTACATACCAACGGGTGTAGACGCATGGACTTACCAGAAACCAGCACCGGTTCAAAGGCCTGGATTCCCAAACGGTGAAGCGTAGGGGCCCGGTTCAACAGAACAGGGTGTTCCTTAATAACATCTTCCAGAACATCAAAGACTGCATCATCACGACGGTCGATCATCCGCCGAGCAGCCTTCACGTTATTAGCCAGTTCACGGTTAACGAGTTCACGCATAATAAACGGCTTGAACAGTTCCAGCGCCATCGGTACTGGCAGCCCCATTTGGTTCATCTTCAGTGATGGACCAACGTCGATAACTGAACGTCCAGAGTAGTCAACACGCTTTCCCAGCAAGTTTTGACGGAAACGACCCTGCTTACCCTTCAACAGGTGTGACAGGGACTTCAGTGGCCGGTTGCCCGGACCAGAAACCGGACGTCCGCGCCGACCGTTATCAATCAATGCATCGACGGCTTCCTGAAGCATCCGCTTTTCGTTTTGTACGATAATTCCCGGAGCGTTCAACTCTAACAGGCGCTTCAACCGGTTGTTTCGGTTAATACCCCGCCGGTAAAGGTCGTTCAGGTCGGAAGTGGCAAAGCGGCCACCTTCCAATTGAACCATTGGCCGTAAGTCAGGTGGCATAACCGGAATAACGTTCATAACCATCCATTCCGGTTTGTTGCCAGACTTGATAAATGCTTCCAGGATATCCAACCGCCGGATTGCCCGAGTCCGTTTTTGGCCCGTTGCATCCTTCAGTAGTTCCTTGAGTTCATTAGCTTCCTTTTGCAGGTCAACCTGCTTCAGCAGCTTTTGAACGGCTTCGGCACCCATTTCGGCAGTAAACTTGTTACCAAATTCAGCCTTCTTGTCACGATAATCTGCTTCAGTCAGTAACTGCTTGTATTCCAGTGGCGTGTCGCCAGGATCCAGAACAACGTAAGCTGCGAAGTAGATTACCTGCTCCAGCGAACGAGGACTCATATCCAGGACAAGTCCCATCCGACTAGGGATGCCCTTGAAGTACCAAATATGAGAAACCGGGGCAGCCAGTTCAATGTGACCCATACGTTCACGACGAACCTTAGAGCTGGTTACTTCCACACCACAACGTTCGCAGACTTTACCCTTGTAACGGGTCCGCTTGTACTTACCACACTGACATTCGTAGTCCTTGGTTGGTCCGAAAATCCGTTCATCAAACAAACCATCACGTTCCGGTTTCAGTGTCCGGTAGTTAATGGTTTCCGGCTTCTTGACCTCACCATACGACCACTGGCGGATCTTCTCTGGCGATGCCAGCCCGATCTGCATGCTTTCAAATTTATTGACGTCAATCAAAGGGTGATCCTCCTTCTTTGATAAATCTTCCCGTTACGCATTAGTCCTGCTTAGTTTCATCAGTGGTTGGCATCGAAGTAGCTTTTTCTGCCTTAGCAGCCGCAGCTTCTTCGCGTTTCTTTGCCTGTTCCTCTGAATCACGTTCAACCTTGTGGGCAATTGCGTGAACGTTCATTACGTCTTCGTCCATGTTCTTTAATTCGACTTCCTTGTGGTCGTCGTCAAGAACCTTCATATCGAGGCCAAGTGCCTGCAATTCCTTAACCAATACCCGGAATGATTCAGGAACACCAGGCTTTGGAATTGGTGAGCCGTTAATAATGGCTTCATAGGTGTTAACCCGTCCCTGAACGTCATCTGACTTGTAAGTCAAGATTTCTTGCAGGGTGTAAGCAGCACCGTAAGCTTCAAGGGCCCAAACTTCCATTTCACCGAAACGCTGGCCCCCGAATTGAGCCTTCCCACCAAGTGGTTGTTGAGTAACCAGTGAGTATGGTCCAATTGAACGAGCGTGGATCTTGTCATCAACCATGTGAGCCAGCTTCAGGTAGTGCATGACCCCGACAGCGATCCGCTGTTCGAATGGTTCACCAGTCCGACCATCATAAAGAACAGTCTTCCCATCTGCCGGCAGACCCGCTTCTTTAACAGCGCTCCAAACGTCGTCATCAGTTGCCCCATCAAAGACTGGCGTCGCAATATGGATACCAAGTTGTCGGGCAGCCATTCCCAGGTGAAGTTCAATAACCTGACCGATGTTCATCCGGCTTGGCACACCCATTGGACTCAGCATGATGTCGATCGGGGTCCCGTCTGGCATGTACGGCATATCTTCTTCAGGGAGGACGATTGAAACCGTCCCCTTGTTACCGTGACGACCAGACATCTTGTCACCAACCTGGATCTTACGCTTCTGGGCGATGTAAACCCGGACCATCTTGTTAACGCCCGGTGATAATTCATCACCATTTTCACGGGTGAAGACTTGAACATTCTGGACAATTCCGCCACCGCCGTGTGGTACACGGAGAGAAGTATCACGAACTTCACGTGACTTTTCACCAAAGATAGCGTGCAGTAGTCGTTCTTCGGCAGAAAGATCCGTCACACCCTTTGGCGTTACCTTACCGACCAGGATGTCACCATCGTGAACTTCGGCACCAACCCGAACAACCCCGTTTTCATCGAGGTCCTTCAGGGCATCTTCACCAGTGTTTGGCAGTTCACGAGTCATTTCTTCAGGCCCTAACTTAGTTTCACGGGCTTCTGATTCATATGACTCAATGTGGATGGACGTGTAAACATCATCCTTAACAAGGCGTTCGGAGATAGCGATGGCATCTTCGAAGTTGTACCCTTGCCAGGTCATGAAGGCGATCAGTGGGTTCTGGCCAAGGGCTAATTCCCCTTGTTCCATTGATGGACCATCAGCTAGTACATCGTCAGCATCGACGTGTTCACCGACCTTCACAATCGGCGTTTGGTTGTAGTTCTTGCCACCGTTAGAACGACGGAACTTCATCAGTTTGTAGGTATCCAAACTGCCGTCTTCTTGACGAACCCGAATTTCGCGGGCATCAACGTATTCTACGGTTCCGTCATGCTTAGCAATCAGCGCAACACCAGAGTCATGAGCCGCCTTGTATTCAATCCCTGTTCCGATCAGCGGAGCGTGTGGACGAATCAACGGAACAGCCTGACGCTGCATGTTGGCACCCATCAAAGCACGGTTGGAGTCGTCGTTTTCCAAGAAAGGAATACATGCGGAAGCGACAGAAACAACCTGCTTTGGTGAAACGTCCATGTAGTCGACGTTTTCCTTGCTAGTAGTAATGTAGTCATCCTTGTCACGACACATAATTTCGTCTTCAGCAAAGGAACCATCATCGTTAAGCTTCGTGTTGGCCTGGGCAATGATGTAGTTATCTTCTTCGTCGGCAGTCAGATAGTCGATCCGGTCAGTTACCTTGTGAGTCTTCCAAGAAACACGGCGGTACGGCGTTTCAATGAAACCGTACTTGTTAACCCGAGCATATGAAGACAGACTGTTGATCAACCCGATGTTAGGACCTTCAGGTGTTTCAATTGGACACATCCGGCCATAGTGCGTGTAGTGCACGTCCCGGACTTCATAACCGGCACGGTCACGAGTCAAACCACCTGGCCCAAGGGCCGACAGACGACGCTTGTGAGTCAATTCGCCAAGCGGGTTAGTCTGATCCATGAACTGGGATAGTTGGGATGAACCAAAGAATTCCTTAATAGAAGCCACAACGGGACGGATGTTGATCAGCTGTTGCGGTGTCACGGTGTTAATGTCCTGGATAGACATCCGTTCACGGACAACCCGTTCCATCCGGGCTAAACCAATCCGGAACTGGTTTTGCAACAGTTCACCGACGGAACGGATCCGACGGTTACCTAAGTGGTCAATATCGTCAGTTGCACCAATGCCTTCTTGCAGGTTAAAGAAGTAGTTAATGGATGCCAGGATATCAGCTGGCTGAATGTGCTTCAGTTCCAGCGGAATGTGACCATTACCCATGATTGGAACAACCCGGTCAGGGTTATTCTTTGAGTAAACGTTAATCCGTTGCATCTTTACTGGAGCAGTAACAACAGCCTCATCAGATGGGGTGTAGGTGATCATCTTGAAGTCGTCCCGGTCCAGGTATGGTTCGAGCTTCTTCAAAACTTCCTTTGTTACCACGTCACCATCAGCAGCCAACACTTCACCTGTATCAGGGTCGGCAAGTGTTTCAGCTAGTCGTTGACCAAGCAGCCGGTACTTCAGCATCAGCTTCTTATTGGTCTTGTAACGACCAACTGGTGCCATGTCGTAACGCTGTGGATCAAAGAAACGGGCCGTCAGCAAACTACGGGCGGAATCAGCCGTCTTTGGTTCACCTGGACGAAGACGTTCATAGATGTCCTTGAGAGCTTCTTCAACCCGTGAGTCTTCAGCATCCTTGTGGACGTCCTTGTCGATGGTCAGTGACAGACTATCACTGTTGCCACCCAGCATATCGATAATTTCATCATCTGAACCGAAGCCCAATGCCCGAACCAGTTCAGTAATTGGCAGTTTCCGGGTCCGGTCAATACGAACGTAGGACACGTTCTTGGCGTCGGTTTCGTATTCCAACCATGCACCACGGTTAGGAATAAAGGTTGCACCAAAGCTTGGCCGGCCATTCTTACCAGTTTCTTCGTTGTAGTAAACACCTGGTGAACGAACCAGTTGGGAAACGATGACCCGCTCTGCCCCGTTGATAATGAAAGTCCCTTGGTCAGTCATCAATGGGAAGTCCCCAAAGAAAACATCCTGCGACTTAATTTCACCAGTTTCATGGTTGGTTAACCGCAAAGTAACGTGCAGCGGTGCCGAGTAGTTGGCATCGTGAGCCCGCGCCTCGTCAACCGTGTACTTTGGTTCCAGCAGCTGATAGTCAACGAAATCCAGGGATAGTTTCCCCTGAAAATCGTTAATTGGCATAATGTCTTCAAACATTTCACGAAGACCGTGATCCATAAACCAGTTGTAAGAATTAGTCTGAATCTCGATCAAGTTCGGCAGATCAAGAACTTCCTTGATCCGTGAATAACTACGACGGGTACGGTGCTTACCGTACTTTACCAAATGTCCAGCCAAACTATTCACCTCTCTAATTTGTTGGGCCAGTCCAGTTCCAAAATAAATGTTACATTTTGTTTACAAATGGATAAAATGCATCATTTTGGGCAAAAAAAATCCAAAAACGGCAAATGCCATTCTTGGTTTCTTATATAGAAGCTACTGGACAATAGATCAGCAGCTTCACTGAACTCGCAATTTCATACCTAAATATGATACGACGTTCGTTTTCAATTGTCAATGGTTATGTTTAGTGTGCTGCCAGTCCCGAAACAATGCAGTCAACCAGTAATTTAACACGATCTTCACTGGTCAGGCTGTAACCGCCAATATGCTGAACCGTCCCAAAAATCGGTGCCAGTTCATCAATAAACAACTCAGCTGCTTCGTTAGGTAAAATATCAGCCCGTAAATTGATGCCGGGCAACTTGAAGAATTCCGCAACTGGTTCGATGTAATCCATCCGAAATAGGATTTCCAACTTCCGCTGGGAACTCTTGGACAAGAGTGCTGGAGCATCGTTGAACTGGTCATAAACACTGCGTGGGTGATATTTCAGTAACACCTTGGCAATCCTAATCAACCGGGCTTCCGGGTCAAGGTCCTTGACGCGAATAACACTGTTGATGTCCTGGCGAACGTTTCCCGCCAAGGACGTGATCGAGTCCATGTAAAGAACTTCTTTATCACTAAAGTGGTGATAAAGTGCAGGTTGCGTAATTTTGCAAACCTTAGCAATGTCACGCGTCGAAGTGTTCCCATACCCCCGTTCCAGGAACTGCTTAGTTGCGGCATTGATAATTCTTTGTCGTGTTTTGTCATGTCCGCCCGATCTTCTCATTTTAAAAACTCCCCCTTGTGAAATTTCAAACTTTCAAATGTTTATTATCGCACGATTATCCCCGTTCCGCAATAATTTGAGGCGCGGTTCAGGGTACTGTACCCTGTCAAGTTGACACATTAAATAATAAAAACTAGTTGGCCTTGCCGAAGCGATATTCTGCTGCGGTAAGGTCATTTCTTTTGCCTGAAATAAAGGAATGCGTAAAGTAATCGATACCTTCTGTCACCAGCTGTTCTAAGTCTTCAAACGTTTGTGGTTGTGGTGAGTGTGCTAACCAGATAGATTTAAAATCAGCCCACCAGTGCTCCATCACCGCATTATCAGCTGGTGTTCCTGGGGCTGAGTAACTATGTTGGCTGTTATTACTAGCCAAGTAGTGGTTGAATGCTTTGGAAGTATATGCTGCTCCGCGATCAGTGTGGATTAGCGGTGCCAGACCTCCGGCTTTCTGCTTGGCCATTTGAAATACTTTAATAGCCCCAGTACTCGTTTCTGTAGGCGTAATGATCCAGCTAAGTGGGTATTGACCGTATAGATCCAGGACAACGTGTAGACGGACTTTGTACTTACGAATGTTGTAGGCAATTTCCGTCGTGTCCGTCACCCACACCTGATTTGCGGCAGCTTGTTCAAACTGGCGGTTCAGGGTATTCTGTGCTTCATAAGTTTCCTGCTCCTGCACACGTTTTCTCTTAGGCTGACGATAGTCCGCTTTAATACTGTGTTCCTTCATAATGCGCATGACGCGCTTCTTGTTAACTGTGTATGATAATCTTTCCCGCTTTATTAAACGGGTCATCTTGTCATAACCAACGCAGTGTTTATGTTGTGCTTCTAACTGTTTAACGAGCTTTAGAATTTCTTGATCTTGAATATCATGAACCGTCGGTTCATGGGTAAGCCACTTGTAGTAAGCCTGCCGACTTACCCCGGCTGCTTTAACTAGATCAGATACCTTATACCCACTTTGCCTCATTTCCTGAATCGCTTGATATCGTCCGGCCGTTCCACCTCCCGATTGTGTATTTCGACCAATTTTTTTGCGAAGGCAATCTGTACCTCCCGTTCCTTCGCTTTAGCTTTCAGCTGCCTTACTTCTTGTCGTAATCTTTCCACTTCATTGGTTGGTGTTTTGCCTTTATGGCGACCCCGGTTATCCTGAAGGGATTCCCAATCGTGAGTTCTTTGGTACTTTCGTACCCATGAATAGACCCGTTGATAGCTGACATTAAATTTTTCTGCCGCGGCTTGATAGTTATACTCGTGATCAATTGTCCATTGAGTAATTTGCCGTTTCTCCTCAAAAGTAACTTTTCGGCCCACTTTCCTAGCTCGCTTTCTTGTTGCGTAAGCAACACTTAATTGTCCACTATTGTACCGGACAATCCATTGATGTAGTTGGGAAAGACTACGAATTTGATATCTATTGAGAATTGCTTGGCCTGACAGGGTACCTGAAAGGTAAGCTTTAACGGCTAATCGCTTGGTTTGAAGTGTGTACCTGTGATTGTGTTCAGGGCGAATCAATCCAGCCAAACCAGCCGTTAAAAATTGTTTAATCCATCTGTTAAGGCTAGAGGTCCGCACCTGGTGATAATCCGCGTATACCCCGAGTGAGTAGTCTGAATCTTGGTAATTACTGAGTAACCTTAATTTTTCCGTCGTTGAATATGTTCCTATTCAAAACACCCCCTAGAGATGACACTTTTATTATTTAAAGTGTCAACCCTAAGGGGTATTGTACGCAGGCCTTTATTCCGGGGCTTTTTTCAAAAAAAAAAAAAAAATAGGCCCTTTTATGTTTTTAAATTTCATGAGTTAAGGATTGAACATAATATTGACGATAAATGAATAAGCAAGATCATTAATTACTTTGATAATCACCTTTAACCTAACAACAAATAACCGCTACCACTCGTTTTTAGCGAACGGTAACGGTCATTAATCGGTTTTTAGTTAACAATCGAATTGCGCTTTAGCAATCCCTATTAATACTTCACAAACTTGCTACAATCACAATCAATTACACCTTTACTAAAGTTGCAGACTGACCATCGTGCGCAACTTTCAAGGTAATTTTCCCCCGACTGCTGCCAACAGTCGCAGTATCACCACTTGCCAGTTGCCCCGTTAGCAAGGCTTCGCTCAGTGGGTCTTCCACCAGGTCTTGGAGTGCCCGACGAAGCGGGCGTGCGCCGTATTCAGGATTGTAGCCCTTTGCGGCAACCAAGTTAATGGCCCCAGCAGTAAGCTTCAACTTAATCTTTTGAGCAGCGACCCGCTTTTGTACCCGCTTTGCCATCAGTCGAACAATCTGGTGTAATTGCTGCTTATTTAACGGGTGGAAGATAATGGTTTCATCAATCCGGTTAAGGAATTCAGGCCGGAAATGGAGGCGTAATTGCTGACGAATAGCGCCGGCCATCGCATTGTAGTCATCGCTCAGATCACGGGCCCCAAAGCCAACTTCCTTTGCGTCCCGCAGTTGGGTAGCGCCCAAGTTAGAGGTCATAATTAGGATAGTGTTGCGGAAGTCAACCTTCCGCCCCTTCGAATCCGTCAGGTAGCCATCATCGAGAACCTGCAACAGGAGGTTAAAAACATCCGGGTGGGCTTTTTCGGCTTCATCCAGCAAGACGACCGAGTACGGGTGTTGGCGAACCTTTTCGGTTAACTGGCCCCCCTCGTCGTAACCAACATAACCAGGCGCAGCCCCAATCAGCCGACTCGTACTGTAGGCTTCCCGGTATTCAGACATATCAACCCTGATAATATTATTTTCGTCACCAAACATGGCTGCCGCCAGTGCCTTGGCCAATTCTGTCTTCCCTACCCCGGTTGGGCCGAGAAACATAAAGGAGCCAATTGGTCGCTGAGGGTCCTTTAAACCGCTCCGCGCTCGGCGAATAGAGCGAGCAATCGCTGAAACAGCTTCGTCCTGGCCGATTACCCGTTCGTGCAATTCCTTTTCCAGGTTAACCAAGCGCTGACTTTCCGACTTCTTCAACTGGGTGAGCGGAACACCAGTCCATTCAGCCACGACTTTAGCCACGTCATCCGCTCCGACAGTCAGCGGATGTTTTTCCTGGCTTGTCGCGCGGCGTTTGCGGGCAGTCCGTAGCTGCTTAGCTAGTGCCAGCTCTTCTTGGCGAAGCTTGGCTGCCTGATCAAACTGCTGGTTCATAATGGCATCTTCTTTTTTCGAACGAAGCAGTGCCAACTTATCCTCGTTTTCCTGCTGGGACTTTGGTACTTGTTCACCCGCGATGCGGACCATGGCTGCCGACTCATCCATCAAGTCGATTGCCTTATCTGGTAAGAAACGGTTGGTAATGTAACGATTAGACAGTTTAACCGCCGTTTCTACAGACTCATCACTAATCTTCAGGTGGTGGTGGGCCTCATACTTTGGCCGCAGCCCCTTTAAAATTTGAACGCTTTCTTTTTGACTCGGTTCTTCCACCTGAACCCGGGCAAAGCGCCGCTCTAAGGCAGCATCTGCTTCAATATACTTCTGGTACTCATCAAGCGTCGTGGCCCCAATCAACTGAACATCGCCACGTGACAATGCCGGCTTCAAAATATTGGCAGCATCGATGGCCCCTTCTGCCCCACCAGCGCCAACCAGGGTATGCAGCTCATCGATAAACAACAGAACGTGGCCATCATCATAGATTTCGTCGAGGATCTTTTTAAGCCGATCTTCAAATTCACCACGGAACTTAGTGCCGGCGACAACTGAACCCATATCCAGCGCCATCACTCGCATCTTGGCCAATTCTGGCGTAACCGTGTGATTGGCAATCCGCTGGGCTAATCCTTCGACAATTGCGGTTTTGCCGACACCGGGCTCCCCAACCAAAACTGGATTATTTTTCGTTCTCCGACTCAAAACCTGGATCACACGCTGAATTTCGCGGTCACGACCAACGACCGGGTCAATCCCGCCTTCTCTAGCAACCTTCGTTAAGTCACGACCCAGTTTATCCAGCGTTGGCGTCAGACTATCCGCTTTCTGGTCAGACGACTTTTGGTTACTTTGCCCCCGCTGTGGACGCACGCCGGACTGCTTTGTTGAGCGTCGCTCGCTAACTCCCATATGGTGAAGCAGTGTTTGCTGAGCTCGCCGCGGGTTTATGTCGAAATTTTGCAAAATCCGTCCAGCCAAGATCGTCTGGTTGCTTAATAACGCCATCAGTAAGTGCTCTGTTCCTACCTTGGTGTTCCCTAGTTGCCGGGCTTGTGACCGAGCAGTCTGGAGAACATCCCGCATTTTCGGCGAATATGGCAAGTAGTCGCCATTAGCAATCGTCATTGTCCCATAACCCGTCAGCCGCTCGATTTCCTCTCTGACACTGTTGGCGGTCAGGCTAAACTGAGCAAGAACCTTACCAGCAATACTAGCGCTTTCCATTGTCAATGCTAGTAGCAGGTGCTCAGTTCCCACCGCTTGGTGTTTAAAGTAGCGCGCCTGTTCCTGGGCCATCAGTAAAACTTCTTTTGCACTTGGTGTTAAGTAGTTATTCATGAAGTGAACTTACCCCCTGGGTTAGTTTTCAAAACGCAGCCGGTTCAGCATCGCCGATAAAATATTAGCTCGCAGCGCTTCTTCTACTTGACGGTTGTCAACGGCCAGTGTTTGCCGAGAAATGGCCACCATCATAATATTGCCTTCACGGCGCGTAATTAAGTCAGCATTATACAACGTGGCAATAATATTGCTAGCTTCCCGCTCAGTTAACGAATCGCCAATTGATGAAAGCAGCATCTCAATTAAGTCAACGTTATCAAGCGCATTAATCTGCTCAATGCGAATGTAGCCACCGCCACCGCGTTTACTTCGCACTAGGTAGCCATTTTGGATTGTAAACCGGGTTTTAATGACATAGTTAATCTGTGACGGAACGACATCAAACTGATGGGCGATGTCGGACCGCTTAATTTCGATTTCTGGAGTTTGACCAAGGATTTCTTTCAGATAATCTTCGATCATATCTGATAAACTTTTCTCTTCAGCCACAATACCACCTCGTTCTCTGACTAACTTTGACCATTATTTTATCATAACTATCGCCTTTTCGCCCGTTTGCAACCTTAAAGCTCAGCGAAACAAAACTCGCCACCCTAACCAAGACAAAAAACGCCCCTGCCGTTTAGGCAGGAGCGCGATAGATTTTTGGTGAAAATTACTTGTTGTGAACAAAGTCAACAACGTTCCGGCCAACAACCTTGTTGTCCTTCAGTTCTTGAATCATGTCGTTGATTTCACTCAGCTTGCGAGTGTGAACGATTGGGTGAACCTTGCCTTCTGCACCAAACTGGAAGCATTCAGCGAGGTCTTGACGAGTACCAACCAGAGAACCGGCAACGATAATCCCATCAAGGACAGTCTTAGCAATGTTAAGCTTCATGTCACCTTGTGGCAGAGCAACAGCAACCAGGCGACCGTCTGGGCGAAGAGAGTTAACGGCTTGGTCAAAGGCAGCAGTAGTAACAGCAGTAACTACGGCAGCGTGAACCCCGCCAACCTTTTCCTGGATTTGTTCGTCAACGTTGTTATCGTGACGGTTGATCAGAATTTCAGCACCGTTTTCCTTAGCAGCCTGCAGCTTATCTTCGTTACCATCAACAGCGATAACGTGAGCACCAAAGACGTTGTGAGCAAACTGGATACCAAGGTTACCAAGACCACCAGCACCAACAATGGATACCCATTGGCCAGGCTTGATGTCAGCGACCTTCAGTGCCTTGTACATCGTTACCCCGGCACAAGTCAGTGAAGTTGCTTCAACTGGGTCCAAACCTTCTGGAACCTTAACAGCGTAGTCAGCTGGAACGATACATTGTTCAGCCATTGCACCGTCAGCCGTGTAACCGGCGTTCAGAACGTTGCGGCAAAGAGTTTCACGGCCAGTGAGGCAGTATTCACAGTGGCCACAACCCTTGAAGAACCAAGCAATTGATACCCGGTCGCCTACCTTAAGGCTAGTAACACCTGGGGCAACCTTGGATACACGGCCGACACCTTCGTGACCAATAATCCGGCCTGGCTTCTTGCCAAAGTCACCGGCAGCACAGTGCAAGTCAGTGTGGCAAAGCCCACAGTATTCCATGTCAACCAGGGCTTCACCTGGCTTCAGATCACGCAGCTTAACATCCTTAACAGTAACGTACCCATCAACTGGGTCATTGATAACAGCAGCCTTCATCAGTTAAAATCTCCTTTTCAAGTTAAGACTTTATCTCTACGCCCCATATATTAGCAGAGTGAAAACCCTTTTTAAAGTGAAATTTTGAACAAAGACAAAATATTTTTAAACCAGTCTCTTTGACAACTACTAAGTGCTGATTATGATGGCGTTTGAGCGCATAGACCACTTTGTTAACTTTTTCACTTACTTCTGATAAGTAGTTATTTCGTCAATGCTTAATGCAAAAGTGCACAAGATTGGTCAACCAATTATGTTAACCGGTTAACATACTGATATAACACAAAATATTGACTTTAAAAATAGTTAGTAGTATTTTTTAGGTGAAGCGTTTTCCAAAACTAAAGGAGGTTCATGATGGTGTTTAATTCTAATAGTTTTTCTTTGAAAGGAAAGGTCGCCCTGGTTACTGGTGGTGCTCGGGGGTTAGGAAAGTTTTACTCTTCTGCCTTATCATTGTATGGTGCCAACATTTTTGTTGTCAGCCGGACTGAAGCCGGTTGGGACGAGGTTAAGCGGGTGGTGGAAGAACACGGCCAACAGGTATTCTTTTTCAAGAAAGACCTGACCGAACCAGGGGCGGCTACCGACATTATCAAGGCAGTTGTCAATCATTACGGTCAACTCGATATTCTGGTTAATAACGCCGGCATGCAGATTCGCAACAAAGTCCTCGAATTCAAAGATGAAGACTGGCGGAAAGTCATCGACCTGAACCTCAACGCACTATATTACTTGTCGCATGAGGCTGCTAAACAAATGGTTAAACAGGGGCATGGTAAGATCATCAATATCGGTTCAATGCAGTCTTTCCGGGCAGGCAAGTATATCTTCCCGTATGCCGCTAGCAAGCATGCCGTTCTCGGACTAACCCGTGCCTATGCCGATGCATTGGCGCCTTATCATATCCAGGTAAACGGCCTGGCGCCAGGCTACATTCTGACCGACATGACCCGTAGTTTGCAGCAGGACCCCGTGCGGGGACCAGAAATTGCTGCTCACATTCCGTCAGGTGATTGGGGAATTCCAGAAAACCTGATGGGACCGCTGGTCTTCTTAGCCAGTGAGGCTTCCGATTACGTCACCGGAGTGATGTTGCCAGTTGATGGCGGCTACCTCCTCCGTTAAATTTAGTTATTCTAACCAAGTTAAAAGGGACGGCCCTTAAAAGGTCGTCCCTTTGTTTTACCACTTTGTCTTCAGTGAGTGGCGAACCTGAAATCTACAATCGACGTTAGTCAGTGGTGGTACCGGCTGATCAGACAATAGCGCCATAATTTTGTTGGCCGCCACCGTCCCCAATTGGCGAGGATCTTGCTGGATGGTGGTAATCTGCGGTTGGGTCAAGGTGGCCCAATCCCAGTCATCAAAAGCTGTCACACCGAGGTCCTCAGGAATATGGACATTATACTGGGCCAGTACTTTCATTACCCGCATCAGGTCGGTTCCCTTTAGCATGTAAAGGACCGTGCGTGGATTCAGCCATCCCGGGAGCTGGCTGAAATTAGCATACAACTGGCTGTTGTTCTCTCCCGGGTCAAAAGCCGGCAGTTCCACCTGGCAGCCGGTTCCCTTGACTGCATCCAGAGCCGCCTGATAACGCTGCCGACGAGCGTTATTCGCTTCCACATCCTGGTTAATAACAACAATCTTTTGGTAGCCCTGGTGGACTAGGTAATCGCACAACATCCTGGAATAACGGTAGTTGTCTGACCGCACCACCGGCCAGCCGGCAGGATTTTCATCAAGTTCCCGGTCCACCAGCACCACCGGAATGCCGCTTTCTTCCAGGTACTGATAATCAGCAGCGTGTCTGCTAATCGCCTGGAGAATAATCCCGTCAACCTGCAACTGGAGCAACCGCTGTAACTGCTCCCTTTCCCTGTCAGCCGAGTTGTCTGAATTCATCAGCACAATCTGGTACCCGGCCCGGCTAAAAATTTCATCGGCTCCGCGAAAGAGGATGGACGAGAAAATATTCTCGACATCGGCAACAACCATCCCCACCAGATGACTGCGCTGATTGGTAAGGCTGCGGGCTTGAAAACTGGCCTGGTAGTGTGCCTGCTTGATAACCCTAGCAATTCGCTGGCGGGTAGCTGACGACATCCGATCAAAGTGGCCATTCAAGTAACGAGAGACGGTGGTTTTTGATACATCCGCCTGCTGTGCAATATCGTTGATTGTTACCCGTTTTTTAGCCATCTTTGCCTCGCTCCTTCACGAATCTTCTTATCCTTACATTATTAAAAACCACCCGCCAAAAAGCAAGTCGGGTGGTTTAATTTGACGTTAGGTGATAGTTAATTCAGCTGGTTAACCGGCCATTGTGGTTTTTCACCATTCAGAACACGAACACATTCGCTGGCAGCATCCACTGCCATCCGCGCCATACATTCCCTGGTGTTCGAAGCAATGTGTGGTGTCAGAAGCACGTTCTTAGTCGTTCGCCACGGGTCATCAGCTGGCAATGGCTCCTGGTCATAAACGTCAACCGCTGCTCCGGCAATCTCGCCATGATTTAATGCTGACTGCTCAGCTTCTTGGTCAACCAGTGCAGCCCGTCCAAAGTTAATTAGGTAAGCACTCTTTTTCATTAAACTGAACTCGCGAGCACCAAAGCCGTGGGTCGTTTCTGGCGTAACCAGCATATGAAGAGTAATGAAGTCACTGGTCTTCAACAGTTCATCACGGTCCACCAGTTGAACATCGCCAGTATCCTTAGCGAACGGATCGTAGGCAATAATCTTCATATCAAGGGCACTGGCCTTCTGAGCAACCATCCGGCCAATTCGACCAAATCCCATGATACCGAGGGTCTTTCCCGCCAAGTCGACCCCCTTGTGGGCACCAGCGTAGTTCCAGTCGCCTGCCGCCATCTTGTTGACAACAGTCGTGTAGTTCTTTGAGAGGTCAAGCATCGCTGCCAAGGTGGTTTCTGCGACCGTCGAGGCATTGGCGTGCGGGGTAATAGTCACCCAGATTCCTTGCCGGCCGAAGTAATCTTGGTCAACATTATCGTAACCAACCCCATGGCGGGCGATGATTTTCAGATTCGGCATTTTATCAGCCATCGTATTAGGGAATGGGTCAACCATTTCAACAATCCCATCCACATCAGCTGCCTGACTGGCAATCGTTTCTGCCCTCATATCCGGAATTTCGACTAGCTCCATTCCGTGCGACGTAATGTAGTCCTTCCCCTCCTGTGACAAGAAGACTGGTACAGCGATTTTTTTACCCATAATCAAGACTCCTTTACTTTAGTGAAAACTTGCCCACTTGTTGGCAACCGGTTTCCATCATTTACTAGTTTTATCATAATCTTCTCCCCAGGAAAAAGCAAGCAGCAAATGAATTCGCTTTCTTGAGAAAGTTTTTGCTCATCTATGGCTGTTTATATTGATGTTTTTTCATTCAAAAGTGGTTGACAAGTCCTCGATAACCACCTTATACTGAAACCGATTTCTTAGGCAACCGGTTTCCAAAGCAGCCGGTTAGCTCGCACTTTTGAGTTTTCTTTTGGGGTGATGTTATGCTCAACGCACTTATTGGCATTCTTTTATTCGTCACCTTCATCGGCCTTGTCGTATACGTCATGAAGGGTGGCAACATCATGATCGGTTTTCTGGTCATGAGTATTCTCTGGACAGTGATTGGTGGAATCCCCATCAATACCGTCGTTAACGACATCTTTTCGAAAGCCGCTGAAGGTTATGGAGCGACAATTGTCGTCATCGTCTTTGGCTCCTGGTTTGGCCGGGTCCTCGTCGATACCGGCATCGCTAGCGATATTAGTCAGCAAACGTTAAAGGTCTCATATAAGCACCCGATTATCGCGCTGATATTGATTTGTCTGGTAACAGCTTTTATCTTTACTAGTTCCTACGGGGTTGGTGCCGTCATCGCCATCGCCGTGATCCTCCTGCCAATCATGGAGTCATTAGGGGTCAAAACGAACATTGCCGTCACCCTCTTTGTCATGTCAATCGGGGCACCAATGTACGTCAACATTGTTATTATTAAGCAGATTCAGCTCTTTTTCCCGAAAGTTGCTTATGGTCCCCACTATCTTACCTGGGCCTTTGCCGCAATGGCAGCACAGTTGTTTGTTGTCCTGTTGGTCATCTTGCTCAATGCCCGCAGTATTCACCGCAACGAAAATCAGGCATTAGCAGAGGGTAAGACGGAAGCTGGTAGCCAGCACCCACACATCAACACTACCTACCTCCTCCCGGTCCTGCCCGTTCTGATGAACATCATCTTTAAGTGGCAACCAATCCCCGGCTTAATGTTGTCGATTTTTCTGGCACTACTACTAACTGGTCACCTCAAGAGCTACAAGTCAGCATTAGCTTTTGTCAATGAGACAATCACAACGTCAGTGAAGGACATTGCTGGACTAATCATCATGCTGCTGTTCCTAGCAATGTTCTCGGCCACGGCCGTTAAAGTCACTGCCCGCTTCAGTAAAACTTTTGCGACAATTATTCCGCGAGACCCAATTATGATGGCCCTGGCCTTTGCTATCTTAGCACCACTAGCATTATTCCGCGGCCCGCTAATGGTTTGGGGGGGCTGGTTCAGCCACCGCCGCCGTTCTTGCCGGCACCGGCTTTTTCAACCAGTACTTCGCCTTCGCACTAATTATCGTCCCTGCCGTTTCGATGGCTGTTTCCTGCTGTATTACTCAGTCATGGAACTTATGGGTGGTTAACCATCTCCACCTTGACGTCAAGACCTTCCTGAAAACGGGGATTCCCTTCGGTTGGCTGGCCTGCGCCCTCAACCTGGCACTCGCCGTCGTCATGTTGTCATAAGCAGCATGGCGAACACCTTATTTCTCGGTTCTACACTATTTGGTACTGATGGAGTTTTCATCGGTACCGTTTTTGTTTATGATGACAATAAGAAACGGACAACTACCGCACCCTCTAAAACGTGGTAGTTGTCCTTCAGAAAGGAATTTAATCCTCATGGCTAATGATATCAGCTTTTTGACCGGAATC
The DNA here is from genome assembly GCF_900240275.1 of [Lactobacillus] timonensis. Lineage (GTDB taxonomy): Bacteria > Bacillota > Bacilli > Lactobacillales > Lactobacillaceae > Limosilactobacillus > Limosilactobacillus timonensis. The sequence goes on along the minus strand of NZ_LT964761.1, from coordinate 969,499 downwards.
AATGATCCAAACTTAAAAATGGACAAAAGTGGCGTCGAAAACACCGGTAATTACAAAGTAATCCACCTGGTTAAGACCGGCACCTGTTATTGTCCTGTTTGTGGCCGTCCTATGCTTAAGAATGGCTATCGCCGTCAACCGGTAAAGATATTAGCTTTACCGATCGCTAACGTCCCAACTATCTTGTTAATTCGGAAACAGAAGTATATCTGTAAACCATCATCACAATGCCCGGAAACCGTCACGAAAATCGCAGAAATCAATGGGATTAACCATGGTTGCAGGATTGCCAATAACGTTAAACAGGCCATCACACTGGATCTACGGCGAAATGAATCACAAAAGGATATTGGTGAACAGTACTATGTTTCACCTAGTACGGTTGGCCGCATCATTGATAGCTTGGAAGATAACTTTACTCCGGAAAAAAGTTGGCTACCAAATACCATTGCTTTTGATGACTTTAAATCGGGACGCTTCGCGCCTAGTGGGATGAGTATGATCCTCATGAATCCTGTTAATCATCGCACCATTGATATTATTCCCTCGAGAACTTCACGTGCTTTTAGACAGTATTTCTATCGCCATTTCACACGCAGAGCGCGATTATCAGTTAGCTTGGTAGTAATTGACCTATACGGCCCATACCGGCGGCTCATCCGCGAACTATTCCCCAATGCACGAATCATCGCCGACCACTTCCATGTCGTTGTGCAAGCCTACCGGGCATTACAGTCTATCCGCATCAAAACCATGAATCATTATGGGCCGGGAACTCATGAATATCGGGCACTTAAACGTTTTTGGTAGTTATTACTGCAGAAGCTATCACTCCTAGATAATATTCATTACCAACCACGGCGCAACTTTCGTGGCGCCTGGTTAACGAACAGTGAAGTCATTGACCGACTACTTGCCATGTCAGAAGAACTAAGGATAGCTTATAACTACTATCAAACTCTCGTCGATGCGGTGGATCACGAAAATCAGGGAGAACTCCAATCCCTGTTACAACGTAAACTGACCAGCTTACCGTTTAAATTACAAAAGGTTCAGCGTACTCTCCGTCAGCACCAGAACGAGATTATCCGGAGCTTTAGGCATCACTTGAGTAATGGCCCGATTGAAGGCACCAATAACAAAATCAAAGTGATTAAACGCACTGCTTATGGTTTTAGAAACTTCTTTCATTTTCGGGTAAGAATTCTCATGGCTTTAAAGAATCCACACATCATGGTAGGAGATCCCCAGAAAACAAAAATCAGCTCAAGCAGTCTAGCTGCTTGAACTGATCAAATTTAACTATCAGTACCGATTGACAAAGAGCCTATTTCTCAAAAAAGCGACGGATCGCACGGTCCGCCGCTTTTCTGTTACGTTCTTACGCTTGTAAAACCTTATTGAGGAAGTTCTTCGTATCCTCGTGCTGGGGGTGGGCAAAGACGTCTTCCGGTTCGCCCTGTTCACGAATTACTCCTTCGTGGAAGAAAACCAGCCAATCTGCTACCTGTTTAGCAAAGCCCATCTCGTGGGTCACAACAATCATCGTCATCCCCTGCTGAGCCAAGTTGCGCATTACTTCCAGCACGTCACCAACCATTTCAGGGTCGAGTGCGCTAGTTGGCTCGTCAAAGAGCATCACGTCCGGATGCATCGCGAGGGCGCGGGCGATCGCTACCCGCTGTTGCTGGCCGCCAGACAATTGGGTCGGGTTGGCATGCGCTTTTTCCTTCAGCCCCACCTGGTCGAGCAACTTCAGTGCCGTTGCTTCCGCCTCTTCTTTACTTTCGCCCTTCACTTCCACTGGTGCGAGCATGACATTTTCAATAACGTTCATGTTAGGGAAGAGGTTGAAGTGTTGAAAGACCATTCCGATATTCTCTCGCACCTTATCGACATTAACTTTCGGGTCCAGGAGGTCATAACCGTCAACGTACACGTGGCCCGATTGCGGCTCTTCCAGCTTATTAATACAGCGCAAGAAGGTTGACTTACCCGATCCAGAAGGGCCAATCATGCAGACCACCTCTGACGGTTCGACATCGAGGTTAATTCCCTTCAACACTTCGTTACTGCCAAAACTCTTGTGCAGGTCTTTAACTTGAACCTTGTACCTTGAATCCATCTGACAACCTCCTTAGTTGCTCATCTTTTTCTGAACGTAGTTGGATAACCAGGTCAACAGGGTCACGATGATGATGTACATAACCCCAATAATCAGCCACATCTTAAACCCTTCCATGTTGCGGGCAATGATTACCGTCCCCGTTTCCGTCAATTCCATTACCCCAATAGCCGACAGGATCGAGGTGTCCTTTAAAGTAATAATGAATTGGTTAACCAACGACGGAACCATTAACTTGAACCCTTGGGGCGCAATTACCTTCCGCAAGGCCTTGTAGTACGGCATTCCGAGAGAACGGGCCGCTTCCCATTGCCCCTTGTCAACGGAGTTAAAACCTCCCTTAACGATGGCGCCGACGTAGGCCCCTTCATCTAACATCAGTGTCAAAATACCAGCAGTAAAGAGCGGAATCTTATGGCCAATTACCGATGGCATCCCGATGTAGATAAAGAATGCCAGAACCATCATTGGTAAACCACGGAAGATGTAAATAATGACTGTTGATAGTCCATTAAGGAACTTATTCTGGGCGATACCGAGAACACCAAGGATCGTTCCGAAGATCAAAGCGGCAAAGATCCCAACGACCGCCAGGATGATCGTCTCCTGCAGCCCCTTCAGCAAGGCATGGGAATTGCTCTTGATTAAGCCCCAAATTGTCCGCTTTGAAGCGTCATCGACATGGGTCGCGTTGGATTTGGTGTACTTGTCAATGATCTTTTGCATCCGTCCAGTCTTCTTCAACCAGGCAATCCCATTATTCATCTTCCGTTGTAATTCCTGGTTTTGCCCCTTTTTAAAGCCAATGGCAACCGGCGTCGTGTACTCCGCCTTCTTGCTGACCACCTTTAGCGGTACCCCGTTTTTAATTGAGTACCGTAACACCGGTTCATCATCGAAAACGGCGGCTGCCTGGCCAATTTTGACGTCGTTGTACATCGTGTTGCTTGATTCGAAGTACTTAATTTTGTAACCGTATTTTTTCTGGTATTTCTGAGCCATGATCGCGGCGGAGGTTCCTGACTTAGCGTCAACCTGTTTCCCCCGCAGCTGTTTCATCGAAGTGATATTGCTATCCTTGGCGACTGCCATTACCACCCCGTCGTTATAGTACGGCGTTGAAAAATCAAATTTCTGTTTTCGCTCATCAGTAACACTCATCCCGGCCATTACGGCATCAACCTGCCCGTTTGATAGTGCCTGCAGGTCGCCGTTGAAGCTCATAATTTTAAAACGGTACTTAAAATGCTCGTGCTTGGCAATTTCCCGGAGGATTTCAATTTCCATTCCCGGATTTTTTCCAGAGTAACCACCATTTTTGTCCTGAATCGAAAAAGGAGCAAAAGTGGTATTAGTACCAATTGTGTAGGTCGGTTCGGCATGGACCGTCCCCGTTTTGAACCACAGACCAGCAACTAACGCGAAAGCAAATGTCATCATAGCTGTTAACACACGGTGTTTTCCGCGAACTCCCATCTTCATGTCTCCTTTTCATTAGATTTTTCTAAGATAATAATGATAATTTATCATTATCGAAACATGAAAAACAATAGCTAACGGTTAATCGTTGGTATATCCAAGATGATAGCGCTTTCAAGCAGTGCTTTGACAATTAACCTACCACCATAAACTTAAGATAATTAAGCTGTCTTTTTTACTCAAATAAAAAAGCCACGGTCTAAAACCGCGGCTTTACCTAAATCGGGATTACACGATTCGAACGTGCGACCTCTTCGTCCCGAACGAAGCGCTCTACCAAGCTGAGCTAAATCCCGATGAATGCACCCAGAAGGAGTCGAACCTTCAACCTTCTGATTCGTAGTCAGACACTCTATCCAATTGCGCTATGGGTGCAAAATAAAAAGCGGAAGACGGGATTCGAACCCGCGACCCCCACCATGGCAAGGTGATGTTCTACCACTGAACTACTTCCGCAATTTGTTACTTTCAACAGTGTTAAATAATACACGACTGTTCACAAAAAGTCAACGCAAAATTAAGCTTTTTCAAAGCAAATACTTGCCATCCTCGACAAGTAATGCGGATAAGAGGATTCGAACCTCCACGCCATAAAGACACAAGAACCTAAATCTTGCGCGTCTGCCAGTTCCGCCATATCCGCGTAAGCGGGACAGTAAAACTGCCCCAGTAGTTAGTTAATTAAACAGTAATATAAAAATAGCATTGACTCGGCTAATTGTCAATTTCTTCCGGTTCAAAAGATTCTGACTTTGTTCGCCGCGACAAGTCAACTTTCTCCAACGGGATCATGTGGGTGTGGTAACGTACCTTGTAGTAGATAAACAGGATCAGGAACAGTGGTACCGCCATGTAGGTAATAGCGATGTTTGACCAGTCCATGTGAATAAAGGCATCAATATTTTGTCCACCCATTACAATCACACAGAGAATGAAAGAGAAAATCGGTCCAAACGGGAACATTAATGCCCGGTATTTCAGTTCCTTCACACTGTGTCCTTGAGCGATGAAAGCCCGCCGGAAACGCCAATGAGAGATCGCAATCCCCAGCCAGGCAATAAAACCACACAGTCCAGAAGCCCCAATTAAGTAGTTGTAAGCATCTTTACCAACAAACTGGGTTAAGAAAGCCAGCAGGGCAATGACGGTCGTTCCCAGCAAGGCGTTAATTGGAATTCCCCGCTTGTTAACATGGCTAAATAATTTCGGTGCATACCCTTCCTGAGCCTGAGAAAAGAGCATCCGGGTAGAGGCATACATTCCTGAATTAGCCGCGGATAAGACAGCGGTCAGAATAACCGCGTTCATAACACTTGCTGCTGCTGCTAAACCAGCACGGTGAAAGACAATAGTAAACGGACTCATGGTGACGTGACGAACGTCCTGACTCAGCAAGTTCTTGTCCGTGTATGGCAAGATGCAGGCAATGACAAAGATGGACAGTAAATAAAACAGCAAGATCCGCCAGAAGGTTGACTTAATGGCTTTCGGGACACTAACTTCTGGAGTTGCTGATTCACCGGCAGTGATCCCGATCAGCTCGGTTCCCTGGAAACTAAAACCCGCAACTAGGAAAACGCTAACGATCCCCTGAATACCGCCAACAAATGGTGCATCTTTGTAGTGGAAGTAACGGAAGCCGATTGGTCCTTGACCACCAATAATCCCGACGATCATCAGCAAACCAACGATGACAAAAACACCGACGGTAATGACCTTCACGAGGGCCAGCCAGTACTCTGTTTCCCCATAGGAGCGAACTGAGAGGTAGTTGATCAAAAAGATTAACACCATCACAATGGCACTAAAGATCCAACTTGGCACTTTCGGCAGCCAGAAGTTCATCACAATCCCGGCCGTCGTCGTATCCACCGTAATGGTAATCGCCCAGTTAAACCAGTAGTTCCAACCCATCGCAAAACCGAGCGCCGGGTCAACAAACTTCGTCGAGTAAGCGGCAAACGACCCAGTAACCGGAATGTAAGTCGCCATTTCCCCTAAACTAGTCATCAAGAAATAAACCATGATTCCCATGATAAAGTAGGCAACCAGCGAACCACCAGGCCCGGCAGTCGAAATTGCCGAACCACTTGCGATAAAGAGCCCGGTTCCGATTGACCCCCCCAGGGCAATCATCGTCAGGTGTCGAGTTTCGAGCGATCGCTTGATTTGTCCCTCACCTTGAGAAGCGGCCGCCGCTTGTTTGTGTTCAGTCATCTAAATCCCTCCGTTTCATCTCCGGCCAGGATCTGACCGGTCAGCTGATTAAGTAGACGCTTTATTATACTCAATTTTGACAATGAATAAAGAGTAATCTGTTTGACTGAATGGCTGACAGGAGCTCTCAGGACCGTTATAACGGTCTTTACTTTTTCTCAATTTTTTTGTGTCAACCATTGCCAGCAATGTTCTTGTTCGTTGTTTCTTACCGGCAGGCACTGGAACCCAGCTCGCTGAAGTACGCGTTGTGAAGCAAGATTATTGGGACTTGTCGATGCGGTAACCAAGACTGCTTCCGTCCGCTGGCCAAGGTGTTCTAGCAGGAGCTTAACTGCAGACGTCATCAACCCCCGGCCGCGAAACGCTGGTCCTAATAAGTATCCCAGCTCGAGTCCCTTGTCTGTTGGAACTAGTGACATAATTCCTGCTGGACACTTGCTCGACCGTTCTGTGATCAACCCGAGGCCGTTGCCCTTTTTCACTAGCGTATCCAGTGCCCATTGAAAGGCAGCTTTGTTATCTGGATCTGGCAGCTGTATCCCACTGTCTTTGATCGTTTGACGATCACTTAATAACTCTGCCAATATTGTCTGGTCGCCGCTTTTCACTGGGCGAATGATTACCAGTTGATTAGTTATCACCCTTATTCACCTCCAAAAAGGGGTTGTGACATAATCCCTCTTATTCATACTAAAAGGTAACAGGCGGTACAACAATGGCCTCTAACGTTCCGGTAAAACCGAACGCTAGAGGCCTATTGTTGCTCGCTGGGGCGGCGGATAGCCTAGCTGCGCGTCGTGACGACGAAGGCATAAATGACTTCCGCGTTAGCACCGTTCAAAAACGAAATCATTCTGATTTCTGTTTCACGGTTGGTCACGCTCCCTGATCGTTTAATATAACGAGTTATGAACAAGCCGGAAATTCTGCTTCAACCATGGTGCAATCACCACGTACAGCCATTCTGCCACCTGCAACCAGGTGTAGCCCAACAGCATAGCCCCAATCGTGTCGACCGGGTAGTGTGCCCATAGGTAAACACGGGAAATGGCTAGTAGTAGGACCGCAAACACCAGCAGGATCTGGCAAATTATCCGTGTTGATTGCCGGCGAATTAGCGGCACAACGATAAGCATTAAGACTCCCGCTACCAGGAAGAAGCCAAGAACGTGACCACTTGGAAAACTGTAACCATCGTCCTTTGCCATGTGCTGAACTGGCCGTGCACGCTTTACAATGTGTTTAACAATCCAGCCGAGGGCGTCACCACCGACTACCGTGCAAATGGTCCACAGTGCCGGAATTTTAAGCTTGAACCCCCAAAGTAAAAAGGCAATGATCAACATCCAGAGCAAGTCCATCTTTGGGCTGCCCAGGAATGAAATCAACGACATCAAGAAATGAACAAAATGGTTATTTCCGTTCGGGTTGGTAAATAACGATTGAAAAACAGAATCGACCAACTGCAGAATCATTGACTGCCCCTTAAGCATGGCAGCAAGCAAGACAAATAAAATGCCACTAATGGCAAAACGTTTCCAGCGGTCATTTTCTGGTTGAATGAGCATAATTAATTCTCCTATATTTCGTCAAAGTACCCAGTTAGTATACCACATTCAGTTATGACGATTCGGCAGTTTTTTAGGGCCGTACAAGAGGCGGTTAATCATCTCGCCAATCCCTAGCCCCAGCGTAATTGCTCCGGCAATCACCATTACCTGGTATAAAAAGATCAATGACTGTCCATTGTTACCAACAACAAAGTTACGCACCATTTTATACGCCTGCCCGCCGGGAACAAAGGTCACCAGTGACGGAACAGTATAGATAATTGTCGGACATTTCTGGTGACGCGCCGCCACCATGGCAAAAATCCCGATCAAAATAGCCGCAATCATGTTGCTTACCGCCAACCCCCAGTGAAGGTGGTAGTAAATCTCCCAGTAAACCAGCCAGGAGAATCCGCCGATCATCCCAGCTACGTGGTAAGCGCGCGGTGGGATGTTAAGTAAAACACCAAAACAAATTGTCGCCACATAGGCAAAAACCGCCTGCAGAATTGCTTTTGTAATCATCATCGGGCCCCCTAAACGTAACGCAGTACGATCACGATGGCACAGCCAATCGCTGCCGCAGTTAGCACTGCCTCGATGGCCCGTGTGGGTCCGCTAATCAGGTTGCCAGATACCAAGTCTCTCATCGCGTTTGTCAACGGCACTCCCGGCACCAGTGGCATCACGGCCCCCACAATCAAGGTGTCAATGTTAGTGGCCCAGTGAAGGCTCACTGCCAAGCAAGCGAGTAAGCCAATCACTAACGATGCAGCAAATTCCCCCAGGTACTTAATACGAAAAATTTGGTTCAGAAAGAGAAAAATCGCGTAACTAACCCCGCCAATCACAAAATCAACGGGTGCATCCAGATAGTCCCCAGTAAAGACAATCATCAGCACCGCACTCAAAACCGCTGCTGCCAACCATTGCCAAACCACCGGCGTCATGTCAGACTTCCGCTTAACCTCGCGCAACCGGTGATAAAACTGCTTGAGAGTTAGCCGGCCGGCACTAAATTTTCGTGACAAACCGTTGACCAGCGCCACCTTATTTAAATCGTTAGCCCGATTATGGATGGCAACTACCTGAGCGTTAGGCAATCCCTCAGCTGAGGCCACCACCCCGGTGAGGGTGGTAAAGCCCTGAAAGGATGTCAAACCCGCTGTGGCCGCAATCCTATCCATCGTGTCATTAACCCTTTCCATGTTTGAGCCATTTTCAATTAGGAGCTCGCCAGCCAGGAGAGCCGTTCTGATTGCCAGCTGCGTGTCCACCGACTTGACCATTTTTCCCTCCAAAAAAGAGCGTCCAGTTTCCCAGACGCTCCAGCATTTCAATTTTTAACGATTATTCAGCGTCGTCTTTAACAACGTTAGTAGCTTGTGGGCCACGGTCGCTGTCTTCAACGTCGAATGTAACGTGTTGCCCTTCCTTCAGGGTCTTGAAGCCTTCACCCTGGATAGCTGAGAAGTGAACAAACACATCTGAACCATTTTCACGAGTAATGAAGCCGTAACCCTTGTCATCGTTAAACCATTTAACAGTACCTTGTTCCATTTGTATATCCTCCTACTGCGCCTTGCGCATGATACTTTTGTAATTCTTATTGAGGTGCAGATTGGAGATATTCCAAGGGTTGAAACGATCGAACCAAAATTACCCTTTCAAAACTACAGCTTTCATTCTACCATAAGGGCGCAAACAAACCTAGCATTAATCCTCAGATTGACCAACTTCGTTAATAAAAACGTTATGAGCGGCCTTATAAGAAACGCTAATCGTATCATCCTGACCATCCGGCTTAATAACCACCGGACCATCAAACGGCTCGTGCTTGATCACCGTCACATTCTGGTGCGGTGTCAGCCCACACTCATTGAGATACGTGAGCAGGTCGTGGTTGTCCAAGAAACGTAGCAATTCTACGTGTTCGCCGTCTTTGCCATCCGCTAACACACGGTGACTGGCATCAGCAAACTCGCCACTTGCCGACGGGATGACCCCGCCGTGTGGACAGTAGCGTGGGTGACCAAGAAAGCTATCAAGGGCCGTTGCCAACCGGTCGCTAGTGTTATGCTCCAGCACTTCAGCTTCAGGATGAACATCTGCCAGGTTGTACTGTAATTTATCCACCAGGAACGTTTCCCACAAGCGGTGCTTTCTGACCAATTCGGCTGCATACTTGAGCCCCTTCGGCGTCAATGAAATTCCTGCATAGGGCTCATGATTAACTAACCCCTCGCTTGCCATCTTACTAATCATTTCAGTAACGGAGCCAGCGGCGATGCCTAACCCTAGTGAAATGTCCTTATTGGTAACCTTCTTACGGTTGCCACCGAGTTCAAAGATGATCTTTAAATAGTCTTCTTTCATCGGTGTCATTATATCGATCAGTCCCCCTTAAACACCAAAGGATTCTTTTATTAACTTATATATGATGATATTATATCATAAGAAAGAATATTAAGTTAGGATAACCTAAGAAAAAAGTTATCTTGTTGGGAGGAGAAAAGATGCACGAAAATAATGTTACCGGCAAGCGTTTTTTGGCGGTAACCCTACTAAACGCAGGAATTACAGTTGTCGAACTACTGGGTGGCCTAGCTGCTGGTAGTTTGGCCCTGTTATCAGATGCTTTTCACAACCTGGGGGACTCGGTTTCAATTGTCTTAAGCTACATTGCGCAGGTCATTTCAAAGAAACCAGAAACTCATCGGCAAACATATGGCTACCGACGAGCGGAGATCTTGTCAGCCCTGGTCAACGCCGCCTTCCTCTTAGTAATTGCCGTCTTCTTAACAATTGAGGCCATTCGCCGGCTCCAGCATCCCCAACCAGTCAATGGTAAATTAATGACCATTGTCGCGGTTGTTGGTCTGGCCGCCAACTTCTTATCAGCTTACCTGCTCCATGCTGGCAGTCACGAGAGTCTAAATATTAAGGCAACCTACCTTCACGTCCTCAGTGACGCACTGGCTTCAGTGGCTGTCATCATTGCCGGGGTCATTTTAATCTTTTACCCCGTTAACTGGCTAGACCCGGTTTTGACCGTTGCTGTTGCCATCTACATTGCCTACGAAGCCTGGCCAATAGTTAAACAGACCGTTAATATCCTAATGGAATCAGCACCTGCCCTTGATTATGATGCCATCAAGCAGGACTTGCTTAAGATTGACGGTATTAAGTCCATCCACCACGTTCATGCATGGTCTGTTGACGAACACCGAATCATGTTCTCCATGCATATCGTTTGCGCAGATGCCAAACTGAGTGAGATTGATAAGCTTTATGATAAAATTGACCAATTAATGCTGAATAAGTATGGCATTTGTCACGTCACCATTCAGGCAGAGTGTCACCGCGACGATGGCGAGAAAATGTTTGATACTCATGAAGACGAACAAAATGGTATGTAAAAAATGGCCCGCAACGCGGGTCATTTTTAATATCTAAAATATCCTTAGAATAATTTACCAACACCGTAGTGGATACAAATGGTAATCAGACCAATAACAATGTTTCTGATAACCGCTACTTTAACTAACCCGTTCCCGAGTTTAGAACTAATAAACCCGGTTAAGGCACTGGCTAAAACAACTGCCAGGATAGTTGCGTACCACTTAAAGTCAACCGGACTAAAAGTCATCGCAAAGAGTGGGAAAATCCCGCCCGCAGCTGCTGAAAAGAGCGAAGCAAAGGCGGCCTCCCAGGGGTTCATATAGTGTCCTAACTGGATACCATACTTAACACGGACAACCGTCTCGAGTGGCTTTTTATTCAATAGGTCGATCGCAATTTGACGAGCCGTTTGGTCAGTAATCCCTTTTTGGGCATAATAGTCGGCTACTGCAGATACCTCGGCCTCTCGATCGGTCTGCAATAGTTTTTCCTCGCGCTCGACCGCAGCTTTTTCGGTATCCTTCTGGGTACTGACCGATGCGTACTCTCCTGAAGCCATCGAAAAGGCACAGGCCAACAGGTCAGACAAACCAGCAATAAAAATTGTAAAGTTATCAGTTGTTGCGGCAGCCACAGACACAAGGACCCCGACAACCGTTAACACTCCGTCGTTAGAGCCGAGCACTCCCGCCCGCAGAGCGTTAAGCTTTTCATTCATCGTTTGCTTTTGGCGTTTCTTTTTTGCCATCATAACGCCTCCTACCTAGCAAATAACTGACCGATGAGGAAGGTGACCCCCATCGTCAGCATTCCGGAAACTACGTTACGAATTGCCGATTTAACCCTGTTAGAATCACCGAGCACCGCAGCCACGTAGCCGGTAATTGTCAGGGCAATCAGCACAGCAACAATTGTCGCCACAATTCGCATCTTGACTGGCGACAACGTCACTGCCAGCATTGGCAAAATCGAGCCAGTTGGAAAAGCAATAAAGGATGCAATCGCCGCTTCATACGGACTCGTAAATTTCTTCGGATTGAAACCGTACTTTTCCTGAACAACGTTGTCCAACGCGTCATCCCCAAGGAGTTCATCCGCCGCCTTATTAGCTAGCTGCGGGTCAATTTCCTGAGCTAAGTAGCGGTTCACCATATCCTGACGAACCCCATCCAGGTCATCCTCAAGGTGCTGTTTTTCGGCGATGATCGCCATTTTTTCAGAGTCCTTCTGGGTACTAACTGATACGTACTCACCCATACACATTGAAATCGTCCCGGCCAGTGATCCTGAAAGACCGGAAATTAAAATTGAAAAGCTGTTGCTGGTCGCAGCGGCCACCCCGACAACAATCCCGGCAACAGAAAGGATCCCATCATTGGCACCCATTACTCCTGCCCGCAGAACATTAATCTTCTGGGCCAAAGACATTTTACGCTTTGCCATTCGTTATTCCCTTTCTAAAATCAAATTAGATTCATTATAACATAGAATTTAAAAGCGGCACTGTCATTTTCGTAATTATAAATTTCTACCATATAATGATTAAAAACTCACTTAAATGCACGAAAAGCGGCTCCGCCTTTTTGGCGTGCCACTTTTCATTTTTTTAATTACTAATCGCTAGTCTTCTTGATCCTGGCCAACCATTTCATTGCTACGGATAACAAAGACTGACGTCCCGGCGTGCTTTGTCATGTAGCTAGCCTGGGAACCAACCGTCTTCCGGTTTCCCCACTTGCCAATGGAACCGATGATCAATAGGTCTGGCTGAAATTCAGGAATAACGTGGTTGCAAATCCGTTCTGCCGGCCGCTCACCCTGGTCGACCAATGCCGTTATCTTGCTGGCCTCAACACCATAATCAATCGCTGCCTGAACGTATTCGTTAATCCGCTTTTGCAGCTCATCGCGGGTACTGTGAACGTAATCCTTATCGAGGATCTGGTACACGTTAGTCTTGTTGGTTTCGTAAACAGAAACGATTCCTAGTTCGGAACCATCGCGCTTGGCCTTATCAACAGCATAACAAAACGCTGCCCGGGCATCCGGAGCGTCGTCAACCCCCACCAAAATCTTGTGGAAACGTTTCGGTTTAATTTCAAACATAGTGGAACCCCTCTCTGGTGACATCATAGATTGTGTTAAAACGTCACTTAATCTATGACCATCTTACTACATATTTCACCAATGTAAATGATTTTTTCAGGGTATCCTAAACTTATTTTCTACTGATGCAAACTCGTCATTAGTGAAATTCATACTTTGGCAAGACATAGTCAAAACGCTGCCGCCGGCCAGTAAAGCGATTAGCGTGACGTTCCATTGCATGGCGACGGTCGCCAAAGAGCATCCAAATAAAGATTGCCACGTCAATCACCAACTGGAAAGTCACTGCAGCCCAGTCTAAGCTAGTCGCATGGCCCACCATCAAGGGCACCCCCAGGGTCATAAAGGCGGTCCAGTCGACCAAAAAGTGCATCAGCATCGTCATCCATAGCTGACCGGTGTAAAGGTAAACACAACTGAAAAAGAGTCCCGTCCCAAAAGCACTTAGTACCTGAATGGTTGTGGTGTCCCATTGCTGAGCCGACACATTAGTGAAGTGAATTAATCCAAAAAGGGTGGCAGAGATAAGGATCGATGCCGGTACGCGGTGGTCACTATGACGCAAGCCAGCCAGCAGGACTCCTAAGATCCCAAACCGAAAAAGCGTCTCTTCAGCAATTCCGGCCGCTGCCGCCTGCATGGTTAATAACCGATCGACCCGGATGCCACTAAAGTTATACTGGGTCAGCAGTCCCCACCACTTGCTAGGATTATTGAAAGCATTCCAAAAAGTAAATACCAAGTCAAAGGCAACTAAAAAGATAATCACCCAGACACTGATATCAGAATGCCAGTGTGGCTTCAATCCCGGCCATGACAAGTGCCAGCCGCGCATCAAAGTAGTCACCAAGACAAAAAACGACACGCTACCAAAAAGTCCAGCATGCAATCCCTGCATCAGAAAGCGGGACCCCGTTAGGCTTTCCGGATAAACCAACGGGATTGTCTGAATAACGGCTACCGACCAGTACAACAGGCAAACCACCCGTGGTACTGTCCATTCAATAGCGGTCCCGATAACACTAGCAAAAGGGGCAAACATGACCATGTAGTATAGCAGGGTCAGTGTAAGAATCCCCCGTGCTGGCAAGTACAGTAGGACAATAATCTGGCGAGTAACTACTCCCCAGACAACCACTAATAACAACGGCTGGAAAATAGCCTGCAACCAACGGTTAGTGAGAGCTAACCATTCGGGTCGTCGTCTTTTCGGATAAAAATCGGTCACCACCCCAATGACGCTAATCACCAGCAGGAAGGCCATCAGCCACATAATAGGTCGCTGTAACATGGCCTCCCGCAAAAAAATCACGAACGCAAAAAGTGTTGCCACACATAGTTGCGCTTGGTACCAAATATGTAGGTAGTCTCTGCCTGACATTGTTTTCCCCCTCTAATTACCTCTTTGATCGTCAACGCTTACGGTCGCCGATCCACAAATTCTGTTCTGCCATCATTGTAGATAAACAAGGCCCCGTACAGGTCTGGGCGTCCAACACCCCATCCTGGAAGTGGTCGACCAGCAAAAAAGAGTCGCTTGGCTTCCACTTCCCCGGTGATTGAATGCTTACTAAAGATAGTGACTGAGGCCACGTTAGTCTTTCGTGGCATCCCTGTTTGCGAGTCAAGCAAGTGGTGGTAGTGATGACCGTTTCTTACCAACTGTCGTTCGTAGGTGCCGGACGTTACTGCCGAGCATTCAGGCATTAAAACCTGTTGGCAGTCAGCTCCCCGTTGTTTGCGCGGGTCTTGAACACCAATGACCCATTGCCCGTCATGCCGCCGTGGGGACGGACCGACAAACAATAAGTTGCCACCCAGGTTAATCATCCCGTTGGTAATGCCAAAAGACCGCCAGTAGTCACGCACCCGGTCGGCAATGTAACCCTTAGCAATTCCGCCAAGATCTATTTCCATCCCCGGCTGTTTCAAAAAAACCGTCTGCTGCTTAGCATCTAATTCAACTTGGAAGGGATCGATTAGCCGTAAACGCTGGTGGATTTCGTCAACTGTGGGAACCCTGGCGTCCTTAAACCCAATTTTCCATAATTTGACTAACGGTCCAATCAGCGCGTTGAAGCCAAATTGCTCCCGGCTCGCTGCCACCGCCGCTTTGACAAGTTCAAAAACCATCGGCGTTACCTGAACCGGTTGACGACCCGCCTGGTGATTTACCGTCATCAATAGCGATGGCTCGCGGTTAACGGTTAAGAGGTCCTCATAACTCTTGATGAGCTTTAAGGCCCCGTCGGTGAAGGTCCTATCCGTCGTCCCGAAAACGGTCAAAGTGATTTTTGTCCCGAGGGCATGGCCGGTTGTCGTCACCGTTCGTAAGGCAAGATTGTCAATTATGTGGTCCGCCATTACGACTCCTCCTTTGCTATCTCTTCTCAGTATAAACTTAAATTAATAAAAAAGGGAGAACGATTGGCACTTTCGGCCAGTTCGTCCTCCACTTTAACAGTTATTGCTTATTTCTCCGCCGCTGCAGCTGGTTGTTGATGCTTTTGTTCGTGATAACGGTTACGGCGGTGGTGCTGGTGGTTGTTTGTTGACCGGCGTTCACCATCTTGTCCCTGGTGGGCATTGTTGCGATTATGGTGGCGCTTGGCAACGTAACGGTCATTTGGCTGCCGGTTCTTGGCATCGCCATTGAGGATGGTAACCATTGGGATAATCACCGGCAGCCGTCCTGTCCGCTCAAAGAGCAACTTTTGCAAACGACTGACAATCGTGCGGTTAATTGTCCGCGCATCAACGTGCTTATGGTTCTTAAAGGTGTTCAAAATCGCCCAGAAGACCTCGTGGTTAGCAGCCTTAATTAATTCTTGCGATTCGTGCATGTAGACAAAGCCCCGCGAAACAATATCTGGGCCAGCCACGATTTGGTAATCCTTGAGGTCAACTACCGCCACAGCAGTAACGACCCCTTCCTCTGATAGGAGACGCCGTTCACGGATTTCAGGATTACCAACTGAATCGCCAACATCCCGGCCGTCAATATAGACGTCACCGGCAGTTTCGATGTGGTCAGCAATCCGGGCACTATCCTTTGTCAGTGCCAAGACATCACCATTAGCCAGAATGAAACAATGATCTTTTGGCACCCCTGTCATCTGGGCCAATTTCGTGTGAATCTTCTGCATCCGGAATTCACCGTGAACCGGTGCAAAGAACTTCGGCTTCATCAAGCGCAGCATTAGTTCTTCGTCAATCTGGCCACCGTGACCGGAAGTGTGGATGTTGTTGACATAACCGTGAATAACCGTTGCGCCGCTTTCCTCCAACTTATTGATCAGTGCATTTACACTCGTCGTGTTACCCGGAATCGGGTTGCTAGAGAAGACAACCGTATCACCAGGTTGAATAGTAATCTGGCGGTGAGTACCATTAGCAATCCGGCTAAGTGCGGCCATTGGTTCCCCTTGCGACCCGGTACACATGATCATCACTTTTTCTGGTGGATAAGAATTAATATCATTTTGGTCGATCAAGTAGTCCTCGGGGATATTTAGGTAGCCAAGGTCTTGACCCGCCGCAATGGCATTTTCCATACTACGACCAAAAACAGCAATCTTCCGCCCCTGCTTAATCGCAGCATCACAGGCCTCTCGCAACCGGTAAACGTTAGAAGCAAAGGAGGCAAAAATAATCCGCCCCTTAATTCGTTCAAAAATCCGCCGAATATGGATATCAACCCAGCGTTCCGACTTAGTGAATTGCGGACGTTCGGCGTTAGTACTGTCTGATGTCAGCAGGAGGACTCCCTCATCACCCAGCTTAGCCATCTGCTGGAAGTTAGGTGCTGGCAACTGCCCCACTGGTGTCAGGTCAAACTTAAAGTCACCGGTTTGGATAATTGTCCCCTGCGGCGTATGTACTGCCACTCCCAGTGTGTCGGGGATGGAGTGCGTGGTCCGGAAAAAGCTGACCCAGGTCTTCTTGAAGTGAACAGTATCAAATTCGTTGATTTCGTGCAATTCAGCCGTCTTAAGCAGGTGTTTTTCATCCAGCTTGCCCCGAATTAAAGACATCGCAAACGGGCCAGCGTAAATTGGGACGTTGACCTTTTGCAAGAAGAACGGCAACCCACCAATGTGGTCTTCGTGACCGTGGGTAATAAAGATCCCCTTGATCTTTTCCTTATTTTCTACTAAGTAGTCGTAGTTTTGAATGACGTAGTCGACCCCGAGTAATTCATCTTCTGGGAAGAGGACCCCACAGTCAATAATAATAATTTCGTCTTGGAATTGAACACAGTACATGTTCTTCCCAATTTCACCAAGGCCGCCCATTGCAAAAAAGGCCACCTCATCGTTATGAATCTTGAGTTTACGCATAGTTACCTTTCCTTTATTTAGTTTTCTTCTGGTACACGTTAAAAAACCGTCACGTGAGAATGATGGCCAACGCGCTTATTAAAATGTTGTTGACTGTCCCGGCGGGCAGCATTACACATTTAATTCTTCGACATAAAACTATGTTAAATTTTATCACAAGAAACGATTGCAAGCAAAAAGCCCACCTACTAGTCCACTTCACTGCGTAAATAATAAAGGTTCTACACTATTCGGTACTGATGGACTTTTCCATCGGTACCGTTTTTCGTTTATGATGACAATAAAAAAAACGGACAATCACCCCAAAGCCTAAATCGTGGTGATTGTCCTCCAGAAAGGAAATTAATCCTCATGACTAATGATATCAACTTTTTAACCGGAATCCAAGACCCAGGGCTTCAGCTGGATAANGATGACAATAAAAAAAACGGACAATCACCCCAAAGCCTAAATCGTGGTGATTGTCCTCCAGAAAGGAAATTAATCCTCATGACTAATGATATCAACTTTTTAACCGGAATCCAAGACCCAGGGCTTCAGCTGGATAAAGAAGGGGCTGAGACTATTGATGACCAAACCAAAATCATTCATTTGGTCAAGACTGGTGAATGTCGTTGTCCTGTTTGTGGACGCCCGATGTTGAAGAATGGTTTTCGTCATCGCCCAGTAGTCATTACCGCCCTGTCGGTCGCTGGTGTAAAGACCATTCTCATGATTAAAAAACAGCAGTATATCTGTAAGCCGTCCACTAAATGTCCGCAAACCGTGACGAAAATCGCCACGATTAAAGGCATTAGCCGCGGCTGTCGGATTGCTAATAACGTGAAGCAATTCATTATCAAAGACCTTCACCGTAATATTTCACAGAAAGAGTTAGCCCATAACTATTACGTGTCTGCTAGTACCGTTGCCAGAACCATCGATACGCTAGAAAACACCTTTGTTCCTGAGAAAGATTGGCTGCCGGCAACGATTGCTTTTGATGACTTCAAGTCAGGCCAATTCGCTGATAGTGGGATGAGCATGCTCTTAATGAATCCGACTAATCATCGCACCATCGATATTATTAAATCCCGGAACTCGCGTTATTTAAAGCAATACTTTTATCGTCACTTTACCCGGCGGGCCCGATGTGCTGTCCGTTTGATTGTCGTCGACCTTTATCAACCTTACCGGAGCTTAATCAAGGAACTCTTTCCTCATGCCCGAATTATTGCCGATCATTTTCATATCGTTGCCCAGGCGTATCGGGCACTTCAAGCGGTGCGGATTAAAGTAATGAATCGTTATGGTCATGGCACCCACGAGTATCGCGTTTTAAAGCGTTTCTGGAAGTTACTTTTACAAAAAATCGCTCATTTAGATAATATTCACCACTATCCACGGCGCAACTTTCGTGGCGCCTGGTTGTCTGATAGTGAGGTCATTGATCGGCTTTTGTCCATGTCACCCGAATTGCAAATAGCTTATGACTACTACCAAACTTTGATAGAGGCAGTGGATCAAGGTCAAGCAGCAGAGTTAACGGCACTCTTACAACGCAAACTCACTAATCTGCCTAAACAATTACAAAAAGTCCAGCGGACTTTACGGCAACACCAGGAAGAAATCATCAGGAGCTTTCAATACCAGTTAACTAATGGTCCCATTGAGGGTACTAATAACAAAATCAAAGTAATCAAACGGACGGCTTATGGTTTTCGCAACTTTTTCCGGTTCCGGATTCGCATACTAATAGCATTAAAAAATTCGCACATCATGGTTCAGGCACCCATAATCACAAGAAAAACCAGCCCAAGCAAACTAGTTGCTTGAACTGGTCAAAATTAGCTATCAGTACCGATTGACAAAGAGCCCCATAATAAAAGTCCTGCCAACAGACTACTTATTAAGCAATCCGTAAACAGGACTGAGGAACGATCTTTAATTCTTTAAATTGAATCTGCCAATGCCACCATGATCATTGCTGCCAGCTGTTCGTCAATCAATTGGTCATTAAAGACTGACACGAAATTATCACGATACTGATGGTCTTTTTTCATCGCAAAGACTTTTTGGTCTTGGTCATACAGAGAAAAATAATTTCCTCGCTGCACCCGATAAATGGAATAATCATGGTCATCGATTATGACCCGACTAGGCCTTTTTTTGCCGCCACGACTGAGGGAAGGGTTGTTGATAATTGCCGAAAAGTGGTGACGATCCGTCTTCCCACCAAAAATAATCTTCATCGAAGAGAAGCGGCGCTTCATCTCCAACCCATTATTAAAACAGTACGTATTCGGTAGCGAAACAATCCACCCCAAAAAAGTGTTCCAGAAATCGGGAAAGGACCTATCATTCCCCCGCCACAGTTCCTGGTGGTGCTGGTTGAGCAATAAGAACTTGACCTTTAATGACGGATTTAGTTTTAGAATTAATGATTTCATTATTTAACCGAAAATATGGAACATGTAGCCGACGATTCCTAGTGCGAAAAGGATAAAAATAATCCAAACTGCATTGACTTTCTTCCGAAGGAGCCAAATGCAGAAGAACGTCAGCAATAGTGGTGCCAAACCAGGCATTAACTGGTCAAAAATATCTTGTAAAGTGGTGACAGTTGTGTGCCCATTTGCCGTGACTTTAGAGATGACCAACGGCATGTTGACCTTTGTCCATCGTGGAACCAGCGCACCAAGGATGAACATTCCGAGAATTGACGCCCCCAGGGTGAATTTCTGAAGAAGGTTTCCACTAAGGTCATGCATCACGTTCAAACCTTGTTCATAGCCTAACTTTTGGAAATACCAACGAGAAGCTAACCGGATAGCATTCCAAACCACGAAGAAGACCAGTGGCCCAACGACACCCATTCCGGAAAGGGCCAGAGAAGCGGCAAAGGCTCCCAGTACTGGCCGAATCGTGGCCCAATAAATTGGGTCACCAACACCCGCCAGCGGCCCCATCATGGCCACCTTTAAGGACTGAATCATCGTGTCTTCAACGTCTTCCCCATTGGCCCGTTGCTGCTCCATCGCCATCATGACACCGCCGATTAGCGATGACATCACTGGCGTTGTTTGCATAAAGGTCAGGTGACGCTTCATTGCCTTAGCAGTTTCTTTTTTATCGCCACCATAGAGACGCTTAATAGTTGGTTCCATCTGAAAGCAGAACCCAATGTTTTGCACACGTTCATAGTTCCATGATCCTTGTAAGAAACCAGACCGCCAAAATGACGCAGTCAAGTCATGGCGGGTTAACTGGAGCTGCCCGTCATTTGGCTTATTTGTTTGTTCTTGTTCACTCATTGTTAAGCCTCCATTTTACAAGTCATCAAGCGCTGCATCGATGTCGTCTTCGGCCGATGGCGCACCCTTGCTGTCTGCTGGTGCCACAGTAGTATTAAATTGCGGTGATAATTGCAAGTAAATCAGTGCGAAGCAGACACCAAGAATCCCAAAGCCAATCAGGTTGAGTGACTTGATCCCAGCGAGGACGAACCCAATGAAGAAAAATGGCCAAACCGTATTATTAGCCATCATATTGATAACCATCGCAAAACCAACGGCCACAATGAAGCCCCCAGCAATTGATAACCCCTGGGTAATTACCTTTGGGATTGAATTAATAGCAGCCTGAATAGCGTGAGTCGAAATAATCGTTACCAGGTAGGCCGGAATGGCAATCCGCAGTCCTTGAACCACCATGTCAAGGTAGTGGATCGCATCCAGTTTTCTCAAATTGCCTTCAGCAGCCACGTTATCAGCGACGTGCGACATGAAGACAACGAACGTCCGCACAAAAATATTCAAGAGCTGGCCAGCAATGGCTAGTGGAATTGCTAAGGCAATCCCCTCCTTAACACTAACTTCGGCAGGACCACAAACTAGAATCGCAGAAACAATTGATGCCATCGCAGCGTCCGGTGGAATGGCCGAACCAATATTCATCCAGCCTAAGGCAATCAACTGTAATGAAGCACCCAAAGCCACTCCTTCACCGATATGGCCAAGCGCCATCCCGACTAAGGTACAAGCAACAATTGGCTGTGCCAATTCCCACTCGTCCAAAATAACGTCGACACCGGCGAGGAATGCAACAATGAGTAACACAATCAATGACAGCACACTCATACAAAGCGCTTCCTTTCTCGCTTATCTTTTTAAATCAAGTCTGCCTTCTTCAACAGACTCATAACATCAACGGCATTGTCAGCTGGGACCATCTGACGGCTCAAATGAACACCTTTTTTATTCAAAGCGACAAAAGCGTTCACATCAGTATCATTAACCGCCAAATTGGAAGCAATCGTTGTGTCGCCTTCGTCAAACGTCATATTCCCAACGTTGATTTCAGGAATTTCGACACCGCCCTCAACTAAGCGCAACATCGTTTCTGGATCTTCAGTCAATAGCAACAACTGTAACTTGTCAAAACGTGAGTCGCCCCACACCTTAATCATCTTGTCAACATCGATAATATTCACCTTGACGCCAGCCGGTGCCGCCTGCTTTAGCAGGTTCTTTCGCAAAGTATCCTTAGCAACGGCATCAGAGACAATAAAAATCCGGTTAGGGTGAACTAAGTTGGTCCATCCTGTCGTTACTTGCCCATGCAACAGCCGACTATCAATCCGTGCTAATTTAATTGTTAAACTCATAGTAAATCATCATCCTCATCATCACTTAATAATGCTTCAACATCTAATTGCTTGATTTGATCTTTTACCGTCGCTACGAGGTGCTGAGCCAGCTCCGCCAGTTCCATATTTGGCCGAGCCGTATAGCACTCAATCAGCATTGGCAAATTTAAGCCGGTTACTAAGGCCATCCGGTCAGGGTTAGCAGCCACCAGCTGACTAGCTTGGTTGAATGGTGTACCGCCCCAGATGTCACACATAAACAATACCTGGGCGTCATCCCCAAAACTGGCAATACTTTCTTCATAGTGGTTTCGCAGATCTTCTGGTCTTGTTCCATCAGGGAAAATATCAGCAACTACATTGTCTTGATGACCAAAGATCATGGTTGCCGATTGCAACACCCCTTTAGCCATGTCACCATGACTAGTCAAAATTACTGCAATCTTTTTACTCATACACCATCCACCTTCCATTTCAATTAACAGGAAAACGTTTTCCTAAATCGCTTTGATAATAGCACCTGCAAGCAAGAATGTAAACGGTTTTTTCTAAAAAATAAGAACGTTTTGTCTGAGATTATGAAAAGTAATTCAAGGCGGGCGCGCCGACAATTTGTTCGTGATCATGACTTGTTATCAAAAGAAAGGATAATAATTGAGATGGGTCGTGAACGACTGCACTTGGGACTGTTCGGTTAAACATTTGGTTTATAAAGATCCAGCAAAGCTGCCTTAAATCACTGAAATCGTTTCAAAAAAAAGCGAGATGAACCGTCATTTCTGACTTGTCATCTCGCTTGCATAGGTTATTTATTATTTAGTCTTCCACTGGTTCCTTCAACCGAAGTGCTTCAACCCAGTCATGCCACTTTTGGCTTGGCTCGCCATCCTGAGTATAGGTCATTTTTAACGCTGATAAAATGTGATCATAATTGGCCTGGTTATCCTTGAGACTTAACTCTTTTACCTGGTCATGAGTCATGTACTTATTTTCAATCAGCAACCGGTTAATGGTAATCATGTCAGTATCTTTTTGTGATTGCCCGCTAATAATTTCCAGATCGTCAGCCAAAAAGGCGCCAATATAGTAATCAGCAAAACTTTCCCGTGCCTTTTGACGGGCATCCGCATCCAATTTACTGTATTCAATTGTACTCAAGATAAGTCCCCCTTAGAAAATCCTCATTTCCAGACTATCACACAATTAGTCTTTCCGACCGTTTTTTCCTGATTTTCTTTCCTGGTGCTCTACCAGCCGTAATTCAACTTTTTCCTGGGGGGCCGCTACCACCACCTCGACATCATATTCCGGGTGGTCAGCCAACTGACCAATGTTGACACGTAACGCGTCTTCACTTTCCTGAACCTTCAGAATGTTATTCCGGATAAAGCGACGGACAGTCTGCCGTACCCGACGGTGCCGCTTTTCAATTTCGACAGCTTTGGCAAGGGTATAACCTTGGTCCAGGAAGTTCTTGATGGTAATTACCGCGTACATTGTCTGCAGAGTATACTTGTGCGCTTTACCTACCTCACTTTGCTCAGATTTAATGTAGCCCTTTTGCTCCCAATAACGCAGCTGGCGGCCGGAAACCCCCGAAGCAATCGACAATTCTTTTAAGCTGATTCGCAGGCGATTTTGCTCAATCATTTTCTTAAATAACGCGCCTTGTTGCTTAGCCATTAGTCTTCCTCGTTTCTCCACTTCTACTTTTAATTTACCATTTCAGTATACAGATCTATCGTTGATTGTCAAAAAACTTGACAATCATGTCTAAAATTTGTATATTGGTTGGCGTTAATTTTTTTGAAAGAAAAGAGGTTGTATCTTGGCAAAAGAACAAGTGGTCGACATCCATGGACGTCCTTATAAGCGCTCCATTGTTGTCGCGGTCCTATTGATTGGATCATTTTGTACTATCTTGAACCAGACGATTCTGGCAACCGCCTTCCCTGCACTGATGAAGGCCTTTGA
The DNA here is from genome assembly GCF_900240275.1 of [Lactobacillus] timonensis. Lineage (GTDB taxonomy): Bacteria > Bacillota > Bacilli > Lactobacillales > Lactobacillaceae > Limosilactobacillus > Limosilactobacillus timonensis. The sequence goes on along the minus strand of NZ_LT964761.1, from coordinate 945,676 downwards.
CGTCAGCACTTCCACTGTCCAATGGCTGACAACCGGTTTCTTGATGGTCAACGGGGTTATGATCCCGGTTAGTGCCTTCCTGAACCGTCGTTTCTCAACTAAATGGCTTTACTTTACCGCCATGTGTATCTTTGAAGTAGGAACAATTACTGCTTGGCTGGCTCCCAGCTTTGGCGTCCTACTGGCAGCACGGCTAATTCAGGCAACGGCGGTGGGGATTACCATGCCATTAATGCAAAACATCATGTTAACCATCTATCCACCTAACGAACGGGGAGCAGCCATGGGGATTAACGGTTTAGTTATCGGACTAGCTCCGGCGATTGGCCCGACACTCTCCGGGTGGGTCATCGATAACTTCAGTTGGCGAGACCTCTTTGGAATGATCGTTCCGATTGTGGCTGTCGTCATCATCTTGTCATTTTTCCTCTTACGGGACGTGCTGCCTAACTCCAAGCCAGAGATGGACTGGTGGTCACTAATCTTCTCCAGCATTGGCTTTGGTAGTATGCTGTATGGCTTCTCTGAAGTCGGTAACAGTGGTTGGGGTAGCCCGGTCGTAATCGGTGGCGTCATTATCGGTGCAATTTTCGTCGCCATCTTAGTAATGCGGCAAGGTCGCTTGAATAATCCGTTCCTGGATTTTCGGGTCTTTAAAACACCCGCTTTCCTCCTTTCAACTGTTCTTAGTTCCATCGTCATGATGGCAATGGTTTCTGTCGAAATGGTTGTGCCATTGTACCTTCAGATTGTTCACGGGATGTCTGCCTTTCATTCTGGACTGACCCTCCTTTGTGGGGCCGTAATGATGGGGATTATGAGTCCAATCACTGGTAGTCTTTTTGACCGCCACGGTGCCCGTCGTCTGGCAATGATGGGGATGTTTATCCTGACCTGTGGGACGGTTCCGTTTGCCTTCCTGAACCGGGAAACGCCAACTATCTACATCGTAGTTCTTTACGCCGTCCGGATGTTTGGGATTTCGATGGTGATGATGCCGGTGACAACCTCCGGAATGAATGCCCTGCCGTTGAAGATGATTCCTCACGGCACCGGGGTTAACAACACCATCCGTCAGGTGGCCACCTCCGTTGGGACCGCCATTATGGTCTCCGTACTGACCAACGTGACCAACGCGCACAAGCCAGCACATGCCTTACTAGGTCGTGACCCATTGTCCTACAAGACACAAATGATTAACGCCACCTTATCCGGATACCACGCCGCTTTCTGGTTTGCAGTTGGTTTTGCTGTCTTGGGATTAGTACTAACAGCGCTCCTTAGTACAACTAACAATGCTGAAAAGGGAGGTGCTAACTAATGGTTATTATTTTACTGATTATTGGTTGTCTATCTCTCTTTGTCTCAGCCATGTTCCTTAATTCCGCTAGTAAGCGAATTCCAGCCATCATCGTCAGTGCCGTGATCATGGTTGGTGCAACAACGATGATGGTCTTAAACTACCACTCTCATTTGGGGATGAAACAGGTTACCACCACAACAACTAGAACCGTCGAACCAGTCTCTGATAAGTTGCCAATCGCTCTTTATCAGCCACTGGGCACTGCCAGCAATGAGGAAGTCTTGATGTACCGGTCAAGCGCCAACGGAAAAGTCAAGCACACTCCTGCTGACGAAAACATTAGTAGCAAGATGAAGTTTGCTAATGTCCAATCATTGACGATGACCACCAAGAAGACCACTTGGCAGTTTAAAAATGGTTTCTATCATTCCCTTTTCTTGTGGTCAGGAATGAACGGCACGCTAGTGAAAAAACAAGTCACCATTACCTACCCACAGGAATTCGTGAAAGTTACTCCTGCGCAAATGAAGAAATTGCAGGCTGCTCTCAAGTCAGCTAACCCTGCTAGTCAGGCTGCGCAAAAGCAAGCCCTTGATATGGCTGTCCATGCCCAGCTAGCTCAGCACCCACAGGCAACGGCTCAACAAAAGCAGGCCATTGCTCTGCAAGTGCAACGCCAGGCAACAGCACAAATGATCAAACAAGCCCTAGCTAACTAAAATAACGGGACCCTACTTGACTGTAGGATCCCGTTATTAGTATATCTGCCTATTTTACCCGTACTGTTCCGGTGGCAAAAGTTCGCCGTCCACTAATCGTTTGAATACTCAGGCGGCCATCATCTTCTATCCGCTCAAAACGACCAGCCACCATTTCATTACCATATTGTACCGTTAGACTCTTGCCCGTCAGGTACTGGTGGTCACGGTAGACTGTCATCACCTCTGCCCAAGGGGCCTCCAACAAGTTTAAGAAGCGGTCCACAACAGCATCAACCAAGTGATAGCGTTCTTCAGGCATGAGTGGATGGTCAGCAATTGCTCCCGCTACTCCTTGCAGTTGTGGGGGCCAATTAGCTGGCAAACTGAGGTTAATTCCCCAACCAACGACTGCCCCTTGCAGCCGGTTATTATGATCAAGGGCTGTCTCCGCTAACATCCCCGCCACTTTCTTGTTACCACGGTACAGGTCGTTGACCCACTTAATCGTTAGCTCGTCATGAGTCAACGGACTAACGGCCTGAAAAGCCGCAACTGCCGCACAAATCGTCAACCGTTGTGGTTGCCAGGCGGCATCAAGAGCCGATAACGGTAGCCCTACCGTCAAATAAAGACCGCTCGTCGCCGGAGAGAAAAAGGGCCGCTGCAATTTGCCGTGACCCGCCGTTTGCTGGTTAGCCACTAGCACAATTGGCGTTGGTGACTGGTAATTAGCCATTTCCTGTTGAACGACCGTGTTCGTCGACGTCACCGTCTTTCGCAATTCAACAGGTATTCCGCGTTTGTTTAACCGGGCAAACCGAACCATCAAACATCCCTCCTCAAAATTCGAATGAAGAAGCGGGCCCTTGACTGGACCCGCTTCTTATTTCTATTTTGGCTCAATCGTCAATAAGAGATCATGGTCATCCAACTGGTCACCGACCTTGGCGGTAACCGACTTAATCGTTCCGCTAAATGGTGCTTTGACGTTGGTCTCCATCTTCATTGCTTCCGTAACCACCATGACCTCACCAGTCTTGATGGTATCACCAGGTTGGACGTTTATTTTGACGACGTTACCACTCAACGGCATCCCAATCTGGTTAGGATCATCCGGGTCCGCCTTTGGGACCACCTTAACCTTGTTCTTCAGACTGTTATCCATGATCTTCATCAGGAACTGCTTGCCATTGTAAGCAAAGTGAAGGGTTCGCACACCCTTTGCATCAGGAGCTGAGTCGAACAGGTAGGTCAAAATCATCTGCTTCCCTTTGCCCAGGGTGATGTGAATTGTCTCACCCGGCCGCATTCCCTGATAGAAGGTGGTCGTATCCAGCAAACCGACTCTCCCATAAACATCGCTGTTGTGGACATAGTCAGTAAAGACCTTTGGGTACATTACATAACCCAGGACGTCATCTTCTGTTGGCTGACGGTGGATTTTGTCCGCTAATTCCGCTTTCACCGCGTCAAAATCAATTGGCTTGGCCAGCGAACCGGGCCGAACCGTAATTGCTTGCCGGTCCTTTAAAACGACTTTTTGCAGTTCCCGTGGAAAACCACCATACGGCTGCCCTAAGTCACCAGCAAAGAAGTTGACGACTGAGTCAGGGAAGTCCATCGTCTTCCCCTTTTCGAGGACATTATCCTTATCGAGGTGGTTTTGGATCATGAAGATTGCCATGTCCCCAACTACCTTGGAACTAGGCGTAACCTTGATAATATTGCCCAGTAAGTCGTTGACTTCCTGATACTTTTCTTCTACTTCGGTAAAGTCGTCAATACCGATCGACTTCGCTTGCTGCTTGAGGTTAGAGTACTGACCACCTGGCATTTCGGTGGCATAAAGTTCTGGCTTTGGCGAGTCGACCCCATTACTAAAATCCTTGTAGAGGGGCCGAACTTCTGACCAGTACTTATCAAGGACCTGCGAGTTTGCCAGGTTCAATTCTGGCTGCCGCTTGTCGCCTTCCAATGCCTGGTAGAAAGTCTGCATTGAAGGCTGACTAGTGGTCCCGGCCATTGAACTCATTGCCACATCCACGACGTCAACACCCGCTTTCGTAGCGGCAACATAGGTCGCGATCCCGTTGCCAGTGGTATCGTGAGTGTGGAGGTGAATTGGTACATTCAGCTTGGCCTTTAACTCACCGACTAATTCAAAGGCCGCCTGTGGCTTCAGCAAGCCTGCCATATCCTTAATCGCAATAATTTGCGAGCCAGCATCCACTAGCTGACTAGCCAATTGAAGGTAGTAATCCAAGGTGTACTTAGTTTCGTGCAGATCAAGCAGGTCGCCGGTGTAGCACATCGTCCCTTCAGCAATCTTTCCCGTTTCGCGGGCGTAAGCAATTGGCCGTTGCATCTGTTCAATCCAGTTAAGTGAGTCGAAGATCCGAAAAACATCAATCCCCGACTGTGCACTGTGGTTAATGAACTGTTTGAGGGCGTTGTCCGGATAGTTTTGGTAACCAACCGCGTTGGAAGCCCGCAAAAGCATCTGCTGCATCGTGTGCGGCATGTAGTGAGTTAAGGCTGCCAAACGTTTCCACGGGTCTTCGCCTAAGAAACGGTAACAAACGTCGAAGGTCGCCCCGCCCCAAGTTTCGGTAGAAAAGAGGTGTGGCATTGCCTTATCGTATACCTTCATGGCTGGCAGCATATCAAAGGTCCGCATCCGTGTGGCAAACAGACTCTGGTGGGCGTCACGCATCGTCGTATCAGTCATCATGACCCGTGGTTTGTCCAACACGGCCTTCATGGCAGCGGCCGCTCCTTGTTGGTCAAGGACATCCTTAATCGTTGGCGCTGCCTGTTGGTCAGCCTTAATTGTGGACGCGTCTGGCACATCCATCCGCGGCACCTTCACCTTTTCATGGCGTGTCACGCCAGCAAAACCGTTGATGGTCACGTCACCAATGTAGCGAATCAACTGTGTTGGTACGTCCGGATTATGCTTGAAGTGGAACAACTCCGGCGTGGTATCAATAAAGGTTGTCTTAGCGTTACCGTCTTCAAAGGTCGGGTGCCGGAGAACGTTCAGCATGAACGGGATGTTTGTTTTCACCCCGCGAATATTAAATTCGTTGAGTGCCCGCTGCATCTTCTTATTAGCATCGGCAAAGTTGCGCGCCTTGACAATACACTTGACCAGTAACGAGTCAAAGTACGGTGTTACAACATAACCGGCATAAGCGTTCCCGTCTAGTCGGACACCGTTACCACCAGGAGAGTTGTAGTTGGTAATTTGGCCTGTATCCGGCATGAAGTTATTTTCAGGATCTTCCGTCGTCACCCGGCACTGGATCGCACAACCGTGGAACTCCAGCTCGTCCTGCTTTGGCAAGTGAATATCACGGTAGAGGTCTTCCCCAGCAGCTACCCGGATCTGCGTTTTCACGATGTCGACCCCGGTGATCATTTCGGTAATCGTGTGTTCCACTTGGACCCGCGGGTTCACTTCGATGAAGTAAAAGTCATCTGGCGTTTCCAAAAATTCAACCGTCGCCGCATTTTGATAGCCCACGCTCTTCATGAGTTGGACCGCCATATCGCACACCTGCTTACGACGTGCTGGTGACAAAACGACACTGGGAGCAAACTCAATGACCTTTTGGTTGCGCCGCTGGACAGAACAATCCCGTTCAAAGAGGTGCATGACGTGACCATGTTCGTCGGCGATTACCTGGACTTCAATGTGCTTAGGGTTGACGATGTCTTTTTCGACGTACATTTCGTCCGAACCAAAGGCCTTTTTAGCTTCGTCCTTTGCCTGTTCAAACTCATCGTCCAACTGCTGGTCATCCTTGATAATCCGCATGCCACGGCCGCCGCCGCCCATGGCCGCCTTAACCATAATTGGGTAGCCATACTGGTGAGCAAAATCACGTACTTGTTCGACGGTTTTGACATCACCATGCATCCCCGGAATGGTGTGCAGACCCGCTTTTTGGGCAATGTGCTTGGCTGTTAGCTTGTCGCCAAACATCTTCAGGTGTTCCACCTTCGGACCGATAAACTTAATCCCGTTATCAGCACAAGCCTGGGCAAGTCCGGCATTTTCCGACAAAAAGCCGTAACCGGGGTGAATGGCCTGGGCCCCGCTCTGCTTTGCGACCCGGATAATTTCATCAATGTCCAGATAGGCATCAATTGGTTGTTCGTCCTTACCAATCAGGTAGGCCTCATCAGCAGCAAACCGGTGAGTGCTGTACTCATCTTCCTGAGCGTAAACAGCAACCGCCTTAATTCCCAGTTCGTGGCAGGCACGGATAATCCGGTTGGCAATTTCCCCCCGGTTAGCAACTAAAATCTTTTGAAACACTTCTGTAGCACCGCCTTTGACAATAAACATGGTTACTTAGCAACTTTAATAGGGCGATTATACCATTTTTGCTGTTAAAAAATGACAGATTTCTCATTTTTCTCTTTTTTTGTCTTAAAAAGCGAACAATAAAGAAAAAAGGCCATCAACTGTTAGGAGTTCAACAGTGATGGTCTCTTTTTAGTCAATGATGTTCTTTATATCTGCTGGCAGTGGTGCCGTAAATGTTTTTCCTGCGCCGCTGAACGGGTCAACAAAGGATAAACTCGCGGCATGCAGTGCCTGACGGTCAATGAGTGTCTCGGCACCACCATAAAGTTTGTCTCCAAGCAGGGGATGGCCAATGGAGCTAAAGTGCACCCTGATCTGGTGTGTCCGCCCTGTCTTTAGTGTGGCCCGAACCAGCGTCCAGTCGTCACCGCGCTGCTCTACTTTGTATTCGGTAAGTGCTGGATCACCATCAGGATCAACCACCCGCCGTGCCTGTCCTGGAACCCGGGCAAGTGGCGAATTAATTGTCCCCTTATCGTTATTAATGATCCCCGACACTAAGGCCAGATACTGCTTATTCAATTCGTGGTTTTCCACCTGCCGGCTAATCATGCTCTGGGCAACGTGGTGCTTAGCGACTAGCAAGAGACCCGACGTTCCATAATCAAGCCTGGTAATGAGGTGGGGCCGCTGGTCCACTGCTCCTTGTTTCACCAGGTAACCTTTGACCCGGTTTAAGATGGTGTTCTGCGCCGTCGTCGGCCCGGGAATGGATGGTACTCCGGCGGGCTTATTGACTAACAGCCAGTTATCATCTTCGTAAATTACCACTAAGGGATCGTTGCTAATAGCGACTGTAGGGTCAGCTGGCTCTGGATCAACCTTAATGGTCAGTGGCTGGTTAGGCAAAATTTTCGTGGTGGGCCGTACTGGCCGGTGATCAACTTCAAAACTACCACCACCACGCTTAATTTCGTTGAACAACCGGTGCCCCATCCCCAGTGACTGGAGAAACTTTTTTATTTTAACCGGTTCGCTGCCCCGGTAAACCCAGGTATTTTCCATCTTATCTGTCCTCCCTCAAGAATATAATATACAGAAAAGGCGTTGCGGCAACACCGCAACGCCGGGAACGGTCCGTACGAGACTCGAACTCGTGATCTCATCCGTGACAGGGATGCGTCCTAAACCAACTAGACCAACGGACCATTTGACAACGCTTAGCATTATACGGGAGTTTTTAACCAACGTCAACCTCTTTAGCAATTTTGTTTCTGCCCCGAATCGCTTATACTAATAATAGTATGTTTTGTTCGAAATGGAGGATTCTCAATCATGCAAGCAGTTCTTCGCTGGTGGCAGCGTAATGGCCGAATCGTCAAAGTTATTTTTGTCCTTTCGGTCGTACTCTTCGTTGTTGTCGCTCTTACCAGTTTTTTGCGGCAGGTGGACTGGCACAAAGTTGGTACCGGCCTGGCCAGTCTCTCGCCGTTAAGTATTTTGATCATGTTAGTGTGTGGCTGTTTAGCAATCACCCCCATGCTTGGCTATGACTTTGCCGTTGTCAAGCTACTGAAGGTTGATTTTTCGCCACTATACATTATTCGCAGCGGCTGGGTTACCAACACGATTAATAATATTGCCGGCTTCGGCGGGCTCATCGGTGGTACCTTGCGGGCTTATTTTTATGGCCGAAAAAACGAGAAAAAGGGCGACGTCCTGATTGCTATCTCGAAAATCACTGTCTTCTTAATGTCGGGTTTGTCGGTCCTTTGTTGGCTAGCCCTCCTCCTAATTTTGACTTCCAAAACGGGTGTCCACTTACACCGCTACATTCTATGGTTGATCCTCGGTGGCTGCTACTCACCATTACTGATTATCATTACCCAGGCACGGGAAACGCAATTATTTGCTGACTTGACAGTTAAGCTGGAATCCTTTGTTATTATTTCATCAACCCTGGAATGGTTACTGGTAGCACTCTTTTTCATCCTGGTCGGCTTCATGATGGGAATCCACGTTCCGGTTGCCGCAGTCTTGCCACTGTACGTGATTGCTCAAATTGTCGGGATTCTCTCCATGATTCCCGGAGCACTGGGTTCCTTTGACATCATCATGATGATGGAGCTCTCCATGCTCGGCGTCCACAAGTCCACGGCCGTCATTTGGTTACTCTTGTTCCGGGTCTTCTACTACTTAGTCCCACTGGCCATCTCCCTCATCATGAGCCTGGCCCAGTTAAGTCAAAAGGTGAATAATTACTTTGACGACTTGCCACGTCAAGCTCTCCACCAGCTAGCCTATTACCTGCTGACAACTTTTATGTACCTTTCGGGAATTCTGATGCTGCTGGCCGCCTGCTTGCCAGACCTCACCACTGGTAACAAATTCTTAATGAAGTTTTACCCCTTCACGTTCTTCTTTCTCCACCAGTTGACGACGATGCTGTTTGCGATTGCGCTACTAGCCTGCGCCCGTGGCTTACAGGCCAAACTGACCAAGGCCTACTGGCCAACACTAGTCATTCTTGGCATCGGTATTGTCAACACGATTTGGAACCTGGGCACCATCAGTTTAACCGTCTTTTTGGTCTTCGTCTTCATTCTCGTGCTGATGTCACGACGGACGCTGTACCGGAAAAAATTTGTTTACTCCCTGGGCAAACTAATATTTGACATCACCATCTTCTTTGGTTCACTCGCGATTTACTTTGTTATCGGGGTCATTAACCGTCCACGCTACCTCGCTGCCCACCACATTCCTGACTTCCTTCTCTTCCCAGGAGAAAAAATCTGGCTGTCTGGCTTTGTGGGGTTGCTGTTGGGACTGGTCGTCATGTTTATCATGATGGGCTATTTTACGACCGCGAACGATCCATTTCTGGCAGTTGATTCCTTCAGGGCCGACCGAATCCGCAAAGTTATCGACCAATTTGGTGGTAATGAAACCAGTCACCTGGCTTTCCTTCGCGATAAGTTCTTATACTTCTATCAGCAGGATGGTCAAGACCAATTGTACCTAATGTACCAGCTTAAGTACGATAAAATCATCGTCATGGGCGAACCAGTCGGTAACCAGGCAGTTCTTCGCAACGCCTTTATCGACTTCATTAACAAGGCCGACTTATACGGTTACCAGCCGTTGTTTTACGAAGTCGGTGAAAAAACAACGATGATGCTGCACGAATTTGGGTTTGACTTCATCAAAACCGGTGAAGATGGCAGGGTTAACTTGGCCAACTTTACCCTCGCCGGCAAACGTCAACGCTCACAACGGGCCCTGATGCACAAGTTTGACCGAAAAGGCTACCAGTTTTCCATCGAACAACCACCGTTTTCTGACCCCCTGCTCAATGAAATGCGGACCGTTTCCAACGACTGGCTTGGCGATCAAGTAGAAAAAGGGTTCTCGCTCGGCTTCTTTGAAGACTACTATGTCAACCAGGCACCTGTCGGAATAGTCCGCAACAAAGATGGCCGGATGGTTGCCTTTGCTACCTTCATGCCAACTGGCTCCAAGAAGTTGCTGACGATCGATCTGATGCGCCATAGTAAGGACGCCCCATCCGGCATCATGGACAAAGTATTCATCTCGATGTTCCTCTATGGTCAAGAACACGGCTACCAAGAATTTGACCTGGGGATGGCACCACTGAGCAACGTTGGTCAGTCCCGTTTCAGTTTCCTGGAAGAAAAAATTGCCCACTTCATCTACGAATACGGTTACCGTTTTTACGGTTTCCAAGGACTGCGTCGCTACAAGGCCAAGTATGCGGACCGTTGGGAAGGCCGCTACACGGTCTACCGGAAAAAGAACTCAATTATTAGCAACATTCTTGCACTGGTAATCGTCATTAACCAGCCGGTTCACCGTTTGCAGCGGATTAACTAAAACAAAGGAAGTAGCAAAAATGAACTTGCGACTTCCTTGATCAATATTATTGATGTTTTCGTGGCTGATGAGTCAAATAACCATCACAGTTTTTTAACCCCGCTTGTTGGAGGGCCCTGATTAATTCAGGGTCCTTTTTGTTTACCAGGTCGTCAAGCTTTGTCTGGTTGAGCTGCTCAATCAGTTGCAACTGGTTCCAGGCACCCGCCAGGACCATGTCTGGACGTTCTGGGAAAAGATATTGCGGATATGCCTTTTCACACTGTTGAGCATGGGTCAGCGCTTCTGCTACCTGCTCCACTACTTCTGGGCGTAAGTTGCCCTCCGCCGCGCTCACGGCTTGGACTAACTCATCGAGACCCATAAAATAATATCCCGGTTGTTGCTTAGGTGCCGGGCGTTGTTTCGTTGACGGGTTCGCTGACACATAAAGCACGTGGATGTTCTTGGTTAAGTAACGGAGATGCTTGGCAGTCAACGCATCCTTTTCTAGCGCTAATTTAACAGCTGCCCGGTGATTTTCCCCCTGCGTCACAATATTCATCTTCTCGTAGCGTTTAAAGCTTTCGCCCCACTTACCATAAATGGTCCCGTCAGCATTGATTCCCAACTCGCTAGCGCTGAAGTTCTTGACCTCCAGAATAAAGATGCCGTGACGATTAACAACGATGCAATCAACCTGATTACTATTGGCATGCTTGCCATCATAGGAATACGGCAAATTAAGGGACGTTAAAAGTTGGTTATGGCGTTCGCCAACCACGTTGCGAATCCGCTGTTCTCCCACCATTCCGCGCAAAAAGCCCGTTAGCCGTCGCTGAAAATCATCCATCTCTTTTTGCCACTGATCGCGGTCCTTAATACCGCCATCAATCTCGCCCAGTCGAAGCCGACCACTATTGGAGAGGAAAGATGGCTTCAGGTTGCGAACCTGCATTGCCTGCTCCTTATCTTCTTTGATCGCAAACTTAAAGTTGTTGCGCATCTGCTGGTCTTTTTTGAGCAGGTCTTCCAACTGTTGACGATAATAGGCAACAAAACGCTGCCAGTACTTAATGCCCCGTTGTTCATCATCCCGTTGCCAGGTCTTACCGTTATTAACCAACCGCACTTGCTGGGGATGACTATCCACGTAATTAACCAGCTGTTCGTTACTCTTATTGATTTGTTGGCGGTATTCACCAGCCGTCTTGTTGGCTTTCACAATCTGTAGAAAGCCAGTGTGACCATCGTGGCTCAATGAATCATCAAGACGTTGCTGAAGTTGTTCAATCTCGGCCCGGTATTCATTCATTGAATTCATGACAAGCATGTAGTAGCGACCAATTAACTCCTTAGTCGACATCACTCCGCTAAGCTCGGGCCGGGTATAAATCGTCGTATCAACAACCGGGGTCACATCGGCAGCGGTCTTCTCACCAGCGCCCGCAAAGGGTTGATTAGCAACCACTTGCTGGTCCAACTGCTTACTCAGCTTCTCATTCTGGCGCTTTAATTCTTCATATTGGTCATGTAATTGGTTGTAGTCTTTCACAACTTCAAAATACTTTTCCGCCAGTTCGGTGATGGTGTATTCCTGGCCGCCAAAGTTAACAGTCGGTTCGTGTTTGCCAAACATTTCAATCCCTCCCATAACAAAAAGATTATAGCACACCAGACAAAAAATCCCGGCGTCAATGACGTCGGGAATAAATTCAGTAACATTGATGACTAGAGGTTTTCATCCATCTTAAAGGTTAACTTAGAAAGCCCCATTCCGTTCATCAGCAACTTGCTAAGCAGGTCCTTGGTTCGCTTACCCATCTCTCGGTTCATCTTAGCCATTTCATCACTCAGGAACAGGTCCGCTTGGTCACGATCCATCTTCTCGTCGGCAACCTTTTGTGCCGTGGTCTTAACCCAGCGGTACAGATATTCGCGAGCCGCCTTCAGGTAATCAAGGTCATCCTGCAAGAATTCAGAGTAGTAAGATTCGACTGTTTCGGACAGTACCCGGTACATCCAATAAGCACTGCGCAGGTTCATATTCAGTGATGTCGGTGTTACAGCGTAAGTTTGGGAAATCGAGGTAGCTTCACTGAAGAACGGGACATACGGAGTGAAGGTTGGAACACCCAAACAGAGCCACATAATGTGGTTAGCGTACGTTGGCATCTCCGGATTGACCTGCAGGACGTGTGAGTTCTGGGTCCGGTTCAAGCCAATCGGGCGGAAACGAACACGGTCTTCTTCACTGCCCTTGCCCAGTGGATCATACGGGGTGTTCTCATAGTGGCTGCCCAGGTAGGTCTGCATATCTTCAAGGGTAATCTTGTGGTTAGTTCGGGCAATAAATGGGAGGTCAAAGTCCGTTGGCTCCATCTTTTCCGCCGGATTCATCAGCAAATGGCCGAACCACTGCCGCGGCGTATTGTAGTGAGTATCAAAGGTAGTTGCTGTCCCAAAAATGTGACGGAAATTCCAGCCATGTTTGTCGGGGTTCAAGTTATTGTCACTGACAAACTCTTGAATTCCCTCTGACCACATAAAGTTCTTCGGGTCGTCGAAGTTAACCTGCTGGATCGCTATCCGGTTACCAGTAACCGCATAGGCGTCATCCGGGATCCGCTGAGCAACCCAGTGGTGGCCAGTGACGATTTCCATGTACCAAATATCATTTTCGTCAACGAAAGCAACGCCATTGCCTTCTGCAGAGCCGTACTTAGCAATCACTTGACCCAGACGAACAACAGCATCGCGTGCACTGTCCGAGTACGGCAGCGTCATTGCAACAATCACGTCTTCGTTAACCCCGCGATCGGTATCGAGGGGGTCAATTGCCAAGACCCGTTCGTTCGCATAAACACTTTCCGTTGCACTCATGCCGACGCCCTTTTCGTTAAAGCCGCTTTCGTCAAAGACCCCTTCCTTGCGGAAATTGCTGTCCAGGTTAGGAACACCCTGGTAGCGGTAACCGCTTGTTGGACACTCACCCTCAAACTTATTGAGGTACGACTTCACAATTCGTTGTTCATTACGGTATGCTGGATAAATTTTGACCTTCTGTGGATCAATTGGGCCAAAAGTGTCGACATTACGACCCACCATCAACGAACCGTCAATTGTGGCATCTTTGCCGGCTAAAAAAGAAGTACAAGTTGCGATATGCTTTGCCATTAACCAATTCTCCTTTGCGAATGTGTTACGTGAAAATATTTTACCGTGATTAGTGTTGCGATTCAATTAATATGCTAAATTAGCCCGTGAAAACGGCCCCAATAAGCAAAATGACGCGAATCAGGACCTGATCCCATCGCGTCATTTTACACTTGATTTAAATATTTTCCTTCAGGAAATCATAGAGCATTGCGTGTTGGAGATCATTGGTGTCAATCCCCAAGACAGCAGCTATCTGGAAGGCATAGGCCATTGCTGTGGCTGGTCCACGACTAGTAACCAGGTGGTGCTTCTCGTCGACAACCGTAATATCTTCATGGAAGCGGCTGTTCTTAGCTTCCTTTGCAACGTCCTCTTCCATCCCAGGATAAACGGTGTAATCAGCATCATTCAACAAGCCATAATGAGCAAAGGCAGTCGGTGCTGCACACATTGCACAGTTCCACTTACCATCCTGTTGACGCTTAACCATCAATTTTTCCAGCGGCTCGCAGTCACGGAGATGTTGTGCACCGCCCATTCCGCCTGGAAAGATTACGGCATCGTAACCCAGTAAGGAGTCATCCAGCACTTTATCGGCGGTCAGCTTAATGTCATGAGCCCCAGTTACAGTGGTCGAGCTCAATCCCACCATGTCTGCTTGAATTCCTAGTCGACGAAAAACGTCTACTGGTGTCAATGCCTCAACTTCTTCACATCCATCTGCACACATAATCGCAACTTTTGTCATTGAAGTCCTCCTATTCTACCGGCAATTCATCCTGCCGGATTGTCTGATCAATTGTTTTAAGCGCCTCAGACGCCTCAGGAATATCGTAAAGCGGGTAAATATGAAAAAGCCCCCGCCCGATATGGTAATCAACCTGAACACCCTGCTGACGTAGTTTACGAACAAAGTCATTGGTTTGCGGGTACATCACCTCGTGAGTTCCGGTAAAGACCATCACCCGGCGCAAGGAGTGAACATCACCGTATAAGGGACTTACTCGGTAATCGTGAGGATCAGCCTTCCCAGCCCACAGACGACCAATGTGGCGGAGGCCATCTGGGTCCAGTGTGACGTCCTTTTCCACGTAGCGGTCAATCAGCGGGCTGTTCAGCGTTGCATCGACCCATGGTGAAATCAGCACCAGGTTGCCAGGCTGGGGCAAACCACGTTGCCCAAGATACTCACAAAAGCCCGCCGCTAAGCCAGCACCAGCAGAGTCACCCATCAAGGTGATGTTGCTAACCGCGACCTGGTTATAAGTCTCAGTATACAGCTGCAACAGGAATTGGTACGCAACGGTAAAGTCATATTGTGGTAACAAGGGATACAGCGGCACGATAATCTGACAGCCAGTAGTAATAGCTAAGCGGTTCAAAAACTGCCAGTGCTGCTTGTCTGACCGGACGAGATAAGCCCCACCGATCAAATAGATAATCTGGGCCTGGTTGTCGCTACCGTTACGGTTTAGCACTACTACTTCACTACCACCAATGGTTTTCTTGTTAACAGCAACATCAAAACTAACGCCACGGGGAAAGTCATACGGCCGGGCGTTATCTTCCCGACCTTGGGCCATCAACGATGCCAATGACTCCGGGTTGCCAAGGGCCCGTTTAAAACCTGACAACTGAATTCCTAGTGATGCCACCGTCGCTCGCGGCGAAACGTGGTCACCACACCGGCGACGATCTTTAAGATTATCACTAAGACTGGCTGCTAACTCGGCAACAAGAGATTGAGATTTTTGGCCATTGTTAACCATCCTGTGTACTCCTTCTTGTTTGTTATGGATAAATCGTAACACGAAACAGCCATCACCAGTTAATTATTTTGCTGATAAAAAACGGGCTTGCCCGCAAGCAAACCCATCTATAATAATTTTACTCAGTCGTTTTTGGTAAACGTGACTGTTTAATAGCAACCGTTACCGCAATTAGGAGACATCCTGCTCCGAGGACAAAAGCCACAATCATGGTGTTACGGTAGCCATGAAAAAGGATGTTTCGCATCGTCGGGATAAGACCAACTGACAGGTTTTTCGCCGTTGCCGCATTGGTTAACTGGTTCATCATTTTCATCGTAATACCGTGATGCTTAGCCAGTTCACTCTCCAGAGTAACGTTGAGGACTACCCCGTAGAGTGCAGACATCATCGTCTGACTGAGGATCCGTAACAAGTAAGCCACGGACGTTGCCACTGGCAAGTCATCAACTGACACGTCTGTTTGGACACTCACCTGCAAAATGTTGAAGTTGAAACCAACGCCAAAACCCTCAAAAGCCCCAGCAAGCAATAACAACCAGAATGGTGTGTGCTGCCCACCGATTAAGACGATACCAAAAGCGATCATTAACGTTAACACACCGCCAGTGACTAACCAGTACTTTGGATGGCGTTCCTGAGCCGTCGCAGCGACTTCCGCGCCGGCAAAGTTAGTCAACGCCCCCGGAATTTGTGTCACACCACCAATAAGGGCACTCATCCCCAGCAGACCTTGCGCCCACATTGGGATATAAGTAATGAACGCGATGAAGGCTCCCCACATTACCACAAATAAGGAAAAATCTACAACCAGCTGCTTGTTGGTAAACAAACGACCGGGGATAATTGGATCCTGGACATGGCGCTCCGTATGAGCCATTAAGACCATCAACGCAACTCCTAATACTAGCATTGCCGCAACTAACCAACCAGCACTCGTCCCAAGCATTTCAATACCTGCCAAAATGGAAGTAAGTCCTAACACCATTAAGGTTGCTCCACGGTAGTCAATGTCCTTTCCGGCTGCTCCGTGGTGGGTCGGTTTAAAGTAAAGACCAACAATCGTAATCGATACCAGGGCAATCGGCACGTTAATGTAGAAAATCCACCGCCAGTTCCAGGTGTCGACAATCCAGCCGCCAAGGAGTGGACCGATAATGGAGGCAGTGTTAAAAAACGCACTGGAGAGGCCGACTACCTGAGCTCGTTGGTGCAGGTCATCATATAAGAAGCCATAGGCAATCATTGGGATCGTGTTCATCCCACCAGCACCAATCCCCATTATTGCCCGGGAAAGGATAAAGAACTGGATGTTTTGTGCTGATCCCTGAAAAATTGACCCGCCGATAAACAGCATTGTTGCAGCCAAAAAGGCTACCTTATTGCCGACGTGTTCACCAAACTTACTCCACAGCGGGGTGGAGACCGACATTCCTAACAGGAAAACAGCAACAATCCAGCCAATATACGACAAAGCATGAAGGTCGCTGGTGATTGCCGGCATGGCAGTGTTAACGATCGTTCCGTCTAATCCCGCCATAATATTGGACATCAACAGGGCGACCGTTACCAGCTTTAAGTGTGGTTGTCCCTCCTCAGTCTTGTGTTCCACAAATCATCCCTCTTTCTGAAAATCAGCCATTGTGTCGCCACTTCGGGTCCGTCAAGATCCGCGCGGTTGTCAAGCCTAGTGGCAAAGCAATTACGATTAGTGCCGCTTGCACTAGCCAAAAAGCACCAACACTAACCGACGTTAGCCCCATATTGTACATTGAACGATACATATACAAACCAGGAACCATGATCACAATCGACGGCACAGTAATTGCAATCCGTGGGTACCCGACCTGGTGGCGGACCACTGAGGCCAAAAGACCTGCAGTTAGAGCCCCCAGGAATGCTGCCGCACCACCAGGCATCTGTAACAGGTCAACTAATTCCAACCGCAGGGTATTTGCTACCGCCCCAATACAACCCGCCAAGGCGGCTAAACGAACTGTACTGTTAAACATGATAGAGAAACCAAACACTCCGCAAAAGCTCATCGCCATTCTTAAAAGAGCTAACGCCATTGGTGTCAACCCAAGGGGCAAGAAGTTTTGGGGATGCAGGTGCAAACACATAGCTACCAGCCAACCAGACATCGTCGCCACAATGATAATCATCAGAGCATAAGTCAGTCGTTCTAATCCTGAAGCCATGTCAAGCTTAGACATGTCCAGTCCACTAGTAATGAACGGGAATCCCGGAATAATAAACAGCATTGCCCCGATATAACCGGCCTCATGTCGTGCCCCAACATGCCAAGTGACTTCCAGTGCATTAAGAACAAAAAAGTAGGTAACACAAGCAAAGATCACTGCCACCGCGATGCAGGCCAGCAGTGTAATGTGATGATCAATCAACTTACGACGAACAAAGTTACCGACTGTTGCACCAAAGAAACAACAAAACATCTCAACCGGTCCACCACCCAGCAGGAAAATGAAGGCTGCACAAGCCAAACCAGCAGCTAAACCAACTTTCAGTGGCGTGTAATAGCCCTTCGTCTTGGCAATTTTGCTGAGGGTGTTGTGGATCTCGCCGATCGTCATTTCACCACCACGTTCTTCAAACATCTTCATAAATCTTTCCAGCTTTGCCAGTTTACTGGTATTAACCCCCATACTGGCCAGTGACAGCGATTGTGAATAAGACTGGTGTTCATCCATACAGGTATACTCAATACTGGTAAGGCCAATTTCGGCTGAACAAGTCATTTTCAATTGACGCGCCGCAATGTTCATTGAATCGCGAACCCGCCAGGCTCCTGTTCCACAACTCAGCAGCATCAAACCGATCCGCCCAACAATAAGTGACCGGTCAACCAGGGTGGACTTAGCCGCCGGGGTATAGTTATCACTAGTCATAATATCGTGCCAGGGAATTTGCATATGGTGATGCTCAAATTGTTTGATTTGCTGGTCGATTTGTGAATCAGTTGACTTGATAGTCATCGTTCTTCTTTCTCTCCTCTTTTTAAACAATCGCTAACTACTATACGCAGTTTTACCGTGGTTGTCCACCGCCCTTCCATTTTCCGTCGTAATTCACTCATAAACTATCTCTGATATTTGTCACATTTTCTTCACATTCTGGTGATAACATAATAAGTGTAGTAAGGAAGAACCTACTACAACTTCAAACCGATTATTTTTCATTACTCCTCCCAATAGTAACCGAAAAATAGCAATTACGAAATCTCCCCCAAGATTACCGTAATGAAAACGACCGCTACCCCAAAGCGGTCGTTTTTTTGTACAATTATTTGGTGGTGATTGCCTGCTCTAGCAAAAAATGAGGGGTTGTGACATAATCCCTCTTATTCACACTAAAAGTTAACCGGCGGTACAACAATGGCCTCTAACGTTCTGGTAAAACCGAACGCTAGAGGCCTGTTGTTGCTCGCTGGGACGGCGGATAGCCTAGCTGCGTGTCGTGACGACGAAGGCATAAATGACTTCCGCGTTAGCACCGTTCAAAAACGAAATCATTCTGATTTCTGTTTCACGGTTTGTCACGCTCCCATTACTGAATTAAACTAATTAATAAGTTGATGCCCTAATTACTTGATTTCAGCAATCATTTGGTCAAGGTGCTTCAAAGTTGTCTCTTGACCAAATAATTCGATACTTTCTGGCAATTCTGGGCCTTCCATTTCGTGAGTCACAGCAATTCGGATTGGCATCCATAATTTGCGGCCGCGGATTCCCGTATCCTTTTGAATGCCCTTAATGATGGCTAAAACATTAGTGGCATCCATGAAGTCTAAGGCAGCGATCCGCTTGCGGAATTCCTGCAGAACCGTCAGTGCATCGTCATCTTGCATTTCCTTCTTGGCGTCATCACTAATTTCGTCTGGACCATTCACAAATGGCTTGACATAGTCAATGATTTCGTGAGCGTAACTGATTTCACGCTTGAATAGTTCAACGCAACGACGCATCCATTCCATCTTCTGGGCATTAGCGTGTTTCTCCATTAAGCCGGCTTCGATCAGCTGCGGCATTGCAACGTCAAAGACACGGTCAGCAGAGACGGCCTTCATGTACTGGTTGTTAATCCAAATTAACTTCTTGCGGTCAAAGGCGGCTGGTGACTTGCTGAGCCGCTTTTCATCGTACATCTTAATGAATTGCTTCAGCGAGAAGATTTCGTCTTCACCAACTGGTGACCAGCCCAGTAAGACGATAAAGTTAACCATTGCTTCTGGCAGGTAGCCAAGGTCCCGGTACTGTTCGATAAATTGCAGAATTGATTCATCACGTTTACTGAGCTTCTTCCCAGTTTCGCTGTTGATAATCAATGCCATGTGACCAAACTTTGGTGCTTCCCAGCCGAGTGCTTCGTAGATCATCAGCTGCTTTGGCGTGTTGGAAACGTGGTCATCCCCACGGAAAACGTGACTAATCTTCATCAGGTGGTCGTCAATGACCACAGCGAAGTTATAAGTTGGCATCCCGTCACGCTTCTGGATAACAAAGTCGCCACCGACCGTCTTCGATTCAAATGAGAGGTGGCCCTTAACAATGTCATCCCATTCGTACGTCTTGCCTTCAGGAACGCGGAACCGAACAACGGGCTTCAGACCCTTTGCTTCGGCGTCTGCCTGTGACTGCTTGATTTCCTCATCAGTCATCCCAGCATATTCGTAAACGTAGTGTGGTGCCTGGTGGGCTGCCCGCTGTGCTTCACGGGTAGCCTGCAACTGTTCTTCAGTGACGTATGACTTGAAGGCCAGGCCCTTTTCCAGGAGCTCGTCGATGTACTTTTGGTAAATGTCTTTCCGTTCGGATTGACGGTACGGACCGTAGTCGCCGCCAACGTCTGGACCTTCATCCCAGTCCAGTCCCATCCACTTCAGGTTATCCAGCTGTGAGCGTTCACCATCAGCGATGTTCCGCTTGGTATCGGTATCCTCAATCCGGATAATAAATTTACCCTTGTAATGACGGGCAAACAGGTAGTTAAACAGTGCCGTCCGGGCGTTACCAATGTGCAGGTGCCCCGTTGGACTTGGAGCATAACGAACACGAATTTCGTTCTTTGACAATCTATTCAGCCTCTTTCATTTGTCGAGTTTCCTAAACCATTATATTGTACTATTTTCCAGACGCAACCGTTAACGAAACTTTTTATTTCTTCTGCTGGTTTCGTTTGTCTTGTTTTTTCATTTGTTGATGGTCTGACTGATTCTTTTCACCATGCTTTTCGCCTAACCCCTTGGCAGAGTGGAGCAAACGAGCAAAAATCATCCGTCCCGCGTCAGTTTGCAGGGCACTGGTGACTTCGACCATCACTTCCTTATTCATAAAGAAGCGACCATCTTCAATGACCACCATCGTGCCGTCATCCAGATAAGCCACACCTTGCTGACGTTCGGTCCCCTTCTTAACGACCTTGACCTCCATCCGTTCGCCAGGAATAACCCGCGGACGTAGTGACTTCGCCAGGCTGTTAATGTTAAGAACCTGCACGTTTTGGAACTGGATAACCTTATTAAGGTTGTAATCGTTAGTAACGATAACCCCGTCAACCTTCTTGGCCAACGCGATCAGCTTGCTATCGACTTCCTTAATGTCTGGGAAATCCTCGTTGGACATCTCAATTGGCACAATTTTTTCTGTTCGCAGCTTATTCAAGATGTCTAGTCCGCGGCGACCGCGCACCCGCTTAATACTTTCGCCGGCATCAGCAATGTACTGCAGTTCGTAAAGAACAAAATTGGGTACTAACAGCGTCCCCTCGAGAAAGCCAGTTTTAACCAGGTCATAAATTCGACCATCAATTAGGATATTAGTGTCAAGGATCTTGTAGTGGTGGTAGTTTTCATCCTGCTTGGACATCACCTTGCCGGTTGATGGCTTTTCAATTTCAGCCTTGCCGAAGAAGGTCTTCCAGTCATCAATCCTGGTTGTTCCCAACTGAAAACCAAAATAGGAAAATGCAATCATCAGTAGGATTGGTAAAATGTTGTCCACCACTGGAATATTAGTCCGCCACAGCGGAATCGAAATCAAAATTGCCAGGACCAAGCCAATAATCATTGCCAGCGAGCCAATAATGATATAGACCGGGCTTTTCGACGACAGTTGTTTTTCAACCCGCTTGATCAACCTGACAATCCAGTCTGTCATCGCAAAAGATAATAACCAAAAAATAAGTGCACCGATGATGACGTCAACAAATACCAAGAATACCTGTGGCATCTTGAAATGAATCGCTAGCCAGAACAGTGGCAGGTAGTAAAAGCCCATCGCTGCTCCCACTAGCAAAAAGAGCAGCCGAATTAGTCTTTTTCGCATCGTGTTCACCTCCCTTCAAAAATGATTATCAATATTCTTATTCGGGCAGCGCCAACCGTAAGGCCTCACCAATCGTTGACACCCCAATGACCTCGATTGGGCTCTGCGGCTGCCACCCCTTTAAGTTATTCTTCGGAATAAAGATCCGCCGAAATCCCAACTTGGCCGCCTCAGCGACCCGCTGTTCAATCCGGTTAACCCGTCTGATTTCGCCGGTCAACCCGACTTCACCCACAAAGGCATCCGTTGGCCGTGTGCCATGGTCGCGATAACTAGAAGCAATTGCCACGGCTAGTGCTAAGTCGATCGCTGGTTCGTCGAGCTTAACACCACCAGCCGCCTTCAGGTAAGCGTCCTGGTTTTGCAGCATCAGGTTAGCCCGTTTTTCAAGGACCGCCATAATCAGCGAAACCCGGTTGCGATTTAACCCGGTAGCCGTTCGCTGGGCGTTACCAAAAACAGTCGGCGTGACCAAGGCCTGGATTTCTACGAGGATCGGTCGAGTGCCCTCTAGTGAAACCACCACCGCGGAACCAGTAGCGTCTTTTAATCTTTCTTCCAGGAAAATCTCTGACGGGTTACGCACTTCCCGGAGACCATCCTGGCGCATTTCAAAAATCCCCAGTTCATTAGTCGAACCAAAACGGTTTTTGACTGCCCGCAAGATCCGGTAAGTATGGTGAAGGTCTCCTTCAAAGTAAAGGACCGTGTCCACCATGTGCTCCAAAATCTTCGGACCCGCAATCGCCCCGCCCTTGGTAACGTGACCAACAACGAAGACCGTGATGTTCATCCCTTTCGCAATCTGCATTAACTGGGCAGTTACTTCCCGGATTTGCGACACTGAACCGATTGCTGAAGTGACGTTCGTTGACTGCATCGTCTGGACTGAGTCAATGACGACGTACTGCGGTTTCATGGAATCAATAGTTGCCCGGATGGAGTCCATATTTGTCTCAGGATAGATGAAGAAACTGTCACCAGAAACATGGAGTCGTTCGGACCGCATCTTCACCTGACTGGCGCTTTCTTCACCGGACACATATAGAACGCTGTGCCCCTCGGCACTCAGTTGGCCTGACACCTGCAGGAGTAATGTGGACTTCCCAATGCCGGGGTCACCACCAATTAAGACCAGTGATCCTGGCACGATGCCACCACCGAGGACACGGTTTAGTTCGTTGAGCTTAGTCTTGACCCGTGGCGTCTTTTTGGCATCAATTTCGTTCAGTCGCTGCGGTTTGGTAACGATTCCCGTCAAAGTGGCCGCGTGAGCCGTTGCCTTCTTCGCTGAAGCCGTCTGAACAACTTCTTCCACCAGCGTATTCCACTGACCGCAATTAGGGCAGCGGCCCAGGTAACGCGGTGAATTATAACCACAGTTCTGGCAAACATACTGCGTACGTACTTTAGCCATCAGACTCTCCTACTTCTTCGTTGAACCGAAGCCACCGGTACGGTCGGCCCGCGGTGCTTCTTCGTTATCAGCGGTCAGGTACGGCAAAAAGATTGCCTGACCGATGCGTTCACCCTTTTTAATCGTGTAATCGCGCAAACCGTAGTTAATCAACTGGACAAAGAGTTCACCCTCATTAGATGGGTTGTTATAATAATCGGCGTCAACAATCCCTACCCCGTTAGGTAAGATCAATCGGCGCTTCAGGGGGGCGCTAGACCGGTTGGCTAATAAGACAAACTCGTTGGGCTGCATGTAACACTTAATCCCTGTTGGCACCAAAAATGGCTTCAGCAGGTGGTCACCAGCCAGTAAGTCCTCCTCAGTGACTTGGTCAGGCTGACGATGTAAAGCCCAGAGTGTTTTTAAAAAGTTGCCCCGCCAAATCGATGGCAAAACAAAGTCTTCACTCGCTGCCAAGTCGTAGCCCGCTGCACTCTTGGTCTGCCGCTGAGGGAGCTTGATTACCTGATTTTGTTTTGCCGACACAATTTCAAAACCGCGTAACATTTTTTCACCTCGTTAGTTCTTTCAAAACATACTATTACAATTATACGTGAAATCCGACTTAATGACACTTTTTTGTCTCTTGACTTTTCCCCTTAACCATCAGAAAATCGACATGTAAAGCGATTTATCAAGGGCGGTGAGTTTGTGAAATTTGTTACTGAAAATAACCGGCTGACTGTGACTAACAATGGTTCCTGGGTGGGCGAACTATCTTTTCCCGCGTTAAGCGACCAACGAGTGGTGTTAGAGCGAACCTTTGTTGCTCCCATATACCAGGGACAGGGCATCGGCAGTCAGTTAGTAGCAAAGTTTGTTGAATATGCTAAGCATCATCATTTAACAGTCAAGCTCATGTGTCCCTTTGCCAAGCAGGAGTTTAGTCGGCACCCCGCTTACCAGGAGGTCTTGCCTGTAAGCGACCGGTGGCAGTAATAGTTAGGAGAGAGATTATGGATCAAACTGAACAAAACAAACTGAAGGCCCTTGTGGGTCAAGAGGCTGTCAAGTACGTCCAAGACGGGATGATCGTCGGCCTCGGCACCGGTAGTACCGTTCGCTACATGGTTGACGCCCTCGGCAAACGTGTCAATGAAGAGCACTTGAACATCGTCGGGGTTACTACTTCAACACGCACCACTAAGCAAGCTGAATCACTTGGCATTACTATCAAGGACCTTGACGAAGTTGACCACATCGACCTGGTGATCGATGGTGCTGATGAAATCAGCGACGACTTTCAGGGGATCAAGGGCGGCGGCGGCGCCCTGCTCTGGGAAAAGATTGTTGCTGATGCTTCTGACAAGTGCATGTGGATCGTAGACCAGTCCAAGATGGTCCACCAACTGGGAGCCTTCCCACTACCAGTTGAAGTGATTCCGTTCGGCAGCTCTCACGTCTTTGCGAAGATGGAGAAGTTTGGCTTTAAGCCAAGCTGGCGGATGGATGGGGACGAACAGTACCTTACCGACCAGAAGAACTACATCATCGACCTTCACCTCGGTCAAATTAATGACCCGGCTAAGCTCTACGAAAAACTAATTCACATTGTGGGCGTGGTCGAAGTCGGTCTCTTCCTTAACCGGGTTAATGATGTGATCATTGGGACTAACAATGGCCCCGTTGTTAAGCACGCCCGTTAAAGTTAATTACTCAACCGGTGTCATGGGGCGCCGGTTTTTTTGGAGGCTTTTATGAATCAAAACACCAAAAATATGCTCGCGGGTAAGCCATATTGTCCTAATGACCCGGAATTGGAAGCTTGGCAGCAATCAGCACATCAATTAAACCGTCAATACAATCAAACAGCCGAAACAAACACTCAGACTCGCCAGCAAATCATCGACCAACTCGTCCCTCATCATGGCAAAAACGTGACTTTTGTTGGTCCAATCTTCTTTGACTACGGTCGATTCACTACTATTGGTGACGACACCTACGCTAACTTTAACCTGACTGTCCTTGACACCTGCCCGGTCCTTATTGGCAGCCACTGTATGTTCGGCCCTAACGTGACCCTGGTTACTGCTACCCATCCGTTATTGGCCGACCAGCGTAACCCGCACGTTGCTAGTGACGGTTCCGTTAAAGCGGCAGAGCTAGGTGCGCCAATCACCATCGGCGACAACGTCTGGTGTGGCGCCAACGTTACTGTTCTCCCCGGTGTCATCATTGGCAATAACGCCGTCATTGGTGCCGGATCGGTCGTTACCCACGATATTCCCGCTAACTCTGTGGTGGTTGGCGTTCCTGCACGGGTTCTCCGTCAGCTGAGTGAAGCAGACCGCCGGGATGATTGGCCTTACTAGTCAGTTCTTAACCGTTAGCTTATAATGTGGTTATTACCAATTAAGGAGGAATTCTTTTGTCTTTTGAAATTACACCTGCTAATTTGAAACAATTTATCAAAGATTACCAATCTCGGCAAGACAGTGCCGTTTTAGAAAGTGCAGTCACCAAAAATGGTGTTCGCGCGGCTAGCTTTAACTGGCATTCCATTGCCGACAACGACCCGCACTTCTCAATCGACCTGGATACCGGGAATGTTACCGATCAGAAGCGTTCTGGCCGTTGCTGGATGTTTGCAGCATTAAACACCATGCGTCACCAGATGCACGAAAAATTCAACTTGCCGGACAACTTTGAGTTATCCCAGTCCTACATGTTCTTCTGGGATAAGTTTGAAAAGGCTAACTGGTTCTACGAAAACGTCATCAAGACAGCTAACCTGGACCATGACGACCGTAAAGTTGCCTGGCTAATGGCCACCCCGCAACAAGACGGTGGCCAGTGGGATATGCTCTGCGCACTGGTTGCTAAGTACGGGGTTATGCCACAATCGGCAATGCCAGAGTCATTTAACTCTAATTCTTCAGATGGCATCAACAGTGTCTTAAACAGCCAGTTACGTCATGATGCCGTCGAACTGCGAAAGCTGGTTAATAATGGTGCCAGCGATGATGAATTAAACAGTACCCGGCAAAAAATGTTAAACAATGTTTACCGGATGTTGTGCTACGCCTTTGGTGAACCGGTCACTACCTTTGATTGGGAATACCGGACCAAGAAAGATAAGGAATTCCACCGCGACGCCAACCTCACCCCACAGGAATTCTTCAAGAAGTACGTCGGCTGGAACCTCGATGACTATATTTCAATCATCCAGGCCCCGACGGACGATAAGCAATACGGTAAGACCTACACAATCGACATGCTGGGTAATGTTGTCGGCGGTCGCCAGGTTAAGCACCTCAACCTGAACATGGCTGACGTTAAACAGTTAGCGATTAAGCAGCTGCAAGCTGGCGAAAGCGTTTGGTTCGGTTCCGACGTTATTAAGTATTCTGAAACCAAGCACGGGATTATGGCCCTCAACACTTACAACTATGAACAGCTCTTTGACACTGACCTATCAATGTCAAAGGCCGACGCCCTCGACTACGGTGAATCAATGATGGACCACGCAATGGTCCTCACCGGAGTTGACCTCGTTGACGGTCAGCCAACCAAGTGGAAGGTGGAAAACTCCTGGGGACCAAAGGTTGGGACCAAGGGTTACTTTGTAATGAGTGACGCCTGGATGGACAAGTATGTCTACCAGGTAGTCATCAACCGTCACTACCTCAGTGACCAGCTGCAAAAGCAGGCTGCCCAGCAACCAATCGTCCTCAAGCCATGGGACCCGATGGGAACACTGGCTTAGTTAATCCAACTATGGTCTGACACTCTCTAATTAATATTAATAGCTTGATTAAAAAGCAAACGGCTTGCACAGTTTATCTGCCTAAGTTAAGCCGTTTGCTTTTGTTTACAATTTAGTACTTATTTATCGTTAGATAATATTCCGCTGATACATATACAAGTCTATAAGTCAAACTAGCTATTCATACATATTATGAGGTTCAGCCTGATGGAAATTGCTCGTCATAATAGCTAAAAACGGCGACATGACGTAATTAAATCGTCACCCATATATTAACCTTTGATAACATGTATTCTATCATAATGATTATGGTATTATTATAAGGAAGGAAAGACAATAATGGTTTCTAAAAATAATCGGTTATTAAGAGAATTTAGTAAAACTAATTTCCATCAACACTTTGCTCTCCGTAAATTAAACATCGGAGTTGCTTCGGTCCTCATTGGTTTGGGGTTAACTTGCGGCATTGCCACAACAGACGTTCACGCTGCAGCTAACACTGAACCAGCCGACCAAACGGCGAATGTTCAG
The DNA here is from genome assembly GCF_900240275.1 of [Lactobacillus] timonensis. Classification (GTDB taxonomy): domain Bacteria; phylum Bacillota; class Bacilli; order Lactobacillales; family Lactobacillaceae; genus Limosilactobacillus; species Limosilactobacillus timonensis. The sequence goes on along the minus strand of NZ_LT964761.1, from coordinate 918,519 downwards.
CAGCATGAGCAGGCAACACCAGCATCAACTCAAGACCCTGAGCTCACACCAGCCGTTAATCCAGAAAATGAGTCCTCCACAGCTGATAATCGGGAATCAGCTGACCATCAAGATACTGTTTACCATGCCCAACCAGTTACCCTCACGATAGGCCAAGATAATCTGACGACGCCATCCGTCGATAAAGTTTTCCAACCGAACGAGCTGCGCGATCTTGGTATCAATGACCCTAACAATGCATGGTTTTACTGGTCAGATAACAGCAACATTCCTTCAGCTCCGGGAACTTATCATAATGTCTCCGGTATACTGACCACTGATACCAAAGAATGGAATATTGTTTTCCCATTAGTCAGTGTCGAAATCAAAGCCCTGCCGATACAGACAACTGTTGGTGAAGTTCCCGAATTAACAATTAACTCTATCCTGCCGGCTTCGGTTTACCAAACAGCCATCTCGGAATTGTCTGATCCCAGCACGAAAGTTGAATGGGTAGATAAACCAGATGTCAGCCAAGCATCCGTTACACCAGTCAAGGGGCAAGTCAAGATTACTTACCCTAATCCTGATGGTCAGGAGCCAAATGTTCTCATCGTACCTGTCGAAATAACTGTTCGTGCGGGACAAAAGAAGGGTGTCAATCAGGTTCGTAACCGAATCAACTACATTGACGAAACAACTAACCAAATCGTTTACAGTTTTTCAATGCTCGGAGATAAAAACACTTCCGCATACGACCAGGGTGATCCAACCCGTCAACACCCAGAAAGCTATCAAATTCAAAACGCGCTCCAGTTGCTAGGTTACCAACTAGATAGTACTAACCCGAATAATAATGGCAGTGCTAACTTGAATTACTTTACTGACCATGACCAAACCTTCAATTTCTTTGTCAAAGGGGACTCCACAACAGCACAACTCCTTGGTCCTGAGTTTTCTATCCCAGAAATGACCCGTTCCTTTGACTTTGAAGATGGTGTTCCTTCTGCCCAAACATTCGTGGCTAACTTCCCTCTACTGCCAGCGGGGACAACGGCAAAGTGGCTGGTAAAGCCAGAATACGATTTTACCAAGCAAGACGGTTCCTATGTCAACACTGAGATCACCAACTCACCGGATAAATTACCAGAAATAGAAGTCGACATTCCTGGCCAGCAACCACAGATTTTAAAGTTTACGAGTGAAAATAGTTATGTCCTCTCTTTACCGGAAGAAAACGAGGGCGAACCAGTATTTAAACGAGTCGAGCTAACCGTCGGTGACCAGGCTCCAGCTTCCCCTCAAGCTTACTTAGCTAACTACAATGATATGCTAAGCCGCGCCCAAGCAACTGGTACGACCAAGGAAGACTTTGATAATAGTTTGTACTGGGTAATTGAACCAAACACCAACCAGTCCGGCTATACCATCGCTGCGGCGGCATATGATGGCGAAGTATTACCCCTAATAGTTAAAGTTAACTCTAAAGTAAAACAACAAGACATTACCGAAACTATTAAGTACGTCGATAACCACGGTAATACACTGAAACCTGATAAAGTTGTCACGACCAAACAAACAGGTGAAGAAACAATTGCTGGTGCTCCAATCGATTATGGCAATGGTTATTTTGCAGCGATTAAATCGCCAAACATCAATGGTTATCATCCTGATAAGGATTGGATTCCGGCTCAGGAAGCCAACCATAATCTTTACCTTACAGTTACTTACACGCCAACATCAGCTCCAACACCACAGCCGAAACCACAACAAAATCTGCAACCAGGCAACCATCCTCAATCGCAAACGTCCACGGTGTCAGCAACTAAACAAACCTCGACAATGATTCCACAGGTGAATGACCAACATAAAAACGTTGCTAAAATTACGCAAGCACAACAGTTGCCACAGACTGGTAACCATGACTCTCAAGCAGCATTGGCCCTCGGTTTCAGTGCACTACTTGGGATGATGGGACTGCTCGGCAGTCAGCACAAACGAGAAAAAGACTAAGATAAGAGTATAAAACTAGTTCCTGTATGCAGGAACTCATAAAAAATACCCTCTGGGAAAATGAATGAAACAACTAGTTCATCTCTCCCCGGAGGGTATTTTCGCTATCTTAATCTACTCGCTGAAACAACAAGTGGACACCACCATCTGACAGTTTCTCAACGTTTTGAATGCTAAACTGCTGGTCAACAAACTGGCCAAAGGTATTGAATGCCCGTTTCTTTTTTGGGTCACCACTGACGTACGGTGCCATTACCAGGGAAATCTGGTCAACTAGCCCCGCCTTGAGGAAGGCCCCGTTGATGATCCCGCCCCCCCACAGACAGCCAGGGTTGCAATCCCAAAGTAACGTTTGAGCTTGACTAACGCCTGCTCTAAATCAATGTCCTGGTCACCACAGACTATATACGGAATTTTCATCGACTGCAGAAAAGCCAGGTAAGCAAGTGGTGCTTGGCGTGTTACCACTTCAATTGCGTGGCTCTTGTGTCCGCCATAATCAAAGTAATTTCGTGTCCACCCACAACGACCATGACGGTCAAAACTGACATCCCAAGTATCTGACTTCAACCCATCTGGCACCCAATCCTGATAGTCCAGATCACTGCTATCGTACTGGCTCAGGTCCGGATGCCCAGTTGCCGCATACATGGCGACTGTGGTTGCTCCATTGGCATTAGCGTCACTCATCTAAAAAATTTGCCGATCATAAAAATCGCCCGATACTTTCGTTGTTTCCAGCCCATCATAAGGTCCGTCAATGGTTCCATCAATCGATACATACATATGAATAATGACCTTGGCACGTTCCATCATCAACACCCCTTTTATCATTATTCTAGGCGTTTCTCATCCGACTTGAAAATACTCATTGTTGATGGATAACAATAACAAAAAGGCATTACCCACCGGTGCAGGTAATACCTTGAAAACAATGATCATCGACTAGTGTTCCTCACTCCGCGCCTTTTCTGGCAGGATCAGGTTTAAAATCACTCCCAGAATGGCCGCCACCGCCAATCCAGAAAATTGGTACTTACCTAATTGCAGGTAGGCGTTCCCGATCCCGATAACCAGAATTACTGACGAAATCATCAGGTTACGCTTGACGTTGAAATCAATCTTGTGTTCAATTAGCACCCGTAACCCGCTTGAAGCAATCACCCCGAAGAGGAGGAAAGAAATCCCACCGATAACCGGGGAAGGAATCGTTTCGATTAAGGCACTCAGCTTCCCCACAAAACTGAAGAAGACCGCAAAGATGGCTGCCCCACCAACTACATAAACGGAGTGCACCTTTGTGATGGCTAATACCCCAATGTTTTCTCCATAGCTGGTCACTGGCGGCCCACCGACAAACCCGGCGATAATGGAGGCCGTCCCGTCACCGGCCAGTGTCCGGTTCAGTCCCGGATCCTTAAAGAAGTCTCGTTCCGTTAACTCGTTAAGCACCATGATGTGACCAAGGTGTTCAGTCATCGTCACAAAGGCAATCGGTGCCATGCTAAGAATCGCGCCCCAGTAAAGGTGCGGATGATAGTTCACAAACGGTACCTGAAAGTGTGGCAAACTAAACCAGTGGGCGTGCATTACCGGGGTGAAGTCCACAATCCCGAAAAGGCAAGCCACGATATAGCCGGCCACAATCCCCATAAGGATCGGAATCAAACCCAAGAAACCCTTGCAGTACATGTTAAAGATAATCGTAATCACCATCGTCAGCATGGCGACCGCAAAGAAACGGAGGTCATAGTGTCCCGTTGCCGCATTAATAGTGGCGTCTTTGGCAGCGGTGCTAGCTAGTGACAACCCGATAACAATAACAATCGGCCCCACAATGATTGGCGGTAAGACCTTATCAATCCACGCTGAGCCAATCTGGCTGACAATCAGCGAGACGATCAAGTACACGCACCCCACCGCAATTGTCCCCTGGGCAATTCCCGGGTAACCAGTACTCTTCATCAGGGCCATCATTGGAACAACGAACGAGAAACTGGATCCCATGTATGCTGGGATCTTATGACGGGTAATTAAGAGGTACATCAACGTTCCAACACCCGAACTAAAGAGGGCGATCCCGGGGTTTAACCCTACTAAGATCGGAACGAGGACTGTCGACCCAAACATGGAAAACATGTGTTGGAGCGACAGACCAAACCACTGGCCCGTATTTGGTCGCTCATCAACATCAAGTACAACATCACGACGGTGTGTCATATTACTCCTCCCAAAACAAAAACAGCTCTGCGGTCTCCTACTACCCCAAAGCTGCTTTTTGATCGGCCACACCGGTCGGTTAATTTCAACGCACCTTGGGAGCCTCGCGGGACCCCTTTAAAGGTTATAAGTTACCTAACAGCATAGGTGGATTTCCCTCTTCTGTCAAGTGGTTTCGTGAAAAGGAAAAGTGACAACCCGTTAGTCTGGTCACCACTTTCCCAGAAAATGGTTGAATACTTCACCACCAACACCGCCGTCTTTATTCAATTTTAGCATCAGCAGCTGGTGCCGCCGGCTTGTCATCCAGGCTCAGACTGGTTAATTTTTTTTCTAGCTGGCTAAACCGTTTATCGTCCAGCGAGTGGATCTTCAATAATTCCCGGTATACCTGGTCCAGAACTGCCTGCCGATCGGCCAGGTTACTCATAAAGTCATACTTTGCACCATCAATAATCAGCAACGGTGAGGCATCGTATTCGTGCTTCCACTTCGCATAATACTTCAGCAGACGCTTGTAGTATTCGACCAGTGACGGGTCGCTTTCTACCTGTTCATACTTACGGCCACGCTTCTTAATCCGCTTGATTACCGTCGGATAGTCAACGTCAATCATCACCATCAGGTCTGGCGCCTTCTTATGAGCAGCGTATGGAAGTTCTTCCATCATGTTCTTCAGCAGTGACTCATAAATATCCCATTCGACCTGCGTGGCGTTCCCCATGTCGGCATTCATCTTCATAAAGATAGCATCTTCATAAATTGAACGGTCGAGGACATTATTGTCATCGCGCATTGCCCGCTTGATCATCTTGAAACGCCGGTTCAAGAAAAACGTTTGTAATAAGTAAGCATAGGGATTTGTAGCTTCCTTATCGCCCGCTTTGCGTTTCGCGGCGGCAATTTCATTCCCCTTGTAAAAAAGAGGCAGTACCGGGTTGTCGTTAACTGGTTCGTAGTATGCTTTAGTTCCTAGTTGACGCGCCAAAATTCCAGTCATGCTTGACTTACCCGCGCCGATCATCCCTGCCATCGTAATCAAGATAACACTTCAATCCTTCCCAAACTAGACAAAGAAAAGCGGCAGTGAAAAGGTCGATTCACTGCGGCTTTTTTGTCATTCATTCCATTGACACAACTAGACCATTATTTCACATTTGGCTGTTCAATGCCATCCAAAAACTGATGAATAACATTATAAACTGCCGGACTCCAGAAGTCTGACTCGTGGTTAGCGCCGTGAACCCGGTAGGCTTCAACGCTAGCCCCGTGTTCTTCTAAGGCCTGATACATTTCTTCCATTTCGTGGTACGGCACCGTCTTATCGGCATCGCCATGCAGCAAGAGAAACGGTGGGTATTCCTTGGCGTTAGCCACCTGCTTAACGGGACTCATGGCTGCTTTTTTTGCTGCCCATTGCTTTTTATTTAGCCCAAAAAGACAGTACTGCAACAAGTCCGCACCCGGTTTATCACCAGTAAAGTCGAAGGTGTCAGCAACATCCGTCGGTCCAAAGCAGCTGACCACCGCATTCACTCGGTCGCTTTCGTTAACGAAGTCGTCAGTCCGGTAACGAGGGGCATCGGGAGTCAGGCCTGCCAGCATTGCTGCATTGGCTCCCGAAGAAGTTCCCCACAGTGCTACCCGTTGCGGGTCGATGTCGTACTTTTCTGCGTTAGCCCGCAGATAACGGATCGCGGTCTTCACATCCATTAAGAAGGCTGGAAACTGGTGACCATTAATCGCGTTGCGGTGCTGGACAGTAGCTACAATGTAGCCGGCACGGGCAAAGTCTACCAGCTGGGGTAGCTGCTTTCCCAAGCGGGGAAGTTGCCACGAACTTCCTTGAACAAAGACGATCAGTGGCCGCCGTTCCGTCTTGATTGCCGTCGTTGTCGCCCATGGCAGCAAGATCGACATTTTCTGTGGCTCGCCATCCGCGGCAGCGTAGGTAATGTTGTTCAGTAATTGAATTTGCCCTTTCAATTGAGGATTATTTTGCAGTTCGTGAATTGTCATTAGTGTTCCTCCTTAGCTAGCACTTGCTTGTCAATGACATTGAGATGCGCATCAAAGCGGTAAATAATCGGCTCGCCATTCGGCACTTCCACCTGATCAATCTGATCATCATCAATTTGATCAAGGTATTTGATCAACGCGCGCAGCGAACTACCATGAGCGACCACCAACTGATTTTTGCCATCCAACAACCGTGGTGCAATCGCATCTTCCCAGTAAGGAAGCAACCGCCGCTGGGTCATCTGCAAGCTCTCACTTAATGGCACCTTGACACCTAAATGGTCATAACGCCGGTCGTGCTGGCGAGTAGTGAGTGCTGGCGGAACATCAGTGAAACCACGTCGCCACTTTTTCCACTGTGCCGTCCCGTAACGTTGACGGACAGCTTCCTTATTCTGGCCACTCAATGCACCATAGTGTCGCTCATTAAGTCGCCAGGTCTTGTGAATGGGTAAATAATCCTGCTTAATTTGTTCCAGGATCACGTTAGCGGTAATGATGGCCCGCTTCATCAATGAAGTATGCACGTCAGCAAAGTTAATCTGCTTATTAGCAAGAAGGTGGCCAACTGCAACCCCTTGTTTTAGGCCATGAGCAGTCAATGGGACATCGGTCCATCCGGTAAAAATATTATCCAAGTTGGCTTGACTCTGGCCGTGCCGCACAATTACTAATGTCGCCACGATTAGTCTGCTCCCTTCATCTCATGCTGTAAATAATAATAACGCATCTCCCAGTCAGAAAACAATTAGTAAACAAAAAAGCAGCGAACGTTCAAAACGCTCGCTGCTTATCATTATGCGGCAAAGAGGACTCGAACCTCCATGGTCAATAATGACCACAAGATCCTTAATCTTGCGCGTCTGCCAATTCCGCCACTGCCGCATCAACGAAGAATATTTTACCAAACATTCTTCTTTCAAGCAAGCACAATTTGGCGATGACAGAAAATTACTTAAGGACTTCACGCCGGCCCAACAACTTAAAACGGCGACCGCAACGGGCACAGCGAAAACGCCAGGTGTTGAACCGCCGTTGCCGCAGTACCTCGACACCACAACCCTGACAACGGTATAACCAGCCGCGCTGTGGTTGAACTGCTGGTGCAAAACGCGACCCACCGACCCTCTTTAGCAAGGCTTTAAAGGCGCGGCTACGGTGGTGGTAATCTTGTCCCGTGAGGTGCAGGTGGTAGTGACACAGTTCATGTAAAATCACCCCGCGTAAGACAGCCGGACCGGCCGCCGCCATTTTGGGATTGATATCAATATGGTGGTCACGGAGATGATAGCGCCCACCAGTTGTCCGCAAGCGTCTGTTAAAAAAGACCCGGTGCTTAAAGGGCCGGCCAAATTGCTGCTGTGACAGTCTCCTAGTCAACGCTAATAGCTCTTCGTTGGTCACTTCGTTGCCGCCTGCTTAGTCGGGTCAACCATTGTTAGCTGAATGCGTTGGCGATCAAGGTCCACGGACTCAACCCATACGGTCACGATATCGCCAACAGCAACAACCTTTCGCGGATCACGGATAAACTGCTTGCTCATCTTTGAAACGTGAACCAGTCCGTCGTGCTTGACACCAATATCCACGAAGACACCAAAATCAACAACGTTCCGCACTGTCCCTTCCAGCTTCATTCCTGGTTTCAGGTCGTCGATTGTCAGGACGTCTTGGCGGAGCAGTGGTGCAGGCATCGTATCCCGCAAGTCACGCCCCGGTGTCAGCAAGGAGTGATAGACATCCGCAACAGTTTCTTTCCCCGCATCCGGGGTGACAAACTGATGCCAGTTAATTTTTTTCAGTTTACTGTTGGCTTCAGTACTCCCCAACGTCTGTGGGTCAACTCCAGCAGCAGCCAATATCTTCTCAGCTACCGGGTAACTTTCCGGGTGAACATCAGTGTTATCCAGGGGGTTCTTACCGCCAATAATTCGCAGGAAGCCCACTGCCTGCTGATAGGCCTTTGGTCCCAGCCGCGACACTTTTTTCAATTCTGGCCTGCTTTGGTAAGCACCGTGTTCATCACGATAGTTAACAATGTTATGAGCAATCGTTTCGTTGAGACCAGCAATCCGCGTCAACAATTGGTAAGAAGCAGTATTGAGGTTGACACCCACCTGGTTGACTGCCCGCTCAACAACCGCATCTAGTTCCGTCGAGAGCTCTTTTTCCGGCAAGTCGTGTTGGTATTGACCAACGCCAATTGCTTGCGGGTTGATTTTGACCAGTTCTGCCAGCGGATCCTGGAGACGCCGACCAATACTAATAGCACTCCGTTTTTCAACGTGAAGGTCGGGAAACTCTTCACGAGCTTGTTCACTTGCTGAATAAACTGACGCCCCTGCTTCGTTAACAATGACGTAGTAGACAGGCCGACTCAACTTCTTCAATGTTGCCGCTACAAAAGCCGCCGATTCACGACTCGCCGTTCCATTTCCAATGGCAATCATCTCCACCTGGTATTTATTGATCAGGTCGATTAACTGCCCCTCTGCCTGGGCACGTTGTTTTTCCGGTGCTGGTTTATGCGGGTAAATAACTGCGACGTGTAATAGTTTACCGTGCTGGTCAATTACCGCCAGCTTACATCCCGTTCGGTAAGCCGGGTCAAAACCTAATACCACTTTGCCCTTAATTGGCGCCTGCATCAGCAGGTGGTAGAGATTTTCACCAAAGACTTTAATGGCCTGCTCATCCGCTCGTTCGGTCAGTTCTTTACGAATTTCCCGGGAAATTGATGGCGCCATGAACCGCTTGTAAGCATCACGATAAGCCTCGGTAATGAAGTCAGTTGCCGGTCCATCCCCGTGGCTGCCAATCAGGCGAAAACGAAGATATCCATCTACCCGTTGGTCATCCACTTGCACCTTGACCGAGAGAACCTTTTCCTTTTCTCCCCGATTAATGGCCAGTACCTGGTAGGAACTGAGGTCGGCAATTGGCGAGCTGAAATCATAATACTGTTGGTAGACACCCCGCTCATCAGCCTCTTCGCCGCTCCGCCGGGTCGTGGTTACTAATTCTCCCTTGTCACGGGTAAATCCCCGTAGCCAGCCGCGAACCGTTGCCATTTCAGCAATTGCCTCGGCTAGAAGTTCGTGAGCACCGGCGAGTGCCGCCTTAACATCTGGAACATCATCGTTAACAAAATCAGCGGCCTTTTCTTCCAGTGAATCCTGGGGAAAAGTCAGAATCCAGTTAGCTAGTGGCGTCAGCCCCGCAGCCTTTGCCTTTTGCGCCTTAGTTTGACGTTTCTTCTTGTAAGGCAGGTAAAGGTCTTCCACTGTCGTCAGATCTTCAGCTGCTAAGATTTGGGCCTTTAGTTTATCCGACAGTTTTCCCTCTTCACTAATGGCTTTAATGACAGTTTGTTGCCGTTTCTCCAGCTCACTAACTTTGTTATAGCTGGTAGCAATTTCCTGAAGTTGAACTTCATCTAAGGCCCCGGTCATTTCTTTCCGGTACCGAGCAATAAAGGGAATGGTGTTCCCATCGTCCAACAGTTCGAGCGCCGCCTTTACTTGGTGCTCACGAACACCATCAACGCCCTTCGTCACTAGTTTAATCGTTTTTTCTTCCACAATATTCCTCACTTATTGGCAAAAATCAGGGGGGCTGTGTCTTTCAGCCCCCATCGTTAACTTTACTTACTTTTCAGGTGCTACTTCCACCATTCATCGAGCGGGCTAACCGGCAAGTGCCGCTTATGACGAGTCTTGATAAACCAACTCTCAATTTTTTCGGCCGCGGATGAATCAATATCCTGCCCTTCAAGGTAGTCATCGATCTGCCGGTAGGTCACTCCCAGTGCAGCTTCATCTGGCAGAGCGGGCCGGTCATCTTCCAGGTCCGCCGTCGGGGTCTTTTCATAGAGCCGAGCAGGGGCACCCAATCGTTCCAGCAGCGCCCGTCCTTGACGCTTATCTAAACCGGACAGGGGCGTCAGGTCAGCTCCACCGTCACCAAACTTGGTGTAAAACCCAGTCACTGCTTCAGCAGCGTGGTCAGTACCAACGACTGCACCACCGCGAGCCCCGGCAATGGCATACTGAGCGATCATTCGTTGACGGGCCTTAATATTTCCCTTATTAAAGTCAGAAATCGTCAGCCCATTATCTTCAGCAGCACCAACCATCGCGTCGGTGGCGTCTTTGATATTTACCCGCATTACCACGTCCGGGTGGATAAAGTCCTCAATAGCAAACATCGCGTCGTCTTCATCAGCTTGTTCACCGTAGGGGAGGCGAACAGCAATAAACTGATAGGCGCCGTCCCCTGTTGACTGGCGAAGACCAGCCACCGCTAATTGAGCAAGCCTTCCCGCTAACGATGAATCCTGGCCGCCAGAAATACCGAGCACCAGTGTCTTCATTCCCGTACTTTTGAGGTAGTCCTGAAGAAATCTCACCCGCTGATCAATCTCGGCCTGTGGATCAATCCGTGGCTGAACACCTAGTTGGTTAATAATGACTTGCTGTAAGTTTCTCATTTCTTCTTCGCGTCCTTACTCATCTGGGCAACGTAATTATGAACGTAGTTAATCATCTTCATCTTATTGTCGTAACACTTTTGCGACAGGTCGACTGGGTAGACTTCTGGGTTGAGATCCCGCTTATATTCTTCCCACAATCGGTCAAGGTGGAGGCGACGTGACTGGTGAATTTCTTCCAGACTTGGTTCATCATACACTAATTTGCCATCAACAAAGATGTCACGTAAAAGCGGCCGAGCAATAAAGTCGTTAACTGTCTTGTGAAGGTAAGTATGGTTGGGGTCAAACATGTACAACGAATCCAGCTTACGCGGGTCCTCGCCCCACAAGGTGACGTAATCCCCTTCATTCTTTCCGTCAACGCTATCGGTGATCCGCCAAACCTGGTGCTTGCCAGGCGTTGACATTTTGGCAGCGTTGTTAGATAGCTTAATCGTGTCGACCATCTCACCATCCGCCTTTTCAAAGGCCACCATCTTGTAGACGGCATCAAGGGTCGGTTGATCATATGCGGTAATCAGTTTAGTCCCAACGCCCCACACATCGATCTTTGCTCCCTGAATCATCAGGTTCATAATCGTCTTCTCGTCAAGACCATTGGAGGCATAAATCTTTGCATCCGGATATCCCGCAGCATCCAGCATCTGCCGAACCCGTTTGGAGAGGTAGGCCATGTCCCCACTATCGATCCGCACACCCTGGAAGTTAATCTTGTCGCCAAACTCGTCAGCAACCTTAATGGCGCTCGGCACCCCGCTCTTAAGGGTATCGAAGGTATCCACCAGGAAAACACAGTTATGGTGTGTCTCTGCGTAGGCCTTGAAAGCAGCGTAGTCGTTCATGTAGGCCTGCACCAGGGCATGAGCATGGGTCCCAGAAATTGGAATTCCAAATAGCTTTCCCGCACGGACGTTACTGGTAGCATCAAAGCCGCCGATATAAGCTGCCCGGGTTCCCCACAAGGCAGCATCAAATTCCTGTGCCCGCCGTGAACCAAACTCCATCACCGGCTGGTTGCCAACGATGTGCTTAATTCGGGACGCCTTGGTGGCAACCACTACCTGGTAATTAATGATGTTCAGGATGGCCGTTTCAATCAACTGCGCATCCATCATTGATGCTTCGACCTGAACCAGCGGTTCGTGGTTAAAGACCAGTTCGCCTTCCACCATACTGCGGATAGTCCCGGTAAATTTCCAGTTCTGCAGGTAATCCAAAAAACTGTCATCAAACTGCCCCGTTGTCCGCAGGTAGTCGATGTCTGACTTGGTGAAATGCAACTGCTGAACGTAGCGAATGATGTGGTCAAGGCCAGCAAAAACAGCGTACCCGTTATTAAACGGCATTTTGCGGAAAAAGGCCTCAAAAATTGCCTGCCGGTCAGCCATTCCCTCTTGCCAGTAAGTCTGCATCATTGACAACTCGTATGCGTCAGTATGTAATGCATAACTGTCGTCTGGATACTTAAAATCCATGTGAGAAAATTATCCTCCTATTATTTTTCCAGGACAAATTCAAATCGCTTGCCAACGTAACGAGCATGAACGTACTCAAACGGCCGGCCATCGGTAAGATATGAAACCTGGGTTGTTCGCAAAAGGGCATCCCCACGCCGAATGTCTAAGTACTCAGCAATTTTTTCGTTAGCATTGGATGCCGACACGTGCTGAGTAGTATGACCCGGAGTGAGGTGAGCTTTTGTTTCAAGAGTATTATAAAACGAACTTGTAACTTCTGCCTTAGAAAAATCTTGGACCATTGAAGCAGGAACCGTCGCAATTTCGTAGCAGATCGGTACATTGTTGGCGTAGCGGACCCGCTCCATCCGTAATACCTGCTCACCAGGCTTGAGATCCAACTTATCAATTTCAGTCTCTGACGGGGTCGTCAGGTGGTACGAAATTGTCCGTGACGATGGTGTTTTACCAGCTTTTTGCATTAGTTCGGTAAAACTAGTTACCCCGGCCATCTTTTCTTGGACCTTCCGGTTAGCAACGAAAGTCCCGGCGCCAACCCGGCGCTCCAGCACCCCTTCATCAACTAGCGTCTGGATTGCCTGTCGCAACGTCATCCGACTAACGCCAAACTCTGAAGCCAGCTCCCGTTCAGCCGGGATCTTTTCACCAACGCCCCACTTACCATCCTCGATACTCTTTCGGAGGTCATTATGAATTTGAATATATACAGGTGATGCCATGCTAATTCCCCATTTCTTTCAAATTATGAACTAGACCATTTGTTAACGTTACCATTGTAACACAATATCATCTTTCGCTTGCAAAACCCTGACCATTTGTTGCCATCAGTTTATGGTAAGCGCTGTCAAAAAGAAGGCTAGGCTACCTCGCCGTAGCCTAGCCTTCTCGTTAATGTTGAAAGTGTTTATCTTGTTTCTGCTGCTGGGGTGTCCCCTGACGGTAGTAAATCCGGGTTTGCCCCGCCGTGGTCAGCCGAATTGTTGTCCCAACGTGACGGTAGTGGTCCGCTGGCGTTCCAGGATAACCGACAGCAGTCATTGTCTGACGGCGCCGATTAATTTTCAGGCGGTTCATTTTCTCAACGTGGGTGCTTTCACCGGTGGTACTGTCAACAATTTTGAGCGTCGCTACCTGCCGGTCGGCAGGAATTGTCAGCTTCACCTTATGCGTTTGACCATTATCATGGACGTAGGCATAATAAGTCCCCGCAAACCGGTGCCACTCTTTCTGCTGACGGTAGTTCTTGCCACCCAGTGCCACGCCAACACATAGCAAAACGCAGATGATCACCCAGCAAACCTGCCACACGGGACGTATTTGTCTATTCATGAGGCAGCTGCTTACCCTTTTGTTGTTTCATTCCCAATTCCAATGACTTATCAACAATCACTGACTGGGAACTAATAACTGGATATTCCGTTTCTGGTGACTCTGCTTCCGCAAACGAAAGTTCAGTACAACCCAGAATGACAATGTCGCAGTTCATTTCCTCGGTCATCTTTTTAACGAGGTGGTGGTACTTATTACTGTCGGAATGACCTTTTTGCTTAATATCGTGATAGATCAAGTCTTCGGTCATGTCCATAATTTCCTTGTTTGGTTTCAGCAAAGTGTACCCGGCGTCGGTGATGTAATCATCATAAATTCCAGACTCGAGGGTACCATATGTTCCGAGCAACCCAACCCGCTTAGCGGTCGGTTTTACCTTAGCGATGGCTTTGACGGTCTCTTCCAACATATTCAAAATTGGGATATCCGTCGCTGACTGAAGTTTCTGGTAAAAATAATGTGCGGTGTTGCAAATTAATACAAGGAACTCTGGTTTAAGGAGGCTCTGTTGTTTAACATCCTCCAACAATACTGGTAGTGGATCTGGTTTGCTGTGGTCGAGAATCCAGCCAGTCCGGTCAGGAACGGTCGCATGGTTAACGATAATGTAATTCAAATAGTCCTGGTCCCGTTTAGCAGGGGTCCGTTGATTAAGTAAGTGAACGTAGCTCTCCGTTGCCAACGTCCCCATACCGCCTAAAACGGTAAAAAATTTTTTCATCTTAATCATCCCTTCTTCTGCACTAGAATGGTGCTTTAACAACGTCAACCGTTGTTTATCTGCTACATTTCTAAAATCACGAAAGGCCCGTGACAGCCAATTGTGTCACGGGCAGGTAGGAGCTAGTTACTTCTTATCCTTTTCACCAAATGGATCCCATTCGTACTTAGCACGGGCGCCACCAATCAGCTTTGGCCGCGTCCGCAGGTAAGTCGTGTGAGCCAAGCCGATTTCCTTCACTGAAGTACGAACCGGTACCTGGACAAACTTGACGTGCATACCGACGCAAGTGTCACCAATATCCATCCCGGCTTCGGCCGTAATGTGTTCCACTTCAATTGGGTCATGGAAGTTTTCAAACGCCGCAATTTGTCCCGAACCGCCGGCGTGCAGTGCTGGAAAGACCGTGACTTGTTCAAAACCGCGTTCTTTAGCAACACTCCGTTCGACAACCAGTGCCCGGTTCAGGTGTTCACACCCCTGGACAGCTAGGTGCAGCTTGTGCTGACGGATGATGTCCACAATCGTCTTGACGATATCACGGGCAATGTCAACATTTGACGCCTTACCAATTCGCCCACCGTGGACTTCACTGGTGCTAAGGCCAAGCACTACCAGGTCACCTTCATTAAGGTGCGCCTGCTCCAGCAACTCGTTTAACCCAGTTGCCACTTGCTTTTTAACTTGATCCATATCAATTTGGTCAATTACTTCTGCCATTGTTGTCGACATCCTTTCTTATTCACACAATTTCATTATAACTGAGGAATTAGTTCGACGCAATTAAGCGCAACCACAACCTAATCAGCCATTCTTGTCTGCTGATCCAACCGTTGCAGTGTAAAGTTTGTTGCTGTGGCAACCAGGACAGCCACTGCCAAAGCAAATAACAACCAAAAGTCTAGTTGCCCACCAATAAATGTTCGGGCCGCCATCGTTCCCTTACCATTATTTTGGAACAAAGCCATTAAGGCGGTCAACAAGACCACCCCGAGAGAGCCCGCAAACTGCTGAACCATGTTAAAGAGCGAATTAACGTCAGCTGCTTGACGCGAAGTGACGAGCGTCGTTGCGTTAGCCATGGTTGTTGAAAAGGCAGAATTAAAACCGATCCGGGTAAAAACAAAGAACCACATCATCATCATGGGGGTTAACCGTGGCTGGAAAACAGCATATAAGCCCGTACCAATCACCAGGAGAATGCTGCCGCCCACAACTGGTTTGCTATAGCCATACTGGTCGGCCACCCGACCCATCAGTGGTGAAGTGACAGCTCCCGCAATTGACCCTGGTAAAAGGACTAATCCCGCAACCAGTGCGCTACTGTGGAGGACGTACTGACAATAAACGGGAATCACCAGTGAGATCCCGATGTTGATAAATTGCAGAAGGAAGTAGGTTATCGTGGACAGTCGAACTGTAGTCAGCTTGAGGATTTCCAACCCCAACAGCTGCGACTCCCCGTGAACGTTAGTGTAAATAAAGAGGCCAAAGAATACTAAACCTGCTAATAAGTAGAGCCAGAACCACATGTGAAAACCGTTACCAACCGTGGAAACAGCGTAGACAATTCCGACTAATGCTAGTGCCAAAAGCATCAAGCTGGCAAAACTAAATGGCTTTGTATTCCCGACTGGTTGGTTGCTGATGCTCCATTGCCCAGCCACCAGGCTAATAAGGGCGATGGGAAGCAGGATCCAAAAAATCATCCGCCACGACCAGGCACCGGCAACGGCACCACCATAAGTTGGCCCCAGCGCTGGCGCTAGGGAAATCACCATCGCTCCGATCCCGGTCATTGTTGCCAATTGACGTCGCGGAATTGCCGTAAAAATAAGGAAAAACATTGTTGGTGTCGCCAGTCCGGTCGCTACCGCTTGAATCAGTCGTCCGCCTAACAGCAGGCTAAAGTTGGTTGCCGTTGCTGAAATCACGTCACCGACGATGAAGGCACTAACACAAAACAAGTGGATTCGCTTAGCTGGATATTGACGCAGCAGGTAAGCTGTCGTCCCCATTACGATCGTCACCATCAAGAGGTAGCCGGCGGTTATCCACTGTGTAATGTCCAGCGAAATACCAAAAGTCCGCGATAATTCCGGATAAGTAACGTTCATTGACGTCTCATTGAGAACCCCCAGAAAGGTCATCAACGCCACCGAAAAAATGGCAGTGTATGTCTTTACCATTGACTTTTGAGTCGTCATTTAATCACTCCTTGGATAGTTAGCATAAAAAACGGGCGTGGTGATTACTCCACCACAGCCCGGTCCGATACTTTTAACGTATTCTCTTACTGCATTTCCTAATATACTCTTATTCGGCCAACAATGCCAGTAGCCATTGCCGAGTTTTTTCATCGGGTGCCGAATCAACATCAAAGGAAAATGGTTGCCATAAGGCCCGGACCTTTCCCCAGTCAATTGATGTTCCGTCAAAAATGGTACTCCTCATTTTGACCATCAACGCTTGTTTCATTTTATTAGGTAATTTCGTCTGCAAAGTAGTCAAAGAAACCAGCTGCTCAGCTAAGGAGGAGGCCAGGCGCATACTAAAGTCATGCGGTGTTAGCTGGTCAATAACTAACAAATGCTCTTTGAGGGGAACGGCCGGGATTTCGCGCTTCAAAAAATGCTGAAAAACATCCCACTGCTCGCTGACTTGGCGAAAGAACTGCCAGGGGACGCGTGTCCGCATAGCTGGCAACAAGTCGTCAACACTCTCTGCCACACTGCCGTGATTATCAACTAACCGTGGGATCATTTCCTGTAAAAACCGCTGCAAACTTTCCCGACTACTTGCTGGCAGCCGCTTTTTAGTTGTCAGGGCAAAACGCACCAGCAAAAAATCAGCTAACTGGTCATCATCAATGGCCCGTGATTCATGGTACTGATGTTTTTGGTGAAAGTTATTTAACTGCTTGACACGCTTTGCCGCCGCGAAGTGTCCCTGTTTTGACATGACCCTTCCTCCTTACAAATTAATCGCAACAAAAAAACAGCTGTCAACGACAGCTGCTTAGTCAGTTGGGCTAGCTGGGTTCGAACCAGCGCATGACGGTACCAAAAACCGTTGCCTTACCACTTGGCTATAGCCCAATAATAGAATGGAGGGGAGTGGATTCGAACCACCGAACCCGAAGGAGCGGATTTACAGTCCGCCGCGTTTAGCCAGACTTCGCTACCCCTCCAAAAGGTGTCTATCTGACAACCAACGAGTGTTATTCTAACTAATTTATTTTACGAATGCAATACTTTTTCGCAATTTTTTTATTTTTCTTGGAGAATACAAAAAAGGAGCCGACATTCCGACTCCTTATTAAATATCTGCGTTAAGAACGGTCTTAGTTGACCCCCTCCATCTGGGAACTGATGTGCTTCGACAAGAAGAGCAGGATAATCCCGAAGACAACTGAAACCGTACCGATTGCCAAGAAATATTGGATTTCCGTGTGTGGCGTGTACAAACGAACAATCTGGGCGTTGACCGCTTGCCCAGCAGCGTCGGCCAGGAACCACATACTCAGCATCTGTGACTTAAAGGCCTTTGGTGCCAGCTTGGTAGTTACTGACAAACCAATTGGCGAAATCAGCATTTCACCAATTTCACACAGGAACCAGGAACCAACCAGCCATAGCGGGCTAACCCGGCCGCTGGTCGTGCCGTGGATAATCCCTGGCAAAGCCATCCAAGCGTATGAAATGCCGGCAAATACCAGCCCGTAAGCAAACTTCGTTGGTGACGTCGGTTGATTCTTCCAGTGATCCCACAGCCAGACGAAGACTGGCGTTAAGATCATGATGAATAGTGGGTTAAGAGTCTGGAAGTTAGCAGCAGCAAAGTGCCAGCTACCAATGTGCAAGATCGTCCGGTCCTGGGCAAAGAGTGCCAGCACAACAGACCCTGATTCTTCAATCCCCCAGAAGATAGCGGCAGCAATGAACAGCGGGATGTAAGCCAGTACCCGGTGGTGTTCAACCTTCGTTACCTTCTTAGAGTTAAGCATCATAACAAAGTAGATGATTGGCAATGCAATGGCCACGATCGTAATGATCATGATCACACTGTTAACGTTCAGTTGACCCATCACAGCCATCAATGCCAGGATAATTGCCACAGCAACTACCCCCACGATAGTCCAGACCGTAATCCGGTGAAGTGATTCCTTATCAATCGGGTCTTGTGGGTAAAGGCTGTTTTTGCTTAAGTAACGGCGACCGTCAATCGTGTATTGGAGCAATCCGAAAAACATCCCGACAGCAGCCAGCGAGAAACCGGCGTGGAAGTTCATCGTCGAACCAAACATGTGGACGCCAAAGCCGTTAGCAGCCCACGGCACTGCCCACGGTGCAACTGCGGCCCCCAGGTTGACACCGAAGACGAACATACTGAACCCGGAATCCCGGCGAGGGTCTTCCTCACTATAAAGGTCACCAACCATCGACGAAACGTTTGGCTTCAGTAAACCAGTCCCGCAGACGATTAGGGCAATCGAGACGTAAAGAGCTGGGATACCAAACGGCAGCGACAGGGCAATATGCCCAAACATAATTAGGACACCACCGTAGAAGACCGTCTTACGACTACCCCACACACGGTCGGAAAGCCAACCACCGACGACCCCTGATAAGAAGACCATCGATCCGTAGATGGACATTACCGAAGCAGCGGTAGCCTGGTCCATACCCAAACCACCCTTGGTGACGGCGTAGTACATATAGAACAGCAGAATGGCACGCATCCCGTAGTAGCTGAACCGTTCCCACATTTCGGTGAAGAACAGCGTCGATAACCCACGGGGTTGACCGAAGAATGCTGTATCCAAATTCTTCTGTTTATTAGCCAAAATAAATCCTCCAAATCAATAGCGGGGTGAGCTACCACCCTCTCGATGGAAGATGATCACTAGGCCGCTAAATCTTACTCAGTAAAAATTCATACATATAAGTATACTAGTATTCTAACACTTTGGTCAATGAAAAATGAGCAAATGATGAGAAATGGTTCATTCTTGACTGTTTTACAGCAGGTGAATGTGGTGCGCTTCACACTCTTGGACCATCTCTGCTGGCCAAATACTTGCCTGGACTTCACCTACGTGGGCCTTGCCAAGCAGTAGCATACACAACCGTGATTGGCCGATCCCGCCACCAATTGTGTACGGCAGCTTACCAGCCAACAACTCGTGGTGGAATGGCAGCTTGGCCCGGTCTTCACAACCAGCATCCTTTAATTGACGGCGCATGGCATCTTCATCCACCCGGATCCCCATACTGGAAATTTCCAGCCTTGTCTTTAGCGGCTCATACCAGAAGACAATGTCACCGTTGAGTGACCAGTCATCGTAGTCAGGTGCCCGGCCGTCATGTGGCTTACCGCTTAAGTTCAGAGGACCACCAATCTTTTCCACAAAGATACATCCCCACTTTTGACAAGCCTTTTCTTCCCGTTCCATTGGTGTCAAATCAGGGTATTCATCTTCCAATTCCTGGGTGGTAACAAAGTGGATATCGTCTGGCAGGTGGTAAACCGCCTGGGGGTACTTGTACCATACCTCGTCTTCCAGGTGCTTGATGACCTTAAAGATCTGACGAACGACCTTACGCAGTGTTTCTTCAGTCCGTTCTTCTTTGGCAATCACCTTTTCCCAGTCCCACTGGTCAACATAGATGGAGTGGAAATTGTCAACGTCTTCATCGCGGCGAATTGCGTTCATGTTAGTGTAGAGGCCCTCGTGCATCTTAAAGCCGTACTTTTTCAGGGCGAATCGTTTCCACTTTGCCAGGGAATGAACAATTTCGATTGTCTCGCCTGGCAACGACTTGGCATCGAAGGATACCGGCCGTTCAACACCGTTCAAGTTATCGTTGAGTCCCGTTCCCTTTTCGACAAACATTGGTGCTGACATCCGTTGCAGGTTAAGTTCTTTGCCAATTTCATCCTGGAAGGTCTCCCGGATGAAGCGAATGGCGTGTTCCGTGTCACGAACGGATAATTTTGGATCATAATCAGTTGGCAAAATTAGACTCATAATAAGATCTCCTTTACTCAAACCACCGCACTTGCGGCTTATTCAGCAACGGGGCGGAAAACAAAAAAGTCTTCCGCCCGACAAGGGACGAAAGACTTCGCGGTACCACCCTAGTTGCCTGCCAATAAGACAAGCCACTTCATTCAGCACAAACATGCTTTCCGGTGGTAACGTTCCGGTCACGGCTAGCCCTACTGTTGTTCAGGTCAGCGGCAAGAAAGTGTTAGTCCGATGCCGGTGACCTCGCGGTTTCTCACTACCACCGCTTCACTGCAGGTTCAGCATCCTCGTTTGTCTTTCTAATCGTCTTTTAATGTTACCTAATATTCTACACAGTTTTTGTCAAAAGGCAACTATTTTCTCAAATTACCATGGACAATTATCCAAAGCCAACCACAGGTAGGCAACCAGCAACACCACCACCAGTAAATATTGCCACCACGGCAAGTGTTCGCTTACCAATTCTGTCCGGTCCGCACCCTCGGTAAAGCCCTGAGAAGTCATCGCCATCGCCAGGTCACCAGACCAGTTAAGGGCAATGATAATCAACCGCAGGTAAAAGCGTGGCTGCCATAAATGATAAGCTTGTCCCCGTAGCATGGCTGAATAACGTACTTGCCGAAAGGCACTTTTTAAGCGGTGAAACATATTCAATGCAGCCAGGACACCATAAACAAAGGTATTGGGAAGTTTGAGGTGCTGGTGCAGGCTGAGAAGAATCATCTTAGCCGACGTGGTCAGCGTCAAAGTCAATGCCAGCGTGAGGTACGCGTAAACCCGGGAACCATAAATCCAGGCAACGTGCCAGCGGTCCTCAGTTCCAAAAAAGTAAAACGAGAGCCAACTCCCGAGGGCTAGCGGCAGGGCAACCAACAGGATAATAATGGTTTTCTTGAACGGTACCCTCAAGAACAAAAGATACATTAGTGATCCAATAATCACTGCCACGTTCAAAGCTACCGAACGAATAAAACTAGTACAAAGACCAATACTGACAATGATTAGGACAAGGGTGGTCGGATTCAATCCGCGCGTCTTAGTCATTGTGATCATCACCTTCCAACAAAGTTAAGTGGTGGTTAGCTAACCGTACCTCGTAGTCCAGCCAGTCCACGACCCCGACCCGTTGGTGGGAGATAATTAGCATCCCTACTTGCAGTTCCCCTGCCACTTGTTTGAGCAATCGAATAACTACCCGCAGCGAGTCTGCGTCCAAGCCGGCAAACGGCTCATCTAACAGCATTACTGGCTGAGCCATCACCAACATGCTTAAAATTTGCAGCTTTTTCTGCTGGCCGCCGGACAACTGGTAACTAACCTGATCGAGACAATCAGCAATCCCGAGCTGTTGGGCTGCTTGCTTGCAGCGTTGTTCGGTCCAGTATTCTGGACGCAGACTGTGAGCCCGCGATGCCGCCAGTTCATCTGCTGCCTTGATGGCAATTAATTGATCAGTACTATTTTGAAAGACCCAGCCAATGGTTAATGCCCACTTTTTCAGTGGAAAACGCCTCGCTGGCTGCTGGTCAAATAACAGCTGGCCATCATAGTTATGCTGCCGGCTTAATGTCGCAAAAAGAGTCGACTTCCCTGCACCATTATCTCCAGACAAAAGGCCGAGTTGACCTTGCGGAATTACCAGTTGTCCATCGTCAATCAACACCCGACTGCCAACCGTCACCCGTAAGTGGCTTGCGGACAATCGGCCAGTCTGCAACTGTTGTCGTTTTACCGGAGCGATTGGTGTCGTGGTTGGTAAGTCATTAACAGAGCTAACACTTAACCGGTGCTGTTTTGACAGTTGGTACCAGCGATCTGCAACTCCGCGATAACCATTTAAGTCATGGTCTGCTAGTAAAATTGTTTTTCCCCGTTCGGCTTGCAGGCGTTTCAGGTCAGCCAGTAACTGTTGTCGCCCTGGAGCATCTACGTTAGCAAAGGGTTCATCCAGTAAGATGACCCCACTGTCCATTGCTAATACACAGGCAAGTGCGGCCCGTTGCTGTTCGCCTCCCGAT
Source organism: [Lactobacillus] timonensis (assembly GCF_900240275.1). Lineage (GTDB taxonomy): Bacteria > Bacillota > Bacilli > Lactobacillales > Lactobacillaceae > Limosilactobacillus > Limosilactobacillus timonensis. The sequence continues at coordinate 896,219 of NZ_LT964761.1, read as the reverse complement.
AAGGTGTGAACTTGCCGGTCGGCCAAGTGAGAAATCCCCAGCCATTCCAGCGTTTGGCTCACCCGCTTTTCAAGTGCTGCTTTCTCCATTTGGAGGTTGGCCAGCGCAAAACTAACCTGCTCACGCACAGTTGCCAGCGCAAATTGGCGGCTCGGGTGCTGAAAAAGCATTGCCACCTTGGAAGCTCGTTGAAAAGGAACTATTTTCCCCAACGGCAAACCATTTAATGTCGCTTGCCCACTAGTGATTGTTCCGCCATACTGCGGCAAGAGTCCCGCTAATAATTTCAACATGGTCGATTTGCCACAACCGGACGGCCCCGTTAACAAACCAAAGGTTCCCGGCTGAAGTTGAAAATTTAGTCCTTCAAAGAGCTGGTGATCGTCGTATTCAAATGTCAGTTGTTCTAGCTTTAAATCAATCATTTATTTTTCATTAACCCCGTTTGTCCAACCAGCTTGGCAATCCAATCAACCAGGATGCCGGCAAAAAAGCCGATAGAAAGAAAGCGGATGATCAAGAGAATAACCAGGAGCGAGACGCGGTAATCCTGGTAGCCGCTTTGAAACCAGTCCCAGGCAAAGGTAATAATGGTCGACCAGAGAGTGGAGAAAAATAGGCCCAGCGCTCCCCAGTGACGGTAACCAGTCGTGGCAAAACCTAGTTCGGCTCCCGTACCCTCAGTCACACCAGTAATCAGGTTGGCCGCTCCCCAACTCGAAAAGAGCAACATTTCGACCGTGGCGGCTAAGAATTCACCCATAAACCCTGCACCAGGTTTTCTCAAGAGAACCCCTGCCAGTGGTCCAGCCATAATCCATACCCCTAACGTCAGGTCGTTGGCAAACGGCTTCAACGGCGTTGCCGCCAGAGCATAGTAAGCATAACTCCACACCTGGTAGATGATCCCGAAGAAGATAGCGATGATCGCCAAAAAAATAATGTCACGCAGTGTCCAGCGTCGCTTTGAGTCGATAGTTTGCATCAGTAAATAACTCCCTTTCTCAAGCTGGAAAGAAAAAGACCGGTGCGTCAAAAAGAACGCACCGGTCCATATTTGTCCCGTCGAAGACTCCCTCCGCTGGCGTTAACCAGATCAGGTTCCATGGGTTCAGTCTCAGCCACAATTGGCTCCCCAGCTTCCTTTTGATGGCTTAACCCTAGCAGAATAAGTCCTAGCTGTCAAACATCCATCATTACTTCTGCCCCATTTAGGTCTATAATAACGGCAGTTTATTTTCAAGGAGGCCTTGTTTTGACTGAAAAATCAGCTCAAACCATTTGGCAACGTAACCTACGGGTATTATCCATCGCCGTCTTTTTTGCCGGTATTGCTTTTTCCGAGATCATGCCCTTCCTTTCACTCTTCCTGGCAACACTTGGTGACTTCACCCATCGTCAGTTAACCAACTGGTCAGGGATTGTCTTTTCTGCGACCTATCTTGTTTCAACGCTGGTCACGCCATGGTGGGGCCGACTGGCTGACGCTAAGGGACGCAAGCCGATGATTTTAAGAGCAGCCCTCGGGATGGCCCTGGTCATTGGGGCAACCGGGTTAGTAACCAACGTTTGGCAGCTCCTCGCTTTGCGGATGGCACAGGGGGCCTTTGCCGGTTTTGTTTCTAACTCTAACGCCCTTATTGCCACCGAAGTGCCTAAGGAACACAGTGGTAGTGCGTTAGGAACAATGATGGCCAGCTTTACCGGCGGCAACCTGCTTGGCCCCTTTATTGGTGGGACCATCGCTACTTTCTTTGGCTACCGCTTTACCTTCTTTTTGACTGGCTTCATCCTCTTAATGATCTTCTTTGCCTGCTGGCGCTTTGTTGACGAAAGTAACTTCCAGCCCGTAGCAGCCAAGGATGTCGGGTCGACTAAGGGCGTGCTCAAGTCGCTTGCCTCTGTCCGGATGATCTTCGGCCTAGTTATCACTACGCTGATTATTCAGTCAGCTAACAATTCGATTAACCCGATTATTTCTCTTTTCGTTAAGCAGTTGCTTCATGGCAATTCGCACACCACCTTTGTGAGTGGGGTGATAGCCGCTTTGCCGGGAATTGCCACCATTCTGATTGCCAGTCGGGTGGGAAACCTTGGCGACCGGATCGGCACCGAACGGATCCTGATTTTCGGCTTTATCCTCAACACGCTGGCCTTTATCCCGACGGCCTTCGTCACTAATTGCTGGCAGCTAGGAATCTGCCGCTTCATTGTTGGCCTTGGCGATGCCTGCCTGTTTCCGCAGGTGCAAACCATGTTAACTAAAAACAGCCCGGCAGCAGTAACCGGACGTGTTTTCTCTTGGAACCAAAGTGCAATGTATATCGGCAATATTGTTGGCTCGTTACTTTGTGGGTGGGTAGCCGGACAATTTAGCTTTAACGCCGTCTTCCTCTGGACTGCCAGCCTGGTCTTCATCAACCTGGTCCTCTTTTTAATCAACGTTGTTTGGCCACTTCACCACGTTTCTGGCACTCGCAGCTAAACTACTCCAGCATCGTTTTTCCACGGTCCAGTGTCCTGATTAGTTTCATTTCGTCGGCGGTCAGTTCAAAGTCAAAGATATTGATATTATCCCTGATCCGCTGTGGACGAACACTCTTTGGAATGGTAATAATGTTGCGCTGGAATAAGAAACGCAGCATAACCTGGGCGGTCGTCTTGTGGTGAGCCCGGGCAATGGTCTTCAGCAACGGCCGCTGGAAAACCTGGTGTGAGCCGGCAGCAAGCGGCGACCATGCTTCCAGTTTAGTCCCATGACTTTCCAGGACTGGCTGGAAGGCCACCTGTTGGCAGAAAACGTGGGTTTCGTTTTGGTCGACCACCGGAACAACATCACACTGGTCAATAATTTCCTGATAGTCTTTGCCATAGAAACTGCTCAGACCAATGGACCTAACCTTGCCAGCCTTCTGGGCATCTTCTAGTGCCCGGTAATTTTCCACGTTAGCATTACCCGGCCAGTGAATTAGCATCAGGTCGAGATAGTCATTGCCGATTGCCGCACACGTTTCGTCAATCCGTTTCATTGCTTCCTCGTAACTCGGCTGCGGAGGCATCTTGCTAGTAATAAAGACCTGGTCGCGCGGAATGCCACTTTCGGCAACCGCCTCACCCACTTCACGTTCGTTATGGTAGTATTCAGCAGTATCAATCAGTCGGTAGCCGTCCTTGAGGGCCGTGCTAACGGCTGTTTTTGTTTCTGAAGCCGGAATTAAGTAAACCCCAAAACCAACCATCGGAATCTTAACCCCATCATTTAACGTTGTGTATTCCATCTGATTTCCTCCTTTGGTGACGAAAACGGTTCATTTACTCCATCATACTCCCTTTTTCTTCAATGGAGCCAGCTAACAGCTAATTATTAGCCAAACTTAGTCGTCACCATTTATAATGGAATTAACAACATAAGGAGGTCATTTCATGTCAAAATACCTTATCAATTCAGAAATGCGTCCCGCGGGCTACCAAGTAATGAACCACGCCGGTAATCATCAATTTATGGCTGATGAGCCTGTCATTGCCAAGGGGACTGATGCTGGTCCCAACCCTGTCCAGTACCTGATTGCTGCACTCAACAGCTGCCTGGCCATTTCAGCCCGGGCGGTGGCGAATAACCGCCACATTGACCTGCACAACCTCAAGGTCAGTTCAAGTGGTGAAACGGTCAGTCTGGGCAAGGGGCGTTCGAAGGTCTCGCGGATTGACACGACCGTCAGCTTTGACTGCGACTTAACAGCCGCTGAAAAGCAAAAGCTCTTTGAGCGGATTCTCCAAGTCTGCACCGTCCACGAGTCACTCGAAGGCGGCATCGAAATGAATATTCATCTTGCCTAACGAAAAACCAGCGCCCTTCATCACGACGCTGGTTTTGTTTTACTTAAAATAGGCTTGCCAAAAGAAGTAGGCTGCCTGAACCACCGCCAGGAAAGCGATGAACTGCTCCATCCCCTTCTGCGGGACATGCCGAACAATTTTCGGCCCCAGATAACCGCCAATAAACATCCCCACCGCCATCGGAATGGCGGCGTTCCAGTAAATTTTGGAAGCAAACATGTAAATGATCAGTGCCGTCAGGTTGGCCACCCCACCAACGACGTTTTTAATCGCATTGACGACCACGAAATCCTTATTCGTCAGGTAGGTTAAAATCACCAGGGTAATGATCCCTGACGCCGCCCCAAAGTAACCACCGTACACGCCGTTGACCAGCAACAGTACCACGTAAAGCAATTTCCGACCACCGGTAACGGCCTGGGGCTTATCGACAACTTTCCGCTTGCTGGTCTGGTAAACCATGATTCCCGCCAGGAGGATGAAAAAGGGCACGACCTTTTCAAAAACACCACTAGGAAACTTCAGCAGGAGGTAACAGCCGATGGCCGCGCCCGCCATCGTGAAGAGGGAGTAAAAGCGCACCAACCGCCAGTGGCCGTGCAACTCCCGGATAGATGACAATACCGCTCCCGGCATATTCCAGATCAGCGCCGCGTCGTTGGTGACGTTCGCAAAAACGGGCGGGATCCCCACGCTCAGCAGCAAGGGATACGACGCTAGCGAGGCAAAGGAAGCGGCCGACGAGAGAACGCCGGAAACCACGCCGCCGAGAACCAGGTAAATAAATTTCCACAACAATGGCCAATGCAACAAAATAAAGTCCTCCTCAATTACCGATGCGATTACCATCGCATGCTTGCGGGAAATCGTCAAGACTATTTTGGTCGAATTTAGCCGCTGGGATATAATATGAACTAGCTCAATGATCATGGAGGAATGACAAGATGGAATTAACGATTGAACGCGAGCAGCTCAAGCTCCACACCCTCCTCGAAAGGACCACGAGCTTAGAAAACGACTCACTTGCGATTCTCATGCACGGTTTTAAGGGCGACCTCGGCTATGACGAGCACAAAATCCTGCCCACCGTTGCCAAAGTGCTCAACCAGGCCGGGTTGCCGACCCTGCGGTTTGACTTTGCCGGCTGTGGCAAGAGTGACGGCCGCTTTGTCGACATGACCGTTCTCGGTGAAATCCTCGACGGGATGCGGGTGATCGACTTTGTCCGCCAGCAGATCAAGCCCCGCCACATTTATTTAGTGGGTCACTCCCAGGGAGGCGTCGTTGCCTCGATACTCGCTGCCTACTACCGGGACGTGATTGATAAAGTCGTCTTGCTAGCGCCAGCTGCTACCCTGAAGGACGATGCTCTCGCTGGTGTTTGTCAGGGGGCCACTTATGACCCGCAGCACATTCCCGCTGAAGTGGACGTGAGTGGCTGGCCAGTTGGCGGCGACTACTTCCGGACAGCCCAGCTGCTTCCCATTTATGAGACGGCCCAGCACTTCGCCAATCCCGTCCTCCTCATCCACGGGACGACTGACCAGGTCGTTGCTCCGGCGACCTCGCAAAAGTACAACGTAATTCTGCCGGACAGCCAGCTGCACCTGATTGAGGGAGAAGGCCACCTGTTTGATGGTTCCCGGCGCCCAGCAGTAGTCTCACTCGTCACCAAGTTTTTAACCGACTAAAGCAAAACAGCATAAAATGACCGCCAGCGTCTCAAGGACACTCGCGGTCATTATTTTTGTCTGACTAATTAAACAACCGTTGCCAGAAGCCCAGCCGTTTGCCGTTTTGCTGACTCGACAGGGTAAAGGTCAATGGCTGGTGGTCACCCGTTTGGAGCGCTTTCCCGTTGATGGTCCCCGATCCCAGTCGCTGACCTTTTTTAATGGGTGCCACTCCCCGGCCCCGCCGATCAAGCAGTGACGCGCGATAATGCGTGTGCAGTGTGGGTGTCTGGTGTTCTTTGACCGGCTGCCACACCGCCAAGGGCGCGGTCTTGACCGTGACCTGCCGTTTATTCCCCTTTGCCACTTGCTTAACTGCTTGTCCGTGGCTTAGCGTTAACGTCTTCAGCCGCACCCCGGTTTGCAGGTACTGGTAGAGGCGCTGGGTTTGCACAAAGCGGTCGCCCGGATCGTTCCGGTTAGCCCCCAGTACCACGGTAATTAGCCGCCGTCCCTGGTAGGTCCCGGTGCTGACAAAACAAGCACCCGCCTGGTCGGAGGTCCCGGTCTTCAACCCATCAATGACCACGTTGGGGACTACATACGGTTTGCCTGGCAGCATCTGGTTGGAATTGTCAGCCGTCACTACTTGTCCCGACGCAATCGTAAAGTTTTGCTGTGGGCGGCTGGTGACATGGAGAATCGACGGGTAATGTTTCAGCAAATAGCGGGTCAAGATTACCACGTCGCGAGCACTCATGGCGTTTTCCGCATTTTTGCCTATTTTAGGCTGCCGGAGTTGCTTCAAATCACCATTCCGCAGCCCGACCGCGTTAACCACTTTCACGTCTTTCAGTCCGATTTGGCGCGCTTTTTTCGCCATCTTGGCATTAAACTGCTTGATGGTGCCACCGTTAGCCGTCGACAAGGCTAGTGCCGCCCCATCCGCAGACTTAACCAGCATCGCATCAAACAGGTCGCGCACCGTGTACGACTGCCCCGCTTGCAGCCCAATGGCCGAGTAGTTGGGGTCACACGATACGGCTGCCACCGCCTTATTAATCTTCACTTTTTGCTGCCAGTGAAGCTGGTGGGAAGCAATTTCGTCTTCAATTACGCAGGCCGCCAGCAACTTGCTGACTGACGCCACCGGCAACTGCTGATCGGCGTTTTGCTGGTAGATAACCTGCCCCGTCTCAGCATCGACGAGCATCGCCGCCCGACTATTAATCATCGCGGCGGCTGCCTGGTGCAAATTAACGACCATTGCTATCAGGCACGTTGTCAGGACCAGGCCAATTATCTTCTTCCACTTCATTAACGTTTTCATTCCTTTGCGTCCAAAATCTGCTTGGCGGCCTTATTTTCTGGTCAACAATGGCTGGTGAACCATTTTAATGTGTTGCCGCTGGGCCTCGAGGAAGACCTTCCCCACTGCTTGAAACCCGTATTGCTCGTACAACGCTTGCACATAAAGCTGGGCGTGAATCACAATCGGCAAGCGACCGTAGTGTTGTTTAATGCCAGCCAACACGTGAGTCATCAAGTCCTTGGCTAGTCCCTGGTGACGGAACTGGGGCACAACCAGCACCCGGCCGAGGGTGGCATGGCCATCAACTTCAAAGTAACGAGCGTAAGCCACCAGGTGCCCATTAGCCACCGCCCACACGTGGTGAGCTCGTGGGTCATTATCATCCGGATCAAGCCAGTAACTCTTTTGTTCATCGTTAAAGACCGCCGCCCGTACTTTCAAAATGTCAAACAAGTCATCACGGGTCAGTTCGTCAAAAGACTGGTCAAACCATTCCATGGCTTTCCCCCCTCTCCAATAAAAAACACCCGCTGCTTACCCAGCGAGTGCTTGCTCATTAGTGCATTTCTTCATCAAAAGTCCATTCGTAGAACTTGCGAGCCATCAGCTCTGGCGTAGCCGCTAGGTAGGTTTCCAGGTTACCACTGTTAGCGGTCATAATGGCATCAACTTTTTCCTGTGGTACACCGTAGATTCGGTAATAATCCAACAGTGCCTTAGTGAAATCTTCTTTACTAGTCATCTTTCTCATTGTCCTACTACCTCCATTGGATAATTCTATCATTCATTGGCCAAATGAAGTAATTTTTTGCCAAATATTATCACAACTTTTTTCAATTTTTCAGGACGACGCGTTTGCTGGCAACGGCGTCAATAAAGAGGCGGTCGTGTTCGACAAAGAGCAGCGGTAGTTTAAACTCCTGTACTAGCTGGATTAGTTGGGCCTGGTTGTAGGTATCAAGGTAATTCAGTGGCTCGTCCCACAAGTAAAGCTGGGCTGGTATTAGCAGTGACCGGGCTAATTCCACCTTCTTTTGCTGACCCATACTCATTTCCTGGATGGGAACCACGAAGGTGTCGCGATCCATCCCCAACTTGCGCAACACGTTGAGCAGCATTGACAACTGCAGGTGGTGTTGGCGGGCAAACTCTGGCAATGTCCCCTGGTTAACCGCGTAATTCTGACGCACCAGATTAACCGTGGTCTGATCAGCCAAGCGAATCGTCCCTGTCACCTGTCCGGCAAAGGTCCCCATAATGGCCCGCAGCAAGCTGGACTTTCCCCGCCCATTTTCGCCGAGCAAGGCAACCTGGTCGTGCCGCCCCACCTGAAAGCTGACGGGGGCAAACAGCTGGCGGCCAGCAATCGTCAACGCAGCATCCCGGGCCACTAGCAATTGATGGTGGTGACTAGCCACCAGGTTTAACGGTAAGCGGTCAGCCACCTCGACTTCTTGCAACAAACCTTTTCGCTGGTCAATGGCGGCCGTGAGTCGGGCACCAGTGTGAGTGGCCTTTTTCATCAACCGGGCCGTCTTTGCTCCCAGAAAGCCCATGTCGCCGTGGGCATTGTTTTGTTTCTCGCCCTCAGCGCGCTGCGCCCACTGCTGTTGTTTTTGGCGCCGGTGCTGAAGCGTGGCGATCTCACTTTTTAACTGGCGGTTCTTCGCCAGCGCTTCCTGGTCGCGGCGTTTTTTCTGCTGAAAATAGGCAGAATAATTCCCGTGGGTCAGCACCAACTGGTGACAATCGATGACCAGGCAATGGTCAACCACCTGGTCCAAAAAGTTCTGGTCATGGCTAGTAATAATGAAACCCTGCCGCTTGTGGCATAAATAATCCGCCAGTTGTCGGCGCCCGGCGTAATCCAAATGGTTGGTCGGCTCGTCCAGCAATAAGAAAACACGCGGCTGGGCAAAAAGGACTGCCAACTGGAGCTTGGTCTGCTCCCCATCACTCAGCGTTGCGTACGGCTGCCAGCACAGAACCTGATCAACACCCATCATCCCCAGCTCCCGCTCCACCTGCCATTCGGCGAGTGACGGATCCTGGGCGGCATATACCAGTGCCTGACCAGCCAGCTGGTCAGTGTCAACGACCTTCAGTGGAAAGTAACGGAAGGGTAGTTAGCTCACCACTTGCCCCTGGTACGGCAACTGGTTGAGCAAAATTTTCATTAAGGTGGTCTTACCCCGGCCGTTGCGCCCTAAGAGGCCTAGTTTCCACCTGCTATCGATGTCTAACTGGCAGTTGGTAAATAGTGGCGATTGGCCCGGATAAGCAAAGTTTAAGTGACGAATAGTAATTGGTTGGGTCATGTTCACACGTCCTTTCTTGCGGGACGAAAAAAGGCCGACCCCTGCCAGGATCGGCCAAAAAGACGCTACTGCGCCACTTGAGGTATCTCAGCCATTTGAATTTAATCCTGTCCAAGGGCAGCCAATCCACGTCCAATCGTAAATTAGCGGCATTAACTTGTACAGAATTAAAACTTCAATGGTTGATCCCTCCCGATATTCGATATTGTCAGCTTAACAAAATCCCTTAATCCTTGTCAACCTGCCGCAGTTGCTGGCTCACTGCCACCGCGAGAAGAACCAACAAGAAGAGCAGGCAGCCAACCCGTGACAGCCACAAGGGGTCATTAAGCCCGGTCACTGCCCGGTGTTGGTAATACGCCGCCAGCAGCTGGTTAGTGTGGCGGTTAAAAAGATAATTGCAGACGACCAGCAGGCTGATTAATGTCACTTGGGAAATAATCGACCCGAGGATGTTGTAATACTGGCGCGTAAAGCGGGCGTGCCCCGCGAGTTGAATATCTCGCGCGTAGGTCGGCCAAATAGCGGTGTTGATCACGCTGCAACAACAGCTGGCGACCAGCATCCCGACCAAGTAAGACCAGGAATTGGGAATCATCATCGTCAACAGGCTGGCCGCCAAAATCATCACGGTCACGAGCCAACTATACTTCCGCAGGGGACGCAAGACGATGAAGCCGCCCACCATTCCAAGAATGAAGAGCCCGTAGGAAGCGTACAGCAGTCCGTATTCACCGCGCACGGAAAAATAAAAGAGTCCGTAGATCAGCAAGAAGTTAACTACCGCCCCGGTCAAAAACGTCCAGAGGCGGGAAGCATTGACCCGCCGCTGCAGCCAGGGAAAACCACCGAGCATGATCAGCCACATGGCGAGGGTTAACCAGATCAGCTGCTGGTCCCCAGTTTGTTTTAATCCCCGGGCACCCAGCGTCATCAACAAAATCAGCAGGGTGGCAATTGCTGGACGTAACCGCCAGGGGCCGGTGAAGATCGGCTGATCGTTCCAGGACGGCAGCCACCAGGCAAAGACGGCTGCTAAGGCTAACAGCACCGCTAGTTCAAGGGCAAACCAGCTGAAACTGACCGTGCTTAAGACAAAGCCGACAACGAGTGCCACCAGCAACCACCCGATGGCTGCCAGTCCCGCCCGGAAAGCCGGCCAGGCACCCGTTTGCTTAAAGTGGTCCTTCGTTTGCTGGTAGGCGGGCTGAACACTCGCCAGTCCCATTCCAACCATGATGGCGCCTTCAGCCACCAGTGGTGTCCCCGCCGCTAACAAGGCACCCAGCAAGGCTACCACCAAACTGCACCGTAGTAAGCGCAATGGGTTTTGCACCTTGCCAAAGGAACGGAGGGCATACGGGACGGTTTTGACCATCACGTAGAACATGATCACTGGCAGCGCGGCAACTGCCTGCCGCGAATGCTGCATAAAATACGTCATAAAGAGGACGTTGGGCAGCGCCACGGCCCCTAAAGAGACCGTCTCCATCTCAATTTCCAACCACTTCATTTTGTCATGCTCCCTTGTCAGTCCTAATGATGGGACCCCGCTTTTTTACTATTCGTGTTTTTTCTTCAGCCCGGCTAAGCCCAAAAGTGACAAGACTGCCAACCCGCTAGCGGCCACCAGCGTGCCATGACCATTGCCAGTCTGCGGCAACCGAGCAGTTTGCTGGGCGTCGACAGATGCCGGCTGACTGGTTGCCGGTTGATAGTTGACCGTCCCCATGACCTGCCCATTGCCAGGTGTTGCCGGTTTAACGACTGGTGTTGATGGTTTTTCAGCCGGCTCTTCTGGCGTCGTGACGATTTCTTGAACCGTCATCAGGACGTCCTGGTCACCACTGGCCGTTGCCGTGTATTCCTGCGGGTAGTCACCAACCAGTTCCCAGCCTGCTGGAGCGACGGGATTGATTGCGACGGTCTCGCCAATGGTTACCGGTTGGTCACCGTTGACCGGTTCAGTCGCCACTACCTGACCATCAGCGTCGACATAAACGATCCGCCCGTATTGCTGGTTGGCCACCGCGTATGTGCCGGCTAGTTTACCATAAACGCCAGAATAAGAATTCCCGTTGACCCAGGTAGCATCCTGGTCATGGACCACCTGCGTGAGTTGGTCAGGAATGACACTGGCAACATTCGCGTATTGGGAAATCGCCGTCAACCGGTCGTTCAACGCCTGTTCATCGCGGTAAACAAAGGGCTGCTGTTGCCGGCCAAGCTGCTGGTGGTCGCTAGTACGAACAAAGGTGACCGTATTGGCGGGGTGCCCATCATCCTGCTGGTTCAGCGCCAACAAATGATCCATATTGGACATGACTACCAGCGGCTGGTCACCAGCAAAGTCACGCGCCCGCAGTTTATTACCGTCATTAAAATTATTCATGATAATGGTCGCCGGGTGGACCAACTGGGCAAACATTTCATAGGTTCAGCCGTGGCCGTTATCTAAATGCCAATTAGACACATTGACCCGCCGAACCCCCGAACGGAAAAACATCCGATCGCAGTCAAAGAGGTTCTCCGTCTGCCACCGGCTCAGATCGAGTTCGCCCTTTGACGAGCCGATTAAATTAGTGTCGTTGGCAAAAAAGTTATATGCGTAGCGCAGGTTGGTCACGTCCCAATTTTCCAGCCCATCAACGGTTTTTAGGACGGGGTCATAGGCAAAGAGGTAGCTCATGTACCTTACTTGTGAAACATTGAGTCCCGCCAGGTCGACCCGCTGTAGTTGTCGACTGTCCGCAAACGTGTCCATCCAAGGTGAATCAGTTGCGACTAACTGGTCGGAGACGGTTGTGGTGTGTTCAATCATGATGCTCGTTGCTGGGCCATTACCGCCATTGTCTCTGACTAAGTCACGAATAAAATAGGGCGTGATAAAGACCCGCTGATCGTCCCGAATCTTGCCAGCGCGCCGGAAAGAGGCCGCGTTGGGCAGGTAATAGTCAGTTCCTTGCCCGCGATAACTGTTCAGGGTAATTTCCTCACTACTACTGGTGTACCCCCAGTCAGCAACGTTAAATTGTACCCGTTCTGCCTGTTGTTGATTTGCGGGTGTCACTGGCTGCTCACTGGTCGTTGCCGGCGTTGAGGCGGGAGTCGTCGTTTGATGCGCCGCCGGTTGTGGGGAAGTCGTTGGTTGAGAAACCGGGACATTGTTTTCCGTTTGATCCGCGGTGTCCGCATGGGCTTGTCCGGCCGTACCGCCCAATAACAAGGCGCCGACAAAAAATGATACCACGCCCACAGTATATTTGCAGAGCGCGTAACGCTGCCGTTGTTCGACCATCTTTTGCTGATTATTACCCATTATTAGATTCTCGCTTTCTTAACGTTATTAGTAATTATCAAAGGAAGCTTTTGGCTTATTTCCCCAGCCACTTCAGGTTCTGGTGGTTGTGCTTCCGCCAGATAAACTCAACGATGAAACTGGCAGCTAGTAAGACTACCACCGACGCCCAGGTTAACCAGTCGCCGCGGACAATCGTTTGGCCAAACAGTAAGGCGAAGAGAGCCAGGTTCAACACAATTGAACAGACTAGGATCCAGCGCTTGGCTCCCGTCTTATCAGCCAGTCGCAGGTGGCCAACGTTGACCATCGCGTAAACCAGCAAAAAGGCCAGGCTGGCCATCTGACCAACGTCGGCTAGGGGAAAGACAATCACAAAGAGGCAAACGATCAACGAGGTAATGAACAGCCCCCAGGTACCGCCAACCCGGGTCATCGCGCCAAACTGTGACGGAATTTCGCCGGCCTTGGAAATACGGATGGCCAAATTGTCGTCACCAAACATCGTCGAGTTAACGGCGGAGGCGGTTGCCACCAGGGCGGCCACTACAATTAACACCATCCCGACTGTGCCAAAGATAGCCTTCCCAGCCACTGCCAGAACGTGCCCCTGATTATTGATCGCCTGCTGGACGCCGATTGTCGTGATCACCACGATACTGGCCAGAATATAGACCACCATCACGATGACCAAGGAAAGCGTCAACGCCAGCGGCAGCTGCTTTTGCGGATTCTTCATACTCCCGGCCGCGTTGGTAACCACCCCGAAGCCTTCATAGGTCACGTATAGTAAGCCGGCCGCCGATAAGACGCCTACTGGTCCGCCAGTGACGCTGGCAGTCAAGGTCGGAACATGGGCTTGACTGAGGCCGAACCCGATGAAGCCGACCAGGATAATCAATTCAAAGGCAATAATCGTCGTTTGTGCCCGGGCAACCTGGCTAGATCCGAGGATATTCACCAAGACCACCAGGATGATAATTCCAATGCTAATCACTTTATCATGCCAGCCGCCGCTCTTAATGCCGATCAACTGACAAGCATACTCGGCAAAACCGGTGGCATAAAGGGCCATCGCGATAATCCAGCCAAAGTATTGAAAGACGTTGATCCCGCCGGCTAGCAGGCCATCACCAAAGCCACGTAGGAGGAACTTCGCCGCCCCACCACGATCCGGGTAGGTCATCCCCAACCGCGAATAAGAATAAACGGAAAAAGCCGCCACTATTCCCCCAATCAAAAATGATAGTGGCAGCCACTTTCCGGCACTTTTGGCGGCTAATCCCAGCAGGGTGTAAAGGCCTGCGCCCATCATTCCGCCGACACCAATCGCTGTCGCGCCAACGACACCAATTGAACCGTTCTTTTGTTTTTTCAAAATTACGCCTTTTTCATTCCAAACCGACTTGTTGACATCAAAGATTATTATAACCCTTTTTCCTGGATGGGTCGGCCCACCAAGCATCTTCCTATTGTTTTATAAACCCTTCCGGTATAATTATTATCATAAGGAAGACTTTCAGAAGGCAGGAGAAGTTGCCCGGTTTCACCTGCTCGAAAGCAAGCAGTTGTCAGATCCCCACCTGCTGGTCGTTTTTGACTTCAACTTTGATTACCAGCACATTGAGGAGCAATTAACACCGGCCATCTTAATCTTTGACCAGGACCACCTGATCATCTGCACGCAAAATTCCGCCGTTTCCTTCGAGGAATTACAGCAAGCAGTTGCCGAACATGATCCCGTCAACCAGCTGGTTTTCCACCTGGTGGATGCCTGGCAGCAACACCTCAACTCCGCCCTGCAAAACTTTGAGGACGAGATTGACCGGCTGGACCAGGCCTCGCGGGATACAACGATTAAAAATACTGAGCTCCGCGCGCTGACGGAACTAATGCGGCAACTGGTTTACTTTGAACATACTGTCAACGACCAAACGACCACCCTTAAGGCGCTCGTCGACAGTCCCGTCGCCCATAGCATCAGTAACTCCCTCAAGTTAAAAATTGAAACTAGTCAGCGCCGGTTATCAAAGGCCATCCACATCTACCGTGACGCGGTCGAATCCCTCAGCAGCCTCTACACGGCAATGATGGATAACCACCTGAACCACCTGATGAAGTTCCTTGATTCCACCGGCCTCGTGATCGGAATCGCCGCTTTACTCAGCGGTCTCATGGGGATGAACGTCGGCGGGCTCCCCCTGGGAAGGTTCCAAGTACGGTTTCTGGATCATTATTGGCCTGGCGGCGTTACTTTCCATCATTGCGTCACTCTACCTCCGGCGCCGGTCATACGACGACTAGTATATAAAATTAGGCACCAGCCGCTTCACGACGGTTGGTGCCCTTTTTACTGACGTTTTTCGCAGTAAGCAGCGATGCCCTGGTTAACCTGGTGGCCAGCCCGCAAGTCAGCAAGAAAGTCGTTGTAGACTACCTGCCGTTGGTCCTCGGGAATTGCTTGCCAGCAGCACACATCCTTGTCGCCACCTTTTTTCACCACTTCCGCAAAGAAACCACCGCGGTTGTAGTCATGCGGGTAGCGCCAGTAGTTCTTGGCCTGCCGACGAATTTGACTGTTCGCTGGTTGTTGGATATCCAGGTAACGGTGCGTCTTGCGGTAAGTGGTTGGTACCTGGTAAACACCCTTGGGCAGCCCGTAATTAAACGATTCGGTATTCGCCACCTGGTATAATTCGTCAACTGAATAGTGGTGAGGGTCGGCATCCACTACGCCGTCCGCACTCACTCGGTACACGTTCCACTGACTGACAAAGTGGCCGCTGGCAAGATCGATAATCAACTCGATCATCCGGGCGTCGTTATACCGTTGTTGGTGAGAATCGCGCATCAGCTGGACCTTCATGTTGCGCGGGTAGTCAAACCGGCCGTGGTAGCGGTTGTGGTAATTAGCCCCCGTTTGGTAATCCAAGCTTAAGTGGTGGTCCGCGCAATATTTCAGTAACCGTTGGTAGTCACTAGCCCCCGCGTGGGCCGGGTAGTGACGCAGGAAGTTGATGTTTTGCCGGTCCAAATAGCTCCGGAATAAGTGGACCCGCAAGCCCAGTTCATCCTGACTGAGTCCCAGTGGCGTTGTGTAGGCGTCCACGACTAACTGTCGAAAGTAAGGATAAAAGAAACTCTGTGGTGACAAGGACGCGGCAAGCCGGAAGCGACTGCTGCCCAGCTGCAAAAAGCTGGTTTCGTCTACCCAGGCTTGCAGGTGCTGGTCTAAAATCAGCGCCAGCTGTTGGTGGGCGGTCAGGTCACTATTTTGCAGCATCGCCACATAAAGGGGCGTTCCCACCTGATAGGTAGCGGCTAACTGGCCCTGGTGGCACAGAAAGTAGTAAATCGCACTTACCGACCAGCCATTGGCCCGTAATTGGCGGTTAACTGGGACCCACGTGGGTTCTTGCCGTAACAGTCGACGAACTTGTCGTCGACACCACCAGCGGTGGAACCATTGTAATAAAGTCACATCAATCCCCTCCTTTTCACCAATCAGACCTGCCTGCGCAACCATTCCGTTTGCTGACTATTTTACAATGGTGAAATTACCAGATAAAGCAGTTCACTTTAGTGAGTTTGTCTTTGTTATTTGACATTCTTCCAACAATGGCCACTGGATGCACAAAACCGCTAACCTTTTTTCCAGGCTAGTGGCTTTTTTCATTAGTTCAAACTTTGCGCTGGTTGCTGGTTAGCGACCCGTCGTTTCAACGGAGCCGCCACTACTAACATCAGCGCGTAGGCAACGCCGGCAAACAGCAATAGAATAATCACGTTCTGGACCAAGTAAGCTTGATCAAACCCGCCAGTTAAGGCCTGGCGGAAACCGTTAATCCCGTAAGTCATCGGCAACCACGGGTGAATAAAGTTAAAGAAGCGGTTGGTCAATTCCATCGGGAACATCCCGCCGGCACCACCGAGTTGGGCAACAAATAATACCAGCCCCAGGACCGTCCCAAAGCGGCCCATCATAATGGTAAGTGCCTGCATAATGGCTAACTGGGCGAGGGTGTAGACCAGTCCCACTACTAGTAACTGCATGGGGTGTTGGACCTGCAAGCCCGCCATAACCAGTCCCGCACTTTGGATGACCACCATCAACAATGCCGCAATTAATGCTAGTAATAATTCATGAATAATCATTGCCAGGCGGCGACGATTGGTGGCTAAAATCCGGCTGGATGGTAAGGCGAGGGTAAAAATCAGCACCCCAATAAACAAGCCGGTGGCCATCATAAACGGTGCCATGGCGTGACCATAGTTAGGAACCCGGCTGTAGTGGTTGTGTTGCAGCCGTGTCGGTGCGGCAAACATCGCAGCACTTTGCCGGTGCGGCTGTTGCTGGTGCAATTGTCGTTGACCACTTGCCAACCCGACAGACAGGCGGCTCGCCCCCTGGTTCAAGAGGTTCATTCCCTGTAATAATGGCATGGAATTAGCAGCTAGTTGCTGTGTCCCATCAGCTAACCGGTTGACCCCAGCAACTAACTGGGGCGACTGCTGGGCTAACTGGTTGAGACCAGCGGCCAGTTTTAAGCTCCCGGCTGTTAGTGGTGTCGAGGCACCTGCTAACCGGGTAGCTCCGACATTCGCCTGCTGAACCCCCGCTGCGTAGCCGTTCAGTCCCTGATGAAGCTGAGTAGCACCTGCCGATGCCTGATCAA
Source organism: [Lactobacillus] timonensis (assembly GCF_900240275.1). GTDB lineage: Bacteria > Bacillota > Bacilli > Lactobacillales > Lactobacillaceae > Limosilactobacillus > Limosilactobacillus timonensis. The sequence continues at coordinate 879,105 of NZ_LT964761.1, read as the reverse complement.
CCCCTTGGCTGTAGCGGGTCAAACCGCCATCTAACGCTGATGCCCCTGCTGAAATTTTGCTGGTAGCCTGAGCTAGTTGCTGAGCGTTCCCGGACATCGTCTTAAGTTGTCCTTGGTAGCCGTTCAGCGCTGTCAACAGTTGGTCCGCCTGCCCCATCGTTGCCTGTGCTGATGACAGAACAGTCTGCAGGGACGAGAGCTGGTTTAACTGCTCTTGCATTGCTGTCAATGATCCTTGCAACCGCGTCAAATTATTCAGCATCGGGGAAAGTTGTTGAACTGTCCGCGCATTCTCCGCTGCTTGTTGGGCGCTCTGCCCCGTCGTCGCAGCCACCTGTGCTAGTCCCGCTTTAACTGCCGGGTCCGTCGTCTTCTGTGCTAGCTGGGCAGCCGTTTTGGCAGTCTGGCTATCACGAGCAGCGATCCCCGCATCATTTTGGGCGACCGTTTTTAGCTGGCCAAGCTGCTCGGCCGCCCCGTTTAACTGGCTGACTGCACCCTGAACTTGCCGGGCGCTGGTGGCAGTTGTTCCTAATGCTGCCTGTGCCTGGTCGAGACCCGCCTTTAAGTATGCGAGCCTGCCCTTGAGCTGTTGCGCCTGGTTCATGGTGGCCATCATCGGCTGGAAGTTCAGCTGACGTAGCGAGTTAGCGGTAGCACCATTCAGCTGGGCTGCCCCGATCTTGAGCTGCTGAGCACCCTGACGTAGTGAACCAGAGTGGTCACTCAATGTGGCCAACCAGGTTGCTAATAGACCGGCACCCCCCGTTAGCTGTCCTGAATAGTTGGCTAGTGTCTGTAATCCCCGTGATAACTGACCAACACCACCAGCATATTGTTGCAGTCCGCCGGCGAGTTGCTGTCCGCCAGTTGACAATTGCTGGGTGGCGCCCGGCAGTGGTGCCACTTTAGCCCGCAGAGTTTGCACACCCGCGTTGACCTGCGAAACACCGACAACATAGCGTTTCGTTCCGTCGGCCATCGTGACCAACCCATTACTGAGCTGGTGGGCGCCGCTCGCCGCAGTAGTCATTCCGTGGTCCAAGCGACTTAAATTATGAAAAAGTGCTGTTGCGTAAGCCTTGGTGACCGCCGCACGAACCTTGGTATTCAGGTTACTCATCCCGGTTTCACTGATTGTGGCTGCCAGGTAGTTTTGCGAATCATTCGTTTGGTAACGCAGCATCATTGGTCGCGGGTGTTTTTGCAAAACCGTCGCCGCGTTCCGTGAGAAATTGTGGGGAATTGTAATCACCGTATAGTACTGGTGGTTGGCCATCCCTTCTTTAGCCTCATGCTGGTTAACAAATTGCCAGTCTAGCTGGTGATTATGTTTCAGCTGCTGGACCGTTTGACGACCAACCTGCAATGTTTGTCCCTGGTAACGGACTGGCCGGTCATTGTTAACCACCGCCACTGGCAAGTGACCACTGTAAGCAGTCGGGTTCCAAACCGATTTCACAAAGGACAAACTGTACATCAGCGGCGCGGCTACCGCCACTATCACCATGACTAGCACTGCCCATGACGGGTGGCGTAAAGAATTTATTAGTTTTTTCATTCGCGTTTTCCTCCCAACGATGGCTGATCAGCCAGCCAGTTCACAAATTCATTGGCGTTCTGCAGAATTGTCTTCTGGTCAACCGCGTAGTCCTGACTGCGCCACCAGTAAAAAGCCCCAACAATGCTGGCGCTCAACATGTAGGCCGCCGTTTCCTGGTTGGGGAACTTAGCAATGGATTGCACCAGGCGGTCATCAACTTTGCGCTCGTAGCGGTCCAAAATAATGTCGGCCAGTAAGTTAACCAGCGTCGCGTACAAGGAGCTGTTATTCTTCCCCGTCGCTAAATTACGTAAAAGCGGCTTATGTTGCTCTAGCCAGGACACCACGTTGGTAATTTCATCATCCCCCTGGTCAATCAGGACCATTATCTGGTAATTCACCGTGTGTTTCAACAAGTCGTACTTGTCATTAAAGTAGCGGTAAAAGCTACTCCGGTGCATCATTGCCTCACGACAAATCTGTTCCACCGACAACGATAAGAATGACTGGTTAGCCAGTAACTTTAACAGCGCGGCTTGGAAGTCGCGCTCAGTTCGTGTAATTCCCATCACAAACTCCCTTCTTAATGCGACACATTTTTAATTCGTCTTATCTTAGCACAAATTAACGATGCTGTCTTAACCTTTTTGAATAAAAGGCTCTTTGTCAATCGGTACTGATAGTTAAATTTGATCAGTTCAAGCAGCTAGACTGCTTGAGCTGATTTTTGTTTTCTGGGGATCTCCTACCATGATGTGTGGATTCTTTAAAGCCATGAGAATTCTTACCCGAAAATGAAAGAAGTTTCTAAAACCATAAGCAGTGCGTTTAATCACTTTGATTTTGTTATTGGTGCCTTCAATCGGGCCATTACTCAAGTGATGCCTAAAGCTCCGGATAATCTCGTTCTGGTGCTGACGGAGAGTACGCTGAACCTTTTGTAATTTAAACGGTAAGCTGGTCAGTTTACGTTGTAACAGGGATTGGAGTTCTCCCTGATTTTCGTGATCCACCGCATCGACGAGAGTTTGATAGTAGTTATAAGCTATCCTTAGTTCTTCTGACATGGCAAGTAGTCGGTCAATGACTTCACTGTTCGTTAACCAGGCGCCACGAAAGTTGCGCCGTGGTTGGTAATGAATATTATCTAGGAGTGATAGCTTCTGCAGTAATAACTTCCAAAAACGTTTAAGTGCCCGATATTCATGAGTTCCCGGCCCATAATGATTCATGGTTTTGATGCGGATAGACTGTAATGCCCGGTAGGCTTGCACAACGACATGGAAGTGGTCGGCGATGATTCGTGCATTGGGGAATAGTTCGCGGATGAGCCGCCGGTATGGGCCGTATAGGTCAATTACTACCAAGCTAACTGATAATCGCGATCTGCGTGTGAAATGGCGATAGAAATACTGTCTAAAAGCACGTGAAGTTCTCGAGGGAATAATATCAATGGTGCGATGATTAACAGGATTCATGAGGATCATACTCATCCCACTAGGCGCGAAGCGTCCCGATTTAAAGTCATCAAAAGCAATGGTATTTGGTAGCCAACTTTTTTCCGGAGTAAAGTTATCTTCCAAGCTATCAATGATGCGGCCAACCGTACTAGGTGAAACATAGTACTGTTCACCAATATCCTTTTGTGATTCATTTCGCCGTAGATCCAGTGTGATGGCCTGTTTAACGTTATTGGCAATCCTGCAACCATGGTTAATCCCATTGATGATTTCTGCGATTTTCGTGACGGTTTCCGGGCATTGTGATGATGGTTTACAGATATACTTCTGTTTCCGAATTAACAAGATAGTTGGGACGTTAGCGATCGGTAAAGCTAATATCTTTACCGGTTGACGGCGATAGCCATTCTTAAGCATAGGACGGCCACAAACAGGACAATAACAGGTGCCGGTCTTAACCAGGTGGATTACTTTGTAATTACCGGTGTTTTCGACGCCACTTTTGTCCATTTTTAAGTTTGGATCATTGATTCCGGTCAAAAAGCTGATATCATTAGCCATGAGGATTAAATTCCTTTCTGAAGGACAACTACCACGTTTTAGAGGGTGCGGTAGTTGTCCGTTTTTTATTGTCATCATAAACAAAAACGGTACCGATGAAAACCGTACAATACCCCTTAGGGTTGACACTTTAAATAATAAAAGTGTCATCTCTAGGGGGTGTTTTGAATAGGAACATATTCAACGACGGAAAAATTAAGGTTACTCAGTAATTACCAAGATTCAGACTACTCGCTCGGGNCGTACAATACCCCTTAGGGTTGACACTTTAAATAATAAAAGTGTCATCTCTAGGGGGTGTTTTGAATAGGAACATATTCAACGACGGAAAAATTAAGGTTACTCAGTAATTACCAAGATTCAGACTACTCACTCGGGGTATACGCGGATTATCACCAGGTGCGGACCTCTAGCCTTAACAGATGGATTAAACAATTTTTAACGGCTGGTTTGGCTGGATTGATTCGCCCTGAACACAATCACAGGTACACACTTCAAACCAAGCGATTAGCCGTTAAAGCTTACCTTTCAGGTACCCTGTCAGGCCAAGCAATTCTCAATAGATATCAAATTCGTAGTCTTTCCCAACTACATCAATGGATTGTCCGGTACAATAGTGGACAATTAAGTGTTGCTTACGCAACAAGAAAGCGAGCTAGGAAAGTGGGCCGAAAAGTTACTTTTGAGGAGAAACGGCAAATTACTCAATGGACAATTGATCACGAGTATAACTATCAAGCCGCGGCAGAAAAATTTAATGTCAGCTATCAACGGGTCTATTCATGGGTACGAAAGTACCAAAGAACTCACGATTGGGAATCCCTTCAGGATAACCGGGGTCGCCATAAAGGCAAAACACCAACCAATGAAGTGGAAAGATTACGACAAGAAGTAAGGCAGCTGAAAGCTAAAGCGAAGGAACGGGAGGTACAGATTGCCTTCGCAAAAAAATTGGTCGAAATACACAATCGGGAGGTGGAACGGCCGGACGATATCAAGCGATTCAGGAAATGAGCCAAAGTGGGTATAAGGTATCTGATCTAGTTAAAGCAGCCGGGGTAAGTCGGCAGGCTTACTACAAGTGGCTTACCCATGAACCGACGGTTCATGATATTCAAGATCAAGAAATTCTAAAGCTCGTTAAACAGTTAGAAGCACAACATAAACACTGCGTTGGTTATGACAAGATGACCCGTTTAATAAAGCGGGAAAGATTATCATACACAGTTAACAAGAAGCGCGTCATGCGCATTATGAAGGAACACAGTATTAAAGCGGACTATCGTCAGCCTAAGAGAAAACGTGTGCAGGAGCAGGAAACTTATGAAGCACAGAATACCCTGAACCGCCAGTTTGAACAAGCTGCCGCAAATCAGGTGTGGGTGACGGACACGACGGAAATTGCCTACAACATTCGTAAGTACAAAGTCCGTCTACACGTTGTTCTGGATCTATACGGTCAATACCCACTTAGTTGGATTATTACGCCTACAGAAACGAGTACTGGGGCTATTAAAGTATTTCAAATGGCCAAGCAGAAAGCCGGAGGTCTGGCACCGCTAATCCACACTGATCGCGGAGCAGCATATACTTCCAAAGCATTCAACCACTACTTGGCTAGTAATAACAGCCAACATAGTTACTCAGCCCCAGGAACACCAGCTGATAATGCGGTGATGGAGCACTGGTGGGCTGATTTTAAATCTATCTGGTTAGCACACTCACCACAACCACAAACGTTTGAAGACTTAGAACAGCTGGTGACAGAAGGTATCGATTACTTTACGCATTCCTTTATTTCAGGCAAAAGAAATGACCTTACCGCAGCAGAATATCGCTTCGGCAAGGCCAACTAGTTTTTATTATTTAATGTGTCAACTTGACAGGGTACAGTACCAACTCCATCAGTACCAAATAGTGTAGAACCGAATAAAAAGACCGTGATGGCGGTCATCACTGGCTGAAGTGCCCTAGAATTGTTAGACACGAATCTAACAATTCTGGGGTATTTTTATGTCTAAATATTCATATCAATTTAAAGTTAGAGCAGTTCAAGACTACTTGAACAAAAGTCATGACTATTCATTAGTTTGTCAGAAATATGGCATTTCTTCCAACCATAGCTTAATGGCATGGGTACAGGATGTTCAAGCATGTGGTTATGAGAGTTTGGATCCCAAGAGGAGCCATCGTATTTATTCACTTGATTATAAACTTCAGGTAATCACTTACTACCGTACTCACGAGTTAAGCATAGATAAAGTAGCTGCGAAATTTAATTTGAATCGCACACAAGTTTATTCATGGTATCGTAAATATAAAAATGAAGGGATCGTCGGCCTTCGGTCAAAGCCTAAGGGTCGACCAGCTAAAACTATGAACAAACATAAAACGATTAACAAATATAAAATCAAGCCTACTAAAGAAGAACAATATAGGCAAAAAATTGCCGATCTGGAAGCTAAGATCGCCGATCAAGAAATGGAGATCGACATCTTAAAAAAATTACAAGCCCTAAGACAGCAGCGCGGAAAGAACAAGCACTAGCGATCCAAGATCTTAGGGCTAAGTACCCATTATCTAAGTTGTTAACATATTTTGGTATTCCACGATCCACCTTCTATGAACGTCTTAAAGCCGCAAAGCGTATCGATAAGTATCATCAGGTAAAGCAGGAAATTGCGAAGCAATTTAAACGTAGTCAGGAAACCTACGGTTATCGCCGAATTTGGTATTGTCTCATCAAGAAAGGCTTCACATATTGTCAAGAAACAGTGCGTCGATTAATGACTAGCATGGGATTAAAGGTAACTGTGTACTCAGCCAAGAGTCACTATCATTCATATCGTGGTCATGTGGGCAAGGTTGCCCCTAATTACTTACATCAGCAATTTAATGCACAAAAAGCATATCAAGTTCTACATACAGATATCACACAAATTTCTATTAATGAACAGGTCAAAGGCTATTTATCACCAGTCATTGATGAGGCCAGTGGTGCCGTGGTCGCTTACGCGACCTCAACTCATCCTAATATGAAATTAGTTAGCACTATGTTGGCAAGTTTATTTAATAAACTGCCACAACGTAGTAACTCCATCATGCATTCAGATCAAGGATGGCAGTATCAACACCACTTGTATCAAATTTTATTACGTCAACACGGAATTACTCAGTCGATGTCCCGTAAAGGAAATTGCTTAGATAACTCACCAGCCGAAAGCTTTTTTTAACTTGTTAAAACGTGAGTGTTTGAATCGGATAAAGATCACTTCATTTCAGCAATTTAAAACTATCATTGAGCAATACATCTATTGGTACAACAACGTACGAATTTCAGCAAATAAAAAAGGAATGACACCGAATCAATATATTCGATATCATTCCAATCTTTAAAAGTTAGTAAAGTGTCCAACTTTTTTATAGCACTTCACCAGTTTTCTGGCAAAGTTAGCGGCTCTTTTTATCTTCATCTAACAATCATGCGTCCCTGTATATTCGCTGTTCACCGGTTGGTCAATGTCCACCAGCTCGACGTTCTCCGTCAAAATCCCCTTCGGACTCACCAGGGGCAGTGTCATGTGACGCCGGTCAAATCGTAATTCCATCTCCGGTTCAAACTGAACGTTAGCGTACAATTCGCTCTTGATGTAAATATCACCAATATTGGAACTGATTTTTTCATCAAAGTCTGGTAGGTCCGCGTCCTGGTTCACAAAGACCATCCGGTAATTAGCATCCAAGCTGCAGTTGCCGATTGCCGAAAATGGTCCGACCCCGTCATCAAAATCGAGCACGATTTTCTTATTAGGCAACAGGTGTGGTTTAATTCGTGTCAGTGCAGCATCAGTCACGATTAGTTTCTTCATTGCAATCCCTCCCCTGCAAGTAATTCATTTTGAGTATACTAACTTTTTGTAAGAAAAGGAAATGCTTTGCTCAGATTGACCAATATTCTGCGTATTTCTATATAGAGTGCATAAAAAATTATCGGCAACAGGGGAAAACGATGGAAGAACATCAACAACAGTATGGGTTTACCGAAGATAAGGTATTTGGTTGGGTAATGGAAAATAACGAGTTTTGTCAGTTTGTTCTCCAAATTATTTTACCGCAGATTGATATTGCGGAGGTAGAAAATCTTTCCTTACAAAAGGCATTACAAAATAGTGATCGACAGACCAAGGACGTTCGTTTAGATATCCTTGTCCGCGACAAAGGCAATTGTATCTATAACATCGAAATGCAAGTCGCTGACCAGGATAATCTTGGTAGGAGAATGCGTTACTACTTGTCCAAGGTTGGCGCTCATTACACGTTGGAAAAAAGTAAGTCCTACAATGACTTAAAAGAAACTTACATCATCTTTCTTTGTAATTTCGACTATCCCGAGCAAGGGCGACTACGTTACGTTTTCCATGAGTATGAAGACCAGGACAGATCACTAATGTTGCCAACTAATTCGGCGAAAGTTATCATTAATGCAAAGGGAAAACTCGCCGGCAACAGCCAGGACCTGCAAAACCTGGTGAAGCTGATGCGCGGCGAACCCATCAACGGCAGTAAGCACTTTGATTATGCGCAGCGGAAAATTAAAGAGATCAATGACAACCCACAAAGGAGGGCGCAGATCATGGATTACGAAACCAAATTACTGGAACGCCAACAGCTAGGAGAAAAGCAAGGTATGCAGCAAAAAGCAATCACGATGACTAAGAATACTATTGAACAACTCAAAGCTGCTGGCAATAACGGGCATGAAGCTTACTCTTTCGTGAAGAAGTTAAATACCGGTTTAAGTGATGACACCCTTCACGATATGGTGAATCAATATTACTCATTAGGCCATGAATGGAGGTCATAGATCATGGATTTTGAAACCAAATTACTCGAACGACAACAGCTGGGGTTTAAGCAAGGTTTTAAAAAGGGGCTTCAGCAAGGGAGGCAACAAGCCCTAGTTAACAACATCATTAAACAACTCAAGGCTATTGGCTATAACAGTAAAGATGCATATTCTTTCGTCAAAAAATTAAAAAGCGTTGACTGAAGCAGTCTCTTAACTGCCCAGCCAACGCTTTTTTGACTTATTCAGCCAGCTTACCAACTACCGGCAACGCTGACAGAACACGATCCTTATGTGGCGACTTGTTCCACAGCACGTCAGTCAAATCCCGCCCAGCGAGGTTGCCATGGTGCTTACCGCCCTTCCAGGCATCCTTGCCAGACACATCATAGACGGTCCCATCAACAGCAACATATGCTGGTTGGCCATTTTGGCCGTCAAATTTAGCTAATTCTGCTTTACTAAACTTTTTCATTTGTCAGAATCTCCTTTCATTGTCTTCTTTTATTTTACCGCGATTTATCAGTCGACCCAACCCAAAGTAGTTACTAGTCACGAATGGCACGGATCAGTTGGACTGTATACCGGCCGGTAAAGTTAGCCGCCGTTACCTTGTAACCATCAACCTGCGTGTTAACCTCATTAGTCTCCATCTCGACAACCGGCGTCGTTAACTTCGTCAGTTCAACTGGCCCTTTCGCTTGCAACTGGTCGTGCTGGTAGCGCGCTAAATCATGGCACTGCGCTAGCGCATCCTCACGTTTCCGGTATGCATACCAATAAACGGCAGCATCCGTCTTCGCTGGTTTTTCCTGGATTAAAACGACGTAACTTTTTGCCATTCTTCCACCCCTTATTAACCTTAATTATAACATTTATGCCTGAAACTTGAAAGCTAATAATCACGCCAAAGGCGTGTGGTTATTGGCTTTTTTGGCAAAAAAATAAACGCAAGCTCTCCTGCGTTGTATACTTTAGTCGACCAAAACCAAGATACAAAGGAGACTTACGTCATGAANCTGAAACTTGAAAGCTAATAATCACGCCAAAGGCGTGTGGTTATTGGCTTTTTTGGCAAAAAAATAAACGCAAGCTCTCCTGCGTTGTATACTTTAGTCGACCAAAACCAAGATACAAAGGAGACTTACGTCATGAATATTATAAGACAAAAAAATACAGAAAACGAGCTTCACAATATTGTTCATCAATTTACTTCCCTCATTGGTCTATCTAAACTCACCAAGTTGGTGAATTATCGCCGGAATTCAGAAATCAGCTTGATGAAGGTCATTGAATGGCTGCTCACGACAAAGTTCCTGGGACGCTCGCTTTATCGAGCCCATGAAACACCTAACTTTACCAGTCGCACCGTCAGAAATAATTTGAACGATGGCCGGATCAATTGGCAACGCTTGATTTGTCAAGTTGGGAGTCATTTAATCAAGCATTTACGACCGTTTATTGACCGCCGGCGGCGGTTAGCATTGATCATTGACGATACACTCTTTTCCCGTGAGTACGCCACCCAAACCGAATTACTAGCGCGAGTCTTTGACCATGACAAACAGTTATATATTAAGGGATACCGGGCTTTAACTTTGGGTTGGAGTGACGCCAATACATTCTTACCGATCAACTTTGCATTAATGTCTTCCAAGAAGCCACAAAACGTCCTTGGAAAATCAGCTAAAACAACCGATCAACGAACAATTGCTGGCCGGAGACGTCGCCAAGCACAGCAAAAAATGAACCTCGTTTCATTGCAACTTGTCAAGCAAGCCCTCGCAAATGGCGTTCTGGCTGACTATGTGTTATTTGATAGTTGGTATAGCTCACCAAAAATGTTCTATGAATTAACCAAGTTGGGATTAAACGGCGTGGGCATGCTTAAACGGTCCAGCAAAATTTACTATCAATATCGCGGACGGCAATATTCAGTTAAAGCATTATACAAGCGACTGCAGGCCTCAAAATATCAACCCAAGCAAGCTTATCAATACAGCTGCTTTGTCGAAGCGCACGTCGGGAACCAAAAATTCAAGCTTCGCTTGGTATTTGTGGCTAATCGGGCCCGTCAAGATGACTACCTAGTACTGGCAACGACTCAGTTAGGCCTTCAGCCACAAGCGATCATTCAACTATACGCCCGAAGATGGCAAATTGAGAATTACTTTAAAGTTGCCAAGCAATACTTGCGGCTCGACAAATCACAAGTTCAAAATTATGACGGGCTTTGTGGCCATTTAGCAATTGTCATGATGACTTATGACCTATTAGCTTGGCAGGAACGGCAAAATCAGGATGATCGCACCATTGGGGATTTATTCTTTATAATGAACGAAGCCATGCCAGATATTGAGTTGTCTCAAGCACTGGTATGGCTTCTAAATTCGTTAAAAACGATTATTAATCATGAAGTTTATGCAAGAAGAGCCCAAATTATTCAGATGATGAATCAGTTCTTCACATTTTTGCCGAAACGGTTAGTTTCGCTGTTAACAGCAAGCTAAATGGTTAAATTAATTAAAATATGCCCTGTGATACCAAGGGATCAGTCTGTCTTCATACTTTCAAGTTTCAGATTTATGCCAAAGAAAAAGCGTACTCACCAAGATCAGAGGGAGTGTAAAATATTTTGTGTAAATTGATACCTTGAGGGTATTGAAAAAGGGAAAGCCTTCCCCGTATGATTGAAATCGCTAAAAACCAATCAGAATACGGAGGCTTTCCCCATGAACCAGTTTAACAAAGATATTATCGCAGCGCTATCTTCAGACAAAGATATTACCCTGAATGAAATCTTGCGTTGTCAAATCGAAGTGGTCGTTAATCAGTTCCTTCAAAATGAACTGACTGCGGTGCTAGGCTACGAACCACATACTCGGATCGACCGATCAAAAGACGACGTGAACTACCGGAACGGGACGTACACCCGCACTATCGACACTGAGTACGGTGAAATTAATCTGACAATCCCACGGGACCGGTTAAACAAGTTTCAAAACGCCCTCTTCCCTCCTTACGTGCGTCGGACTGATGGACTGGAGGAAATGGTCAAGATGTACTCCAAGGGCGTCACAACTCGTGAAATCGCTGATATGGTTGAGAGAATGTACGGCCACTACTACTCACCAACCACGGTTTCAAACATCACTAAGCGGACGGAACACCTGGTTGAAGAGTTCCACGAGCGCAAATTCAAGTACTCACAGTACGTCTGTGTGTTCCTCGATGCTACTTACATTCCGTTACGCCGTGGTACCGTTGAACGAGAAGCCGTTAACGTAGCGATCGGAATTCGAAGTGACGGCGGTAAGGAAGTTCTTGACTACAGTATCGCACCGACCGAGAACGGAGCCGCTTGGTCTGAACTACTCCAGGGATTACGCGCACGGGGGATTAAAGATATTCAGTTGTTCATCGCCGACGGTTTAGTTGGACTTCAATCTGCGATTGAGGCTAACTACCCACAGGCGAAGTTTCAACGGTGCTGGGTCCACGCAGAGCGCAACCTTTTAGGGTACGTTCGCAAAAACGATCGCAGGGAGATTATCACCGACTTTAAGGCTATTCGGCAAGCAGAGAACCTACAAGCCGCCAAAGAACGATTGGCGGCTTTCAGTGCTAAGTGGGAGTCCAGTTATAAGCGTCGAATCAAGAATCTAGTCCAAATGGAGGAGCTATTCACGTTCTTCAGTTTTCCAACTGCGATCCGTCAGACCATCTACTCGACGAACCTAATTGAGTCGTTCAATAAGAGCCTGAAGAAAATNTCCAGTTATAAGCGTCGAATCAAGAATCTAGTCCAAATGGAGGAGCTATTCACGTTCGTCAGTTTTCCAGCTGCGATCCGTCAGACCATCTACTCGACGAACCTAATTGAGTCGTTCAATAAGAGCCTGAAGAAAATGGTCCGACGTAAAGAGCAGTTCCCAAACGAAGGGGCCCTCGATCGCTTTATCATGACGCAAGTAATGGAGTACAACGATAAATTTGAGAATCGAGCACATCGGGGATTCAAAGATTGTCACGACACGCTTGATTCGATGTTTTAGAATTGCCAATTCACGCGGGCGAAGTTTCCTTTTTTACACAACATTCTTGACACTCTCTCAATCTAAGCTTCTTAAATTACTAAATAACTTAGATACTGATAAAGCCGAAGTGCTTAGCAAAAGTGTCTTGGATTTAATGAACCTGAATAAATAACGAGCAAAGGGTACTACGTAAATTCGAAATACGTAGTACCCTTTGCTCGTTGGCTATAAAAAAGGGCTCTTTGTCAAATCCTGTTGACAGGTAAGAATCAAGCTTAAGCGGCTTGATTCTTTTTTTGTGCCATTTGGCGGAAATGAATGCGATAGACCAAGTGATTGTAATTTCTGAAACCAAAAGCAGTGCGTTGAATTTGTTTAATCATCCGATTGATCCCCTCAATGGTCCCGTTACTGTAGTCAAATCGTGAGGCGTTAAGGACGTACATGAGATTATGTCTGAGGGTGTGTAAAACAGCGGTCATCTGCGGACTAAGCTTGGTACCCGGATAGAGGCTTTCGGTCAGTTGATCGAGATTGCGTTGTTTGAGGTTTTGCATAACATTTTGTAGAAACTGGTAGTCGGCTCGTAAGCGATCATCAATAGCCAACCCTAAATCCACGCGCTCACCACTGGTAACCTTCTGACGAAGGTGACGATCATAATATTCATGCTCGTAAGAAAGATTCGTCGCAGATTTGAGATAAAGTTGCCAGCTAAACTTTAACAGTCGGTACTGGCGACTGGTTTTCGGGAATTGTTTCATGGCTTGGGCCCGATATTGATTGAAAGCACGAGTCATCATGGCAATAATATGAAAACGATCGATGATAATTTCGGCGTGGGGAAACAAGCGACGAGCGATGTCTTGGTAGTAACTGTTTAAGTCCATTGAAATGGTTTTTACCCGGGATCTTTCCGCAGGAGTGAAGCTTAGAAAATAGTTCTCAATTGTCCGCTTAAAGCGATCCGGCAGGATCGTTTGAATACGATGGTGATCGTTGTCAATACAGATAAAGTGCAGTTGACGATGAACACCCCGGAACTCGTCCATCGCGAGATTAGTAGGCAACTGGTGTTGGTGTAATGGAGCGATGGAGCGACTTGCGTCTAAATAACGCAGGACCGTACTTGATGAAACCGTATTGTCACGGGCAATACTTTCCAGGGTGCGATCATCTTGAAAACTCATGATCGCCTTAGCCCTAACCTTATTAGCGATGTGACAGTATTTACGGACTACATTCGATTGAGCCATAAAAGTTCGTCGACAATCTTTACAACGTAGGCGTTGCTTATGGATTCGTAGAAACACCGGATGACTGGCGTCATCGGTGGTAAAAATAGTTTGTACCGTAGAATACCCAAACTTTACTAGGCGGCGGTGATGACAGTTGGGGCAAGTGATTAGCTGATTGCGAAGCTTAAATTCGTAGATCCGACATTTACGAATATCAGGTTGAAGCTTTTTGCGAGTACCCTTAGCCAAATTAATAAAGGCATAGAAATAATCCATCAAAATAAGATTGGAGTCTTTCATTCCTAGTGCAAAACAGATAGAATCATTATTAGGAGTCATCCTGAATCATCCTTTCGATAGAAGCTATTTGGTCGTAGATTTTTCCTGAAGGGAGTCAGTGATGGCTCCCTTTTTGTACGAAAAAATCCCATTAACAGATTACCACGTTGGCAATCCATCAACAGGATTTAGTGTAGAGCCTAAAAAAGTAGGTACCACGTAATTTCTTATTATGTGATACCCACTCTAGGTAAATATTATATATTCAAGAATATCAACATCATATTTGTTAATTATAGATAAGCATGAAAAAGCTCTTATAACTGGAAAATCAGGTACTACACTTTTGGCTATTTAGTAGTACCTGTTTTATTTGTAACCCTTTAATAATAGTTTGGTATAGGTATAGCCGTTTATAAATAACTACAAGGCTAACTTATTTGCACTATTCGATAATTTGCATTTCAGGTAATTGATTAATTAAATCTATAGTCTGCACAGAAACATTAATAATTCTCAATAACAAATGCAAAATGTACTTTGGATCATTACTATAATCATTTGGATCATCAGTAATCCCCGATTTCTTATCATGCTTAACCCGATACTGATCCATAATCCATTCAATAGCAGATCGACCATTAACGATGTATTGATATGCTTTATCCGGAATATTGGATACTGTTATCGAATCATTAAAAATAACTGTTGAACGATCATTCTCTAACTTTCCTGTTTCTGAATTGCGCTTTTTAGCAAATCTCATTTTAGTGACCTTATAACTTGGCTCACCCTTATATTGATTATCAACATCATCGTAAACCGGCACTTCTTCATAATTAAGATGAAGATTAATTAACTGTTGACCAATTGCAACATACTTATCAACATCCTTAACAATTGGTATTCTTGCTAAATCTTTTCGTAAATCATTAGCATAACGTTGCTGATAATCGGCTGAATTTAGCAGAGCATAAACATAAGCAAAGGCCTCATCGGCACTCAAGCCTAATTTATTCGCAAAGTGATTATTAATATTATCAGAATCAGGTAGCAGTTCATTCTTATTGGAGTGGTCAAATCGCATAAACCCTTGACCTGTATCCTGACAGTGTAAGTTAGGCAATACATTCATTACTAATGCAGAGAATGGACGACTCGCTCCTTTTCCAGTTGTATAAATGACCTCATTATCTTTACCCCAGAGTTCATAGTATTTACCTGGACGTTCTACGATATTCCGATCATACATTAACCATTTTTTTGTAAATGGTCGATACATCTCCAACCGCATACTTTGAGGTTCAAAATCTAACTTAATACCCTTCTTAAATTGATTATCCAGGCCTGCACTCCACTTAATTTTCTTACTATCACGCATGGTAGATTTTTTACCTTGTCCACCATTTTTCAATACTTCCGCATTATAGTTATCAATCAATCGCTTGGAATTTTCTAATACCGCTTGCTTAGAAAAACCGGATACCCAAATATCACGATTAGTACTAATCCCCACCGCGTTATTTAAGAACGGTGAATTCTCTTCGCCAACTAATGATGGATAAGTTTGATAATGCGGATCACGCTGATTTAACCAATCATTATTAGCGTCTGGTTTAATCTGACTCCATTCAATTCCTTGAGTATCATTAGATAACTCAATTAATTGAAGCTTTTGCTTTCTTGACAGATAATCTCCGATATCATGATAAAAAATTTCATGTTTGTTCGATCCGTCTTTAACTAAAATACTGATTGCAATAGGGGCACGACTACCCGAACCAAATATCTTTCCCCCTTCTTTACGTGACTGTTCACCCTGAGTTCGCTGATTACCACGTAAGTTAAAAATATAAAGATGGTTAAACTCACTATATAATGAAGCACGCAGTCCATCCGTACTATTACTATCCAGATAACTACCATTGGTCACAAATCCGATAACGCCCTGATCGCCGATCCGATCAGTAGCCCACCGAAAAGCTTTAATATAGCTATCATATGAACTCTTATTTAATGATGATTTGCTATTTTCTACATAAGTCTGCTCAATCCGTTTCTCTAATTCCGGATAATGGACATTTTGATTATTATCATTTGCGTTACTTTGACCAACCGAATATGGCGGATTACTAATAATGGCAGTGATTGGTTGTTCTTGCTGTTTCTTCAATCGTTCATTATTTTGTCCAAGTAGCTCATCCATAAAAGAGTTTTGGCGTTCAGTACTCTCAAATGTGTCAGTTAAGACAATGCCATCAAATGGTTTGTATCCCCTATCTGGACCATTCACCTCATCAAACACTGCTTCAATATTAATTGCTGCAATGTAATAACTTAACAGTACAATTTCATTAGCATGAAGCTCATGCATATATTTGCGCAGAATATCTTGATAGGTAATCTTTCCCGCATCCATTTGTTCCCTGAAATACTGTAATGTTCGCGTAATAAATGTTCCAGTCCCAGTAAACGGATCTAAAATATGGACATTTTGGTCGGATAAATGCTTACCAAAGTACTTTTGTAAAGCATAATCAACTGAATGAATAATAAAATCGACGACTTCAACAGGGGTGAAGACAATTCCCATGGCATCCGTAGTCTTTTCAAACCCCTTCTTAAAGAAGTTCTCATACAACGTCACGATAATTTTCTGTTTAGCTGCCGCATTATCAATTCCTTGCGCCCGTGCTTTAACAGAATCATAAAATGGCTTCAGTGATTGTTGACCATTATCAAATCCGTACTTTTCAAAGACTGATACGACCGTATTAATGGCTTGAGAGACTGGATTTTCTTTAATAAAACTATAACCACTGAATAAAGCTTCAAAGACCGGCTGAGTAATTAAGTGTTGAGCCAACATTTGCACCGCTTGGTCACGATCAATAGCATCGTTAATGTTATAGTGTAGGCTATTTAGAAACTGATTAAATGCTTTCTGGGCCTCTTGATTAGAATCAATTAGGTCGTTAATCCGTTGGATATGCTTATGAGCGATTTCAGCTACATCCGCAGACCAGTCCTCTAAATAACGCCGATCACCAACCTTTTGCACAACCCGTCCATAAAAGGCTTGTTCAATTTCACCCCATTTTAGGGCTAAACTAGTTTGATAACCGGCCGTATCCTCATGAACCGATTCAGCTTCTTTACCACGTTCTTCGGTTACCGGTTGACTAGGGCTGGTATCAGTACCAATAAAGTTAATCTTCCCGGATTTCTTTTTATTGAGTTGTAGTTTATTAATTTCGGCTTCAAATCGCTCATCAGTTGACCGTAAGGCGTTCAATACCTGCCATACTTCTCGATAACGCTTATTGTTATCTAAAACATCTTCTGGCTTTGATCCGGCATCAATAACAACTGGAAGGATTATGTAGCCATAATCTTTGCCTTCATAGCGACGCATAATTCGCCCAACCGCCTGTACTATATCAACTTGTGATTTTTTAGGACTAAAGAAGATTACAGCATCTAGACTAGGAACATCAATTCCCTCTGTTAAGAATCGAACATTAGACAAAACTCGAGCATGATTATCAGGCATACCATTAGCTAACCAGTCCAAAGCATTTTTCTTTTGAAGAGCATTTAGGGAACCATCAACGTGCTTAACATCAACGGTGAAACTATCGTCAGCTTCCTTGCCTAGGTAATCATTAACTACATTATTAAATTCTTTAGCGATTTCCTTGGAGTGAGCAATTGTATCTGTAAATGCAATGGCACGTTTCATCGGTGCTCCCTTAATCTCACCGTTAAGTCCATTACGCTTTACCATAGCATTCCAGACCCCAATAATTTTACCTGGATCGTCCGTCTTCAATTCATTATCTGAAGACAAAGTTTCCTGCATAGTCTTATTAACATACTGCTCACTAACTGCTAACACTGACACTTTATAATCAGTCAAATAGCCACGGTTAACTGCATCTCCAAATCCGAGATGATAAATGACTTGACCATATGTCTTTTCATCGTCCATAGATGAAATAACAATACTTTGCTCTTTAGCTTTCTTCTTTGCATCAACTCCATAAACTTTAGGAGTGGCAGTTTGATAAAGACGAAGCTTACCTTGAACATTCTTATTAGAGTGTACCTTGGTGAAAACACTAGGGTCCCCCATTTCACTAGATCCAGTAGTTCGATGAGCTTCATCTGCAATAATCAAATCAAATTCAGGCAACCCAGATTCTTGTGCTTGATGAATTACATCAATAGATTGGTAAGTACTAAAGATAACATTCATTTGTTTATTGCTACTTGACTTAATTTCTCGATAATTAGCCATTAATTGATTAACATTTGTTGTAGCTGGAAAGCCAATATCTTTAGCACTTAAGTCATCATCACCATGTTTTTTCTTCGTTGCTTTAGCGTCTGAAACGACCGAGAATGAGTTCATGTATATATGTTCATCATGATCGTCATTCCAATTGAATAATGTTTGAGAAAGCAGTTGAATACTAGGTACTAGGTATAGAATATTAAAATTGTCTTTATCTTGATCCTTCATCAACGCTTCAGCAATTTTAAGGCTGGTAAAGGTTTTCCCTGTTCCTGGAGCCATAATTAACTTACCGCGATCATGTTGTTTGAAGTAACTAAGAGATTCATCAATAGCTTCTTGCTGATAATCACGTAACTGCTTAGGTTGTTGTCGCAAATTCTCATTTTGTTTTTCAAACGAGAAAAGTTGCCAATCAATGTTTGAATGTTCCAACTGTGACAATCCAATCCGCGTCATCGGCTTAGAGAGTCCTTCTAAGGCTTGTTCTGCATTCTTATTCCATTCATCGGTTGTGCTGACAATAATTCCTGCTGCATAATAGTTCTTACTAAACTCAGCAATAAATGAATTGATCGTGTCTTTTCCAACTTTTCCTTGATAAAACTTAGCCTGAATAGCAGTAAGTTCGCCCGTAATACGATCACGAGCTACTAAGTCTACCCCTGTGTCTTTTCTGGGGATGCCGTACTGAGCTGGAACATCTTTTAACATCCAAACATCACTAAATTTATTATGGTAGGTTGGCTCATTCTTCAAATAAGCCAATACTATCTTTTCAAATGCAGTTCCTCTATCACGCTGATCATTAATGTGATCATTAACTTGTGTGATTAATTCATTAAATGTTGCCATGATTTCATTCCTCAATTATTAAATTTAGCTTGCTTTAACATTAATTATCTAATACTCATAGTACATACTCAACTTAATTCCTAAGTTATAACAAAGGCCAAAATCTTAGAAATGTAAAAATCATTGCAAATTATCTAGTAAAAATCGTATATTACTCCCTAATTAAAGAAAAACTACGCACCTTATATAATTCTTTACGGCTTTTCTAATAATCTAAATCCGTTAATCTAACCTTTACTTTTGCAAAATCATTTCTATTAAGAATTTGTTTTAAAGCATCTATATTTTTATCCGCATCGTCTTTATGTGTGACAACAATCTCTTTAAGCATATTTTGTTTTATATAGGCAACGCTCTTTGGATATCCATTAAACACTGTATCATTGTGTAACTTACTATCTTGGGTTATTTTTCCAATAACAAATCTTATTTCTTCTTCTTGATGATACTTATACCGTTTGAAACACAAGGAAAGTAAAAACAAAGCTTTAAGGCATTGTAATCTTATTGCATTTGCAATAGGTAAAGTTTCTGTATACCTTAATCCTCGATACGCTCTAAGCCACTCAACCATGATAGAAGTAATATATTCTTTTTGAACATCCAAATCATACTCAACCTTTAGTGGAAAAACATATCCATCACCAATTTGCATATTTTCAAATTTGGGTTTGGTATATTGATTAGCTAATGATTCTTGAATTTGTTGAGTATCAAACCCTAAGGCAATATCGCCATAATTCTGAAGTGCTTGATTATAATCGCTATACGAAAAGCACCAGATATAAGTATCAAAGAATGTTACCTTACGGTCTTGATTAAAAACATCTATTTCAGATGTTGTTGCACCTAACGATTTTAAAACTTTTTTAGCCAAATTATAAGTATAGCTAATTTCCATAGGATCATTCATATCCTTAATTGATCCTATATAGAACCTTTTTGCTTTCAAAATGCTATCTAACCTATCCATTTTAGTATAATGATATATTCTTTTATTTTCATTAGGATCAGCATAAAATCTTTTAGCAATAATATATTGCTTAGAATGTTGTTGAAAATCAGAGTCATTATTTACCCAATCCCTTAATGCTACTAAACTGTTAGAATTCTTTGCCAATGTCCTTAACAAATTTTGATCAAGATTCATTATTATCTACCTACACTTTCTTCAGATATTTTTACTCACCATTTATATTCCCATTGCACTCATAATATATTCACTTTTATTTTATAACATATAATAAAAGTGGCTTTGATTTTCAACTAGGAAATCAAAGCCTTTTACTAAGATATTTAATTAGTTTTTCTATATTTCAAACACTCTCCTCAAGAATAATATACTTAACTGCTAGAATTATTTATATTATTTTAGTGGCACACTTTAACTACGTATCTTTACTCTAGCGATTTCACACTTTTTCACACAAATTAATGGCTAAAATAGTTGATATGACTGCATTAGTACCACCTCATCAAAAATTATAATAACCATTTAGTGTTCACGTGAGAAAAAAGTGAGAAACTGATAACATATTTGTATATAAAATAGCCTATTATAACGTCTATAAACAGCGTTATAATAGGCTATCCTACACTATCTAGTGCTGACTAGAGGATTCGAACCTCCGACCTCCGCATTACTAATGCGATGCTCTGCCAACTGAGCTAAGTCAGCATCAACCAACGAATAATAGTATATCAAAGACTCAGAAAAATGCAAGGACTTTTTTGTCCTTTTTTCTCACTATCAAACATTCCCAATATCGGCTCAAAAAATTACTATTGCGCCCTTTCATAAACCATGGTACTTTATATTCGCGAATTATAATTCGCTTGTTGGTATTCATGTTCGTGTTTAAGAGAGGAGAGTCTAATGGTTTCTTCGTTAAAGCGTTACGGCATTGCTCTTGCTGGAGTAGCATTTCACCTAATGATTGGTGGGGTCTACGCCTGGAGCGTCTTCACTAAGCCAATTGTTCGTGAAACTGGCTGGCGCGAGTCTAGCGTTGCCTTCGCCTTCAGTCTAGCAATCTTTTTCCTGGGAATGTCTGCCGCCTTCATGGGCCGACTAGTTGAAAAGTTTGGCCCCTCCACCGTCGGCACTATTTCTAGTATTTTTTACAGCACCGGCATCGCCCTCACTGGTTTGGCCATCCACAACCGCCAATTATGGCTGCTGTACCTCGCTTACGGGGTTATCGGCGGCTTGGGGCTGGGTTCTGGCTACGTCACCCCCGTTTCCACTATCGTCCGCTGGTTCCCTGACAAGCGGGGATTGGCAACTGGCCTTGCCATTATGGGCTTTGGCTTTGCGGCCCTCCTCACCGGTCCGGTCGCCCTGCGGTTGATTTTAACCATCGGCCTGGTGAATGCCTTCTACATTCTGGGTCTGTTCTACTTTATCGTCATGGTTATCGCGGCGCAATTCATCAAGAAACCAAAACCCCACGAATTACCAACCGTCATTGCTCAAAACGCTGCTCGGGTCAGCCTAACCAACCAAGAAATGACGGCTAACCAAGCCGTTCGCACCCGCTGGTTTGCGAGCCTCTGGTTCATGTTCTTCATCAACATTACCACGGGTATCGGCCTGGTCTCCGCCGCATCCCCGATGGCGCAGAACATGACCGCAATGACTCCCGCTACCGCCGCGGTGATGGTCGGGATTATCGGCTTGTTCAACGGCTTCGGTCGCTTGGCTTGGGCCACCTTGTCTGACTACATTGGCCGTCCGCTGACCTACAGTCTGATTTTCGTCCTCGACGTCGTGATGCTGCTGACCCTGATCATCTTTAAACAGCCGTTCATCTTCGCCCTCGCGCTGTGTTTCTTAATGTCATGTTACGGTGCTGGTTTTTCCGTCATCCCCGCCTACCTCGGCGATGTCTTCAGCACCAAGGAACTGGGTGCCATCCACGGTTATGTGCTGACGGCCTGGGCAGCTGCCGGAATGGTTGGTCCCCTGCTGCTCTCCTGGACGCACCAAGTCCTGCATAACTACTACGTGACCCTGGGGGTCTTCATCATCATTGACCTGCTGGCGATGATCGTCTCGCTACGAATTCAGAAGAGTTTCGTCACCCACCAGTCAACAGAATCTGCTTAATCATTTCCTCACAAACAAAGGCTCCACCGTTCGCTTGAACGATGGAGCCTTTTTGATTTCAATTACTGTTGGATTTCACCAACAACCTTTACTTTGACCTTATGGGAGTTGCCAGGCGCGTAGGCAATTGGCGTTTCTTCCACTGCCACCAGCTTGGTAGTAGCAGAGTCAGCGCCGGCCTGGACAGCTTGGGCGGCTGCCTTTTGTTCCGCATCCTTGAGCGCTTCTTTGCGGGGAACTTGATCGTAGGCGTAAAGCCGTTCGTATTCCCCACCAATTTGCGCGATTGATGCCCCAATCGCATTCGCAACGGCACCCAACGGATCGCGGAAGATGTGGCCCACACCAGCTAACTGTTGCGGAGCGATAATTGCGCCCCCGCCAACCAGCAGCAAGTCTGCATCCCCTGCTTCCGTCTTGACACTGTCAATGCTCCCTTCCAACATTTCCTTAATCTGCTGGCCCGCCTGTTGAGCAAGTTCGCGGCTCACCTTTTGCTTAACTAATTCCGGATCACCAACCGTTGCCAGGCCCAGCCGAACGGCAATGTCAGTGGCCGTTACCGTGTCACCACCAAAGCAGACCGCCCGTTCCTCAATCTGGTAACCGACACTATCCGGGCCCACAGTCACCTTGCCATCAGCAGTCTGACGCACAATGCTTCCGCCGCCTAAGCCGATAGAAAGAATGTCTGGCATCCGGAAGTTGGTCCGAATACCGCCCACTTCCACGGCTACCGAGGATTCACGAGGAAAACCATTCACGAGGGCGCCCAGGTCAGCGGTAGTCCCACCGATATCAAGCACAATCGCGTTCTTCAATGATGACAGGTAGGCTGCCCCGCGGATACTGTTAGTGGGCCCGCTCCCGATCGTCAAAATCGGATGCTGGCGCGCGTAGTCGATCGACATCAAAGTGCCGTCATTTTGACAGAGGTACGGGGTCGCATTCACGATTCCCGCCTGCTGCAGCGAATTGATAAACCCATTGGCGGTTTTCTTCATCACCTGATTCAACGCGGAGTTGAGGATCGTCGCGTTTTCGCGTTCAATCAGGCCCAATGACCCGATAGCTGCCGAACAGGAAACGGGGAAGTCATCACCATAGAGTTGGTGAGCGAGTTTAGCCACCGCTTGTTCTTGCTGGTCGTTAACCGGTGAAAAGACGCCAATAACTGCCAGTGAATCAACCTTGCCGGCCCACTTTTTCAGCAAGTTTTTGACTTCTGCGGGGTCAAATGGCGAAATTGGTCGCCCATCAAATTCATTGCCCCCGTGCAAGGTGGCCGCTAACGGGTGCAAGGCGGTTACTAGGTCCGCTGGCCATTCCGTAAAAGGCGGCAGGGAAAGCGTTGCTGGGTAACCCAGCCGGATGACGCCGACGGAAATCAGGTTTTTGCGTTCCACGATGGCGTTTGTACACTGGGTGGTTCCCAGCATCGCCACGTCAAGCTGACTGCCGTCAATATTACTCGTTTTGAGAACTTGCTGGATCGACCGGGCAATCCCGGTTTGAATATCCGTCGTGGTGTGCGATTTCTTATGTGCCACCACGTGATTATCGTTGGTCAAAATGACCGCATCAGTGTTTGTCCCACCAACATCAACACCAAGTCTGTATTTCATCGGCTCACCTTCCCTCTTTTACTAACTGTTCAACCGGTACGTAGTCGTAATCGTAACCGAAGTATCGTGGCCCCACCGTTGCGAGACCCTTGGCGGTCCGCCATTGAGGGTCACATGGTAAGCCAAAGACGGAAAGGCGTTTACCGTAGCGGACATCTTCCGCCGTAAAGGGGGTCAACGAGTCAATATCTGCTAAACAGATGAGGTCAGGCACGCTCGTCACTACCTGGCCATCTAACTTGGCGATCAGGTTTTCGTTTTGGTAGTCAATGACTAGCTGGTGGCCCGTAAACTCTTTAAGCCCGTCAACGGTAATCTGCCCATGGTTAAAACCGCCAGACGTCGTTTGCGAAACATCCACCACCTTGCCGTCAAACAGGTGGAAACTGCCGGTCAACTGGTGAATTTGGTCCAGTTGCCATTGGCGGCCACGAGAATGTTGGCGAACAATTTGGCCCAGACGCTGACACTTGGTCAGGATGCCATGAACCCCAACCTTTTGCAGCATTTTTCCGGTAGTGGAAAACAGGGAGACAACCGCCGTCGCCCCTAACTCCACCGTCATGTCACGAGCCAGTAATTCAGCCCACTTGTCAGTAACCGTCTCCAGTAAACCAAGGTTTCCTTTTTCATCGGTAATGGCCATCGGCGGTACGGTCACCCCGGCTAAGTGGAGCGTCGTCATCTGCAGTTCGGGAAAGGCCCGGCCCATCGAATCGACGTCAACGACTGGGATGCCGGTTTGCGCCCCGAGCACCAGGGGAATCATCGAATTAACCCCGCCGGCTTCAATCGGGAAAATCCCGCCAATCTTTTTGTGTTGACGCTCAGCAACGGCATTGAGGACTCGTTGAAATTCATCGCCCTTCGGGAACTTTTCGGTCATGACCGATGGTGCACCCATACAGGCCACCGGCGCGTAAATAGCATCCGGATCGACGTCATCTACCGAAATCAGCTTGACTGGCTGGCCCTTGCTAATAGCCACTTTGGCCATTAACTTGCCCACGTAAGGGTCGCCACCGCCGCCAGCACCCATAAAGGAAGCGCCGGTCGCAATGTCATCTACATCTTGTTGTCGTAATTCACGCACAGTGTTTCCTCCTTTCTAATCTTCTGCTTCTTCTCGACGATTCTCGTTTGCCGGTTGACCTAGTCGCACAAGCAATAGGTAGAGGACCAGTGAGATAACAATCCCTGTCAATGGGTTGACCGACAAGTGCGGTAAGTTCGGGAAAAAGGACATCACTACCGGGACCGCCGCGATTAACGCACCAGCAGCCCAGGCAACGATTCCGCGCCAGTGGTAATTAGCAACGGGTGCCGCTGTGTCCACGTGGCCGCGGTTCACCAACCAGTAAGCAGCTGACATCACGCCGGCCGCCGGTGGGACCATCGCTCCCAGCAAGTTCATCACTGGTTCAAAGAAGTTCATAATCCCAAAGATAGCAAGGACCGTTCCTACCATCCCCACCAGGAACACTGCTGGTTTTTGGTACTTTTGCGGAACGTTGAAGACGTTATTAAACGCAATCCCGCCAGAAAAGGCGTTAATGACGTTAACCTTCCAAGTTGCAAGGACCAGGGCCAGCCCACCAATCAGCGGGGTGGCCACCTTAATAAATAACGCACTGAGATCCGATGAACGGTAAGCAATCGTCAGAATAGCACCAACGGCAATCATCAGTACCCCGGCAGGGATGACACCCCAGACTGCCGCCTTGACAACATCCTTGCGGTGCGGGCTGTACTGAGAGTAGTCACCCGCAATCACTGCCCCGAGGGCAAAGCCGCCCAGGGTGGTTGTTAAACCAGTCGCAAAGGAAAGGTGGTGTGCCGGTTGGTAAGCCATTAATTGCGACCAACTCGTGGTTTGCAGAGCGTGAAAAAGACCGTACAGGCAAACCAATACCAGGTATGGCACCGCCACGTAAGTCAGCCAGCGAACCGCCTTAATTCCATAAATGGCCGTCCCCACCATAATGACACCCCAGAAGAGGTCGGCTACCCATAGTGGCAGGTGCAGCCCAAAGGCGCTTAAGAGGCCGTTAAAAGCAGCTCCGGCCACGTTAGCTTGAATCCCAAACCAGCCTAAACAACCGACCGCAATTAGGGTTGAAATTACTCGTTGTGACCCCTTCTTGCCAAAGACATATTCGGCAACCTTCACCGTTGGTCGTGCCAAGTCAGAACTCTGCATCCCCTGGAAAATCATAATGACTACTACCAATCCGTAGCCCACTAGTGCAGTCAACAGGGTTTGCATCAGTGTCATCCCGGAAACAAGAGTCCCACCTAATAAAAGACTGGGGATTGATACCAGGGCCCCAGCCCACACAAAGGCCAGTCCCCACCATTTCTGATTTTGCTTATTGTTCATAGCATTCCTCCATTTAAGATCTCAAACGTCGTCGCAGCCTCGCGGCCCTCCTTTCTCATTGATTTTTAATATACTAACACGGACAAACCGGCATTACTACCCTAATTTTGTTCGTAACCGGTTTCTATTTTTAATTATTTTTTAACCTTGTATTGGAGTCGCCACCCCCCAAGTAAGAACAATTCATGAAGAGTATGAATAAAGCAAGAGTTCCAGCTTAACTATCCCTTAATTAAGACTAAAAAATGGTGTCTTTCCCATGATTACTGTTATAGTGATATTACAATAAAACATAGCCACCCCACGAAAGGAGTGACACCGATGGCCGCATGGAAAAAATGGTGGGTCGCCTGGTTATTTATCATCCAGGCACTCCTGGGGGCCGGCACGATTCTTCTCTGGTCCTTCCAGAATGAACCGGCCGCCCAGCTAATCCTCGGTTGGTTAACAACCAGGGCCGGACAAATCACAATCGTCGTCATCGCCAGTTACTTGATTGTTCTAGCAGTCGCAACGATTGCGATCGCGATTTTCCGCCCGACAACCAGTAAACAGCTGACCATCGTCAATGATGGCCCTTACCGGGTCAAGATTGACAAACAGGCGGTTGAAAAGAACATTCAGTTGGCCCTGGCCGACTACGATTTGTACAACACCGACGCCAAAGTCAAAATGCACAAAAATAGTCGGCAGGCTGACGTGACGGTCAACGGGATCTTGTCCCAGCGATCGGATTCTCGCCATCTGAAACAGTCAATCCACGATAACATCGCCACTAACCTGAAGGAACAGTTTGACATTGACCTCCGCAAGTTGCGGGTCAACCTCAAGCCGTTCAACCACAAACAGGACGTCGCCATCGTCTAGGAGGTACACGATGAAATTAACGGCAATCTTTATGGTGGTCGGCCTGATCATCAGCATCAGTTGGGTTGCCTGGGGCTTTCTCCCCATGCTGGCGATCCTGCTGACAACCTTAATTCTTGGCGCAATTGGCTACATCTTAGACATTCTAGGGTACTCAATTAACGACCTTACACAACGGTTGCTGAAAAGACTCAGTAACTAGCAACATTCCAAGGAGGAA
Source organism: [Lactobacillus] timonensis (assembly GCF_900240275.1). Classification (GTDB taxonomy): domain Bacteria; phylum Bacillota; class Bacilli; order Lactobacillales; family Lactobacillaceae; genus Limosilactobacillus; species Limosilactobacillus timonensis. The sequence goes on along the minus strand of NZ_LT964761.1, from coordinate 851,788 downwards.
CTACTATGCCTAACACAAACCAAAAAACCAAACCAGCTGTCGACCAAAAATTAACCTTTGATGACCAAGTCATTGAAAAGATTGCCGGAATCACCGCCAGCCGCGTGCCCGGAATCATCTCCCTCGACGGCAATATGTTCAGCGAGTTTGCTGACAAGGTGACGTCCGGAACAGACATTACTAAGGGGATCAAGGTCGATGCCGGCGAAAAACAGGTCGCCGTCAAAATGGATGCCACAATTGAATACGGCAAGTCCGCACCAGAAATCTTCAAGGACGTCTGCAAGGAAGTGGCTGCCGAAATCGAAAAGATGACCGGTCTTAAGCTCGTGAAGTTTGAGCTCCACATCAATGACGTCATGACGAAGGCAGAAATGAACGCGGATAAAGAACGAAGCGTCAGCTAGCTTAAATTAAACAGCAGCACCTCCGCCCACCCGAGCGGAGGTGTTTTTATTGCACAGAAAAAGCGAGGCGACATCAAGAGATGTCTCCCCGCTTTTATTAGTTCTTGCAACTAATCAACGATTAGTCGTCGTCCTTCTTCTTGCCACCCAACCCGAGCAAGGATAATCCTGCTAAGAGGGCTACTCCAAGAATGGAACCGTGGTTGGTCGAACTACCAGTCTGTGGCAGTTTCTCGTGTTGTACCGAAGCGGCCGGTTGACGAGTAGAGTTCGAAGTCAGACTTGCCTGACCGTTGTTAGTTGGATTGTTACTCATCGACGTTGACGTTGATGTCGAGTTCATTGATCCGGAAGTCGAAGTTGATGTCGACCCGGACGTGGACCCGGAACCATCTGGCTGGTAGCAAACATCAACCGTTGAGGCTACCTGGCCATCAGGCGTATTTGGATCAACACATGCAGCATCAATCCGTGCTGAAACTGCGTGGTAGCCGTCCACGTGTGGCGGCAGGAACTCGCCAAACGAGTCACCGTTGACCGGTACCCATTCACTCCACGTCAGACCATCATCGACTGCATCAGCAGGTGCGTCCATCCGGTTCAGCATCATGAACTGAGCATTGGCAACAGAAGCTTGTGCTGGCTGTTGAACGATTTCAGCTGACCGCCGGAATTCAACGGATTGCCGTTCAGTTGACGTCGAGCCATTTGGGAAGTGAATAACGATATCCCGGTAAACCGTCTTGTACTGGTACGAGATCGAACCAGAGGTCGACCCGCTCTCGCTCATCGAGACGGACTCGGATGCGGAGACGGAGTTCGATTGCGAAGCGCTGATGCTGTTGGATTCACTAGCAGATACCGAGTTGGACTCGGATGCACTTACAAAATTTGATTCTGAAGCACTTACGCTATTGGATTCAGAGGCAGATACACTGTTGGATTCGCTGGACGATACCGAATTGGATTCAGAGGCACTGACGCTGTTCGCCATTACCTAGCATTTCCACCGGGAACCCTTCTGCCACCTGCTGGTCTTCCACCAGGGAGCAATCCTCCAGGTAGTAGTGCAGGTTTTGGACGAATTGGAGAAAGCCTCCCGGGTAAAAATAAAGGTTAATCGTGGGCGTCAGAAATTTGAGCCCAAGTTGGTGATAAATGAAGACAGCAGCACAATTCTGACAAATAATCGAAAAGTCTTTATTGGTTAACCGCTGCTGCCGAATTACTAACGGTTGCTCGTAAAACGGAATTGCCTCACTCATCACTTCATCGCCCATCTCTTAATCGTAATATTGTCATTAATTATATCATTTTTACTCTACCGAAATACTGACCTTTTGATTATCACCCCAGCAAAAAAACGGTGCCCGTCAAAATAGGTACCGGCTTCGCTATTATCCATCCATTATTTGCCGAACCCGTTGGCGCAAGTCAGGCAGTAACTCCTTTTCAAACCAGGAATGGTGCTTAACCCAGGCCTGGTTACGCGGCGACGGGTGAATAATTGGCAAGTAATCAGGCAAGTACTGCCGGTAGTGTTCCACAATGGTCGTCTGCTTGACTTTCTTCGGTAAATGGAGGTAGGCGTGCGCCGCGTAAGCCCCCACCAGGATCGTCAACTGAATGTTGGGTATCAACTGGAGTAACTGCGGATGCCACTTGGCCGCGAAATCTTTCCGCGGTGGCAGGTCACCACTGCGTCCCCTCCCTGGATAGTAGAAGTCCATCGGCATAATGGCGATCTTGCCCGAATGATAGAATTCGTCCCAACTGACTCCCAGCCAGTTGCGGAGACGAACACCACTGCGGTCGTTCCAAAACATCCGTTGGTCCTGGGCCCGTTTGCCGGGTGCTTGGGCAATCAGGTTGATCCGGGCGTTGGGACCGGCGTAGTAGAGCGGCGGAATGCCCCTAGAAGTGAATTGCTTGTTTTCCGGAGCGGCCATAATTGCCTGCTTGATCCGACTGAATTGGTCTGTCATCCTTCCACCTCCTGCTTTTTACCAGTATATAACAAAAACCGCTGACGCTCTTCACGTCAGCGGTTTTGAGTTAGGAAGCTGAAAATTAATTTAAGCAGCGAACAAACTGTTGACCGAATCAACAACTTGCTGGCCGGTCATATTGTCTTGGACAATGTGGTTCTTGATCCGCAGATCGTACTCAGCATCTGCTGGTTGATCGCTGATCTTGGTCAGGTCAATAGCCTTATCGTCAGTGTCAGTCACGTCAAAATCATACTTCTCCATGTTCTTGATCGTGTCATTTTCTACTGTCATAATATTGACCCCCTTTTCACCTTCAGTTGTAGTCCTTTTTTCTCACATGTTAAGCGTTTTGCCTCATTTTTTTAAAATTTCTTTTATCCGCGTTGTTTTGGCGGCAACTGCTGGTTTTCCTGGTATTCCTTGACCGCATGAGCAACACAACGTTTCATCTCGGCAATATCTAAAATGCTCTCGGCAAACTCCTTGCGCACTAGTTTATCCGGCAAATACTCGTCGTACTTGTCAAAGAACGGCACTTCGTTGGGGTAAACAAGGTCGAGCGGCGGAAAATCCTTAGCTGCTTCCTCAGCCAGCACCTTGAAGAACTCATCCGCATCCGCGTCCATTGCAAATTCCATGAAGTATGGCCGCGACGAGTTGAAGCCTCGCAGGTTTAACCGGTCGGCACACTTAATTCGCAGGAGACGTTCCAATGCTAAAAAGGCGTACGACCCGGTCCACGGGAAGAAGGCCCACATCTTGCCACCCAGGTTAATCAACTGCTGGCCGGGGAGCCCCGCCCGTTCACAGACGTCGCGGGTCTCGGTCAACCGCGCTTTGGCGTTCGGCATCAAGTACGGGTACATTTTCTTTTCCGCCAATACTTTGCGCATCCGCCAAAGAATCTTCGGTTGGATATCACCAGCCACTTCGCCAAAGTAGGCCGGAATTTGTCCCTTAACGCCATGAACGTAGACCTGGTGGCGCTTGCGGTCGATGTCTTCGACGACCCACACCTTGCCGGCAATCGCCACCTTGTCACCGACCGGCGGTGGCGCCACGATCGTCCCGAGCTCCTCTGAACCGGCGTGAACGCTAAACTCAATGTTTTCCTTAAAGACGGCGTAGAACTTGAAGTTGTTGACGACCCGTTCACCGGCCAAGCCGACAATCAACCCGCCATGCGGCGTCTGCTCAAGATGGTCGGTAGCAATTAAGTGTTTCAGCAAGACCTTATAGTCGGCCTGGGACACGTTGCGAAAATACGACAACGATAGTACCCGCGACGCTAATTCCGCCGGGCTCATCTCCCCGCCAGCGCGCAACGTACTCATTGTCTGGTGGTAGAGGAGGCTGTATGGCAAACGGTTCGGGGCCGGCGGCTCGACCCACCGTTCCTCAATGTAGAGCTGAACAAGGGCAATCCCCTGCAACAACGACCACGGAATGAGGTCCGGTAACATTGCCCGTGATTCGGGGTGTTCTTCACGCATTACGAAGTGCATTTCTGGCGGAGTTCCCCGACGTCCGGTCCGTCCCATCCGCTGGAGAAAGCCAGAAACGGTGAACGGTGCTTCCAGTTGGAAGGCGCTCTCCAATTTGCCAATGTCGATTCCCAACTCCAGGGTGGCCGTCGCGCAGGTGGTCATGTAGGAATCCTCGTCTTTCATCGCATCTTCGGCCGTTTGGCGGTAAGCGGGCGAAAGGTTACCGTGGTGAATCAGGAAACGGTCGGGTTCATGGTTATACTCGGCGTATTCGCGCAACTGTTGACAGACCGCTTCGCATTCCTCCCGACTATTGGTAAAGACCAGGCACTTCTTGCCGCGGGTATGTTCGAAAATATAACCGATTCCCGGGTCTGCTAGGGCGGGCGCCTGATCCGTCTTCGGGCCGATCAGGGATTCATCAGTTTTTGGCAAATCCGGGCGGGTTTGTTTGGCCGCGTCCCGACGAATCTGCAGGTCGGTCTGCTTCGACTGACCTCCCTGGCCGTTGACGCCACCCTGGGCCGCATCCGCAATAGCGGCCTGCTGTTCCTTTGTCCGGTCAGCGGCCTGGGGGCCCTGCTTATAGAATTGTTCCATCGACAACCGCCAGACCTGCCGGCTCCCTTTGACCTTGGGCGCCGCTGTCTGGTAGGGACTGCCGGCACCGAGAAAGTGGTTCGCCGCCTGCAGGTTGCCGATCGTTGCCGAGAGACCGATCCGTCGCGGCTTGACACTCGCCAGCCGGCTCAGTCGTTCGATCAGGCAGAAAGTCTGCCCCCCGCGATCGCTGCGGAGAAAGGAGTGGAGTTCGTCGATCACGATAAAACGGAGGTTGCCAAACAAGCGCGGGATGTCCATGTGCTTGTTAATAATGAATGATTCCAGCGATTCCGGCGTGATCTGCAGGACTCCCGATGGTTTCTTGATCATCCGCCGCTTCTGGGTTGCCGACACGTCGCCGTGCCAGCGCCAGACGTCAATGCCGGTGTTCGCACATAATTCCGTCAAGCGGTCGTACTGATCGTTGATCAACGCCTTGAGGGGTGCGATGTAGAGGCAGCCGATGGTCGAACTGGGCTCCTGGTCCAGTTCCGTTAAAATCGGGAAAAAGGCCGCTTCGGTCTTCCCAGAAGCAGTTGACGCTGACAGCAGCACGTTGTGATCAGTGTCAAAAATCTCGTGGGCGGCCGCGACCTGGATCGGACGCAACGTCTCCCACCCTTGGCGGTAAATATAATCCTGGATAAACGGGGCGTACCGTGAAAAAACGTCCATCTGCTCCTCCTTTCAGCAACTGCTATTAATCAAGGGTAAACTCGGTATAGTCGCCACTGTCACCCTGCTGGTCGGTCTGTTGGTCCTTCTGGGCATAAGAAAAACGGTCCGAATTCAGCAAGTCATCAATCTTGGTCGACGGGTTCTGCCACAAGATATCGAGTAGCTCGATAAAGTCACGGATGACTTCCCGTGGTGTGATGTTGGTCGACGAGCCAATCCGAGAATACTCGATCTTGATAAAGTACGCTAACTGCTCATCGGTAATTGTCTGTTGATAACCATACAGCCCGGCGTGCATTGCCGCCAACTTTTCTGTTAAGACCAGCATCTCATCAGCGGTCAACGGTGCCAGCTTAATCACTGGTGCGTACATGTCGCGCGCATCACTAATGTCAGCAAACTTCCCCTGGGTCAGCCGCGAACGGAGTGCCTCGTAGCTGTAAACGCCCCGGCGCTTGTCCTCGATAGCTTGTGGCGTCCCGCCCATCAGGATGCCCAGGTACTTCGCCTTACCCTGGAGGGTGTCGTTGTACATCGTCAGGATCTTCTCGTAGTTGTACTGGCGGCTGATGCTGTTCGGAATCTTAAAGATGTTGACCAGTTCGTCGATCATGATCACCAAGCCAGCGTAGCCCGCCTGCCGGAAGAAGACGGCGAAGAGCTTCAGGTACTCGTACCAGTCGCTGTCACTAATGATGATGTTGACGCCGAGCTCATTCTTGGCATCGGTCTTCCGGTCGTACTCGCCGCGGAACCACTTAATCACCTTGGCCTTGGTCTCTTCATCGTCATCCAGGTAGGCGTGGTAGTACATCTTTAGTAAGCGGGCAAAGTCAAAGCCGTGCACCAGTTCATTAAGCGACGCGATGACAGCGTAGATCTGCTGGTCGACCGCCTGCCCAAAGGCCGCGGTATCGGCTGGGTCCACTTGGCCACTGGCCGCCACCTTACTTTGCACCGAGTTAATCCAGCGGTCGAGGATCAGCGGCAAGGCCCCGCCTTCCGGACGCGTCTTGGTGGCCATGTTCTGGACCAGTTCCCGGTAGGTTGCCAGTCCCTGCCCCTTAGTGCCCTGGAGCCGTCGTTCTGGTGATAGGTCCCCGTCAACGACGACGAAGCCCTTGTCCATGATGTAGTTGCGCATGGTCTGCAGTAGGAAACTCTTCCCAGACCCGTACTTACCGACGATAAAGTGGAAGGAGGCCCCACCGTCGGCTACCACACTAAAATCGTGCAGGAGGGCCTCAATTTCGGCTTTCCGCCCCACCGTGATGTAAGGCAGGCCAATCCGCGGAACTACCCCACCCTTCAGTGAGTGCAAAATAGTCTGGGCAATCCGCTTTGGTACCCTTCGTGTCTGATTTGCTGGCATATTACTCCTCCTTTTTCTTTAGTAAGTCCTGAATATCAGTCAGGTAATCCGCGACAATTTGCGGCTGGTCATCGTCATCAAATTCAATCACCGTGTCGCCGATTTCGTCCAATAACTTCTCGTTGATTTCATCCGCCACTAGCGACGCCATCAGGAAGTGCTTCTTTAAGCGTGCCGCGTACGGCTGGTGGTTGACCAGAGCGCCCAGGAAGAACCACTCATCAGCAGTGAGGTCTGGGAGGTCTTCGTCGCTGGTTGCTTGTTCCGGTGCGTTCTCCGCCTGGTCTTCAGGTGCACTCGCTGGGGCTGGCGGAATTTCTTCTGCTGCCGGTTGTTCATCAACCTCTTCGTCGGTCAACAGTTGTTCCTGGGTAACCGCGGCGTCATCCCGAATCTTTTCCAGGTGGTCCAGGTGAATCGGCACCCGGTCTAGCTTGGCTTTTTGCTGCTGTTGTTGGTAATCACGCAGGCCTTCCTTGATTGCCGTCTTAATTTCCGGATCAACCTTCCGTTCCTTCAGTGGTCGCCCCACTTGAAAGGCAATGCGCGTCGCCCGGTCAATTTCCCGGAATAACTTCTTCAACGCCGCCTTATTAGGCAGCCACGGCGTCAAGTCATTCGAACTATAAAGGCGGCCGACAATCCGGTAAGTCCGCAGCGAATCCAGCTGGTAGACACGGTCTTCCTGTAGCCGGTCATCAAAGATCAACCCTTCAAAGAGGGTCCCACCCTCCCTAGTTGTTGGGGCAGTCAGGTACTGGCCCACAAAGTCGTAATATTCTTCCTTTTTCGCCGAAATACGTTGCCAGACGAGCTTAAAAATTTTCTGGAAACGCTGTGGGTCGTCCTTATACAATCGCGCCGTCTGGTAGTGTTTTGTCGCTCCGGCAAACACCGCAAAGAGTTCTTCCGCCGAGTACTGGTCGGGGTCCAAAACGATGTGCAGTTTTTTATCCTGACTGAGCTCGTTCTGAAAGACTTTTGCGGCTCGCTGATGGTCGAGCCCATAATAGCGAACCATGTCACGGGGAAATTCTTCCGGTCGCCTGCCAGGCAGAAAGTGGGCCTGATAATGCCGTTGGAATTTACGCAAGGAATCAAAGGCCTGCTCCGGCGATTCACAGCCGATCAGGTTAACCAGTTCGCTCATGTAAAGAGTCAAATAACCGCCCATGCCGTGCTGAAAACGGGGGTACTTTTCCTGGCGCCACTGGGTTCGTAAGGCGAAGTAAGTCCGCAGTTGCCCGTTGGTGAGGCCGTGATAGTCGGGATTGCTCCGGTAAAGCTCCGCAAAGTCTTCATAGTCGTCGGTATAGTCCGACACCATCTGTCCCTGGCGGTAAAAGTTAACCTCCTGCCGGTGGGCGAGCGGGATTTGATAGTCGTAAGATTCCTTCATTTTCCGCAACTGCAGTGGTAAGACGACATCGTCTTTTTTCTCCATCTTCGCCGGCCGGCCAGTAATAAACTCCGGTTGGTAGTCGTCAGTTTGGTCGTCCTGCTCGGTTAAGTTAACATACTTAATCGGCGCCGACCCGCGCCCCTGGGAACGCCAAGCCGAATCAATCAAGTCCTTAATTGCTCGGTCATTCTTATCTGACATTAAAACACCAATCCAACCAGCCTCATCAGTCAGTGACGGCTTAAAAAAGATAGGGATTTTCGTCAGCATAAAGCTTAACGCGCCGCACTTAATGGCTAACTCACCATCAGTCCCTGCCATCGCATGGGGGTCATCCTGCTTATTGGTATAAAACATCAGCCAGGGTGTAAAGTCATTGCGGACTAGCGCGGCGGTCGCGTCGATCCCGTTTCTCGTCACCGAGCTGAGCCGTTGCCCGTACTTATTAAGCAGGAAACTAGCCAAGCTTGTTTTATCCATCCAGCAGACCCCCTTTTCTGTCAAAAACGTTCATCGTACACGCGTTCGATTTTACCAATTTCCGCTTATTAACGCAATAATAGCACGTGGTCTGCACTAGGTAACTTAAAAAAGGCCATGTTCTCCACATGACCATCAATACCACAATTTCTTGTTACCTAGTTGTTGATCTTTTTGGCGTAGTCGGCTTCGTCATTTAGCTTGCTGACATAACCATTGACTTCATCCTTTTGACTTTGGGTAACGTAATAATCCTTCTCCAGCCGTGCAAGAGAGACAGTCTTTGTTTCGTAATGACCATCGGCAACGCTATTTTCGCCTGGTACCCAAACCGTGTAAGTAACGACATCGCCATTAACCTTGTAGTAGAGATAACTGGTCGGGTCACCATTAGCGGTCAAATAACTGTAGCCGGCCAAGCGGCCGCCCATTTTGTTTTCACTAGCTGGGCAGTAGCAAAAACACTTCGTCCCGATATAGTTTTTCAGCCAATCCGGATAAACTAACAGGGCCAACATCACCCCGGTCGTTTTATCGTCAACTTTGGTGGCTTTGACGGCTGATGATTCATTGGCATTGGTTGAACTGGAAGCAATAGCGTTCCCCTGGTTCTCGGATGAGTGATTGCGAGTAGTCGTCTTTGTGGTCGTTTCATGTGATGACGAATGTTCTTGACTGTCATGACTTTGGCAGCCCACTAATAAGAGACAACACAGCAATAATAAGACCGCACTAACCGTTTTCTTCTTCATTTCCTTCACCTCATCACGTTAATCATAGCATATGTGTGGCACGGAAAAGAAGGCACAAAAAAACGTCATGACCATCAAGATCATGACGCTTATTATCGCGTGGCGACGCCCTATCCTCGCAGGGAGCGATCCCCCAACTACTTTTGGCGCGCTGAAGCTTAACTACTGTGTTCGGCATGGGAACAGGTGTATCCTTCATGCTATTGCCACCACACTCGTGAGAACTTGCGCTCTCAAAACTAAACCAGATCTATCAATCCTTGTTTCACTTTCAACCAGAACCTAACCGCTTCTCACTTGGTTAAGTCCTCGACCGATTAGTAGTGGTCCGCTCCACGCCTCACGGCGCTTCTACTTCCACCCTATCTACCTCATCATCTCTAAGGGGTCTTACTTNTCTTTTTCACTTTCAACCAGAACCTAACCGCTTCTCACTTGGTTAAGTCCTCGACCGATTAGTAGTGGTCCGCTCCACGCCTCACGGCGCTTCTACTTCCACCCTATCTACCTCATCATCTCTAAGGGGTCTTACTTCCTAATGGAATGGGAAATCTCATCTTGAGGCGAGTTTCACACTTAGATGCTTTCAGCGTTTATCTCATCCATACATAGCTACCCAGCGGTGCTCCTGGCGGAACAACTGGTACACCAGCGGTATGTCCATCCCGGTCCTCTCGTACTAAGGACAGCTCCTCTCAAATTTCCTGCGCCCACGACGGATAGGGACCGAACTGTCTCACGACGTTCTTAACCCAGCTCGCGTACCGCTTTAATGGGCGAACAGCCCAACCCTTGGGACCGACTACAGCCCCAGGATGCGATGAGCCGACATCGAGGTGCCAAACCTCCCCGTCGATGTGAACTCTTGGGGGAGATAAGCCTGTTATCCCCAGGGTAGCTTTTATCCGTTGAGCGATGGCCCTTCCATGCGGAACCACCGGATCACTAAGCCCGACTTTCGTCCCTGCTCGACCTGTCTGTCTCGCAGTCAAGCTCGCTTGTGCCTTTACACTCTGCGAATGATTTCCAACCATTCTGAGCGAACCTTTGGGCGCCTCTGTTACCTTTTAGGAGGCGACCGCCCCAGTCAAACTGCCCACCTGACACTGTCTCCCGTCACGTTCAGTGACGCGGGTTAGAGTGGTCATATTGCAAGGGTAGTATCCCACCAACGCCTCCGTCGAAACTAGCGTTCCGACTTCTACGGCTCCTACCTATCCTGTACAAGCAGTACAAACACTCAATATCAAGCTACAGTAAAGCTCCATGGGGTCTTTCCGTCCTGTCGCGGGTAGCCTGCATCTTCACAGGCATTTCAATTTCACCGAGTCTCTCGTTGAGACAGCGCCCAGATCGTTACGCCTTTCGTGCGGGTCGGAACTTACCCGACAAGGAATTTCGCTACCTTAGGACCGTTATAGTTACGGCCGCCGTTTACTGGGGCTTCAATTCAGAGCTTCGCCGAAGCTAACTCTTCCTTTTAACCTTCCAGCACCGGGCAGGCGTCAGCCCCTATACTTCATCTTACGATTTTGCAGAAACCTGTGTTTTTAATAAACAGTCGTCTGGGCCTCTTCACTGCGGCTGACCTTCCGGTCAGCACCCCTTCTCCCGAAGTTACGGGGTCATTTTGCCGAGTTCCTTAACGAGAGTTCACTCGCTCACCTTAGGATACTCTCCTCGACTACCTGTGTCGGTTTGCGGTACGGGCAGTTGATTACTTGCTAGAAGCTTTTCTCGGCAGTGTGACGTTGGCAACTTCGTTACTTAATTTCACTCCCCATCACAGCTTGTTAACCCGAAGTTAAGCATTTGACTCAACTCCTAACTTGCTGCTTGGCCGGACCTTTCCATCCGTCCGGATTGCTTAGCCTCCTGCGTCCCTCCTTCGCTCGAACGCAATCAACTGGTACAGGAATCTCAACCTGTTATCCATCGCCTACGCCTTTCGGCCTCAGCTTAGGTCCCGACTAACCCTGGGAGGACGAACCTTCCCCAGGAAACCTCAGTCATTCGGTGGACAGGATTCTCACCTGTCTTTCGTTACTCATACCGGCATTCTCACTTCTAAGCGCTCCACCAGTCCTCACGGTCTGACTTCGCCGCCCTTAGAACGCTCTCCTATCACGTGCACGTAGTGCACATCCACAGTTTCGGTAATATGCTTAGCCCCGGTACATTTTCGGCGCAGGATCACTCGACTAGTGAGCTATTACGCACTCTTTAAATGGTGGCTGCTTCTGAGCCAACATCCTAGTTGTCTATGCAACTCCACATCCTTTTCCACTTAGCATATATTTTGGGACCTTAACTGGTGATCTGGGCTGTTCCCCTTTCCACGGTGGACCTTATCGCTCATCGTGTGACTCCTGGATATGAATCATTGGCATTCGGAGTTTATCTGAAGTCAGTAACCCATGACGGGCCCCTAGTCCAAACAGTAGCTCTACCTCCAAGATTCTTTGTCCAAGGCTCCCCCTAAAGAGATTTCGGAGAGAACCAGCTATCTCCAAGTTCGTTTGGAATTTCACCGCTAACCACAACTCATCCCAACCTTTTGCAACAGATACGGGTTCGGTCCTCCAGTGCGTTTTACCGCACCTTCAACCTGGTCATGGTTAGATCACCTGGTTTCGGGTATATAACCACGTACTTCGTACGCCTATTTCAGACTCGCTTTCGCTGCGGCTCCGGCTTTTCCGCCTTAACCTTGCACGTGATCATAACTCGCCGGTTCATTCTGCGAGAGGCACGCCGTCACCCATTAACGGGCTCCGACAGCTTGTAGGCACATGGTTTCAGGAACTATTTCACTCCCCTCCCGGGGTGCTTTTCACCTTTCCCTCACGGAACTGGTTCACTATCGGTCACTAGGTAGTATTTAGCCTTGCGAGATGGTCCTCGCGGTTTCCGACGGAGTTACACGTGTTCCGCCGTACTCAGGATCCTGAACTGAGAGTTTGACGTTTCGCCTATGGGGCTCTCACCCGCTCTGGCGCAGTTTCCCAACTGCTTCGACTACGTCGAACTTTGCTCACTCAAATGTTCAGTCCTACAACCCCAACAAGCAAGCTCGTTGGTTTGGGCTCTTCCCCGTTCGCTCGCCGCTACTGAGGGAATCGAATTTCTTTCTCTTCCTGCAGCTACTTAGATGTTTCAGTTCACTGCGTCTTCCCCTTGCCAGCTATAGATTCACTGGTCAAGTAATCAACGACTAAGTTGATTGGGTTTCCCCATTCGGAAATCTCCGGATCAAAGTGTACTTACCACTCCCCGAAGCATATCGGTGTTAGTCCCGTCCTTCATCGGCTCCTAGTACCAAGGCATTCACCATGCGCCCTTCATAACTTAACCTTGATGAACAACTTCCGTTGTTCACCACAGTTAATTGAGTAATGCGATTTTTTCGTTAAACAACTCAAATAACGCGGTGTTCTCGGTTTATTTGTGAATAAAGAAAATTTAGATCTTGTTTAGTTTTCAAAGTACAAGTTTGAGGGTAACCCCCTCAAAACTGAACAAAGTTATCAACGCTGTGCAGGTTTCCGATTAATTCCTTAGAAAGGAGGTGATCCAGCCGCAGGTTCTCCTACGGCTACCTTGTTACGACTTCACCCCAGTCATCTGCCCTGCCTTAGGCGGCTGCTTCCCGAAGGTTAGCGCACCGACTTTGGGCATTGCAAACTTCCATGGTGTGACGGGCGGTGTGTACAAGGCCCGGGAACGTATTCACCGCGGCATGCTGATCCGCGATTACTAGCGATTCCGACTTCGTGTAGGCGAGTTGCAGCCTACAGTCCGAACTGAGAACGGTTTTAAGAGATTTGCTTGCCCTCGCGAGTTCGCTGCTCGTTGTACCGTCCATTGTAGCACGTGTGTAGCCCAGGTCATAAGGGGCATGATGATCTGACGTCGTCCCCACCTTCCTCCGGTTTGTCACCGGCAGTCTCACTAGAGTGCCCAACTGAATGCTGGCAACTAGTAACAAGGGTTGCGCTCGTTGCGGGACTTAACCCAACATCTCACGACACGAGCTGACGACGACCATGCACCACCTGTCATTGCGTCCCCGAAGGGAACGCCTAATCTCTTAGGTTAGCGCAAGATGTCAAGACCTGGTAAGGTTCTTCGCGTAGCTTCGAATTAAACCACATGCTCCACCGCTTGTGCGGGCCCCCGTCAATTCCTTTGAGTTTCAACCTTGCGGTCGTACTCCCCAGGCGGAGTGCTTATTGCGTTAGCTGCGGCACTGAAGGGCGGAAACCCTCCAACACCTAGCACTCATCGTTTACGGCATGGACTACCAGGGTATCTAATCCTGTTCGCTACCCATGCTTTCGAGCCTCAGCGTCAGTTGCAGACTAGGCAGCCGCCTTCGCCACTGGTGTTCTTCCATATATCTACGCATTCCACCGCTACACATGGAGTTCCACTGCCCTCTTCTGCACTCAAGTCATCCAGTTTCCGATGCCCTTCTTCGGTTAAGCCGAAGGCTTTCACATCAGACTTAGAAAACCGCCTGCGCTCGCTTTACGCCCAATAAATCCGGATAACGCTTGCCACCTACGTATTACCGCGGCTGCTGGCACGTAGTTAGCCGTGACTTTCTGGTTGAATACCGTCACTGCGTGAACAGTTACTCTCACGCACGTTCTTCTTCAACAACAGAGCTTTACGAGCCGAAACCCTTCTTCACTCACGCGGTGTCGCTCCATCAGGCTTGCGCCCATTGTGGAAGATTCCCTACTGCTGCCTCCCGTAGGAGTATGGGCCGTGTCTCAGTCCCATTGTGGCCGATCAGTCTCTCAACTCGGCTATGCATCACTGCCTTGGTAAGCCGTTACCTTACCAACTAGCTAATGCACCGCAGGCCCATCCAAGAGTGATAGCCGAAACCATCTTTAAATTGATGACCATGTGGTCATCAATCTTATGCGGTATTAGCACTTGTTTCCAAATGTTATCCCCCGCTCTTGGGCAGGTTGCCTACGTGTTACTCACCCGTCCGCCACTCACTGGTAATCCATCGTCAAATCAGTGCAAGCACGTCATATCAGTTGGGCCAGTGCGTTCGACTTGCATGTATTAGGCACACCGCCGGCGTTCATCCTGAGCCAGGATCAAACTCTCATATTAGATATGAGCTTTTGAAATAGCTCTCAAATTATTAGTTAAGCGAATTGACTTCGCAAATGTTTTGCCTCGATCATAAGATCAAGGACCCTGCACATTTGTGTTCGTCGAAACTTTGTTCAGTTTTCAAAGGTCTACCTTGTTGTCACTCAACGTGACAGCAAATACTATATTATCAAACTGCCAATCAATTGTCAAGAGGAATTTTTGATAACCAATTGAATAACTCAATCAGCAGCTTTATTAATATACCATGTTAGCAGCTCAAGGTCAACAACTAATTTTAACTGTCAGGCCTTGATGCGACAACGTATTGCCGCGCCAACGAGTATTAACTATACCGGGGTCGCGACTAAATGTCAACGATAAAAACCAACTTTTTTAATTTATTTTGAAACAGCAACTTTTTCGCCTTTTTTTGCGTAAAAGTTCGCGATTGGACGATGATTAGCTGACTAGTGGTATAGATTGTTCAACCCAAACCAAAAAGAAAACAGCACGGTGCCATCAAAACGCACCATGCTGTTTATTTTAAAGCTTATTCGCCTTTCTTCGCTTCAGTCTTTTTCTCATTCGTCGTCTTAACTTGCGGGTCAACCTGCTTGGTCGTCCTCGGTTGAACTCCCCGCCAGTCATCATCATACTTGACCCCGGTCAACTCATCTACTGGCTTGAAGGTGTCAGTAAAGCTGTCGACAACGAGTTCTGGTTTGGCAATCCGTTGATAGAACTGTGCAGCAACCAATAATGCCACCGGAATAAACATCAATTCGGCGATAATCAGCAAAATTACCCCCGTCCACATTAACGGGTAAGTACCAGTGTAGTCACCATAAAAGGCAATCCCCCCAAAGATGGCTCCCAGTACCAACATTGGCAGCGCGATAAAGAGGATCGAAACGATTAGGTAACTAGCCTTGTTACCACCCATTAACCGCCGGCTGGCAGTAATGGCGTGACGCATGGACTGGCCGAGGAAGTCTTCCTGGCGATCACGGTAAACGAAAATTGCCTGCGAGTATTCCAACCCTTTCCAGACAACGATAATGTCGTTGATAATGTTTAAAACAATTCTCAGCCAGCTGATCTTGGCAATCACCGGCAGTGCCCCGACGATCATTAATGGCAGCTGCCATAAGAAGATGAAGAAACTCATGTAGAGCGTCAAGCGCAGAATCTGGTTTTTCTTCAAGTGCTTAAAGTAGGTCCACACAGCACTGGCGTTTAACTTCATTTCCGGATGACGGAGGTAATCCAACCAGGCATAGGCACTAGCAACACCCAGGAACTGGAGGAAGAATTCCACCACTACTAAAGCAGCAATGAGGATCCACATGCCAACCATCACCATCAGGGCCATTGAGAGTGAGCTCATCCCGTACATCATCATTTGAAACATCATCATGAAGGTCATGAATGCGCGGGCGATTCCCAGTGAAATCAAAACGGAAATTGCCAACAGCAGCAACATCCCCCCGGCGATCGGCCAGACTGCTGACCAGTACCGTTCTTTCAGGGCGGTCCTTAAATCCGCCCAAAATTGTTTAATTGAAACTTGTTTAGCCATTGTTTCCCACCTTACTTATAATTGATCATTTTCTGGTTAATATCATAACACAGGCCATAACAATCTTATCTTGCCGGGCAAAAATGATCATTATGTTCTCATAATTGAAAGATTCTGTGAAATTAGGAAAGGGCCACGAATATTCGCGGCCCTTCGTTAGTTATCAGCTTAGATTAACCTGCAACCCTAGTCAATATCGTACTTTTCCTTGTTCAAAACGTTCAGCTTGTCATCGAAGTCATAAACGACCGGCTGGCCAGTAGCCATTTCCAGGTTCATGATGTCATCATCAGAGATGTTTTCGATGTACTTGCTCAGCGCACGCAGGGAGTTACCGTGGGCAGCAATAATGACGTTCTTGTTGTCCAGCAGCTTTGGTGCAATTTGGTCCTGCCACAGCGGGATAACCCGTTCCAGGGTAACCTTGAGGTTTTCACCACCCGGAATCGTCCGTGGGTCAAGGTTAGCGTAACGACGGTCCTTGGCAGCTGAACCTTCGTCAGTAGCCTTCAGCAGTGGCGGCAGAACGTCGTATGACCGACGCCAAATGTGAACTTGGTCGGCACCATACTTGTCAGCAGTGGCCTTCTTGTTCAGCCCTTGCAGAGCACCGTAGTGACGTTCGTTCAAACGCCAAGTCTTGTATTCCGGAATCCACAGCTGGTCGCATTCTTCCAGTGCGTAGTGGAGCGTCTTGATGGCCCGCTTCAGAACTGAAGTGTAGGCGTAATCAAATTGCAGCCCGTGTTCCTTGATGGCCTTGCCGGCAGCCTTAGCCTGGGCAACACCCTTTTCACTCAAATCAACGTCGACCCAACCAGTGAATTGGTTGGAAAGGTTCCATTCACTTTGTCCGTGACGGATCAAAACCAGTTTTGCCATTAATCTGACCTCTTTCTTCTTAAAAGTCATGTAACAGAATTACTGTTATATTTTAATCCATTCCGCCCTAAATACCAAGTGGCGACCAACAGATTGTTATTTTCTCATTGAATTGAACTTATTCAGCAAGCTGACGGCTGCCCCGGCGGGCCCGCAATCCCCAGAGGATGCAGACCGTGTCGACCACTTCCTGGAGGAGGGCCCCGATAATTGTCGGCACGACCCCGGTGGCCGCAATCAGCATCAGGGCAACACAGACAAAGATGCCAATCAGAACGGCGTGCTTGGCAATTGCCAGTGTTTCTTCGGCAATGGTGACGGCATTAGCCACCTTATGCAGGTTATCGGTCAAAATCACGACGTCAGCCGATTCGCTGGCCGCACTCGACCCGCGGGCGCCCATCGCAATCCCGACATCGGCAACCTTGAGCACCGGCGCATCATTGACGCCGTCACCGACCATGATACTCGGCCGCTCGTCTGCTGGCAGGCCCTGCAGGTGAGTGATTTTGTCCTTGGGCAGCAAGTCAGCGAAGACCTTGGTGATCCCCAGCTTATTGGCAATCCGCTGGGCAATCGCCGCATTGTCACCGGTGACCATGATGATCGTCTTCACACCCGCAGACCGCAGTTCATCAATGGTGTCCCGCGCTTCTGGCCGCAATTTATCAGCCAACTCGATCCGCCCGCAGTAGCGACCATCAACCGCGACGTAAACTGCCGTGACGTTGGCAGCCGCAATGTCGTCGTCCGGTGCGACAAATGTCCGTTTGCCAGCTCGCACCTGCCGTCCACCAATTTCGGCCACTACCCCCTGGGCGGTGACTTCCTCTAACTGGGTCGGCTGACTTAATGTTAATCCGGCCTCCCGCGCCCGTTGCACAATCGACTGTGCCAGAACGTGGTTGGAGCCCTGTTCGGCGCTGGCAGCGAGGCGGAGGAGTTCAGCTTCAGCTGTTCCTGACGCCGGAATGACCGCACTGACCGCTAATTGTCCGGCGGTCAGCGTCCCGGTTTTGTCGAAAGCGGCTGAGCGGGCAGTAGCGAGTTTTTCAATCACGTCACCGCTTTTGACGACGATCCCGCTAGCCGACGACCGGCTCATCCCCGAAACGAAGGCCACCGGTGCAGCTAAAATTAGGGGGCACGGGGAAGCGACTACCAGTACCTGGGCAAAACGGACCGGGTCACCCGCCCAGGCCCAGGCAAGACCACCGATGACCAGGCTAATAATGGTAAAAGGAAGCGCGTAACGGTCAGCCAACCGCACGAACCGGGCCGGCTGCTGGTCGGCTTCCTGGATCAACGCCACGAGTTGCTGGTACTGGCTGTCGGCCGCCCGTTTTTCAACTGTCATTTCCAAAATACCATCGCCATTAACCGACCCCGACAGCAGCTCGTCACCGGCCTGCTTGGTCAGCGGCAGCGACTCACCGGTCAGGGAAGACTCGTTGACCGTGCTGTGCCCCGCAGTCACCCGACCGTCAACGGGTACTAGTTCACCAGGGAGGACCTTAACCCTGTCGCCAACTTGTAAGTCATCAACACTGACTGCTTCCTGTTGACCGTCGACCAGGCGGTGAGCGGTCCGTGGGGTATTATCCAGCAGGGTCTTGAGCTCACTGTGCGCCTTTTCGTTAGCGTAGTCTTCAAGCGCGTCACCACCGATCAGCATCAGTAAGATCACCATCGCCGCCCAGTACTCACCGACTGCCAAGGCAGACGTGATGGCAATGATGGCTAAAAGATCCACGCCGTAGTCACCGTGGCGCAGCTTTTTGACCATTCCCCACAGCATCGACAGCGCGATCACAACCCCAGCAGCAGTAACGATCAGCTGGGCCCAGTCGGGGTGACCAACGCCCCACTGGCAGATTGCCGCCACGATGGCGACTCCCGCCAGGGCGAGCAGTTTGCGCTGGTTGGTATTCATTTGGTAGCCCTCCTTTATTAAATTCTCTTATTAACTTCAATTATAAAGCAAAGGCAGACTAAAAGAAAAAGTTAACTCCCGCCTTCTGGCCAATATCATGGCGGTAAAAGCAGTCCGGTTCGTTGAGTCGGCCTAAGTAGTCGTAGACCCGCTGGGCCGCTTCCTGGAGACTCGGTGCTTCAGCAAGTACCATCGCCAACCGGCCGCCAGCGCCGTACAGGTCATCCAGCCGGCCGGTGACGTTCGCGTAGTCAATCGCGATCCCTTCCTGGTCCGGTAGCTTACCCAGTGATGGGTAGTAAGCCGGGTGGGCGGGGTAGCCCTTGGCTGCCAGTACCACTCCCAAAACTGCCTGGTCGCGCTCCTTGATCACCGGCAAGAGGTCATCGTCGACGACTGCCTGCAGCAACTCTGCCCAGTCTGTCGCCAGTCGAGGCAAGATCACCTGGGTCTCCGGGTCACCCAGGCGGACATTGTACTCAATGACTTTCGGGCCGTCTGCCGTCATCATCAGTCCGATGTAGAGAATACCATGGTAGTCATAACCGCCGTCGACCAGGCCGGCAATGGTCGGTTCGACAACCTCTTGAACCATCCGCTGACGGTCAGCTGCCGCCAGCTGCGGGAGTGGACTATAAGCTCCCATCCCGCCGGTGTTGGGACCCTTGTCGCCATCGTAAGCCCGCTTATGGTCCTGGGCCATTGGCAAGAGCCGGTACTGGTCACCGGCGACGAGGCAGAAGAGCGAGTATTCCGGACCAGTGAGGCATTCCTCGAGCACGACTGCCGTTTGTGGACCAGCGAACATCTCGTGGAGGGTGTCCACGGCACTGGTGTAGTCCGGAGCGATTACAACGCCCTTGCCGCCCGCGAGGCCGTTTTCCTTAACCACGACCGGGTAGGCAAAGTCAGCCAGCCCCGCCACAGCGGCTTCTTCGCTGGTAAACGTCTCGTGTTTGGCTGTCGGCACGTGGTAGCGGTCCATAAATTGCAGTGCGTAGTCTTTGGACCCTTCCAGCTGGGCCGCCCGCTTGGTGGGACCGATGATCCGTTGACCGGCGGCCTGAAACTTATCGACAATGCCGGCGCAAAGGACGTTTTCCGGCCCCACGAAGGTCCAGTCAACGTGCTTTTCAATGGCAAACTGCAGCAAACCATTGAGGTCCATTTCGGCGATGTTAACCGGCGTCACCCCCACCGTCAGCATCCCGATATTGCCGGGCGCGCAGTAGACCGTCGCCACGTGGGGGCTTTGCTTTAACTTCTTGGCGATGGCAAACTCCCGGCCACCCTCGCCGATAACGAGCAGTGTTAACTGATCCTGCATTATTAACCCTCCTGACTAGTGACGGAAATGGCGGTGCCCGGTAAAGACGACCGCGACACCGTACTTGTTGGCCATGTCGATCGTTTCCTGGTCGCGAATCGAGCCGCCCGGTTCGACGACCGCCTTAATCCCGTGCTGTCCCGCAAATTCCAGGCTGTCGCCAAAGGGGAAGAAGGCATCGGAAGCCATGACGGTCGTTTCGTCGATTGACTTTCCAGCGTGCTTGGTAGCAATCTTCAGCGAATCAATCCGGTTTGGCTGACCGGCACCGACGCCGAGGGTCCGCTCGTTGTTAGCAAGGACGATGGCGTTGGATTTAGTATGCTTGACCGCCTTCCAGGCAAAGGCTAGGGCCGCCAACTGCTGTTCAGTTGGCTTGACCTTCGTTACGCACTTCCAGTCATGCGGGTCTTCTTTGAGGACGTCTTGTTCCTGAACTAACAGTCCGCCCATCACGGAAACTGCCTCGCGCCGAGTCGGTTCGTTTTCGTGGCTGAAGTCCACCGTCAGCAAGCGGAGGTTCTTCTTCTTTGCTAATACTTGGTAGGCATCGTCATCAAAGGCCGGCGCGATGATAATTTCCAAGAAGAGTTTGTGCATCTTCGTCGCCGTGGCTAGATCCACTGGCCGGTTGACCGCAATCACGCCACCAAAAATGGAGACGGGGTCGGCCTGGTAAGCGCGATCCCAGGCCTCCGTCAATTTAGCCGCACGACCTATACCACACGGGTTCATGTGCTTCATTGCCACGACAGTTGGTTCGTCCTGAAATTCGCGGATGCAGCGGAGCGCTTCATCGGCGTCCTTGATGTTGTTGTATGACAGCTTTTTACCGTGTAGTTGCTTAGCCGAAAGAATGGAGAAGGCTTTTGGCAGGGCATCCTCGTACAACCAGGCCTGCTGGTGCGGGTTCTCCCCGTATCTCATCTTTTCCTTTAGCTGGTAAGTCATCGTCAGCTGGTCGGGATCCTCGTTACCGGTCTGCTTCGTCAGGTAGTCGGCAATCAGCGCGTCATAAGCTGCCGTTGTCCGAAAGACCTTCGCTGCTAAGTTCGCCCGAGTTGCTAAAGTGGTGTCGCCGTGCTCCTTAATTTCTGCTAACACCCGGTCATAGTCCTCCTGGTCAACAACAACCGTCACGTCGCGGAAGTTCTTGGCCGCCGCCCGCAACATACTAGGCCCGCCAATATCGATATTTTCGATCGCCTCTTCTTCGGTGACGGCCGGTTTTTCAATTGTTTGCTTGAACGGGTAAAGGTTGACGACCACCAGGTCGATTGGCGTAATCCCGAGCTTTTTGAGCGTCGCCATGTGTTCGGGTAAATCGCGGCGGGCCAGCAATCCCCCGTGGACGTATGGGTTCAGCGTTTTAACCCGCCCGTCAAGAATTTCCGGAAAGTGGGTCACGTCTTCAATCGCGACCGTCTTAATCCCGGCACCGTCGAGAACCTTCTTGGTGCCACCGGTGGAAACAATTTCGTAGCCGTTTTCTTCCAGCCCGCGGACAAATGGTACCAGGCCAGTCTTGTCACTAACAGAAACTAATGCGCGCTTCATCGTTTACTTCTCTCCTTTATTCATTCGTTGCTGTAAAACTTCCTTGACTGCTTGGGGGAACAACTGGTGTTCCGTTTCGTGGATTCGTGCTTCTAACGTTGCCGCCGTGTCGTCGCTCTTGATCGGCACGACTCGTTGCGCGATGTTTTCGCCGTGGTCCAGTTGGTCGTCAATGAAATGAACCGTGACCCCCGTCTGGTGAATCTTCCCCGCTTGAAAGTCAGCAAAGGCCCGTTCAATGGCGTGCAACCCCTTATAGTGCGGTAAGAGGGCCGGGTGCAGGTTGACGATCGAGTGCGGATAGGCGTTGAGGATTGTCGGCCCCACCACCCGCAGGTAACCGGCTAGGATGACAAAGTCGACCTGGTAGTCCTGCAGAAGGGTCAGTAACCGCTGCTCATAAGCTTCCTTGCCGCCGCATTCCTTAACGGTCCACGCCTTCGCCGGGACGTGCAACCGGGCCGCCCGCTTCATCACCGGTGCATCCGGGTGGTTACAAAATAACAACACCAGGTCGCCGGGAATTTCCCCCGTAGTAAATTGCCTTGCTAGCGCCTCAAAGTTAGTTCCGTTCCCTGAAGCCAGAATGGCCACTCTCATTTATCTCGCCTCACTTGATTAACACTTTTTCTTCTGCCAACGGCCGCTTCTTGAGGTGACCGACCTGGTAAACGGCTTCGCCAGCTTCTTGTAAGTCGGTCGTTACCCGGTCAACATTGGCCGGATGAACCGCCAAAACGAGGCCTAGTCCCATGTTGAATGTCCCCCAGAGGTCATCGTCGTCCAGTTGGCCGAGCCGGGCTAGGTACTTGAAGACCGGGAGGATAGGCCAGGTACCCCGGCTGACCACTGCTTGCAAGTTGTCAGCAAACATCCGTGGCAGATTTTCAATCAACCCGCCACCAGTAATGTGGCTAATCCCCTCAATGAGTCCGTCGTGAACCAGCGGAAGAACCGATTTCACGTAGATGCGTGTCGGGGTCAGCAAGGTTTGACCAACACTCTGGCCATTGAGGATGGTTGGTGTTTCGTGCCAGTCAACATCGTGGTCGTGAAAGAGGATCTGCCGGACGAGTGAAAAGCCGTTGGAATGAAGACCCGCCGAGGCGAGCCCGAGGAGGATGTCACCTTCTTGCGGGCGAGTACCATCGAGTAACTGGTCCCGTTCCGCAATCCCAGTGGCAAAACCAGCGAGGTCGTACTCGTCGCGGTCGTACATCGCGGGCATTTCGGCCGTCTCGCCACCAACTAGGGCGGCCCCTGCCTGTTGACAGCCAACACTAACCCCGTGAACCACGCTGGCAAGGCGGTCCGGATCATTATGACCAGCCGCGATGTAGTCAAGAAAGTAGAGCGGTTCCGCTCCCTGGGCGAGCAGGTCGTTAACACACATTGCCACCGCATCGATGCCCACCGTATCGTGCTTGCCAACCTTTTGCGCAACTAGCAGTTTTGTGCCAACCCCGTCAGTACCGGCTACCAAAACCGGGTGCCGGTAGTTCAGCTGACCAAGGTCAAACATCCCCCCAAAGCCGCCAATCCCGCCAACCATTCCTGGTCGCCGGGTGGCGTTCACGTCAGCGCGAATCTTCTTCACTAGTTCATAGCCGGCATTCACATCAACCCCGGCTTCTTGGTAACGATTCATTATTTTTTCAACCTCTTCTTTCTGGCTAGTTGTTCCTGGCGGTTCAATGACGCTAAGTAACCGGCTTCATAGTCTTCAAGCAGCGTCGGGTACTGCCCATTAAAGTAGGCTACGGTTAATCCGCCAAAGGGTACCTTGCCAGCATCCGGAATATCAATCGCCTTGATCAACGAGTCGACACTTAAAAAACCGAGACTGTCACAGCCGATAATTTCACGCATCGCGCCGACCGAATAATGAGCAGCAATGAGTTCCGCCCGCGTGGAAACGTCAATCCCGTAAAAGCACGGGAAGCGGAAAGCTGGACTGGCAATTCGTAAGTGTACTTCGGCCGCGCCGGCATCATAGAGCATCTGGACGATTTGCTTGGAAGTAGTCCCGCGAACAATCGAGTCGTCAACAACCGCGACCTTCTTGCCGGCAACCACCCCGCGAACTGCCGACAGCTTGCGGCGAACCCCTTCCACCCGCAGTGCTTGATTCGGTTGAATAAAAGTGCGGGCAACGTACTGGTTCTTCACCAACCCCATTTCGTTCGGTACTCCCAGTTCCTCGGCATAACCAGCTGCCGCCGAGAGTGCCGAGTTAGGTACCGGAACAACCATGTCAACATCGGCTGGTTGTTCCCGGGCTAGGAGCCGCCCCATCCGCTTCCGGGCATTATGGACCGTCACCCCATGAATAACTGAATCTGGACGGGCAAAGTAAATAAATTCCATCGAACAGATTGCTAGTTGGGTCTCAGTCGTGAAGTGATCGATGTGCAGCCCGTCACGATCAACAATCACCAGTTCACCAGGCTGGACATCACGGACAAACCGCGCCCGCACAATGTCTAAGGCACAGGATTCGCTCGCAATCACGTAGGCCCCGTCAGCCAGTTGGCCGATGCACAGCGGCCGGATCCCGTGCGGGTCGAGGGCGGCGATCATCCGCTCCTTTTGCAGCATCAAGAAGGCAAAACCACCATGAACTTCATTGAGGGACGCTTTAAGCGCCGGCAAAAATTCCTGCTGGTTCATCTTCTCCCGTAAAAGGTGGATGAGCACTTCCGTATCGGTTGTCGTTTGAAAAACCGCCCCGTTCTCTTCCAGCCGCTTCCGAAGCGACGTCCCGTTAACCAGGTTGCCATTATGGGCCAGGGCAATGTCGCCATCGTGAAAGTGAAAAAGAAATGGCTGAACATTTTGAATTGAGTTCTGACCAGTCGTACTGTAGCGGACGTGCCCGATTGCCGCATCGCCAACTAGCTTATCTAAGTCCTCGCGGTGGGCAAAGGCCTTAGAAAGGAGCCCGCGGTCCCGGTGCTGGTACATCTGCTGACCATCTGTCGAGACAATTCCCGCACCTTCTTGTCCCCGGTGCTGGAGGTTATGGAGTCCCAGGTAAACCAGCTGACTGGCGTTCTTAGTGCCGAAGATACCGAAGACACCGCACTCCTCATTTAGGCTTTTGACTTCATTAGGCACGGGATCGCCTCCTCGTAAAGCGTTTCTAGTTCACTAACGTCAGCTACCAGTTCCTGGTTACTCAGAGCCACTTTCAACCGACCATCAGCAGTGACTTCTCCTGCCAATTGTGCCCAGTCACCCAGACGCTGCTCGATTTCCTGCTGGTTTTCCGGGGCAACGGTAATGACAAAGCAGTTAGCCGGTTCGGCAAAAAGCTGGGCAGTACTCATCTTTCCAAAGTTGAGATCCATTCCCAAGCCAGTACCAAAGAGCACCTCACTAAGGCAGGCACCCAGGCCCCCTTCACTAATATCGTGAGCACTATTAACCAGCCCGGCTTGTTCGGCAGCCAAAAGATCTTTCAAGTGGGCGTGAACCTCCTTGATGTCAACAGGACTAAGCGTGCCGCTAATGTCACCATCAAGCATCTTTTGCACTTCGCTGCCAGCAAAATCGTCACCAATTTTACCGAGCAGGTAAACTCGGTCGCCAGCGTTAGCCGCCTTAATAGTCACGACACGTTGAATATCATGAATAAGACCGACCATCCCGACCATTGATGTCGGGTGAATGGCCTGTCCATTGTTTTCGTTGTACAGGGAAACGTTTCCGGACACGACCGGCGTTTCTAGTTCACGACAGGCATCTGCCATCCCCTTTACCGAATGGTGAAGTTCCCAAAAGATTTCCGGATCGTTCGGATCCCCGTAGTTGAGGCAATCAGTAATGGCCAGTGGTTCCGCTCCGGCAGCAACAATGTTCGCTGCTGCTTCGGCAACCGCCCTGATTCCCCCAACGTAGGGATCCAGGTAGACGAACCGGCCGTTACCGTCGGTTGTCATTGCCAACCCCTTTTCGGTTCCCCTAACCCGAAGAACACCGGCATCGCTTCCTGGTCCCACTACTGTGCTGGTTCGTACCTGCGAGTCGTATTGCTGTGTAAAGTAGCGGGCTGATGCCACCGTTGGCTGCTGGAGAATTTGTTTCAGTGTTGCCAGCGCATCAGTTACTACCGGGACTGGTGCTGGGGTCGCTTCGCTTAGCCTGACCGGTCGTTTCTCGGCACTTGGTTCTTCCAGCACGTCGTCTACCAGGGTGTGAACAGGAATATCACAAACAATCTGTCCGTCGTGGTGCAAGACGTACTGCCCACCTGCAGTGATCCGGCCAATTACCACCGCCTCTAGTTCATACTTAGCAAAAATCTGCTGAACGTCTTTTTCGTGCCCTTTTTCAACACACAGCAGCATCCGTTCCTGGGACTCAGACAACATGATTTCATAAGCTGACATCCCCGGCTCCCGTTGCGGCACCAGGTCAAGGTTGAGGTCCATCCCACTCTTTCCTTCAGACGCCATTTCGGCACTGGACGAAACGATCCCGGCAGCGCCCATATCCTGGATACCGACTAACCAGTACGGGTGCTGGCGGATCACTTCTAAACAGGCTTCCATCAGCAGTTTTTCCATGAAAGGATCGCCAACCTGAACTGCGGAACGCTGGGTAGCGTGTTCGGCGGAAAAATCCTTCGAAGCAAATGTGGCCCCGTGAATGCCGTCACGACCAGTCTTAGCGCCGACATACATCACCGCGTTACCGACGCCGCTCGCGTTGCCCCGTTTCATATCAGCCTGGTCCATGATTCCTAGGGAAAAGGCGTTCAGGAGGATGTTGCCGGCATAACAAGGGTCAAAGGTGGTCTCCCCGCCAATCGTCGGGATCCCCATGCAGTTACCGTAATCACCGACCCCCTTGACCGTTTGTTCAGCCTTGTAACGCATCGTGGCGTCGTCTTTGATTTCGCCAAAGTGGAGCGAATCTAATGAAGCAATCGGTCGGGCTCCCATGCTGAAAATGTCGCGGAGGATTCCGCCAACCCCGGTTGCCGCCCCCTGGTAGGGTTCAACCGTTGTCGGGTGGTTATGACTTTCGGCCTTAAAAACCACTGCCTGACCATCATCAATGTCGACGACACCCGCCCCTTCGCCGGGTCCCTGAAGTACTCGCGGTCCAGAATTAGGAAAAAGCCGCAGCACTGGCTTAGACTTTTTATATGAACAGTGCTCACTCCACATCGCCGCAAACAGCCCTGTTTCGGTATAGTTCGGCAAGCGGTGAAGGAGTGAATCAGCGATGTAGTTGTACTCGTGCTCCGTCAAGCTCCAGTCGAGGTACGGTCGTTGCTCCTTGATCTCTTCAGGGGTCATTGCCTGCTCCATTACTCCGCCTCCGTCCTTACTGTCTGCTGGTCTAATAATGATTGAAAGAGTGGTAAGCCGTCAGTGCCACCGAGCAGTACTTCCACTGCCCGCTCCGGGTGTGGCATCATGCCGAGGACGTTCCCTTGCCGGTTACAAATTCCCGCAATGTCATGCAGGCTGCCGTTAGGGTTTTCGCCAGCATACCGGAAAACCACCTGGTGATGGTCTTCTAACTGTTGAATCGTTTGCAAGTCCGCGTAGTAGCTGCCGTCACCGTGGGCGATTGGCAACTGGATCGTCTGTCCTTTCTGGTAGCGGCTCGTAAAGGCTGTCTGATCATTCACTACTGTGAGGTCAACAGTCTTGCAGACGAACTGCATACTATCGTTTTGTTTGAGCGCTCCCGGCAAAAGTCCCATTTCGGTCAGGATCTGAAAACCATTACAGGTGCCAAACACAAATTTGCCGTCTTCGGCCATCTGTCGAACAGCAGGAATAATGTTGGCAAAACGAGCAATGGCGCCACAGCGCAGGTAGTCGCCGTATGAAAAACCACCCGGCAGCATGACCGCGTCAAAACCAGCCAAACTATGTTCCCGGTGAGAAACGTATTCCACGTCGGCACCTAACACACTGTGAAACGCTTCGTAAAGGTCAACGTCACAGTTAGAGCCAGGAAAGACGATTACCGCAATCTTCATTCCGCCGCCTCCAGTACTTGGTAGTGGTAAGTTTCCATATTGAAGTTCACCAATAACTTAGTGGCGACATCCTTAATCGCCGCATCCAGATCTGTTACTTCATCATTAAACGAAAGATCAAAGAAACGACCGACCGCAACACTACCTACTTCGTCATGCCCCAGGGTGTGGATCGCGTCAGTAATCGCCGCGCCTTGTGGATCAAACACTGATGGTTTATAGGTGACAAAAATCCGTACAGTCGTCATCTTAGTTCTCCTTTCCCAGTGCCTTTTGCAGGCGGTGCAGAACCTCTTCATAGGTCACCGTCAAGTCGCCTAGGTTGCGTCGGAAGACATCCTTATCCATGTGCTGGCGGGTCTTTAAATCCCACAAACGGCAGTTGTCCGGTGAAAACTCGTCTGCCAGGACAATGTGGCCGTCTGGCAATTTGCCAAATTCGAGCTTAAAGTCAACCAGCTGCATTCCGGCCCGGCGGAAAAGAATCGTCAGCAAGGTGTTTACGCGCTCAGACAAGTGCCAGCAGGCTTGCAAGTCGTCGGCCGTGGCAAAACCCAACCCCTGTGCACCGCTGTTGTTGAGGAAGGGGTCCCCCAGCTCGTCGCTCTTGTAGAACAGTTCTTCGACTGGCTGGTCAAAAACCCGCCCCTCTTCCATACCGAAGCGGGAGGCAAAATGACCTGCACAAACGTTACGGGTGACAAATTCCAAGCGAATCATCTGACACTTTTTAACGAGTTCTTCAGTGTCGTTCAGCTTTTTGATGAAGTGAGTCGGAATCCCGTTTGCAATCAGGTAGTCAAAGACCAGGGTTGAAATTTGGTTATTAAGTTCGCCTTTCTCCCTAATCTGGTCTTTCTTCTTGCCGTTAAGGGCCGTTGCTTGGTTGGTGTAAACCACCTTCAATACGTTAGGATCAGCAGTTTGCCACATTTGCTTTGCTTTGCCGGTATAAATCAACTTGTCCATTTCCACCTAGCTCCTTTTGTAAAACACGAACTTTAAAGCTGATAAAATAATTGCTGTTCGTAAAACTAGGTTTAGAATATCAGACGGCTCATTGCTCGTCAATAGCAAATACGAACTATCTGGATTTTTTGTACCATATTATTCCCGAATAGATGTTTTTTAAGTGTAAAGTAGTATTTAAACGATCAAATTGTTCGGAAATAAAAAAGAGTGTGACGGGGAGCCTACTTGACTCCGTCACACTCTGTGATGTTATTAATAATTAATCCAGCCCTAAGCGGTGGAAAATGTAGTCGACGTTGCGCAAGTGCCAGTGGTAATCAAAGGCGTCGTCGATTTCTTCCTTTGACAAGTGAGCACTAATGAATGGGTCACCCTCAACCAATGGACGGAACGGGACGTGTTCAGCCCAGCACTTAGCAGTTAGCGGCTGAATCGTATCATAAGCCTTTTCCCGACTGACACCGGCAGCAACGAGTTTGTTCAATACCCGGCCCGAGTAAATCAGCCCATGAGTTTCGTTCATGTTTTGAATCATCCGTTCTGGGAAAACGTCTAGGTTGGCCACCAAGTTGGCAAAGCGGTGCAACATGTAGTCCAGGAGGATCGTGCTATCTGGCAGAATGATCCGTTCAGCACTGGAGTGACTGATGTCGCGTTCGTGCCAGAGGGAAACATCTTCATAAGCCGTCACGATATGGCCCCGCAAAACGCGTGCACAACCACAAATGTTTTCGGAACCAATCGGGTTCTTCTTATGCGGCATGGCCGACGAACCCTTCTGCCCCTTAGCAAAGTGTTCCTCAACTTCGTGGATTTCAGTCCGCTGCAAGCTCCGGATCTCCGTTGCGTACTCTTCCAGAGTCGTCGCAATTAGGGCAATAATGGCGATGTACTCAGCGTGAAGATCTCGTGGCAGGACCTGGCTAGAAATCTCTTGTGGGCGTAGTCCCAGCGATTCGCAAACCAGTTTTTCCACCCGCGGGTCAACCTGGGCAAAAGTGCCGACAGCTCCGGAAATCTTACCGGCTTCCACCCCGGCAGCAGCATGTTCAAACCGTTCACGGTCACGCTTCAGTTCTGAATAAAAGCGGGCCATCTTCAGGCCAAAGGTGGTTGGTTCAGCGTGAACCCCGTGTGTCCGACCCATTTCAACGGTGTACTTGTACTTCCGCGCCTTATCAGCAACGACTTCCTGCAAGTGCTCAAGGTCCTTACGCAACAGGTTGTTAGCTTGCTTGAGGCGCAGCCCCTGAGCAGTATCAACAACGTCCGTACTCGTCAGCCCATAGTGGACCCACTTTTTTTCTGGTCCCAGCGATTCAGAAACACAGCGGGTAAAGGCAATTAGGTCGTGGTGAGTTACCGCCTCGATCCGGGCAATTTCGTCCACGTCAAACTTGGCGTTTTCCCGAATCTTATCTACGTCTTCGGACGGGATCTTTCCCAGTTTCGACCAAGCCTCGTCAGCAGCAATTTCCACTTCAAGCCAGCTTTGGTATTGGTTTTCCAGTGACCAGATTTTGGCCATTTCCGGACGCGTATAACGATCAATCAATGTTTGTCCCTCCATACGTGTGTGTCATCAATTTCCTTGAGTGTTTCTTCAACATCACCGGTTAAAATCGTAATGTGCCCCATCTTTCGGTTATGACGAACTTCTGCTTTGCCATAATCGTGAAAATGCCAGTTGGGCTTTGTCGCAACTAGCCGACGGGTATCTTCAACATGCTGACCAAGAACGTTGACCATGACTACCTGGTGAAGAAGCTTAATTTTGGGCAGCGGCCAGTTGCAAATTGCCCGGTCATGAATAGCGAACTGACTGAAGTTGCAAGCTTCAATCGAATAGTGACCGGAGTTATGCGGTCGTGGTGCCAGTTCGTTAATGTAAATCTCGCCGGTAGCTGTCACAAACATCTCAACTCCCAGAATACCACGAAGCTGGAGGGCGTGGGCAATCTTTTCTGCCATTTGCTGAGCGCGCTGCGCAGTCTGATTGCTAATCCGCGCCGGGACAATGCTTTCGTGAAGGATTTCGTTCCAGTGAATATTCTCACTCACCGGAAAAACACTGGTCTCCCCGCTGGCGTTCCTGGCCACCATAACCGAACACTCCAGTTGACAATCCACCCACCCTTCCAGAATATCATCCTTTGTCGCTAAAATTTCATCGACAACGGGATCGTCAAGGTCTGCCAGACTATGCAAAACAAGCTGGCCGTGGCCATCATAGCCACCCTCACAGGTTTTAAGAACGCAAGGATAACCAAGTTGGTCCACCGCGGCAAGCAATCCATCACGGTCGTGAACAGCCACAAACGGCGCTGTTTTCATCCCCGCTTGACGGAGAAACGTTTTTTCACGCAACCGGTTCTTGGTAATCCGCAACAACTCGGTACCCTGGGGAATAGCAACCCGGTCGGCAACGTCGTCAAGCGCAGCTAGGTCGACGTTTTCAAATTCGTAAGTTAAAACGTCACTGATCGACGCAAGCTGTTCAATCGCCGTGGTGTCCGCGTACGGCGCCACAATCTGTTGGTCAGCCACTTGGCCAGCAGGACAGTGCGGCGTTGGATCCAACACGACGACCCGAAAACCAGCGTATTTTGCCGACAAGGCCATCATCTGCCCCAACTGTCCACCGCCGATAATCCCAATTGTCTGTCCCGGCATGATCATTTTCCTAGTCAAGGTCGGCACTGCTTTCTGCGGCTGCATCGTGCATTTGTTCACGGTAGTCGACTAATTTGTCCTGCAGCCGAGCATCACTAGTTCCCAGGATTTCAATGGCTAGGAGAGCAGCGTTCTTGGCACCGGCATTACCGATGGCCGTCGTGGCCACTGGAATCCCCGTTGGCATCTGGACAATGGACAATAATGAGTCCATCCCACCCAACGCTTTCGTCTGACCGGGCACCCCGATAACTGGTAACACGGTGTTAGCCGCCGTCATCCCCGGGAGGTGGGCAGCCATCCCCGCCCCCGCAATAATGACTTTCAACCCGCGCTTGCGGGCATCTTTAGCAAAACCGAACATTTCATCAGGCATCCGGTGGGCTGAAATAACGTGTTTTTCAAAGCCAACGTCGAACTTTCCCAGCACTTGGCAGGCACCCTTCATCATTGGCCAATCCGACTTGCTTCCCATGATCACAGCAACTTGAACGGTCATCACAATCCCTCCTTAAGTTCAGTACCAAGATAGCAGATTCGCCACTTATTTTCAACTCCAATCAAGAACTTTTAACCACTGAATAGTTAAATAGTTCGTCTTTTGGGCAAACAAACTTTTACTTGCCCTTGTTAACTAAACTGGGTATGATAACTGAAAAGGTAGGTGAAGCCGGTGGGCTTATTAGTAACAATTGCTGTCATCTGGCTGTTGTGGAAGCTATTAAAGCTTTCTTTCAGTCTCCTCTTCTGGTTAATTGCCATTGCGATAGTGGCTTTTTTCGTGAAGGTTTTGGTCCTTCCAGCATTAATTGTGATTGGCGGGCTCTTCGCCTACGCATTCTTCAATAACTAATTATCAATACCAACATAACAATAACGGCCCCCAGCTTTTGGCGCTGGAGGTCGTTTGTTAGTTTATAAAAGAGTGCTACTCTTCATTATTTAGAACAGACCAGTAATTTTCTTGCCGTCATCACTAATCGTCATGTCAACGGCTGCTGGGTGCTTAGCCAATCCTGGCATCGTCATCATGTTACCAGAGAGTGCGACAATAAAGCCAGCGCCCATCTTCGGTACCAATCCACGAATATGGAAATCAAAGTCAGTTGGTGCGCCCAGTGCGCTCTGGTCGTCACTGAAACTGTACTGGGTCTTGGCAACACAAATGGGCAGCTTACCCCAACCAAGTTGTTCGTACCGTTTCATTTGTCGCTGGGCCTTCTTGGCAAAGACCACGCGCTTGGCACCGTAGTACTTAGTGGCAATCGCCGTAATCTTTTCTTCGATCGTCTGATCGTAATCATACAGCGGCTGGAAAGCGTGCGGCTGGTCAGCTAATTCAACCACTTGGCGAGCCAGCTCCTGGGCTCCCTGGCCACCCTTTGCCCAAGCATCGGTTAAAGCGACATTAACACCCAATTGATGGCAAGTTCCTTCGACCGTTTTAATTTCAGCATCAGTATCCGAGACAAAGTGGTTAATAGCAACCACCAGCGGAAGCCCAAAGCCCTGGATATTCTTAATATGACGCTTAAGGTTAGCTAAGCCCCGCTCAAGTGCCGCAACGTTTTCTTCCGTCAAGTTATCACGCTGAACGCCACCATTGTACTTCAAAGAACGGATAGTTGCTACCAGGACTACCGCATCCGGGGCCTGGCCAAGAACGCGGCGCTTAATATCAAGGAACTTTTCTGCTCCCAGGTCAGCACCAAAGCCCGCCTCAGTAACAGTGTAATCGGATAGTTGCAAGGCCGTTTTCGTTGCCAAAACGGAGTTACAGCCATGCGCGATATTAGCAAATGGTCCGCCATGGATGATTGTCGGCGTATGGTCCAACGTTTGCACGAGATTTGGCTTAATCGCGTCCTTTAAGAGGATCGCAATGGCGTCGGTAAAGCCTAGCTGGTCAACTGTGATCGGTTGGCGGTCATAACTATAACCAACGACAATCCGGCCAATCCGGCGCTTGAGGTCAGCAAAGTCAGCCGCCAAGCAAAGGATCGCCATTAACTCGGAAGCCGCGGTGATGTCAAAACCGGTTTGACGAGTGATCCCTTGCGAACGACCACCAAGACCCGTTACCACGTCACGCAAGACGCGGTCGTTCACATCTTCAACCCGCCGCCAGATAATCCGTTCGGGGTCCAGCTGCAGTTCGTTATCGCGCATGACGTAGTTGTCGATCAGCGCCGCTAAGGTATTGTTAGCCGACGTCAAGGCATGAAGGTCACCAGTGAAGTGAAGGTTGATGTCCTCCATCGGGACCACCTGGCTGTAGCCACCACCGGCGGCACCACCCTTGATTCCGAAGACGGGCCCCATCGATGGTTCCCGCATGGCGATCGTTGTTTGGTGTCCCAGCTGGTTCATTGCGTCACCCAGGCCAATCATGACCGTCGACTTACCTTCACCAGCTGGCGTCGGGTTCATTGCCGTCACGAGGACCAGCTTGTGCTTCTTCGCTGGCGTTTCGGCAACTGGCAGGGTAATTTTGGCCTTGTAGCGACCATACTGCTCAATTTCACCTTCACCCAGCCCCAGCTTGGCAGCAATCTGCTGAATCGGCTTCATCTTCGCAGCGTCAGCAATTTCAATATCTGTTGGCATCTCTGGACCATCCTCCTTAAAAACGAACTTTGACGTATATAAGACGATTAATGTTAAGAAATATCTTAACTGAGTTTCACAATACAGGTTATTGTCCGGAATGTAAAGTAAAAATCAAAACTTAATCCTTTAGAACGAGTTTCTTCTTCGGCTTTTTTGTCAGTTTCTGACGATCCACACCTAAAACATCAATGAAGAACGTAAAGATTGGTACCCCAACTATCAGCCCCCAGCCACCGAAGAGGTGTTCGGCCACTAGTAGGATGACAAAGGTATAAAAGATTGGCAATTCAGTCCGACTAGCCATGAACTTGGGGTTAAGCACGTACGCTTCCAGCATGTGGATGCAGGCGACCATCACCAGAATATAAATCACGTCACGAATACCACCAACACTATAGCCCACCAGGCACAGCGGGATCAGTGAGATAATCACCCCGGCAACCGGGATCAGACTCAGCAGGAAAATCATTAGTGCAAGGGCAACGATCTGCGGCATTTTCATCAACATTAAGCAAACCGTTGTAATAACGGTATTGCACAAGGCAATAAAGAATTGTGCTTCAATAACCACCCCGAACGAGTTAACAAAAACTCTGCCAAAGTAGTGAATGTCATTAAAAAGCCAGTCCAGCTTGCTAGTCAAAAATAATCGTGAGAATGTCTCCAGCTGATCCAACTCAATCGTGTAAAAGAAGCTGAGGATCATCGACATAAAAACGGTCACCGTCATTGTTCCCACACTGGTCAAGGTTGAGATCGCAACTTCCAACCACGACCGCGTTTGGCTAATGAGGGTCTTATCACTAACGTAGTGGTGAACGTACTTCATTAACCATCCCTGGTTATGCTGGTAAAACGTGATTAGTGAATTGACCATCTTCCCGAGCTGGGTGACCAAAATCGGCAGGTATTTCGTAATCGCAAAATATAATCCAACGATCAACAGCAGGTAAATGACAATGACAATCAACCAGACCGGTGTCTTCGGCAGAAAACGCTGGACAAGGCGGATGGCCTTGACAATCAGAAAGGTAAAAATAAAAGTAAATAAAATCATGTTCATCATCGACCGCAGTAAGTAAAGCAGGACAATAATGAAAGCCAGGACAACCGTCCGCCTCAAGAATCGATTCTCCTTAAATTTGTTCCAAACGTTCAATCCACTTGCTCCTCTCCTCAAAATACAGGACTAATTATACACCAGTTAACACTTTGTTCCTTATAAGGTGAAAAATTCAGGTGTATAATGAAGGTATTACTTTTTAAAGGAGACACTGAAATGCTTGAAAAGACGTTCTACAAGTCCATTTTAAAACACTCATTCAACATCCCTGTCAGAATCATTTTCTGGGACGGAAGCAGTGTTGATTACGGTGATGGCAAACCAGAAGTAACCATTAAATTTAATGATAAGATTCCCATCAAGGAAGTAACCCGCAACGCTTCATTGGCCCTCGGCGAGGCTTACATGGATAAGCGAATCGAAATTGACGGCAGCATCCAAAAGCTGATGATGGCTGCTTACTCCAGTGTGGGTAGTTTCATGCACAACAAGAAGCTAAAGCGCTTCATGCCTAAGCAGGATCATTCTGAAAAGGAAAGTGAAGAAGACATCCAGCACCACTATGATGTCGGCAATGATTTCTACCGGATGTGGCTGGATGACACCCTTACCTACTCCTGTGCCTATTTTAAGGATGGCAATACCACTGACTTAACCAAAGCACAGAAAGATAAAGTCCACCACATCCTCCAAAAGCTGGACCCGAAGCCGGATTCGACCCTGCTTGATATTGGCTGTGGCTGGGGAACCCTGATGCTAACAGCAGCAAAGGATTACCACCTTAAAGTAACCGGAGTAACTCTCAGTGAGGAACAATACAAGTTCGTTAACCAGCGAATTCAAAGGGAAGGGTTACAAAACATTGCCGAAGTTAAACTGATCGACTACCGTGAACTTGGTAATCGCCAATGGGACTACATTACGTCCGTCGGCATGTTTGAACACGTTGGCAAGGAAAACCTTGGTCTGTACTTCAAAGATGTCGCCCGTTACCTTAAGGACGACGGGGTCGCTTTAATCCATGGCATTACCCGTCAACAGGGCGGTGCAACGAATGCCTGGATCGATAAATACATCTTCCCGGGTGGCTATATTCCAGGACTGGCCGAGATGGTCAACCACGTTACCGAAAACGGAATGCAGCTGGCAGACGTAGAAATGCTCCGTCGTCATTATCAACGGACGTTGGAAATTTGGGACTCCAACTTCAACCAGCACCATGATCAAATCGAAAACCTGATGGGCGAACGTTTTACCCGGATGTGGGATCTTTACCTTCAGGCCTGTGCCGCTTCCTTTGAATCAGGAAATATTGACGTTGTCCAATACCTGATGACCAAGGGGCCATCTGGTCGGCACCTCCCAATGACCCGCGATTACATGCTGAAGTAACATCATCAATAACGCAAAAGGTTCAGAACAAAGCAAATCGTTCTGAACCTTTTTTATATTGTTTTGAACTTATTAAAGAAACAGTGAGGCAAGAAAAACAACTACCAGTCCCGTCACCACTGACATCGACATTGACCGTGTTAAGTAGGCGATCACGATCACAAAAAGCGCCGCAATAATCTGTGCTGGGTGGGCAAGCAGTGCGAAGCGATAACTTTCACCGGTAATAAAGATCCCCTTAACTACCAACGAGGTGAATAGACAAACCGGCACGTACTTCATCCATTCGTTAAACCATTCCGGTAAGTCCCGGTTGGTAAAGATTCGTAATGGAATGTACCGTGGCAGAAAAGCCGCAATCCCACCAAGGACGATAATCATCAGGTGAAACTTAATATCATGGTTGGCCGCCGCCAAAACAAACATATTAGGCATTGTCGTGACCTCCATCATCTTCATGACTGGCTAGCTGCTTAGAACCCAACTCGTCCTTGCTACCCTTTTGCTGCTGACGCTCGCGCAATTCCCGCTTAGCTTGCTCATCTTCAATCGTATCCCGAGTATTCTCCGGGCGGACAAATTTTCGTAAGAGTAGGGTATGATTAGGATCAGCCGAGTGTTTCCGGACACGGCTTTCAATGTAAAAGCCACATAGCGAAGCTAAGACAGTCGCCAGCACAATACCAAGTGTACTCTTGGTCCATGTTAAAAAGACCAATGAAAGGACCGCCGACAATAGCGCCATCAGGAAAGTCAGGTTACTTTGTACCTGCATCACGATCATGTACAAGAAGAGAGCCGTCAACGCAAAGTCGACAATTTCCAGGTCGATTGAAACAGCACTACCAATCAAGGCCCCTACCAGGTTGCCGCTAGCCCAGGCAATTAACGAATAGTGTTCAACCATCAAGGCATCTTGCGGCGTCCAATTCTTATCTGTCGCAAACTTCAGGTAGTTGATCGCATAGTTTTCATCGTTCATCGATGCTGAAAAAAGCAGGATAAAACGATGTGTTTCATTACTGAGGTACTTTGACAAACTTGACCCAAGCAATGCGTAACGCAGCTCCAAGAAGAAGAGCATGATGATAATCGAAGCTAATGGTGCATTAACCATTAACAGGGAGGCAATCAGAAACTGAGCCCCACCAGAAAAGACGACAATTGATACTAAGAGGGCCATCACAAAGTTGAACCCTGCCGCATGAAGCAGGATCCCACATGCCAACCCGATCGGAATGTAACTCAAACAAAGCGGCATCGAAATTCCAAGGACGTAGAGCCACCTTGGATCAGTTGTTTCTACCTTTTTCGCCAATACACGTTCCTCCAAGGGCACAGTTATTGATATTATTCCGTCGCTTATTTTAACACATTAGAAAAATGAGCGCGATAGCCGAAATAGTGATTATGTCGCTGGGCAAATCGATTTACCAACATCCCTGCAAAATGACTAATG
Source organism: [Lactobacillus] timonensis (assembly GCF_900240275.1). Lineage (GTDB taxonomy): Bacteria > Bacillota > Bacilli > Lactobacillales > Lactobacillaceae > Limosilactobacillus > Limosilactobacillus timonensis. The sequence goes on along the minus strand of NZ_LT964761.1, from coordinate 814,047 downwards.
GTGTTGAATGGGTTTCGTTTCTTGTTGGGCTGCTTGTTTGACTGGCAACGTCATGATAAAGCTGGTTTCATGGTTATCAGAGTGCGCGGAAATTTGGCCGTGGTGCAAGTCGACAATGCTTTTGACGATAGCCAGTCCTAAACCAGTCCCGCCAGTCTTTTTCGACCGGGAACCTTCCACCCGGTAAAACCGTTCAAACAAGTGCTCAATCGACTGCTGAGGAATGGCCTCCCCATCGTTTGCAACGGTCAGCTGCACCATCGCGCCGTGCTCACGGGCACTGAGGTGGATATAGGTCGCTCCGTGGCCATACTTTAGCGCATTGGCAACCAGGTTGCTGACCGCCCGCCCGATTTGCTCGGGATCGGCCTCAATTTTTAATGGTGATGGAATAACGATTGAAGAGATCTTTAACCCCTTCTTTTCTCCTTCTAATTCAAAGCTGGCCGCCACTTGTTCCAACAGTTGACCCAGGTCTAACCGCATCATGTTGACTGGTGCCCCGTCTTGTTGAACCTTTGTGTACTCGAAAAGATCTTCCACCAGTGTCTTCATCTGCTTGGCCTTCTCGTAGGCAATATGCGCGTACTTAACCAGGTCATCTTCGTTCTGGTACTGGCCGTCCTCTACCAGTCCTAAGTAGCCGATGATTGATGTCAATGGCGTCCGTAAGTCGTGGCTAACGTTGGTAATCAACTCATCCTTTGACTGTTCAACCTTTTTTTCATCACTCATTGACTGCATCGCACTATCAACTAAGGCGTTGACGCTCTCAATCATTTTTTGCCGGTCACCATTCATCTTAAAAGGAATCCGGTGTGCCAGGTGCCCGTTAGAAATGTAGTGCAACTCGTTGATAATGTGGCGGAGCTGGTACTGGTGGTAACGTCGAATCAGTCGCCACCAAAGAACAATGATTCCGATAATTGCCAGTGCCGCAATCAGCCACCGCTGATACGACCAGATTTGCAAGTGCCAGGGGCCAATGGCCAATGACCGCTTTATCAAGTAAATGCCACTAGCTAACCCCGGGTTGGTCTTCACCACCTGCTGGATCATTACTACCAGTGCAAAACCAATCAAGGAGAAGAGGACAATTGTCACCACTGCTTCAAAGAACAATGAGGTCTTTTCACGAGCAGTTAATTTCAAATTAGTTCCTCCTCTCAATGGCAAAAGCCGCGGTTAATTTACCGCGGCCAGCACAAATCCTAGTGACCTTCAACTTTATAACCAACGCCCCAGACAGTTTCAATGACTTTTTCACCACCAGTAGCCGCTTCAATCTTGTCACGGAGGTGGGAAACATGCACCATCACTGTTTTTGCTGAAACAACTGATTCCTGCTGCCAAACCCGCTCAAAAATATCATCAGCGGAAAAGACCCGGTTTGGGTGACTAGCCAACAAGTAGAGAATCCCAAATTCGAGGGCCGTCAGCTGGATAACATTTCCCTTGAGCGTCTTAACCTCATGAGAATCCTTATTGATGACCAGCGGTCCCACGTTGAGGACGTCCGGTTGGTCTTTAATCACTTCGCCCTGGCTGCGGCGGAGCAACGACTTCACCCGCGCCATCACTTCCAGCGGGTTAAACGGCTTCGTCACGTAATCATCAGCACCCGTTACCAATCCCTGGATCTTGTCCATATTGGTAGTCTTTGCCGACAGCACCAGGATCGGAATATCGGAATCCTTGCGTACTTCCTTAATAACGCTCATTCCATCCATTTCTGGCATCATCAGGTCCAAAATAATGAGTGAAATGTCGGGATCAATATTCAGCTTGGTTAGTGCTTCCTTGCCATTATAAGCAGCAACGGGCTCGTAACCCTCGTTTCTGACGTAAATTTCCAGCAACTGGACGATTTCTTTGTCATCGTCAACAATCAAAATCTTCAAGATAAGTCCCCCGATCATTCATTGTGTACTGTTGCTGCGTAGTAATAAGCTATTGCGGTTGTGCTCCCTGGTTGTTAGCCGTTCCTGCACTGCTCTGGGAAGCAGCTGGTGGCGTCACCCGCTGTGGATTATACTGCCGGTTACCACTCTGGCTAATACCAGTAGCATTGCCTGCCCGCGAGACCGCCGTAGCTGGCGTCGATGACGAGGAGTGACTCACTGCAGATGGCTGTGAGCTGCTCGATGAGCTCGTGACTGATGATGAAGCCGGAGTACTGTAACGCACATTGATAACCTTTTTCTCATGGTGACCACGTCTGTTAGTAATGTCTAATTCATACTTAGCAGCGTACTTAAAGGTGTACTTTACCTTCCGGTCATGGTCTTTTGCGTGGATCGTCTTATAAACGGTTTGGGTCCGTTCGCCAATAATCTTGATCGATGTGCCGGCTGGCACTTTGAAGGTCACTTTGACTTCGCCATTAGCATCCAGCACCAAGTCCTGCGGTTGCCAGGAAACATGAGAATAGCTGTTGTGGTGGTGCACTACTGTGGAATGACTTGAGGATGATGAGTCCGCCGTTGAACCGCCAGCTGGTTGCGAATAGAAACTCGTCCAAACCAGGCCGCCAAGGCTAACAAAGAAAACAATCATCAGCAACCAGTTAACAACTACCATCAGCTTTCCCGGTTGCACCTGGTTTCCCCGTCGAAGCCGCCGCACCTGAATTAAAAAGGCAAGTAAGAATAAAATCCCTGATGCCGCTAAACAAATCCACAAAATCGCTCTCACGGTTTTCCCTCCACAGCAAAAAGATAGTCATGAATATTGTATCATTATTTGCCGGTCAAACAACAGGGCTCATTGCCGGACCATTGCCTAAATTAAACAAAAGAAAAAAGCCCAGTCAACGCTGAGCTTATCTCCTATATTAGTCTCGCTTGTAGTTAGGAGCTGCCTTTGTGATTTGAACGTCGTGCGGGTGGGATTCACGCAGGCCAGCATTGGTAATCTGAACGAATTGGGCATTATCGATCAGTGACTGAATGTCAGCAGCACCGCAGTACCCCATTCCGGAACGCAGGCCACCAACCATCTGGAAGATCACGTCAGCCACATCGCCCTTGTATTCTTCACGGCCTTCGATCCCTTCCGGAACCAGCTTGTTAGCTTCGTTGACTCCACCCTGGAAGTAACGGTCAGAAGAACCGTGTGATTGAGCCATTGCGGCAACGGAGCCCATTCCCCGGTAAGTCTTGAACTTCTTACCATTTTCTTCATAAAGCTGACCAGGAGCCTCGGTGGTCCCGGAGAACATTTCGCCCATCATCACGGCATTACCACCGGCTGCCAAGGCCTTGACAATGTCGCCGGAGTACTTGATACCACCGTCAGCAATGATCGTCTTGCCATACTGGCGAGCAACGGAAGCCGCATCATAAATGGCAGTAATCTGAGGAACCCCAACACCGGCAACAACCCGTGTCGTACAAATCGAGCCGGGACCAATACCAACCTTGACGACATCAACACCAGCATCGTACAGGGCCTTAGTTGCTTCAGCTGTGGCCACATTACCAGCAATCAGAGTAACGTCAGGGAAGTGATCGCGGATTTCCTTGATCTTCCGTAGCACCCCAGCAGAGTGTCCGTGAGCCGTATCGATAACGATTGCATCGACACCGGCCTTCAGTAGTGCTTCTGCCCGTTCAAACGTGTCGCTAGTAACACCAACGGCGGCAGCGACTAACAGCCGCTTTTGGTCATCAACCGCGGCCTTACCAAATGAGGCTGGTAATTCAACCCCCTTTACCGTTGCGACTTCGCTGGCCTGGGCCTGGATAGACATGTTCTTGTGAATGACACCGAGACCACCTTGCAAAGCCATCGCAATGGCCATGGAGCTTTCGGTAACAGTATCCATCCCCGCACTGATAAACGGCAAGTTAAGCTTGATGTTTGATGCCAATTGCGTTGATAAATCAACCTCATTTGGCAAAACATGACTTTCCGCCGGAATCAGCAATACATCATCAAAAGTTAACCCTTTTTTGGCAAACTTTGTTTCCCACTTCGACATTCCAAAGACACTCCCTTACCTAAGATTGTGTATTACCTTACTATCAAAAGTTCGGTTGGTCAATGATTGTCGAAAATTTATTTTCCTTGACGAGCAAAGGCTGAACCCACAACGTTGAAAACGCGGCGGAAGTACAGGTCGCCACCAAAGGCAGCAACCCCGATGATGACGTAAGCCCACTTGTTCATCTGTGGGTTAATCACGTTTGGCAGGAAGCTGCACAGGAAGTAGATCCCTAACCAAACGACGAATGCCAAGGCAATGTAGAGGAACCGCTTGCCCAGTGGCTTGCGAACCCACCGGCCGGTCTTCTTATTTTTCACCGGCTGCGTAGCCTTCGCCATGTAAGCAAAGGCGGCCCCACCAGTGAGGGCAATAATAATCATCGCGGTGATCCCAGCTGTCCCGACCCGCTTCTGGTCGGCAAAGGCATCAGGGCTAAAGAAAGCCAGCAAACCATACATCAGGGCAAAGATGGCCATAAACATCAACGAATTATCAACGAAGAGCAGACCGAATGAGGATAGCTCATGTCCAGTCGTCCCCTTTTGCGGGTGTAAGAGGTCATGAGCGTGCTTGGTTGGTGTCCCATAAAGCTGCTTAGCCGTCTTCCCCGTCTTCTGGGCTTCCTTCAATTGACTAATCGTCCGTTCGATCATTTCGGGCTTTTTATCAGCCTTAACGCCCTGAACATCCAGTTGCTTATTCAACTGGTACATAAACTCTTCATTCTTCCGTGTCAGACCAATATTCGTAAACTGGCCTGCTTCCTGGCGGCTAACGGTTTTCAAGTGTTCTTTTTGACGCGCAACCGCATCCGCGTTCAGTTTTTTGGTATCTTCTGTCAACTTGATTATCCTCTCTTTGCGTGCTCATTAGACGTTAAAGCGGAATTCGACAATGTCGCCATCCTGCATAACGTAGTCCTTACCTTCCAGTCGGAGTTTGCCGGCTTCCTTAACCGCAGCCTGTGAGCCAAGTTTGTCGAGGTCGTCAAAACTCATCACTTCTGCGCGGATAAAGCCCCGTTCAAAGTCGGAGTGGATAATTCCGGCAGCCTGGGGGGCCTTCGTTCCCTTGCGGAAAGTCCAGGCACGTGTTTCTGGACCACCAGCGGTAAAGAAGGTCTCCAAGCCTAACAGCTTGTAAGCAGCACGAATCAGCCGGTTAAGACCTGGTTCGCTGACCCCTTCCATTTCCAGGAATTCCGCCTTATCTTCGTCGTCCATTTCGGCAATTTGTTCTTCCGCAGCTGCAGCCACACCGATTACTTCGGCCCCTTCGTCCTTGACGTGTTCACGGATCTTGTCCATGTACTGGTTAGCATCCGGATCAGCCATGTCGGACTCGTTAATGTTGGCAACGTAGAGTACTGGCTTGGTCGTCAGTAAGAACAACCCCTTGACAATTGGCAGCTCTTCATCGCTGAAGTCGATTGTCCGAGCAGCCTTCCCAGCTTCCAGAACCGGCTTAATCTTTTCCAAAACTGCCAGTTCAGCCAGGGCTTCCTTACTCTTACCCTTGGCTGCCCGCTTAACCTTGCCTAAGCGGTTGTTAACGCTTTCCAGGTCAGCCATGATCAGTTCCAGGTTAATGGTGTCGATGTCGTCAATTGGGTCCACCTTGCCAGTAACGCTAGTGATATCACCGTCGTCAAAGGCCCGAACAACATGAACAATTGCATCAGTTTGCCGAATATTTTCCAGGAACTTGTTACCGAGTCCTTCACCCTTACTGGCACCCTTAACAATCCCGGCGATATCGGTGAATTCAAAAGTCGTATGAACAATCTTTTTTGCCGGAATCAATTCCTGAATCCTATCCAGTCGTGAATCTGGCACTTCAACCATCCCGACGTTTGGGTCAATTGTCGCAAACGGGTAGTTGGCCATTTCGGCCCCCGCCTTCGTAATTGCGTTAAACAAGGTTGACTTACCGACGTTTGGCAAGCCGACAATTCCTGCAGTTAAAGCCATTAGTTATTTCCTCCCTTAGTTTCCTGCTGGTTTTAACACCTTTTTCAGGCGCTTATCAAAGTTATGACGTGTCATCATGACAATGTGGCCGCAGCCAGTACACTGAATTTTAATATCGGCACCGACACGAATGATTTGCCACTTATTAGTTCCGCACGGGTGGGGCTTTTTCATTTCCACCAAGTCGTTTAGTTTGTATTCAGCCATCGTCTGCCTCCATTAATCTTCCTTGATCCCCAGCAAGTTTAAGACCCGGCTAAGGTCGTCGTTACTAGTATATGGAATCTCAATTTTACCACGTCCACGTGTTTTGGACGGGGAAACTAAGACCTTCGTCCCAAAACGATCCTGCAACTGCTCCTCGGCATCACGAAGAAAGATCGATTTCTGCGGTTGCCGGCGAGTTTTTTTCTTTGTCTTACCGTTTTGCCGGTTGACGATTTCTTCTAGCTGACGGACTGTTAACCCCTCATTGACGGCCCGTTTCGCCAGTGGCAACAATTGGCGCTTGTCCTTTAAACCGAGGAGAGTTCGCGCCTGTCCCATTGACAGATCACCGTTGTCAACCAGTTGCTTAATCTGATCTGGCAAGCCTAACAAGCGAAGATAGTTAGCAATATACGGGCGACTCTTCCCCAATTTTTGGGCAACTTCAGCCTGGGTCAATGACAGTTTATCCATCAATGTCGCGTAACCCTGGGCCTCTTCCAGTGGTGTCAGGTCTTCCCGCTGAAGGTTTTCTAATATTGCTGCTTCCATGACCTGTTCGTCGGTCATTGTGCGGATGATTGCCGGGATTGTCTTTTTATGTGCTAACTTGGACGCCCGGAACCGGCGCTCGCCGGCAATCAGTTCGTAACGCTCCAACTGTGGGTTAGGCTGCCGGAGAATAACCGGTTGAAAAACCCCTGACTCGTCAATCGACTTGGCAAGTTCTTTAAGCGCCTGCTTATCAAACTCACGTCGCGGCTGGTATGGGTTAGGACGAATTTTGGAAAGTTCGACCTGCTCAACGGTTTCACTAGCCTGTGATTGCTGCACATCGTTTTCTGCAAATAGTGCCTCAATTCCACGACCCAGTCCCATTTTCTTATTCTTCGCCATGATCAGCCAACACTTCCTTTGCTAATTGCTGGTAAACCTTCGCGCCCGTCGACCGTGGATCATAGTCCACAATTGCTTGACCGTAACTCGGTGCTTCCGACAGCCGGACATTTCGCGGAATAATGGTCTTATAAACCTGGTCACCAAAGAATTTTTGCACTTCGCTATTAACCTGCTGGCCGAGGTTAGTCCGCTTATCAAACATCGTCAGCAGAACACCCTCAATTTTCAAGTTGCGGTTAAAGTGTTTTTGAACCAGTTTCATCGTGTTCATCAGCTGACTGAGCCCCTCCATCGCGTAATACTCGCTTTGGACGGGAATCAAAATTGAATCAGCAGCGGTAAAGGCGTTAATAGTTAGTAGTCCCAACGATGGCGGACAATCAATCAAAATATAGTCATACTGGTCGCGGACGTCTCCAAAAGCATCCTTCAGCCGCGTCTCCCGCGCCATCATTGACGTTAGTTCCACTTCCGCCCCTGATAATTCAATCGTTGTCGGCGCAATATCAAGTCCTTTGTGACTGCTAGATTGAATCACGTCGGCAAGCGGAACATCGTTAATCATTACGTCATAGATGCTTTGTTCAATCTGTCTTTTATCAACTCCCAATCCACTGGTTGCGTTGCCCTGGGGATCGAGGTCGATCAACAATACCCGCTGACCCTCGTTTGCCAAGCACGCGCCCAGGTTGACACTCGTGGTCGTCTTCCCGACACCACCTTTTTGGTTTGCCAGTGCAATTACGTTAGCCATGGCACTACCTCCTTACTTTGCTGCCGGTTTGTTCTTTGCGATGGTAATCACGATTTCATAACTATCTTGATGATCATGTTCTCTAGCACTGATATTAACGCCGCTATCATCTACCAACTTGATTGAGTGACGGATGGTATTTAATGCAATCCGTGGGTCCGACGTCTTATCACGCTTTTGCGCCCGCTTCCGACGTTTCTTTGCGGGTTTCTTTTTGGTCGTTTTTTTCGGGGTTGCTGGTTTATCTGCCGGCTCTACCTGTTGCTTGCCCAGCAAAACGTCCACTTGCTCCTCGGTCTGGCGGACAGTCCAGTGTTGGTTGACAATGTCCATCAGCAAGTCCCGCTGCTGATCTTCGTTAAGGCCAATCAACGCCCGACCGTGGCGTTCACTAATCCGGTTATCGAGGATCGCGTTTTGAACTGGCTTAATCAGCTTTAATAGTCGCAGCTTATTGGCGACTGTCGACTGGCTCTTCCCCATTGCTTTTGCCAGCTGTTGCTGGGTTAGGTTGTTGAGTTCCATCAGCTTCTGGTAAGCCTGCGCTTCTTCTACTGAAGAGAGATCACGACGCTGTAAGTTTTCAATGAGGGCCATCGATGCCGTTTCAGCATCAGACATTTCCTTGACAATTGCCGGAGCGTTTTCCCAGCCTAATAACTTCATTGCCCGGAAGCGACGTTCACCAGCGATGATTTCATACTTTGCTGGTTCGTATTCCCGGAGAATAATCGGCTCCAGCAAGCCGTGCTCGTCAATTGTCTGGGCCAGTTCTCGAATCCCGTCCGGATCAAAAACTTTCCGTGGCTGATAACGGTTTGGCTCAATCTGTTCTAAGGGAACCTCAACTACCTTGCTCTTGGTCCCTTCACCATTTTGTTTTCCAAAACCAAACAACGAAAAAGCCATTTTATAATTCCTCCCTTGTCCTACTTCAACGGTTTCTTAGCGGGAATTCCCGGTCGCCGCGGATAACGTTTCGGTGTTTCCTTGACCTTCTTAATAATAATTAATTGTCGGTCATCATCACTCTTTGGCAGCGTCAACTCAGCACTTTGCTCTAGCTGTCCACCCAGTTTCGTAATTGCTCCTTTTGCCGCGGTTAATTCTTCCTGACCGCCACGACCCTTATAAGCAAGGAAACAGCCACCAACGCGGACCGCTGGCAAGCACAATTCACTCAGAACAGTTAGGTTGGCAACTGCGCGGGCAGTTACTACGTCGAATTTTTCACGGTGCTTACTCTTGGCGTTAGCAAATTTTTCAGCGCGAGCATGAATCAGGGTAACGTTATCCAGTCCCAGCTTATCCACCAGGTCCTGAAGAAAGTTAATCCGCTTGTTTAGCGAATCAACAATCGTCACCCGTAATTGTGGGAAGGCGATTTTTAAGGGAAGAGAAGGAAAACCAGCCCCGGCACCAATGTCGCATAGTGAGAGTGGCTCCCTTATTTTGGAAAAGACAAAGGCCCCGGTTAGTGAATCATAAAAGTGCTTGAGATAAACTTCTTGTTCGTCAGTAATGGCAGTTAAGTTAACGTGTTTATTCGTAGCAACCAGTAAACGATAATATTCTTCAAACTGGTTCAGCTGATGGTCGGTTAGTGCCACCTGGTGCTGTGCTAATGCCATCTGAAATTGTTCCGGGTTCATTCTTTCAGCCTCCTTGATGTGAAACATTAATGTTGTTTCACACCCTTTATCACTTTACCGTAAAGCCCCCGTTAATTCAATCTTTTCGAATGAAAAAACGATAAAGTTTTCCCGGGAAATAAAAAACAATTCGGCCTTGGGTTTCCTTGGCCGAATTGCCTTTTAACGACTTAACGTCTACATTTTAATTTTGCTGACTTCATCCAGGAACCACTTGTTAAAGTAGTCCGCATCAATATCAACACAAACCTTGGCGTTGGTCTTACCATCATGGTAAGCACCACGGATATCCCCAACCAGTGTCCCAATTGCCGGGCCATCAGTTTGAACGTCCACCCACATTTCCTTGGTCTTAATCTTATCTGGGTGCAGGAGGTAGAAGATCGTGTTGACATCGTGCATTGGCCGACCAGCATTGCTCCCGTCGTTGTAGTGGGTAATCAGACCATGGAGCATCTTCCCAGCCTCATTCATCTGACCGAGCTTGTCAATCGTCTCCGCGGTCAGAAGCGCCTTGAGCGTAATGTCCAAGCCGACAGTGACGATCGGAATACCAGCGTTGTACATGATCTTAGCAGCGTCCGGGTCAGTGAAGACGTTGAATTCTGCAGAAGAGGTCATGTTACCGCCTGACAATGAACCACCCATCGCAACGATTTGTTTGATGTGTGACTTAACTTCTGGATACTGGCTGAAAAGCAAGGCAATGTTTGTGTAGGAACCAGTTGGTACCAGGGTGACTTCATCTTCAGACATAATTGCGTCATGCAATGCTTCAACGGCAGTCTTCTTAATTGGCTGACCATAGTCATCACCGAAGTCATAACCAGGCATCCCTGATTCACCATGGATACGAGCAGCATCTTCAAACGGCTTAATCAGCGGCTGCTCTGCACCAGCGGCTACCGGGATTTGATCACTCTTCCCAAAGAAGTGAACAATCTTCAAAGCGTTCGCAGTGGTCTTGTCGACCGTCACGTTACCAGCAACGGCAGTAACCAGCTTCAGGTCAATATTCGGGTCGTTAATGGCCATGGTTAAGGCCGCAGCATCATCGATTCCCGGATCAGTATCCATAATAATCTTTGTTGTCATTGATAATCCCTCCATCAATGTAATCGCTTAACTTTCCCTTGGAAAAGAAAGGGACCAGCAGTCGGTCCCTTTCTTTATCCGGTGGTCAAAACCACCTAATTACTTATTACCAAACAAACAGTCCAACAAAGGCAGCTGACAGCAGTGATACCAGGATCCCTGACAGCAACAGGTAGCCAATGTTGTGGGCGATGTAGTCGTTGTCTTCCTTGCCAACAAGTCCCTTGAAGGCACCGATGATCATCCCCAGAGTACCAAAGTTGGCAAATGAGGTAACGAACGTTGTCAATACGGCTTGCAAGTGAAGCGGCATGCTTGCGATCTTACCAGTGACCGCACCCATAACAACAAATTCGTTAGTAACCAGCTTCATCCCCATCTGCTGTGACAGGAACCAAGCTTCCTTGACTGGCAAGCCAAGCAGCCAGGAGAATGGGAACATCACAACACCCAGGATGCTTTCCAGTGACAGTGGCTTCCAGAAGAGGCCAAGAATCTTGTCGATCAAAGCAGCCAGTGCAACGAAGGCCACAACGTTAGCCACGATGATCAAAATCAGCTTGCCGGCACCCAGAATAGAATCACCCAGGAAGGAGAAGAATGGTTCCTTCTTACCAGAATCGCCTTCAGTACCAACCTTAACGATGGTATCTTCAGACTCTGGAACGTGAGTTGGGTTCAACAGGCTGGTAGCAATCAACGAGTTGATGATGTTGATCGGTACCGCAGTCAGGATGAAACGACCAGGCATCATTTCAATGTAGGCACCAAGAATAGAGGCAGTAACACAACTCATTGACATCATTGCCAGAGTCAGGTTACGTTCCTTATTCATCTGACGGAGCTGGGCACCAGAAACAGCCAGCACTTCAGTGTTACCCAGGAACATCATTTCAACAGCGAAGAATGATTCAAACTTCGGCTGACCAGTGATGAATGACAGGCCACGACCAATCCACTTGATGATCCATGGAAGAATGCCAATGTAAGTAAGAATATCGAACATCGGAACAATCATCAGGATTGGCATCAGTGCAGAGCAAATGAAGTTGAGGTTCTTTGGATTGTACCAACCACCAAGGGCAAAAACAGTCCCCTTCGCAGAAATATTAACAATCCATGCAAAGCCATCAGCCGCCGCCTTAACTCCGGCACGGCCTGCAGCAGAAGCAGTCAGGAACCACGCAAGCAGCAGGTTCAAAACAACCATGATTCCAATAGCTTTCCAGTTAATGTGCTTACGATCTTTAGAGAACAGCACCCCAATAGCAAGGAAAACTACCAGACCAAGGATGTTAACAATAAGATAAGACATGGTAGCGCAAACAACCTTTCCTAAATTTTGACGCCCTCTGAGCAACAACTCAAACTGTGAATAATTGCAAATAATACTCAAAACGTCTGCTACCAATATACCTTGTCCTGCCGGAAATGTAAACCCTTTTACAAAAACAAGAGTCCCAAGTAGAAAGCGCCTAATATTCAATTAGTATTGCGATAGCCTACTCTCCGTGGTGGTTAACCCATACCATTGTTGATATCAAAAAAAGATGAATTATTTTTTAAAGAAGGGAACCGCTTGTTCAACGGTCCCCTATTCAAAACTATTTTCGTTTTTTCGACAAGTCGTATGCAAAAAATAAGACAATAAACCAACCAACGGAAAAAATTAACGGTACCCGTGTTTCCGGTAAAAAGGCGAGGATAACGAGAATCAACGCAAAGAAAAGCAAAGTTAACCAGCTGGAAGCAGGATATGCTGGCATCCTAAACTGGGTTACACCGCTAGGATGCTGCCGGCGGTATGCAAGGTGACAGGCCAGGATGATCAGCCAAACAAAGATAAAGTTAATCGTCGAAACCCCCGAGACGATGTTAAAAATTCCTGCCGGCATCACGTAGTTTAAGATCACCACGACAAAGAGGATGGCACTGGAGAACTGCAGAGCGTAGTTTGGCACCGCCTTATTACTCAGCTTAGCAAACCGTTGCGGTGCGTTTCTGCCAGTGGCAAGGGCGTACAAGGAACGACTAGTACTAAAGATTGCACTGTTTGTTGCAGATAACGCCGCCGTTAGGACAACAAAGTTTAAGATGGCCGCCGCACTAGTGATCCCAATGCCCCGAAAAACCTGAACAAAGGGGCTGGAGGTCGTCACAATCTTGTTCCACGGGTAAATAGCCATGATCGCAATCATTGACCCAATGTAAAACAAGCCGATTCGCAGCGGCAAAGCATTGATCGCTTTCGGAATGTCTTTTTGCGGGTCCTTTGTTTCACCAGCAGTCAGGCCCACCATTTCGATCCCAACAAAAGCAAACACGACCATTTGAAAAGAACGAACAAATCCTGGCATCCCCGTTGGGAAGAATCCGCCGTGGTTAACTAGGTTCACTAGGGAAGCATGGCTGCTGCCGACCTTCGCGTGCATGATAATCATAATGCCGCCGAGAGCGATCAAAGCCAGGATGGCAAACACTTTAATCATTGAAAAGGCACTCTCAAATTCACCAAACAGACCAACATCAATCATGTTAACCAGCATTAATAAGATAATGATTACTAGCGGCCCGACCCACTGTGGCAGGTGGGGAAACCAGTAACGCAGATAAATTCCTGAGGCCGTCAAATCAGCCATCGCCAAGCTAAGCCAGCACGACCAATATGTCCAACCAGTAATAAATTCCATCCGGTCGCCAAGGTAAAGCTTAACAAAATCAATGAACGAATGCTTGCTGGTGTCTGACATGATCAACTCACCCAGCGCCCGCATCATAAAGAAACAGAAAATCCCCACAATGAGGTACGAGAGGATGATCGACGGTCCGGCACTGTGGATTGCAGAACCAGATCCTAAAAACAGTCCAGTCCCAATTGCGCCACCGATGGCAATCATCGTAATGTGTCGACTCTTCAATGAGCGTGATAACTTTTCATCTTGTGTTTTCTTGTCCATCTTTTCACCCCTTAGCAAACAAAAAACGCTCCTGGAGTTATCCCAGGGGCGTCATTTAACGCGGTTCCACCCATTTCACGACATTACTGCCGCCTCAGTAGTCGATAAGGGAACCATCCGCAATTTAACCATTGAACAGGTGAGCCGCCTTCCACCACCGCAGCCTCGCTGGACACCCGATAAGTGTTTTTTATTATACGAGCAAATAACCGAATGTCAAACAAAAATGAGCAAGTGATGAGAAAAAATCGTCTACTCTTCATAATTTTATTATCAGCAATTGACAAGCTGAATATTTTGTTGTCTAATTTAAGCAAGTTAATATTCCGCAGTGAAAAGTTTCAGTAGCTGGGCGCTCCCCGCCACAGAGAACCGGCAATGTTGTGAACCGGTGCATAGCGTTTCAGTGAATTACCCTTTTCGTTTTGCTGCGGATCCGTGAAGGTACGCAGTGCGTACGAAGCTGGGTGGTACCGCGAAATTTCGTCCCAGGGCTGAGTGATCGGCCCCGGGATTTTTTTGTGGCCATCCGATTTTGAATGGAGGACTTTCAATGGATATTATCAAGGACTTAAAATGGCGTGGCGCCATTAACCAAACAACTGACGAAGCAGCGCTGCAAAAGTTGGTCGACAGCAAGTCGATCGGCCTCTACTGCGGTGTCGACCCAACAGGTGACAGCCTGCACATTGGCCACCTCATTCCCTTTATGGTGCTGAAACGATTCCAGCAAGCTGGTCACCACCCGGTAATCATCATCGGTGGTGGGACTGGTGCTATTGGTGACCCGTCCGGCAAAAAGTCCGAACGAAAGTTGCAGACGATGGACCAGGTCAAACACAACGAGGAGTGCTTGACCAAGCAGATGGTCAAACTCTTTGGCACCGAAAACTTCACCATCGTCAACAACCGCGACTGGTTGGGTAACCTAAGCCTGTTAGACTTCTTGCGCGACTACGGGAAACTGTTCAACGTTAACACCATGCTTAACAAGGAAATCGTAGCCAGCCGCCTTGAAGTCGGGATTTCCTTCACAGAGTTCACTTACCAGATTTTACAGTCAATCGACTTCCTGCACTTATACAAGGAAGAAGACGTTCAGCTGCAGGTCGGTGGTGCTGACCAGTGGGGGAATATCACTTCAGGAATTGACCTAATCCACAAGGTTTGTGGCCCTAAGGCCGACGTTCACGCACTGACCATTCCGCTGATGCTTAAGGCCGACGGGACCAAGTTCGGTAAGACTGCCGGTGGTGCGGTTTGGCTTGATCCAAAGAAGACGTCACCATACGAATTCTACCAATTCTGGATCAACCAGGATGACCGTGATGTTGTTAAGTACCTCAAGTACTTCACCTTCCTCAGCCACGAAGAGATTGACGAACTGGCAGAAAAGGTTAAGACCGAACCATGGAAGCGGGAAGCACAACGCCGGCTGGCTGAAGAAGTCACAAAGTTTGTTCACGGTGAAAAGGGGCTGGCAGATGCCCAACGGATTACCAAGGCTCTCTTCTCCGGTGAAGTTGGCAGCTTATCTGCCGACGAAATTGCCAGCAGCATGAAGAACATGCCGGGTGCCGACGTCCCTGCCGAAAAGCAGCCACTGGTAGAATGGTTGGTTGACACAACCGGATTTGAACCATCACGGCGTCAGGCCCGTCAAGATATTAGCAATGGTGCTATCCGAATCAACGGCGAAAAGGTTACTGATACTGGCGCTGTAATCGACCCCGCTGCCCACTTCGATGGCCGTTTTGTTGTCGTTCGTCGTGGTAAGAAGCACTACTTCCTCGCCCGCGTCCAAAAGTAATTTACCGCAATTAAAAAGACTCAGTGCCCGTTATGGACATTGAGTCTTTTTGTGTGTGCTACCAACTGGCCTTGCGAACTCCCGGTAGCTGCCCTTTGTGGGCCAGGCGACGGAACGTTAACCGCGACATGCCAAATTTACGCATATAGGCGTGTGGCCGACCGTCATAACGATCGCGGTTGTGAAGTCGCACCGGACTTGAATTCCGCGGCAATTTGCTTAAGGCAACATAGTCTCCCGCTGCCTTTAATTGTTGCCGCTTTTTGGCGTATCGTTCAACCATTGCCCGCTGGTGAGCTAGTTTTGCAATCTTTGATTTTTTTGCCATTAAATACCTCGTTAACAGTAGCAATGCGACAAATAACAACATTATTCATCTGCTTGTCAATTCATGGTAATTATATCAGCAACGTTTACGCTTGTAAATTTAAATACTTTTGCCTAATCAACGTATTTCTGAAGAACTTCACCAAGCCGCTTGAGCCCCAACTCAATCTGCTCTTCAGCCATGTTGGAATAGTTCAGGCGGAAGGTTCCCGGCTGTGCTTGGTCAGCAAAGAACGGGTCCCCTGGCACAAAGGCAACGTTATTTTTCAGACATTCCTTGAACACCGCGACGGTATCGTCAACTCCCGGTACTTCTACCCAGAGGAACATCCCGCCTTCAGGGTTAGTGTACTTCACCGCGGCTGGGAAGTATTTCTTAATCCCGTCAATCATCAGTTGCTTCCGCCTACTGTAAAGAGCGCTAATTTCCTTCACGTGGGCATCAAGGTCGTTGTTTTTCAAGTACTCAACGGTCACATACTGAGCAAGGTTATCGGTATGAAGGTCTGCAGACTGTTTTAAGACCGTTAGCTTATCAACAATTCGTTTATCAGCCACGACCCATCCCAATCGGAACCCCGGAGCTAGCGTCTTGGAGAAAGTCCCCATGTAGCAAACATGACCGTCATGATCAAAGGATTTCACCGCCGGCACGTGTTGGCCCGCAAAGCGAATTTCTCCATAAGGGTTGTCTTCAAGGATTGTAAGATCGTACTTAGCAGCTAATTCAGCCATTTTTTGCCGCCGTTCCAGTGGGATCGTCCGCCCCGTTGGGTTTTGGAAGTTTGGTACCGTATAAAGAAGCTTGGCTTCAGGATGGGCTTTCAGTGTTTCTTCGAGGGCGTCGGTACGCATCCCATCATCATCCATCGCTACCGATACCAGGCGCGCGCCGTACGACTTAAAAACATCAACCGCACAAAGATAAGTTGGTTGCTCAACCAAAACTACGTCTCCCGGATCAACCAGCGCTTTACCCACTAAGTCGAGGGCCTGTTCTGAGCCAGTGGTAATTAAGACGTTTTCGACCTCTCCTTTGATCCCTTCTTTTTCTTCCACATGATGAAGTGCCCATTCCCGAAGTGATGGCAACCCTTTTGCTGCACCGTACTGCATCAATTCGCGGCCGCGTTTGTCAAAGGCACGATCAGCAGCTGCTTTCATTTCAGCCACCGGGAATAGTTCTGGTGCTGGCAAGCCACCGGCAAAGGAAATGATCTTTGGATCAGCGGCAGCCTTTAAAATTGACCCAACCGCGTCCGTCCCGTCTGCTGGTACTCTTGATGAAAATTTAACCATACCTGGTCACTCCTTTGCTTTTCTAAGTGTTTTCTAATTTTAAAATTGAAGTTAGCATACACCCCTGATTGCCAAATGTAAAATGTCATTTGCGGCATTTTATCGCTGTTATTTCGCCCTTATTGGAAGAAAAAACTTTTTTTAAAAAACTCTTGACTTTTAGCCATTTTGCAATTAAATTAAAATGCAATTAGAAAAACATATGACCAAATACGTTGAAAAGAAGAGTAGCCCTTCGTTGTTTGTCAGAGAGTCCTTGGTTGGTGAAAAAGGATCACACAACGATCTGCAAAAATCACTTTGAGTACCTGGACGAACGTTAGTAATCCACGGTGGGTGCAGCCCATTATCGCTGCCGTGTTTAATGCTCTTGCATTGAACACTAAGGCTGGTAGTGTGAACTACTGGTAAAGACAGGGTGGTACCACGCAAAGCGTCCCTCAACTAGACTAGTTCTAGTTGGGGGCTTTTTTATTCGACGCATTGATCATTGGCAATAACTAAAGGAGTGGATGACAATGAAGTTTACAGTTGTAGGAGCCGGTGCAATGGGATTACGGTTTGGGGTTTTACTCCAGGAAGCTGGCAATGAGGTCGATTTTGTCGAAGGTTGGGAACCACACTACCAGAAAATGAAGGAACAAGGTGGTGTCTTAGTGACACGCGAGCACAAGAATAAGCACTTGGTGCCTGTTAATGTCTACCGCCCTGAAGAATACACAGCAACTGATGCCGACTTTGTCTTCTTCGAGTTAAAACAAATGCAGCTGCCTGACATGCTGGAACGTTGTAAGCATTTCTTTGCCGATCAATACTGTCTCACAGCTATGAACGGGATGGGCCACGTCGAGCAGTTACTGAAGTACTTCCCCAAGGAAAAACTAGTCGCTGGAACCGCCCTGGTCGCTACCATCCTCACTGGTCCTGGTGAAGTCGAATTTGTCGGTGACCGGGGAGCCGGAACAACAAACTGGGCCAACTATACCGAACAACCTGACGAGAAGACACATCAACTGATGGCTGAACTGAAAAAAGCGAACTTCAACCCCTCACTGAAGACCAATTTCATGGGTACGCTAATGACCAAGGTAGTCTTCAATTCCGTCGTCAACACCCTCTGCACGATGTTTGAAATCACGATGGGGGAATATGCCAACTTCTCAGGTGCGGACGAACTCAGTCGTCAATTGATCGACGAAGCTTACGACGTCTGTGAGCGAGCCGGCGTTCAACTGGTTTCTACCCGCCAGGAAGAATTAGACAGCGTCAACTACGTTTCTAAAGTCGGCAACCCCCATCACTACCCATCAATGTACCAGGATATGAGTCATAACCGCCCTGTCGAAGTCGACTACATCAATGGCTACTTCGTCAAGCTCGGTCGAAAGTATAATTATGAAGCAACCACTCACCGGATGGTTACCAACCTGGTTCACCTGGCTGAGGCCACTCGTGAAGTCCGTACTAATCGTTAGAATTCTGCCAAACTAAAAGTCGCCCGACTTGAAGTGCCCCATAATTGTTAGACAAAATCATCTAACGATTGTGAGGTACTTTTTTTGACTAAATATTCACCAACACTGAAAGCTGAGATTGTCCAAAAATATCTTGATGGCCAATCTTCCGTGGAATTAAGTCGCCAGTATGGTCTTTCTGCTAGTGAGATTAGAAAGTGGGTTCAAAGATTTAAGTTATCTGGAGTTAATACCCTTAAACCGCGGCGGACTAGACGTTCCTTTACCGCTGAATTCAAACTGACCGTGATAGACTATTATCATACTCATGAAATGTCGATGATCGAGGTTGCGGCTAAGTTTGACGTTAACGCGTGTCAGATCTCCGCCTGGGGCAAGGCTTTTGACCAGGAGGGGTTGGCTGGCCTCCAACCACGACGGAAAGGACGGCCACCCAAAATGGGCATTAAATCATCTAAAAAACATTTACGTCATCTTAAAGATCAAAGTGAACTTGAACGGCTCCGTGAGGAGGTCAGTCAACTCAAGAAAGAGAACCATGATCTCAAGCTGGAGCGTGACGTCACAAAAAAATCTATCGCCCTGTTTGGTCGCTTAAAGCCCGTCAAAAAACGGAAATAATCGATCAAATTAGGGCTGATCAAAAGGCAATTCCCAAATGGGACCGTTATGCTGTCAGTGAGCTCCTTCAAGTATTGAATCTTCCGCGTGCTACTTACTATGACGAGCGTAAACGGATTGCTAATCACCAGGATAAGTACGAGTACGTTAAGCAATTAATCCAAAAGCTCGCCAATCAAGGAAAGGTCCGTGATCAGTTTACCTATGGCTATCGGCGCATAAGCGCCTTGCTGGAAGATGAAGGAATTCACCTCGCTGATGCAACCATCATTAAGCTGATGAAGGAGCTTAAAGTCCAGGTGAAACTATATAACCGACACCGCAACGGCGGTTATTTCTCGTATGCTGGTACTTTTGGTAAGATTGCCCCAAAATATCTCAACCAAAGGTTTGACGCGAAAAAACCTTACCAAGTCCTCCACACTGACGTGACGCAAGTTCGCTTAGCAGACCAACACTGGGCCTATATTTCCGCGATTACCGATGAAGCTACCAAAGAGAACCTGGCCTTCCAAATGAGTTATCATCCGGACCGGGGCTTGATTACCGCCACGCTCAACGAATTATTAACTAAACTACCAGCCAATGCGAAGCCTGTTATCCACTCTGATCAAGGCTGGCATTACCAGCTCCCTTACTACGTTGAAAAGCTCAAGGGCCACCAGTTTATCCAAAGCATGTCCCGTAAGGGAAACTGCTTGGATAATGCGCCAATCGAGAGCTTCTTTCATATTTACAAGACAGAATTATTGCATGGTTATCCACCATGCCATTCATTGGAAGAACTGAAGGCCATCTCCCAAGACTACCTTCACTTCTACAACTACCACCGAATCTCTTTAAAAACAAAAGGTATGAGCCCGGTTGAATACCGGACGCATACCTTATCAGTCTAATTTTCTCAACTTTGTCTAACTTTTTTGTTGCACTTCAACTATTTAACTGTCGGACGACTTTTTCCTATTTCAAATTGTCAAAGTAGTTAAGTCCCATTGCCGCCTTAACTTCCTTGAGTGTCTGGTTAGCAACGGCATTGGCCCGCTGACTTCCTTCTTGCAGCATGCGGTAAACTGCCGGGAGATCCTTGGCGTATTCAGCTCGCCGTTGACGAATCGGTGCCAGTTCGCTGTTTAAGACCTCAAAGAGATACTTCTTAATCTTGACGTCGCCCAGACCACCACGCCGGTAATGATCCTTTAATTCCGCAACCTTTGCCTTATCCGGGTCAAAGATGTCGAGGTAAGTAAAGACGATGTTGCCTTCCACCTGTCCAGGGTCCTCCACGTGAATGTGGTGCGGATCCGTGTAGATAGACATTACTTTCTTATAAAGCGTCTTTTCGTCATCGCTCAAGTAGATCGTGTTGCCCAGCGACTTACTCATCTTGGCGTTACCGTCTAGCCCCGGTAAACGTCCCTGTCCCTTCGGTGGGAAGATTCCTTCCGGTTCAACCAAAGCGTCGGTATGGTAAGTAGAATTAAAAGTCCGGACTAATTCGCGAGCCTGTTCAAGCATTGGTTCCTGGTCATCGCCTACTGGCACTAATTGAGCCTTGAAAGCCGTAATGTCGGCCGTTTGACTAACGGGATAAGTGAAGAAACCAGCTGGAATGGACCGGCCAAACTTCTTTTGCTGGATTTCAGCCTTCACCGTCGGGTTGCGTTCCAGGCGGGAAACCGTCACCAGGTTAAGGTAGTACATATTCAGTTCTGATAGTGCCGGAATCTGTGATTGAACGTAGATCGTGCACTTCTTTGGGTCAAGGCCCACCGCCAGATAATCAAGTGCCACCTGTGCCAGACTGTTTTGGACCTTTTCTGGGTCATGTGCATTATCAGTCAGCGCTTGTTGGTCGGCAATCATTACGTAGAGGTCGTAGTCACCACTGTTTTGCATCTTCACCCGTTCTTTGAGCGAACCAATGTAGTGACCAATATGGAGTTTTCCCGTTGGTCGGTCTCCCGTTAATGCAACTTTTTGTCCCATCATAATCTTCCTTTCTATACAAAAAAAGCCCTGCTTTCTACAGAAAGTAGGGCGAATTGACCGCGGTGCCACCTACGTTACAGGCAGCCGCCTGTCACTCATTTATTATCATTTATTCATTACATGGTTCCATTTCGGTTACCGTCGGGGTTCTCACCAGCCCCCGTCTCTGTTATGGTTTCCTACTAACGCGCCACTAACAATTATTTTATGTTATTTTCCGGGAAATGCAAGCGTTACTTATTGTTAAACGGGACAGCATTGTCCTTGGTAATCTTCTTCACACCATGCATGTAAGGAACCAGGACATCAGGAATCGTCACTGAGCCGTCCTCGTTTTGGTAGTTTTCCAGGATAGCCGCAACACAACGGCCAACGGCTAGACCCGAACCATTAAGCGTGTGGACGTACTGCAGCTTACCATTCTCATCACGATACGTGGTGTGCATCCGACGTGCTTGGAAGTCAAGGCAGTTACTGCATGAAGAAATTTCGCGGTACTTATGCTGAGCTGGGAACCAGACTTCAATGTCGTGGGTCTTAGCCGAGGTGAAGCTGGCATCACCAGTGGACAGAGTAATGACATGGTATGGCAAGTTCAGCTTTTGCAGGATCTCTTCCCCGTTCTTGGTCAACTTTTCCAGTTCATCATATGATGTGCCCGGCTTAACAAACTTAACCATTTCTACCTTATTAAACTGGTGCATCCGAATTAACCCCCGGGTGTCACGACCAGCGGCCCCCGCTTCGGAACGGAAGCACGGCGTCAAAGCCGTAACGTAAACTGGCAGTTTGTCAGCAGGAATTTCTTCACCATAAAAGTAGTTAGTCAACGGTACTTCGGCGGTGGGAATGAGTGTCATGTCCTGGCCGTTAACCTGGTAAACCCCTTCGCGGAACTTTGGGAACTGACCGGTACCAAACATTGCCTTGGCCTTGACAATGTATGGCGGCAATACCTCAGTGTACCCATCCTTCATGTGCTGGTCGAGCATAAAGTTGTAAACTGCCCGTTCCAATTGGGCGCCGAGACCTAGGTAGTAAACAAAGCGGGCACCGGAGTTCTTAGCCGCCCGGTCGAAGTCAAGAATTCCTAGTTTCTCACCAATTTCCCAGTGGTGCTTTGGTTCAAAGCCGAGATCGGCAATTTTACCGACCTTGTATTCTTCGCGGTTATAGCTTTCGTCAGGCCCTACTGGAACGTCATCAGCCGGAACGTTCGGCAGGTGAAGCAGCTTATCTTCCAATGTTTTGTCATTTTCTTCGAGCTGTTCGTCCAGCCGCTTGATTTTGCCACCGATTTCACGCATGTGCTTAATTACTTCTTCAGCTGGTGCATGGTTTTTCTTGGCTTCACCAATCTTCTTGGAAGTAGCGTTACGCTCCGCCTTCAGCGTTTCCGACTTTTGCAGTAATTCACGCCGCTTCGCATCCAGAGCAATGATTTCATCAATTTCTTCAGCCTTAACTCCGCGGGTGCCCAGCTTTTGTTTGAAAAATTCTGGGTCCTTCCGAATCTTTTTAATATCTAGCATCGACATTACCTCCAAATAACTATTAAAAGAGCCATTCCATCCCTAGTTTGGGACGAAATGGCTCTTGTTCCGCGGTACCACCCAAGTTTGCTGACTAACAGCACCCTTTAAATGAATGGATAACGGTCATTTCCGTGCGGCATTACCCGCCCACATTCAACGCGCCGGAGTTTCGGCTCCCAGCTTACACCAGCCGCTGGTTCTCTGTCAGCCTACTTAAAACGCTTCGTGTTTTCTATCTGTTCGCAGTTTATTACATTTTAATGAGTTTTTCAACTACCAATTACGCTAAATACTGCTTAGCAACGTTTTCATAGGTAGCATTCACTTTCAGGTAATTATCAACGGCAACATGTTCGTTGACCTGGTGGGCCAATGACCAATCACCCGCCCCGAGCAAGAGCATTGGACAGTGAACCGCCTTGATGTAGTTTGAAGCATCACTAGCCCCATGAATCACGTTCATCGCTGGCGCGTTGCCAAATGCTTGCTGGTGCGCTTCCTTAACAAGTTGAACAAATTCTCCTTCAGGGTCGTTGGCAACTGGTCGAAAACTGAAACGAACCTCTAATTCCAGGTTAAAACCCGGTTGCTGGTTGAGCTTATCCACCGTTTGTTGAATACGACCGATGCAGGCCTCATTATCACATTCCGGAACCGGACGAATGTTACCCTGTGCTTCAGCATAGTCCGGAATAATATTCAATTGGCTACCGCCCTGGAAGACATTAACACTATGGACTGGCTTACCCAGAACCGGACTTGATGGTGCATCATCAAACGCATGCTTCTCTGCCACCAGGAATTG
The DNA here is from genome assembly GCF_900240275.1 of [Lactobacillus] timonensis. Lineage (GTDB taxonomy): Bacteria > Bacillota > Bacilli > Lactobacillales > Lactobacillaceae > Limosilactobacillus > Limosilactobacillus timonensis. Next base: position 790,663 of record NZ_LT964761.1, on the reverse strand, counting down.
GGCCAGGTTTTCCACCGCGTTGACCCCCGTTTGCGGCATCGAACTGTGAACACTTTTACCGAAAGACTTAATAGTATAGCCAATCGACCCGTTGTTAGCGTAAACGATGTTGCCGCCCGTTGGTTCGCCCACGATCATTGCCGTCGCGTCCTCAACGAATCCCTGGTCAGTTAACTGTTCGGACCCCATCGCCCCCAGTTCTTCACCAACGGTGCCCAGAAAACGAAGCTTGCCTTTTTGTGGTAACCCCGCTTCCTTCAGTTCAATCAAAGTAATAGCCATCGCCGCCAGCCCTGACTTCATGTCGACACTACCGCGACCGTAAATTTTACCATTAACTTCGTCAGCACTTAACGGGTCGTGCTCCCAGCGATCGCGATCGCCAAGTGCAACCGTGTCTAAGTGCCCTGCTAAGACTAAAACCGGTCCTTCCTGGCCACTGTCCAATTCAGCCACCAAGCTGTCGCGATCAGGTGCATACTCCACGAGTTGCGACGAGATCCCATAATCCTTGAACAACCGCTGCAAATAAACCGCTGCCTGTTTTTCATGGTCGTTCGCGGTATTAATCCTGATCAGGTCCTTTAAAACCTGGACTTTAGTTTGTTGGTCCATTTACGCCATCTTCTTTCTCATGTTTTTATAATGATATTCTCATTTTAACGCCTTGGTAGAAAAATTCCAGTCCTAATTACAGATTCAAACGATAAAATAAATTGCATTCCGTGCTGGTCTCATCAACAATAGAGAGTTACACGGGTAACGTTGTATTTTCTGATATTGATGTGTATAATTTCACTTGTTGAACCTTATTTGCAGGACCAAAGTAAAATATAATTATTTACCACAATGTGTCCTGTCTTTAAACACAGAAAGGGAGGGTAGACAGATGTTTTCCAAGCTGAAAAATCATCCAACCGCAAAATTTTGGTTGACTACCTTGCTGTACTTCGTTGTGCTAATGCTCGTCATTTACCTGTATGGCTATTTTGGTGCGGGCCAAGCCCCGTTCATTTATAACGAGTTCTAGCTTTTCAATAATGGAGGAAAATTTTGATTTCAAATATTGCACAAGCTATCGATAAACAAGCTCAAGCTCACCTCGATAAAGTTTTCTTTGACGAAATGGGCACGACCCACACTTACCGTGACCTATTAGAATCATCCAATTCACTAGCAGCCTGGCTTGATAAGGAACAAAGCGTGCCTGCTGGCAGCCCGATTATTTTCTATGGCGACCACCAGTTTGAAATGGTTGCTGGCTTTATTGGCGGGATCAAAGCTGGTCATGCTTATATTCCAGTAGAAACAAACACGGCACTGCCACGCCTGCAATCCATCATCAATACGGCTAAGCCCCGGTTGGTGATCGCGATCGACGAATTCCCAACCGAGAAGCTGGATTATGACGGTGCTGTCTTAGATCGGTTCGAGCTCCAACAAATCTTCGATCAGCAAACACCTTACCAGCTTGACCACGAAGTGCTAGGTGACCAACCATTCTACATTCTTTTCACTTCCGGAACGACTGGCTCACCAAAGGGTGTTCCAATCAGCCACACTAATATTTGTTCCTTTGCCAACTGGATGTTGGGCGATTCCTTCAACATCCCGGCAGAACAAACCTTCCTGGGCCAAACACCGTTTTCATTCGATGTTTCCCATATGTACTGGCTGACTTCTGTCCTGTCTGGCGGAACCATCAAGGCCTTGCCATTACCAGTAGTGCAAAACTTCGGTCAGATGTTCAAGGTCCTCCCGTCACTGAAGGTTAATGTCTTTGTCGGTACGCCGTCCTTTGGTGAAATGCTGCTGTTAAGCCGTGACTTTAATGCAGAAAAGATGCCCGACTTGCAGTACTTTGTCTTCTGTGGTGAAGAACTCACCGTGGGGACCGTTAAGCAGCTCTTCAAGCGCTTCCCCGACGCTCACATCTTTAACACCTATGGGCCGACTGAAGCAGCCGTAGCGGTAACTAGTTGTGAAATTACAAAAGACATGGTCGCCCATGATAAACGACTACCAATTGGTGTCGACAAGCCGGGTGTGACGACCAGCATCTGGAAGGACAACAAACAGGTAACTGAACATGATGTTCACGGGGAAATTATTATTGCTGGTGACAGTGTTGCCAATGGCTACCTCAACAATCCAAAGAAGACTGCTCAAAACTTCTTCATGCTCAACGGGGTGAAAGCTTACCGCACGGGTGACGCCGGCTTCATCAGCGAAGATGGGATGCGTCACATCATCGGTCGGATGGACTTTCAAATTAAGCTGCACGGGTTCCGAGTAGAATTAGATGAAGTCCGGGCCAGCCTGGAACGCAGTCAGTACATTAAACAAGCGGTTGCCGTGCCAAAATACAACCGTAACCACCAGGCGACCCACCTTATCGCCTACGTCATTGCCCAGCCAAATGACTTTGAGAACGAGCAGGAGTTAACTAAGGCCATCCGCGACAGTCTCAAAGACCAAATCATGGACTACATGATGCCAACGCAGTTTGTCTACGTTGACTCATTCCCGAAATCGGCCAACGGTAAGATTGCCGTCAAGCAGCTGATTGCGGAGGCTAACAAATAATGCTTAATTGGATTGCATCAATGCCCAATTTATCAGCCTACGGGACCCCAACCTACTTTCTCTACCTGTTGTTGGCGATCCTGCCGCTGGGAATTGGCTTATACTACGGCAAACGATTTAGCTGGTATGAGGCCTTAATCAGCTTTATCTTCTTGTTCTTGATGTTTGATGGTTCCAGTGCCAAGCAGATGGTCTCGCTAGTAATTTACGTCGTCTACCAGACCATCCTGGTAATGGGTTACTACCACTACCGGCAGAAAAACAACGCTGGTGGCGTCTTTTACATCACCATTTTCTTGTCACTGTTACCAATTGTGATTGTTAAGGTAACCCCGGCAATGGTTGGTCATAACTCACTGCTCGGCTTTCTCGGAATTTCTTACCTGACCTTCCGGGCTGCCGGGACAATCATCGAAACCCGGGACGGGGCCGTCAAGGAAATCAACTGGTGGAAGTTTGTCCGTTTCATGCTCTTTATGCCAACCATTACTTCTGGTCCAATTGACCGTTACCGGCGGTTCTCCAAAGACTACCGGAAAGTGCCGAGTCGTGAAAAGTATTTAGGCATGGTTGAAAAGGGGATTATGTACCTCTTTATTGGCTTTTTATACAAGTTTGTGATTGACTACTTCTTTGCTCAACAATGGTTGCCAGCCGCCGAAAACATGGCAATGGCTCATGGCCACCACTTATCATGGTGGGTCGTCGCTGTCGCTTACCTCTACTCTGGCGATCTTTACTTCGACTTTGCTGGTTATTCACTGTTTGCGGTAGCCATCTCCTACTTCATGGGTGTTGAGACGCCAATGAACTTTAACAAACCGTTTGTTTCCAAGAATATTAAGGAATTCTGGAACCGCTGGCACATGTCCTTATCTTTCTGGTTCCGTGACTACATCTTCATGCGGTTTGTCTTCTTGGCAACCAAGAAGCACTGGTTTAAGAACCGTAACGTTCTCTCATCCTTAGCTTACATGATCAACATGGTCACAATGGGGTTCTGGCACGGGGTAACGTGGTATTATATCCTATATGGTTTCTTGCACGGTTTTGCACTGGTTACTAACGATGCCTGGCTGCGCTATAAGCGGAAACACTTTAAAGGTCTGGAGAGTACCGCACTAACACAAAATGTGGCCCGTTTCATTACCTTTAACTTCGTTGTCTTTTCGTTTCTGATTTTCTCAGGCTTCTTGAACACTCTGTTCTTTGGCCACTAGGATAATTAACAATTGGAGGATTTAACATGGAAGATCAAATTAAAAATATTTTAGCTGACGCAACTGGCCGTGATGCCAGTGACTTTAACGACACTGCCGAAGACCTGTACAGCAACGGCCTGCTGGACTCAATGGCAACTGTTAGCTTTCTATTAGCACTACAGGACGAATTTGACATCGAAGTGCCGGTTTCCGAATTCGACCGGAGTCAATGGAACACGATTGATAAGATTATTGAGCGAGTAAAGGAGCTCCAAAATGACTAATCGTCAACGGCTGTGGCGCATTTTTGGCCCAGTCATTGTTGCTTGCCTCTTAGTGGGGTTGGTCCTTGTCATTCCGTGGCGTGGCCACCATTCTGCCAAAACGATCCAACGGGCCGCTGTTTCCATCAGCCCGACTGTTTTCAAGAATAAGTCGATTAAGTCCCAAGCAATCGGGGAAAAGCACCCGTACTACGTGCCTTTCTTTGGTTCAAGTGAGTTAAACCGGATGGACCGTTTCCACCCAGCGGTGATGGCCGCCCGCTACCACCATTACCGGCCCTTTCTCTTTGGAGCCAAAGGAACCCAATCGTTGCCACAGTTGTTCAACATGAATATGATGGCACCACAAATGGAAAACGGGAAAGCCGTCTTTATTATTTCGCCGCAATGGTTTGTCAAGCAGGGTGTTACACCAGCCGCCTTTAAGTATTACAACGGGGCTTATGCCAACCTCTCGTGGTTAAAACAGGCTAACCCGCATTCACCTTATGACCGTTACACTGCCAAGCGTCTTATTCAGTTGCTTGGGGATAACGGAACGGTTGGTAGTGATGCGAAGAAGATTGCCGCTGGCAAACCACTCAGTGCATGGGACCGGTCATTAATTAACTTCAAAGTGACCCTTCTGCGTAACCAGGACAACCTCTTTTCTGGCTTAAACGTTAACGAAAACTACGATACACGGATCAAGCCAAAGGAACACCTCCTGCCGCAGAATTATAACTATGCCGACTTGCAGGCCATTGCTGAGAAGCAGGCACGCAAAGAAACTACTAATAACCGTTTCGGCGTCCTGAACAAGTTCTACAATTCCCGGATTAAGGGAACTAAGGGACTGCACAACTCGCAGCGCCATTTTAACTACCTTCAGTCGCCTGAATACGCTGACTTGCAGGTAGTTCTAAACCAGTTAGCGAAGACCAACACCAACGTCGTTTTCATGATTACGCCGATCAATGCTAAGTGGGAAAAGTATACTGGCCTGAACATGGATATGTACTACAAGACTGCCGATAAGATCAAATACCAGCTCAAATCACAGGGGTTCAACAACATTGTTGACTACTCTCACCGGGGTGGGGAAACTGGCTTCATGCAGGATACTATCCATATTGGCTGGGTTGGCTGGGTTGACTTCGACCACCGGGTTGCCCCATTTTTAGACAACCCACAGCCGGTACCACATTACCAAATGAACAGTCAGTTCTTGTCAAAGAAGTGGTGTCACTTAGACCCGACACAGCAAAACCTGAATAACTTTACAACTACCGAGTTAAACCGGTAGACAACAAAGGGGCCGTGACATAATCGCCTCTCTATACTAAAAGTTAACAAGCGGTACAACAATGGCCTCTAACGTTCTGGTAAAACCGAACGCTAGAGGCCTATTGTTGCTCGCTGGGGCGGCAAATAGCTTAGCTGCGCGTCGTGACGACGAAGTCATAAATGACTTCTGCGTTAGAGCCGTTCAAAAACGAAATCATTCTGATTTCTGTTTCACGGTTTGTCACGTTCCCATTTAATTTTAACTATCTTTTTACAGGCGTTCACTAATCGACGTTGGCCGTAATTTTGCGGCAGCTGCCGGATCAACAATCACCACAACGTTGTCTGCCTTCTGGAGGGCTGATGCAGCTACTGCCGTTGTCAATGGCCCTTCTACCATCTTCTGAATCGCGTCGGCCTTTTTATCGCCGTAAGCCATCAGCAGGATTTCCCGACTCTTTAGGATCGTCCCAATTCCCATCGTGTAGGCTTCTCGTGGCACTTCATCCTTTGAAGAGAAGAAACGGGCGTTAGCTTCAATTGTTGAGTCAGTCAGCTTAACCCGGTGGGTTCCCCCATCAAACGGTGATCCTGGTTCGTTAAAACCAATGTGGCCATCACGGCCAATTCCCAACAACTGCAGGTCCACTGGATTGTCTACCACAACCTGGTCATAACGCTTAACCTCAGCGTCAGGATCAGCAGCTAAACCGTCAGGCAGGTAGGAATGAGCAAACGGCTTTGCATTGAAAAGGTGTTGTTTCATAAAGTAATGGTAGCTTTGCGGGTTATCCGGATCAATTCCGACGTACTCATCCAAGTTAACTGAAATCATCTGCGAAAAGTCCAGGGGACTTTCCCGCAGCAGCCGGTAAAGTCCCTCCGGCGTACTACCAGTTGCCAACCCCAGCACATGAGCCCCGTGGTCAACCACCTGCTTAAAAACCTGAAATGCTGCTTGATCACCGGCAGCCTGATTTGGCGCAAGAATTACTTTCATCTTCAAAGCCTCTTTTTACTAAAAAATTTCATAACTAATTAATCTATCGTCATGGTAAACTTTTTTGAGTCCAAATGAAAGCGGTTCAGTCCAATTGGTCTAATGGTCTATGCCATAGTTTGAATCCGCTCTAAGGCTTTCACTAATTAAAAAGAATTGGTTTAATTTTTTCGCTCATTGATGCACAATAATAATCTTAATGATAACTTAAACACAATGACTTTGCTTTCCAGCTGGGAAATGATATAACTAAAGATGTAAGCCTTTCCTGGCTCGAATTTCGTATGAAGGAGGTAAGCCCTTTGGCAACACCTGATATTGTTTTAACCCGGATTGATAACCGGTTGGTCCATGGTCAAGTTGGTGTGGTCTGGACCTCAGCTTTAGGAATCAACCTGATTCTGGTAGCTAATGATGAAGTGGCAAATGACGACCTGCAGCAAGAACTGATGGCCGCCACCGCCGAAACTTCTGACGTTGGTATCCGTTTCTGGACGATTGATAAGACGATCAAGACTATTCACAAGGCTAGCCCGCGGCAACACATTTTCCTGGTTGTTCGTAACCCGCAAGATGCGCTGCGCCTGGTTGAAGGCGGCGTGCCAATCAAGCAGATTGACGTTGGCAACATGCACTTTACTGAAGGCAAGGAAGCCATCAGCAAGAAGGTCTACGTTGACCAAAACGACCGTGATACCTTCAACAAGCTTGTTGATCACGGTGTAGATGTCTTTATTCAAGATGTTCCTGATTCCGCGAAGAAGGAAATCACAAAGCTCTAATTATTATTTTTCGGTTGCAATTATTTAGGAGATGAAATCATGTCTATTTCGCTTGCACAGGGGATTTGGATCTCAGTGTTTGCGATCATCGCCGGCATCGACTTTTGGCTGGAAGGGTTCTACATTTTCCGTCCAATCATCGTTTGTACCGTCGTTGGTGCAATTCTCGGAAACCTTAAGCTTGGCCTAGTCGCCGGGGGGTTAACCGAGCTGGTCTTCGCTGGTTTGACCCCGGTGGGTGGGACTCAACCACCTAACCCCGTCATGGCAGGGATCATGACCGTTGTTTTGGCATACACAACTGGCCACTCGCCAGCAACTGCCATTGGTTTATCACTGCCATTTTCCATCCTGACCCAGTACATTATCCTGTTCTATTACTCAGCATTTTCAGTTTTTGCCAAGAAGTTCAATGAATATGCTGAAAAACTGGAACTGAACAAGTTCCGTAACCTGGCATACGGGTTAACGCTACTTGTTGGTTTAACCTATGGTGTTTTATCATTCCTGTGTGTCTATGCTGCACAAAAGCCAATGAGTAACTTTGTCAACTCTTTCCCTGGCTGGTTGAGCCACGGCTTTACCATCGCCGGCGGGATCCTGCCAGCCGTTGGTTTTGCTATCTTGCTGCAGACCATGCTCAAAGGACGCTACGTTCCGTACCTGCTTCTAGGTTTCACGGCTGCCTGCTTCATTAAGTTTGGCAACTTGATGCCAGTCGCGGTTATTGGTGGCTGCTTAGCCGCAATCGAATACTACCAAGCTGTGCGGACTCGCAAGATTAAGAACGAACTGAAAGAAATTCGTGAAAATCAAAATGATGGAGGTGACAGTGATGGCATCTGATGAACAACAACAGACGACGCCTAAGCGCCACAAACTGTCACACTCTGACGTGACTAAGCTGGCTCTTCGTTCACTGTTGAACCAGTCAGCATTTAACTATGAATTAATGCAGGGTGATGGGTATGCCCTCAGTTTGATTCCTGCATTGAAGAAGATTTATGGTGATGACCAAAAGGGCCTGTCAGAAGCAATTAAGGCTAACACTGCCTTTATCAACACCAACAACTATGCCGCTCCATTGCTGTTAGGGCTTGAAGCGTCACTGGAAGAAAACGGTGCGCCGCGGTCAACCATTGACGGCTTACGAATCGCCCTGTTCGGGCCACTGGCCGGGATTGGTGACTCGATTACCTGGTTCACCATTCTCCCGATTGTTGCCGGGATTGCTGCCTCATTTGCCAAGCAGGGAAGCCTGATCGGGCCAATTATTTTCCTGGCAGTTTACATTGCCTTATTCTTCGCCCGGATTCCGATCTGCCACCTGGGTTACTCGGTTGGTACAAAGTCAATTTCCAGTATCCGTGCTAATTCCGGGATCGTTTCCCACGCGGCAAGTGTCCTCGGTTGTACCGTTATCGGCGGTTTGATCGCCACATACGTTACGATGAACGTTAAGTTAAAGATTCCGGTGACAGCAACCCACTCGATCGCCCTGCAAAAGGAATTCCTCGATCACATCTTCCCAAACATTCTGCCATTAGGTTACACGTTCTTACTCTACTGGTTAATTAAAAAGAAGCACGTTAGCCCACTATGGCTGATTATCATCACCTTTATTGTTGCACTAGTTTGTTCTTGGTTAGGAGTTCTTTAATTTATGCAGATCATTGTTAGCGGTCACGGCAAATTTGCCAGTGGCATTCAGTCCAACCTCCAACTATTGGCCGGCAACCTGCCGGGGCTGTCTTTCGTCGACTTTACCGGTGAGATGGATGAGCAACAGCTGCAAGATAAGTTTACCGCCCTCTTAAAAGACGATGAACAAGCACTGTTCTTCTGTGATCTTTTCGGGGGAACCCCTTATAAACAGGCGGTTCTCCTCACCCGGCAATACCCACAAATTACAGTAGTTGCTGGATGTAACGTCGGCTCTCTTCTCGAAATCTGTGTTGCGGGAGACTGGCAACAATCGTCGCCAGCTGAACTAGGCGAAAAATTTATCGCCACTAGTAAACAGGCAACGAGGATGTTCCACCACCGGCACATTCAAACTGAACCAGCCGATGGTGACGGCATCTAAACCATTTCTCGTCCATAAGAAAACCCGATTTGCGAAATGCAAATCGGGTTTTTAAGTTGGTTAGTTCTTTAGGTTCTACACTATTTGGTACTGATGGAGTTTTCATCGGTACCGTTTTTGTTTATGATGACAATAAAAAACGGACAACTACCGCACCCTCTAAAACGTGGTAGTTGTCCTTCAGAAAGGAATTTAATCCTCATGGCTAATGATATCAGCTTTTTGACCGGAATCAATGATCCAAACTTAAAAATGGACAAAAGTGGCGTCGAAAACATCGGTAATTACAAAGTAATCCACCTGGTTAAGACCGGCACCTGTTATTGTCCTGTTTGTGGCCGTCCTATGCTTAAGAATGGCTATCGCCGTCAACCGGTAAAGATATTAGCTTTACCGATCGCTAACGTCCCAACTATCTTGTTAATTCGGAAACAGAAGTATATCTGTAAACCATCATCACAATGCCCGGAAACCGTCACGAAAATCGCAGAAATCAATGGGATTAACCATGGTTGCAGGATTGCCAATAACGTTAAACAGGCCATCACACTGGATCTACGGCGAAATGAATCACAAAAGGATATTGGTGAACAGTACTATGTTTCACCTAGTACGGTTGGCCGCATCATTGATAGCTTGGAAGATAACTTTACTCCGGAAAAAAGTTGGCTACCAAATACCATTGCTTTTGATGACTTTAAATCGGGACGCTTCGCGCCTAGTGGGATGAGTATGATCCTCATGAATCCTGTTAATCATCGCACCATTGATATTATTCCCTCGAGAACTTCACGTGCTTTTAGACAGTATTTCTATCGCCATTTCACACGCAGATCGCGATTATCAGTTAGCTTGGTAGTAATTGACCTATACGGCCCATACCGGCGGCTCATCCGCGAACTATTCCCCAATGCACGAATCATCGCCGACCACTTCCATGTCGTTGTGCAAGCCTACCGGGCATTACAGTCTATCCGCATCAAAACCATGAATCATTATGGGCCGGGAACTCATGAATATCGGGCACTTAAACGTTTTTGGAAGTTATTACTGCAGAAGCTATCACTCCTAGATAATATTCATTACCAACCACGGCGCAACTTTCGTGGCGCCTGGTTAACGAACAGTGAAGTCATTGACCGACTACTTGCCATGTCAGAAGAACTAAGGATAGCTTATAACTACTATCAAACTCTCGTCGATGCGGTGGATCACGAAAATCAGGGAGAACTCCAATCCCTGTTACAACGTAAACTGACCAGCTTACCGTTTAAATTACAAAAGGTTCAGCGTACTCTCCGTCAGCACCAGAACGAGATTATCCGGAGCTTTAGGCATCACTTGAGTAATGGCCCGATTGAAGGCACCAATAACAAAATCAAAGTGATTAAACGCACTGCTTATGGTTTTAGAAACTTCTTTCATTTTCGGGTAAGAATTCTCATGGCTTTAAAGAATCCACACATCATGGTAGGAGATCCCCAGAAAACAAAAATCAGCTCAAGCAGTCTAGCTGCTTGAACTGATCAAATTTAACTATCAGTACCGATTGACAAAGAGCCGTTCTTTATTCTTGGTTCTCCTCGTCACCACTTTGTGAGGCACCAGTTGAACCATCAGCAGCAGGATTGTCATCCCCTGCTACTGACTGCGAAGCGCCTGCATCAGCATCCGCGCCACTAGCATATGCACCAGTCGATGCATCCGATGCTCCACTAGAAGCATCTGCATTATCCTCTAAACCAGCAGCGGGCATTGCTGGCTGCCCCCAGGTTCCCTTATTGTAGAGGTCGATAATCTGGTCAACCTTTTGACTAACTTCCATCGTCCCCAGGTAGTGGCCATCAATGTCACGAACCGCAATGTACCACGTCATGATCCGGTGTCCACTATCCATGTAGGCTGATGGGACCACATCGGCAATCCCTTTCCGTAAACTATCGATAATCTGTTGAGCGTGAACCAGGGCCTTCGGCGGGTGGCATTCAGAGATCGGTTCACTGAGCTGTCGAACGTTTCGGGCGTTAATCCGGTCACCATCGTGGGTATACCAAACAAAGTTATCATTGGCGTCCACCAGGTCAAGTTCTAACGGAAGTGCTTCAAAAATCTGTTGGATTTCTTTTAAACTCAACCGGCCAGTTGGAAACGTCACGTACGCACTATCAACAAACGGTTCTTTTTTTGCCATTAGTTCTTCCTCCTTCGTCTCGCCATTAATCATGTCAGCGAAACGGACAAATTCCATAAATGCATGTTCTAAGTTGTCAACGTCATCCTGGTTAGTCAGGAGATCATGCTGATCAAAAACCTTCATAGCGTTACCAATCAGTACTTCGTTGCCTGACATAATGGCAGCATCACAGTCCGGTGCCATCAAAATCTGACGCATTTGTACCTGGGCCCGCGACGAAGCTTGCTTGCCATAAGAAACACCAACAACCATTGTCGGCTTGTGTTCCATCACGTCACAGTGGTAAGTAAGCCATTCAATGGCGCTCTTCTCCGCTGCCGGAATGGCATGATCATACTCTGGCGTTGAGAAGATCACCCCATCACACAGCCGAACCTTCTTCCTGAATTCATAAACCGCGTCATCAAGCGGGGTATCTTTGGCAAACGGTGGCAAGGTACCAATTTCAACTACTTCGATGTCAGCTGCCTTCTGAAAATGTTTCTTCATAAAGTACAGCAGTTTCCGGTTATACGATTGCCGAGCATTTGTACCAACAATTGCGACAAATTTCATTCTGCTGCCTCCTTTGCGGCACGGTTAACGACCTTGACGAAGTGACTAAACTCACTGACGCACTTCTCAAGAAACTCAACTGTCCCTTGATCCTTCAAATTACCTTGGTCATCAAAGGCCTGCCGACAGTTGCCGAGGAAGAATTCTTCCCCCGAAAAGACAACTGCTTGCACACCAGGCGACAAAAGGATATCACGTAAGTGGATCTGCGAACGGGCCCCGCCCTGAACGTGCGTTGAGGCGCCAACCAGCATTACTGGTTTACGATACAGCGGGTGAACACTCGCTGATAACCATTCCATTACACTTTTCAGTGCAGAAGTTACCGAGTGGTTATATTCAGGACAAGCAATGATCACCGCATCCGCAGCATCAATTTCATCAGTTAATTTCTGCAGAGCATCCGGAAGTTTGTCGTCTTCGTTAAACAACGGTAACCCCCGCGCACTGACCACTGACATGTCCAAGCCAGTAAAGTGCTTTTTCATGTAATTAAGCAACATTAGGTTATAAGAATGCGGTGCGCTGGACCCGCCAATAGCTACAACTTTCACCTCATCAGGCCCCTTTCTCAGATCGCCAAATTTGTCGTTCAAACATTGCAAAAATAAATTGTTGCATTCGCACTTATTATACAACGTCCCCCTTCCTTATGCACCGCTGAAAGTGCATCGTTAAACGGTTTACTCTGTCTTTTTAACAGAGTATGTTAAGATATGTGGGTTAGCAAACGACGGTCGCGCCGTCAACAGAAAAGATGGGAGAAATTCATGAGAGAACAACGTCATTACCACCGCCCCAATGATAAGCGGGCGCGAGCGACAACCCCAGTGGCAGCCGTTGGCGACAGGGTGCCGCTAACCATTCGTAAACTCGGGGTGCACGGTCAGGGAATTGGTTACTTCAAGCATAAGGTCTGCTTTGTCCCCGGTGCACTGCCCCAAGAAGTTGTTGTTGCTACTATTACGAAGGTACACCCCCACTACCTGGAGGGGGCGATCCACCGTCTCCGCAAAACCAGCCGTCACCGGGTCGAGCCACGTGATAACTATGCCGGAATCGCAGGTGGTTTTGAGCTGGAAAACCTGGCCTATGACCAGCAACTCAAGTTTAAGCGGCAGGTCGTATTAGACGCGCTGGACAAGTACAAGCCCCACGCCTACAAAAAGTTCGACATTCGCCCAACATTGCCATCGCCGAAACAATACGGCTACCGTAACAAGGCCCAGTTCCAAGTCCGGCAAATCGACGGCCACGTTGCCGCTGGTTTGTACAAGGCCAATAGTCATGACCTCGTTGATATGAAAGACTGCGCTGTTCAAATGCCAGCAACGACGCAAGTCATCCGGACGGTCACCCAGTTGATCGAAGACTTGCAGATCCCGGTTTATGATGAGACTAACCATAGCGGTATTATCAAAACCCTGGTTGTCCGGGAAGCCAAAGAAAGTGGCCAGTGTCAGCTAACCTTTATTACAAATACTCCCAAACTGATTCATAAACACCAGCTTATTACCCAAATTCAGCAACAGTTACCGGCAGTCGTTTCCATCATGCAAAACGTCAATCCGGGAGATACCCCTCTTATTTGGGGTGACAAGATGATCCACCTGGCAGGCGATGAATACTTGACCGAATCACTGATGGGGCTAGACTTCCGTCTCTCCGCCCGGTCGTTTTTACAGCTCAACCCTTACCAAACTGAAACGTTGTATGAGGAAGCAGCTAAGGCATTAGACCTCAAGAGTGACGACGTTCTTGTTGATGCTTACGCCGGCGTGGGGACTATTGGTTTATCACTGGCTAGTCGGGTCAAACAGGTTTACGGGATGGAAACCATTCCCGAAGCTGTCACTGACGCCAACGCCAATGCACAGTTAAACGGCATCAGCAACGCCACCTACGAGGGTGGCGCTGCCGAAGAGCTCCTGCCTAAGTGGCAAAACGGAGGCAAAAACTTTAACGCCCTCGTCGTCGACCCGCCACGAACCGGGCTGGACCGTCAACTCATTAAAACGATCCTGCAGGTTAAGCCTGCTAAATTTGCCTACGTTTCCTGTGATATGGCAACACTAGCTCGTGATCTGACTCAATTGACCCGTGCTTACCGGGTAGAATACATCCAGCCAGTCGACATGATGCCGCAGACACCGCGCTGTGAAGCAGTGGTCAAATTGACCCGTCGTTAGTTTACTTGGTTAGGTTACTAAAAATAGATATGTTACAATATTTACCGACAACAAGGAGGAACCACCATGCAAAACCCATTTAATAACCAGGATCCCAACGATCCCAACAACCCATTCAACCAGCTGCCTATTCCTCCTAACTACGCAAAAATCCGTAACGAGCGAGGAGAGATTCGGATCGCCAAGGTCGGTATTTCCTGGACGACCTTCTTCTTTGGCCCGCTACCAGCACTCTTCCGCGGCGACTGGTATAACTTTGCCCTCATGATGGTCTGGGACCTGATCTATGTGCTCGGTGCTCAAATGTTTCACCTGGGCATCTGGGCTTCTTACCCGTGGCCAGGGATGGTCTTTACCTTGATCTATAACATGATGTACTTCCGTCACCTGATTGGTGCCAAGGAATTCTACGCTGCTGATGAGCGGTCAGAAAAGTTATTGGCAGCAGCTCACTACTTGCCAGGGAGTTATCAAAAACACTTCAGTGACGACCAATAATGAACCACCTAACACAAAATGGGTGCCCGTTCGAAGGGGCACCCATTTTATTGTGTCATTAATTAATCGCGGCGCAGTTGTAGCCGCTTGCTGCAGAAGTAAGACAGCCAAATCGTAAAGAGAATCCACAGGGCGAAGATTACCCAGCCAATAATTGAGATTTCCGTTGTTCCGAGCTTGCTCAGGTTCATAACAAGGCTAGTCCAGAAACTCTGGGTATGAACAACTAGCTGGACCATTAACATCACGAGGGCAATCCAGCCAGCAATGAGCGCACAGGCTAAGATGATCTTCCCCCGCCGGCTAAAGAGGGCAAACATTGAGCCAAGCGAGTTGAAGCTAAAGGCAAAAAATAAAATCCCAATAAGTGAGTACCACGGGTTAGCGAAACTCGTGTGGTTCAGTCCACTACTACAAAGATCGGCTAATACCCATAATACCCAACTAGCCAGAATACCAATGGAGAGGGTTGCTACGTGTGCCTTCCACATAGTTCCACGTGAAACACCACCATGGATAGCTACCTTAAACTCTGAATACTGTGGTATCAGTGCATAGGCAAACGTACCCAGGATGATAACACCTTCAATGGTCCGTAATAATTGAACACCAAGTGAACCCCAGCCCCCGGCGGCTCCTTCTATACTAAAGCCATGGATAAAGAGGCCGATTACCACGAACAAGAGGTTAAAGCCAATCAACCAGATTAAAAACCATTTAAAGAAGGTTCCCCAGCCAATGAGGTTATAGGTCACCAGTGATTTTGTTTTACGCATTTTCAAGCCCCCGATCGTTAGTAATGTACATAAAGAGATGTTGCAGGTCATAATGTTCAATCTTCACAGTATCTGGAATTGCCTGACGATCATTTAGTTTGCCAAACACATAAGCCGTCTTAATGTTTGCCAAAGTTTGTTGGTGGATGATGTGCAGATCCTGAGTATACTCGTCCACAGCTTTTACCGGTCCAGAAATTAGGAAACAATGGTCCAGCAACGCTTCAGTTGGCTGATCAACAATAATTCGACCATCATCTAAAATCAGAACATGCTCGACTAACTGGTCAATTTCACCAATCAAATGAGTCGAAATAACAAACGTCCGGGGACGATTACTGTATGACTTTAACAATTCCTGGTAAAACAGGTCGCGGTGGTTGGCATCCAAGCCCAGAACTGGTTCATCCAGGAAAACATAGTCAACTGGCAGGCAGAGTGCCAAAACAAGTTTAGCCATGGTTTTTTGACCGGTGGAGAACTTCGAGTAGGCGACATCTAAGGAAATGCCAAACTTATTTACCATTTGACCAGCAGTTTCCCAGTCAAACCCGCCATAAAAAGACTCGTTAGCCTTAAAAATGTCCTTGAGCTTGAGATAACGCTGGAACATCACATTATCCAGCGAAGATTCGCTACTCATCAGGTAGATCTTGCCTAGCATTTCATCATTATCACTAATTGGCTGGTCACCCATTTTAATGGTTCCCTTGTTAGCCCGCAGTGCGTCAATCATGATTGATAGCAGGGTTGACTTACCCGCTCCGTTGCGTCCCAACAGGGCATAAATTTTATTAGGTGCCAGCTCAAAACTAACATCTTTTAATACCTGTTTCTTTCCAAAATGTTTCTCCACATGACTAATTTTCAGCATGTCCATTCTCTTCGTACCCCCTCTTAATTAGTTCAATCAGTCGTTCCTCACTAAGGTTGAGCTTCTGCGCTTCGTCAACCACGTTAACCACGTACTCGTCATAAAAGCTTTTCCGCCGTTCCTCTACCACTTGAGCGTGGGCACCCTTGCTAACAAAGGTTCCCATCCCGCGGTGTTTCTCTAACAGCCCCGCATCAACCAGTAAGTTCATCCCCTTTAGGACCGTCGCCGGATTGATATGGAGTTCCCGTGATAATTCATTCGTCGACGGGATCTGGCTCCCTTCTTTAAACCCACCAGTAAAGATCATTTCCTCTAACTGCGCCGCAATCTGTTGGTAGATCGGCGAAGTTTGGTCGAAACTAAAGTGCACGGCTGCCACCTCCTCACTTATTTGGTTAGTTACTTACATAACTAACTATATCACTTTTCTTTTTCCTGTCAACAAGAAAACCGCCAGTCCGTTTAAAAACGAATTGACGGTTATATTATTTAGATTAATGGAAATTAGTGAGCGTCCGACCATGCTTGCGGATCCTGACGCCATGCGTGTAACGACTTCCGCTCGTCGCTAGAAATCAATTGTTGTGCTTCGGCCGTTTCAATTAGTTTAGTGTAGTTGGTAACCGAGTGGTAGGTCAAACCGGCAGCCTTGAAGTTGTCCACTGCAGCAGGTAACTGATAAGTAAAGACGGAAACAACACCGACCACCTCACCACCTGCCTTACGAACAGCATTAACGGCCTTGAGAACAGAACCGCCAGTGGAGATTAGGTCATCAATCACGACAACCTTTTGTCCCTGTTTCAGTACGCCTTCCAATTGTTTGCCGCGTCCGTGATCCTTCGGCTTTGAACGAACGTAAATAAGCGGTAAGTTCAACTCCTCTGCTACCCAAGAAGCATGTGGGATCCCCGCCGTTGCAGTCCCGGCAATCACTTCCGCGTCACTAAAGTAGCGGCTGATTAATGTTGACATTCCGCGGAAAATATGACGTCGTACTGCCGGGTAAGAGATTGTTAGACGGTTATCAGTGTAAATTGGTGAATGAAGGCCGCTTGCCCAGGTAAAGGGCTGGCTTGGTTGAAGCGTTACTGCCTTAATATTCAACAAGTCAACGGCAACTCGGAAAGCTGTAACATTTTCGCTAGCAGTCGTTTTCAATCCTGCAGGAACCTCAGCGGAATCACCCGCCAGGAACTGGTCACGAATTTGCTGGTAGGCTACGACCGGATCCTTCGCCCGGGTAATAGGACGGCCAACGACAATACTGTTACTGCCTAATTCATGAGCCTGAGCAGGGGTTACTACCCGCTTTTGGTCGTCGTGAACGTTCTGGTTCGGCCGAATTCCCGGAGTGATGCAAAGGAAGTCGTCACCAACGACCTGCCTGATGGCCTGTACTTCCTTGGCAGAACAAACCACCCCAGCAAGTCCACTCTCCTTGGCTAGTCGGGCATAGTTTTGAACAGAATCGATAAGGCTCAGGTTAACGTGCTGTTCATTGTGGAGAATATCTTCGTCAATCGACGTCAGCTGGGTAATAGCCAGGAGGTTAGGCACTTTCACTCCCGCCTGCGCAGCCCCGTCTTTCAAGCCGGCTAACCCGGCCTTCAACATCTCACTGCCACCAGCTGCCTGAATAGTTGTAAAGGCAACGCCAAGTTTACCCACTGCGACCATCGCTCGCTGAACGGTGTTTGGAATATCATGGAGCTTAAGATCTAAGAAGACAGCAAACCCCCGTGACTGGGCTTCACGAACAATTGCTGGACCGTAGCCATAGTAAAGTTCCATCCCAATTTTCACAATCGGCCGGGTCTGTGGGTCAACGGCTAACTTATCCAATAGTGCAGTAGCTTCTTCTTTCGTGGCCACATCAATGGCAACAATTGGTTCAAAACGACGCATTAGAACTTTACCTCCCATAAATCAGTCAGCTTGTTAATTCCATAGTGGTCCATCACCGTCGGCAGGTCTGCAATGATCTTCGGACAAGCCAGTGGGTCGTGGAAACTAGCCGACCCGACTTCGACGGCGTTGGCGCCGGCCATCATCATTTCAAGAACGTCCTCGGCGCTTTCTACCCCACCAACACCAATAATCGGAATGTCGGAAACCGCTCGTACCTGGTGAATCATGCGGAGGGCGATTGGTTTAATGGCGTGTCCCGACAAACCGCCGGTGACATTACTCAGCATTGGCTTGCGGGTCCGTAAATTAATTGCAAGGCCGGTTAGCGTATTGATCATGGTTAACCCAGCGGCTCCGCCACGTTCTGCCGCCTGGGCAATTGGTACGATATCGGTGATGTTCGGCGTCAGCTTAACGTACAGCGGCACCTTGCTGACTGCGACACAAGCCCGGGTAAGGCGTTCAATGACTTCAGGATCAGTCCCCATGGCCAGACCGCCGTGTTTAACGTTTGGACACGAAACGTTAAGCTCGATGACATTGATAAACGGTGACTGACTCATCTTATTAACAACCTGAACGTACTCTTCTTCGGAAAAGCCAGCTGCGCTGCCGATCACTGGTAAGTTCGGGTAGTTGACTCCCAACCAGGGAAGCTTTTCGGCCACCAGGTCATCTACCCCAACGTTGTTGAGCCCGTTGGCGTTTAACCAGCCAGCCGTTGTTTCGCAAGTCCGGGGACTCGGGTTCCCTTTTCGTGGTTGAGCTGTCGTCGACTTCAAAACTAACGACCCCAGGACGTTTAAGTTATACTGCTTGGCAATTTCTTGACCGTACCAACAACAGCCACTGGACGGGATCACCGGGTTCTTTAGTTTCAGCCCTGGCAGCTCAACTGCTAACCGTTCGTTTTGCATTTTTCTTCCTTTCCGTGGTCAAACCACAAAAAAACACCAGTCTACCCCCGGGTAAACTGATGTCAAAAAAGCACACCGTTTTGCCCTCTCTGGGGTCAGTTAAATGGTTTTGCTAATTATTCAATTGAAATTCCTTCGTGACCGTCGTATTCCTCGACCGCCACGTGAACCGTTTCGTTAGTCGACGTTGGGATATTTTTCCCCACAAAGTCCGGCCGGATCGGCAACTCACGATGTCCCCGGTCAACGAGGACTGCTAACGAAATTCGCTTTGGACGGCCAATGTCCATCAACGCATCCAGCGCCGCCCGAACGGTTCGTCCAGTAAAGAGAACATCATCGACTAAGATCACGTGCTTATCCGTGATATCAACGTCCAAGGTAGTAGTTTTGACTTCCGGTTCACGATGGTGGTCCGGCCGGTGACGATCATCCCGGTAAAGGGTGATATCTAATGAAGCTACCGGAACAGTCACGTCCTCCAGCTGCTTCATCCGGCTGGCAAGACGCTTTGCCAGGTAAATACCGCGAGTTTTGATACCAACAAAGACGAGGTTTTCAACTCCCTTGTTTTGTTCAATGATTTCGTAAGTAATTCGCGTCAGTGCCCGCTGCATACTTGAACCATCAACAATTTCATGGGCCATGCTCGTTCACTCCTCCTCAAGTAGAAAAAACACCTTCCAGTCGTATGCTGGAAGGTGGATATTTCTAACGTTTAAGCATCCTTCTCAGCCTCACTGGACTAATTTAAAGGTTTGATTAGTCCTAGTGTAAACGTCTAAGGGTGGAAAGTCAACTAGCTAATTATCCCACGAGTCGTGAAGGATGATGGTCTGGTCGCGGTCTGGACCAACCGAAACAGTTGCCAGTGGTGTCCGTGACAATTCGCTAATCCGCTTCAGGTAGTTTTGGGCGTTCGTCGGCAAGTCATCCCAACTCTTTGCCTTAGTAATGTCTTCGCCCCAACCAGGCAGCTCCTCGTAAACTGGCTTGCAGCGTTGCAGTTCACTAAGACTAGCCGGATAGTAATCAATCTGCTTGCCATCTAATTCGTAGGCCGTACAGATCTTGACCTTCTTAAAGCCAGACAGAACGTCTAGCAGGTTCAAGCTGAGGTAAGTCAGTCCGTCAGCCCGCCAAGCATGGCGCATCGCAACAGAGTCAAACCAGCCAACCCGGCGGGGACGACCAGTAACAACCCCGTATTCATGTCCAGTTTCCCGGATACGGTCACCAATCTCGTCGTTCAACTCGGTTGGGAATGGACCGGCGCCGACACGTGTACAGTAAGCTTTGCAGATCCCGACGATCGTGTCTAAACGGTTTGGACCAACACCCGCCCCGGTAGCAGCACCACCGGATACTGGGTTTGATGACGTGACGTATGGGTAGGTCCCTTCGTCAATGTCCAACATTGTCCCCTGGGCGCCTTCAAAGAGCACCTTTTCGCCCTTATCCATCGCGTCGTTGATCAACAGCGAAGTATCCGCAACGTACTTCTTCAGTTCCTTTCCGTATTCCAGGTAGTCATTGTAGATGTCGTCAAACCGCAGAGCTTCGTGCCCGTAGACCTTCGTTAGGATGGCGTTCTTCAGCTCCAAGTTGCTGCGCAGCTTAGCTTCGAAGACGTCTGGTTCCAGCAGGTCACACATCCGGATCCCAATCCGGGAAACCTTGTCCATGTAAGTAGGACCGATTCCCCGCTTAGTTGTGCCAACCTTGTTCTTGCCCTTCGCCGCTTCTTCACACTCGTCAAAGACGATGTGGTACGGCATGGTAATGTGAGCACGGTTGGAAATCCGTAAGTTATCCGTCTTGATCCCGTTCTCATTCAGGTAGTGGATCTCATCAAGCAGTGCCTTCGGGTTAACAACGACCCCATTACCAATAATTGCCAGTTTCCTCGAGCCGAAGATCCCACACGGTACTAACCGTAGAGCATACTTCTTCCCTTCAAAGACAATCGAGTGGCCAGCATTGTTTCCCCCTTGCGAACGAACAACAACGTCAGCTTCCTGGCTCAGGTAGTCAGTCATTTTCCCCTTGCCTTCGTCGCCCCATTGGCTGCCCACGATTACAACTGCAGACATTTAATTCACCTCATTAATAATTTAGACCATAGTTACTTTATGATTTTACCGAAAATTCATCAGTGATTCAATCTTTTCCGAACTTTTTTCGGAAGTTTTTTCAAAAACGTACGGTCAATTAACTTGACGCCGTTAACTGCTTTAGAGATAATAGCTGGTGGTTGAACAAGGAAAAAGAGAGGTTTAATCGATGAAAACTTTTGATTACGATGATGTCCAGCTCGTTCCTAACAAGTGTGTAATTAAGAGCCGCAAAGAGGCAGACACGAGCGTCCAATTTGGTCCCCGGCGTTTCAAAATTCCCGTGGTACCAGCTAACATGGAAAGTGTCATTAACGAAGAACTAGCTACTTGGCTCGCTGCCCACGGTTACTACTACGTCATGCACCGTTTTGAACCAGCCACCAGGCTAGACTTTGTGAACCGGATGCAGGAACGTGGTCTTTTCGCTTCCATTTCAGTGGGGATTAAAGATAGCGAATATGAGTTCATTGACCAGCTAAAAGCCGAACATTTAATACCGGAATACATCACCATTGACGTTGCCCACGGCCACTCCGACTACGTCATTAAGATGATTCAGTACATTAAAAAGCAGCTGCCCAACAGCTTTGTGACGGCCGGCAACGTCGCTACTCCCGAAGCAGTTCGCGATCTGGAAAACGCCGGAGCAGATGCCACCAAGGTGGGGGTGGGTCCCGGGAAAGCCTGCATTACCAAACTCAAGACTGGGTTTGGGACTGGCGGTTGGCAACTAGCAGCCCTCCGCTTATGTAGCAAGGCCGCTTCGAAACCGCTGGTTGCTGATGGTGGTATCCGTCACAACGGAGACATTGCCAAGTCTGTCCGCTTCGGAGCTTCGATGGTCATGATCGGCTCGATGCTCGCTGGTCACGTGGAGTCGCCCGGTAACGTCATCACCATTGATGGCAAACAGTACAAACAATACTGGGGGTCAGCTTCTGAAATCCAAAAGGGTGCCTACCGCAACGTCGAAGGTAAGCAAATGTTAGTTCCTTTCCGCGGTTCGATTGCTGACACCCTCCAGGAGATGCAAGAGGACCTTCAGTCTTCCATCTCCTACGCCGGTGGCCGTGACCTCAAGTCCATTACCAAAGTGGACTATGTCATTGTGAAAAATTCAATTATGGATGGTGACTACTAATCACCGTCATGACAGCAAAACGCTGGGTCCCACGAGAGGATCCAGCGTTTTTTGTGCTGTCTATTTCAATAATGGTACCGGCAGCAGGGTGCGAGTCGCCACCAGGTAAAGATACTGACGGACAACCTGAACCGGCTGGCCATTAGCCAGTTGTTCCCCACTACCAGACGACATTTTATTTAATGCGTCAGCATAGAGGATGAGCTGGCCAGCATAGTGGTCTAGCATCCGTTGTTCAAATTGTTCCTGACTTTCCCCACGACGCCGCAGGTCTGTCTTGTAGTCAAACAGGACAATGCCGTCTTTTTGATACTGTAAGCCGTCAATAATTCCGTGAACGAGGATGGTCCCATCCCCTTCGGTAAGCTTTACATTAAGCTCGTTTGCCGGAATAACCATGCTGAATGGTTGCTCCCGGTGAACGGACTGTGGATCTGCCAGCAATGCTTGGCCTACTTCCGTCTGGTAAAAGGCAGCAATCCCGTTCAGATCAATCGCCGCAGCCACTTCTTGGCTAGGGATCAGCTGTTGTTCCACCAACCGGGTGACCTCATTTTCAACGATTTCAACCGTTATCGGCTTACTTAATGCCAGTTTTTGAAAGATGAGGTGCGTAGCCGTCCCCACTAGCGTTCGTGGCGGCCGCCGGTGATTTTCCTGGGCAAAGCGCGGCTTAGCTAGCACGTCGACATCTTGCCAACTATTCTTAGCCTTCGACTTATCAAAGGCAATCTGCCCCATCTCCGGGTCGTCAGGGTCGGTGCTAACCATCCCCCGGATCATGGAAACGGACTCGAAAGCCGTTGCTACCGTGGCCGCCTGGTGCCCATACTGAAAGCCAAGGATGGCAGTTAACTTTTTCCGGTCACCGTCAGTTAACGGCTGCCCTTCCTGTTGAGGCTCAGTATTCGTGTTCGCCGGTTTTAGCTTGGCCAAACCTTCATTGACCGCCTGCTGGTCGTACTCGTTGACCTCAAATTTTGCTGTCGTCGTCAGCGGAGGCTTATCAGTTTCCAACTGCTGGTCAAATAGTTGCTCCTTCGGAGAAAAGTCAGTGTAACGCGACAGACTCATTAGCAACCAGCTTAAGTATGACTGGGCATTGACACGCATATCTAGTGGCAAGAGTTGCTGCCTGTTATTCCTCGCCTCGGCAACTTGGCGGACGTATTGGTTGATGGTCCGCTGCTGGTGGTCATTGACCGAGCCGGTAAGGATCAGCCGCTGTTCAGCACGGGTCAAGGCAACATAAAGAATCCGCAAGTCTTCGGCCCGGGCGGCACGTTTCACCTGGTCAGCAATCAGCTGCCGCTGAGGGAGTTGGTAACGTACCTGAAAGCCACTCAGTAGGTCAGTTGACTTTAGTTTTTTCGCTTGGTCATCTGCCGCTGGCGGTTGTTCCACCACTGAAATCCCGATTCCGGCATCGGCATCGATCGTCACACTCGACGTTTCATTCTTAAACTGGTGGCCAGTATCAGCCAGGAAGACGATCGGAAATTCCAGCCCCTTACTACCATGAATTGTCATTACGCTGACAGAATTTCCCACGGCTTGCCGTGATGCTTGCCCAATGTCCTTATCCTGCTTTTGCAGCTGGTGGATGAAACGGACAAACTGGTAAACACCCTGGTAGCCGCGTTGTTCGTAATCATCAGCCCGCTGGTAAAGGGCATGGAGGTTTGCCTGCCGCTGTTCTCCACCAGGCATTGCGCCGACGTAATCAAGGTAGCCAGTCTCCTGGTAGATCGTCCAAATTAGCTTCACTAGCGACTGACGTTGTGATACTTGCCGCCACTCATGCAAGTTATCCAAGAAGGTCTTCACCTTCTCGTCAAGCTCATGGGTATCGATATCCGCCTGATCAGCAGTCAACTCAACGTGTTGATCTTGATTTAACCGGTAATTGACCAGTGCCTGATAGTAAGGAACGTTACGGCTAACTAAGCGCAAGTAGGCCATTTCCGGTTCAGTCATCCCAACCAGTGGTGAACGCAGAACAGCTACAAGCGGAATATCCTGGTAAGGGTTATCCAACAAACTCAACAGATCTAGCATGAGACGAACTTCTGTCGAGGCAAAAAAGTTGTTAACATCCTGGATCGTTACCGGAATATCTTCCAGCCCGAATTGTTCCACAATCGCGTTGTTAATCCCCTTGGTGCGGAACAAGATTGCAATATCGCGGTATTCAATTGGCCGTTCTTGACCACTGGCCGGGTCGTACAACCGTTCCTGTTGGACTAGCTGCTTGATCCGCATGGCAATCATCCGGACCTCACCAGTGATTTTATCCGCTTCTACCTCACCGGTTGGCTGGTGGTTAGCAGAATAAAGCATCATTTCGACCGGGTGGTCTTTCCCCTGCTCATACCACTTGGCACCAAACTTAAGCTCAGCTGTTTTCGCGTAGTCAACATCACCCAGTTGTTCGTCCATCAACTGTCCAAACATGGTGTTAATAAACCTAACAACGTTTGCCATCGAGCGGAAGTTGGCCGTCAGCGGAATGCTGGAACCTTTTTCAGGATGGGCAGCGAATTCCTGATTACGGTTGCGGAAGATTGTCGGATCGGCTTGCCGGAAGCGGTAAATGGCCTGTTTAACATCCCCCACCATAAACAGGTGGTTGTAGCCGGGGTTCTTTAACCTATTCAAGATCGCATCCTGCAATTTGTTAGTGTCCTGGTATTCGTCGACCATGATCTCCCGGTAGCGATAACGTAATTCTTCTTGTGCCCGGTGTCCTTCTTCGTTATCAACCGTCATAATTTTATAAGCAAAGTGTTCCAAGTCAGCAAAGTCCAGCAGGTGGCGGTCACGCTTGATTTCCTGGTAACGGTCAATGAACTCGCCAACGACTTCTGCTAACTTACCCACCAATTGCTCGGCCACTGCAGAAAAATGGCACACCTGTTTTTGGCTAAGGGTAAAGTAGACACTCCACCGCTTAACCCGCGCTTTAATCGCATCTCGTTGCGGCTTCAGCTGATCATATTGGTCTCTCTCATCGGAGCCCTTCTTGATCCCCTTCGTCCTCGCCCGTGGAAATGAGTGGGCCAGGAGTGCTTTAATCTTTTCCCACTGGCCAGCGTTTGTGGCAGCCAGGATTTTTTCCAGGGTTTCATGGTCAGTGGCGAGTTGGTCGGCAAAAACACCGAGGTTACTCTTTTTCGCCTGATCCGCCAAATCTGCCATCGACTGATCATCAACCGTCAAAGCGTTAACCATTCGCGGTTTTAGCTGCTGCTGGAAAAAATTCCAGTTATCTGCATCGTCACCAGCCAAATGGTAGTTGTCCTTGAGCGACTTTAACCATTCTTTAGGCTCGGGTTTGGCAATTGCTTCATCGTATAGGTCGCGTACCACCTTGTAAAGCTGGTCGTCGCTACGGTCACCGGCAAAATTAGCCACCAGGCGGTCAAAGTAACGCTTGTCTGCATCTTTTTCTGCTTCATCGGCAATATATTCTTGTTCGCGAACGTCATCCCAGGCCTGATTTTGTAACAAGACACTTTCCGTTTCGTCGCTCATCAGACGGTATTGCGGGTCAAGGTCAATCACATAATAGTAGCGACGAATCACTTCCTGACAAAAGGCGTGAATGGTGCTGATGTCAGCCATCGCTACCCGCTCAGCCTGTTGTTGCAGCTGCTGGTTTTTACTGTTAGCCAGGGCCTGCTGGATCTTTACCCGCATGTTTTTTGCGGCATCCTTGGTGAAGGTCATCAGTAAGAAGTCGTCGATGTTCAAACTGGAATCCTCAGCTAACAGTCGCAGTACCCGTTCCACGAGGACCGTCGTTTTCCCCGAACCGGCGGACGCCGGCACTAAAATATCCTGGTGCCGCGCTTCGAGGACCTTTTTTTGCTCGGTAGTGTAGTCCATTTCTAATCTCCCTCCTTGGGCTGTTTTTTGAGTTGGTCCCTCAGTTTGTCCT
Source organism: [Lactobacillus] timonensis (assembly GCF_900240275.1). Lineage (GTDB taxonomy): Bacteria > Bacillota > Bacilli > Lactobacillales > Lactobacillaceae > Limosilactobacillus > Limosilactobacillus timonensis. Next base: position 764,342 of record NZ_LT964761.1, on the reverse strand, counting down.
TGTCAGTTTCCAGTAACTTATACAAGCGCTGGTCAAGGACGTTATCAAAGCGGAAAATATCGGCATAATCAGAGTAATCAAGGCCCGTTTCCTGCTGGTTCCCGATGATTTTCCGGTACGGTTGAAGCTTAACATTCCCGCTTAAGATCTGCTCAGCAGCAGCTATTAACAGTTGCTGGTTCTTCGCGAGTAATGCCGCAAACTCGTCCGGTGAGGCCAAGACCGACCCACTGCTTTCGCTGGTCCCCTTTTTAGTGACGGAAAAACCAAAGAAGTTGTAATTGCCGTACAGGTTGTTAATAACTTCTTCCTGGTTGTCGATAACCCCATGGAACTGGTAATTATTTGCGCCGGCAAGCTCACCCGGCTTAAATGGATAATCCAAGCGGGTACGGTGGAGGTGTAAGTAGTTGGCGCCCACGATCTGCGGGTTATTTGCCTGGGGCTCCAAGGTTGTTAGCTGACCCTTTAACGCGTTTAAGTAGGCAAGAATCTGCAGATCAATCCCACTCATCGCATTAGCCAGGTCAAAAGGATGATTACTCGACTTGTAGTCCACGACCAAGAACTGGTCGCCATTATCTTGGACAATTTTATCGATCCGGTCAATTCGTCCACGGATAAGTAGCTTCTGGTTGAGGGTTGCCCTATCTTCTCTTACCGCCGAAAGCGGTTTGTCAAACGGGTTGAGGACCGTTGTCGCGTCCTCATCACGTTCTACGCCGGAACCAAATGGTTGCTCTGTGACAAACGGAACCGCGGCCATATTTTCGGCCTGGAGTTTGAGCACCTGGGCCATGGTTGCCACGACACCATTCATCTGGTTCAGCTGAAAACGGAAGCGAGCATAGCGTTTCGCATACCGTTTAAGGTCTGGTTGCTGGTCAATGGCAAAGGCCGATGACTGTGCCGCCAGCCTTGCCACTTGGTCATCAGTGAGTTTTGTTAAGTCCTTCCCTGGTACCAAATGCAACAGTTCAGCCAAGCCGTCATGGAAGAACGTCCCGGTGTTGCTGGGCTTAATTTCTAGTTGTTCACGTTCTTTTAACCCTAAGCCGTACTGAAGAAAGTATTGGTAAGGGTTGCGGTAGTAAGTCTGAAGTCCCGAAATTGAGGAACGGAACAGCCGGGTGTGCGGATCATTTCGGTCCGCGACTGTGTAGAGGGCCCTTGCCAGTGCCGGCGTTAGTGATGTTGTCTGATTACTGTAGTAAAGTCCTGACCGCAAATGTGATAGTTGCTGCTCCCACTGGTCATTGCTTTCCATATTGATGAGCGCTCCGTACACTTCTGCCCAAGCCGTATTGGTGCCCAGTAAGTTTCGTTCTTCAACGGGGTCCTGTCGTTGACGCCGCTGAGTAACGGTCTGTTGCTGTTCTTTTGCCTGGCGTAACACCCGCAGGAGTGGCCCAATCGTTGAACGGGGCGTCCCCACTAAGGGTTTAACCTGCTCAAAAGAAGCAGCGCTCCCCGGCAGTAACGGTTGCTGATCGACTAACCGCTTATTTTCTTCGTCCCACATACCAAAGTGCTTGGCCACGGCGATAATGTATGGTGATAAATCAAGACCATTACTATCTTCCGCACTAGCAACGAGAGGTGCTGACATGATAAGACGTTCCGTTCCCATCATCATTGAAAGGTAGGCTAAAAACGGTTCATTCTTGAGTCGAGGAATGGCACTGGAAGGTAAATAACGGTCGTTGCCCACCTTCTCATTGTGCTCATTAATCCGTTCAATTTCGGCGTCATTTAATAAGCCACTGGACTTCTTTGTTTCTGGCATGACATCGTCAGTCGCACCAATAATAAAGACAACCTTACGGTGGTTATCCTGGACGATCCCGCTTTCCGAAATCAGGACCTGGTCAAGGGTCGACGGAATTTGTGAATAAGTGGCAACTTGCATCCCGTTATTTAAAATCTCGCCAAATTCTTGCGGGGTCAACTTTTGTTCATCCCCTAGCAGGTCAACAAACTGGTCGAGGAGCTGACACAATTCCTGCCAAACTTGCTGTGATTGACGGGCACCTGCTAAGTCATGGTGTACAATCCGTCGCGCCCACCGTTTCAGCTGAGCCGTCACGTTGGTTCCCGTTGTTAAAAATTGGTACAACAACGTAGCAAACTGTTGCCCTGTCATTAGCGTAGGCCGCTGGCTGCCGTCTGCGCGGGATCCCGAAAGCCGGTTCACAACCGGGACAAGAATCCCCTTCACGTAGTCTTTCACCCGGTTTAGTGACTGGGTTTGGCGGTCCAGAACCTTTTGGTAGGCATCAGAACTAGCTTTTTCTCCGCTAAAGTTAGCGTACCACGGCCGATCACCCAACCAGTCGTCTTCGGTAATCCCGTACTTCAAACACCAGTTTTCGGTAACGAAGATATCATTCATAAAGCGGGCAGCCAGCTGATTTTGTACCTTTGCAACTGCTTTGCGCCGCTCCTTACCAGTTAAACTACTGTCAACGTTGGCCACCGAAAGAGTTTTTCCGTTATCCAGGGTTATTTCTGAAGGAACTAACAACCCTGTTTTGAGAATTGCCATTATCGTTTCGGTCCGGAAACCAACCTTCACGAGCTGGAAAAGCTGGTGGATCAAGACAACCAGGGGGTGGTTGACCATTTGTTTTTCGTGGTCATTGAAGACCGGGACATCCTGCTGGGCAAATAATGGCTCAATTACGTTCGCATATTTATCAAGGTGACGGGTAAGGACTAGAATATCGCGATAACGGTATTGACCTTCCTCCACTAGTTGACGAATGGCAGTCACCACCCGCTTTAATTCTGCTTGGCGGTCTGCTGCCGCAAAACACTGGACAGCTTCTGAATTTTGCAACTGAACCGGCTTATCGGTCCCGTACCTGGCGACTGTCATCATCGCCCGTTCCACTTCCCGTAAGTCGTCGCCGACCCGCGGTTTAGTGGCCCGCAAGTCTGCTTGGACATCCACCCGCTCATCCTGCTGAGCAAAGCGCCATAACCGTGCGTACTGCCGACCTGCAGTATAAAAAAGACTGCTTTCTGCTGGTAGTGTTTGCCGTCGGTACGCCCGGTCCAAGATCAGCGAAATAGTCGTACTGCGTCCGTTAACAATCATCGCCTTGACAACCTCCAGCTCCGTAGCAGTAAACTGGGTGAATCGGTCAAAGTAGAAGTGGCAGTCCGTAAAATCGTGCTGGTCAAGGTCATTAATCAGTTGCTGGTACTCGCTAGCAATGGAAGAATACTGCTGTGTCTCCTGACCGTACCATTCCTCAACGTTAGCGAGGATTCTTAATCGTTCAACCCAGCTTTGTCCTTGCTGATTTTGCGGTGCCTGGTCAGCGATCTTTCGTAAGTCATCTGGGTCAATTTGGGACGACAGCAACTGGTTAACCTGGCTAGTTAAATGGCCAACAAAACCCGCGTGCTTTGCTTCACCAGCATACATCCCCATTTCAGCCTGGTGTTCCTGAACAATCTTCGTCATCAACATATTAGCGCCAACAGTTGACAATGCCTGGGTTTGGTATGTTCCGGTATCCCGTAATAAATACCAAGCCAACCGACTCAGAGAGAGCACTTGTACCTGGGACTGGGCATAAGTCCCGCTGACTCCTTGCCGTTTCTGAAGGTCTTTGAGAACACTAACCTCACTAGCGAACTTAATGTGGTTTGGCACAATGTAAAAATAACGGTCGTGTGGTCGTTCGGCAATTTCTTCCGCTAAGCGGTTGACTAAGATTTCCTGGTGGTCCACTGCGGCGGTCCCCAGAACAAAATTTAAAACACCCATGATGTCCTCCTCGTGTTGCCACAATCAGTTGCTATTTTACCATGTTACTTGGTTATCCATTCCAACTAAAAAATCGTGAATCTGTAGCAGACTCACGAGTAGATATTTTAATTTGTTTCACATGAAACACCCTACGGACGAATGTCATGCTCCAGGTCAAAGTTATACGAAATTAGGCCGTAGATTAGCCAGCCGACAAAGATAACAACCATTCCCCAGAAGATGGTCGACATCCCACACTGGGTAATGGTGTAGATAGTGTAAAGCTGCGTAAAGATCATTACTATGATGTTCACCCAGCGAGTCCGTTTTTTGGTAATACGCGCTCGCCGTTGCATAACGTCCAGCGAAGCCATCGACAATAAATAAGGAATACAGTTAGTAAAGACAGAAATATTAACAATTTCCAGGTACTGTTTTTCCAAGCTCGGACTCGCCGTTTGAATTGCCAAGACGGTTTGAATCGCCGTTAAAATTAATAATCCAGGTACCGCAACGTCACGGCGGTTAACGTAGGAAAAAATTTTCGGGAAATATCCCTTTTCCGACGAAGAACGGAACACTTCTGCCAAAGTGAATTGCCAGGTCACCAGGGAGCCAAAGCAGGCCATCACCATAACTACCATGACAATTTGTCCCACGACCGGGGTAAAAAGCGTTGCAAAGACAAGGCCGAATGGTGAATCCGTCTTAACTAGTGTCGACGCTGGTAAAATCCCCTGAACAACAACACTAGACATCACATAGAAAATTGCCACAATCCCGGTTCCTAGCGTGACCGCAATTGGGACGTTTTTCCGCGGATTATCAACCTTTCCCATGTTTGCACAAGCAGATTCCAATCCCAGAAAGGCCCAGAGAGTAATGGCTACCGACTTATTCATCCCCGTCACCAGTGAATAATGATGCGGGTTCCAAGAGCCAACGTAGACAGACGGCCGGAACCAGTGCCAACCAAAAGTAATCAAGAACAGTAACGGAACAATGACCCCGAGGGCCGCTAAAGTGGAAATATGAACGGTTAGTCGTTCGTCAATGATATTCAAAAAGGATGCCAGCCACAGGGTAGCAGTCGTGACTAAAGCCATTCCCATGGAGTCCAGCTTCCAGCCCATAAAGCCCGCAAAGTAACCGGTACAAGACACCGCCAGGGCCACATCAGAAATTAATTCGGAAATAGCATAAGTATAGTCAGCAAGAAAAGCTCCCGCTCGACCAAAAACGTACTCGGCATAGCCACCCATCCCGTCGGTTCGTTCACTATACGAACCGGCACGGGCAAAGCCAAAGGCGAGCATTAACGCCCCGCAGGTAGTAATGGCCCAAGCCATGATCGAGAGGTTACCAACAGTTGCCAGGTTCGAAGGAAGCAGGATCGTCCCGGAACCCATCATATTGACAATCGTGATGCGCGTTAACGCCCAAACACTAATTTTCTTTTGCTGCATGACATCATAACACTCCTTCTACATTTAATTAAAAGACCCTTTTAATGAGATGTAAAGCGTTTTCTAAGAGTTGAAAGGGCTTGATTAATCGATTAATAACTTCATGTTAGAGAATTGGTGATAGGAGCCGCGAAAACCGCTGCTTAAATTTCAACCAACGCGGCTGCTGCTTAAACATTTCCGGAGTGATGACGTGACAGTTGCGAATGTCATCAACAAACACTTTTTCCAGGTAGTCCACCAGCCAGTGGTCATAAATGAAACAGTTAATTTCAAAGTTGAGTTTGAAACTCCGAAAGTCCATGTTAGCCGACCCGACAGAACCCATTTTGCCGTCAATAACCATCGTCTTCGCGTGAATGAAACCATTCATGTAGTAGTAGATCGTCACCCCTTCATCAGCAAGGTAGTTGGCATAGTACTGTGTTGCTCGGTACACGAAGGGGTGGTCAGGCTTGCATGGGACCATGATTCGCACGTCAATCCCCGAATGAGCCGCAATCTTCAAAGCATCTAGAACACTGTCATCCGGAATCAAATAGGGCGTTTGAATCCAAATGTGATCCTGGGCGGCGTTAATCAACCGTAAGTAACCTAGCTTAATCTGCTGAAGACGAGAATCGGGACCGCTAGAGACTACTTGTAAGGCTGTATGCCCCTCGGCAGCGGGGACATCGATTTCGGGAAAGTAGGGTTTATAGTGTTCGATTCGATCGTTTTTGGTGCTGGCAGAAGCGTTCCAGTCACGAACAAACCGCTGATGCAGTGAGTACACTGCCCCACCGACAATCCGGAGATGGGTATCTCGCCAGTAACCAAACTTTTCAACTCTCCCGAGATATTGATCGCCAACGTTAAAGCCGCCGACATATCCCAGCTGACCGTCAATAACAACAATTTTCCGGTGGTCACGATAGTTCAGTCGGAAGTCAAACAAGTTGCTCTTCGTTGTCAAGAAAGGTTCTGCCTGGCCGCCGTTTTCCCGCAGGTGGTCATAAAAACTCGGCTTAACTCCCATTGATCCCCAAGAATCATAAAGGACCCGAATTTCGACTCCTTCAGCCGCCTTTTGTTCCAGGATCGTTCGTAATTGGTTACCGATCCGGTCATTATAAATCGTGTAGAATTCGATATGAACACTGTGCTTGGCAGCCGCAATATCGTCTAGCATCTTCTGAAATAGCTTGTGCCCATCGGTAAAAACGTCAACGTGGTTATGCTGGGTGACAAAGGAATCATCGATACTTTGGAAAAGCATGATCGTTCGCCGGTAAACCCGCATCGTGTTTTCTTCTGGCCGGCGCATCCGCTGGAATCGTTTTTTCTGGGCGTCGAGAGCTTCGCTGAGCTCTAACTGGGTTTCTGTCTTGATCCGCCCCATTTTCTTGGCCGGTAGCTTCCGCCCCAAAAAGGCGTAAACGATAAAACCGACTACCGGCAGGAAGGTTAACACGAGTAGCCAGGCCCACGTCGCCGCAATGTCTCTTTTTTCTCGGAATACCGTAATGAAGGCAATCACCGTGTTAATGATGATAATTGCCAAAAGTATCCATTTAATAATGTCCCACGTCAGCATGGCCAAAGAGCCCCCCTTTTGTTTACTCCTTGCTATTTTAACGCAATGCTTTTCAGTAACCAATAGCCAATCATTTCAGCTATAATATTGATAAATTATGAGGAGTTGAGAAAATGATCAATTTTCTGCCACTGGGGATCGGCCAAGTCCGCTTATTCCATATGCTGTTCAACCGTAACCCAATTGCCGCAATCATTGTTTTAGTATTGATTGTCCTCTTGGCTATCTACTACAACAATCATCGATAATACAAAAAGGCCACCGGCGAATCTTCGCCAGTGGCCTTCCTTATTTAACGCGACACTTATTCCTTTGTCGCCTCATTTTTGACATCGTCTGCAGAACGTTCACTGATAACCAGCTGGCCGTCCTCCATCGTTGCCTGCAGGTGCTTTACATCCAGGTGGTCAAGGTAGTAGTCAGTGACCTTGTCCCTAATCTGCTGTTCAATGACCCGCCGCAGTGGACGAGCACCCATTGCCTTGTCATACCCCTTGTCAATCAGATAGTCCTTCGCATCTTCGGAAACGGTAACGTCCATCCCCTTCTTGGCCAAGGTCTTGTTAACGTTGGCTAACATCAGGTTGACAATCTTCTTTAAGTCGTCCTTTGTCAAGCTGTGGAACTCAACAATCGCGTTAAAGCGGTTGAGGAATTCTGGACGGAAGTATGGCGTCAGCTTCTTGATCAAGTCAGTCTCATTTGCACTGGCCTTCAAGTCAGCATCATTACTGAAGCCGGCGTTGGAGGTTGCAATAATGATCGTGTTCTTGAAGTCAACGGTGTTTCCTTGACCATCCGTCAACCGTCCGTCATCAAGCACTTGTAACAACAAGGTGATAACTTGTGGGTCGGCCTTTTCGATTTCATCAAGCAGGACAATTGAGTACGGGTGACGACGTACCTTTTCAGTCAAGGTATTGCCGTTGTCTTCGTAGCCAACATACCCAGCGGAAGCCCCAATCAGCTTGGAAACGGCTGTCCGGTCTGAGTATTCTGACATATCAAGACGGATAATGTCGTCTTCACTGCCGAACATATCCAAGGCCAGCTGCTTTGCCAGTTCCGTCTTCCCGACACCGGTTGGTCCAACAAACAGGAAACTGCCGATTGGCCGGTCGCCTTCGTCAAAGCCGGCACGGTTACGCCGGATTGCCCGGGCAACAGCTTCAACGGCTTCGTCTTGACCAATAACCTTGCCTTCCAAACGCTTTGCTAAGCCCTTCAGCCGCTCAATGTCGCTTGCGCCCATCTTGGAAACCGGGATCCCAGTCTGCCGTTCAACTGCTTGGGCCACGTCGTTTGGCGTTGCCGTGACTTTATCAGCCGTTGAATTATCCTTTAGCTCCTTTTTCAGGTCAGCCACCTGGTCCTTTGCCTTTTGGGCAGCCTGATAGTCTTCCTTCTTGACGGCTTCTTGCTGTTTTGCTTCGGTCTTCTTAATTTCGGCCTCAATTTCCTTAGCATTCTTTACCGGGTGCTTGGAAGCAAGGTGAGCAGCCGTCATATCAACCAGGTCAATTGCCTTGTCCGGTAGGCTCCGCTGCGGCATGTATTGGACAGAGTAGTCAATTGCCGCCTTTAAGACGTCATCAGGCAAGACAACGTTGTGGTGCTTTTCGTAGAGTTTCCGTAGTCCTTGCAGGATCTTGAAAGTGTCTTCCTTGCTTGGAGCGTTAACAGTAACCCTGTTAAACCGCCGGGACAATGCCGCATCCTTCATAATCGTGTTACGGTATTCGTCCTGAGTCGTTGCCCCGATAATTGTGATTTCACCACGAGATAATGCTGGCTTCAAAATATCTGCCATTCCCTTGGAGCCACTGCTATCGCCAGTGCTGCCGGCCCCTAAAATCTGATGGATTTCATCAAAGAAGAGAATAACATTACCGCGTTTCTTTACTTCTTCAATCAGCTTCTGCATGTTTTCTTCGAAGCTGCCACGGTACTGAGTACCCGCTTCCAGACTAGAAATATCAATACTGATAATCTGCTTATTTTTAATGGAAGCTGGAACATCGCCGCTGACAATCGCTTGAGCAAGACCTTCGACAACGGCAGTCTTCCCAACACCAGCATCACCAACGAGTACCGGGTTATTCTTAGTCCGCCGTGACAAAATCTCAGCAGTCTCTTGAATTTCCTTATTACGCCCAATAACCGGGTCGAGTTTTCCTTCTTTTGCTTCCTGCGTTAAATTACGGCCAAGCTTTTCCAAAATTCCTTGTGGCTTTTGGCCCTGCTTTCCAGACGCGGCGGGCTGTTGAGTACCTGCACCAGGCAAGCGTCCCGTCCGCCGATACTGTGCAAACTCTTCTGGCGTTACTTCACGACCATTGACTAAATAACGACGATTTTCAGAATTCATCCCGTTCATCCCGCCCATCAGCTGGTTGAACAGGTCATCCATACCACCGTCGAATGGATCTACTGGATTTTGTGCCATAAGAACAGTCCCCCTTAAACTAATTTCATTTTCTAACTTAATGCAACACAACGGTGCCAAAAATTGACACCGCCGCATCCCACTATCATTCTTCGTCATCAACCAGGTAGTGCGTTTCTAACTCTTTCAACACTTCCCACATATGCAGATGTTGCGTCCGGGCCAGTGCGTCCAGGTCGCGCAAATTAAGCGGTGTTGCACTTGATTGATCCTTATTAAACGACTTATGCAAGGTGGTGTAACCATATCCGGACTGCTTAGAAACCTGATAAATGGTCAAGTGATTAGCACTCAAATAGCGCTTAATGTTAATCCGCATTATGCTCACTTCCCTTACGTTTTTTATTATACCACATATTTGCTATAAGACAAATATAAAATGTCACAAATGTGAAATAATTATTGAATAAAAAAGCCGGTCAACAATAAATGTCGACCAGCGATTACTTGTTAAATAGCCACCAGGGACTAGTCATGATCTGCCAGCCAGCGGCTGAGTAACCGCTGATACTTTTCCGGCTGTTCCGCAAAGACCATGTGGCGGGCTCCCGCAAACAATTCCCATTCAGCATGAGGAAGAGCATCTGCCATTGTCTTAGCCACCAGTGGCGTGCAAAGGTCGTCTGTCCCGTTAATGACTAACGCGGGCATTTTCACTCTGACCAGTCGTTTAGTATATTCATAGTCTCGCAGGTTGCCAAGCGGGGTGTATTCGTTCGGCCCCCACGCCGTCTGGTAAGCAACTTGTCCGCCGACTTTTGGTCGCCTTAACGGTTCAGGCGACTGGTCAGTCGGTTTGGCACTAGCGTGGCGAATCATAAAGTGCTCATTGGCCAGTTTGTAGGCTTCATTAGAATAGTCGCCACTTGCTTCAGCCTGGCGAATCGCTTCCTGGTCAGCTGGCGAAAGGTAGGAAATCCAGCGGTGCTGTTCTTCCGCCCACAGCCGTGCTGAAGAAAGGGTGCTGGACAAAATAAGGCTGCTAATGCCGGTCGGATGGTAGTCACAGCTGTAGATAATCGCCAGCATTCCGCCCCAGGACTGGCCCAGGAGGTGAACCTGGTCCAAGTGCAGGTGTTCTCGCAGGGCAGACAACTCGGCCACCCAAGTAGCCGCACAATAAAGCTCCGGCTGATCGTCAGGCTGGGATGATTTCCCGCAACCCAACTGATCGTACATTACTAGCTGGCGGCTGCTAGTTACCGCTAAGTTATCCATTAGCTCAAAGTAGTTATGGCTCGACCCAGGACCACCATGCAGCAGAAGCAACGGTGGTAAGTCACTGGGTTCGCCCACAATCCGGTAGTAAGTTTTAAACTGGCCAAAGGGCATCCACCCCTCTTCTACGCGAACATTCATGTTTGTTTCTCCTTTTTTCCACGGTTATACTGAAAGCGGAGGTGCATCATGGATCAATTCAACCGCTTCTTTACTGGTCGGCCGACGACCACCATTGCTCAAGACTTGCTCGGCCACGAACTAGTTTACCATGGCCCCCAGGGCACCATTAGCGGGCTAATTGTCGAAACCGAAGCCTACCTGGGCATTAACGACTCCGCTTCCCATGCGTTTGGCGACCGGCACACCGATTATACGGCGTCACTGTATGGAAACCCCGGCGACCTGTACATTTACCAGATCAGGGGGATGGTCTGTTGCGACATTGTTACCCAACCAGCTGGTGAACCACAGGGAATCTTAATTCGCGGCCTCGAACCATGGTGTGGTGCTAAGCAAATGGCTGCTAACCGCAAGACCAGCGGGGTCAACGTCAGTAACGGCCCTGCCAAATTAATGAAAGCTTTCGGGATTAACGACCGTCAGCTTGACGGTCAGGCGATGAGTACCTCCCCACTTCAAGTCCGTCTTGCCGCGACGAAAACGCCACTAATGGTGGACGCGGGCCCACGGATCGGCGTTAACCCCTCCGGTAAGGACGCTCAGCAGCCACTCCGGTTTACCATCCACGGTAATCCCTACGTTTCACATACCAAACGACGCGACGACCGTGCTGACCACGGTTGGACTACTTATGATAAGGCAGACCATTAATAATCGTCATTGCCCGATACACTTGTTCTGCGAGCACCAAGCGCATTAACTGGTGTGGCAGAGTAAAACGGCCAAAGGAAACCGTCGCATTCGCTCGTTTGAGGACTGCTGGCGACAGTCCCAGTGACCCGCCAATGACAAAGGTGATATCGCTGTGGCCATACACCGTTAGTTGGTTAATTTCTTTAGCAAATTCTTCCGAACTATATTCTTTACCCTTAATTGCAAGGGCGTAGACATACTCCCGATTACTGATCTTGTTGAGGATCCGTTCGCCTTCCTTGGCCATCACCTCGTCCATTTCGGCTTGACTCAGTGATTCGGGAGCCTTTTCGTCTTTAACTTCGACAACCTTAAACTTGCAAAAACGCCCCAGCCGTTTGGCATACTCCGCAATCCCGTTTCGAAAGTACTTTTCTTTAACCCGGCCAACGCCAATAATTTTAATATTCATTATAACCTCCACAAGTTTTCCACAGAGTTATCCACAGACAGTGAAACTTATCCACTATTCTTTAATTGTTCGTTAAGACGGCAGCTTTTTGATCCCCTGTGGACAAGTCGACTTATCCACACTTTTTCACAGAAACAACCGTTCGTCTGCACAAGCGGAAAGCCGCGTCACAACAAGGCTTGTCGCCACACCTGAAAATAATTATCCACTTATCCACAGTCATCAACTACATCTGTGGATAAGTCATCAACATCACTAATCCGCATTTCACCGCGCTTCTGATCGAAAAAGATATAAGAAAAACTTTTTTCCACACAGTTATCCACAAGCTGTTCACAGCATTCCGCTTGCACACTGGATCGTATATTTTTCAGCTTAATCGAATAAGCGTTCTGGATTACCTGCTGTTTACTGAAACTTTTACCTGGATAATCACCCAGATTGTTCGTTAATTCAGGCACGTTTTTATTTTAACGCATAACGATCATCTAAAAAAATGGTCCCGGCAGAAATTTGCCGAGACCATTTTATTTATACTTTCGATGTTTCAACCATCTACTGCTGATTTTCAACACTGGCATTCGCCGTCTGCGTCAGCTTAATCGTTGACGTGTGTGGCTTACCCTCGCGGTAGTAGGTAACTTTAACATCCTGACCAACCTTGTAGCGGTAAAGAGCGCTCTTGAGGTCACTGGTACTATGAATCTTATTGTCACCAAACTTGGTAATCACGTCATACTTTTTCATCCCCGCATTGGCCGCATCAGAATCATCAGAAATGTTCATAACCACCACACCAGTGTTAACGGAACTAGGCAATTTCAGAACGGACTTTTGTGAATCACTAGTCACGTTACTGAGGTTGATCATACTGATTCCGAGTGTCGGCCGCTGTACCTTGCCGTGCTTAATCAGTTGGTTGATTACCTGGACGACTTCGTTACTTGGAATAGCAAAGCCCATCCCCTCAACACTGCTGCCTTCACCATTAGACGAAAGCTTCATCGAGTTGATCCCGATAACCTGTCCTGCCATATTGATCAGCGGGCCACCAGAGTTCCCGGAGTTAATGGCCGCGTCCGTCTGAATAACGTTGGTCGTCGTTGCATTGCTGGAGTCAGCACTAGAATCACCGCTGGAAACCTTCAGTGTCCGTTTCTTGGCCGAAATAATCCCCTTCGTCACGGTGTTTGCGTACTCACTGCCCATCGGCGAACCAATCGCTAAGACGTCTTGCCCGGCTGCAATATCGTTGGAGTTGCCGAAACTAGCAACAGACTTGATGTTCTTAGAACTGATCTTCAAAACTGCCAAGTCGGTTGTCGCATCAGTCCCGACAATTGAAGCTTGCATCTTCTTGCCGTTACTGAGAATTACTTCCAGGGAGTTTGACCCGGAAACGACGTGGTTATTGGTGACGACGTAAGCTGAATCGCCATCCTTCTTGTAAATAACCCCTGAGCCTTCACTGGCCGTCTTCAGCTTGCCTGAACCAGACTTTGTTGAGCTATCAGAGTCATCCCCGAAGACGCTAAACAGGCCGCTAGAACTATTCTGAACCCGCTGCTTATTAAGCACACTAACCACTGAGTTCTTTACCGCACCATATGCGCGGGTTGACTGATTGCTCAGGTTCGCCTTGTTTTTATTAACGGAAGTTCCGCCTGATTTGTTTGACCCCTTTGGTACCGAGGTTACCGTATTTTGTTCATGATTTTGCCATGCGTTAACGGCGAAGACTCCAATCCCCCCACCGATTAACCCGGCAAGTAGTCCAACCAGCACCACTTTTAACCAAAATTTGTGCTGGAATCCTTGATTGTCCATGACAAATGCCTCCAAATAATTACTTTTCGATATAACTAATTGTAAGTGGCAATTATGAATTTTTAATGATTAAAAACCTATTATTTATACCGTCGTTAACGGTGTTGCCTCCTCGGGTTCAGCGTCTTTGAGGATAAAATCATGGTCTACACCAAAGTCATGTTGGGTCATCAGCGAAGCCACTGTCAGGTGGGCAAGTGACCGCCGGTTATTATGCTGGCTGCGATGGCCAAGGAGAATTTCGTTGGTACGGTGGCCGACAACACTCATGAGGGCGTTCGCCCCCTCTTCATTGGACAGGTGGCCATCATCACCGAGAATCCGCTGTTTGAGTGCCCAGGTGTAAGGACCCTCTTCCAGCATCCGAACGTCATGGTTGCATTCCATTAAGTAGGTATCGGCATCACGAATCGTCCCAGCAACGCGGTCTGAAACGTACCCTGTATCCGTCAAGACACAAAAGGTCTGATCATCGTGGTGAACCTGATAAAACTGTGGTTCCGCGGCATCATGCGACACCGCAAAGCTCTCGACTTGCAAGTCGCCGAAATCCTTGATTTCCCCAGGTTCCAGGAGGTGCTTTTGTAATGGGTCAATCTTCCCCAGGCGCTTGCTCATTGCTGCCCACGTTCCCCGGTTAGCATAAACATCTAAGCCATAACGACGTGCAATGACGCCAACCCCCTGACAATGGTCACTGTGCTCGTGTGTCACGAAAATAGCTTCAACATCCTTCATTGACCGGCCAACACTGGCCATCAGGTGTTCGATTTTCTTCCCGCTGAGGCCACCATCAATCAGAATGCGGTGGTGGGGTGTTTCCAAATACGTTGAATTGCCAGTGCTACCGCTAGCAAGAACGCTAAACTGAAATTTTTCATCACGTTGCATATCGTCCCACCTTAATTATTATACGTTGACGAACTACTACTCGTTGATTGGCCACCGTTTTTCATCACAATACCAGTGAAGGCATTCACCTGACAGTGAATCTTCTTCCCCGTATTCTTCGCCTTGATTGACGCGGTCCACGTTGGAATGTAAACAGCGTGGTTGCCATAAGTTAGTAGTCTGCTGTAGCCAAAATCAACCCACTGAATTGTTGACCCACTAGGAATTTCATTATGCTTATAGAGGGCAATTACTGCCTGTTTCTGGCTAATTGCTGTCTGTCGAGGACGCAAGATTTCCCCCGGTTTCAGAAAACTCTGCGTGTAGCCAACTACTTCGTTCCGGTCATTCAACCGAAACCTCAGCAGTCCCGCGGGGCCAAATAGTGGCTCACCGGCCATTGTTTGCGTATAAACCACCGTTTTACTCGTAGACAGGTGTTCATTGTACGTATACTGGCGGCCATTAATAACCCATTTCGGGTTTTGACAAAGCTGGTCAAGTTTTGCCTGTGGTTTGGTCTTGTCAATTCTGACCGGGTTATTAAAGCTACTGGTAAAGTTACTACCAACAACTCGTGGTGTTTGTCCCTTCAGTTGGTCCTGGTGAGACTGTAACTCTTGATTATCATCGGTCTTAGCCGCCGAGAGGTAGTAGCCCATCCGGTTTTTTCCTGAAAGAGGGCCGGTAATAATTGAATCGTTCTTCATCTCTTTGAGAATAATTTGGCTAGAACTTTGTTGCTTGCCAATCGAGACAAACTTGGTATTCATCAACACAAACGATGCCAAGAAAATATCAAGCAAGGCAAAGGCTGCCAAGAAAATCCACTGTATCTTTTTGAAGTTCATGGCAGTCCCTCCTTACTTGAGCAATTCCTGGTAATTAATCCAGGTACCGTGATAATCAACAAAGTATGTTGGTTTTAGGGTAACCGTCTTTTCATCAGTAGATTGACTATCCCAGTTGTAACCAACCCGGATGCCGCTGATTTCCTTATACTTACCGCTTTGTCGCAATTCATTAACCACCGCTGCCGTTGATGGCAACTTAACCTTCTCAGCATTAGTTGGTACCGGTGTCTGCAAACTGTATAGGGAATAACGGTAAAGCTCAACGCCTTCGTAGTTTTCCGAAATTTTGACTGTCCCATACCCATCCGGACTGTAAACCGGAAACCCCTCAACATAGGGAACATAAGTAATTGCCTGTTGCTTTTCGTTAAACTGATCAAACCGCATCGAGTCCATTACCACTCCAGTTTTCGTCAAACGCTGGTAGAGCGTGTTATACAACTGGGTAGTGCTCAAGTTATTGTTCTTCCCGAGGTAGTTATCATAACTAATGGTTTTCGTTTCGTGGTTGTACGTCAGCCGCTTGTTAGTCCCGTTTTGGTAGACAGTTATGTTCCCCTTATTGGAAGTAGAAATGTTATTGCCGTTAGTATCATTCATCAAGTTATGCGTAACGTTATCAATCTTCTGTGTTTCTACCTGGTAGGCAAAACTCGGCAGGGTAATGCCACGCATATAAAAACTGTAAATTCGGTGGTCAATCACCCGCCGGTCCACGTTGACTTGTCCGCCACCTGTACTTGCCAGCAGCGAATTTAACTTCTGGTTTTGATTTTTAGACAAGTGGACGCGGTAGACAGCGAAGTTACTGTCGTTGAGTAAGTAAGCAGTATTACGGTTATTTAGCGGCAACACAATTCTTGTTACTCGTCCCATTCGCTTGGTGTTCAGGTCCTGAGAGTAAACCTGATTAAAGACCGCCGTTGGAACTGGATAATAGTAACTCAGCACCATCGTTTTCGGCATCCGCAACATATCCAAGTAGTGTTGCTGGTCATCATGACTAACCCGTGTCGGGTTGCCAAAATGCCATTTGTTAATGATGTTCCGGCTCGTCAGTACCAAGTTGTCCCTTTGGCCGTACAGCATCTCCGCGCTACCATCACTCTTAACCCTGACCACTTCGGTTGGTAAATAAATGTCGCCAATCGACTGCAGGTTAAACTGCTTAACATTACCAGCATCGCCACGATTATGAGTGGCGTTATTGTATGGTGCAACCCAGATAAAGAATGACAAAACGATACTGAAGATAACAACAATTGCTAAGAGAATTGATAACCAGCTATCCTTCAGTTTCCTGATCATCGTTCCATTCATCCCCTTCTTCATACGGAATATACGGTAGTGAAATATAGAATGTCGAACCTTTTCCTTCAACACTGTCGACCCAGATGGAACCACCCAGCATATTAACAACTTCCTTAGAGATGGCTAATCCCAAGCCGGTCCCACCTTGCTTTCTAGACCGGGCCTTGTCCACCCGGAAGAAACGGTCAAAGATGTGCCCCAGGTCCTTGCGCGGAATTCCCAGTCCCTGGTCACTAATGCTTAAAATGACGTGGCGGTGAGTTTCAACTAGCCGCGCGGTAATTACCCCACCATCTGGTGAGTACTTAACGGCATTGTTCATAATGTTGTCAATGACCTGGGTAAACTTATCAGCATCAATTTCAACCCATAAGTCTTTCTTTGCAATATGACGGACAATGGTATAACGTTTCTTAACCGTCCCGTCCTCTTCTTCTTTTTTAATGATCATGTCAAAGCGGTCAAGGATGTAGTTAAATAACTCGTTGATGTTCACGTACTCCAGGTCAAGCTTGGCGGTTCCTGAATCCATTCGCGAAAGGTTCAGCAAGTCATTGATCATCCGAATCATCCGGTCTGTCTCATCCTGGACGACCTTCAAGAATTGCGGAGCAACCTCTTTATCCTGCCAAGCGCCATCAGTCAGGGCCTCAACATAGCTCTTCACGCTCGTCAGTGGTGTCCGCAACTCATGAGAAACGTTAGAAACAAATTCCTTCCGCTCGCGTTCTTCCTTTTGCTGACTCGTGACATCATGGAGAACGCAAACTAGCCCGCTGACAAAGCCGGATTCGCGTTGAATCGGTGAAAAGTAGGCGTTTAAAATCTGGCCATCACTATTACTCTGGTCACCCTTACTCATATCAAGCAAAATATGCTGCTGTTCGTCGACCAGTTGCCGAACGCTATACTCACTACGGATGTTTAAGACATCAATGATCGACTGGCCAATGACGTCATCGTCATCATCATAATTCAGCATCTGCAAGGCTGTTTGGTTAATAATGATAATGTAGCCGTTCCGGTTCGTCGAAATAACCCCATCGCTCATGTGACTGAGGACGCTATTCAGTCGACGGCGCTCCGATTCGGATGCTTCCTGCGATTCTTCCACCCGTACAGACAGGTTGTTAACGGCTCCCGCAAGCTGTCCTAGTTCGTCATTATCAGTGACACGCACCTGCCCGGAGAAATCTCCACGGGCAATTCGCATGGTCTGCTGGCGCATTTTCTCAATTGGTGCCGTAATTTCCCGGGAAATAAGAATTGACAACCCAATTCCCAAGACGATGGCCAAAAGAGCAGCAGAGACGTAAATCAGGGAAATATTGTTAACCGTTCGGTAAACACCTTCGAGATTAGCCCGCATATAAATTGCACCAACCAGGGTGTTGCCGTTAGTCGTAAAAAGCGGCACGACGCTAACATAGTAGCGATTGCTATTGTCGTAAATGTTTTGAGTATGAGCACGGCCGTTTAAGAGGGTGTTCTTAATTGCCGAGTCTTCACTTCGCTGACCAACAATGCCCTGGTTGTTCGCATTACTCGTCCCACGAATTTCGGCCTTCGTGTCCACTACCCGGATTTCACTGATGTTACTGTTATTAACTTCCGACAAAATTTGTTGAATCCTGCGTTTCGCCTTCTGGGTATTTGTCCTATTCAGCTGAGTTGCCAGTGAGTTATTAACATAGGAGGGAAGCGTAATCTGCTGTTTAAAGTTATTGAGGTTCTGCGTTTCCAATTGGCGCACAAAAACCGCCCCCACCAGTTCAAGCGTTAACAGGAGCATTAACGTCAAAACGAGGGCGATTTTAAAGCGAATTGATTGAAAAAATTTGATTTTGCTGTTCACAACTAATCAGTCCCCTAATCCTGATCAGGCTTTGCCAGGTAGTAGCCGACTCCGCGCCGGGTCACTAACCAACGGGGATGGCTTGGGTTCTCTTCAATTTTTTCCCGGAGACGCCGGACAGTAACATCCACTGTTCGAACATCACCGTAGTAGTTGTAACCCCAAACTGTCTGTAAGAGGGTTTCCCGGTTGATAACCTGGCCAAGGTGCTTAGCCAGGTAAGATAACAGCTCGAATTCCCGGTGGGTTAGGTTGATATTCTCACCCCGTTTAGTGACGGTATAAGCATCCGGGTGGATCGTCAATTCGCCAACTTCAATGTCCTTATTGCCGTTCTCATCAGCACTCGCTTTCAGGTTAACGCTCTGCCGACGTAGGTTTGCCTTCACCCGTGCAACCAGTTCCCGGTTAGAAAATGGCTTAGTAACGTAATCATCAGCCCCTAGTTCTAAGCCGAGCACTTTATCTAATTCGGAATCCTTTGCTGTCACCATAATGATTGGCGTGTGGTGCTTTGCCCGTACTCGCTTAGCGACTTCGAGTCCGTCAATTTTTGGCAGCATCAAGTCCAGAATAATTAAGTCAGGTGATTCACTTTCAACCTTCTCTAGTGCCTCTTCACCATCATAGGCAACGACAACTTCGTAACCTTCCTTTTCCATATTGAACTTAATGATATCTGAAATTGGTTTTTCGTCATCAACAACCAATATCTTCTTAGCCATGTTCCGGTCCCTCCATTACTTGGGTTTTAATGGCACGCCATTACACTTTTAGCGTTCTTAGTTAACGGGTATATTATATCACACCGGTGAAATTGCTTTCCTTTAGCTACTTTCACTAACCACTGATCATTTTGCAATTAATCAAAAAAAGGGGTTGCTTTTCCCCCAATTAATTGATATTATATTGAATGTTGAGTTATGGGCAGTTAGCTCAGCTGGCAGAGCAACGGACTCTTAATCCGTGGGTCCAGGGTTCGATCCCCTGACTGCCCATCAGAGGTTGACAAGTCACCATTTCGGTGACTTTTTTTATTTTCTCCTTGATTATTACCTAACGTTATTATGTAAGATAACACTATCTGGAAAGGAGGAATACTTATGTTCAATAGCGGTCAGTTAGCCAAACAGTGTCATACTTCTATTAGGACGGTCCAATATTATGATCAAAAGGGCCTCCTTCGTGCCAAAAGGAGCCAAAGTAATCGGCGAGAGTATGATGAGCAAGACCTTTTGCGACTTCAACAAATTATTACTTACCGCCAACTAGGATTTACGCTTAAAGATATCCAAGAGCTAATTGATAATAGGCAAGCAAGTAAGACCCTCTCAGCGTTAATTGATAAACAGACAGCCATGCTGCACCAACAAATCCATCAATTGTAATCACAGCTGGCAGGATTGCGATATTTTAAAAAGCAGCTTCAGTCAAGCAACAGCTTTTCTCCTGAATTACAAGCAAAAGTTCGTTCTAATATGAAGATGGCCAAGCAACTTCATCATTTCCGGTTAACAATGGTCGGCTGGGGTTTAGTCATTGACCTGCTGTTTTTGGTCAGCTTAATCTTTGTCATCAGCCAGGGAGCCTCTCCGTGGCGGCTTGTCTTGGGGGTAGTTTTATCGCTTCTCATCTGCGGACAACTTACTTTTTCTTATTACCAGCATTCACTATACCTTTGCCTCAACTGTCGTTCCGAATTCGTCCCCGTCGTCCCCGTGTTCAAAATTGGGTCTTAGCCCGTCATACCCCGAATACCCGCAAATTAACGTGCCCAACTTGTCACCACAGGAACTTCTGTGTTGAAGAATATCGGCAATAAATGAATTTTAAATACCAGCTGTTAACATCTTTATAAAAAGTCCTTGCAAAAGCCTTAGAAAATTGATAACATAATTTGTGTTGTCAAGATGACATGGGCAGTTAGCTCAGCTGGCAGAGCAACGGACTCTTAATCCGTGGGTCCAGGGTTCGATCCCCTGACTGCCCATTATTTACCGTCACTGAACAGTGGCGTTTTTTTGTACAAAAAATAGCGGCCGAAGAACCGCTATTTTTCTTTTTCAATGATTGACGATCAATGCCACGAGCGCGAGTAAAGCTGGCAAGCCCTGGGTAAGCAGAATTTTCTTATTGGCTGTCAAGGCGCCAAAAATAGCTGCCACCAGGATAAAGCCGATAAACAAGTATAGAACGATGACTTGTGCATCCCCGGTTAGCAATAGCTCTGCTACCAGAATACCGACACCCAGAAAACCGTTATAAAGGCCTTGGTTAGCCATGCTGACCTTGGTCTCTTTTTGTGCCAGGTACTCAGCCGACAAGTCAAAGGCATCACGGGCCAGCTTCGTCTGTGTTAGAAACATCTCCAAGACCATAATAAACAAAGCCTCAGCTGCTACCACGTTGACCAAAATAACACTCAATAATCTCATTTACCTGTTCCTTTCACTAGAACCGGGTTGTTTTCTTCCGGGTAGTATGGCTCACAAAGAACACCGCTGCTTCGACCACTAATGCCAAAACAAGACAGACAATAAAGAGGACCCGGTAGGAAGCAGCGCCAATGACCAACCCGCCAAACAGTGGTCCCACTGCCTTGCCTGCTGATGACCAACCATTGAAAAGTCCCTGGTACTTGCCCTTTTCCGCCAACGGGGTCAGTTCATTAATGATTGACGGAATTGTTGGAAAGGCTGTCGCTTCCCCGAGCGTCAGGACCACCATTGATATTACAAACCAGAAGTAGGTCCGAGCAAACAGGAGGATTGAGAACGAGAGGGCAAAGGTCAACAGTCCAAAATAAACTAAGTGGTACGGGTTGCGGAAGATCCGGTTTAACCAGCTTAACGCCAGTTGAAAGGTCACAATCAAGAGACCATTGATTGTCCACAATAAACTGTAAAGACTCAGTGAAATCCCTTTACCAGTCATGTAAACGGACATATTACTTGACCACTGGTTATAAACTACCCAAATAATAGCAATCCCAATGAAGAAGGTCCAAATAATTGCCATGTTGGGCGACGGTAATTTCTCGCCCTTCGCCTTGCGCAGTTTCTGTCGTTTCGGGCCGGCAAACTTAGTCCGGTAGCAACGCCACACAACGAACAAGAAGAAGAGATACATTATACCGGTCACCGCAAAGAGTGGCGCTACCCGGTTATGGGTGGCCTGATACATTGGCCCCACAACAGCTGTCCCAATCATCATTCCAAAGTTATTAGCAAAGTAGAGCATATTGAAAACAAAACGGCCATCATGGGCGTGAATCCGCGTCCCGTAGGAGTTAAGCATCGTCATCAGCCAACCGTTTAAAAATCCCACAACTGGCAACAATAGCGGGTATGCCGGCCAACCATTCTGCCACATCAAGAGGACCATCATCACAACTTCCGCAAGCACGCTGAACATGGTCAATTTTTGCGGGTTATGTTTGTCAAAGAGACGGCCACCGATGTAGCTGCCAACAACGTTTGTTCCGGAATAAAAGAGGAGGACGATCCCGGACATCGTCAGTGACTGGTGCAACTGGGTATGGACATAGACTGTCGTCAACGGCCAAACAAAGCTATTACCAACGCTGGCTAAGAATGTTCCCAGTAATAGCCAACGTAATTTAAGTTCGTTTTTCATTCGTTCGCTCCTTTCCGTTGTTTTAGTTCCACCAAAAAACAGCACCGGGAAAATTCCCCGCACTGTAATTCAAGAGTTCTTGTTATTGTTCTTCTTCCTGGCTACGACTGTAATCGATTCCCATGAATTTGTTACAGCTCTTGTTAAAGAGAAGTTTAACGGTTCCCCGCGGACCACTCCGGTTCTTATCGATGATAACTTCCATTTCACTGGTACTTGGCTGATCATCACCTTCAACAGGTCCATCATCCTCGTCGTTGCTTTCTTCCCGTTCATAATAGTCTTCACGATAAAGGAAGCTAACGATGTCCGCATCCTGCTCGATCGAGCCCGATTCACGCAGGTCAGACATCATTGGTCGCTTATCTTGCCGCTGTTCGACTCCCCGTGAAAGCTGTGAGAGGGCGATCACTGGTACCCCGAGCTCCTTTGCCAGTTTCTTTAGCGAACGGGAAATCATCGACACTTCCTGCTGACGGTTTTCAGCGCTTCCCCCACCATCAATCAGTTGCAGGTAGTCAACGATAATTAGACTCAAACCGCTCCGCTCAGCTAAACGTCGGCTTTTCGCCCGGATTTCACTAATCTTAATCCCGGCAGTATCGTCAATAAAAATATTGGCTCGTGACAAGGTATCCATTGAACTAAACAGGCTCTTGGTTTCATCCTTAGACAGCTTTCCTGTCCGTAGGTGCTGAGCATCAATACTACCCTCGGCACAGATCATCCGGTTAACCAGCGATTCTGCACTCATTTCCAGACTAAAGATTGCAACAGTAGAATTGGCCACCCGCACAGCCACATTTTGGGCAATATTTAACGCAAAGGCAGTCTTCCCCATCGCTGGCCGTGCCGCAATAATCACCAGTTCCCCGGCATGCAGCCCCGTAGTAATCTGGTCGAGATAACGATAACCTGTCGCTAACCCTGGTACCTGGGTTTCATTTTTGGAAAGGGCCATGATGTTGTTGAATGACTCCTCCAACACGTCCTCAATCTTGTGGAAGCCGTTATTATTGCCCCCGGCCGAGATATTCATGACCTGCTGTTCAGCATCATCCACGAGGTCGTCAACCGCCGTATTACCGGCATAACTCTTATCAATGATGTTCTGGCTGACGTCAATTAGTCGCCGTACGACCGCCTTGTCGTGAACAATCTTAGCGTAGTTTTCAACATTGGCCGCAGTTGGGACGGAACCAGCGAGTTCGGCAATGTACTGGACACCACCGGCATTGGCGAGTTCGTTTTCCCTGTTCAACTCGTCTCGCATCGTGACCGCATCAATTCGCTGTTCACCACGGTCATTGATTTCGACCATGGCGTGGTAGATCAGCTGGTGTGAGCGAACATAGAAATCCTCAGCATCAATTATTGCGTCAACCGTCACAAAAGCCTTCTTGGACAAGAAAATCGCCCCCAGAACGGCTTTCTCAGCTTCCGTATCGTGCGGTAGCTGTTGCATTGTTGGTGCATTATCCACGCTGGTTCCCCCCTTTCCTTAAAGAATAAACGTTGCGCTTATTTCTCCGCAATGTGGACCCGAATGTTAGCAGAAACGTCGTGGTGGAGACGGATCGGTACGCTGACGTAGCCTGTTGCCTTAATCGGCGCCGCCAGTTCGATCTTTCGTTTATCAATCTTGAGACCAAACTGCTTTTCCAGAGCAGTCTTAATCTGCTTGCTGGAAATGGAGCCAAAGATCCGCCCATCATCGCCAGCCTTCGCGCTCAGTTCAACAACCGTGTTATCGTCTTCCAGGCGCTTCTTCATTGCCTTGGCTGCCGCTAATTCTTCGGCCGCCTGCTTCTCCTCAGCGCGTTGCTGCCCGCGCAGCTGACCTAACGCTGCCTTGGTTGCCCGCTTAGCCATTCCCCGCTTGATGAGGAAGTTTTCAGCGTAACCATCGGAAACTTCTTTAATTTCGCCCCGTTTGCCACGGCCACGAACATCTTTAATAAAAATAACTTTCATTACTTTCACTCCTCAGTAGTATTTGCTTCATTACTGCTTGACTCACCGTTACCCTTATCGTTCAGCAGGTCGATCAGTTCTTTTTTAACCTCACTGACCTTCTTACCCTTAATTTGGGTTGCGGCATTAGCCAGGTGACCCCCACCGCCCATCTTCTCCATAACTAGCTGGACATTGTAGTCACCCATTGACCGGGCAGAAATACCAACGACACCGTCAGCACGCTGGGTAATGACAAAGGAAGCATCGACCCCCGACATCTGCAAAAGCATATCGGCTGCCTGAGCCGCCGTTACCGGGTCGTAAGTTTGGTCATCTTCACCGGCACACAAGGCCATTTTATCATTAATAAATTGGACAGTTGAAATAAGGTGATTGCGATCCAGAAAACTATCCGGATTCTCCTTCATAAACCGTTGAATCATCAACCCGTCCGCCCCGGCTGACCGAAGATAGCTAGCAGCATCAAATGTCCGCGTCCCTGCTTGCTTGGTGAAAGATTTGGTGTCGACCTGAATTCCCGTCAGCATCGTCGTGGCTTCCAGCCGGTTGAGCGACTCACTTTCCCGTGGCTGGTACTCAAACATTTCGGTAATTAGCTCACAAGTCGAGCTAGCGTACGGTTCGATATAAACCAGCAGCGGGTTTTCCGGAAACTCTTCGCCCCGTCGGTGGTGGTCAATAATCATAATTCGGTTTGCCAACTGTTCACACAATTTCGGCGAAATCGAAATGCTTGGTTTGGAGTGGTCAACCATCACTAACAAACTCTTGCTCGTGGCCTTTTTAGCGGCCTCTTCAGGGGTAATAATGTGGTCGCTAATGTCTTGGTACTTATTGATTTCTAACATCAGTCGCGCAATGTCAGAGTGTACCTGCTCCTGATCCAAAACAATCCAGCATTCGTGGTTGTTCATCTCGGCAATGCGGTGAACCCCCAGGCAGGCACCCATGGCGTCCATATCGGGGTTCTTATGGCCAATTACAAAGACCTGGTCAGCCTGAGCCATCAACTCCTGCATGGCTTGGCTGATCATCCGGGCGCGGACACGGGTCCGTTTTTCCATCGGGTTAGTCTTCCCCCCGTAGAAACGGGCCTGCCCATTCTCAGCACGAACAACTACCTGGTCACCCCCACGACCGAGCGCCAAGTCTAAGTTATGCTGAGCAGTATTGGCCAGTTTTGTCAGGTCATTTTCACCATAAGCAATTCCGACACTAAGGGTAACCGGTGAATTCTGTTTAGACGTATTGTTGCGGATAACGTCAAGGACCTTAAACTTTTTCTTTTCCAAACTATCCAATGAATACTGGTAACCAACGAGTAAGTAATTATCATCGTCGATAACTTTCAGCATTAGGTGGTTAACCTTGGCCCACTTACTAAGTTCAGAGGTAACGTAGTTGTGGAGGTTGGAAGCATCCGAATCACTCATTCCCTGGACTAGTTCCACGTAGTTATCCAGGTACACTTCACCAATGAAGACCCGCTCGTTGCGGTAGCGAGCCTTAATATTATCAAATTCTGTCACGTCCATCAGGTAAATAACGTGGTAACGATCTTGAATAAGAAACTGAAAACGGCGGTGTTTCCAGGAAACGATCGTGCTGTCATTATCATGGCGATGTTCATCAACTAACTTAGCCAGTTTACTATCGACTTTCATCAGCGGCCGGCCAACTACTAGTTCCATCTTAAAATAGTGCGACATATAAGGGTTGATCCACTTAATGACGTCATGGTCATCCATCATGATCATCCCGATAGGCATTTCCAGGAGTGCTTCCTGCTGTCCTCGTTCAACCTGGTAAGTAAGGTCATTAATATAGGTTTCAGTATCATTTTGCAGCTGATGGAGTTGGTGTAGTGCAACCCAGCAGCCAACAACCGCAAAGATAATCATTATCAAACCAACTACCCAGTTAACCCAAAAGCCAACCACAATACTGATCAGCGACAAGGATAAGATAAAAATGGCGTTAGCCCGGATTGAGCTATTTTTCATGAAGAAAAACCAATCATTTTGGCCAAAAAGTTTTTTCACTATTCTCCCTCCCCCAGATAGATAGTCATAATCTTTTCTATCATATCATAATTTGCTACCCGACTTGAAGTTACTCCAAAATAAAAAAGAAGCCGGGAAATTCCCGACTTCTTTACTTCAACCAGCAAGCAGAATTACATTGGCTTGTAATCAAACTTGTGTGAAATCAGACCGTAAATAGTCCAGCCCGCAAAGGCAACCAGAGCACCGAGTGCCAGTGCCAGGTTACCACATGCGTACATGGAATACAGACTGTAAATACCAGCAACTACCGTAATGAAGTTAGTCATACTGTAGCCACGGTCCCCAGCCTTAAGACCAGCGTCAATCTGAATAACCTTAACAGCAGCCATGCTCAGTACGTATGGTACCAAGTTGGTAACAACGGCTAAGTTAACCAGGTTGTTGAATTGTGCGTTCAAGTCTGGACTGATCGTCATCAGTGAAAGCAGGATCTGAACAATCATCAGAATAATCATCCCGGCAATTGGAGCACCCAGCTTTGAAACCTTGTTGAATACCTTTGGGAAGTATCCAGCAACAGCTGATGAACGGAAGACTTCCGCAACAGTAAACTGCCAGCCAAGCAGTGAACCGATACATGCGATAGTCATCAGAGCCATACAAATCTTACCCCAAACAGGGCCAAGCATTGTAGCAAATGCCAAACCGAATGGTGCGTTTGACTTAGCAATTGCAGCGTTAGGAACAATCCCTTGCATAACGTTAGTTGACAGGATGTAAATAACACCAGCTGCAATGGTACCAACTAGAACAGCAATTGGCACGTTCTTTTGAGGGTTCTCAACGGCATCAGAGTTGGCAGCAGCTGATTCCAGACCCAAGAATGACCACAGAGTGATCGGAATGGAACTAGCAATCCCTTTACCAAATGAAATGTTGTGAACGTTCCAAGCAGAAGCGTAAAGGTGACCATGGAACCAGAACCAACCAAAGATGGAAATGAACACAACAGGGATAATAACACCCCAAACAGTGACAGAACCAATCTTCCCGGTAATGGAAGGACCACCAAAGTTAGCCAGGGTAGTAATAACAACCATTACAATTGTCCAGAGACAAGTCTGAATTGGACTCAACTTAATGTTCAAAAGTACTGAACCGTAACCAACGGCAGAAACAGCGATAGCAACGTTAGCAATAACTAGTGACAAGGCGTAAGTAAAGTTAGCCATGAAGTTACCGTCCTTACCGAACGCGTATTCAGCATAGCCACCCATACCTTCCTTAGTATTCTTACTAAACATACCACAACGGGCGAAACCGTAGGCCAAGCAAAGAGCACCAGTCAGAGTAACTAACCATGAAAGAATTGACATGGTACCAACTGAGGCCAGCTTACTTGGCAGCATAACGATACCGGAACCCATCATGTTAACAGCAGTGATGATTGTCAGCTGGGTGACACTCATCTTTTTTGAATTTTCAGCCATAACATCGATCTCCAATAACTATGTATAGATTATTTGTAGACGTTTACTTGTTAAGAACTGATTCGTCCTTAAGTACGTAACCGTAAGCCTTAACCTTTCCGTCAGGTTGAGGTTCATTGTAGACACCCTGAATTTCAGGAGTGAATCCTGGGAAGTTGTTGATACCATCTTGAAGAATCAAGAAGTACTTCTGAGCTTCTTCAGACCAACGTTCACCCGGGGCAATAACCAAAATGCCAGGTGGGTATGGAAGACCACCTTCAAGGGCAACACGACCAACGATGTCTTCCAGCGGTACTAATTCAGCGTTGTTGCGAATTAATTCCTTGTCAGCAGCGTATGGCGTCATTGCCTGTTCTGGGAAGTGAGCTTCCTGGAATAAATGCTTTTGGTAAAGCTTTGCGTTGCTCTTCTTGTAGAAGTCATGCATTTCTTGGCAAAGCTGACGAATAGTGTATCCACGGTAACGGTCAATGTTTTCATTGTAAATTACCGGCAATACGTCTTGCAGGTCAACATCGTCTTCAACCATCTTTTCGAACCGGAGAATCTGGTTTACTAAGTTGTCAACCTTCGTCTTCGTTTCAGCAGGAGTAAGCAGGAATTCGATTGAGTTCAAGTCACTCTTTTCTGGAACGATCCCGTGTTCACGAAGGAAGTTAGCTAAAATGTTAGCAGGAACACCGAAGTCTTCGTAGTCACCAGTTTCCATACTGATCCCTGGAGTTTCAATTAAGATCTTCAGTGGGTCAACATAGTACTGGTTGTCTGCGTAGCCTTCGAAGCGGTGCCACTTTTCACCCTTGCGGAACTTGAAGTAGTCAATATTATTGGCCATTTCATCAGTGTCGCCATCTTCCCACTTCTTGCCATTAACAACTGGTGGGACAAATGGGGTGAACAGCTTAGATTCCTTGAAGAGGCGCTTCCGTGCTTCAATACCGAGCTTAACAGTATTGAGCCACATCCGCTGACCAGCCTTTCCCTGCATAATGTAGGAGTTGGCATCAAGAGATGCATACATTGGGTAGAATGGTGAAGTAGAAGTAAACTTCATGTAAGCGTTGTTGAAACGCTTGTGCGTAATGTAGCGCTTCTGTCCCTTAATATGATGGTCCTTCTTATGAATGTATGAACCTTGTGACATCGCTGCCATCTGCTTGTGAACAGACTGGGTAACAAAGATACCAGGATCGTCTGGGCCAAGGTCATCGAGTAACATCGGTGAACCACCCTTCATCATCGGGATGAATTGTTCATAACCAACCCACGCAGAGTCAAATTGGATATAGTCACAAAGGTGGCCGATCCGGTCAATAACCTGACGAGCATTGTAAATACTGCCGTCGTATGTACCAAGTTCAATGATAGCCAAACGAATTGGGCGTTCTTCCTTAGCACGTTCTGGATCAACCTTCGCAATCAATTTACGAATGTGTTCTTCAGTCATTGCCTTGTCGGTAATTCCACCGATAAACCCGAATGGGTTCCGTTCAGTTTCAAGATAAATCGGAATACCACCAGCATCTTCCAGTGCGTGGATGTAGCTGGACTTGTGGTTGTTCCGGTCAAACAGAACCAGGTCACCTGGTGCAATAGCAGCAGAGGTAACAATTGCGTTTGAAGTCGACGTCCCATTCATTACAAAGTAAGTCTTATCGGCGTTGTAAACCTTAGCAGCATGCTTTTCAGCAGCAAGTGCAGCACCACCGTGAGTCAGCAAATCACCGACTTCTGGGTCCGAAGAACTAAGGTCAGCACGGAACAAATTATCGCCAAAGAAGTTATAAAGCCAACGACCAGCTGGGTGACGCAAGAACAGCTTACCAGCATGGTGACCCGGAGTAGTAAAACTCAGGTGTCCTTCTGAAGCATAGTTCATTAGAGTACCCAAGAATGGTGGCATCATCCTAGCTTCATATTCCTTAGCCGCTGCTTCAATTTCTCCAGTGTACATGTTAGCGTACTTCTGATCTCCATCCATAAAATGGAAGACCTTCTCACGCAATTCCTGTGGAAACTTGTCAGCGTCATCGGTAATAAGGAAGATTGGCAGACCCAAGTAAGTCTCATCAACCTTGTCAATCAAATCAACAGCATCTTCAGTTAAAACGACAGCTGCAACATCCGTGAAGTCTTGGTCTTTACGAGCATCAACGATTTCACGAGAAGTCTTAAAATACTTTTGTGCTTCCTCACCTGAACACGCAATACTTAATAACTTCATGTAAAAAATCCTTTCTATTAAACAACAACTCATTGCGACCTGAGGAATTACCAACCGGATCGTCATCGACTAGCGAAGTGGAAAAATAATTGCTTAAATAAAAAAACTCTGCAAAATTTATTCGTTAGTGTGTTGATACTTTGATAATCCCCCTCTGATCACAAATCAGAAACGTGTAGTTTGCAGAAAACTGCAACAACTTACACCCAGGATGTAAACGTCTACAGCACCAGAATACCATTTAATTATGGAGATTTCAAACCCATAATTGTTATTAGAATGGTAAAGTTAGACCGTTTTAATAATTATGCTTTTTCGCTGAATGAACGTTTTTCATCATTTTCATTTCCGCCGGAATTTATGCACTTTTGGTCGCTAATCATCAATTAATAATCGGGTACCGATAACTTTTTCTCATAATTATCGTCTAACTAATCCTTAACTCCTCCTAACATAACCCGATCCTATCAGCTGTCACCATCTTATCTAACCGGATTATTAATACTAGTTTTTTCTCATTTTATTTTCTTTTATAAAATCGTTTAGAAAAATAACGAAGTGCTTTCCTTTTTTTACTTTCACCCTCTTCCCCAATATGTATTAAAAAGGACGAACTATTACCCTCTTTTAATTATTAATATTAGGAAATTGGTTAGTCCAGCCGTTCAAAAGGCCAGGAAAAATGGCTAAGTAAACCTTTTTTATTAGAATTTAATTAAAAAAGCCCTTTCAAAGGGTTGATATTCCTAATGTTATCGTGCTATGATTTTGGCAACTTAAGCAAAGGGGGTGAATATGGAATGACAATTACCAATGTCTTATTTCCTGTTAGAGTCGGTGTCACGCCAATGGCGGGGGCTAATAACTCCACGTTGCGCCGCGACTCAGCAGTGTCGGCTGCTGATGAGCACGAAACGTTAAACCGGGAAGACGGAAATCAAGTTGTCCAGCGACGAAGAATTTTTAATCATTATGAGAATATTCTTCATCCACGACGGACTTTAGTTGCTAGTTATCTCCTCACCATTAGCAATAACTTGATATTCTCTTCCTCCGTGACCTCGGCGTTTGCTAAACCGCTGCGTTACTGTTGTAACCAATTAATGTTAGAAAAGCAAAATGCAGCGAAGCATGCTCGTCAGAAAGTTAAGACGTTCACCATTCCATATTTCAGTTGTGAACTACCAGTTTCCCCTTGTTTAGTGGAAGCTGCTTGATGTGACGAAATGACAACGTGATCGTAGTCGAGCTGTCGAGCTTCGAACTGCAGCATTGTCAAAATAGGAGGAATTACATAATGGCTAATGAAGAACATATGAATGATCAAATGCGTGTCCGTCGTCAAAAGATGGACGATTTGCGGGCACAAGGTATCGACCCATTTGGTCAACGTTTCCCACGGACTCACATTTCTAGTCAAATTCGTGAAGAATTCGGTGAATTGGATGAAGCAACCCTGGAGGACGAACACAACATGGTAACGATTGCCGGCCGGATGGTTGGTAAGCGTGGAAGTGGTAAGGCAGGGTTTGCTGACATCCAAGACCGCGGTGGTCAGATTCAAATCTATGTTCGCCAAGATATTGTCGGTGACGACACTTACAAGTTATTTGAAGATTCAGACCTTGGTGACTTCTGGGGAATTACCGGTGATGTCATCAAGACCAACGTTGGTGAGCTGACTGTCCGTGCTCGTCAGATGACCTTCTTAACAAAGGCTCTGCGTCCACTGCCAGAAAAGTACCACGGTCTGCAAGACCCTGAACTGGTTTACCGTCGACGTTACCTGGACCTGATTACTAATCCTGAAAGCTTCAAGCGTTTCCACGACCGGACCCGAATTATTAAGGCTATCCGTCGTTACATGGACGACAACGACTTTACTGAAGTTGAAACTCCAATTCTGGAGAATGTTGCTTCTGGTGCTGATGCTCGTCCATTCACTACCCACCACAACGCATTGAACATTGAAATGTTCCTGCGGATCGCTACTGAGCTGCGGCTCAAGCGTCTGATCGTCGGTGGTTTCGAACGGGTTTACGAACTGGGCCGTGTCTTCCGTAATGAAGGGATGGACACTCGTCATAACCCAGAATTCGATACGATGGAAACTTACGCTGCTTACTTCGACTTCAACGATGTTATGCGTGAAACCGAAGGGATCTTCAAGGCAGCTGCTCGCGTCATGAACCCTGACATGAAGATTAACTACCAAGGTACTGAACTCGACTTCAGCAAGCCATTTGCTCGGATGCACATGGTTGACGCCGTTAAGAAGTACACTGGCGTTGACTTCTGGAAGCCAATGAGTGATGAACAAGCTCGTCAACTGGCTGACGAACACGGTGTCAAGTACGAGAGTTGGTGGAAGGTTGGTCATATTATTAACGCCTTCTTCGAAGACAAGGTTCAAGATCAACTGACCCAACCAATCTTTATTTACGGTCACCCAGTTGAAATTTCACCACTGGCCCACATCAACCGTCAGGACCACCGTTTCACTGACCGGTTCGAACTCTACATCGTTGGTTCCGAATTCGCTAACGCCTTCACTGAACTAAACGACCCAATTGACCAACGTCAACGGTTCGAAGCTCAGGCCAAGGAACACGAACAAGGTAACGACGAATACGAACCAATTGACGAAGACTTCGTTGAAGCCCTCGAATACGGTATGCCGCCTACAGGTGGTCTGGGTGTCGGCATTGACCGTCTGGTTATGCTGATGACCAACGCTCGTTCAATTCGTGACGTTCTCCTCTTCCCAACGATGCGTCCACTGAACAACAATAATGAACAACACTAAGCACCTGCTTAGTTAACAAGATGACCCCCGGCATTTCGCCGGGGTTTTTGTTTGAAAGGTTCTACACTATTCGGTACTGATGTAATATTTCATCAGTGCCTTTTTTCATTTATGATATCCATATAAAAAATGGACAATCACCCCACAACCCTAAAGCGTGGTGATTGTCCTCCAGAAAGGAAATTAATCCTCATGACTAATAATATCAACTTTTTAACCGGAATCCAAGACCCAGGACTTCAACTAGATAAAGAAGGTACCGAGACGATTGCCGATAAGTTCAAAGTTATTCATCTAGTCAAGACTGGCAAGTGCCTTTGTNTAATCCTCGTGACTAATAATATCAACTTTTTAACCGGAATCCAAGACCCAGGACTTCAACTAGATAAAGAAGGTACCGAGACGATTGCCGATAAGTTCAAAGTTATTCATCTAGTCAAGACTGGCAAGTGCCTTTGTCCAATCTGTGGTCGACCGATGCTAAAAAATGGGTTTCGCCAACGCCCAGTAGTCGTTACCGCCCTGTCGGTCGCTGGTGTAAAGACCTTTCTGATGATTAGAAAACAACAGTATATTTGTAAGCCAACAGCTGAGTGTCCGGAAACGGTAACGAAAGTCGCCACGATTCACGGGATTAGCCGTGGCTGTCGGATCGCCAATAACGTTAAACAGTACATTACTAAAGACCTTCATCGTAATATTTCACAGAAAGAGTTGGCTAAGGACTACTACGTTTCTGCCAGTACCGTGGCCAGAACAATCGACTCGCTAGAGGATACGTTCACCCCAGAAAAAAACTGGCTACCGGCCACAATTGCTTTGGATGACTTTAAGTCCGGAAAGTTTGCGACGAGTGGGATGAGTATGCTCTTAATGAATCCCGTCAACCATCGCACCATTGATATTATCCAATCGCGCAATTCTCGCTCTCTCAAACAATACTTTTATCGTCACTTTACCCGTCAAGCACGGTTGGCAGTCCGGCTAATTGTGGTCGATCTCTACCAACCTTACCGAGGCCTAATTAAAGAATTGTTTCCCAATGCGAGCATCATTGCCGATCATTTTCACATCGTCGCCCAGGCTTATCGAGCCTTTCAAGCTGTCCGGATCAAAGTAATGAATCATTATGGTCATGAAACTCATGAGTATCGCGCCTTGAAGCGTTTCTGGAAGTTGCTTTTACAGAAAGTTAGTTCCTTAGATAGTGTTCATCACCGTCCAAGGCGCAACTTTCGTGGCGCCTGGTTGTCCAATAGCGAAGTCGTGGACCGTCTGCTAGCTATGTCAGAGGATTTACAAAAAGCTTATGACTACTACCAGACCCTGGTTGATGCAGTCGATCATGGCCAGGAGGACGAGCTAACGACGCTTTTAAAACGCAAACTCACTAGTCTGCCACATCGATTTCAGAAAGTTCAGCGGACTTTGCGCCAACACCAGGAAGAAATCATCAGGAGTTTTCGATACCAGTTAACTAATGGTCCAATCGAAGGCACTAACAACAAGATCAAAGTGATTAAACGGACAGCTTATGGTTTTCGCAACTTTTTTCGTTTTAGAATCCGAATTCTAATAGCGTTGAAAAATTCGCACATCATGATTAAGGACCCCATAAACACTAGAAAAACCAGTCCAAGCAAACTAGTTGCTTGAACTGGTCAAAATTAGCTATCAGTACCGATTGACAAAGAGCCGTTTGAAATCATGTTGCTTCGGAAGTGGCAACAGCAGACCCTGACCTGATTTCATTTGATATTACCCTCCCAATAAATGATTACGGTTGGCATTATTATTAAAGTTAGCCTTCTGGTGCTCTACCTTATTATTTATGGTCTAACCACTAGGGTTTACCAAAAACATCGTCGACCAGCCAGGCCAAAGCGATGAATAACTGAAAAAAGTCCTCAACACCAGCTTTTGCTGGCTGTTGGGGACTTTTAAAGAATAATAAAACCGGACCATCAGATTGATGATCCGGTTCATTTGATTGACGATTAGTCTTCGGCAACGAATGGCAGTAAAGCCATAATCCGTGCACGCTTGATAGCGATCGTCAGCTTACGTTGGTTCTTGGCACTAGTGCCAGTAACCCGACGTGGCAAAATCTTGCCCCGTTCTGAGATGAACCGACGAAGTAAGTCGGTGTCTTTGTAGTCAATGTATTCAATGTGGTTTGCGGCGATGAAGTCGACCTTGCGACGACGACGGCCGCCACGACGTTGTTGAGCCATGAAATTACCCTCCTCTACTCGATGATGTTGTTAAAATGGTAAATCGTCTTCAGAATTAGTCAGGTTATCTGACTTCTTCTTCTCGTCACCCTTGCTTGCCGGCTTACTACCACCAGTTGGCAGTTGGTCAGCCGTCAGGTCATTGGACGGGGTCGACGATGAATTATTCTGCTGAGAAGCAGACGGTGCTGGTTGGTTGTTGGTGTTGAATGGCAACGAGTCGTCGTTGATTTCAACGGCACCACCGTTGTTATTCCCCTGGTAGCTGTTATTCTGGTAACCACCATAGCTATTGTTATTGCCATAGCCATTACTTTGGCCCTGACCACTACCATAGCTGTTGTTACCCCGGCCCTGGTTGTAGGAACCATTACCGCCACCATACTGGTTTTGACCGCCATTATACTGGCCACCACCGTTGCCACCCTGGCGACGGGGTTCCAGCAAGGCGAAGTTATCGACAACCACTTCAGTCACGTAAACGCGCTGTCCCTGATTGTTTTCATAATTTCGCGTTTGAATACGGCCATCAATGCCAACTAAGGCACCCTTGTGAGTGAAGTTTGCAAAATTCTCGGCTGACTTCCGCCAGATAACGCAGTTAATAAAGTCCGCATCGCGGTCTCCCTGCTTGTTACGGAATTGACGATCAACTGCCAGTGTGAAAGACAGGACCGGAGTTCCGTTGGCGGTGTACTGCACCTCGGGATCTTTTGTCAAACGTCCAGTTAAGACTGCACGATTAAGCATCGGCATCCACTCCTCTCAGTTTTGTCATCCTTTGATTAGTCGTTGCGCTTAACGATCATGTGACGAAGGATGTCGTCACTGAACTTAGCTAAACGATCAAATTCGTTCAAAGGTTCATCGGTATCTGTCGTCAGGTTAACCACGTGGTAAGTACCTTCAGTGTACTTATCAATTGGGTAAGCAAAACGACGGGTATCCCAGTCCTTTGAATCAACGAGCTGTGCACCATTGTCAGTCAGGATCTTGTCAAAGCGAGCAACCAATTCACTCTTGGCAGCTTCTTCAAGGTCTGGACGAATGATGTAAGTAATTTCGTATTTGCGTGTTTCCATTATTTACACCTCCTTATGGACTCTGGCTCTTACCACTAGCGGTAAGAACAAGGAGAGTAGACGTAGATTACGTATACTCACAGCTAAAAATACTAACATACAAACGTAAGTAATACAAGGTTTTCAGTGTATTTTCACGATTTGTTTGAACAAAAAAAAGCGGGATGCAGTACTAACTAGAAAGTACGAGGCATCCCGGTCTTTTTAACTATTTTACCCAAAAATTAGTCGGTAGTTTTTTCGCCCTCTTCGGTTGAGGAAGCCTCAGCTGAGGATTGATCGCCATCTTCTTCCTCATCCTTGGCAACCTTGGCCATCGTCGCAACCTGGGCGCCGTCATCTAACCGAATTAACCGGACACCCATCGTGGAACGACCAGTTTGGGAAACGGTCTCGATACCAAAGCGGATAATGACCCCTTTATCGGTAACCAGCATAATATCTTCGTCACCGTCAACGGTCGTCAGCCCAACTAGTGACCCGTTCTTTTTAGTGACATTAGTCGTTTTGACACCCATGCCGCCACGACCCTTGATTGGGTACTCGTCGGCTGGTGTCTGCTTACCGTAACCATTTTCACTGATAACAAAGACCTTACTGCTGTCCTTGAGCGGTGCCGAACCGATCACGTAATCATCCCCACGCAGTCGGATGCCGCGAACACCAGTAGCAGCCCGTCCCATTGAGCGGACGTTGTCGGAGTTGAAACTCAGGGCATAGCCATCGTGAGTCCCGATAATCATGTTCTGGTGAGCGTCAATAATATCAACGTTAATTAACTCGTCACCTTCGTGCAGGTGAATTGCCTTTAAACCGTTACTCCGGATATTCTTGAATTCTTCCACCGCGGTCTTCTTAACGGTCCCCTGAACGGTAGTAAAGAAGAGGTACTTGTCATCGTAATTTGTTTCATGTGAAACATTAATGACGGTATTAATCTTCTCATCGTTATTAATACCCAACAAGTTAATGATCGGAATCCCCTGGGCAGCCCGCCCGTATTCGGGAATCTCGTAACCCTTCATCGAGTAAACTTTCCCGGTGTTGGTAAAGAACAATAACAAGTCGTGGGTTGAACTAGAAATCAGTTCTTCAATAAAGTCGTCCTTGTGGACACCCATCCCCTTGATACCACGGCCACCACGATTCTGTGACTTGAACTCGTCAACTGGCAACCGCTTGACGTAGCCCTTATGTGTCAGGGTGACAATGATGTCCTCTTCTTCAATCAGGTCTTCGTCTTCGATGTTGGTAATGTCACCAACTTGCAGTTCCGTCCGCCGTTTGTCACCAAACTTACGCTGGATTTCCATTAACTCATCATAGATGATCTGGTTGATCCGCTCATCATGAGCCAAGATATCCTTGTAATCAGCAATAGCCGCGGTCAGCTTCTTGTACTCTTCATCAATTTTTTCGCGTTCCAGCCCGGTCAGCCTTACCAGCCGCATGTCCAAAATAGCCTGGGCTTGCCGGTCAGACAATCCAAAGTTGTCCATCAACTGCTTCTTCGCAATTTCACTGGTCTGCGATTGGCGAATAATGCTAATAATTTCGTCGATGTGGTCCAGGGCGATCCGCAACCCTTCGACAATATGCAACCGGCGCTGTGCCTTGTTCAATTCAAACTGGGTCCGCCGCCGGACAACTTCAACCTGGTGTTGCAGGTAGTATTGAAGGATTTCCTTCAAACTCAAGATCCGTGGAGCGCCATCGACAATGGCCAGCATATTGAAGTTAAAGCTGGTTTGCATCATTGTCAGTTTATAGAGGTTATTTAAAATCACCTCGGCACTGGCATCACGACGTACGTCAATAACGATCCGCATCCCCTCACGGTCGGTTTCGTCATTGACACCCGTAATACCGTCGATTTCGTGTTCCCGAGCTAGTTCAGCAATCCGTTCAATCAGCTTAGCCTTGTTAACCATGAACGGGATTTCGTGCACGATAATCTGCTGGCGACCATTCTTCTTTTCGGCAATTTCAACCTTTGCCCGGACGATAATTGATCCCCGCCCGGTTTCGTAAGCCTTGCGAATGCCAGATTTGCCGATTACGACCCCACCGGTAGGGAAATCCGGTCCCGGCAAAACCTTCATCAAGTCTTCAGTCGTCGCATCCGGATTCTTCATCAGCAGGTGAATAGCACTAATGACTTCTCCCAGGTTATGGGTCGGAATGTTCGTTGCCATCCCGACAGCAATCCCGGAAGCCCCGTTAACCAGTAGGTTTGGAAAACGTGAAGGGAGGACAACTGGTTCCTTTTCGGTCCCATCGTAGTTATCCTGAAAATCAACGGTATTCTTATTGATGTCGCGGAGCATTTCCACGGCAATCTTACTCATCTTCGCTTCGGTATAACGCATAGCCGCTGGCGAATCGCCGTCGACCGAACCAAAGTTACCGTGACCATCAACCAGCATGTAACGGTAGCTAAAGTCCTGAGCCATCCGAACGAGCCCTTCGTAAATTGAGGAGTCACCATGTGGGTGGAATTTCCCCATGACGTCCCCAACAATCCGGGCTGACTTCTTATACGGTTTATCCGGAGTAACCCCCAGTTCGTTCATCCCGTAAAGAATCCGCCGTTGGACCGGCTTGAGTCCGTCCCGGACGTCTGGTAATGCCCGGGCAGTAATAACACTCATTGCGTAGTCCAGGAACGAGTTCCTCATCTGGCTTGTCAGATTGGTACTGCTAATCCGACTTGGTGTGTCTTGTTCAGCCACTCTCTTGTTCCTCCTTTAGCTCCCGCTCTTACAAGTCCAAGTTTTCAACGAACTTGGCATTTTTTTCAATAAATTCACGCCGCGGTGCAACCTTGTTTCCCATCAGCATCGGGAAAATCTTATCAGCCGCAGCCGCATCATCCAGCTTAACCCGCAGCAAACGCCGGTTGTCCGGATTCATTGTCGTCTCCCACAACTGTTCTGCGTCCATTTCACCAAGCCCCTTATACCGTTGAATAACCGGCTTCGGTGATGGCTGCAGAGAGTTGACAACCTTGTCTAATTCTTCATCAGACTGGATATATTTAATAAATTTACCCTGACGTACTTGGTACAGCGGTGGCTGAGCAATGTAAACGTAGCCGTGCTCCAGCATCGGCCGCATGTAACGGTAGAAGAGGGTCAATAGCAGGATTCGAATGTGGGCCCCGTCAACATCGGCATCGGTCATGATAATCAGCTTGTGATAGTTAGCCTTGGTAATGTCAAAGTCATCACCGAATCCAGTCCCCAGCGCCGTAAACAACGAGCGAATTTCATCGTTGGCCAAGACCCGGTTTAAACCAGCTTTTTCGACGTTAAGGATCTTTCCCCGAATTGGCAGGATTGCCTGGGTCAAACGTGAACGTCCTTGCTTAGCAGAACCACCAGCGGAATCCCCTTCGACGATAAACAATTCCGAAATATTCGGGTCGTTGCTGGTGTTATCTGCTAGCTTGCCAGGAAGGTTAGAAATTTCCAACCCACTCTTTTTCCGGGTAACTTCACGGGCCCGCTTAGCCGCGTCACGCGCTTTAGAGGCCAGCATACCCTTTTGAATGATCTTGTGAGCAGTATCCGGGTTTTCCATCAGGAAGCGGTTAAACGTTTCGGCAAAGATATGGTCAGTCGCCGTCCGCGCATCAGAATTGCTCAGCTTCGTTTTTGTTTGTCCTTCAAATTGCGGGTTCGGGTGCTTAATGGAAACCACTGCCGTCATCCCTTCGCGGACGTCATCCCCGGAGAGTGATTCATTTTCCCGCAGTTGTTTGCTCTGATGGCCGTAGTCATTAATCACGCGGGTAAGTGCCGACTTAAAACCTGTTTCGTGGCTCCCACCTTCGTAAGTATGGATGTTGTTCGTAAACGTCAGCAGTTCGTTATGGTAGTCATTGGTGTACTGCAGAGATACTTCCACAGTAATCCCCTTGTACTTTCCTTCAACGTAAATCGGCGGATCAAAGAGGACTTCACGATCCTTGTCCAGGTAGTCAACATAGTGACGAATCCCACCTTCGTAGTGAAATTCCTCTTTTTTTGGTTCTTCAGGACGTTTATCTTCAATCGTGATCTTCAGACCTTTGTTCAAGAAAGCCAGTTCACGGATCCGTTCAGTCAGCGTCTTAATATTGTAAGTCGTTGTGTCCCGAAACATCTCCGGATCAGGCTTGAAGTGGACCCTCGTTCCGTGCTCTGTCTCCGGCTTGTTTTCACCGACAACTTTCATTGGTGTCTTAACGTGGCCACGGGTAAAGTCCATGTAATATTCCTTGCCCTGCCGGGTAACGTAGACGTCTAGTTCTTCGGAGAGGGCGTTAACAACTGAAGCCCCCACCCCGTGAAGACCACCAGAAACCTTGTAGGAATTGTGACCAAATTTACCACCAGCGTGTAAGACGGTAAAGACCGTTTCCAGTGCCGATTTGCCCGTTTCCTTTTGGGTGTCAACCGGGATCCCCCGGCCGTTATCCGTCACGGTAATACTGTTGTCTTTTTCGACAACGACATTGATCTCATCACAAAAACCAGCTAAGGCTTCGTCAATCCCGTTATCCACGATTTCCCAAACGAGGTGATGGAGTCCCTGGGCGGTTGTGCTGCCGATATACATCCCTGGCCGCTTCCGAACAGCTTCCAATCCTTTGAGGACCTGGATCTGACTGGCATCATATTCGCTTGCCTTTTCTTCCTTGATTTTTTCTGCTTTTTCTTGATCGCTCACTGCGCTTCCTCCTCGCTAACTTGACCCTGTTGAATGTGGTAGATTGCCGGCTGGTTAATTAACTGCCTAGCAACCCCACTCAGACTGGTAGTGGTCAAAAACGTCTGGACTTTATCCTGGATAGCTGTTAGTAAATGCGTCTGCCGGTCGTTATCCAATTCCGACAGGACGTCGTCAAGCAACAGCAATGGGTATTCATTCGTCTGCTGCTTCATCAATTCGATTTCTGCTAACTTAACCGCTAGCGCTGTTGTTCGCTGCTGACCTTGCGAGCCAAAACTCTGAACATTTTGCCCGTTAACTAAAAAAGCTACATCATCACGGTGCGGCCCCGTCAGGGTAGTACCCAGTTCGATTTCGTGGTCTGCCCGCTGCTGGTAACTGGCCAATAGTTCCTGTTGGTAGTCAGGGACTGTTTTATCATCAGCCGTCTTCACCTGACTAACGTAACGAAACGTCAGCTTTTCCTTCCGCGTTGAAATATGCTCGTGAAGCTCCTGCGCCCATCCCTCTAGCTGGTGAAGTAACTGGTAACGGAGTGCGACCACCTGGCCACCGCTCTTTGCCAATCCTTCTGAAAGAACATCTAACAGAACCCGGTCAGATTCCTGATGGTACTTAAGTTGTTTAAGGTATTGATTACGTTGCTTGAGAACTTGATTATACTTTCCCAACGCGAAAAGATACTGGTTGCTCATTTGGGAAAACTCAGTATCCATAAATTGGCGGCGGATCACCGGGGCCCCCTTCACCAGCTGCAGGTCTTCGGGAGCGAATAACACGACGTTAAGTGCACCAATGTAAGATGACATCCGGGGTTGTACCAGGTGGTTCATTCTCACCCGTTTACCATGTGAACTGAATTGCACCGCCAATGGTAAGCTACCGAGTTGTTTTCGAATTCGTCCGGCAACGGTTGCGTCATGCTGTTTCCAAGTGATTAACTCCCGGTCATTAGCTGTCCGGTGGCTTTTGGTTAATGCCAATACGTAAATTGCCTCCAAGAGGTTGGTCTTTCCCTGGGCATTTTCGCCAATCAGCACGTTGATTCCCGGATGAAACTTGACCATTAAGTCATCATAATTGCGAAAATGATGTAATTTAAGCTCTTCGAGAATCATCTTGCAAACACGCCACCTATTTGATTAACAGCTTTCCGTGGTTCGGAACAATTACCTCATCGCCGGCACGAAGTTTCTTCCCTCGCCGCGTATCAACTTGGCCGTTGACCTGCACTTCATTTTCCCGCAGAAAGTATTTCGCTGCCCCACCAGTTTGGATCAACCCCTCTTCCTTCAGGAGCTGACCCAGAGTGATATAATCACCGCGAATTTTGACCTCTTTTTCCTTTTCCATCTCATCACCTGCTTATTTTAGTACCTTATTATTATAACTTTTAAACGGTGTAAAAACAAACAGAATCGCCACCAAAGCCTTTCTCGTGAAAAATTAGGTAGTTAACTCATTTTTTTCAAAATTACATCAAAATAGTTCATTGGCCAGCCAAAACGGTTTAGCACTTTTTGAGCACAAAAAAATAACCGCGACGAACAAATCGCGGTTCTCAATTACAAGTTCATAATAAACGACTAAATAGTACGTACTGGCGTAATCAGCTGAACGAAGTTATCACCGTCACCATCTGGAACCAGCGTAAACGGCCTCAATGGTGAGGTAAATGACATCGTAATCTTGGCTTGCCCGAAAGACCGGAGCGCATCCTTCATGTAGTCAGGGTTAAATGAAATCTCCAAGTCGTTTCCAGTCAGAGTACTGTGGCCTACTTGTTCTTCAACATAACCAACATCAGGCGAATTCCCGCTAATTTTTGCCTGGTCATCATCTGGTTGCATCGTCAGCTTAACCACGTTGTTACGACTCTCGTGACTCAGCAGCGAAGCCCGTTCAATTGATGACAGAAAGTCAGCAGCGTTAACTTCAATCACCGTATCGCTAGTTGTTGGAATTAAACGGTCAGTTTCCGGGTAGCTTTCTTCAATAAGGCGTGACAGGAAACGAGTGTTACCAAAAGTGAACAACGCCAGGTTATCAGCAATTTGCAGTTTGACATCATCCTTGCCGTCGCCAACCATCCGTGACAGCTCCTGCAGCGACTTACCAGGAATAACAACGTTGAACTGTTGGTCAGAGGTATCAACAGTGACCTTCCGTTGGGCTAACCGGTGACTATCCGTTGCCACCGCCGTCAGTAAACCATCCGCCAACGTTACGTGGATCCCGGTTAACACTGGCCGGCTTTCCTGGTTGGAAACAGCGATGACCGTTTGGTTGATTACTTCTTTTAGCATCTCTGGAGCTAAGGTAACGGCATCACTGGCATCAATTTCAGGAAGTTTTGGATAAGCATTTGCATCTTGCCCGTTAATCTTAAATTCCGCTTGACCAGAAGTAATTTGCGCTTCAAATCCACTAGCAACTTGGATTGTAACGTTTTTGTCCGGTAGCTTTTTGATGATATCAATAAAGAAACGAGCTGGTAATACGATTGCCCCCGGCTCATCAACGGTTAATTCATACTTGTCGTCACTGCTAGTGATTGACGATTCAATTGTAATGTCAGAATTGCTGCCAGTTAATAAAATCCCTTCGTTTGAAACCACCATTTTTAGCCCGGTCAAAATAGGCAAAGTCGTTTTAGACGAAATTGCACGTAACACATTGTTAAGTTGGCTAATAAATGCTGGACGATTGATTGTAAATTTCATAAAAAAGAACTCCTTGTGGTGCGCGGGTGTATACAGTAATAATAGTTATTAAAAATAGTAGTAGTATTAGGCGTTGTGGAAACTGTGGATAAGTCAGAAGAAAGTAACTTCTGCCGTGGTTTTCCACATGTTGATAACTTGTGGAAAAGTGGTGGATAACCGACTGAGTTTTCCACATCTACTGTTGTAGGTCCATTTTAAGATGTTGGATATCATCTTTCAACGTTGGGTCTGTGGTAAGCTTTTTTTCAATTTTATCAATGGCGTGTAGTACCGTCGTATGGTCCTTACCACCAAACTCTTTGCCAATTTGCGGAA
Source organism: [Lactobacillus] timonensis (assembly GCF_900240275.1). Lineage (GTDB taxonomy): Bacteria > Bacillota > Bacilli > Lactobacillales > Lactobacillaceae > Limosilactobacillus > Limosilactobacillus timonensis. The sequence goes on along the minus strand of NZ_LT964761.1, from coordinate 720,635 downwards.
GCGAGTTGTCCGTTAGTTCACGTGACAGGTACATCGCAATTTGCCGTGGCACAACAATGTTTTTGGTTCGTTTCCGGCCAATAATGTCATTTTGGTCGATCTTGTAATAACTAGCTACCCTTTTCTGAATCAGGTCGATATCAAGGGTATTAGCAGCTGTCGTGTTCATCCCCTGCAAGGCTTCTTGAGCTAATTCCAAGGAAATTGGCTCGTGCTTAATCTGGGATAAAACTTTCACCTTCATCAATGCGCCTTCGAGCTCCCGAACGTTGGTGTTGATGTGTGAAGCAATAACATTTAGGACCTTGTTAGGAGCGTCAATCTGCTCTTCTTCCGCTTTACTGCGAAGGATGGCAATCCTCGTTTCCAAGTTTGGTGAAGTAATTTCAACCGGGATTCCCCACATAAATCGTGATACTAGCCGGTCAGTCATATCCGGAATTTCGTTTGGGTTACGGTCGGCAGTCAGGACAATCTGCTTGTTGTTGTCGTGAAGGGAGTTAAAGGTATTAAAAAACTCCAGCTGGGTCCCTTCCTTTTTTGAGAGGAACTGAACATCATCGACGAGCAACGCATCGAGGTTGCGGTACTCTTGACGGAATTGTTCCTGACTATTGTTTTTAATAGAGTTAACGTAATCGTTAATAAAGTTTTCACTGGTAACATACTTAATTTTAGCGTTGGGGTTGTGCACCAACATATTATTAGCGATGGCCTGCATCAAGTGCGTCTTTCCCAGACCAACACCCCCGTAAATTAGTAGTGGGTTATAGATGCCACCAGGGTCTTCAGAGGCAGCATATGCTGATGCATAAGCCATCACGTTACTTTGTCCCTGGATAAAATTATCAAAGGTATATTCAGGGTTTAATGGTGTTTGTCCCATATAAGTGGGATTAGTTGGGGTTGCTGGTTCTTCGCGAAGTTCATCAGGCAAAGCGTACTTGGTTTCTAGGTGTGTTGCAGTTTGCTGAAAAAGTACGCTTTTTACCTTTGGATCAACTTCTGTTTGCCAGAAATTTTCGAGATACTTATTCGGCAGAGTAATCGTCAAAACGTTGTTTTCTAAAGAAACAGCTTTTGCCGGAGCAATTAAGTTCGCATAGGTCATGGCCTTATAATTTTTGCGAAGATAATTCTGGATCGCTTCCCAAAGAGAATCGAGCTCAGTCAAAATGATTTCCTCCTCATTACTTATTACACAGACAATCGATATTTTATCATTGCCACCAGGAGTTTTCCACAGGCTGTGAAAAAAATTACCCCCAGCTTACACAACGCTGTGTGTAAATCATCCACATGGTTGTGACTTTGTGGATAACTTTGAGAATCCGGGGAGTTTTGCACAGTTTACTGTGGATAACTAAAGCTGTTATATCGCGGTTTGTGAACGGTGACTCCTAACTTTTCCACAGCTGTTGAAAAAATAATCAACAGCTTGTGGAAAGGTCTTCAATCGTTGAAAAACCGTGTGGATAATTTGGCAAATTAATGGTGAAAAAAACAACGCTGTGGATTATTTGTGGAAAACTGTGGATAACTAAAAAAATTTTGCTTTAATTTATGGGTTTAAACCGTTTTGCTTTTGTGATAGAATAACGCAGTATGTTTATATCAGTGCGTCTGGTTTGTCGGGCGCCAGGTTATCATAGACCGTAAATAATAAGGAGGTGCCACTGTCATGGCAACAAAGCGCACATACCAACCAAAAAAGCGTCACCGCGCTCGTGTACACGGGTTCCGTAAGCGGATGAGTACCAGCAACGGCCGCAAGGTGCTGGCACGCCGCCGTCAAAAGGGCCGCAAAGTTTTATCTGTTTAATAAAGCAACCGCAATAAGTGGTGTTTAAATAACCAAAGGGGCTTGGCAAGCAACTTTGCTGCAATTCAGTTGTAGCCAGCGTTTGCCGAGCCCCTTTGACGTTCTCAGGACAAGTTGGTGAGGCAGGGTCAAATGCGGAAATCATATCGCGTTAAAAAGGAACAAGATTTTCAACGTGTGTTTGAAACTCATAATTCGGTAGCAAACCACAAGTTTATTATTTACCAGATGGAAAAGCCCGGACAACACCATTTTCGGGTCGGCATCTCGGTCGGTAAGAAAATTGGTAATGCGGTTCACCGAAACTGGGTTAAGCGCCGAATTCGGCAGACACTTTTGGAAGTAAAGCCGGAATTACGGCCGGATGTTGATTTCTTAGTAATCGCCCGGCCATCAGCCGATGGTCTGTCGATGGCTGAAACTAAAAAGAACTTGGTTCATGCACTCAAGCTGGCCAAGCTAATCGAAAAGGACTAAGAGAGGAACTGTTTTGAAAAAATCTCGGAAACGACTAAAGCGGTGGTTAAGCCTGTTAAGCATTGTTGGCTTAACATTTTTACTGACTGCCTGTTCTAATGCCCCAATTACCAGTCACAGTACTGGTTTTTGGGATCACGATATCGTTTATAACTGTTCTCGTTTCATTATTTGGCTGTCGAAGAACTTCGGTGGCTACGGAATGGGGATTATCATCTTCACCATCATTATCCGGATTATTCTGTTGCCACTGATGTGGTATCAGACTAAGCAAACGGTGAAGACGCAGGAAATTCAGCCGCAATTAAAGGCGCTACAGCAAAAGTATTCTTCTCGCGACCGCGATTCCTTAATGAAGATGCAGGAAGAGCAGCGGAAGTTGTACAAGGAAGCCGGGGTGAACCCATGGGCGACGATGCTGCCATTACTGGTTCAACTGCCAGTTATGTGGGCATTGTACCAGGCTATCTGGCGGACAAATGAACTACGGAGTGGGACATTCCTCTGGTTACAGTTAGGACACCCGGACCCTTACTATGTTCTGCCTATTCTTGCCGCTCTTTTCACCCTGGCTAGTTCCTGGTTAGCAATGGCCTCGATGCCAGAGAAAAATGGAATGACGACGGCGATGACTTGGGGAATGCCCATCATGATCTTCTTTATGGCCCTCAAGTTCTCAGCAGCTATTACCCTTTACTGGGTAGTAACTAATGCTTTCCAGGTTATTCAAACTTTGCTGATCCAAAACCCGTTCAAGATTAACCGTGAACGGAAAGAAAAAGCAGCAGCTGAACAAGAACGGAAGCGGAAAATTCGCCGTGCTAAGCGGAAGGCACTTCGTAAGCACCGTCATTAATAATGATGGGAGAGGACTCGTTAATTAACGGGTCCTTTTTGCTAGGGGGATGATTATTTGCAAACATTTAAGGGTAAAACGACTGCAGAAGCCATTTTGGCAGCGGAGAACAAGCTTCATATTTCCCGGGAAATGATGAAAGTTACTGTTAAACAAGAACCGCGGCACGGCTTTTTGGGCATTGGTCGGCGGGATGCCATTATTGAGGTGGTCGTTAACCAGCCAGTTAAGCGAAATGCTGCCGGCAAGCAGCCACGGCGGTCCAAACAACAACCAAAAAAAGCTCAAAAGTCACAACAGCAAAAGCCAACTAAGTATTCGTCAAAAAAGACAATTGATCCGGCCGAAGAGGTCCGCCGACAGGCAGCCGCCAATCACCAAAAAAATATTGCGAGGATGAAGAAAGCTGCTGGTAATTGCTGCACTTACCTAGTTGACAGTTTGTCGGCTCTGGGAGTGAAGGCAACGGCGACACCGACAACTATCCGTGCCCATCAACTGTCGATTGTGTTGAAGAGTGATACTCCTGCGAAGGTCATTGGATATCACGGTAAGCGAATCAACGCCCTGGAAGAGTTGGCGTCAGCTTTTCTAGATTATCACGGGGTTCATGATCCTCACCTGACGTTAGATATTAATAACTACCGGCAGCGACGGTCACAGACGCTTGAACGGCTGGCAGCTGACTGTGTGACAGAAGTGATTGCGACGGGGCAGGCCGTCTTCTTGGATCCCATGCCAGCGCGCGAACGGAAGCAACTTCACCAGCTGTTGGAAAAGAATAAACAGGTAAAGACCTATTCACACGGTCGCGAACCGTTTCGGAGTGTTGTCGTGGCGCCTGCCGAATAGCGGGGGCTAGCAGTTGACAATCAGCACGGTGGTTCGTACAATAATGGCTGAAATTAATAAAACGAGCTAGTTAGAGTAGTGAAAGTGCTTTGACCATTTTGGCAGATATCTGCCAGGGATGGACGATGCGCTTTTTTTCTTGGGCGAAAAGAGGAGGCTTAGTCATGATTACGTCGAATGAGGAAACAATTGCGGCGATTTCGACACCGGTTGGTGAAGGGGGGATCTCTATCATCCGAATCAGTGGAACGTCGGCAATTGCGGTGGCCCAAAAATTATACCGGGGAAAAGACCTAGGCAAGGTAGCGACGAACACCATTAATTACGGACATGTGGTGGATCCCGAAAGTGGTGAACAAATCGATGAGGTGATGGTGTCAGTGATGCGGGCACCAAAGACCTATACTTGTGAGGACGTTGTCGAGATTAATTGCCATGGGGGACTGCTGGTAACCAACCAGATTCTGGAGCTGGTTTTAAGTAACGGGGCACGGTTAGCTGAACCCGGGGAGTTTACCAAGCGGGCCTTCCTTAACGGACGAATAGACCTTTCCCAGTCGGAAGCCGTGATGGACTTGATTAGTGCCAAAACTAACGATTCACGACGGGTAGCGCTCAACCAGCTTGGTGGAAGTCTTTCACGGTTAATTAAGCAACTGCGACAAGAAATTTTAAACGTCCTTGCCAAGGTGGAAGTCAATATTGATTATCCGGAGTACGATGACGCCGAAGTGATGACGACTAAACTGATGAAGGAACACGCCACATCGCTGCGCCAAAAGCTGGTGGATTTACTATCCACTGCCACCCAGGGAAAGATCCTGCGGGAAGGTTTAGCAACGGCGATTATCGGTCGGCCAAACGTCGGTAAGTCGAGCCTGCTTAATGCGCTGCTTCACGAAGATAAGGCAATTGTGACCAACGTTGCCGGGACGACCCGGGATGTCATTGAAGAATACGTTAACGTCGCGGGAGTACCGTTGAAGTTGATTGACACTGCCGGAATTCGGCAGACGGATGATACTGTTGAAAAAATCGGGGTGGAAAGAAGCCGGCAAGCCTTAAAGAGCGCCGACCTCGTACTCTTACTGATCGATGGATCCACCTCGCTGACTGCAGAGGACCGGCGGCTGATTGACTTAACTGCTAACCACCCGCGGATTGTCCTCCTCAACAAAGTTGATCTGCCAGCCAAGACGACAGCTGAGCAGCTGAGTTCACTATTAGGAGACGACCGGGTGATCCCCCTTTCAGTGACCCAAAACGAGGGAATTACGACGTTGGCCGAAACGATTAAGCACCGCTTCTTTAAGGAAGGGCTGAACAATAGCCAGCAGACAGTGATGGTTACCAATGCCCGGCAGACAGCCCTGCTGAAACAGGCCAAAAAAGCGCTGGACGACGTTTTGACCGGGATTGCTAATGGGATGCCGGTTGACCTCGTTCAGATTGATCTTAAACGGTGCTGGGACTTGCTCGGTGAGATTACCGGCGACAGTTACCAGGACGAGTTATTGGACCAGCTCTTTAGCCAATTCTGCCTCGGAAAATAGAACGGAGATAAAATGATGAAGCAAACACCAGGAATTAAGTATGATGCCGGAAAGTATGACGTGGTAGTTGTCGGCGCTGGCCATGCCGGATGTGAAGCCGCATTGGCTGCCGCACGCATGGGCAATGAGACCCTGTTGGTAACGATTAGTCTTGAAATGGTTGCCTTTATGCCCTGCAACCCGTCAGTAGGTGGACCGGCAAAGGGAACCGTTGTGCGTGAAATTGACGCCCTGGGTGGTCAGATGGGTAAGAATATCGACAAAACTTATGTTCAGATGCGGATGCTTAATACGGGGAAAGGACCAGCGGTTCGAGCCCTGCGTGCCCAGGCGGATAAGCATGCTTATCACATGACGATGAAGCAGACGATTGAAGAAACGCCACACCTGACGCTCCGGCAGGCCACAGTTGATAGTCTCCTGGTCGAAAACGGCGTTTGCCAGGGGGTAGTTACTAACACGGGTGCTTGCTACCACGCCAAGGCCGTCGTATTAACGGTCGGGACGGCTGCTCGCGGTAAGATCATTATTGGTGAGCTGACTTACGAATCAGGTCCAAATAATTCGAAGGCGGCCGTTAAACTGTCTGAGTGCCTTGAAAACCTCGGGTTTGACCTCGAACGTTTCAAAACGGGGACACCGCCACGGATCAACGGCAATACCATCAATTATGACGAGACGGAAGAACAACCAGGGGATGAAACTCCCCACCACTTTAGTTTTACTACCCCGGATAGTGACTACCTGGCGGTTAGTGACCAGATATCGTGCTGGCTGACCTACACTAATCTGACCACCCATGGGATTATCCGGAAGAACCTCAAGCGGGCTCCGATGTTTTCTGGGGTAATTAAGGGGGTCGGGCCACGGTATTGTCCGTCAATCGAGGATAAGATCGTTCGCTTTGCTGATAAGGACCACCACCAAATCTTCCTGGAACCAGAAGGACGGACGACTGATGAATGGTACGTCGATGGACTGTCGACCTCAATGCCTGAAGAAATTCAGCAGCAGATGGTTCACTCCGTAAAAGGACTGGAACACGCCGAATTGATGCGGCCGGGCTACGCGATTGAGTATGATGTTGTGGCGCCATACCAGTTGAAGAATACCCTCGAAACGAAGTTGGTGAAAAACCTCTACACGGCTGGTCAAACGAACGGAACTTCTGGCTACGAGGAAGCAGCTGGGCAGGGACTGATTGCCGGAATTAATGCCGGACGCCGGGCACTGGGCAAATCACCATTTGTCTTACAACGGTCGGATGCTTACATCGGTGTGATGATTGATGACCTGGTAACGAAGGGGACCAAGGAACCGTACCGGCTACTGACTAGTCGGGCAGAATACCGGTTGATTTTGCGTCATGATAACGCTGACCTGCGATTAACGGCGAAGGGTCATGAACTGGGGCTAATTAGTGATGAACGTTACGCTAAGTTACAGGAAAAAAAGGCCCGAATTGATAATGAAATTGACCGCTTGCAGCACGTCCGCATTAAGCCGAATGAGGCAGTGGATCGCTTTATTGAGGAACACGGTGACAACCAGTTAAAAGACGCGGTGCTGGCATCTACTTTCCTTAAGCGGCCATATGTCGACTACCAGACGCTTTTAAACTTTATCCCTGCTGCTGACCAGCAACTCAGCCGTGAGGAAATTGAGCAGGTGGAAATTCAACTGAAGTACGCTGGATATATCAAAAAAGAAGAAGCACGGATTGCCAAATTAAAGAAGATGGAAGCTAAGAAGATCCCTGCTGACATCGATTATAATGATATTGACGGCCTGGCAACCGAGGGCCGGCAAAAACTGGAAAAAATTCGTCCGGAGACGATGGCCCAGGCCTCACGGATTAGTGGGGTTAACCCGGCCGACCTAGCAATTCTTAGTGTTTATCTGCAAAGCGGGTACGCAGCACACGCAAAGCAAACGAAGTAATGGGGGAAGCAACGATGGAATGGCAAATTGGCAACGTAACGATACCAAACCAGGTGGTAGTAGCACCAATGGCGGGGGTTACCAACTCTGCTTTTCGGGTTATCTGCAAGCACTTTGGTGCAGGCTACGTAGTGTGTGAAATGATTTCCGACCATGGGATCATGTATCACAACAAACGCACGATGAAAATGATGAAAGTTGATCCAACCGAGCACCCGATGGGGATTCAAATTTTTGGTGGCGACAAGGATACCCTGGTACAGGCGGCAGAATATGTTGACCAGCACACACAAGCTGATGTGATCGACATTAACATGGGCTGTCCGGTCAACAAGGTGGTTAACACTGATGCTGGTGCGAAATGGTTGCTGGATCCGGAGAAGGTTTTTGAGATGGTTTCAGCAGTGACGGCGGCCGTAGAAAAACCCGTAACGGTAAAGATGCGGATCGGCTGGGATAGCGACCACGTTTATGCAGTTGAAAATGCACGGGCGGCTGAACGCGGTGGTGCCGCTGCGCTGGCAATGCACGGCCGGACGCGTAAGCAGATGTACTCCGGTCATGCTGACTGGGACGTTCTGAAAGAAGTCGCTGATGCCCTCACGATTCCTTTTATGGGTAACGGGGATGTTAAAACACCGCAGGATGCAAAACGAATGCTTGACGAAGTAGGTGCTGATGCCGTGATGATCGGCCGGGCAGTCCTTGGCAATCCGTGGATGCTGAAGCGGACGGTTCACTACTTGGAAAGCGGCGAACTACTGCCGGAAGCGACGCCAGAACAAAAAATCACGCTGGCCAAGGACCACCTGCACGCCTTGATTGAGTTGAAGGGCGAATACGTCGGTGTTCGCGAATTTCGGGGGCTAGCACCATACTACTTGAAGGGCATTTCACATTCAGCCAGAACAAAAGTTGCGTTGATGGATGCAACTGAAGAAGACGAAATGGATAAACTGATGGATGACCTGATTGTCAAACTGGCGGACCGGTAATAAACCAGTTAGCGAAATGCGTGCTTGCCTTGCCGTGATAGTGGTATGATAATTACAAACTCACTAATTGGAGAGATGTTGTCATGAAAACATTGCGGAGTATTCTGAGCTGGCTGGTGCCGGTCGCAATCGGCCTCCTGCTTGCACTATTAATCAAGCAGTTTGTTTTCCAGCTGGTTCGAGTTGACGGGCCATCAATGCAGCCTAACCTGCAAAATAATGAACGGGTTGCCTGCATTAAAACAGCCAAAATTCGTCACGGAAGTGTGATCGTCTTTGATGCACAGGGTGTTGACCCCCAAGCAGTGACGAAGACGGACTACGTTAAGCGGGTTATTGGCCTCCCGGGAGACACGGTCGAATCTAAGAACGGCAAGCTGTACGTCAACGGCAAGCTAGTTAACCAGCAGTATATTAATGCCGAACAGCGGGGTGTCGGAACCGGGAACTGGACTTTAGCTAGTATCTCTAAGCAGAACAACTGGTTGAAGAACAAGGGAGCAACAAAGGTGCCAGCTGGTGAATACTTCGTCCTAGGAGACCACCGCAGTGTTTCCAACGACAGTCGCTACTGGGGCTTTGTGCCGCGAAAGAAGGTCGACGGGGTGGTAAAGGCTGGTTTTTGGAACCATCAGCAACCGGCAAAGAACAACGTCGATAACCAGTGGAAACACTTTTATCAATAAGAGTTAAGGGGTTGGGAAGAACCAACCTCTTTTCTTTAATTTGATAGAGGAAATAAGGAGGAATTTGGAATGAACAATAAAGAACAACTCAGCGCCAAGATGATCGCTAATTATCAACAGAATTTCGCTAGCCAGCAGAGCTCGGCAGTTATTTCACGAGCAGTGATGAAAAACGGAATTAAAGCAACGAGTGAGAATCCAGCCGTCAGCCAGCGAGACCACCGGGTATTTAACGTTGAGGTCAAGACGGGAAAGGTAACCAACCAACGGCGCAGCGGCCGCTGCTGGTCTTTTGCCACGCTCAATACCCTGCGCCACCGTTTTGCTCTCAAGTACAAGCTGAAAGATTTTGAATTATCGCAAAACTACCTGTTTTTCTGGGACCGGATGGAACGAGCCAACCTTTTTTTACAACAGGTGGTCGAGACTGCTGGACAGCCGCTGCATGACCGGACAGTTGATTTCCTGGTGGATTTTGCACTGACTGACGGTGGTCAGTGGGGCAACGCTGCCGGGATTATTGAGAAGTACGGGGTTGTTCCAGAGTATTTGATGCCCGACACCTTCAATACGAAGAATACGGACGACGTCGCGGACGTCTTTCGCCGGCTGATGCATAAGGACTTCCTCGTTTTACGGCGGCTGATTAACGACCAGCACGCTTCTGCAACGGAAATCGCCGCAAAGCGTCAGGAGATGATGAGTGACGTTTACCGGATCTGCGTGATGGCCTTTGGGAAGCCACCGGTTAAATTCGACTTGGAGTACCGTGATGATGACCACCAGTACCACCGTGATGCTGATCTCACACCCCTTGATTTTTACCACCGTTACTTTGACATGGACCTTCATGACTACGTCGTCATTACTAATGCGCCTGACCACCAGGAAAGAAAGTTGTACGCGATGCCTGCTCAGGATAGCGTAGTTGGTGGAATTCCTTTGCAGTTTGTCAACGTTTCATTTAGCAAGCTGCAAGAATTAGCGATTAAGCAGCTGAAGGATAACGAGACGGTCTGGGTTGGTAATGACGTTCTCCAACAGATGGACCGCAAGCGGGGATTAATGGATGCCCAGCTCTTCTTGGATAGTGACCTGCTGGGGGTTGACTTATCAATGAGCAAGGCCGACCGGCTGGAATCCCGGCAGGGTGAAGTGTCCCACGCGATGACGCTGACGGGGGTCAACCTGGTCGACGGTCAACCAAACCGGTGGAAGATTGAAAACTCGTGGGGCGATAAAAACGGTGATAAGGGTTACTTTGTGATGACCCAGGATTGGTTTGAACAATACACCTACGAAGCAGTCATTAATAAGAAGTACCTGGATGACCAAACCAGGGCGCTCCTTGACCAGCAACCTGAGATTTTGGCAGCTTGGGACTCCCTGCGGTAGTCATTAATTTAAGGAATCGATACGATCATGGTCTAGCGTTGAATTTCGGTAATAGATAAGCTATGATGAAGTTTCAGATTTAGATTAATCGAAATAAATAAAGGAAGATAATTGAAAATGACAGCTGATTTTCAACCGATCCTGCTGGGGACCGACTTTAACTGCTACGGGATGGCGCGTTCCTTTTATGATGCTTACGGCGTGAAGAGTATCGCTTATGGTATCGTGCCGATGGCGCCGACCCGTTACACACGTTTTGCTGACGTTCGAATTGTCCCGGGATTTGACAAGGACCCTGTCTTTATCGAGACAATGCGGCAATTAGCTAGCAAGTTGGATCCACAGAAAAAGTACCTGCTGCTTTCCTGTGGTGATGGCTACACGGAACTGATTTCGGAGCACCTGGATGAACTAAAGGAACACTTTGCCTGCCCATACGTTGACCATGATTTATTCCACGCGTTAGGCACTAAAGAAACCTTTTACCAGATGGCCGACAAGTATGGCCTGCCTTACCCGAAGACTAAGATTATTACCAAAAAGGCCGTTGAAGCGGGAGTCGAACAGATTAAACTGCCGTTTGACTTTCCAATTGCGCTCAAGCCATCAAATAGCATTGAGTGGCTGGGAATCGACTTTCCTGGACGAAAAAAGGCGTTTGTTCTTGACCGCCGGGAGCAGCTTGATAAGCTACTGAAAGAAATCTACCAGGCTGGTTACCAGAGTGACTTTATTGCCCAGGACTTTATTCCTGGGGATGATTCCAACATGCGGGTCGTCAACGCCTACGTTGATTCAAATCACCACGTGCGGATGATTTGTTTGGGCCACCCGTTGCTGGAAGACCCGTCACCAGTTGCCGTTGGTAACTACATGGTAATCTTGCCAGAGTTTGATCAGCAGATTTACGACACAATTATCAAGTTTCTCGAAGAGATTAACTACGTCGGGTTTGCTGACTTTGACCTGAAGTACGACCACCGCGATGGCCAATACAAGGTCTTTGAAATCAATCTCCGGCAGGGGCGGAGTTCGTACTACTGCACGCTTAACGGTTACAACCTTGCGAAATACGTTGCTGATGACGTCATTTACCACAAGGCTAAGGATGATACTGACTATGCAGATGGGCACATGCTCTGGATGAATGGTCCAAAAAAGGTTTTCTACAAGTACGCTAAGGAAAATAAGTACAAGGAACGGGCAAAGAAGTTGCTTGAAGCAGGACAGTGGGGGACGACCGCCTTTGATAAGCGGGACACCTTGAAACAACGACTGCTGATGCACTACGCCTTTTGGATTATCAATAAGAACTACCAGAAGTATTTCGTTCAACGTTAAAAGAGATAGGAGCAAAAGTATGTGTGGAATTGTCGCGTTTGTGGATAACGAGAAGCCACAAATCAAAGAGGACCTGATTAAAAAGATGAAGGACCGGATCATTCACCGCGGTCCCGATTCCGAAGGTCAGTACGTGGATGAAGACGTCGCCCTAGGATTTCGCCGGTTAAGCTTTATCGACGTGAAGTCCGGTAACCAGCCGATTTTTAACGAAAACCGGTCAATGGCGATTGAATTTAACGGTGAAATTTACAACTTTAAGGAATTGCGCGAGGAACTAATCAAGGACGGTCACCAGTTTACAACTCATGCCGATACGGAAGTTATCCTGCATGGTTATGAACAGTGGGGTGACGGAATTCTGAAGCGGTTGCGGGGAATGTTTGCCTTCGTCATCTGGGACATGAAAAAGAAGGAAATGTTTGGTGCGCGCGACCACTTCGGTATTAAGCCGCTGTACTACGCGCAGATGAACGGAACCTTCTTTGTTGGGTCAGAAATAAAGGCCTTCTTAGACCACCCGCACTTCGACAAGGAGCTGAATAAGGAAGCATTGAAGCCTTACATGACTTTCCAGTATTCAGCTACCGACGAAACCTTCTTTAAGGGCGTCTACAAGTTGCCGGTTGGGCATTGTTTCCACTACCGGGATGGCAAGTTAGACATCCAAGAATACTGGGATGCTGACTTTGACCCCGATGACGAGAGTTTTGATAAGGCCGTCGATAACATTGAGGACGTGGTGACTGATTCAGTTCACGCCCACTCCTTTGCTGACGAGGGAATCAAGGTTGGTTCCTTCCTGTCAGCCGGTGTTGACTCTAGTTATGTCACTGCCATGATGCGGCCGGATAACACCTTCTCCATCGGTTTTGACAGCACCTACGACGAAACGAAGCAGGCCCGTGAATTAGCCGCTAAGCTGCACTTAAAGAATACCGATGCCAAGTTAACCAACGAGGAAGCCTTCCATACTTTCCCGCTGATCCAGTACTTCTTGGACGAGCCGGATTCTAATCCGTCGGTAATCCCGCTGTACTTCTTGACCCGCTTGGCCAAGGAACATGGTTACAAGGCGATGCTTTCCGGCGAAGGGGCCGACGAGTTATTTGCTGGCTACATCGACTACGGCTTTAATTCCAACTCCAAGATGATTCGCTGGTTTACTGATAATCTGCGCGAACTGCCACAGGAGAAGCGTTATAAGATTGCCAAGTGGCTGGATGGCAAACATTTCCATGGTCAGTTGCACATGTTCCGGGCTCTGGCTCCGGTTAAGGAATCTGGCTTTATCGGCCAGGCCTACATTTTCTCGCCGGATGAAGCGGCAGATGTTCTTCAGGATAAGTACAACTGCGGACCGACGATTGACGATATTGTTGACCCGATTCTCGACAAGATTGCCGATAAGGACATTGACGAAGTGGCGAAGAAACAGTACCTGGACCTCCACCTCTTCATGCCTGACGACATTTGTTTGAAGGCCGACAAGATGAGTATGGCCAACTCACTGGAACTGCGGGTGCCATTGCTGGATAAGGAAGTCATGAGGGTTGCTGGGCATACACCGACTAAGTACCTCTTCAACCGCCATGGCACTAAGTGGGCCTTTCGGATGGCCGCTAACCGCCACTTGCCAGAAGAATGGGCAACCCGGCCGAAGATGGGCTTCCCAACGCCGGTACGGGCCTGGTTACGGGAGAAGAAGTTCTACCAAGAAGTGCGTCAGCTGTTTGCTGAAGACTTCGTGAAGGAATTTTTCAACCAGGAAAAGATTCTTCAGTTACTCGACGATAACTATAACGGTAAAGTTGACGGGCGGCGGAAGATCTGGACGATTTATACTTTCCTTGTTTGGTACAAGTTATACTTCATTGATAACTTTGACCCACAGGAAGGGAAGAGTAACCGTGCCGACGAGGTCGAAAGGGCCGCTGAAGTTAACGATTAGTTATTTTGTTTGCTGGTAGTTTGTTGTTGGAAAAGAAAAGGGGTCGTTATCTATGATGACGTTAGAAAAAGTTGTAATGCAGTTGCAAAAGCAGGGCCTCTACAAGGAAACGGTGAGTGATGATCACTGGGACTATGAGCTGACTAATGAACAGGAGCAGGTAAAGGTCGAGCACCTCTCCTACGATTCACGACAGATCAAACCAGGGACGCTCTTCATGTGCAAGGGAAACCACTTTAAGCCCCAGTATGCTGATGCCGCGATTGATGCTGGAGCAGTGGCGTTGATCTCGGAGTTAGTCATGACTGACGACTTAGCTGAAAGCCACCAGCATATCCCGCAGATTATCGTCACTGATATGCACAAGGCGATGGCGGTCATTGCACGATCTTTCTACGGCGAACCCGACAAGGACCTGACAATGATTGGGATTACCGGGACTAAGGGGAAGACGACTACCACTTACTTTATTTGGCACATGCTCAACGAGCTGTTCCCGGGAAAGGTTGGCCGCCTTTCATCCATTGATAGCTGTATCGATGGGAAAACCTTTTTCGATTCCCACCTGACAACGCCGGAAGCATTAGATTTGTTCCGGATGTTGCGCGACGCGGCCGATAACCACCTCAAGTATCTGGTAATGGAAGTTTCTAGTCAGGCCTACAAGATGTCCCGGGTCATGGGGATTAAGTACCAGTATGGCGCCTTCCTTAACATTTCGCCGGACCACATCAGCCCGGTTGAACACCCAACATTTGATGACTACCTCTACTGCAAGAGCCAGTTAGTTGTTAACAGCGAGCGTTTCTTCATCAACCGCAGCACTGATTACTACGACGTTATCGCGAAGAAGGCTCGTCACTATCAGCGGCCGCTGGTTACCTTTGGCAGTGACCAAACTGACGCCGATTACCGCTTCACTTCTGGTAAGGGCGGGCAATTTAGCGTTGCTACCCATGATGATGGGCTGCCACAGATCAGTGGCGACTTCCAGACGAAGATTCCGGGAGACTTCAACGACAGTAACGCGACGGCGGCAATGTCAATTGTTGCCCAAATTAGTGACGACTTGGAAAAGATAAAGCAAGGGATTGCTGAAACGACTGTTCCGGGCCGGATGGAAATGCTGACTGATGCTGAAGGGATCGAAGCCTGCGTTGACTATGCGCACGACTACTTGAGCTTTACCAAGGCCTTCAACTACCTGAAGGCATCACACCCAGAAGGGCGGCTGATCGTGGTTACTGGTTCTGCCGGGGGCAAGGCCGAATCACGACGAGCTGACATTGGGAAGGTTTTGTCAAAGTACGCTGATGTGGCTATTCTAACGAGTGAAGATAACTTCTTCGAAGACCCTCACAAGATTGATAACGACATTAAGGACAATATTACTAATCCAGATCTCGAAGTTCATATTAATGTGGACCGGGTTAGCGCCATCAAGCAGGCATACGAAATGGCTAAGCCGGGCGATGTCATTTTTGAAGCTGCCAAGGGCCGGGAAACGTTCATGCACGACAAGGGGCACGACATCCCGTACGTTGGTGACTACCAATTTACCCGCAAGATGATGGGGTTGGATTAATTTAGCCAAAAAGGCTGGGGGATGAATCCCCGGCCTTTTTAATTTCCCGGGAAATTTTCAAAAAAGAAACATATTCTACAGATTGTAGATTGAACTAGATAGTAGTAAGATATAAACTGCTTGTATCAAGGGAGGTGAGATCGTGGCAGCATCACGGACACTCAGTATCGATAAGGTAGTAGCGGCCGCAACGGACATAGCACGGCAAGATGGTTTACAGAAGGTTACTATTAGCACGTTGGCCAAGCGGTTAAATATTCGCTCACAGTCGCTGTATCACTATATTAGTAATCGTGATGAACTAGTGTCTTTAGTGGGAGCACATGTATTACACGAGTTGTATCAGCAAATTGTGGATTCAATTGTGGGTCTGTCTGGCAAGTTAGCAATTATGAAAATGGGCGATATCGTCCGCAATGAGATTATTAAGCAGCCATTCATGACCAGCATTTTTTACATGATGCAGGTAAACCCGCACGAGCATAATGTTCAAGCTGAACTGGAAAAGATTGTTGAGATTGTCAAGAAGATAGTCAATGAGGATGAAGAGATCAAAAAGACAACTGACCCGCAGATGTTAATCGGGGCGGCCTTTGGTTTTATTTTTATTGACCTTTTGCCAGACCATCGCAACAAGACAAAGAATTGCCAGGGGCGGCAGCACGCTTATGATTTGATGCTTATGCGGCTGATCTCGCCAAGTACAGCAGAGAAAAAGGGAGTGGAATAATTTTGAAGTGGATAAGAGACAGACACCTAGGCTCCCTGCTGGCCTGGGTTGTGATCGTCGTCGCGGCGATTGTCTTGTTACCAAATATTAATGCCCTGACAAGGGCACATTCAGACATCACTTTGCCGTCAAATGTGCAGAGTGAAGTTGCTGATACGATGCGCAATCACTGGGGAAAAGGGACGAAGAATACTTACGAAACGGCTCTGGTTTTCAATAATGGTGATTCTGCGATGACTAAGGCGGATACCCGTCGGGTCAAGAAGACAATTAAGGAACTGCGCGATCACAAATCAAAATACGGGATTAAGAGTATGACAGCGGCTTATGATAACGCCGCGACCCGTAAGCAGTTAATTTCTAAGGATAAGTCAACTGTTCTGGTGCAGTTAAATATTAGTAACGACCACTTGACCGTTTCGAAGTCTAATAAACAGCTGTCAAATGCCATTAAGATGAAAGGTATCCGGACTTACGTTACGGGGGCCAAGACGCTAGAGGATGACTTCTCTGGTGCCATCCAGGAAGGGATTAAGAAGACGGAAGTGATCTCGGTCATCTTTATCTTTATTGTCTTGGTGGTGGTCTTCCGGTCACCAATTGTTCCGCTGATTTCTTTACTGACGGTCGGTGTTTCGTTTATCACCTCCTTCAGTTTGGTTACTAACCTGGTTGAGAAGTTTAACTTCCCGTTTTCCAACTTTACGCAGGTCTTCATGGTCATCGTCCTCTTCGGGATCGGGACTGACTACAACATCCTCTTGTATGACCAGTATAAGGAAAACCTCGGGTCGGGGATGGATAACATTGAGGCGACCCTCGACGCTCGCCGGAAAGCTGGCCGGACGATTCTGATGTCCGGTACTTCACTGCTGATTGGTTTTGCCGCCCTTGGGTTGGCACGCTTTAGTATTTACCGGTCCGCGGTTGGTGTCGCCGTTGGTGTCGCTGTCTTGCTGATTGTTTTGCTGACGCTTAACCCCTTCTTTATGATCGTTTTGGGGAAGCGGATGTTCTGGCCAGTTAAGAAGTTTGAGGGTGAAACGCACAGTCCGCTCTGGCAGTGGCTGTCAAAACACTCACTGCTGCACCCGTTCTTGGCGCTGGGGTTAGTGGCCGTCATTATGGTTCCGCTGGCGTTAACTTTCCAGCACCCGCTGGACTATAACGATGCTTCGGAAATTTCCGATAGTGTTCCGTCCAAGAAGGGTTATCTGGTTGTCCAGGACCACTTCTCCAAGGGGACTGCAGAACCGTCAACCCTTTACATCCATGCTGATCACCGGTTGGATAACCAGAAGGACCTAATGCTGATTGACCAGTTGACGGGGCAGATTGCCGCCAATAAGGACGTTAAGCTGGCAGCGTCAGTGACCCGTCCTGACGGTAGCAAGATCAAGAAACTCTACGTTAACAACCAAGTAGGGACACTAAACAAACAACTGGGAACTGCCCAGAAAGGTGTTGGTCAACTGACTAATGGTAGCCAGCAAATGGGTAACGGGATTAACCAGTTATCCGCTGGTAGCCAGCAGCTGGTTAACGGACTGACGCAGTTGAGCCAACAACTTAATGCCTCAATGTCAGGTTCTAACGCTGCCCAGTTAGCGGCTCTCCAACGGGGACTGCCACAACTGAATAGCGGGATTCAGCAACTTAACCGTGCGCTCAACGCCCAGGGTGCTTCCATCAACACCGCTGGCTTGACTAACGAGTTAACCAATGTTGGAACGCAGGCTCAGATTATTGGGAACAACCTGAATGAAGCTGGTAACACCCTGAGGAGTATTCAAGGGAGTGGGAGTACTGACACCAGTGCTATTCAACAACAATATGCAGCAGCAATGGATGCTGCCCACCTAAATGATCAGCAAAAGCAAGTGATGGGCGGGGCCTTGAACCAGATTTTGCACGGCGTTCAAAGTTCTGCTGGTTCTCAGCAGGCCGCTCTGGCTGGCAAGCTGCAGTCAGTTGCCGGCAACCTGCAGGCTGCTGGGGCTGCTGACCGCTCACTAGGTAACTCACTCAATAATGTTGCCGGGTCTGCCCAGTCATTAGGCGGCCTGATGGGTCAGCTGCAGACGTTGAAGGCATCCGTTGCTCAGTTAGCGGCAGCCTCTAATGTTGCTTTACCAGGTGCCGCTCAGGCCATCCAGCAATTAACTGGTGGACTCAGCCAAGTGCAAAGTGCTGTTGGCATGGGAACCCAGGGAATGATTCAGCTCAATACTGGAATTAACCGCCTGGCAGCTGCTAGTCCAGCAATGACGAACGGACTCCAGCAGTTAGGAACTGGGTTACAAGCCGGGTCCACTTACCTGGGTGGACTGCAGAATTCCGCTGCTGCTAACCACTTCTACATTCCAAACGCTGTTCTCCACAGTAAGACTTTCCGGCCAGCAATGAAGACTTACTTGTCACACGACAAGAAGACGGCCCGGATCGAGATCGTCTTCAAGACGGACCCGTCTGGCTACCAGGCAGCAGCCCTGGCCAACTCGCTGTCGAATATTTCACGGAAGTCGTTGAAGGGGACCAGCCTGGAAGACGCTAAGGTTGCAATGAGTGGTCAGTCCGAACGGATTTACAACACCCGCAAGACCGCTAGCGGCGACTTTGTTCGAACTGCAGTGATCATGATCGTCGGTATTTCACTAGCACTGATGTTCATTACCCGGTCACTGCTCCAGCCACTCTATATCATGGGGACGCTGGTTCTGGCCTACCTGGCTTCGCTGTCAA
The DNA here is from genome assembly GCF_900240275.1 of [Lactobacillus] timonensis. Taxonomy (GTDB): domain Bacteria; phylum Bacillota; class Bacilli; order Lactobacillales; family Lactobacillaceae; genus Limosilactobacillus; species Limosilactobacillus timonensis. The sequence continues at coordinate 701,709 of NZ_LT964761.1, read as the reverse complement.
TTAACCACTGGATGATCAACCTGGTAATGGGTCGCGACATGTTGACCTGGAACACACCGTTCTTTGGTTTCATCATGCTGATTGCCCTCGGGGTCGACTACAGTATCTTCTTGATGCGTCGCTACTTGGACTACCAGGATGCCGAGGATGATCCGAATAAGAACATCCTGCGGGCATGTGCCAACATCGGGAACGTCGTTATCTCAGCGGCAATTATCCTTTCCGGGACGTTTGCTGCGCTGATTCCATCAGGGATTCCAACGCTGATTGAAGTGGCGACGACGGTAATTGTCGGTTTGATTCTTCTGGTAATTATCATGCCAGTAGTCATGTCGCCAGCAGTTAAGTTTACTTACGGTAATACCCACGCTCGTCACGAAAAGCTCCGGGCATCGATTGCCGCGAAGAAACATAAGTAATAGTAGTAAAGATATAAAAAGATAGCTCCTGAAACCGTTTGTGCGGCTCCAGGAGCTATTTTATATTGGTGATGTTTTACAGGTTAGGATCCATCTTAAACGTTAGCTGAGAGAGCGCTGCGCCATCAGTTAACAGTTGCATGATTAACTTCCGCGTTTCTAGCTGATAGTGTTTAGCGATCAGGTGGTTCTGGGCAGTGAGGTAAGTTGTCAGCTGCTTACCATCAAGGCCAGCGGCACGTTGGTCCACTTCAGCTAGGTGACGACGCGCCCAGGAATTGAGTTCTTTCTTGTAGTCCTCAGCGGGTTCAATGAACTCGTTGTAGTGTGATTCAACGATGGTTGCCAGGGCTTCATACATCCAGAAAGCGTTCTTCCAGTCCATGTGAGCTGGCAGTTCCCGGTAAGAAGCGTCAGTATCATCAGCGTTGGTGAAGAATGGAACCCACGGACAGAAACTCGGGACGCCAAATTCAACCCACTGGACGGCGGCGTGTTTTTCGTCAACGTTAGTCCGCATCTGCAGGATGTGCGACTGAGCGGTCCGCGACAGGGAAATCGCCCGGTAAACCTTCCGCTGTTCAGCTGTTCCGCTACCAAGCGGGTCATAAACGGTTTCGTTGTAGTGAGAGGCGAGCAGGTATTGGATATCTTCGACGCTGATCTTTCTTTCCGGCTTGCGGATAAATGGCATGTCAGGATCTTCCGGGCCCTGGTTCGCAGCGGCAACCGGGTTCAGGTACCGTTGGGCAAACCAAACCCGGGGGGTGTTATAGTGGTGATCTTTCTTGGTGTTGGTGCCAAAAATGTGGCGGAAGTTCCACTGGTCTTCGTCAGGATTGAGCTGGTGTTCTTCAACAAACTCGCGGATATTAGGCGACCACATGTAGTTATTTGGATCGTCAAAGTCAATCTGCTCGATTGCAATTTGGTTAGCGGCGACGGCATAGCAGTCGTCAGGGATTCGAACGGCAACCCACTGGTGACCAGTGGCGATTTCCATGTACCAGACATCATCACGGTCGATGAATTGAACACCGTTGCCTTCCGCCGAGCCGTATTTTTCAACGAGCCGGCCAAGGTATTCAACCCCTTCGCGAGCCGAATGGATGAAGGGCAGGACCAGGGTGGTCATAGAATCTTCCGCCAACCCGTTCTTAACGAAGGGGTCGTAGGCGAGAACCCGGGTATTAGCGTAGACACTTTCGGTCGCACTTTCGCCGACGTTAGCCTCGTTAAATCCGTCTTCTTCGTTTGGCCCAGCAGTTTGATCACCACTTGGGGTGGATGTGTAGCGCATCCCCGTAGCCGGCAACTTAACAGTAAGCTTGTTGTATGGTGAAACATAGGTTTCATCACGACCAGTAACCGCCGGTTTGACTAGGAAGCGTTTGGTTTCGATGGCCTTGACCCGGTCTTCGTTTCGGCTGATGAAAGCTGAACCGTCTAGGGATGCCTTCTTGCCGACCATGATCGAGGTGCAGGCAGATCTTTTGATTTGTTTCATTGTCAAAACTCCTTTGCATGAATTAATCGTCTATATCTCTATTTTACCGCAATTGAGCCGATAAGCAGGGGTCTTGCGATAAATTGCGAGTTTTGTCTGCAGTTGTTTCACGTGAAACGTTCACCAAAAAGTGATTGACTTATAGTTAGTAAAGATGCGTACAATAGAGACAATTTGTTAAAAGAAAGCTGAAGAAAAATGAAAGCACATAAACTTGTTGTCATTTCACTCGACTCGATGGGGTTTCGTGACCTTGACGAGTGGATTGACCAGGCACCACACCTTAAGGCAATTCGTAATTCTGGAACCTGGGTACAGCACGTCGCGGGCATTTACCCGACACTGACTTACCCGTCCCATACGTCAATCATTACTGGACAGTACCCAGCGGTCCACGGAATTGTCAATAACACCAAGCTCCAACCGCAACGAATATCTCCGGACTGGTACTGGTACCGGAAGGATGTTGAATCAACCCCGCTTTACGATGTTGCCGAACAAGCGGGGATGACGACGGCTGCGTTTTTATGGCCCGTTACCGCTGACAGTAAGATTACGTATAATATTGCCGAAATTTTTCCCAACCGGATTTGGACCAACCAGGTACTGGTATCACTTAAAGCCAGCTCGCCGCTGTTTTTACTGGAAATGAACCACAAGTATGGTCACCTTCGCCACGGGATCAAACAGCCATGGCTTGACGACTTCGTGACTGCCTGTGCGGTTGACGCCCTTAAAAATAAGCAGCCGGATTTGACGTTGATTCACCTGGTCGACATGGATAGTCATTGTCATCATTATGGGGTCCGGTCAACTGAAGCCCGGGGAGCTTGGCAACGGTTAGACCGACGGGTGGCCCAGATTATGCAGGCCGTGAAGGATGCCGGCAACTTTGGACAAACCAATTTTGCGATTCTTGGTGACCATTACCAGATCAATGTCCATTCAATGATTCACCTGAACGTTCTCTTTGCCCAACATGGCTGGTTACACCCGCTGAAGGGGAAGAGTGTTTATCAGACAGATTGGCAGGTCACTGCTAAGACCTGTGACGGGGAGACCTACGTTTATACTCGCGGGAACATTAACCTAAAAGAATTAAAAAAGATGATCGAGGCCGTTGACGGTGTGCAGCATTTTTATACCGCGCAAGAAGCGGCAGCTCTTGGTGCTGATTCGCAGTGTACTTTCCTGGTCGAAGCGGTACCCGGTTACTACTTTACTGACGAAGTGAACCGGCCGGCGATAGTTGAACAGGTCGATCCACAGTCACTGGGGACACATGACCGGTACCGTGGCGTCCATGGTTACGGACCTAGTCAGGATAATTACTACACCACCATTATGTTTGAGGGACCAGATATTAAAAAGTCAACGGTAATTGACCATGCTCACCTGGTTGACGAAGGACCAACTTTTGCCAAACTGTTAGGTTTATCTTACCCGCAACCGACGGCAGGGCAGGCAATTGATGTTTTGAAATAAGGAGATGACGGAGTGAAGTTTAATAAGCAACAATGGTCGTGTATCTTTTATGATTGGGCTAATTCTGGATACGGGATCCTAGTAACAACGGCGGTCCTACCGGTCTATTTTAAGACCATTGCGGAAGCTGCTGGGGTTAGTGCCGCCAATTCGACGGCGTACTGGGGTTATGCCAACAGCATTGGCACGCTCGTTGTGTCGTTGTTAGCACCCCTCCTCGGAACATTGGCCGATTACCCGCATATGAAACGGCGATGGTTAAGTGCTTTTTCTTGTGCAGGTATTGTTCTCACCTTCTGCTTGGCGCTGGTGCCAAGCCAACAATGGTTACTGCTCTTACTGGTTTACATTTTTGCCAGCATTGGCTATTCTGGCGGTAACCTCTTTTACGACAGTTTTCTGACTGACGTTGCTACCAACGAAGAAATGGACCGTGTCTCGACAGCTGGTTATTCGATGGGCTACCTCGGTGGGGTAATTGCTTTTATCATTTTTCTCATCCCCGAATTGACCAACGGCTTTGGCGGCAAGCTGTCGAGTCTGGCTATCGCTAAGTTTAGCTTTATCTTGGCGGCTGCTTGGTGGATCATTTTTGGCTGGCCGCTCCTCCGTCACGGGCACCAGAAATACAGCATGGTAGCTGTTGAACAACCCTTAAAAGATAGTCTACGCCGATTAAAGCAAACAGTTACCCACCTCAGCCGCTACCGACGGGCTTGCTGGTTTTTAGTCGCCTACTTCTTTTATATTGATGGCGTTGATACGATCTTTACCATGGCAACGTCGATTGGTAAGGACCTTGGTGTTAAAACGGGGATGCTGATGGTGGTCTTGCTGGCCGTGCAGCTAATTGCCGTCCCGTGTTCACTCTTTTATGGGTGGCTGGCTGGCAAGATTGGTACCCAGCGGGCGCTGGTTTTAGGAATTATCGTCTACGTTATTATCTGCTTGTACGCGTTTAGGCTGAAGACGATCTTTGATTTCTGGTTCCTAGCGGTACTGATCGGGACAAGTCAGGGCGGGATCCAGGCATTATCACGATCCTACTTTGGGCGGTTGATTCCTAAAAAAGCTAGTAACGAGTTTTTCGGCTTTTACAATATTCTCGGTAAGTTCTCGGCAATTATCGGGCCGGTATTAGTCGGGGTCGTTTCACAGTTAACCGGTAAGTCAACGCTTGGTGCCGGTTCGCTGAGCATCCTTTTTATCATTGGCCTGGCCATCTTCCTGATGGTCACTCGGCAAGGAGTGGGCAATAATGACAAAAATTGATGAACAATTCACCACGGCGGTTTTGCAAATGGTCGACATTATTCCGCAGGGTCGGGTGGCAACCTACGGACAGATTGCCCGCTTAATTGGACGCCCGCAAAACGCCCGTCTGGTTGGGAAAGTTCTTGGCAAATTTGGCGGCGTGGGACACCACCCCTGTCACCGGGTCGTGACCGCCAACGGCCGCTTGGTCCCCGGCTGGGTTGACCAGGGTCCAATGCTAGCGGCAGAGGGAGTGCCCTTCAAGGATGTTGACCACGTCGATATTAAAAAATGTCAGTGGCAAGGAATATAAAAAGGATCTGGGCTGCGCAAGTAGGCGTCCAGATCCTTTATTTTACTAGTCGTGAATGTTATTGAGTATTCCCTGGCCGATATCACCGGGCTGGTCATTTTTTGGGTGACTAGTGGATTTAAAACACTACCAACGATTTCAGTAGTACCATCATTAAGACCAGCCAATGCAGCTAACAGTTTATTCAATCTGTTGACTACTTCAGGATGGCTGTTTCGGTACTGCTGAGCAAGCTGATCGACGTCTTTTTTCTTAATTAGTGACTTATCTGATGGGGAGAGTTGTTCATTTACCCACGTACGCGGGGGTCCTACCAGCTGCAACGGTTGACCGACTATCTTAAACAATAGCCATTAAAAAATACCTTTGCATTGTCAACAACGGGTTAAACCCGCTTGATGATACAGAGGTGCTTTTTGCTATATGGATATATAAAATCGCCGCTAATACCATGGGAGGTGTCAGCGACGATTAGTTATTTAGGTTTACTTTTCCCGTGAATATGAAGCAATGTCGTCGAGGATTTCCTTCATAAAGTCATCAAGGGACATTTCGTTTTGGTCCTTTTCACCGTACTTCCGGACGGAAACGCCACCGTTCTTCATTTCGTCGGCACCGACAACCAGGGTGTATGGCACCTTCTGGGTCTGGCTTTCACGAATCTTGTAGCCCATTTTTTCGTTCCGGTGGTCAACGACAACCCGGATGTTAGCAGCCTTCATCTTCTTGGCAATTTCTTCAGCATATTTACCGTGCTTGTCGTCAGAAACCGGGATGATGTGGACTTGTTCAGGTGCCAGCCAAGTTGGGAAAGCACCCTTGTAGATTTCGGTCAGGTAAGCCACAAACCGTTCCATCGTCCCGACAACCCCACGGTGGATCATCACTGGCATGTGTTCCTTGCCGTCCTTACCAACGTAAGTCAGGCCGAAGCGGTCAGGCAGCATGAAGTCCAGTTGAATAGTGGACATCGTTTCTTCATTGCCGAGAGCCGTCTTAGTCTGGATATCCAGCTTTGGACCGTAGAAGGCAGCTTCACCTTCTGCTTCGTAGTAGTCCAGGTTCAAGTCGTCCATGGCCGCCTTCAGCAGCTTCTGAGAACGTTCCCACATCTCGTCGTTAGCGTAGTACTTCTTGGTGTTCTTCGGGTCACGCAGCGACAGACGGAAGCTGTAGTCGGTGATGTCGAAGTCTTCGTAAACTGACATGATCAGCTTCAGAATCTTGGCAAATTCGCTCCGGATTTGGTCCAGGGCAACAAAGGTGTGGCCGTCGTTAAGCGTCATTTCACGAACACGTTGCAGACCAGAAAGGGCACCAGACTTCTCATAACGGTGCATCATCCCTAGTTCGGCAATCCGCAGCGGCAGGTCACGGTATGAACGAATGTGGTGCTTGTAAATCTGAATGTGGCTTGGGCAGTTCATTGGCCGCAGTTCCAGCATTTCGCCATCGCCCATGTCCATCGGTGGGAACATGTCATCACGGTAGTGTTCCCAGTGACCAGAAGTCTTGTAAGCATCCAGGTTCATCAGGACAGGAGTGTAAACGTGCTTGTAGTCGTCGGCCACTTCACGGTCGATGATGTAACGTTCGATCGTCCGGCGAATTGTTGCACCCTTAGGCATCCAGTATGGCAGGCCGGCACCAACCTTCGGGTCAACGAAGAAGAGGTCAAGCTGGTTACCAATAACCCGGTGGTCACGTTCACGAGCTTCCTGGCGCTTCTTCAGGTCTTCTTCCAGGTCAGCCTTCTTGAAGAAAGCAGTCCCGTAAATTCGTTGCAGCATTGGGTTGGAGGACATACCCTTCCAGTATGCACCGGCAACTGACAGCAGGTCGTAGTTCTTGATGATATCAGCGTAGAGCAGGATATCAGCTTGGGCAGGGGCGATCACGCCGTTTACTTCGTATAAGATGACCTTGTTGCCATCAGCGGCTTCCTTCAGCAACTCGTGGGAGTATTGGTCGTCACCAGCCTTAGACAGTGCGTCGTCTAAGCTGCTTTCAACCCGTTCAACCTTGACGTCGGCCTTGACCATCTTTTTAATTGCTGCAGCGAGTTCTGGAAGTTGGTCAACGGAAACCTGTTGGTCATCCTTATCGGAGTCAACGTGGAAACCATCCTCGTCAACAACTGCTTCGCCTAAACGAATCCCGTCAAATTCCTGCTTCAAGGCAGCCTTCAGCAGCAAGGCGGCAGTTTGCCGCAGAGCAGCCAGGGCTTCTTGAGAATCGCGGTCAACCTTTTTGACTGAACCATCTGGTGATAATAATTGTACTTGTGCCATCGAAATCCTCTCCTTATGAAAAATAAAAAGCCCCTAGTACTACGACTGTAGTACTAGGGACGTTGATAACAAAATCAGCGTGGTTCCACCCACATTCAGAGCATACGAATACTCTCTCTTGGCGTGGTAACGGGTCACGGCCCGGCCGCCCTTATTTCGGGTAGCAAGAACGAGGTGGTACTCCTTACGTAGTGGTTAACGGTGCTTCCAGCCAAGGCACCGACTCCCTGGATAACAACTGCGAGAGGGCATGTCCTCTAATTGCTTTTCAGTATAGCATTGACACTAGCGGTGTCAAGCACTAAATGAGAATTATTTAATTTAATTCCCGAAGGCAACCGCTGAATATTTATTAATGTGACTGCTGCTGAGCAGGTGGATTACTTGGTTGAGGTTGATTGTTATTGTTATTGCTACTCTCAGCCGGCTTCTGTTGCTGGCCAGCATTGTTGTTATTATTGTTGCTATTTGCTTGCTGGTTATTGTTATTCTCCGGTTGCTGGGGAGATTGACTACTGCTGGACGGCGTTGTTTGCGTTGTGGTGGTAGTCGTTTCCGGTTCATTGACCGTTTCACTCATGGAACCCTCGCTGTGATGACGCTTGTGAGACTTTTTCTTTTTGTGCTTGCGCGAGCTAGACGAAACGGTAGTGTTGTTGTTATCCGTGTTAACCGGGTTCTGTTGCTTGACGGCAAAGACAATGATTGTGGCCACCAAGACCACTACAAGGATGCCAAGGATAGTAAAAAAGAGCCGCTTACCGCCATTATGTTTGTGTGAACTGACTGAACGCATCCCGCGCTGGTTAGCAGCTGCATTTTGCCGGCGTTGTTCACGACGACTACGGGATTTCTTCCGTGGGGTGTCGTAGCGGCCCACCCGGGTATTGCGGTCCGGTTGTTGATCATTATTCATCGATTTCACCTCATCAAACGGCGCATTCGACGTCGTTAACTAATGAATGTATTATACCATGGCGAAAGCCGCCATGAATAGCAAACTAAAACAGGGACGATTGGCTTGCCAACCGTCCCTGTAAAACTAATTGATAGTGAATAATTAATTACTTAGCTTCCTTCGCTGCTTTTTCACGTTCTGCCAAGAAACGCTTTTCCCCTTGACGGTATTCAACAATTGTCCAAGTTAACAGGACAATAATGAAGACGATGGTAATGTATGCCAAGGTATCCGCAAGTGTCTTGTTCCAAACACCGAAACCTTCAAAGGTTTGTGGCATGTTGTAGAGGTTCAGGCCAGTCAGGACAAGGACTGAAATCCAGCCAAGGATCTTAACGGCCTTGTTGTTCTTGAACTCACCCATTTCCAGCTTGCTGTCAGTCATCATGATCAGCGGCAGCATGGAGAATGGCAAGTCAATTGCTAGGAAGACCTGGGAGTTTTCCATCAGCATGTTCAGGGCCGCATGTTGTTCCATCACACTATCACGGGCAGTGAAGGAGACACAAAGCAGCACAGGGATGATGGAAATCAAACGGGTTACTAACCGCCGAGCCCATAGAGGCATTCGCATGTGGATGAATCCTTCCATAATCACCTGACCAGTCAAAGTCCCGGTAATCGTGGAGTTTTGACCAGAAGCCAGCAGGGCAACGGCAAAGAGTGTTGCCAGCAAACCAGACTTAGCAACTGCAATAAGGATATGATTGCTAAGCATTGAGGTGTTGTTTAATGCGTCATACAGGCCGAAGAAACTGGAATCCTTAACAGCCCCCATCTTGAAGACGGCCACCCCAACGATTAATAGCAAGGAGTTAACAACGAAAGCTAATGACAGTTGGATGTTGGAGTCCCAAGTAGTGAAACGAACGGTTTGACGAACACTTTCTGGATCGTCATGGTCAATTTCACGAGTCTGAGAAATAGCTGAGTGCAGGTACAGGTTGTGCGGCATAACCGTCGCACCGATAATCCCCAGTGTCCCAGTCAGTGGAGAAATACCACCAACAACTGGCTCTTTGGCAATGACCTTTGGCGATGGTATTAAGCCGGCAAAAGCGGCACCCCAGTCAGGACGAGAGAGGATAACTTCGTATAGGAAGACAAAGAGAATAACTAAGATCAGGCAAGCAACGATTGCTTCGATTTTCCGGAACCCAATCTTGGTCAGCAGTAAGAGTACCAGGACGTCAAGGACAGTAATGAAGACGGCGGGTACTAGTGGGATGTGGAAGAGAAGGTTCAGCGCAATAGCTGCACCGATAACTTCCGCAATGTCCGTTGCCATGATGGCAAATTCAGTCATGATCCATAAAACGATCCCTAAGGCTTTGCCTGTCCGAGCACGAGTAGCTTGTGCCAGGTCCATTTGAGTAACGATTCCAAGTTTAGCTGCCATGTATTGTAAAAGCATCGCGATCAAACTTGAAATCAGGATCGTTGTCATCAGTGTGTACTGGAAACTTTGACCACCGGTAATTGATGTTGACCAGTTACCAGGATCCATGTAGCCAACGGCAACAAGTGCGCCGGGGCCGGAGTAAGCGAATAAGGTTCGCCAGAAGCCCTTTCCTTGAGGGACCTTAACGGTTCCATTGATTTCCTGCAGAGACTCACCGTTAGCGTACTCGATCAAACGATGATGTTGCTTAGGCTGATTGTTTTCAGTTGCCACGTGTAAATCCACCTTTCTGATATAAAGTTTTCTCAGTTATATAACGAGAGTTAACCCCCGTCAAAACCTTTTTTAGGCTACCATAAAAAATAAAGTCTTGCAAGGTGAATTTTGGGGAATAATCCCCATCATGGCGGTATCTAACGGGGATAGATAAGTTGATAGTTTTTACTGCGGGAAAGAAAACGGTTTCGCATTGATAGTCAGCAAATGACAATTTGTTAATCGAACGTTTGTTCGCTATAATAAATAGCGAGGTGGGAGAATGGATTACTCAAGAGAGCCGCATGGTCTTTTTTTCATGATTGATAATAAGTCGTTTTACGCGAGTGTCGAATGCGTTGCGAGAGGACTTGATCCATTAAAAGCGACGTTAATTGTTATGTCAGAAACGAAAAATACTGGACGGGGGTTGGTGTTAGCAGCTTCTCCAATGGCGAAGAAACAATTTAAGATTAGTAACGTTGACCGGGCGTACGAAGTTCCCGATGATCCGCGACTAATGGTGGTTCCGCCACGGATGAACCTCTATATAAGAAAGAACCTGGTAATTAACCAGCTTTTTCGTCAATTTGCTGCTGGCGCGCAATGTTGGCCTTATTCTATTGACGAAACAATTATTGATATGACCCATTCATGGCGTCTTTTTGGCAAGACCCCTGATGAAGTGGCGCAACGGATTCAGCGAACGGTTTACCAGCGGTTGGGACTCTACGTGACGGTTGGCATTGGCCAGAATCCTGTGCAGGCAAAGCTAGCCCTGGACCTCTTCGCTAAACATAGTCCGAACCTGCGAGGAAGCCTGTCATATCAGACCTTTGCGTCCATGGTCTGGCCGGTTAACGATTTGACTAAGATTTGGAGTATTGGTCAGCGAACAGCTTCTCACCTGGAAAGCTACGGTATTCATTCATTGGGCGACCTTGCGAAGTCTAACCCTTACTGGATTGGCAGCCGGTTGGGAGTGATTGGTAAGCAGCTTTATGCTCTGGCTTGGGGAATCGACCGTAGTGAGCTGAATAGGTTTTCCCCGTCGCGGGAACGCAGCTGGAGTAATTCACAAGTACTTCCCCGTGATTACCATACCGAAGAAGAGATTGCGGTCGTTATTAAAGAAATTGGCCAGCAGGTCACTTCGCGGATGCGCCACCACGGTGAAGCAGCGGGCGAAATAGGGCTTTCGATCGGTTTTTCGGGTTATACCATGGGGCGGAGTGGCTTTGCCCACCACCACCGAATTGCTACTACGGCGGATAGCCGCGAAATTGTCAAAGAATTACTACTAATGTTTAAGCAGGAATGGGATGGTGAGTCGGTTCGCAATATTGCGGTCAGTTTGGGGAGACTGAGCAAGTTAAGTGGACAGCAGCTTTCCCTCTTTTCACCCGCACAAAAGCAGGTTAAGCAGTATCAATTCGATCGGTTGGTCGATCAGCTGCGTGATCGGTTTGGGCCAACTGCCGTTTTCTATGGCACTAGTTTAAAACGTGGTGGGACAATGCTTGAACGAGCCGGTCTTGTTGGCGGGCACAATGGCGGTAATAGTTTTGAATAAAGGGTCGTGAAAAGTGGTCAAATTTCTCTTATTAATGGTATGATCACTAAAGATCATTTGCACTGGTGAGAAATGGGGTGCCACTTTGGCTTATTTGACGTTAACAAATATCAGGAAATCATATTTCCTGGGAAATAATGAGTTTCCGGTTTTAAAGGGTATTAACTTGTCCTTTAATCCAGGGGAATTTGTGTCGATTTTGGGTGAATCTGGCGGTGGCAAGACAACTTTAATGAATATTATTGGTGGTCTGGATCGTCAATTTGAAGGTCAGGTCAGTGTCAATGGCAAGGCCTTAGACCACCGACAGGAACGGATGATGGACCAATACCGGCGGGAAACAGTTGGCTATATCTACCAAGCGTATAACTTAATTCCGCATTTGACGGTCCTTGATAACGTTCAGATGTCATTAGATATGACGACCCTTAACGCTAGCGAAAGGAAAGATCGTGCGCTCCAGTTACTGGAAAAGGTTGGTTTGGGGGACCAGGTGGCTAAATATCCTCGCCAGCTATCGGGAGGTCAAAAACAGCGGGTAGCGATTGCCCGGGCACTGGCAGCTGACCCGAAGATTATCATTGCTGATGAGCCAACGGGGGCGCTGGACGCAGAAAACACCCAGGAAGTGCTCGAATTACTGGATGTAATCGCCAAGGACGGTAAACTGGTCATTGCGGTTACTCACTCGCAAGAAGTTGCTAAACATGGTACTCGGATCGTCCACCTAGATAATGGTCAAGTGGCTGGTGACGATCAGCTACGTCCGCCCTATCCGTTGCCAACCGATAGTGTGCACCTTCAATCACGCGTGCTGCCAGCTGCCGCCAGTTACCGAACGGCTTTTAAGCACTTTCGCTATAACTTCTGGCGGAATTCACTAATTATTATTGGCACGGCTATCGGGATTTTTGCCGTTTTGCTGTTTACGGCCCTTGGCAGAGGGGTCAACGGTTTTATCAACGACCAAATCAACAGCCTCGTTAACCCACGGGTGATTACGGTCCAGCGAAACACGACTGGTAAAAAGATGACGATGCAGCAAATTCAGGACACGACGCAAAATTATGTCAGCGACCCGCAGGCAATGCTAATTAACCAGCAAGAAATTAAGCGTTTACGGAATCTGAAGAACGTGTCGAATGTGGAACCTGGGTACATTATTACCATGGCACGGTTTAAACATGGTGCTAAGTCGGTTAGTGCATCCAGTGTTGATACTTGGGGCAATTCCAAGAGTAACCACTCCATTAAGCAGGGGCACAAGCCAGGTAAGGGTGAAATTGTTCTTGACCGGAAAACGGCGGAAAATCTTACTAGCGTTACAAGCTACCGAACGCTGCTTGGCAAGAAAATTCAGATGGAATTTAACTGGCTGAAGCCTGATGGCATGCCTGTTCAGATTTCTTTAAAGTTGAAGGTGGTTGGTTTTACCGGCAGTAACAGTGGAATGGCTGTTTCGTCTAGTTCATATCGAACGTATCGTGATGCTTTCCAAGCTGCCGGCGCTGAGACAAGCCCTAACACGGTGGCGGTCAGCGTTGCTAAGCTAGACCAGGTCAGCGGTGTGGCTGACAAGATTAACAATTTGAAGGGTGTGGATGGCAAGTACATTCTGGGCGGAATTACAGTCGGCTCGATTTTGAAGACTGTCAATAACTACGTCAAGGTTGCTTCGACAGTTTTATCAGCAATTGCTGGCATCTCACTATTGGTTTCCGCATTGATGATTATTGTGACAATGTATATGTCGGTTGCTGAACGGACCAAGGAAATTGGTATTTTGCGGGCACTTGGTGAACGGCGGAAGGATATTCGCCGACTATTCACTTCGGAGTCGATCATTATTGGTCTCTCTTCTGCAATCCTCGCCGAAATCATTGCCTTTATTGCGGCCTTCTTCCTGAACCGGGCATTGTACCGGATCGTGAAGTACAACATGGTCCAATTAAGCTGGGAAACGGTTGTAATGGGCTTTGCGATTGCCGTTATCATTTCCTTTGTCGCTGCCTTATTGCCGGCCAGACGAGCTGCTCGCCTTAACCCTATTGAGGCGTTAGCAGGAGAGTAACAAAGAGGTCGTCAGAAATAGTTGCTCTTGGAAGGAAACTGGTAAAAGCTTCATGAATGGAGTATAGTATTAATGTATTAATATCCACTGATTATAAGGAGTATGCGCAATGGACCGCAAAACACGCCGCAAATTAATTCTTCACCTGATCCAAGAACAGCCGGTTTCTACCCAGGACCAGTTGTTGACCCTCCTAAGTGAACAAGGGGTTAGTGCTACCCAGGCAACCATTTCGCGGGATATCCACGCACTCAACATTGTTAAGGCAACGAGCAATGGCCAAACACGGTACACGCAATTACGCAATGAAGGGCAGGGGCAGAATGAGGAATTATTCGCTGCCATTCATGATAACGTGGAAGAGATTTCTACTGTTCAGTTTATTAACGTTTTGAAAACAACCCCTGATTCGAGTTACGCAACTGTACTAGCAGGACTCTTTGATGATGCTAAGCTACCGCAAATCGCGGGAACGGTCGCGGGTAACGATACTTTAATCATTATCTGTCACTCGCCAGCGGCGGCTGAGGCGATAGAACGGTTGGTTAATGACCATCGTCGTGACTTTTAATTGGAAGCTGAAATAGACAAAGGGCGGCTGGACACGCGATCCAGCCGCCCTTTTCTTATATTAATTGTTCTGCATGACTGATGATATCAGCAATCAAGGTCATCGCCTGGGGGTTTTTCAAGTGGTACATAACGACCTTTCCCTTGCGAGTATGACCGACTAAGTTACAACGCCTGAGTTGCTGGAGCTGGTGGGAGACTGCTGATTGTTCCCAGTTGAGCTCCTTGCTGATTTCGGAGACGCTCATTGAATGCTGTAAGAGCATGAATAATAAACGGAGTCGTTTCGGGTGGCCAAGCATCTTGAACACTTGGCTGATCGCCTTGAGCTCTTCTGTATCGACTGACTGAAAATTTCTCATGACGATCCCTACTCCCTTTGATTTAATTTATCTTAGCTTATGCTTTTTGTTATTTAAAAACAAGTCTTGAAGCAGATGAAAAATAGTGCTAGCTACACGAAAAGGACGGGAGCAAATCCCGTCCTTTGTTAATTGGAGAATTGACTTTTTACTTTTATTAGAGACTTAAATGTTGTCCCACGTAGATAACGTAAGGGGCAGTCAATCCGTTCTTGTTAGCAATTGCCTGCCAGTTTAAACCATACTGGGCCGCAATGCCAGACAGGGTGTCTCCAGACTTAACCGTGTAACCGCCGCGGATACTGGAGGAACTGTTGGAATAAGAGACGCTAGTCCCGCCAATCCGCAGTGTTTGACCGACGTAGATGGCGTTTGGGTTGCTGATGCCGTTTTGACTGGCAATTGCCTGGTAGCTCGTCCCGTATTTGGCAGCAATACCAGACAGGGTATCGCCCGCTTGAACGGTGTAAGTCCCATTACTGCTGTAACTGGTTGATGGTTGCGAAACGTTGGCGCTAGCACTGCCATTAATCCGTAATGTTTGGCCAACAACAATCATGTTCGGGTTACTGATGTTATTAAGGCGGGCCAGTGCTTGGTAGCTCGTCCCAAACTTAGCCGCAATGCCAGACAAGGTATCACCAGCTTGAATGGTGTATGTGCCGTTGCTATTATTGTGGTTAACCGGAGCTGATGGTTGGGAACCACCACGGATCTGGAGAGTTTGCCCCACGTAGATCTGGTTAGGATTACTTAAATGATTGAGGCTCGCCAGGTACTGGTAGTTAGTCCCAAACTTAGCTGCAATACCAGACAGGGTGTCACCAGACTGAACGGTGTATGTTTCACCAGCCGTTGCCGTGTTCTGGGAAGCAGAATTATTATTGCTGGACGTGTTAGAAGAGCCGGCGTGAAGCAGCAGCCGTTGACCAACATAAATCATGTTCGGGTTACTTAAGCCATTGAGGTTCGCCAGGGTGTTAACCGTGGTGTTGTATGAACTAGCAATCCCGGACAGAGTGTCGCCAGATTGGACGGTGTAGTATTGTGAACCACTCTGGTTGTAGGTATTGTCGCTCGTTCCGTTGTTGTTCTTGTTAATGATTACTTGGTGTCCGGAGAAAGCAACGGAGTCAAGTTGGGTCAGACCGTTTTCTTGAACCAGCTGAATCAGCAAGCGGGCGTATGACGGATCCGTAGCGTAGCCGTCCTGACGTAACTTGTTGGCAACGCTGACGTAGTTGGTGTCGCCGAGCAAGTTGCGGTAACGGCTGTTGACGTAAAGGAAATTACCGTGGTCTTCAACGGATTCCGAGTTGTTAGCGTAAGCCCGGAAGTTGTCGTTAATGTAAACTGACTGGCCGTTGTATACTTCACGGGTTGGCATATTAACGTAGTTGCCATTGTAGCTACCCTTGATCCCAAAGAGGTTGTGGGCACGAGTAGACAGCGTTGAAGATCCCCAGCCGCTTTCCAGGATTGCCTGGGCAACGGTGATTGACGGTAAAACACCATACTTATTCCAGCCTTGGATAGCACCAGGAGCAACACTTTGAATGAAGTCTTGGCACCGTTGGTTGTTGCTAAAGTGCAGGGAACTCAGGTTGACTTGTTCTGGAGCAGCGGCAACTTGAACATAAGCCCGTTCTGCCTGGCGCGCTTGAACGGCAGTCTTGCTTTCAGCAAGCTGTGCAGCTTTCACTGGTTGCTGGTTAGCGACCTGACGGAATGAAACAGTGGTAACGTTGTTAGTCTGTTGTTCCTGTGCAGCAGACTTTTGTTGTTCAGCTTGCTGGTCAGTGGTAGTAGTTTCTTGCTTTTGCGGATCAACAGTAGTTTCTTCCTTCTTCTGCTGGTCGGTTACAGTTGCTTGATCCTGCTTTTCCTGTTCGTTGTTATTCACAGCAGCTTGCTGACTACCTTCAGAGGCACTGGACTTCAGAGTAGTTTCGTCCTTGTTAGTATCATTAGCTTCCTTGCTAGCGTCAGCATCGTGATTACCGTCTGTTTGGTTGCTGTCAGCGTGTGCAACGTGTCCGCCGGCAGTTAACAATGCCAGTGCAGTTACACCAGCAACGACCCACTTCCGGCCACTCTTGTACATTTTGTAGTGGAGCTTTGAATCGTATTCTGGTTCCTTCATGGTCAGTCCCCCTTGAGTGATGATTATCGTAATCATTGGTTAAGCCAAGTTATAAAAAATCGGTAACGTTTATTAAGAAATATTAAAAACTTAACTAGCTAAAAACTAGCATTATTTATTTCAGAGGTCAAAGAATTTTATCAAAAGAAAATATCCCTTAATCTCCGGCAATAAAAACATTAACGCTAATAGTTTAAGAAAAGGTAATGATGAAGACAAGTAATTTTATCAACAGAAGAAAAGGCTTTATAAAATGATTACGAAAAGGGCAAACGAAAACCGGCCAGCACCCGAAGACTAATGGCCGGTTGATTTATTTGAGCTCATGCTGCTACTTGTCGCCTTGTGACTGCATGAACTGTTCTAGCGTTGCTGCTTCCTCTGCGGTGACCTGGGTGGAACGTGATTTGATGTCGTGGACACGCTCAACAGAAAGTTGACTTCCCAGGGCAACTGCAGTGTCCGTCATGTCTTTTTGACGTTCGAATTCCAAGAGTTTAGCAGCTAAATCTTGTTGATGATCCATTATCAAAACGTCCCCCTTCGTTAGTCCGTGCTTAAATTCACCTGTATTGTAGCCGGGAGAAGGTAGAATGTCTAGCCTAAAAGGCTTGCACAATCTTGGCGATACCAGTCAGCATCAGGTAAAAGGCAATCAACCAGACAATGGAGAGCGCCGAAATGGCTGGTACTAGTAGCATGAAAATGGCCAGGATGATCTGTAAAATGTAGAGGATGATCAAGAACCAGTAGTAACCACGATGAAACTGTTTGAAGACGCCGGCAACCCGGATATCACCAATGGAGTCAAATAAGAACCAGATGGCAAACACGATAGCAATCACGGTCACTCCCAGGTTGCGGTTAAAGATGAAGATGAAACCAACCAGGATGTCGATAATTCCCATGACGATTAACCAGCCAGATTTGATGCCAAGCAGCGTCCGGACACCTTGACGAAACCAAAGTTCGTAAATCCCCCTGATGATTGTTCCGAAAGCAACAAGGAGAGTGACCAGGCTGAGTGCCTGACCAGGATTCCTTAAAACCATGAATGACAAGATTAGTAGTAATATACCGAGAATAAGGCTCCACCAGTCAAATCCCCGTCGACTTGAACTTTGAAACATTATCAGCACTTCCTTTAGTTATTTACCTTAAATATATGCTATCATTAAGCTGTTTTTCAAGAAAGGGCGAAGACACCCTTTTTTATTATAAAGAAGAGGGGCATTTTTGGGCTGGTTATGTCATAATAAAAACTAAGCAAGAGCAGATAGGAGTGCAGAAAATGAATTGGAACTGGTTAGGTTGGTTGTTCTGGATCGGGGCAATCGCGATGTGCATTTTTACAGTGAAATACATTCGTAACCATCAATTGATGCTGATTGCCAAGACACACCAACGCTTCAGTCGTAAACTGTTTTGGCGCTACGTTAGCTTGTCAATAATTGCTCTGCTATGGCTTGGCTCGATGACCTACCTGACTTTTTTTCGGGAAGTCGACGTTAATAATAGTAGAGAAGTGACAACTTCGGAAAAGTATGCAGCCCTGCAACTGGGGAGTACCAAGAAGGGTTTCTACTACGTTGTGGCTAACCGAAGCAAGATGGGTAAACACCCGGTAGTGTCATATACTTACTGGACGAAAAACACTAAGTACACGACTAATTCCCGTTATGGCTCAATTGCTGATTCTGACCACTTCATTAGCACCCAGGCAGCTGTTTATCCGTGGAACCGGAAGAAGCTGGCTAAGGAAAACGACCGAACCGGGCATGCCTTCATGGCCGATATGACGGTGCGATACAAAAACACTCTTCTCAACGGCTTGGGTATCCGGTGTGGCCGGATTGCTACTACCCACACCCTTTTGAGAATTCCGGGATCTAATATGATTTACCTTAAATAATGAAGAAAATAACTGATGAGCGTGGCGCAATTGATGAATGCCGCGCTTTTTGTTTCACGTGAAACGGAGGGAAGACGAGTGAGTAAGAAGGATAAATATGAAACGCACCGTTACGAGGGAATCCCAGTAGAAGATGATGGCAATGGCGGATATCGGCTGAAAAGGGATTCCGCAGGGCAGGTAAAAATCCATACCTGGCGGACTGGCAAACACACCAAGGGCCGTTTTCACCAACCGGGACAGCTGATGATGACCGAAAATAACATGATGGTAGTTATCTTAAAAGAATTACCACTGGCTTTTAAGAACCGTCACCAAGTGACACCGTTACAGCGTTTTTTGACGGTGTCAGTTAGCCAGTCAGTACTTGATGAAGGGCTAGTTATTTTGGATGAAGCATAATAAGGAGGAAAAAAGATGGCGTTAACCTATCGGCAATTGCTGGTGGCCGTGCCAACGGTCATTAAGGCGGGAAACGTTCCTAATATTGTTGGGGATGCTGGCCTGGGGAAGACAGCTCTAGTGACCGATGTCGCCCGTCAAATGGGGGCGGCCATGTTCACGACGGTGGTCAGCCTGGTAGAAAAGGGTGACTTAGCCATTCCAGTGCCGCCGCTGACTAGTGACTCATTTGTTGATACTCAGCACTATGGGCGACTGGCGAATGTTCAATATGGTTATGCGGAAACATTGCTCAGGATTATTCGCCAGGCCGAAAGAGAACCCAACCGGCCGATTATCTGGCTGCTCGATGAATTTAACCGGGGAACCCAGGCAGTGCAAAGCGAGTTGATGAACCTAGTTCTCCAACGACGGGTTAATTCGCTGCAACTTCCCGGGTCGGTTCACTTGGTCATTGCGGAGAACCCTGATAGTACAATGGAAGAATTTGCTGACAGTGACTACGCGGTGGCTGCTGGTGATGCAGCAATCAAGGACCGGACTGTCCGCTTGGTAATGCAACCATCGCTTGATGATTGGTTAAACTGGGCAGCGGGAATTGGGGATCGCCCACGAATTGCGCCGTTAGTCCAGCAGTACCTGCGTAAACATCCACAGCAATTAGCTCCCCAGGAGCATGGGGATGACCTCTACCCAACGCCCCGGTCCTGGGAGCGGGTGTCAAAAAACCTGACAGAATTATTGAAACTACCGGAAGAACAATGGCGGCAGTTAGTCGATGATGTCTTCAGTGGCGACCTTGGTTCGGTAGTGGGGGTCGAATTTGCCGAGTATGTTAAACAGCAGGGGCAGGAGTTGACGGTTGACGGTCTCCTTTCACCAACAGGGCCTCAACAGTTTGCCGATGCGGCAGAGTTTGTTAAGTTGGCGGTGATGAAGTCGTGGGTGGAACAAAACAACCATCCTCGCTGGAACATTGTGGATCATGCGGCCCTGTTTTCGGATTACGCTCGCCAACTCAGCCCTGATGGCCAATTTAGTTTAGCAACAGCGGTGGGGGAAAGTCACCAGCAGATTGCCGAAGAACTAGTTGCCAGTAACCGCGAAGACGCGGCAAAGCTAGTTGACTGGTTAGCACGCGTTGCGACACGGGCTGACCGCGGGGCCGAATGATGGATCAGTTAAGCCAGCTTTTTCAACAATTAACGGCCAGTCAAGATCCTGATCAACGACAACGACTGGCTACCCGCTACATTGCCGCGGGGGTAGTTGCCATCCTCAAGCAGCAGCGGTTGGTTGGTGAAGTTCTCCTGGCGCTGCCTAAGGAAGTGACGGTCAACTCGCCTGGAGCATTGGCACTGGACTGGAAGGAAAGTTCCCTGATTTTAATGGTTCATCCCACTGCTTTGACGGAAGCCACTCCTGACCAGTTGGTAGCCCTCCTTAAGCATGAAGCACTGCACGTGATTTGGCGACACCCGTTGCGTTATTCAACTGCGGCGGACCAAGCTAACGTTAAATTTGCATGCGACATTGCCGTTAATCAGTACTTGTCACAGGTGCCAGGGGGGACGGCAACGCTAACCGACCTACGTAAGCTTATTCACCGACAAGTGAAGAGCGGGTTAGACTCGGCTGATTATCTGCAGATTATCAGAAAAAACCATGTTGATTTGAATGGACATTTACGAAAAACTGGTCAATTACTTAGTGGGGAGGGCTCCCCCAACGGACACTCTCATTCCTTTCCTGGCAGGCCTCAAATACCAGGGGATAGTCACCGTGGCTGGTTAGCTGAAGGAGCAGACGCGGGACGCTTGCGGTTACAGAAGACCGCCCACTTACAACGATTATTGACCGCTGCTTGGCAGAAAACACCGGCAAAGCAACGGGGGCTGGTTCCTGGAATGATCGAACGACAGTTAAATGTTAACCGCCGTCATTCCCGACCACGCTGGATTCGTCAACTCAGCTTGTGGCTAGGGACGGTTCCTCACGGGGCAACAAATTCGCGAGCTCGTTTCAACCGTCGTCAACCGTACCGCATGGAGTTGCCGGGAAAAATCACCCGCTACGTTACCCGCCTGCTGGTCTTTGTCGACAATTCGGGATCGATGAGTGATGATGAGATTGTCCGGTTGCTAGACCAGGTGAACTTCATTGCCCGGTCTCGCTCGTTAACTGTGACCATCCTGCCATTCGATGCGGATGTCCATCAGGAAGGCAAGCAGGAATTGACTGGCGGGCGCCTAGTCGACTACCGGCGTAGTGGTGGCGGCGGAACGAGCTTCCAATCGATCTTTGACTATTTAAACAGTCAGCGGACAAGTAAAAAATCATTGATTTTAATTATGACTGATGGCTGGGGAGAACAGGCTATCCACGACCACGGCTACCATCGCGTGGTCTGGTTGCTAACAACAAAGCAGAATGAACTGTCGGTGACGAATCCGCCTGGTCGGGTCATTGTAATAGGAGGCGAGTAAGAATGGTTAAACTAACGGCGCCACAATTACGGGAAATTTTAACAAATGGTCAGCAATATCGGCGCGCAGTCCGCTTATTGACGGAACAGTGGGAAGTACGATCAAACCAGTTCAAGTACGAGCGGGTCGAACCACAAGATGTCAGCTGGGCTCGTCTTTTGCAAGATCAGCAACTGATCAGTGGCAACTATGATTTAAATGACTATCGCTCAGCCAGTCAGCTCGTTAACCGTCACCCAGAATGGTTTTCGGCAGCTGGTCGAACGGCGCTGCTTGCACCATTTTCATAACCTGATTTCGCTTTTAGCAGGCGAATGGTATGATGGATAAGGAATCTTGTTTTTGTTCGAAAAAATTTTTTGGTATACCCCAAACGGAGGATTGTTATGAATGCAGAGCAGCTCAACTGTTAAGTTAAAATGGGTTCTGCTGGCTAACTTGGCCAACAGTACTGGTGCGGCGATTTTGTGGCCGTTAACCACGATGTATGTTCACAATTATCTGCACCAGACGCTAACAATGGCCGGAATCGTCATGTTTTTTATGTCCTGTACGATGATTGTCGGCAATTACCTTGGTGGGTGGCTGTTTGATAATTGGAAACCTCATGATATTTCAATTATCGGAGCGGCGGTTGCGTTGGTCGCTGTCACCTTAATGATCTTCTTTCATGGCTGGCCGATGTTTGCGATCCTCATTTCCTTTGTCAGCTTTGGGGATGGTGTTTGTGCGACACTAATTAATTCGTATAGTTCCGGTGTTAACGGTTATAGCCAACGGTATGTGTTCAATGTTGTCTACATGGCCTTCAACGTTGGCACCGTAGTGGGAACGCTGCTGGTAGGGGTCTTGTTTCCGCTGGGCATCAGACTGGTCCTCTTGGCGACCGCTGTTTGCTATGTTGTTTTGACGACCGTGGTTGTTTTTCACTTCAATGTCAATTTTGCCAAGATCAAGGCTAACGCCAAAAAGCGGAAAGTGAAAAAACAGCGTGGTCGGACCCACCGCCTAAAGGTCGGTCTGGTACGGTTAATCTGTATTAACCTGGTGACCATCTACATGAGTTACGCCCTCTGGGAGTCAATTATGTCGGTTCACATTACCAATATGCACATTCCGTTCTTCTACTACAGTATGTTGTGGACATTGAATGGCTTGCTGGTTATTTGTGGCCAGCCGATCGTTGGTAAACTTGCCCCCTACATTAAGCTCAGTACGCAGGTTGTCACGGGCCTTGCGGTTTTTGCGCTTTCGTTTCTTTTGCTAATCAACGCTCACACGTTAGCAGCGTTTACCCTGTCGATGGTCGTGTTGACACTGGGCGACTTAACCAGCTTGCCAGGAGTGCCAGCCTGGGTCTCGACGTTAACCAGCATAGACGAAGCCGGTCATTATCAAGGACTAGTCAGTATGACAGTTTCGATTGGTCGGGCAATCGGGCCGCTCTTTGGTGGTTTTATGATTGAAGCCTACAGTTACAATGCTTTATTTGTAGTGTCGTTTGTTTTGATGGCGCTGACGTTGCTGCTGATTATCGGCCGGATGATTCGTATTAATAAAGTGACAAAGGAAAACTAAAAGTAAAAATGTATAAACCCCATAAATTGTCCTCAATTTACGGGGTTTTTATTCAGCCCAATTTAAACTTTGTGCAGCTATTTTCATAAATGGAATAGGCGAAAAATAAGGTGTAAAACCGACTATACCAAGACAACTGAGCAAAAAAGAGACTAAGTAAAGTATGTGGATAATTATGTGATTTTGATGAAAAAAGGCAAAAAATCTGCTGTTTACGAAAAAAATTGTCAAAGAAAGTGTTTTCAAAAAGGGGGTTGAAATATCCAAGCCAATGAGTGATAATGAAATTGTTCCAAGTTACTAATTTTTGCTGGTATATTTATTTTATTGGAGGCATTATTCAATGGACAACAAGCTGAAGATTGCGTCAACTGAAGAAGCTTCGCAGTTTTTCGACACTGATCGTGAAGTCGTATCAGCTACTGATACTGACTTCGTTGATGTTGCCGCTGTCGTTGTAAACGAAGACGACACGGACATCGTTGATGCTGTTGAAGCAACTAAGTTTGACATTCCAGTATTCGTTATTTCCAAGGACGCTACGAAGGTATCGCCTGACATGATGGCCAAGATTTACCACATTCTTGACCTGAACAACAGTTACGACCACCGTCTTTACGACCGCGAAATTGAACACGCTGCTGCACAGTACGAAGATGGTATCCTGCCACCGTTCTTCAAGGAATTGAAGTCATACGTTGAACGCGGGAACATCCAATTCGACTGTCCAGGACACCAAGGTGGTCAATACTTCCGTAAGGACCCTGCTGGTAACGTCTTCTACAAGTTCTACGGCGAAAACGTCTTCCGTTCAGATATCTGTAACGCCGACGTTGACCTCGGTGACTTGCTGATTCACGAAGGTCCAGCTATGGAAGCTGAAAAGGCTGCCGCTGAAGTTTACAACTCAGACAAGTGCTACTTTGTTATGAATGGTTCATCCACTTCAAACAACATTGCACTTTCTGCTGCTGTTGCACCAGGCGACCTGGTTCTGTTCGACCGTAACAACCACAAGTCTGTTTACAACCAGGCTCTGGTAATTTCTGGTGGTCGTCCAGTTTACATGCAAGACTCACGTGACCCATACGGGTTCATTGGTGGGATCTACGACAGTGACTTCGACGAAGACTTCCTTCGTAAGCAAGCTGCTAAGGTTGACCCTGAAAAGGCAAATCAAAAGCACCCATTCCGGATCGCCGTTGTTCAATTAGGTACTTACGATGGTACTATTGCTAACGCACACCGGATTATTAAGAAGATTGGTCACCTTTGTGACTACATCGAATTCGACTCTGCATGGGTTGGTTACGAACAATTCATTCCATTTATGAATGACTGCTCGCCACTGAACATGGAACTCGGTCCAGATGACCCAGGTATCCTGGTTGTTCAGTCAACTCACAAGCAGCAAGCTGGCTTCTCCCAGTGTTCACAGATCCAAAAGAAGGACTACCACATCAAGGGCCAGAAGCGTTACATCAGTGACGACCAGTTCAACAACGCTTACCTGAAGTACAGTTCTACTTCACCGTTCTACCCACTGTTCGCTGCTTTGGACATCAACGCTCACATGCAAGGTACTCCTGCAGGAAAGCGTCTGTGGATGGACACTCTGCGGACTACTGTTAACGCACGTAAGCGTCTGCTGAACAACGCAACTTACATTCGTCCATTCGTTCCTCCGGTAGTTGACGGTAAGAAGTGGCAAGACATTGACACTGAAGAAATCATCAACAACCGTAAGTACTGGGCATTTGACCCTGACGAAAAGTGGCACGGATTTGATGGCTACGGCAAGGATCAATACTTCGTTGACCCTAACAAGTTCCTGCTGACTACTTCTGGTATCGATGCATCAACTGGTGAATACACCGACTTCGGTATTCCAGCTACTATCCTGGCAAACTACCTGCGTGAACACGGTATCATCCCAGAAAAGAACGACTTGAACTCAATTCTGTTCTTGATGACGCCAGCTGAAACTGACGCTAAGATGAACAACCTGGTAACCATGATCCTTAACTTCGAACGTCTTGTTAAGGAAGATGCTCCACTGTCAGTCGTACTTCCACGTCTGTACAAGCAGAACATTGACCGTTACCGTGGTTACACTGTAAAGCAACTTTGTCTTGAAATGCACGAGTTCTACAAGAAGTACAACACTAAGGAATACCAGAAGCACCTGTTCCTGCGTGACTACTTCCCAGAACAGACTTGTGATGCACAGGCTGCCGACGTTGAAATGCTGCACAACAACACTCAACTGGTAAAGCTTTCAGATGCTAAGGACCACACTGCAGTTGAAGGTGCTCTTCCATACCCTCCTGGTATCTTCTGTATCGCACCAGGTGAAAAGTGGAGTGACACTGCTGTTAAGTACTTCTCCATTCTTGAAGAAGGTATTAACCTGTTCCCTGGCTTCGCACCTGAAATTCAAGGTGTATACTTCCATCAGGAAGATGGCAAGACTGTTGCTTACTGCCAAGTATTCGATGACGAAACTGAAGCAAAGTACGCTAACAAGTAATCTTGTCGCTTAAGTTTTGAAGAGCGTGGTGAACATTGTTCACCACGCTCTTTTTCTTCTCATACATAAACCAGATTTAGTTTATAATAGAGAAGTAAATTAATATTGTGAAAGGGATTTTAGAGAATGAAATTATGGCAATCAATGCGCATTCAAACGATGCGCCAAGACGACGATGTAAAGGTCGCTGTTGCGGGAATCGATACGGGGTTATCCGTTGGCGCCCTCCACGAACTGGCACCATTTGCCAAGTATCATGATGGAGAAGAACTGAAGGCCGCTACTAAGGATGATGGCATGGCAGATGCTGTGAAGCAGTACTTAGCAGACCACCCTGACTACCAGCAGGAAGCAGAAGACATGGTCAATGGTTTGAAGATTATTAGCTCTTTGGCAGACCTGGAAGTTTACGCCATCGATAAGGGTAAGGACGATTATGCCTATATCTCATTCTGGGTTTACCTAATGGGTCACTTTACCGTTACCCGTCACTTCGACGATGGTTTCTACTACGCGATGATCAAGGAAGACCGGCAAGTGCTTATTCCGCTGTCACCACGGGCAATCACTGAACAAAATGGTGTGTTGATTCGCGATCCACAACAATTACAGGTGGAAATCCAGCAACGCTACCTGCAAGGTTTTAAGCTGTATGCCATCGGGATGGTTCGCTACGAAGAATTCCAAATTCTCAACCAGTTGTCCTACTCCCCGGACGGTAAGATTTCCTTGAACAACCAGCAGCGTCCATTCTAGCATTCTTGCAAACTCGAAACGCAAAGTGATTAGAACCCCCAGAGTTGAATTGCCAGCTCTGGGGGTTCTCGTCGAAGGGGGAGAATATTTATTTTTAAACGACGCTTAACGTTGCCGCGGGTTCTGTTCATGGCCTTTTTAATCAATACTAAGTACTCGATTGTCTGGCCTGTTAGCACGCTTTATATGCACCAGGAATTCCATGCTTCGCTGACGGCGATTGGTTTTATCCTGATGTGTTACTCGCTGCTTAATGCCATTGGGAGTGCAATTGCTGGCCAGCTCTTTGACCAAATTGACCCGTTCATCGTCCTGATGATTGGGGTTTGGGGAATCTTGTTTGTTTCCTTTATTGGTTTGCTAGCGCCTGGCTTGGTTGGCTACGTGGTTTTCTTACTGCCGTATGGCTTTATCCACGGTTGGGCATTGACGGTCATGTACGCGCTGGTTTCCTACATGGACATTGGCAAGGAATCACGGCATGACTTTAACCTGCTGTATCTGGCGGTCAACATTGGTTTGGTTGTCGGTACTGGAACTATCAGTTTCCTTTATAATGGGAGGGGGATCCACCGTTTGATGGTGGTTATCTTGATCCTAGCGATCATCGTGGTGGCAGTGGCAACAATAGCTATGCCAACAGTTTACCCGCGGAAAAAAGCGGTGGTTTTTCAGCAGACAAGCAAACAAGAGGAAGAAACAACGGCGCCCCAGACGAAATTTAATACCGGCTTGATCTTCCGGGTCTTCATCACCCTGCTCTTTATGTGGATTTGTTATTCTCAGTGGATGTCGAACCTGTCCGTTTATTTCTTAAACCTGGGCTTTAACACCTCGTTCTACAGCCGGTTATGGGTGGTTAACGGAATCGGCATTATCCTGATTCAGTTGTTAATCCTCAAAAAGAAGATCTTTTCGTCAGCCTTACTGCAATCACAGTGGGGGCTGAGTTTCTTGTTCTGTTCCTTTGTTGTGATGATTGTTGCTAAGACGGAGATTCCGATTGTCTTGGCGATGATTTTGCTGACAATCGGGGAGGCACTCTATGTACCTGCTTCACCGGCGGTCGTCGATGAGAATACCCCGACAAAAATCAAGGGACGCAACCAGGGGTTGGTCAACGTCTTTTCTTCACTTGGAAAGGCGCTGGGGCCCTTCGTTGGTGGGCTGGCAATTGACCACCTTGGTTACCGTAACGTCTTCATCATTGCGGCAGTCATCCTAATCTTTACCCGACTCTTATTATTTGGACAGAAAAAGTCTCATCATTCGGCGACAAAGTAACAATAAAATGAGGTCTGTGGCCAAGTGCCCGGGCCTCGTTTTTCGTGTGGCGTCAAAGCAGTCAAACGCAGGAAAAACCGGTATACTAGATAATAGATGAAAAGTGCGAAAGGAGTTTCATAATGGCGATTAACCAGAAAATGATCAAGGACGACCTTTACGAAGCGGTCAACGGGGAATGGGTTAAGCAGGCAACGATTCCTGACGATAAACCAGCAACCGGGGGCTTTCAAAACCTGGACGATAAGGTGGAAAAGCAACTGACGGCGGACTTGGATGACTTTGTTGCCGGTAAGCAGCATGACCAGATGCCGACAGAAAACCGTTTCGCAGAACTGTTGAAGCTGTATCAGTTAGCGGGAGACTTTGAACGGCGGGAAAAGGAAGGAACCAAGCCACTGCTCGATGGTCTCAAGCCGGTTCAGGCCCTGCAATCTTATGCCGACTACCAGGAGCATTGGTTGGAATTTGCCAAAAACGGGGTGGCAGCACCAGTACTCTTTGATATTGATGCTGACATGAAAAACGCAACGGTTAACGCCCTCTTTGCTGGTGCGCCAGGTCTGATCCTGCCTGACAAGTCCTACTACGACCAAGGTAACCAGCAGGGGCCAAAGCTGATGGCACTCTGGAAGAAGAACATTGGCGAAGTCTTGCCAAAGTTTGGCTTTTCAGCTGACGAAACGCAGCAGCTGATTGATCAGACAGTTGCATTTGACCAGCTGTTGGTTCCACACGTGAAGAGTGCTGAAGAAGCGGCTGATTACAGCAAGATGTACAATCCGCAGACGCTGACTGAATTTGCGGACCATACCAAGCAGCTTGACTTAGCAGCAATTATTGAAGGACTAATTGGTGCCAAGCCAGATAAAGTAATCGTTACTGAACCAAAGTACCTGGCAGCCTTGGATGATATTTTGACGGGACACTTTGAGCTCTTTAAGTCCTGGTTGATCGTCAATTACATTCGGTCCAATGCCGGGTTGCTAACCGATGAATTGCGTGAACTCAACGGCCGTTATGGTCGGGCGGTTTCCGGTCAAAAGAAACCGGTCAACCAGAAAAAGTATGCTTTCCGGATGGCACGGGGGGTCTTCAGCCAGGTTCTGGGGGTCTACTATGGTCGCCGTTACTTCGGACAAGCAGCTAAGGCTGACGTCCAACGGATGGTTCATTCAATGGTTGACGTTTATAAGCAGCGGTTGCAAAACAACGAATGGCTGAGTCCAAAAACGCGTGAAAAGGCGATTGTTAAGCTAAATGAATTGGGAATCCAGGTTGGGTTCCCTAACAAAGTGCCGGCGGTTTATGATAAGTTGCACGTTGACCTAAGCCAATCCTTGATGGCCAACCTCAATAACCTCAGCCGGGTATTTCTGGAAGACCAGTTCAGCAAGTGGGGAAAGAAAGTTGACCGTAACCGTTGGGAAATGAGTGCGGCAACGGTTAATGCTTACTACCACCCGTTTAAGAACATCATTGTCTTCCCGGCTGCGGTTTTACAAGCGCCGTTCTACTCCACTGAGCAGTCATCTAGCGAGAACTTTGGTGGTATTGGAGCCGTCATCGCTCACGAAATTTCTCACGCCTTTGATAACAACGGTTCGTTATTTGACGAAAAAGGGAACTTAAATAATTGGTGGACTGATGAAGACCGGGCGCACTTTAAGAAACTGTCTCAGAAAATGATCGATGAATTTGACGGGCTGCCATTTGCTGGCCAAAAGGTTAACGGTAAGCTGACTGTTTCCGAAAATATTGCTGACGGGGGTGGGCTCAGTTGTGCCCTCTCGGCAGCCAAAAAGGAAGACGACGCCGACTTGAAGGCCTTCTTCATTAACTGGGCGCGGATCTGGCGGATGAAAGCGACGACCCAGTATATGCAGTTGTTGCTAAGCGTTGACGTTCACGCGCCAAACAAGTTGCGGGCCAATGTCCAAGTTAAGAACCTGGCTGATTTCTATACGACGTTCAACGTCCACGAAGGCGACGGGATGTACTTACCGGAAGACCAACGGGTCAACATTTGGTAAAGGAATTAAACACTGGGTGGCAAAAAAGAACACCTGGTGTTTTGCTTATCGGAAGGAACTTTACAGTTCGGTAAAGTGATAATAAGTGGAGAAACGAAGGGATCATTCATGACAGAATTAAAAGTAGTGGAGGGCGACATTACGACAATTAAGGTTGACGCGATTGTTAACGCCGCCAACGACCGCCTTGCTGGTGGCGGCGGTGTGGATGGGGCCATTCACCGCGCGGCGGGTCCCCGGCTTGGCGAAGCTTGTCAACGGCTTGGGGGATGCCCGACTGGCGAAACGAAAACGACGCCAGGGTTTAACCTGCCAGCCAAGTGGATTATCCATACTCCAGGGCCAATCTGGCGTGGCGGACAAGCCAATGAAGCCCAGCTGCTTGCTAACAGTTACCGCCACAGTTTGCAAGAGGCAGTAGCCCACGGTTGCCAGACAGTTGCTTTTCCGTCAATTAGTACCGGGGTTTATGGCTACCCGCTCGATCGGGCAGTACTGATTGCGATAAAGACGGTTCGCCAGTTTACAAAAAAAGACCCCCGTCTTGCGGAAGTCTTCTTCGTGGCCTTTGATTCACGGACTGCAGCGGCATACCGCCGAGCCTTGCAGCTGAGCTAGTGGGTTTGAATGCTGAGGATCTTCACCTGGTAATTGCCGGCTGGAGCAGTCACACTAACGGTGGTTCCCGCTGGCTGGTGCATCAGGGCTTTGCCCAGTGGCGAGTCAAACGAAAGCAAGTGACGGTTGACGTCGGCTTGCTGCTTGCCGACTAGCTGGTAGCTGACCTGAGAATGGTCATCAGTAAATTCCAGCGTCACCGTCGATCCCAGCCCCACTTTACCGTTATTTGCTGGTGTCATCACCTTGGCGTAGGTGAGCAGTTTGTTAAGGTAACGCAGTCGGCTTTCTAGGTGACGCAGTTCCCGCTTGGCGGTACTGTATTCGGTATTTTCGGACAAGTCGCCGAGGGCCCGTGCCGCTTTTAGCTGGGCAATTTTGGCGGGACGCTGATCCTGAAGTTCAGCAATTTGCTGCTGGATTTCCTGGTAACCCTGTGGGGTCATCTGCTGCCAATAAATTTCATTCATTAATAAAACGCTCCTTACTGTTTTTAGCATAATAGGAAGGAAAAAAGCCGTCAAGTGCGGGGAAAGGAGAGGACGAATGAGTGTTGAAATTCCGTCTAATATGGAAGAAGTTGCAATGAAAATCGCTGCGGCTAAGGTGCATGGTGAAGACCTCGCCGTTGATGATGTTATTAAGGACGCTGTTCGCGATACGATGCAGGCGATGATGGACGAAGCTCTGGAAGGACACTATGACGATGTAAGCTGGTCCGGGACTCAGCTGGTGGTGACCGACTTTATGGGAAAACAAGTCGGCGCGGTTAGTTCGACAGAAGACAGTTTTATCAGTGATTTCCGGGGAAACGCGGACCGGCTATTATTAACACTAGAAAATGCAGCTGCCAAGATTGTTGGTGGTCGTTAAAGCAGAAAGGCGAATCTGGCATGCCAGATTCGCCGTTTTCTATGCAAATGAAGTTGCAATACTGCCGACAACGATTAGCATGATCCCAAGAATGGTGTACCGCAATTCGCGCGGACTCTTGTGTTCATGCAGGACAATAATTCCGCCAAAAGTCGCAATTACCACATTTAGCTGGGTCCAAATAAAGGCCGCGGTATTGCCATTCGTCTGGGCTGAAAAGATGTAGGCGAAGGCGGCGATCCCCCAGGACAGGCCACCAAAGATGTTTAAGTACTGGGCTCGTTGGATAAACGATTGGCGGTCAGTAAAGAAACCATAAAGCAGGGCTCCTAATAAAATGCCCAACATTTCGGGAAGAAAGATCCCGGTGGTACTTTGCTGTTTGATGATCCCGATATTGGGAAATGAGGAGTACACCCAGTAACCGACTGTTGTACAAAGAAGGAAGAGCACATCACGGACGGTAAGCCCCTTGTCGTTTTGGTCGACTACTGATGTGAGAAGGGCCCCAATGATGACGATAACGAGTGCAGAGAAGCCGATCACCTTTGCCCGTGGGGTTGGCCAATCCCCAAAAATGATAATACCGATCAACGAATTACCAACTAACTGGAAGACGGTTGAGAGTGGAATAGTGTTAGTGACGCCAATGTGTTTGAAAGAAATAAACTGGCCGATTTGACCGATCGTCCAGAGAGCGCCACAGAGAACGGCCAGGGCAAAAGCGGCGGGACTAACTGTTGGCTTAGTGACGAGGAAAGCCAGCAGGCCGATGATGGAGGCGCCGGCGCCGATGCCAAAAATCTGGTTCACGGGTGATCCGCCGACCTTCCCAGTAATTAATGGCATTGCTCCCCAACCGATGGCGGGAATTAACGCTATTATCATGTTCATGACGGGATTACTCCTTTTCCTAAAAAATAAAGTTAGTAACTAGGATAACGTACTTTCCCGGCTATCAGTCAAGTGAAAACGCGTTAGTTAATAATTTTTCAACAAAAAAATCCCCGGGAACAACTAGCAAGCAGCCAGCCATTCACGGGGGCAATATTATTACTATTAGTTGTTAGCAACGAAGGCCTTCAGGCGCTTAGCAGCTTCCTGAATAGTGTTCATTGAAGCGGCGTAGGAGAAGCGGACGTAGCCCTTGCCGCCTTCACCGAAGTATGATCCTGGGACACAGCCAACCTTGCCTTCCTTGGCCAAACGGGTCGCAAAATCGAGGTCATCAGTGCCGAAGGATGCTGGAATCTTGGCGAAGAGGTAGAAAGCACCGTCGGGTGAAACTGGCGGCATGCCAATTTCGTTCAGGGCGCTTGCAAGGAAGTCACGACGTTCAACGTAGACCTTGCTGGATTCAACCGGGTCCATTTCACCATTGTTCAGTGCTTCAGCACCGGCAGCCTGGGCACTGTCGTTAACGGCAGTCACCATCAGGGAGTGCATCTTGTTGATTTGTGCTGCCAGGTCGGCTGGTGCGCACAGGTAGCCCAGTCGGTAGCCAGTCATGGCGTGGGACTTAGACAGCCCGCTAATCAGCACTGTACGGTCCTGGATGGCATTCGCGATGGAGAAGTGCTTGCCGTTGTAAACCAGGTCGCTATAAATTTCATCGGCGATACAGAAGAGGTTGTGTTCTTCAATGACCTTTGCCAACCCACGAAGCACCTCTTCAGGGTATTCCCGACCAGTGGGGTTGTTCGGGTAGTTGAGCAGGATCGCCTTGACACTTTCCCCGTGTTCTTCGAGGACTTGTTCCAGGTGTTTTGGTGTCAGGACAAAGTCATCGGCAGAAGTGTCGACTTGAATCGGTGCAGCCCCAGCTAGTTCAGCTAACGGGAAATACAGTGACCATTCAGGTGTTGGAATAATGATCTTATCGCCTGGCTTAAGAATGGAGAAGAAGGTGGAAGAGATCGCCTCCGTGGCCCCGATAGTCGCGACGACTTCTGTAGCTGGGTCGTAATCTAAACCGCGAGTCCGGTGAATATAGTTAACGACCGCCTGCCGGAATTCTTCCGTCCCGTTTTGCGGCGCGTAGTGCGAGTCGTTATTGGTGATACTGTGGTTAGCAGCACTCTTGACGTGTTCCGGTGTATTGAGGTCCGGTTCACCAATGGTTAGCTTTACCACGCCGGGGATGCTGGAGACCATTGCATCAAACGAACGAACCCCTGAAGCACTTACTGCGAGCAAACGGGGATTAATCTGACCCTTTAAACTTGACGCCAGTTCCATAAGAACTCCTCCTTCGAGCTTTAACTGAGTATTTGATTAATAATGATTAAGACTAGTTTAGTCATTTTAAAACTAATCGTCAAGAACGATCCAGAGGCAATTAGGGATTATTGTTCGCTATCTTGCGCAGTTCAAACCGTTTTCGGGCTTGCACAACAGAAAAGAATCTACGGGCTATTGGAAAATAGGGTACAATATTATTGACGGACTAAATGAGAATTTAATTAGGAAAGGTCGATCAGCGATGGGAGAAAATAGACGAACAGTTCAAACGGATTCACTATACATTGCACCAAGCCGGAAGGTGGCGTTACTCAATTTCAGTAAACGCTATTACACCAATATGTACGAGATGATCAACAGCGATGAGTGGAAGACGATGGTACGGATTTACCTCCATTCACTGCACAATGGTGAGCGTAACGACTCATTTGAAAACCAGACCGCCGAAGACTACGTTAGCGTCATCAAGAAGATCCTGGTTGATGATATTTCGGCCTACGACCATTACAGTCGTGGGGAAATCCTCGACAGTATCGAAAATTTCTATACCTATTATCGGTCATACCTGCGGGTATCAATCATGGACTACAGCCAAAATAAGATTATTGGCGCTAAGTTCCGCGAAGTTGATAACTTCTTCAACGACCAAATCCGGGTCCTTTACCGAACAATCGAGGAAAAATTACAGGGCTTCCCAAATAAGGTCTACCGTCAGTTGGATGCCGGGACTAACGCGGCGATGCTAATCGACCACCACCAGTGGAAGATGCCAGCTGGCTACGAGGCACTGAAAGAAGTGCCGTTTATTGACCGGGTAATGCTCCGTCCACCGTTGATGATGCACACAAAGAGCAACAAGCGGGAAGGGGTCTTCTCAGCGGTCGACTACAACCCGGTAGCTAAGTTTGCCGACCAGGACGGCAAGTGGCTTTGTTATCCGGCAAAGATTGGTGAGAGTCTTGCTTTCATCTACTTTGATGTCGATTACTTAGTCAACGGGCTGGCGCTGTCTAACCTCTTCCAGTTGGCCAGTGCCAAGGAGATCCGCGACCAGAAACCTGACGAAATTATCCTGTTCGGTCTCACACCAACGGAGGGGGATGTCAGTCACTACCACCACGATGCCGACAATGATATCTGGGTTGCCGAAGTGCCGTACAATGACAAGACGACCTACTTTGGCTACATGAAGAAGATGTGCTTGACGGTCCACAACCTCCACCAGATTTACCGTGGATCCCTGCCGATTCACGGGTCGATGGTTAAGATCACTTTTGCCAACGGCAAGCAGCGCAACGTTGTCTTCTTTGGTGATTCTGGCGCCGGCAAGTCCGAGTCACTGGAAGCTCTCCAGGAAGTTGCCGACGATCAGATTGCAAACTTAGAGACGATCTTTGACGATATGGGGAGCTTCACCATTGATAACCACGTTAAAAATGGCATCAGCGCCCAGGGGACCGAAATTGGGGCCTTTGTCCGCCTCGACGACCTCAGTTCCGCCGTTGCCTTTGACAACATGGACCGGGGTGTCTACCTCAACCCTGAGCGCAAAAATGCCCGGGTCATTATCCCGGCTGATACCTGGGACCACGTTGTCCAGCACCATCACGTTGATATGTGGGTTTATGCCAACAACTATGACAAAGAGATTGGCCTACACCGCTTTAACAACGTCGATGAAGCCAAGAAGACCTTCGTTGCTGGTAAACGGATGGCCCTGGGGACGACCGATGAAGTCGGCTTTAGCACGACTTTCTTTGCCAACCCGTTTGGTCCGGTTCAAGAAGAGGAACGGACCAAGCCGATTATTGACCAGGTCTTCAAGACCCTCTTTGACCATGACGTTTACGTCGGCGAAGTTTACACACACCTGGGAAATGATAAGTCAAAGGCCGCCCTCCATGAATCGGCGAAGGAGCTGCTTCACGTGCTGTTAACTGATGACTAATGAGTAAAAAAGCATGACCACGGATTTTTCCGGGTCATGCTTTTTAGTTGGGCTGATCGACAGGCAAGTGCTCTTACAGCCGGTTCTTAACGTCATAGGGCTTTGATGACTGGTGAGTGGCTGGCAACTCGTCCTTGGCGTAGAAGATTGCATATTCCTCATCGTCAGGCCCCTTGGCAATTACGAGATCGTCAGCGTGGCGTTCACGCTTAAAGATCTGCCCCTTACGGACAGCTTCGTTGTAATCGTGGATGTTTGCGATTGAGTCGCCAGGATTAAAGAAAATACGTGTTTCCATCCTTAACATCTCCATTCGGTTAATTAATCCTACTAACATTATACCACGATGACGGTTTAATCCAGGTAAAGCTGGCGAAGGGTTGCGACATCATCATTAGACAGCCCCAGAAATTTGCGGACGAAGGGCTGCATCCCACCGTATTGCTGGTTAATTATCCGGGTGGCAGTGTTGAGATATTGTGGCAGGGCGGCTGACATATGACGGACGTTATAGGCAACCACGTCGTTACCCGCAGCGGCTTTGACCTGTTCGAGGCGCATCCGGACACGGGCAGCAGAGTAGACGTTGGTCCAGAGGTAGTCCTCACGGGCGTCTTCGGCAGAGACACCGAGGATCCGGAGAAGAACGTAGGCAGCTACCCCGGTCCGGTCTTTTCCGGCGGTACAGTGGAAGATTGTTGCTTCATCTTCGCCAGCGGCTAATAGCTGGCTGAAGAATTCTTGGTAAGCGGCTTTTGCTGATTCGATGGTGACCATGTCGTGGTAAGCAGTTAGCATCCACTTGATTCCTGCCTGGTAGTCCACCGCCAGTCGTTGGAGCGGCTTGGCAGTCGACAGGCTAGCACCAGTTTCGTCTTCCTTAAAGACTGGCAGATGGAAATAGGTTGCTGAATCCGGAACACGGTCTGGCAGGTGGTCTACTTCCGCATTATCCCGGAAGTCAATGATCTTGGTGACATTGAGCTGGTTTAACAGTTGCAAGTCGTTATCATCCAAGTCGTGGAGCAGGGCGGTCCGAAAGAGTCGGCCGGATTTGACGTGGTGGCCGTCAGTGGTGACATACCCGCCGAGGTCGCGGCTATTATAAGCATGCTGGAGCCCGATTAGTTGTGGTTTCATGATAATTCCTCCTAATTTTCTTCAGGATTTTTCAAGATGACTCCGCGGTGGTCTACACTGGTGCTGAATACGATCTGGGTGCTGGTCTTACCAAAGCGGCTTTGGATGGTGTTGATAAAGTTATCCAGGTCAGCGGTAGTTGGGAAAACGACTTCCATCACTTCTGAGTAGTCGCCGGTAACGCAATTGCACTCGATAACGTTAGGGATACTCTGGACGTAAGGGTAAAATTCTTTTTTCTGACGCGGTTCTAACTGTAGCTGGATGAAGGCTTTAACATGGTAGTCGAGCTTTTCCATGTTGACAACGGTATGATAGCCAGTAATGACGCCGTTTTTCTCTAATTTGCTGATGCGGGCGGCAATTGCTGGTGAGGAAATATAGCAGGCCTGCGACATCTGTTTCAGTGAAACCCGGGCATTTTCTTGCAACATGTTAATAATCTGACGGTCAATCTTGTCCATTACTGACACCAACTCCCTCTGACTTAATAATCTTAAGTTTCCTTTCCCAAATTGTAGGTTGGGGCCCCATAATTGTCAACATGAGGACCTGTTAGCAGTTAAAAAAGTATGAAAAACAATGAAAATGTTTTTTTCAATTCCTAATGGGAGTACAATGTTTATTAAAGATAGTTATTCAATGAGCATATGTCGTACATGATAAGTACACAATGAACATGAATGGAGGTTACGATGATGAGCCAAGAATACAAGAACATTCTGGTTCCCGTTGATGGATCTAAGCAGGCGGAGCTGGCTTTGAAAAAGGCAATCTCAACTGCTAAGCGTAACGGGGCTCATGTTGATATTTTGAATGTGGTCGACACCCGGGCAATGTCTTACAACTTTGCGGGGATGTCCGATGGCAGCATCGCTTACCAACTGGTTGACCGGTCAGAGGACTATCTTGATGACCTGTTAACTGATGCACAGGAAAATGAACACTTTAACAACATTGATATCCACGTCCGCCTAGGAAATCCGAAGACGGTGATCTCGTTTGATTTCCCACGCGATCACAAGAATGACCTAATCATGATCGGGGCAAGTGGACTATCAAAGATGCAACGCGCAGTCGTTGGTTCCGTTACCGCCTTTGTTAACCGTAATTCACGGGTGGACGTGATGGTTGTCCGTACCGATGTGAATAATGAATTGCCGACTGCAGAAGCAGCGGCAAAGTAAATTTGATCAAAAGAAAGAAGCTCCCTGGCAGATTTTGCCGGGGAGCTTTTAATGTCTACTCAATTAGCTCTTGTGGTGCCTGCTAATGGATAGCGAGCTCTCCTTATGACCAGTTAATTGGAGTGATGTGTGATTATGTCTGAATAGGAATGGTCTTAGGAGTTGAGTGACAGGTAAGTGTTGACGACGTTGTCGACTGTGAAGCCATAATTAGCGGCGATGGTTGGACCGTCACCACTTTGGCCGAAACAATCAACACTAATGATTTTGCCGCCAGTGCCCACATACTGGTTCCAAATAAAGCCGGTACCCATTTCGATGGCGACTCGTTTGGTAACCGTTGGCGGCAAGACTTTTTGACGGTATTCGTTTGGTTGGCGGTTAAAGAGTTCCAGGCACGGCATGGAAACTACCGCGACATCATGGTTCATTTGCCGCAGCGCTTGCTGAGCCTGGATGGCGAGAGAAACTTCTGAACCAGAGGCGATCAGCAACCCTTCAGCCGTTACTTTAGCTGGTGAGATCACGTAACCGCCACGAGCGACTTTTTCTTGGCTATTAGCTGTTTCCGCCATGACTGGTAGCTTTTGCCTACTGGTAACCAGGACAGCTGGCTGGTCAGTGATTTGACCGATCGTCTGCCAGGATGCCAGGGTTTCGTTAGCGTCGGCTGGTCGGAAAACATTGATTCCCGGGATGGCGCGCAAACCGGTGATTTGTTCGACCGGTTCGTGAGTTGGCCCATCTTCACCCACAGCGATCGAATCATGGGAGAAGACGTAGGTGGTCGGCACCTTCATAAGGGCGGCTAGACGAATTGCTGCCTTGAGGTAGTCACTGAAAACCAGGAAAGTTGAGACAAAGGTCCGCGAACCGCCGTGAAGGGTAATGCCGTTAGCAGCTGCTGCCATTCCAAATTCGCGAATACCATAGTGGATATTGCGCCCCTGAGGATGGGTGGCAGTAAAGTCGCCACAACCAATAAGGTAAGTCTTATTGGAAGCTGTTAAGTCAGCCGCACCACCCCAGAAGTTGGGGTTAGTTGTGGCAAGGGCTTGCATGATGGTCGAACTGGCATTCCGCGTGGCAATCATTTCGCTAGCTTTAAATACCACTGACTTTGAAGGAAGACGTAGTTGGTTATCAAGCAAGCTGACAGCTAGCTTTGGAAACTGTTCCTGATACGTATGGAACAGCTTTTGCCAATCGTGATAGGCAGAAATCTTCTGGTTGATAAAGTGATCATAGTGGTTGTAAACGTCCTCATCCACCTGGAATGGCGCTAACTGCCAATCCAGGCTCTTCTTCAACTGGACCAAGTTATCGTGGCCTAAGGGCGCCCCGTGGACTTTATTGGTACCGGCAAGCGGCGTCCCTTCGCCAATGATCGTTTTCACTTCAATAAGCGACGGCTTATCTGAGCGTTGGGCGTGAGCAATGGCCGTATCCAACGATTCGATGTCATTGCCGTTATTGACCAATTGGTAGTCCCAACCAGCCGCCCGGAAACGCTGAGCG
Organism: [Lactobacillus] timonensis; assembly: GCF_900240275.1. Taxonomy (GTDB): domain Bacteria; phylum Bacillota; class Bacilli; order Lactobacillales; family Lactobacillaceae; genus Limosilactobacillus; species Limosilactobacillus timonensis. Next base: position 662,600 of record NZ_LT964761.1, on the reverse strand, counting down.
GCGTTTTCACTGGAGCTATCGCTGAGGGGGCCGTCGAGAGAAACGTCATTGGAATCGTAAAGGACAATTAGCTTGCGCAATGGAAGGTGTCCCGCCAGATTGATAGCCTCCTGACTGAGTCCTTCTTCCAGGTCGCCATCGCCAACGAGGGCGTAGGTAAAGTGGTCGATGACCGGGAACGTTGGGCGGTTGTATACGGCAGCAAGGTGCTTTTCGGCCATTGCCATTCCAACGGCCATTCCTAGTCCCTGGGAGAGCGGCCCGGTCGTTGCGTCCACGCCAGGCGTGTGCCCGTATTCTGGGTGGCCCGGTGTCTTAGAATCTAACTGGCGAAAAGCCTTCAGGTCGTCAATTGTCAAATCAAAACCGTTCATGTATAGCAGAGCATACAGGAGTGCGGAACCGTGGCCGGCGGAAAGAACAAAGCGATCGCGGTTGAACCAACGAGGTTCCCGGGGATTGAATGATAAAAAATGCTCCCAGAGGCTATAAACAAGAGGGGCCGCCCCAAGAACGATCCCGGGGTGGCCGCTGTTGGCTTGCTCGATCATTTCTACCCCTAACATTTTGAGAGTGTCGATTGACCGTTGGCAAATTGACTGCTTGGCCAGCTGAGTGGTGTCAAGCTTGGTCATTAACTACTGACCTCCTTAGGCGTGGACCATGCTGTCGTCAAGGATACTGAACCCAAGGGCAGCAATATCCTTGTTGAAACCTTTGACAGTATTAACAGAAATTTCCATTGGTGACAGCCCACGCTTGGAATTGAACTTTTCCAGGATTGCCGGTGGAACGGTGATGATGTCACAGCCCAGCGCTTGTGCTTCGAAAATGTTACCAACTTCACGGGTGGAAGCCCACAGTAATTCGGCATTTGGCAGTTGGTGGGTAATCTTGGCACTGTCAACGACGAAGTTGCGCCATTCGTTCCCGGCGTCAGCCACCCGGCCAACGAAGATGGAGATAATTGATGGTGTTTCCGGATCAAGAGCGTTAACGGCTGCTTGGACTTCAGCGGTGGTGGTGATTGCCGTGACGTTAACCTTGATTCCCTCAGAAGACAACTGGTGGATCAGTTCGCTGTTGATTTCGCCCTGGTCGTTAATAACCGGGATCTTTACGTATACCTGATCGCCCAGTGATGACAGGATCCGTGCTTCCTGAGCCATTGTCTGCGGGTCCATGCTGAAGACTTCAAAGGAAATACTGTAGTCAGGGAATTCATTAACGACCTTGGTAGCGAATTCCATGTAGTTAGTAATCCCTGCTCGCTTCATCAGGGAAGGGTTAGTGGTAAAGCCCTTCAGGTAGTCCATTTGCGACATCCGTTGCATATCTTCAATGACGGCACCGTCAGAGTAAACTTTAATATTTAATGGTTGCATAATAATATCCTCCAAAAGAGTTAACAAAGTCTGATTAACCAGACCAATTTTTTGATTCGTTTTGACGATGCCAATGATGCCTGACTTACGAAGGAAAGTCAACAACTAATTTCGAAAAGGTTAACGCCAAAATAAAAACTAGACCAATTCAACAAATGGACTAGCCAATTTGTGCAATCGTTGCTATTATAGGCGCCTCAATGGTTAAACGGTAATTATCCCAATTGCCAAAACTATAAACATTCATTAATTGGTCTAGGTTAAGAAAAGATAAAGTAAATTCAGATATGACTTTGTGAACATATATACCACTGATGAAAGTGGCACCAAAAATTGAGCAAAAAAGACGGCTGAATTGCTTCAGCCGCCTTTTTAGCGCTCATGAGGAGTAAATTATTGTTCTTCGTACCAGCTGTAGTGGAAGTTACCTGGGCGGTCAACACGTTCGTACGTGTGGGCACCGAAGTAGTCACGTTGTGCTTGCAGTAAGTTTGCTGGCAGCACTTCAGCACGGTAGGAGTCGTAGTAGTTGATAGCAGCTGCCAGGGCAGGTGCAGGAATACCAGCCTTAACGGCCAGAGCAACGACATCACGGATAGCCTTCTGGTACTTCTTGGCAATGTCCTTGAAGTAGTCATCAAGAAGTAGGTTCTTGATTGCCGGGTCCTTTTCGAAAGCATCGGTAATCTTCTGCAGGAATTGTGCACGAATAATGCAGCCTTCACGCCAAATCTGAGCCAGTTCACCGTATTGCAGGTTCCAGTCGTAGCGTTCGGAATCGATCCGCATTTGTTCGAATCCTTGAGCGTATGACATAACCTTACCGAAGTAGAGGGCTTGACGGATCTTTTCAATCCATTCGTCCTTGTTATCAATAACGGCCTTTTCAACGTCAGCAGGGAGAACCTTGCTTGCGGCAACCCGTTCCTTCTTCATCATTGAGATGTAACGAGCGTAAACGGCTTCGGTGATTACTGATTGTGGTGCGCCACCATCGAGGGCAGTTTCTGAAGACCACTTACCAGTACCCTTGTTAGCACCACGGTCGAGGATCATGTCAACAATCGGCTTGCTCTTGTCTTCGCCGAGGTCATCCTTACGAGTCAGGATGTCGGCCGTGATGTTGATCAGGTAACTGTCAAGTTCACCCTTATCCCATTCCTTGAAGATCTTAGCCATGTCATCAACGCTAAGGCCAAGGACGTTCCGCATGATGTTGTAGCTTTCGTCGATCAGCTCTTCGTCACCATATTCGATACCGTTGTGAACCATCTTAACGTAGTGGCCAGCACCGTTAGGCCCGATGTAAGCAACACATGGCTTGCCATCTTCGGCCTTGGCAGCGATCTGAGTCAGAATTGGGGCAACCAGGTCGTAAGCTTCCTTCTGGCCACCAGGCATCAGGGATGGGCCGTGGAGGGCACCCAGTTCACCACCGGATACACCCATGCCGATGAAGTTGATGCCAGACTTGTCCAGCTTAGCGTTCCGTGCCATAGTGTCGTGGAAGTTAGTGTTCCCACCGTCAATCAGCACGTCCCCCTTGTCAAGCAGTGGCAGTAGTTCGTCGATCACTGCGTCGGTTGGGGCACCAGCCTTTACCATCAGGAGAATCCGACGAGGAGTCTCCAAGCTGTTAACGAAGTCTTCAATGGTGTAGCTAGGAATCAGCTTCTTGTCGCTGTGGTCCTTCATCATTTCGTCAGTCCGGTTACGGTGACGGTTGTAGACACCAACAGTGAACCCACGACTTTCAATGTTCAAGGCCAGGTTCTTACCCATGACAGCTAAACCAACAACACCAATTTGTGCTTTTTGATCAGACATCAAATTCACGCTCCTTATGTTCTTTAACAATGTACAACCAGATTATAACAAATTTCGCTGGTAACGACACAACAATTTGAGAAAAGATGCACAAACTAGTAGAATTTATTCTTTAAAAGACGAATGAGTAGTTGGTATATCCGAACTTGTATCCAATACGGCGATCGCGCAAGAAATCACAAAACTGGTAAAAAAGAGTGAGCGTGACAAACCGTGAAAAAGAAATCAGAATGATTTCGTTTTTGAACGGTGCTAACGCGGAAGTCATTTATGACTTCGTCGTCACGACGCGCAGCTAGGCTATCTGCCGCCCTAGCGAGCAACAATAGGCCTCTAGCGTTTGGTTTTACCAGAACGTTAGAGGCCATTGTTGTACCGCCGGTTAACTTTTAGTGTGAATAAGAGGAATTATCTCACAACCCTCTTGCCGTAATAAACGGTTACTTTGCCAAAATCTTATGAGGCTAGCTGATAACGTTAATCAGCCGTGCGATGTTCTCAGCAGTGAGCGCGATATCATGTGGACCGTCTGCCATCGCATCTTTCAGGCTCTTGGCGCCAGCGGGAGTAGCAAAAATAGCGTCCATGGCATCACTACTGTAAAGCGAGTCGATCTTTTCACCGACATTGCCGGCCAAAACGATGACTGGGGCATTAGGCGCAACTTTCTTGGTGGCCTTGGCAACCCCGTAAGGTGTCTTACCAAACTTGGTTTGGAAGTCGATGCCACCTTCGCCCGTGAAGACGTAATCAGCACCCGCAGCCTGTTCCTTCAGCTTGGTGTATTCAACAACAATGTCGATCCCAAGCTTCATTTCGGAGTTGGTGAAAGCCATCAGTCCGGTTCCGAGTCCACCGGCAGCACCAGCACCCGGCTTCATTTCGATATCCTTCTTTAGGTCGCGCTTAATGATTTGGGCGTAGTGGTGGAGGTTGCTATCGAGCTGTTTGACCATTTCCGGAGTGGCACCTTTTTGTGGTCCGAAGACGGCCGAAGCACCATCCTTCCCGGTCAGCGGGTTGGTAACATCTGAAGCAATCAGGATCTTGGTGTCAGCGACCCGTGAGTCAACTGCTGAAACATCAATCTTATCCAGCTGGTCGAGGGCTCCACCACCAAAGGAAAGTTCTTTACCTTCCTTATCTAAGAGGTGAGCACCTAGGGCTTGAGCCATCCCGGCACCACCATCATTAGTGGCAGAGCCGCCGATGCCCATGATAATGGCTGATACACCATGGTCCATCGCGTCCAGCATTAATTCCCCCGTCCCGTAGGTGGTCGTGATCAGCGGGTTATGGGTGTTTTCGTCGACGTATTGGATCCCAGAAGCCTGGGCCATTTCGATCACCGCGGTCTTCCCGTCACCGAGTATTCCGTAGTAGGCATCGCTCAGTTGGTTCAACGGGTTATGAACCTTCTTGTGGATCAGCTGACCGTGGGTAGCATCGACTAATGACTGAACGGTTCCTTCACCGCCGTCAGCCATTGGAACCATGACATAGTCAGCGTTAGGATAAACGCGGGAAACACCCTTTTTAATAGCGTCAGCAACTTCTTTTGCAGTTAGTGAACCCTTAAAAGAGTCCGGCGCAATGACAAACTTCATCGTGATCTCTCCTATTCTAATGAACAGACAATTAAATCAAGTGCAGGAAACCGTACAGAACAGTAGCGGTCAAACAAGCTGAACCACCACAGATGGCTTCGTATAAAATACCCTGTGACCGTTGCTTGATGTCCATGTGCATGGCGTTAGCCGTAACGTGGAAGTAATTCCCCTGTGGCAGCTGGTCGCAGACAATTGCACCAGTGTGAACCATCGCAGCGGCAGCCAGCGGGTTAACACCGAAACCAAGAATGGCTTTGGAGAACGAGCCGGTAGCCAGGATAACACCGGTGGAAGTAGATGCGGCCGCACTAGCCATCAAGATACCAGACAGTGGTGCGAGGAAGACCCCGGAAATGTGGCTGACCTTAATGGCGTTGATGAGCAGCTGTGGCAAACTTGATTCGGTAATTGTTGCCCCAATCGCACCGGCACCGATCAGAATCATCACTACCGGCGTCATCTTGATCATCCCGGTCTTGGCATATTCTTCCAGGTTCTTAGCCTTGTGCATTGCCAATGCCCCGATAATGGCGGCAATTGGCAGAACGTAAGTAGCGTCCAGGTTAATCTTACTCATCCACTCAACGTGGCAAATCTGCCCAATTGGGTTGATTAACAGTAAAACGATTGCGACGATTGGGGTTACCAACGAGGCGCCAAGTGATGGCAGTTCATCTTCAGCAACGTCAGGGGTGGCATCGTCTTCCAGGTCGGAAGCAACAACCGGGTCACCTTTGTGCTTGATCAGTGAAGCGACAAGAACCGTGACGAACAGGGCAACAACGGCCGGAATGAAGTCAGCGATCATTACCTGACTCAGGTTCAAGCCGAACCCCTTAGCGGCAGCGATGGTGTTGGCGTTTGGTGAAATGATGTTACCAGCTTTCCCACCACCAGACAGGGCGACCAACAGCGACAGCTTGGAAATGTGGCTACGTTGACCAACTTCCAGCGCAATCGGGGCCACAATTAAGACGGCCACCGGAATGAAGACACCCACCCCGGTGATCACCATCGTGGCCAGTGCAAGTGCGAGGATCGTCATCCGGTCCCCCATCTTGTTAACGATGGTCCGGGCAATGGTATCGGCAGCACCGGAATCCATCATGACCCCGGCTAAGACACCAGCGGCCAGCACCCGGACAACGGTCCCCATTACTGACTGGGAACCCTTAACCAGGATGTTAACGGTCTGCAAGAGGCTGGCACCACCGATTAGTGAACCGATGATCGCCCCGATAAACAACGAATAAACTGCGTCAAGTTTACGCAGAATCAGAATAATAGCAATGGCTAACCCGATGAGGGCGCCCCACCACGACACAATCATATTTTCTCCTCCCTTATGACATTGATCGATTGGTCTTGTTTTTAAGTTTAAGGCGAAGAAAGCGCTAAATCAATAAAAATTCAGACAATACATAAGAAATATTAACTTTTAAAACGCACATTTTTAGGTTAATCGATTAACCTTGTGCATATCTTTGTGAATTAAAGTAAATTCCGTGAATGAAGTTGAAAAATGCTCGGTTGGCGATTGGTCTAGTTAAAAACTACAGTGAATTAATTTGCTGTGACTAACAACCTGTTGTTGATCAAGGACTAGACTAGTTAGTTCATCAATATTGTTCTATATATAGGATACAGGCCAATTATTCCTAAAGTGAGCGTGACAAACCATGAAACAGCAATCAGAACGATTTCGTTTTTGAACGGTTCTAACGCGGAAGTCGTTTATGACTTCGTCGTCACGACGCGCAGCTAGGCTATCTGCCACCCCAGCGAGCAACAATAGGCTCCTAGCGTTCGGCTTTGCCAGAACGTTAGGGGCCATTGTTGTACCGCCGGTTAACTTTTAGCATAGGACAAGGGAATTATGTTACAGCCCCAATTATTAAATTGCCAAAAGTAGTCCTTTTTGGATTGTGCTGAATAGTTCGTTATAAAAATACCCTCAAATTGTTAGGTCTGTCTAACAGCTTGAGGGTTGTTCACTTTGTATTTTCGATTAAAAGTTAACGGTTGAGCCGGTAAACCCACTGGCGACCATCGCGGGCCAGCAGTTCGTCGGATGCGGCCGGTCCCATTGAACCAGGGACGTAGTTTGGAAACTGTGGGTCTTCAATATCCCAGAGTTTGCGGATGACGTCGACAAACTTCCAAGCGTAGGCAATTTCAGCCCACGAAGCAAAGTTAGTGTGGTTACCCTCTAGGGCGTCGTGGAAAAGCCGTTCGTACGGTTCCGGCGCTTCTTCCTTAGCGGCCGAACTCTGCAGGAAGCTAAGGTCGACAGGGGTTGTCGTGAAGCCTTGGCCGGCACTCTTGGCGTTAACCCGCAGTGCGAAACCAGACTTTGGTTCGACGTAGATGGTCAACACGTTGGACTTCAGTGATTGGTCGCTCTTCATCCGCGGGTTGGCAAAGATGTCGATTAATGGCTTGCGGAAGACAACGTCGATGCGGGTAAACTTGTCGGCCATCTTCTTCCCTGTTCGGATATAGAACGGTACGCCAGACCAGCGGTAGTTGTCGAATAACAACTTAGCGGCAACGAAAGTTTCGGTTGCCGAGTGAGGATCAACACCGTCTTCTTTACGGTAAGCAGTGCTATTGTCACCAGCATCGTATTGGCCGCGCACAAAGTTGGCTGCTGCTTCAGATGGGGTGTACAGGCGTAGACTACGCAAGGCCTTGATCTTTTCAACCCGGACATCACTGTCAGTAAAGGCCACTGGTTGTTCCATCGCTAGCTGGGCGACAATCTGCATTACGTGGTTTTGAACCATGTCACGCAGGGCACCGGATTGGTCGTAGTAGCCAGCTCGTTCTTCAACCCCCAGCTTTTCACTGAGCGTGACCTGAATGTTGTCAATGTAACGGTTGTTCCACAGTGACTCGATGATGGTGTTCCCAAAGCGCAGTGCTTCGATGTTCTGGATCATTTCCTTACCAAGGTAGTGGTCGATCCGGAAAATCTGGTTTTCGTCAAAGGTCTGCGTCAGTTCGTCGTTAAGCTTCTTTGCGGAGTCAAAGTCGCGACCGAACGGCTTTTCAATAACCAGGCGGTTAAAGCCGTTGTCAGACAACAAGTTTTGCTTCTTCAAGTTAATGGCAATCGTACCGAAGAATTGTGGAGCCATCGACATGTAGAAGAGACGGTTGTGTTCGGTATCAAATTGTTCTTCCAGTTTGGCGATCCGCTTGCCAAGAACGACGTAGTGCTCCGGCTTAGTAACGTCATGTGACTGGAAGAAGAAGTGCTTAACGAAGCTCTCAGCTTGGCCGTCTGCCGTTTCCTTAATCGAGCTAATCGATTGACGCACCATTTCCTGGAAGTCTTCGTCGCTGATTTGCCGACGGGAAGTTCCCAAAAGGGCAAAGTGTTCGCCCAAGTAATGTTTTTGATAGAGTTTGAATAATGATGGGTACAGCTTGCGTTGAGCCAGGTCGCCGGCTGCCCCGAACAAGGTAATCACTGCTTTGTTTTCTGCCAAAACCATTCACTCCTTTATAAGGTCAAAACGAAAATTACAACTGTATTATATACCGACTAATGGTCATTGTGCATCACTAAACAAGGCCTAAAATTGCCGATAAATAGCGGTATGAGTGCGCTAACAAGTTTTACGGTGGTGAGGGGAAACGGGTTAAAAAAATTGGTATAGATCAGAAAAAATTTGCTGTTGGGACCAAAAATGGTAGAATATCATACGAACATTTGTTCGGGAGGAGGAAGCTAAGTGGTTAAAGCACCCAAATATTCACTGAAGGAAGCAGAACGGATTGCCCAGCGCTTTTTTTCCTATGATTACCATGACCGGGGGATGCTGAAATGGCAGGGCTTTTTTCTTTCTGACCATGCTTCAGCACTAAGGCGGGACGCTAAACGTCAGCCGGAATTAGAGCAACCGCAGTTAGCAGAAGCAGAAATTGACCGCCGTTTGACTATCGCCTGGCAGAAGAAGCACCCGGTTCACGTGCAATTAAACGTCCTTGATGGCAATCACGTCGTCCAGGCCTTTGACGGGGCGGTAGCCGGATATGACGATACCATGCTGGTCTTGAAGGACCATCGTCATTACCGCCGACTGCCGCTTAAACAACTGCGGTGGGTTGGCAAAACAGATCCAACAAAAAATCGCCGGTAAGTGACTGAAGTGCCCCATAATTGTTAGACAAAATCATCTAACGATTGTGAGGTACTTTTTTTGACTAAATATTCACCAACACTGAAAGCTGAGATTGTCCAAAAATATCTTGATGGCCAATCTTCCGTGGAATTAAGTCGCCAGTATGGTCTTTCTGCTAGTGAGATTAGAAAGTGGGTTCAAAGATTTAAGTTATCTGGAGTTAATACCCTTAAACCGCGGCGGACTAGACGTTCCTTTACCGCTGAATTCAAACTGACCGTGATAGACTATTATCATACTCATGAAATGTCGATGATCGAGGTTGCGGCTAAGTTTGACGTTAACGCGTGTCAGATCTCCGCCTGGGGCAAGGCTTTTGACCAGGAGGGGTTGGCTGGCCTCCAACCACGACGGAAAGGACGGCCACCCAAAATGGGCATTAAATCATCTAAAAAACATTTACGTCATCTTAAAGATCAAAGTGAACTTGAACGGCTCCGTGAGGAGGTCAGTCAACTCAAGAAAGAGAACCATGATCTCAAGCTGGAGCGTGACGTCACAAAAAAATCTATCGCCCTGTTTGGTCGCTTAAAGCCCGTCAAAAAACGGAAATAATCGATCAAATTAGGGCTGATCAAAAGGCAATTCCCAAATGGGACCGTTATGCTGTCAGTGAGCTCCTTCAAGTATTGAATCTTCCGCGTGCTACTTAATATGACGAGCGTAAACGGATTGCTAATCACCAGGATAAGTACGAATACGTTAAGCAATTAATCCAAAAGCTCGCCAATCAAGGAAAGGTCCGTGATCAGTTTACCTATGGCTATCGGCGCATAAGCGCCTTGCTGGAAGATGAAGGAATTCACCTCGCTGATGCAACCATCATTAAGCTGATGAAGGAGCTTAAAGTCCAGGTGAAACTATATAACCGACACCGCAACGGCGGTTATTCCTCGTATGCTGGTACTGTTGGTAAGATTGCCCCAAATTATCTCAACCAAAGTTTTGACGCGAAAAAACCTTACCAAGTCCTCCACACTGACGTGACGCAAGTTCGCTTAGCAGACCAACACTGGGCCTATATTTCCGCGATTACCGATGAAGCTACCAAAGAGAACCTGGCCTTCCAAATGAGTTATCATCCGGACCGGGGCTTGATTACCGCCACGCTCAACGAATTATTAACTAAACTACCAGCCAATGCGAAGCCTGTTATCCACTCTGATCAAGGCTGGCATTACCAGCTCCCTTACTACGTTGAAAAGCTCAAGGGCCACCAGTTTATCCAAAGCATGTCCCGTAAGGGAAACTGCTTGGATAATGCGCCAATCGAGAGCTTCTTTCATATTTACAAGACAGAATTATTGCATGGTTATCCACCATGCCATTCATTGGAAGAACTGAAGGCCATCTCCCAAGACTACCTTCACTTCTACAACTACCACCGAATCTCTTTAAAAACAAAAGGTATGAGCCCGGTTGAATACCGGACGCATACCTTATCAGTCTAATTTTCTCAACTTTGTCTAACTTTTTTGTTGCACTTCAGACCGACGATTGACGACTTAGTAAATTTTGTCTTTCTGCTCAGCGAAGAGCCCCGCTCCAACAAACAGGGCGATGACGACGAGAACGATGATCTCGCTTGTCACCCAGTTGCCAGTGAGCGCTTTGCACTTACCGGTAATGACGGGACCGATAGCAGCAATTAGGTAACCGAGCGATTGCACCATCCCGGATAAACTGCTGGTATCGGCAGGGTTGTTTGTTTTCAGCCCAAAGATTGTCATGATAAAGGCGAAGGTTCCGGCAATGCCTAGCCCCAATAAGAGGCTGATGATGACGTAGTAAAACATTGAACCAACTGGCAACAGCATCATTACGACCCCGATAAAGCTGAGCAGCCCCAACCCGAAGACGATTGGCTGACGGCGCTTAGCCCGGGTTGCCAACAGCGGTGCCAGGAAGGCGGCCGGGATAGAAAAGAGTTGGAAGAGGCCGGCAATTAGGCTGGAAGAGTTGTGGCTGATGCCGGCACTTTCCGCGATGGATGGCAGCCAGGCAACAGTCGTGTAGAAAACGAACGAAGAAGCGCCGAAGTAAACGAGGAGCGCCCAGGCCCGTGGGTTGCGCCACATACTGACACCCTGGGTGGTTTGCTCTTTGTCCACGTGGTTGAAGCGGAGATTTGGTAACCAGAAGAACCAGGTAACGAGCGGAATAAAGGCAAGGGCGTTGACCGCTAGCCGCCAGCCAAAGCCAGCAGCCACGGGAGTGATGGCGTAGGCACCAATGGCACTGGAGAGGGCCAAAGCGACGTTATAAAGGCTGGTCATCCCGCCGATTTTCGTGGGAAGGTTTTCGGTAATAATGGCTGGTAAGAGGACGTTAATAAAGGTGATCCCGATACCGATTAAAGCCGTCCCGAGGAGCAACAGGGGGTAACTAACCGCCCGGAGAATGCAGCCAACGAAGAGGAGGACGAGGGCCCAGCTGATGGCCATTTCGTTACCAACCCGCGAGCTCAACCAATTAACGGTTACTGAAAAGAGACCAAAACAGATCAACGGAATGGTAGTGAGAATCCCCAAGCTGGTTGCCGGGACGTGGAAAGCCTGGGCAATTTCGTTAATAATGGAAGGGATTGAGGTGATTGGTGTCCGCATGCAGGTACCAAGCAGAAAAATCCCCATAATAAGGAAACCACTGTGCTTAGCAGTCTTATTCATAAAGAAACCTCCTGGTAATAATGATAGTCAATCGTTCTATTATAATGAAGACAATGGCGAATGGCAATAAGATGAGGCAGGAGATGCGACAAAAATTAGCATTCGTTTGACGGATTGCTAATTTATCCCTATAATTGTCCCCGTTAAGAACGGAGGAAGTTATGAGTACACGATTTTTCCCATTTCTGATTTTCAAGAACGCGAAGGAGGCGCTTGAATATTATCAGGAAGAATTTGGCGCGAAGGTCCTTTTCCGCCAACCGATGACGGAAGAGCAGTTAGAGCGTCTTGGCATCCAGGTGGATAACCTGGAAAATACGACTGCTCATGCGGAATTCAGCATCGCTGGCCAGGTGATTATCTGTGCCGATGCCACGATGGGCGAACCCCAGTCGTCTTCACAGGTCGCATTAGTTCTGGACTTTGGGGATGACATGGCGGCAGCAGAACAACTATTTGATCAGCTGGCTAGCTCCGACTTGCAACGGGTCACGTTGCCATTTGGTCCCCACCAGCTGGGCGGCAAGATGGGCTACCTGGTTGACCACTACGGTATTACCTGGGTCATTTGCGCCGGAATAGTCCAGTCGGTTGGGAAGACGGACGATCAGAATTAAAAATAAACTTAAAAACACTTTTAGTAACTGGTGGTGGCCAGCGGACTAAAGGTGTTTTTGTCATCTTTACGGATATTGCAGATTGGCAACTGGAATTGGATATGCCGGTAGAGATTAGATGCTGACTACAAACTACACCTTGTCCAAAATGATCCTGATGTTGATAAAGTTAATGCCACTTCTCCGTAAATTCTGCAAAAGTATAGTTGCGTAACGGCATAATATTAGAAAATGATTTGCTAACTGAAATCAAAAAAAGGGCGAGTTCAGCTCGCCCTGTTTGTGTCTTATTGTTCTTTTTTAGCAACTTCCTTGCTCAGGATACCGTAAATTCGTTCAACGTCTTCAGAAGTGCCGCGCAGTTCATAGTCGGCCAGGAAAGGAACCTTGAACTCATATGCGTATTGCCGTGCGGTGAGGCAATACTGTTCGTTGAAGTTCTTGTTGCCACTACCGACAACTCCGAGGCAGTGGTCGACGTTGCTGTTTGAAGCAATGTATTCACCCAGCGCGTTGGTCATTAACTCAGTATAGCCGGAATCGATCCCGTTGCCACCGTCAAGGTAGGTTGGGACAAAGGCGAAGAACGGTTCTTTTTCCGCTGCTGGGACAGTTTGGTCGGTGATTTCCTTTAGCTCAATCACCGGGTTCTTAGGGTTGATGCTGTGCTGTTGTTTAGCAAAGGCAGCCAGCCGGGTTAGGAAAGAGCGGGTGTTGCCTTCAATTGAGATGAACAAGATGTAGATTTTTGACATTGTTAGCCCTCTTTACTTCATAAAATAACAATTAATAATATTGTACACCACTTAGCAAGTGGTAATATTGATAAGCTTTTATTGCTGCAGATGGTCATCGTCTGATTGCTTGGCAGTTTCCTGATCTTCAGAGATCTCCTTAACGTTCATCCAGAGGATGAAGGAGTTTTCGTATTTCGTTACCGTAATTAGGAAGTTATGCAGCTTAACCTGACTGCCTTCGTGGATTTTCGGGTGGGCATCCAGGAGATAGCCTGATAACGTAACCGCCTCAGTTTTTTCGAATTCTTCAAAGTCAACGCCAAAGTAACGTTCGAAGTCGTAAGTTGTTGTCTTACCGGCAACGTTAAAGGTACCATCATCGTTCTTTTGGATAATGTCGTCAGAAACATTATCGATTTCATCACGAACGGTTCCGAAGAGTTCTTCATAAATATCTTTGTCGGTAACGATCCCCGAAGTGCCCCCGTATTCATCAACGACCACCACCATTGGCGTCCGGGTACGGATCATTTGTTGCAAGACGTCGGTAATCAGCGTGTTTTCCGGCGTGGTTGGCAGGTGACGAATGATCTTCGTCAACGGGACGTTCGGGTTGACCCGGTTTTGCCGGATTAGGTCGTAGTTAAAGACGTAGCCGAGGATCTTGTCCTTATCGTGGTCGGCTACGACTGGCAGCCGGCTATAGTGGGTTTGCACGTACATGTCGAGCGCGTCCTGCAGGCTGGCACGGACGTCAATGACTGATAGGCGCGTCCGGTCGACCATCACATCATGAGCTTCCTTGTCGGTAAAGTCAAAGGTCCGCTCCATGTAAACCAGGTCGTTGCGGTCCATCTCGCCGCCACGAACGGCGTTACGTGACAGACTAATAATTTCACTTTGCGAGAGTACCTCGTCATTTTCGTCAGCCGGCTGCAGACCGAGGAGACGGACGATGCCGTTGGCCGACGTGTTTAGCAACCAAACGAATGGGTAGAAGATGACGTGGAAGTAGAGCAGTGGGGTGACTACCAGCATCATCATCTTCATCGGCAGGTCAATCGCTATGTTTTTCGGCACAATTTCCGTCAGCACCACTTCGAAGTAGGTCAAGACCAGGACACCAACGACGGCGCTGATAGCGTGCACTGCACTACTGCTGAGCGGCAATTGCGGTAAGTTAAGCAGGTCGGCCAAGAGGTATTCGATGGTTTCTTCCCCGACCCAGCCAAGGATGATTCCACAGACACTGGTTCCCACCTGGGTGGTCGACAGGTATTCAGTGAGGTTAGTCACCATGTTGATGGCCTGCTCGATCTTCTTTGACGGTTTGTCGCGCTTGTTTTGCATGTCCTGGAGGGCGGTGACCCGCACCTGAACCAGGGCGAATTCAGCGGCAACAAAGAAGGCGGCAAAGATAAACGTAACGATAATAATACCGAAGTTGATTAGTATTTGATCGTTATCCAATTAAAACGTTCCTCATTTCATAAAAATATTGTATTAAAGCGATCACAGGCAATTATACCATGCAAGAAGCAAATATTAGGTAGTCACACGGGAAAAAACTGTATTATGATAAAAAGGAAATCATCGTTTGGGGGAGTTAACAGTGACCGAGATTACGGCAAACGAGCTAAACTTGACGTCATCAAACGGCAGCGAGCTCTTTAACGTCAGTTTTGAATGGCAATCGCCACAGATTGTGGCAATCTGTAGTAACGACACTGAACTAATCCCGGCACTGGCAATGGCTTTACGGAGTCAGATTAAGGACATTGATGGACAACTAACCATTGATGGTCAGCCGGTTAGCCGGATTAAGCGGCAAGTCGAGGAAATGGTCAGTGTGGCGGGTGAGTTGCGAATCAAACCACGGAAGCGGTTGGATAAGTGGCTCCAGCACTTAATTAATAAGTTTCCCGACGCAATCCACTGGGAACAAGCCGCGCAGCTTCTGCGGGCCTTTAATATCGACGGGAATGTCCGCTTAAAGGAATTAACGACGGAACAAGAACGGCTGATCCAGGTACTGGTACCGACCATCCTCTGTTCACCAGTCATCATGCTGGGACAGGAGTTTGACCAGCTGTTGGCCGGAGATGTGCCGAAAGTTTGGTCCCTATTAAAGGACTATTGTCAAAAAACGAACGCGCTGGTCGTGATGAGCAGTTCTGACGTGACAACGATGCTCAAATGGGCGGACGTGATGTATTACTTTGACCGCGGCCACCTCACTTCCACTCGTCAGCTGCCAACCCATGACAGCACGGACTGTGTTGTGACGATCACCGGGAGTGGTTTTCCATCGGAAACTGCCGAACGGGTGGGGGCCCGCCTACTGGAAGAGGCTGAACACGAAACCCGCCTGTTATTTTCCGGCAACATCCAGGCATTGTTACCGCTGCTGGAGCAAAATACAATCACTGACGTCCGCATCCAGGATGCCACAATTGAGGACGAACTGCTCGCCTACTAAGGAGGCTCATCTTGCAAGCACCATTAGCAATTGTTAATCAGCATGAGGACCAGTTGACGGCGGCACTCAAAAAAGAGCTCGCCCCGGCGCCAGTGGCTATCTACCCACAGTTTAGCCGGCAACTGCCGCTGGCAGCAACGCTATGCTGGTTGGCCCCCCGCAAAGCACCGGTCGACGAGCTCGTAATGGGATTAGTCCAACTCGTTGATGACGGCCACGCCCCAGCGAAGATTGTGATGCTCGCGGCGGCCGGTATTTGTAACGACGTTGATGAGGCCGGATTGCGGCAACTGTACGGGGATGATTATCAAGACTTATTATTCGCCCACCAGTACGCCGTTAAAATGGTCGACGAACTCGAGATCCCGTATACTGTTATTAGGGTGCCACGGCTGACCGATGTGATTTCACCAAGTGTGATCACGCCGGAAAACCAGCCGGTGGCCAGCTTGCAACTGAATCGTGATCAACTGGTGAAGGCCATTGCGCGGGCGATGACGACGGATCAGTTGGTCAACCAATCAATCGGATTAAGCAATGAGGTGAAAGAGAGTGGAACGCTTTAAGAAGTATCAAGAACGGTTAGCTAAAGTTCAACTAGTGCACTGGGACGAATTGCCAGACATTGAACTCTACGTTGACCAGGTGGTGAAAGTAGTTAACGAGCCGCTAAACGGGTTAAACCTGCCACCAGTCACCCGTTCGATGGTCAACAACTACGTTAAGCACGGGATGGTCATCGCACCGGTGAATAAGCGCTATGGTCGGCACCAAATTGCGACCATCATGGTTATTTCGCTGCTGAAGAACCTTTTTCCGCTGACATCCATTAAGGACGGGATTAACCAGCTGACAATTAACGCCTACCCGAAGGTGGTTTATGATTACTTTGTTGACCTGCTCAACGCCAAATTTGCTGGGCAGGAGTTGCCGACCAGCGACCGCTTTGCCGACAATGATGGCCGGCTGATGCGGATTGCCGTTAACGCCCTGGGTAACTGGTTGGCCGCCAGCGCCGTTCTTTCAATTATGAAGGGCGACGAAGCCCCGCAACCAATCAACGCAGTGAAAAAGCGGGGGTGATGACTGGTGGATAAGTGGTGTCGCCAACCGCTGGCGGTCGTTACGAGTCTCCCGTTGATCCTGGCAGCGTTGCGGTGGGATTGGCTGGCAATGTTACGCTTCTCAGGGCAGACACCGGCTAAATTGACGCTCGATAGTGAAATATTTTGGCTGTTCCTCGGGGCAGTCTGTTTTGTGTTGAACGTCTTCAACTTATTAGTGATCTATCGTCAGGAAGGAGCGGTAGTGCAGACGACCCAGTACAAGGCGGCCAGCTGGCTATTATCCATTCTGATAATGGTCGGCCTGGTGGTCTGCTGGTCCCGCCCGGGGGACTTGCTTTTACCAACGAGAATCACTTGGTTGCTAGTGGTGGCAACCGTGATTGTGGCTGCACAGGCACTAGTGGGCAATTACTTTGTGCTGGCGACCGCTACGCCAGCAAAACAGCAGCCATCTCTGACAGTGTCGACGGCAACTTGGTTGGTGGCAGCGGTGCTGGGGTGGCCAATTTTCCCTAGTGGCCTTTGCTTAGTGGCAGCAGCCGCAGTTGTTGTCGGCTTAGGAGGCTTTCATCTCCCTAACTTGCCGTGCTTGTTGAAGGCTGCTTGTCGGCCGGTAGACCAACTAGCCGCGGGCGTGGTGATTGCTAGCGAGCTCAGTGTCAGTGTGTACGGATTGATCGGCTGCTGGCAACTATGGCAAACATCAGTCGCCAGCCTTTTTAGCGTCGTGTCACTGGCCGACCTGCTACTGTTGGCAGCCGGGTCACAATGGGTGGCAATCATTTCCCGTCAGTTGGTTAACGGCAAGTCGAATTCTGTGATGCCCCGCTGGTTGCTGACGGGTGCCGTATTGGTTGTCGGCACTGAACTGGCAGTTGTCGGATTACTCTTCTTCATCTAAATAAAAAATGGGTCGCGATTTGTTCGCGACCCATTTTACTTGTTCAACTAATTACAGGTTCTTGTCCATGACGAAAGTTAAGTCCGACAACTGAAGACCGTGCATCATTAAGTCGGCCATCAGCTTCTTTGTCCGCTTAGCCATTTCAGCGACCAGTTCGTGCTGGTTCTTGCTGAGGATTTCGCTGGCCTCGTTGTTGGTGAAGCCTTCGACTTGTGGGGCAACCTTGTCAATCCAAGTGTAGAAGTATTGACGAGCATCCTTCAGGTAGTCGTCATCGGCCTTGGTGAACTGGCTGAGGTGTGATTCAACCAGCATTGACAGCCCGCGGTACATCCAGTAGGCGCTCTTAAAGTCAACGTCCATCTTCATTGGCGTGTTGGCATATGATGGGTCCATGTCGGCTGCGTTACCAAAGAACGGAACGTACGGCGTGAATGACGGGATCCCGAAGCACAACCACAGAATTGTTGACGCAGCTTCCGGCAGGTCCGGCTTAACTTGCAGAACGTGGGAGTTTTGCGTCCGGTTCAGTGAAATTGGCCGGAAGAAGTGCTTCTGCTCGTCAGTTCCTTCGTGGCCCAGCGGGTCATAAACAGTCCCCTGGTAGTGGCTGCTGAGGACTTGTTGAACTTCTTTCAGGGTAATCTTGTGGTCGGCCTTCATGATAAATGGCAGGTTGAAGTCCAGCGGGTCGAGCTTGACTTCTGGGCTGAGAACCAGGTGGCCGTACCATTGCCGGCTGGTGTTGTAGTGCTGGTCAAAGACGTTGGCCGTCCCGAAAATCCGCCGGAAGTTCCAGCCGTCCAGGTCCGGGTTAAGGTGGTGCTTTGCAACGAAGTCCTGGATGCCGTCGGACCACATGAAGTTCTGCGGGTCGTCAAAGTCGACTTCCTGGATGGCAACCCGGTTACCGGTGACGGCGTAACAGTCATCCGGGATCCGTTGGGCAACCCAGTGGTGACCAGTAACGATTTCCATGTACCAGATATCGTTCTTATCGGAGAAGATGACTCCGTTGCCTTCCGCGGACCCGTACTTGGCAACCAGACCGCCGAGGTAGGAAACCCCTTCGCGGGCGCTGTTAATAAACGGCAGGGTCATGGCAACAATGACGTCTTCGTTAATCCCGGATTCGGTGTTCAGCGGGTCGTAAGCGAGGACCCGTTCGTTAGCGTAGACACTTTCGGTGGCACTCATGCCGACGTTTTTCTCGTTAAAGCCGCTTTCGTCGTAAACCCCTTCGTTTTTCAGGTCGATGTTTGGCGTCCCCTGGTAACGGTAGCCGTCACGCGGCCGCTGGCCAACGAAGTGGTTGAGATATGACTTCACGGTGCTGTCCTGGTCGTGGTAGGCCGGGTAGACAACCAGTTTCATCGGGTTCAGCGGGCTGAAAGTATCGTCGTTTCTGGCAGCCATCGTCGAACCATCAATCGTCGCCTTCTTACCAACGAGGACCGTCGTACATGCTGAACGTTTTTGTTTTTCAATATCCATCTGTTAATCAACCTTTCTGTGTGCTTAGTGCTGCTGCAAGTCGGCAAATTGGGCGTTAACCAGTTGGGCGAGGTCGTCAGCGTTAATTTCCACCGAACGGCCGATCTTACCCGCCGAGACGAAGATTGTCTCTGACTTTTTCGCATCGTTATCAATGAAGATTGGGTAATGGTGCTTTTCGTAGATTCCCACCGGGGTATTAGCGCCGTGCACGTAGCCGGTCGTCTTCAGGAGCTTTTTGAGCGGCACCATGTCGACTTTTTTGTTGCCGGAAACACGGGCGAGCGCTTTTTCATCAAGGTGTGAGTCAACCGGCACGACCCCGACGAGCGGGCCGGTCTCCTTGCCACTGAGCACCAGTGTTTTGTAAATCCGGTGTTCGTCTTCAGTTTCCCGGCCGAGGGTAAAACTCTGCACGTCGCCATCCTGGTGGGTCGCAAAAACGGCCGACTTGTAAGGAACGTGGTGTTGGTCGAGAATCTGCTCTACCTGGGTCTTTTTCAAACGTTTTTTCTTTTTACTCATGAGTAATAGAAAACTCCTTTACAACGAAAAAATAATCTGGAACGGTCCAATTTTGCCAATATAGGTAACCAATTTTAAAAAGTTTGGTATACTACTATTGAGTATATTATAACGCGGCCAACAATTGGTGACAGTAAGGAGCAATTTTGAATGTCAGATTTGGTTTACCGCAAGGTGATGCGCGATATTAAGGGCAAGATTTTGGCGGGGTCGTACTCGGCGATGAAACTGCCAGATGAACGGTCCTTGAGCAAGGATTACGAAGTTTCCCGCAGCTCGATTAAGCGCGCGCTGGGGATTCTCGCCCAGCAGGGAATTATTTTCAAGAAACGGGGTTCCGGCACCTTCATTAACCCCCTCTACCTCAAGAACCGGGCGATGTTTAACTACGAAGGCAGCAACCTGGGGATTACTGATAGTTTTCGCCTTGCCGGAAAAAAACAGGGAATTAAGCTGTTGGATTACCAGGTGGTTCCGGCCAGTCCGGATATCCAGCAGGACCTTTTCTTAGAAAAGGATGATTTTGTTTACCAAATTCGCCGGCTGCGGCTGGTGGATGGTCAACCGTTTATGGTGGAGACGGGCTACATCCCGATTAAGATTACCCCGACCTTGTCGCCAGCAATCGTTGAGGGTTCGATCTTCAACTATTTGCAGCAAGAAAAAGGGAAGGCCGTTACCCGGTCCTTTATGACGATTTCTGTTTCGCCCTCGACGGTTGATGACCAGCAGCAACTGAACTTGTCAGTGACGGAGCCGGTCGGCGTGATGGAAGGGATCTTCTTCCTAGACGATGGGACACCGTTTGAAGTATCGAATATGCGGGTCCATTACCAGTACATGAAATACAACACCTTCGTTAACTTGAATAATGAGTAATTATTGTTTGAAATTTTTGTTAACAAGGGTCATTAACCCCGTTACAAGCCCATAGTGACGGGGGTTTGTAATTGGACCGTATCAATTTTTATAAAGGTTGACTTTATCCCAATTTGTGATACGATAATTGCGTAAATTGAGTGATTTACGTTGTGTCTGTTTTGGATAGATTTTATTTAAGGAGTGTTGAATTTATGGCAGTAGACTACGATTCCAAGAAATACTTGGAAAGCGTTGACGCATACTGGCGTGCAGCTAACTACCTTTCAGTAGGTACCCTGTTCCTGATGCACAACCCGCTGCTCCGTCGTGAACTGAAGGCTTCAGACGTTAAGCCGAAGCCGATTGGTCACTGGGGGACGATTGTTCCGCAAAACTTCATTTACGCACACTTGAACCGTGTAATTAAGAAGTACGGTCTGGACATGTTCTACATCGAAGGTTCCGGTCACGGTGGCCAGGTAATGGTTAACAACTCATACCTGGACGGTTCATACACTGACATCTACCCTGAATTCACTCAGGATGAAGCAGGTATGGCTAAGCTGTTCAAGCACTTCTCCTTCCCAGGTGGAACTGCTTCACACGCTGCCCCAGAAACTCCAGGTTCCATCCACGAAGGTGGGGAACTGGGTTACTCACTGTCACACGGTGTTGGTGCAATTCTGGACAACCCTGACGTGATTGCCGCGGTTGAAATCGGTGACGGTGAAGCCGAAACTGGCCCACTGGCAACTTCATGGTTCTCAGACAAGTTCATCAACCCAATCACTGACGGTGCTGTTCTGCCAATTCTGCAGATCAACGGTTTCAAGATTTCTAACCCAACCATCGTTTCCCGGATGAGCGATGAAGACCTGACAAAGTACTTCGAAGGGATGGGCTGGAAGCCACACTTCGTTTCAGCTTACAAGCAAGCTGACCGCGAGGGTGAATTCAACGGCTACAAGGACCACATGCAGGTTCACGAAGAAATGGCCAAGACGCTGGACGCCGTTGTTGAAGAAATCAAGAGCATCCAAAAGAACGCTCGTGAAAACAACGATGACAGCATGCCACAATGGCCAATGATTATCCTGCGTGCACCAAAGGGCTGGACTGGTCCAAAGGCTGACTTGAACGGCAACCCAATTGAAAACTCATTCCGTGCTCACCAGATTCCGATTCCGGTAGACCAAGAACACATGGAACACAAGGACATGCTGGTTGACTGGATGAAGTCATACAAGCCAGAAGAACTGTTTGACGAAAACGGTGCCCCAAAGGCAATCGTTGAAGAAAACGTTCCGGAACCAGACCAACGGATGGCAACCAACCCAATCACTAACGGTGGGATTGATCCTAAGCCGCTGCGCCTGCCAGACTACCGTGACTTCGCCGTAGAAATGGACGGCCATGGTACTGTTGTTAAGCAGGACATGATTGAATGGGCTAAGTGGCTGCAAAAGGTTTCTGAACTGAACCCAACTACTTTCCGTGGTTTCGGTCCAGACGAATCCAAGTCAAATCGTCTGTACGACCTGCTTGATGGTTCCAAGCGTCAATGGATGGAAAACATCCACGAACCAAACGACGAAGATCTGGCACCACACGGTCGTGTTATCGACTCACAACTGTCAGAACACCAAGCTGAAGGCTGGCTTGAAGGTTACGTTCTGACTGGCCGTCATGGTTTCTTCGCAACCTACGAATCATTCGGTCGTGTTGTTGACTCCATGCTGACTCAGCACATGAAGTGGCTGCGGAAGGCTAAGGAACAATACTGGCGTAAGGACTACCCATCACTGAACTTCGTGGACACTTCCACTGTCTTCCAACAAGACCACAACGGGTACACTCACCAGGATCCAGGTCTGCTGACTCACCTGTTCGAAAAGAACCGTCCAGACCTTGTTCACGAATACCTGCCAGCTGACACTAACGAACTATTGGCTGTTGGTGACAAGGCATTCCGTGACACTGAATGCATCAACGTGCTGGTAACTTCCAAGCACCCACGTGCACAGTGGTTCAAGATCGATGAAGCTACTGAAATCGTTAAGAACGGTCTCAAGTACATCGACTGGGCTTCTACTGACCAGGGTCAAGAACCAGATGTTGTCTTCGCCTCAGCTGGTACTGAACCAACTGAAGAATCTCTGGCAGCTATTGACCTGCTGCACAAGAACTTCCCTGACCTGAAGATTCGTTACATCAACGTTGTTGACATCATGAAGCTTCAGAGCCAAAAGATCAACAAGAATGGTCTGTCTGACGCCGAATTCGACTCCTACTTCACGACTGACAAGCCGGTTATCTTCGCATGGCACGGCTTCGACTCCATGATCAAGGACATCTTCTTCGACCGTCACAACAAGAACGTTCACATCCACTGCTACGAAGAAAATGGTGACATCACCACTCCATTCGACATGCGTGTTCTGAACGAACTTGACCGCTTCCACTTGGCTAAGGACGCTATCCAAAGCGTACCTGGCTACGAACAAAGCACGATGGCCTTTGCTCAGAAGATGGACGACATGGTTGCTCGTCACAACCAATTCATCCGTGACGAAGGTAAAGACCTTCCAGAAGTTACTAACTGGAAGTGGAGCGGTTTGAACTAATCAGGCTGACAACTAAATCAGAAAAGCGAGATCGGAATTATCCGGTCCCGCTTTTTTGTGTGTCATGGAGGGTGAGCTGGTTTACGACCCGGTGGCTTTTTTGGGCTCTTTGTCAAATCCTGTTGACAGGTAAGAATCAGGCTTAAGCGGCTTGATTCTTTTTTTGTGCCATTTGACGGAAATGAATGCGATAGACTAAGTGGTCGTAATTTCTGAAACCAAAAGCAGTGCGTTGAATTTGTTTAATCATCCGATTGATCCCCTCAATGGTCCCGTTACTGTAGTCAAATCGTGAGGCGTTAAGGACGTACATGAGATTATGCCTGAGGGTGTGTAAGACAGCGGTTATCTGCGGACTAAGCTCAGCGCGCGGATAGAGGCTTTCGGTCAGTTGATCGAGATTGCGTTGTTTTAGGTTTTGCATAACATTTTGTAGAAACTGGTAGTCGGCTCGTAAGCGATCATCAATAGCCAACCCTAAATCCACGCGCTCACCACTGGTAACCTTCTGACGAAGGTGACGATCATAATATTCATGCTCGTNTTGTTTTAGGTTTTGCATAACATTTTGTAGAAACTGGTAGTCGGCTCGTAAGCGATCATCAATAGCCAACCCTAAATCCACGCGCTCACCACTGGTAACCTTCTGACGAAGGTGACGATCATAATATTCATGCTCGTAAGAAAGATTCGTCGCAGATTTGAGATAAAGTTGCCAGCTAAACTTTAACAGTCGGTACTGGCGACTGGTTTTCGGGAATTGTTTCATGGCTTGGGCCCGATACTGATTGAAAGCACGAGTCATCATGGCAATAATATGAAAACGATCGATGATAATTTCGGCGTGGGGAAAAAAGCGACGGGCAATGTCTTGGTAGTAACTGTTTAAGTCCACTGAAATGGTCTTTACCCGGGATCTTTCCGCAGGAGTGAAGCTTAGAAAATAGTTCTCAATCGTCCGCTTAAAGCGATCCGGCAGGATCGTTTGAATGCGATGGTGATCGTTGTCAATACAGATAAAGTGCAGTTGACGATGAACACCGCGAAATTCGTCCATCGCGAGGTTAGTAGGCAACTGGCGTTGGTATAAGGGAGCGATGGAGCGACTTGCGTCTAAATAACGCAGGACCGTGCTTGGAGAGATCGTATTGTCACGGGCAATACTTTCTAGCGAGCGATCGTCTTGAAAACTCATGGTGACCTTATTAGCGATATGGCAGTATTTACGGACCACATTCGATTGAGCCATAAAAATTCGTCGACAATCTTTACAACGCAGGCGCTGCTTATGGATTCGTAGAAACACCGGATGACTGGCGTCATCGGTGGTAAAAACAGTTTGTACCGTAGAATACCCAAACTTTACCAGGCGGCGGTGATGACAGTTGGGGCAAGAGATTAGCTGATTGCGCAGTTTAAATTCGTAAATCCGACATTTACGAATATCGGGATAAAGCTTTTTGCGAGTACCCTTAGCCAAATTAATAAAGGCATAGAAATAATCCATCCAAATCAGATTGGAGTCTTTCATTCCTAGTGCAAAACAGATAGAATCATTGTTAGGAGTCATCCTGAATCATCCTTTCGATAGAAGCTATTTGGTCGTAGATTTTTCCTGAAGGGAGTCAGTGATGGCTCCCTTTTTGTAAGAAAAAATCCCGTTAACAGATTACCACTTTGGCAATCTATCAACAGGATTTAGTGTAGAGCCCTTTTTGTGTTAACTATTTGTTTGGAGTGTGTTCCAAATAAGCTTTTGTTCTGAGCTTTTTTAATATGTACGACCAATGATCTTCAAAACCTTTGCCATGAACTAGCTGTCTGTATGACAAGCATAGTCATAGCCACGGTAGCTCAAGTCGACAGAACGTTCTTGCTCCAGCTTTACCATGCCATGAATAGGTAAGCCTGCTGGCACCTGAACGTGAAGTGGAAATGGACGCATTGTACTTGTAATCGATGCAATTTTGACCATGCCACCACATAGTTCATTAAAATCATCATTTGAAACAACTAAAACAGGACGTTTGCCTTGTTGCTCATGTCCTTGAGTCGGATTCAAGTTGACCCATAGAATGTCTCCCTGTTTGGGAGCCTGAAACCTATTCACGGCTTTTACCTCATTTCAATATAAAATTACCATTGCTAACTGGGCAATTAGAAGTCTTCTTTTCCTTGAGGTGATTGCCAGTCGTCCTCTTTGTTTGTCGGTTCATCAGAAAAATAAGCTTTGGTATCAAACCCGTCAAACATTTTACGTAAGGGACTTTCCTTTTTGACAGGTTTTAATACAATTTGATCCTTTTCCACTGAATAAGTTAGTTTATCTTGATTGCTTAATTGAAATGTTTCCAATATTTTTTTGGGAATTCTAACAGACAAACTGTTTCCCCACTTCGATAAAGTTAGCATTCCCTTTTCCATATTAGAATCCCCCTTAAAACATATTTGCGTTCATACCTACACTAATTATAGACAATCCGTTTTCGTTTGTCGGTACATTGCTAAAAGTCGATACATAAACTGGAGCATTCTTTCGATATAGTTAATTTGTGAAACCTAACATTATTTATATCAAGATTCACGATATGACTTGCTTTAATCTCAATTGCTGCTAAATAGGACTCTTGATGGCTAGAGCTCTTATCATTCTCGTTCATGAATTGCAATTCTGCCGTATTTAATAACTTTGTCATTGTTTTTCTTTGGACTTCTTATGATAAATTCATTGTTAACAAGCCTCTTACTCTAAAATACGTAAAAAGACAAGTTAGTTATTGCGAAATGATAACTTTTTGTTCCAATCGCCGTAGCGCTTTTATACCCTATTCCAACAACTTTCCCTCCCTTAACAACGCGGTCAGTTCACCAACCTGCTCGACCTTCTTTAACTTGCCCATCCACTGTTCATTTTGAATGCATTGTAACAGGCGGCTGAGGGTCGTCAGGTGTTGACGTTGGTCAACCGGGGCCAGGCCGACAACAAAGCTGATCTCCTTGTCTGAGTGGTCGACACAGAAGGGGTGGCGGAAGAAGGTATAGCTAAAGCCAAGCTCATTGACCCCGGCTTCCGGTGTCGCGTGGGCAAGGAAGACGCCCTTGCCGATGGCCATGTAGTCGCCGTGGGTTTTGGTTAGTTCGATGATCTTGCTGACGTACTGGCCGGTGATGGCGTTAGTTGCCACCAGCTTGTTCATGCTGAAACGGAGTGCTTCTTGCCAGGTAACCGGCTGATTGACCAATGAGACGGTAGTTTGACCATTAGTTGTCAGGTGGGGTTGGCGCTGAGTTTGGTTATTGAGGTAGGCCTTCAGGTCGTTTTCCAGTCCCTGCGGGTCAACAATCCGGGTGTGGGTGGCGATGATGTCCATCAGTGTTGGTAGTTGGATTGCCTGGTGCTGGCTTTCAATCAAGTGGGCGTCCTGGAGGCGGGCACCGATTTGTTGCCAATCGGCCTCGCCGGGGATGACCGGAACCGTCATGACCGGGACCCTTTCCGGCATTTGTGGCAGGCTAATGGTACTGAGAACCAGCTTGATCGACTGGTAGCGGAGGTTTTCAAACTGGAAGGTGTTGTAGGGACCAACAAAGCTTACTCCCGGGTAACGGCTGCGTAGCTGTGAGATGAGCAGTTCTGAAGTTCCAATACCGCTGGAGCAGATTACCATGACACTTTGCTTTTCCTTTTCAGGCAGGTCGGTATTGCGGAGGGCTCCACTAAAGTAGACCGTAATCAGCGCAATTTCGTCATCAGACAGGGCCTCGCCGGTGAACTGGTTGAAAGGTTGGACGGCCTGCTTAACCAGCTCAAATGTTTCCCGGTAGGAGTGCTTAATTTGGTTGACCAGCGGGTTGCGGTAGTTGATGTGGTACTTGACCCGGTAGTAGGTCGATACGAGGTGGACAGTCAGCTTTTTATTGAGGGTGTGGTCGGAAGTCGGCAATTCGACGGCGGCCACCTCGTTGAAGCGTCGGATCATCTGACTGGCGATGGGCCGCAAGAGGGGGATCATCGGGTTGTCAGCGCCAACGTGTTGGAAGGCCTGGGTATTGACGATTTCCGCTAGAAACATGGCTTCAGCGGCCGAGCTAATGTGTAGGTCGTTGAGAAAACTAGCGGCCCAGGTAAAGGTTAGAGAGTAATCGGCGCTCGCTAACTTACGCGGCGGCAACTGGTGAGTCTGTTGACGCTCAATCAGCCAGCGGGTAAAGCGTGCGAGGAGGTTCAGTGAGTCGTCAGTAAAGGCATTGCCGGTAATCCGCTCGAGCAATTTGAGCTGGTCGCGAAAGTGCGCTGAATCGGTAAAGGTTAATTGCTGACCAATGAGTTTGGTTAATTGACGGAAGTTTTCAAAGACCCAGCGACGTTTGATGGCTTCGTCGCCACTGACTTGCTTACCCTTGCTAGAGTTGTGGATGGCCAACCCGGCAGGCAGCTGGCCGGTTAAGTAGTCGAGGTCCTTAATGATGGTGTTTTTGCTGACGGCGAAAAGCTTCATTAGTGCAGTTAAGGAAGATGCCGGACGCGAAAGCAGGCAGAAAAAGGCGAGCAGGCGCCGGTCATCTGGCTCTAAGGAAGCAAAGTGAAAGTTGCCAGCAAAGAGTTCCTGGTAAGTGGTAGCCGTCCTCCTTGCTGGTTGCGCAACCAGCAGGGCTTTTTTAGTTGCAACGGGCAACCGGTAGCCGATGCCGCGGATATTTTCGATCTCGTCCAAACTACTGGCAGTCAGTTCCTCGTTGACCCGGTTAATCGTATAAAAAACGCTCCGCCGCGAAACCCCCAGGTGTTCAATCAGGGTAGTTAACGGCACCGTTGCGTCACTTTTGACTAGTTCATTAACCAGCTGTTCACCATGCCGAATGTTAGTTAAATTCATCAGTATCACCGCCAATATCGTTTTGCTTCCTCACATAGTAGTTCATTTTTTGCACCTTAGCAAGTATCGCCATTGCACTTGTGAGAAAGGGAACATTACTATATCATCAAGACAATCATAAATGATCAAGAAATGAGGTGATTACTTGGCATTGGATTTACTTGATCAACAGACAGTTCAAGTAGTAGACGGTAGTGATTTGACATGGCAAGATGCGATTCGCCAGGCTGCCAAACCGTTAGTCGATAACGGCACGGCCGGTGAAGACTACGTTGACGCAATGATCGACGTGGTTGAAGACAAGGGTCCCTACATTAACATTGGCCCTAACATTGCCCTGGCCCATTCGCGTCCGCGGCCGAGTGTTAAGAAGGTTGGTTTGGCACTGATGAAGACGAACCAGCCGGTGAACTTAGTGAGTGATGAGCACCCGGTGAAGTTGTGGTTTGTTTTGGCCGCAACGGACAGTAACAGCCACTTGAAAGTGATTCAAGAGCTTTCAACAGTCTTGATGGATGCTGACCGGACAAAACAATTGCTGGCCGCCACTTCTGTTGATGATGTGTTAGACATTTTAAAGGACTAGGAGGACTTTATTATGAAGTTTGAAGCTTTATGTCAGTCAGGTTTGGGTAGCAGTTTCATGGTTCAGATGAATATCCAGAACCTGCTCAAGCAGGAAAACGTTAAGGAAGACATCCAAGTTGACCACTCAGACGTTGGTAGTGCAACTGCTGACCAGGCCGACTACTTCTTCCTCGACCCAACGCTGGAAACTTCAGCTGGCAGTCTGCCAAAAGACAAGGTTGTTGTTTTGAAGAGTTTGGTTGACCCGAACGAACTGAAGGAAAAGGTTAACGCCATCCTTGATAAGGAAGGCATTGCCCACGACTAAACCTTAAGAA
This sequence comes from [Lactobacillus] timonensis, assembly GCF_900240275.1. Classification (GTDB taxonomy): domain Bacteria; phylum Bacillota; class Bacilli; order Lactobacillales; family Lactobacillaceae; genus Limosilactobacillus; species Limosilactobacillus timonensis. The sequence continues at coordinate 633,829 of NZ_LT964761.1, read as the reverse complement.
GGGATTATGCTTAATCTCTTTGTTAGCAATTATTTATTCGTAAATGATCCACTTCTTAAGCAATTATTTGGAGGTTAACGATAGCTATGAATGGACTATTAAATCTATTTGAAAGTATCGCAACCACGCCGGCCCTGCTGGTTGGTCTGATTGCGCTGATTGGTCTTCTTCTGCAAAAGAAGAGTGCCACTGAAACTATCCAGGGGACCATCAAGACCTTTGCTGGGTTCTTGATCCTGACTGGTGGTTCTACTATTTTGAGTAACGCCCTGACACCATTTGCCAAGATGTTCAAGTTTGCCCTTGGTGTTCAAGGGGTTGTTCCAAGTAACGAAGCCGTAGTTGCCATTGCCCTGGTTAAGTACGGTTCAGTTACTGCCCTGATCATGCTGGTCGGGATGATTGTCAACGTTTTGTTGGCTCGTTTCACGAAGTTTAAGTACATCTTCCTGACTGGTCAGGCAATGCTGTACGTTTCCTGTCTGACGGCCGTTGTGCTGATCAGTGCCGGGATGGGCAGCAGCTGGCAGACGATTCTGCTTGGCGGTCTGTTCGAAGGGACACTGCTGACGGTTACTCCGGCTTTCTGTCAGCCATTTATGCGTGAAATCACGCACGGTGACACAGTTGCCATGGGTCACACTGGTAACATTGGTTACGCCATTGCCGGTTTAGTTGGTAAGTGGTTTGGTGACAAGAAGCACAGTACTGAAGACATCGAACTGCCAAAGTCACTTGGTTTCCTGCGTGACTCCACTGTTTCAATTACTATCGTGATGGCCATTGTTTACATCATCCTGGCCATCATCGCTGGCCCCCACTTCGTTGAAAGCAAGCTGAGTGATGGTACGAACTACATTATCTTCGCCATCGTTCAAGCTGGTACTTTCGCTGCCGGATTCGCCGTTGTGCTGCAGGGTGTCCGGATGATCCTTGCTGAAATTGTTCCAGCCTTCCAAGGGATCGCCCAAAAGATCGTGCCAAACTCCAAGCCTGCCCTGGACGTGCCGATCATCTTCCCATTTGCACCAAACGCCGTTCTGCTTGGTTTCATCGTCAGCTTTGCTGTTGGTACGATCAGTATGTTTGCCATGGTTGCAATGCACACCGTTGTTATCATTCCTGGGGTTGTTGGTCACTTCTTCTGTGGTGCCGCAGCTGCGATCTATGGTAACTCAAAGGGTGGTCGTCGTGGTGCGATCATCGGTGCGATTGTTAACAGTCTGATTATCAGCTGGCTGCCACTTTACATTCTGCCAGTACTGGGGAACCTGAAGATGGCTGCTTCAACCTTCGCTGATACTGACTACCTGGTTCCAGGGATTATCCTTGGTAACCTTGGCCACCTTGGTGGTACTGTCTTGGCCTTCAGCATTATTGCCTTCACGGTTATCGTTGTGCTGGTAAGTATGTTCATGAAGTCACCAAAGACTGATGCTGAAAAGTAATAATTAATGTACATGAGGAATAACTACTAGTACCATTCAAATTGTTGGCACAGTAGTTATTTTTTAGTAAAGCTAACCTAACTTCAAGGTGCAAGGATCATTTTTTGATCCTTACAAAAGACATTAATTGGGATTCATTAGCTGCATAGTCCTGTTAATATGGTAGTTGTAAAAGTAGGTTAGTTGTTCATTTTGATAATGGAGGTATTAATTGATGGATAAAAAGGAAATGCAAGCTGTTGACGCGCTGCGCTTCTTGAGCACCGACATGATTGAAAAGGCCAACAGTGGCCACCCGGGTGTGGCAATTGATGCTGCCCCGATGGCTTACGGGCTGTGGGAAAAGGTCATGAACTTCAACCCCGAAGACGCTGACTGGTTGAACCGCGACCGTTTCGTCCTCTCCGCAGGGCACGGTTCCTCACTACTGTACAGTCTGCTGTACTTCAACAACTTTGGTCTGACCCTCGATGACGTGAAGAACTTCCGTCAACTGGGCTCTAAGACGCCAGGTCACCCAGAATATGGCCACACGGCCGGAGTTGACGCAACTACTGGTCCGCTTTCACAGGGGCTGGCAATGTCTGTCGGAATGGCAATGGCCGAAAAGCACCTGGCTGCAATGTACAACAAGCCGGGCTTCCCAGTTGTTGACCACTACACCTACACCATTATTGGTGACGGTGACCTGATGGAAGGCCTTAGTGAAGAATCAATCAACCTGGCTGGTGACAAGGGTCTTTCCAAGCTGATCGTCCTTTACGATTCCAACGACGTTTCACTTGATGGTCCGCTGAGCCTCAGTACCGACGAAAACGTTAAGGAACGTGTTGAAGCTGCTGGTTGGGACTACTTCAAGGTTGACGATGGCAACACCGACGTTGATGCCATTGTTGACGCAATCCACCAGGCACAAAAGACTGACAAGCCATCAATGATCGAAATCAAGACGACGATTGGTTATGGTTCGCCACAGGCCGGCACCAACGCCGTTCACGGTTCCGCACTGGGTGACGAAAACGTTGCCAAGATGCGTGACTTCTTCAACTGGGAACTAGCACCGTTCGAATTCACTGATGAAATTCACCAGTTCTTCGACGATGCTGTTGCTGACAAGCTGCCAGCTTACGATGCATGGCGCAAGATGTTCAAGGAATACGCTGACAAGTACCCTGCAGAAGCTGACCAGCTGACTCGCAAGACGCTGAAGGTTGATGACCTGACGACGTCATACAAGCCTGGTGATGCCATTGCAACGCGTGTTGCTAGTCACGATATTCTCCAGCAAGTAGCTAAGGATAACCCAGAATTCTGGGGTGGGGCCGCTGACCTGGCTTCCTCTAACAAGACCTACTTGGCTGATGATGGTAACTTTACTAAGGACAACCCGGCAGGGCGGAACGTCTTCTTTGGTGTTCGTGAATTCGGGATGGCAACTGCCGTTAACGGGATGAACCTTCACGGCGGCAACCGTGCCTTTGGTTCGACCTTCTTCGTCTTCACTGACTACCTGCGGGCTGCTGTCCGTTTGGCCGCACTGATGAAGCTGCCGTCTGTCTTCATCGGCACTCACGACTCAATTGCCGTTGGTGAAGATGGTCCGACCCACGAACCAATCGAACAGCTGACTAGTTTCCGGGCAATGCCAAACCTGAACGTTATCCGTCCAGCTGACGCTAACGAAACTCTGTCAGCTTGGAAGCTGATCGGTAAGACGACTGACCGGCCAACGATGCTGGTTCTATCACGTCAGAAGTTGCCGGTTCTCTCCGAAACGGTTGACGCCCCGGTTGAAAAGGGTGCCTACATTGTTTCTGACTCCACTAAGGACGTTCCAGACGGAATCATCCTGGCTGCCGGTTCTGAAGTTTCACTGGCGCTGGAAGCTAAGAAGCAACTGGCTGCCAACGGCGAAGATGTCCGGGTCGTTTCTGTCCCATCCATGAACCTCTTTGACGAACAATCAGCTGAATACAAGGAAAGTGTCCTTCCTTCTGCTGTCACGAAGCGGTTGGCCGTTGAAATGGGTGCCACGATGAGCTGGTACAAGTACGTTGGCTTGAATGGTGACGTTATGGGGATTGACCACTTTGGTGAAAGTGGCAAGGGCCCTGAAGTTATCAAGCACCTCGGCTTTACTACTGAAAACGTGGTTAAGGCTTACCAAGCACTGTAATACCAACTAAATAAAGTCAACAAAGCAATGCCCTCGCGGCTGTCACTAATGGTGATGGCGGCGGGGGTTTTTTAGTAGTCCTTATGTTAACAATGGAGTATTATATAATCATGAGGTGATGATAATGGACTCTGTTAAGAGAAAAAGTAAGAAGTTACAGGTTAATATTGACCGTCATTTGGCGGACGATGCTGAAGAAGTTATTAATGAACTAGGGTTGACGCCCACGACAGTTATTAATGCTCTGTACCATGAAATTGCAGCTACTGGCCGCATTCCGTTAAGCTTTACCCTAACTCCAGAACAGCAAACAGAGTTGCATATTCGTCAGTTATCTGCTCGTAAGCCAGTCAAAGAGATTCGCAGCTCAAAGGATTTTGAGGAGTTTTTCGATGAGGACTAGTGATATAGCGATTGCTTTTGTTTCCTGGCCTGGTGACGGAAAACGACGGCCAATTTTCATCATTTCAGACCGTAACGGGATGATCATGTTTTATAAGATTACCAGTAAATACCAAAATAAGTCGCCACGTATTCGGAAACGATATTTTCCGATAGAGCATTGGCGGGATGCTGGGTTAAATAAGCAATCATATATTGACACCATCACGGTTGGCCGTTTGAGCAAACATCAATTTCAGCTAAGAGTGATTGGTCGATTGACTGCGGAAGATGCCAATCAGTTTGAGAGATTTCTTGAAATTCAAAAATAGTATCTTTCAAAATTTGCCCAGCAAGATGAAACAATACCTAGTTACGAACTGAGTTACAGTAGAGCGTAGTTAATGACCAGACATCGAATAAAGTTAGAGCACTAGAAGTTGCCATGACTTTTAGTGCTTTTTGTTATGTCTTCATGTCCTTAGTCAAGAGACCCCTTTTTTGAAAAGTCCCTAATCAACAGACACAGTTATGTAATCGGTTTCTTGACATTTCGATAGAATAAAAAGCGTAGAGGAAGGGGGACAGTGATGAAAGAACAATTTAAGCAATCATTAATTGCGTACCTGTTAAACCACCATGGTTACGTTGCTGGCTCCAAATTGTCGACAATTCTACATGTCTCTACCAAAACAATTGTCAGAAATGTTAAGAAAATTAATGCTGAGTCTCCTGAGACGCCATTAATTGACTCCAGACGGGGCCGCAGTTACCACTTGAATTATCAGAACTATCTGAAGGTTAAGCATGCTTCAGGAGTGCCACACAGTGCTAGCAACCTATCGACGGTTGAGCGGCGTAATGAGGTGATCAAAAAGCTGTTGATTACTTCACCGGAGAAACAACAAGTGAGAGCCGTTTTTAGTAAGTTCTACGTTAGCGACTCGGTTGTCTCTTCTGACTTGAAAATTATTCGCACGATGTTGGCAAAGTACCACCTGACAGTTTACCGAAAAAATGAGTACGTGTGGATTGATGGGAAGGAACTGGACATTCGCAAAGCGATTAATTCGCTGTTAGTTAGTGATGATGTCATTAGTATTAGTCACTTTCTTCAGGAAAACCAGTACATTCGCAAACGTGACGCGTCATTCGTTACCCGCCAGTTGGGATTCATTGAAGAACAAATGGATAGTGATATTCCATATCCCTACAATGTCAACCTGTTTTCACACCTTTACGTCCTGATTGAACGCTATCAGAATGTTGGCTCACTGGTGGAAAGTGATTATCCACTCACAACCGCAGAGAACGAGACCATGCAGGCGCATCCGAAATTGCTAAAGATTAGTGCTCAGGTGGTAGCTAACCTGAGCCGTTACTTGAATACAAACTTGCCGAAGATGGAAATTTATTACTTATACCAGTACTTAACGTCATCGCGAGTTAATGACTCACCAATTACCGTCAATGATGTCTCTGACCGCGTGCGAGCGGTGACAGACTTCCTGATTGATAAGGTGACTCAGGATCCGCAGTACCGGTACCTCAATAGTAATGAATTATTTACTAACCTGGCCAACCATATTAAGCCGTTGCTGAACCGGCTAGCTAATAACATCAAGGTGAAGAACAACTTGTTGGGGCAGATTAGCCTGGAATACCCCCACTTGTTCAAAGTGGTTAAACAGGCAACTGCCGACTTTTCCCGCCGTTATGACTTAAACAAGATTGACGATGAAGAAGTGGGATTTATTACGGTGTACTTTGCTCAGGCTGCTGAGAACAAACGGCCGCCGATTAACGTAGTAGCCGTTTGCACTACCGGCTTTGGGACGGCGCAGTTGTTGAAGGCCAAGCTGGAGAAACGTTTTTCAGAACTGAACATCATTGACGTGGTTTCCAGCCGGGAATTGGCCGACAAAATTGACCAGTACCCGAGTGTTGATCTGATCATCTCGACCATTGAACTGCCCAGAACGATTAAAGCGCCGACGCTGATTGTCAGTGCCATTCTCACCCTGGAAGACCAGGAGCGTTTGGACAAGAAGGTTGATGAAATTCGCAAAAGGATGTTGAACTCATGAAAAGGTTAGTAAAATGGATGACCTCTTTTACGGGTGATGACCAGATGGCGGTGCTGCAATTTGTCGGCAATATGTTACAGCAGCGTGGGTTAATTGGGGATGCGGCAGAAATTCAACAAGAATTTCTGCAACGAGAAGAAAAGGGCAACACGATTTTATCTGATAACCTTGCAATCCCGCATACGCAAAGTCCACTAGTTAACGAAGCAGCACTACTGTACTTACGCCTACCGTTGCCGGTAGTGTGGGATGCTACACAGGAAGTTAGCAGGTTTGTTTTCATCTTGTTGCCAGAAAAAGCTGCCAAAAGTGACTTGCTGGCAATGAAGGACTTCTTTATCCAACTTGCTAATGACCATGTTATGACATTTTTAGCCAGTGGGACCCGCCAAGAGGTAAGCAAAATTATAAATGGAGAGCTAGATTAATGGAGAATTTATCTTTAGACCAAGTTATTGATAAAAGGACAATTATTACTGATCTTCGAGCAGACAATAAGGACCAGGTTATTCGGGCGCTTGCGAAGCGTTTTTACGATGCTGGCTACATTACATCTGTTGATGACTATGTTCAGTCCGTTTATGAACGGGAAAAAGAAGGAGCTACGGGAATTGGTAACCACGTAGCTATTCCTCATGGAAAAAGCGCCACGGTAAAGAAGAACGGGGTGGCAATTGCCATCTTAAATCATGAAGTGGCGTGGGAGTCACTGGATGACACCGGGGCCAAGGTCGTCGTGCTGTTTGACGTTGGCGATGACAGCGAGGGCGCTAAAACCCACCTAAAGATGCTGGCGATGTTTGCCAAGAAATTGGGTAAAGAATCAGTTATTGAAAGCCTGTTGAAGGCGGAAAGCGCTGATGACGTCGTTGCTGCAATGGAAGAATAAATTTGGAGGTCTGCATTATGAAAATTGTTGGTGTATCTGCATGTACTGTCGGCATCGCTCACACTTACTTAGCGCAGCAAAAGCTGGAAGACGCTGCTAAGAAGGCGGGCGATCAGGTAAAGATCGAAACGCAGGGGACGATCGGTGTTGAAAACGAACTGACCCAGCAAGAAATTGACGAAGCGGACATTATCATTTTGGCCGTTGACGTTAAGATTTCTGGCGAAGAACGTTTTGCCGGTAAGAAAAAGGTCAAAGTGTCAACCGAAGTGGCGATCAAGTCGCCAAATAAGTTAATTGCTAAGCTTCACGAATTAGCTGGTAAGTAATATTGGGAGGAAATTGTCATGAACGATAGTTTTTGGAAAAAGGCCAACTTTAAGGGCCACTTATTAACTGCTATTTCATACTTGATTCCAATTGTCTGTGGTGCTGGTTTCATTATCGCCATTGGGATGGCCTTTGGGGGTAAGTCACAAGACGCATTGGTAATGGGCAAGTTTACCTTTACTCAAGCCCTGGCAACGCTCGGTGGCAAGGCGTTAGGGATGCTGCCAATGATCATCGCAACCGGGATTGCCTTCTCAATTGCTGGTAAGCCGGGGATTGCCCCAGGTTTCGTTACCGGGCTGGCTGCTATTTCTATCAGTGCTGGGTTTATTGGCGGGATCATCGGTGGTTACATCGCTGGTTGGCTGTCTGTTGCGGTATTGAAGTACGTTAAGGTTCCTCACTGGGCAAAGGGTTTGATGCCGACGCTGATTGTGCCGTTCTTAGCTTCAATCGTCAGTGGCTTGATCATGGTCTATATCATCGGTGCACCGGTGGCTGTCTTCACAAACTGGCTGACTTCCTTCCTGAAGAGTATGAACGGTGCTTCTAACCTGGTATTTGGTGCCGTTCTGGGTGCACTCAGTATTGTCGACTTTGGGGGCCCGATCAACAAAACCGCCTTTGCCTTTGCACTGACGCTCCAAGCACAAGGAATCAACGGTCCAGTTACCGCTTTGCAACTGACTAACACTGCTACGCCGATTGGCTTCGGATTCGCTTTCCTGGTTGCAAAGATGCTTCACAAGCGGATTTACACTGAAGAAGAAATTGAAACGTTGAAGTCTGCTGTTCCAATGGGTGTTGTAAACATTGTTGAAGGTTCCATTCCGATTGTTATGAATGACATTATCCGGGGGATTGTTGCTGCCGGTCTCGGTGGTCTTTGTGAAGGTGCCATTTTGATGTCATTGAGCAACGGTCAAGGTGCTACCGTCCCATTTGGTGGGTTCCTGATGCTGCCAACGATGGGTAAGTACTGGTGGGTTGGTTTGCTCGCCATTGCTGCGAATGTTTTTGTCACAGGTGTTGTTTACGCCATCATTAAGAAGAATATTCCAGAAGGCGAAACTGGCAACAAGGCTGACGATGCTGAAGAAGAAGCAGATATTGACCTTGACGATATTTCCGTAAGTGATTAGGAGGTAGAAGATGTCTCGGCAAATTCAATTATCACCATCGTTGATGACGATGAACCTTGATAAATTCAAGGAAGAAATTATATTTTTAAACGATAAAGTTAATTCATACCACATTGATATTATGGACGGACACTTTGTTCCTAATATTACTCTGTCACCATGGTTTATCGAACAAGTTCGCAAGATTTCAGACGTACCGATGTCAGCTCACTTGATGGTTACTAACCCAACTTTCTGGGTAGAACAATTAATCAACGTTAAGTGTGACTGGATCTGTATGCCCGCTGAAGTTGTTAACGGGGTGGCCTTTCGGTTGATTGACCAGATTCACGATGCTGGTCTGAAAGCGGGGATGGTACTTAACCCAGAAACCAGTGTTGATGCATTAGCACCGTACCTCGATATTCTGGATAAGGTGACGATCATGACGGTTGATCCAGGTTTTGCTGGCCAACGTTTCCTCACTGAAATGCTCGATAAGATTACTCAGCTTCGCCAGTTGCGCGAAGAAAAGGGCTACCATTACGAAATCGAGATGGACGGGTCGACCAACAAGAAACACTGGAAACTGTTGTCAGATGCTAATCCAGATATCTACATTATTGGTCACAGCGGTCTGTTCGGCCTGACCGATGATATCGCAAGTTCGTGGAATCAAATGGTTGCCGAGTACGAAGAAGAAACAGGCTTCCAGTTTGACAACGGTGTTTATAAGCACAATTAATATGTTTTCTTTAGGATAATAATCAAGTAAGCTCCTCGGGTTCGTTACCTAGAGGAGCTTTTGTTATATGAAGATTAAACTGTAAAGTAGACCAATTTGATATGGTCAAATAGGTTCAAAGAAAGAGAGAGAAACTTCTGAAGGTTCTCCCCCTTTCATTTTAATTTGACTACTGCTATGGTCACACGAGAGTAAGCGCTTTCCAGATTACTTCCTAACATTAAATTAGGGGAGGTTGGCTACTGTGACAAAAAGAACGAATAAAGAACAACAATTGATTAATTACTTGCTTAATAAGCGGAACTATATTCCTTCAAAAGAAATTGCGGATGCCATTCATAGCTCGCCGAAGACAGTTTATCGTCTCATCAAGAAAATAAACGCTGGGAGTTCAGGTGGCAAACTAATTAGTTCTCGTCGTGGAATTGGGTATCGTCTAAGATATACCAATTATCTATCACAAAATATGAATCTAACAGAAGAATCATTGGGAGAATTAACGTCTGTGGAACGGCGTTACCACATTTTAAGACAGCTGTTGGTCACCTCACCAGAAAAACATAAGATTCAAGATATTTTTGGCAGTTTCTATATTAGTGAATCAGTTGTTTCATCTGATATTAGGATTATTAGGCAAATGATTCAAAAATACCACCTTGTGTTGCACCGCCGCAGTGACTATTTGTGGGTCACAGGTAATGAAAAGGATATCCGAACGGTAATAAATGAATTGTTAATTGGTGATGATGATATTAGTATTGGTCACTTTTTGAAGAGTAACGATAACATTCATCAGACTGATGCCTCTTTCATTACTCGACAAATTAACCTTATCGAAAGTCAGCTAAATTCAACTATTCCTTATCCCTATGATGTTAATCTCTTTTCGCACCTCTATATCTTGGTTGAGCGTTATCACCGGGTTGGCTCGCTGGTGTCTAATAGTGATGACACAGAGGACGGATTGAAAAGAGCTGAAAAAGAAAGTCCGCAGATTATTAGGGCTTTACGTCAGGTAATTAACAATATTAGTAATTATTTACATACTGAAATACCACGTTCGGAGATTTTTAATCTCTATCAATACCTGAATTCATCTCGTTTAGAAGGGAAAAATACCGATCATCGTCACGAAATAGGAACTGTTAATGCAAAAGAAATGGCAGTCACCCGTGTATTGATCAATGAAGTGGCTGCTACTCACCGATTACAAATTAATCGTGAGGCGCTGTATAGCAGTTTGGTAAAACGTATGAAGCCGTTACTGAATCGGTTAGCAAACGGGATCAGAATCAAAAATTCCTTGTTGGAACAAATCAAGTTGGAGTGTCCGGCTCTTTTTGAAAGTGTTAGCCAAGTTAGTCAAGAATTTAAGTTACCAACCATAGATGAAGATGAGAGTGGTTTTATTACTGTTTACTTTGCACAAGCCATAGAACAGATGCAGCGGACAATAAACACTGTAATTGTCTGTACTACAGGGCTAGGAACTGCGCAGTTGTTGAAAACTAAGATTAGTAATCGTTTCCCAGAGTTAAATATTATCCAAACAACGGCGGTGACTGACCTCTCTGAGACGATTACTCAAGAGAAAGCTATTCAGCTAATTATTTCAACTTTAAAACTGCCAAAGGTAAACGACATTCCTGTATTGATATGTAGCGCATTATTTTCAGAGGAAGATCAAGACAGGTTGAGCAAACTTATTAGCAAAATTAAAAGTGAATATTAATTAAGTGGCCATTGCAATCGTCAGTCATCTGTAAGCGTTATCAGAAAAGAAAAAATACAATATAGTTGTAAGCAAGAAGAAAACATTAATGACTATCAAATTAGTTGCTGCAGCTGAAGTCTTCTTACTTGCTATTGAGTATTTTTAAAAAGAGGTATTTCGGGTGAAAATCCAAGTTGATTGGGAACGATATAAAACTAATGAGCAGCAAGAGTTGCTCTACCAGTTTGGTAAAAGCCAGCAATTGTCAGGAATCATTACTGATACAGGACGCTTCATCCATGAGATTGTTCAGCGCGAACAATTGGCTTCCACAATTGTTGCCAGCAACTTAGCAATCCCACACGTTCGTTCTTCTAATGTTCTTCATTTCAGAATTGAAGTAGTGAAGTTAACGACACCGCTGAAAGACTGGGAAGGGTATCAGGGAATCGACCGCCTCATTTTTACACTTGTACCGCTAAAAATGTCAATTTGTGATCAACAAGAATGTAAGCAATTCTTTTTAAATCTAGGCAGACAAGAAGTACTCAATTTGTTCAGTCATGGCAGTCAGAAAGATCTAAAAGATTATTTGAGAGAGAAGAGGTGATTCCAATAATGGATCAAGTGGATGTCAAAAATATTGTCAGCATTTTGCCAGTTTTTGGGATCGATGCGAGTGACAAGGACGAAGCTTTAACACAGATGATTAAGGCACTTAAACATCGAGACTATATTACTGATGAAACTGGTTTTAAGGATGATATTTACCATCGTGAGAAAGAAATGGCTACATACATCGGCCACGGAATTGGATTGCCCCATTCTCAAAGCAAGTATGTCATTCATCCTACGGTTGTCGTTGGTCGGCTTAATCAACCAATTGTTTGGAGCGGTGATGACCAAGTAACGTTGGTTTTTATGATTGCTGTTCCTCGTGAGGCACGTGGCAATCTGCATCTGAAGATTTTAGCTAATCTGTCTAGAATGCTGATCCACGACGACTTTCGGGAACAACTTGCAACGGCTTCGCCTGAGCAAGTTATCGCGATGATGGATCGTCATATGGTGAGGAGTAATGTAAATGGCTAAAAAACAGCATAAGTTCTGGGCCGCGATTCAGAAACATTTAATGACTGCGACCGGATACATGATTCCATTCGTTGTTGCCGGTGGGGTAATTTATGCCGTTTCGGTCATGATGACCGGACAGGCAGCTGCACCGAAACCGTCTGATGGATGGATTTATCAAATTAGTTTAATTGGTAGCGCCGGTCTAGCACTGTTTATTCCAGCGCTAGGGGGCTACCTTGCATATAGTATGGCAGGACGGGCCGCTATTGGTCCTGGTTTTATTACCGCTTACCTAGCTGTTCAAGTTCATACAGGATTTATTGGTGGAATTTTAGGTGGTTTACTGGCCGGTTGGACAGTAATGTATCTCAAGAAAATCCCAATTTCTGAACACTATAAGGTTTTAGGTAGTATTTTCCTTTATCCATTAGTGGGGACTTTGATTCCTGCATGTATTGTTCTGTTTGTTATTGGGGACCCGGTTGCTTCGTTCATGGCTTGGTTAACTAACACGCTCAAGTCCATGGGCGGTATGGCAAGAGCTCCACTGGGGGCAATTATGGGTGCCATGATCGGTGTGGATATGGGTGGTCCAATCAACAAGGTTGCATGTACCTTTGCCCAAACTCAGGTGAATACCCTGCCATTCCTTATGGGAATCATGGGCCCATCCGTTGCTACTCCGCCAATTGGTCTTGGTCTTGCCACATTACTGTTTAGAAAGAAGTTCGCTCCTGAAGAACGCAACAGTGGTTTGGCAGCTATTCTGATGGGATGCTGTGGGATTACGGAAGGGGCAATTCCGTTTGCTACAGCTGACCCATTGCGAGTAATTCTAGCTAACACGATTGGTTCATTAGTTGCTGGTGCATTCTCAGCTTACATGGGTGTTGTTAGTCACGCTCCATGGGGTGGACTTATTACCCTGCCAGTTGTTGGAGGACGAATCTGGTATGTTGTGGCGGTTATTCTTGGTTCGCTAGTTACGGCTGTAATTGTTGGTCTGACCAAGAAGGACTACGTTCCAGAAAAGAAATCGGCTGACGATGAGGATATTGATTTGGATATTACGACATTCTAAAAGGTGATTTTTATGAATATTGTAGGAATAACATCATGCCCTAGTGGTGTTGCTCATACCTATATGGCTGCTGAAGCGCTAGAACAAGCGGCTAAGGCACAAGGTATCAACATCAAAGTTGAGACACAGGGTTCCGGTGGAACGGAAAATACACTAAGCACCGATGATATCAAGAAAGCTGACTTTGTAGTTCTGTCAAATGATACTGAACTTTCTGGCACCAATCGGTTTAAGGGTAAAAAAGTAGTTCAACTAAGTACAACGCAAATGATTGCAAAATCTGGTGCACTAATGAAGAAATTGCAATCAATGGCGAAGTAAACACATTAAAGAGGGAAAAAGAACAATGACAGAGACAAATGATTTATCAATTAAGCAAACTGTTACTAATATGCTGAAACTTCAGGATGAGGGACGCCGCTCAACTTTGATTGGTATTGGACCAATGTCACCAAACCTGCTGGAAGCAACGTTTGAACTTGGCCGTGACTATGACTTTCCGTTGATGTTTATTGCTAGCCGTAACCAAGTTGAGAAGGATGATCTGGGCGGTGGCTACGTCAATGGTTGGAATCAAGAGACCTTTACTCGTGACATCAAAGCGGTAGCCGATAAAACTGGTTTTAAAGGTTTGTACTATGTTTGCCGGGACCATGGTGGTCCATGGCAGCGAGATGAAGAGCGTAATGCTCACCTGCCAGTAGATGAGGCAATGGTAAAGGCTAAGGAATCATACTTGTCTGATATTGAAAATGGGTTTGACCTGTTAATGATTGACCCGACCAAGAACCCGTATGAAATGGGTAAAGTCATTGACATGGATAAGAACTTGAAGTGGACCTTTGAGTTGATCCAATATTGTGAAAATGAACGGAAGAAGCGTGGCCTTCCTGAAATTGGTTACGAAGTTGGTACTGAAGAAACTAATGGCGGGTTAACCACGACTGATCGTTATGAGACTTTCGTACAGAAGTTGAAGGCAAAGCTGGATGAGAATGGGCTGCCAATGCCAACCTTCATTGTTGGCCAAACGGGGACATTAACCCGTCTTGGCGAACAGGTTGGTCACTGGAACCTGAAGAACACTCTGGAATTAACCGCGATGGCGAAAAAGTATGGTGTTGGTTTGAAGGAACACAATGCTGATTATTTGAGTGATTATCAATTGCTGCTTCACAATCCAGCTAATATCACGGCTTCTAATGTTGCTCCACAATACGGGACGGCTGAAACCGAAGCTTATGTTACCCTCTATAATGTTGAACAACGTTTACACAAAGATGGCTTAGTTGATGATCCATCTAACCTTAAGCCAGTGCTGATTGATCGTGCCGTACGAACTGAACGTTGGCGCAAGTGGATGGAAGGCGATGATGTTAACCTGAAGGTTGAGGATGTTTTGGCCAATGATAAGTTGAAGGAAGAAATCCTTCACCTTGGTGGACACTATGCCTTTAATAATCCTGATGTTAAGAAGGAAATTGCTAAGATGACGAAGAACTTGGAAGCTAACTACATTGATGTTCATGGCTTTGTAATCGAATCAATTAAGCGGCCAATTCGGCAGTATATCCAAGCATTGAACTTAACGGGATTAACAACTGCTGTTCGGAAGATGGGCAAGTAACTCCCTGTTGAAAATAAGAAATGTACATCAAAGAGGCTGGCGAGAATAGACTCGTCAGCCCTTTCCATTTGTTTGTTAATTAGCTAGTAAATGACTCTGGTGCAAAATGACTTTTAAATCGTCCTTTGTTGGTGAAGCAATCACCTTTTTAAGCCATTTTTTATCAGAAGCAAATTTTAACATAACTTCGAGAAATGGAACTTGCAGCTTGGCATCGACTGGGGCCAGGGTAATAACAATGTGAATGGTTTGACCGCCAATGCTAGTAAATGGCTGCTTGAAGAGATTAAATCCAATCCCTAGTTTGTTAACCCCGTCTGCTGGCCCTCCATGAGCAAGCATAATACCGTTGCCGATAATCATGTAATCGCCGTGATCAATGGTCGATTGAATTATTTTAGTGGTGTAAGAGTGGTCAATGGTACCAGCATCCTCCAATGGTTGAAACGACTGTTGAATTGCTGCTTGCCAGTTAGTTGGGCTCTTAAACAGTTGGAGGTATTGTTGATTAATTCCGAGGAACCGTTCCCTATTAGGATAATTCATATTGACACTTTTAGCAGAAAGGAGAAAGTCCAACAGAGCTTGTTTCAGCTGCTGGGGATGCTCAATTCGCGCGTATTCTGCAATGACGTCGATTAGTGATTCAATGTTAATTCGTGACGCAGTTTCCTTTGATAAAACGTTAGTCTCAATCAGAAAACGCTGAATAGTTTGCCAATCAGCTTTTGAGGGCATTGCTTGAATTTGAATGTGGGGAACTTGTCGATCGTAATTGACGGGAAGAGTACTGATGACACCAGCAACATTGCTCCAGTTGACATTTTCAAGTTCCAAGGTGTTGAATGGGCGCCGAAAGTTGACAGAGGGGTAAACATTCTGGAGTTGACTAAACAAAAGGTGTGAGGTGCCAATACCACTAGAACAAACAACAAGAATTTCATTCTTGAGCTTCTTACGGTGCTGGTTGCGAAGAGCACTGCCAAAATAGATAGAGATCAGAGAAATTTCATCGTCCGAAAGCTTAGTATTGAGATACTTTTCAAGCGGTGAGACAGATAGTCTGGTCAGTTGAAATGTTTCTTGATAATTGGTAGTTATTTCATTAAGCAAAGGATTATGGTATTGGATATGATATTTGCACCGGTAATAAGTCGGAACTAGGTGAACAGTTAAATTCTCAATGAGTTTGTTAATGTTAATTGATAATGATGCATTGGCTGAGAGAACCCAAAGGTGAACTATTTGTTTTGCAATGGGGCGTAATTTATTCATCATCGGGTTATCCCGGTCAATATAGGAAAATTGGTTTGCATTGACAATCTCGCTCAGATAGTTGACTTCAGCAGGATTGTTAATCTTAATGCCTTTTAAAAATCTAGTGGCCCACATATTAGAGAGCGAGTAAGGAAGGGCTGAATCATTATCAGAAACAGGAAGGTGATAGTGTTTAACGGTTATTCTGAACGTATACCAGTCCAGATAATGGAGCAGCGAGTGAAAAGCATTACCAGTCAGTGCACTCCCGGTAATCTTTTCGAATTGTTTGAGTTGCTTTTCGATATAAGAATGATGTTGGTCGAAGTTGGGAACACAGATGAAGTGGAGGACTGTGGATAAGTGTGATAAGACCCAGCTGCGCTTAATCATTTCGGGGCCAGCAATTGCTTTGCCACGAGGAGTATTGACCATGGTAAGTCCCTCGGGCAGGTTGGCTTTAACATAACGAATGTCACTAAGAATCGTATTTTTGCTAACACTATACAGTTGTTGCAGTGAAGAAATGACGGGAAAATAATCACTAATCATTAGGAAGGTATCTATAATTTGCCGTTCGTTATTTCGCGGTGTTTTTTTAAGCTGGATACTTATTTTTGGCAAAAGTTCATTTGTAGGATGACTATTTTGTAAAGCTTGACGAGTTTTATCGGACAGAAAATAACCAGTTGGACGGATATAGGAAATTGGATCAAGGTCAGCAGCGGATAATTCGCTGTTGACCTTTTTAATTGTGTAAAAAAGAGATCGTCGAGAAATTTCCAGTTTATCAGCTAAAGATTGTGAATCAGTAAACTTGGCTGTTGATTCGCAAAGGTTTGTCAGCAAGTCATTGCCATGGCGACTTTTGCTAAAGTTAATCATTTTATTATCCTCTCCAATCGTGCACAATTTTTGCACTCATCCACAAGATATTATTGCGCTTGTGTACTTTTTTGTAAATACCTATACTGCAAGGCGAAAAGACATGGAAATGAGGTGATTGGGAGATGTCTTTAATCGATCCGGAGCTGATCCAAGTCAATGTTGAAGCAAATAGCTGGGAAGAAGCCGTTAATAAGGCTGTCCAACCACTTGTAGAACATAACAAGGTAACGGATCAATATCCAAAGCGGATCATCGAAATTGCAAAGGAAACGGGACCATATATTGTGATTGCCCCCCATGTTGCACTACCACACGCTAGCTCTAAGGACGGTGTGTTGGATGACGCTATTGGATTAACGGTTCTTAAGGAACCAGTTAAGTTTGGCAACAAGGCGAACGATCCAGTAAAGTATCTCTTTACGCTTAGTTCCGTTAAACCTGAGGGCCATCTGGGACAGATGGCGGAACTTGTGAAAGTCTTGCAAAAGAAAGACCTTTACCAGCAGTTAGATCAGGCTAATAGCCCACAGCAAGTAGATGAAACTGAAACTTGAAAGTATGAAGACAGACTGATCCCTTGGTATCACAGGGCATATTTTAATTAATTTAACCATTTAGCTTGCTGTTAACAGCGAAACTAACCGTTTCGGCAAAAATGTGAAGAACTGATTCATCATCTGAATAATTTGGGCTCTTCTTGCATAAACTTCATGATTAATAATCGTTTTTAACGAATTTAGAAGCCATACCAGTGCTTGAGACAACTCAATATCTGGCATGGCTTCGTTCATTATAAAGAATAAATCCCCAATGGTGCGATCATCCTGATTTTGCCGTTCCTGCCAAGCTAATAGGTCATAAGTCATCATGACAATTGCTAAATGGCCACAAAGCCCGTCATAATTTTGAACTTGTGATTTGTCGAGCCGCAAGTATTGCTTGGCAACTTTAAAGTAATTCTCAATTTGCCATCTTCGGGCGTATAGTTGAATGATCGCTTGTGGCTGAAGGCCTAACTGAGTCGTTGCCAGTACTAGGTAGTCATCTTGACGGGCCCGATTAGCCACAAATACCAAGCGAAGCTTGAATTTTTGGTTCCCGACGTGCGCTTCGACAAAGCAGCTGTATTGATAAGCTTGCTTGGGTTGATATTTTGAGGCCTGCAGTCGCTTGTATAATGCTTTAACTGAATATTGCCGTCCGCGATATTGATAGTAAATTTTGCTGGACCGTTTAAGCATGCCCACGCCGTTTAATCCCAACTTGGTTAATTCATAGAACATTTTTGGTGAGCTATACCAGCTATCAAATAACACATAGTCAGCCAGAACGCCATTTGCGAGGGCTTGCTTGACAAGTTGCAATGAAACGAGGTTCATTTTTTGCTGTGCTTGGCGACGTCTCCGGCCAGCAATTGTTCGTTGATCGGTTGTTTTAGCTGATTTTCCAAGGACGTTTTGTGGCTTCTTGGAAGACATTAATGCAAAGTTGATCGGTAAGAATGTATTGGCGTCACTCCAACCCAAAGTTAAAGCCCGGTATCCCTTAATATATAACTGTTTGTCATGGTCAAAGACTCGCGCTAGTAATTCGGTTTGGGTGGCGTACTCACGGGAAAAGAGTGTATCGTCAATGATCAATGCTAACCGCCGCCGGCGGTCAATAAACGGTCGTAAATGCTTGATTAAATGACTCCCAACTTGACAAATCAAGCGTTGCCAATTGATCCGGCCATCGTTCAAATTATTTCTGACGGTGCGACTGGTAAAGTTAGGTGTTTCATGGGCTCGATAAAGCGAGCGTCCCAGGAACTTTGTCGTGAGCAGCCATTCAATGACCTTCATCAAGCTGATTTCTGAATTCCGGCGATAATTCACCAACTTGGTGAGTTTAGATAGACCAATGAGGGAAGTAAATTGATGAACAATATTGTGAAGCTCGTTTTCTGTATTTTTTTGTCTTATAATATTCATGACGTAAGTCTCCTTTGTATCTTGGTTTTGGTCGACTAAAGTATACAACGCAGGAGAGCTTGCGTTTATTTTTTTGCCAAAAAAGCCAATAACCACACGCCTTTGGCGTGATTATTAGCTTTCAAGTTTCAGTAGATGAAATTGTAAACGACTAGAAAGGAAGTTTTTGTTATGGCTAGCGCATTAGTAACTTGTCGGAATGGTATGGGAACGAGCACGATGATGACGGTGCAGGTTCGGAATGTTGCTTCGAAAAATGGTTGGGATCTTGATGTTTCACACTCCAGCTTAGATGGTGTTGGTAGCTTTAACGGCGACGTTGTGATTGCACTGAACGACGTGGCTGACGATCTTAAGAAAGAATACCCTAATAAGAAAGTTATTGGTATTACTAACATGATGGATGCCAATGAAATCGAAGAAAAGCTGAAGCCAATTATGGAAGGCTAGGGGGAGATGTAAACATGAAGTTTGTTGTTGCATTACTTAGCAACCCAGCGATCCTACTAGGACTAGTTGCATGTATCGGTTTGATTGCTCAGAAGGGTAAAACAGCAACTGATGTTGTTAAGGGGACCATCAAGACAATTGTTGGTTTTGCTATTTTTCAGGGTGGGGGTTCGATGATCACCGCCTCGCTTCAGAACTTTAACAAACTATTCCAAAAAGGGTTCCATATTCATGGGGTTATTGCCGCACCTGAAGCTGCAACCGCAGCTGCCCAAACTCATTATGGATTAGTTGTTTCTGTTGTATTGATTCTCGGCTTTGTCTTTAACCTGATTTTTGCACGAATCACACCCTTTAAGAATATCTTCTTTACCGGTGGACACAGCTTGTTCTTTGCTTGTATTTTGGGATTAATTTTGAAATCATACGGAATGAACGACTTCTGGGCTTGTCTTCTAGGTGGAGCTATTTTAGGGTTCTTCTCTGGAGCGCTTCCGGAACTTTGCCAACCATTTATGCGTAAGATCACTGGTGGAGATCAGCAAGCGATTGGTCACTTTAACATGATCGGTTATGCTTTGGCCGGCTGCGTTGGTTTATTGTTCAAGAAACATGCTGACGAAACCACCGAAAACATTCATTTTCCAAAGTTCCTGTCATTATTCAAAGACTTTATTATCGGTGTTGCTGTTTTAATGCTGATCTTGTTCTACGCCGCAACTCTTGCTGCCGGTGAAGCTTACACTATGAAAGTTTCCGGTGGTGTTCAGTGGCTGGTCTTCCCATTATTACAAGCCATTTCATTTACTGCCGGTATGAGTATCCTGATGTACGGTGTTGGGATGTTCCTGGAAGAACTCACAAACGCCTTTGTATCTATTTCAACAAAGTTTATTCCAGGTTCTCGTCCAGCACTGGATGTACCGACGATTTTCCCATACGCACCGACTGCGATCCTAGTTGGGTTCATTAGTTCATACACTGCTGGTTTGATTGCGATTGTCATTATGCTGGCATTGCACTTCTCTACTGTGATTATTCCAGCTGCTCACATTTGCTTCTTCTCAGGTGGTGCTTCTGCTATTTTTGGTAACTCGACTGGTGGTTGGCGGGGAGCTATTGCTGGTTCTTTCGTCATGGGACTGTTGCTTGCATTCTTACCACTTGTTTTGATGCCAACGTTCCAGCACATGGGTATTAATGGTTCAACTTTCCCGAACGTTGACTACAATGTTATCGGTATTTTCCTGAAGGGTGTTTTGAACTTATTCTAATTGAAAGGGTCTTATAATGATTCAAAAAATTAATACTGCAAAGAAAATGGCAGAGTATAACTTGATGTCTGTCGTTCGCGCAACGCCAGAAAGAACATTAGAAATTGCCAAGGCCTGTTATGAAGGCGGGGTAAAGATGATCGAAATCAGCTTTACTGTTCCAACGGCAATTGAATCGATTGAATTGGTAAAAAAAGAATTGCCTGAAGTTATTATCTGTGCAGGGACTGTTCTTGATCCTACTACTGCTCGTTTGGCTATTCTTCATGGTGCAGATGCTATTTTGTCGCCACAATTTGATGCCGAAGTAGACGAACTGGCAAACCTGTACCAGATTCCTTATTGCCCAGGGTGCCATACAGTAACGGAAATGACGACTGCTTTAAAGGCTGGGGCATCTTATATCAAGTTCTTCCCTGGCTCGGCAGTTGACGGTCCTAAGCTGATCAAAACTGCAGTTACACCAACGCCATTTATGCCAGTATTGGCCTCTGGTGGTATCAACTTTGATAATTTCTACGACTTTTTGGATGCTGGTGCAGATATTACCTGTTTTGGTGGGTTGCTTGCCAATGGCAATGCAGCCACTATTAAGGAACATGCTGCTAAGCTGAGTCAAATGCTAGCAGCTTATCGCAATAAGCATTAATTCTTCTGGCACAATCTCGACATTAAATTTCTCTTCCCAAGATAGATTGTGCCAGATTAATTAACGACGAAAGACCTAAGCGGAACTAGTTCCACTTAGGCCTTTTTAATTTAAAATAAATATTTTACTTCCCAATAATCTGCATACTATGGCTCACGCCAAGGCGAGTGGCCCCCGCGTCGATCATCGCTTGGGCTTCGTCGGCAGTATGAATGCCACCGGAAGCTTTTACAGCAGTCGAAGTTCCTTGAACGGCGGCGGCCATCAGCTTGACGGCGTGAACCGTTGCGCCACCAGTCGAGAAACCAGTGGAGGTTTTGACAAAGTCGGCGCCGGTCTTGGCGACGATTTTAGCGGCGCGGGTAATTTCATCATCAGTCAACAGGCAGGTTTCGATGATCACCTTTACCACCTTATCAGCGGCGTGACCAGCACCTACCACGGCCTGAATATCTGCTTCAACCTTGTCTTCATGACCTGATTTCATCTCACCGATGTTCATTACCATATCCAGTTCGTCGACACCATTAGCGATGGCATCTTCAGCTTCGGCAACTTTAATTTTAGTGGTGTTGGCCCCGAGTGGAAAACCAATAACACAGGCTGTTTTGACATCAGTACCAGCTAATAGTTGGTGAACTTTGGCTACCCAGTAAGGGTTAATCATTACCGTGTGGAAATGGTTGTCAATCGCTTGCTGGACAACTGTTTCAACTTGTTGTTCAGTCGCGTCTGGGGCTAATAAAGTGTGGTCAATATATTGATTGAATTGCATATGATTACCTTCTCTTGAATTGCGAAACAACTAAATACATTATCTCATTTATCAATCTAACTTTGTGAGCAGAAGACATTATTTTTAGTATCTTTGCTGCGTCGACTTAATTGTCGGCGTTTTTTTAATTGATAAAAATACAAAAAGAATACTGTACTTTACTTCAAGGCGTATTTACTCTATTGAAGGGTACAACAACGATAGGGTTACTTTTGCATTTTTCAATATATCTTTTTAGTAATTTCTAAGTAAGCGGTTTCCTTGTATGATTATAACCGTAAGGAGGTTTGACAATGATAGATCTATCAGAGAAAGAGAAAACTATCCTTATATTATTGCTAGATGCTGAAGAGCCGCTATCGGTTGATGAATTGACCGAGAAATTAGCTATTTCGAAAAGATCAGTTTATTCGGTGATTGCGAAACTCAACAAAAAGCTACTAGATGATGGTATTACCCCTTTACAAAACGTGAGAGGAGTTGGGTATCACCTAATAGATGATAGTCGTTCCCAACTGGGAAAGTTGAAACTTCAGGACAATTACCGGCCGCGACTTAAGTCAGTTGATCGTGAACAGTTAATGATTTGGGAACTATTTTTACGAGAGCAGTCTATCACAATCAGTTATTTAGAACAAAAGACAGCTCATTCACGTAGCACAATTCTAAAAGACATTAACCATGTTCGGACGCTACTAAAGAGCACGGGAATTGAACTAATCGGTAATCGTAATGGGTACAGCCTAGTTGGTGATGAATTGCAAATTCGGAATTATGTTTTTAAAAACGTAAATTTCCAAAGACTAATTGCAGTTTTTCGTAAAACAAATTATAAATCACCAACTTGGCAACAATACGATAAAACTACTGAGTGGTTGACGCTAGTTCAGAAGTTTCTACATCATTATTTTTCCTACGAAAGTTTTCGCAATATCAGCTTCTTTTATAGCGGGGTGATAAGTAGATTACGACAAGGATTAAGCTTGAGCGTCAATAGTTTTCCAAGTAACGAGTTTATTAAAAACCAAATGCATGACCAACCAGAGTTTGAGTTCGCACGGGATCTTATTCAGAAGATAGTTCCGGGAAGTTTGCCAGAGGAAACATACTATCTTGAAGGATTGTTACTGGAAAGTCCAACTGTATCAACTCGCAAGCAGCTAGGCGAAAATGATATCGAGAGGAAAATTACGCAGGCGACCGTCGAAGTTATTAATACATTCAAAAATCTTGACCAAGTCAAATTCCAAGACGAAAAGAAGCTTCAATCAAAGCTGTTTCAACACCTTATTGCGACATTTTATCGGGTGGCTTATCACCGCCAGTACAAAGATAAAATCGCAGGGAAGCTAAAAAAGCAGTACCGACAGATTTACTTATATACTCAGCTTTCGCTGAAACCTTTTGAAGATCTGCTTGCTGAACCGCTTAATGATGACGAGGTTGGCCTAATTAGTATGTATTTTGGCGCAGAACTTTATCATCAGCATGTCCAAAAGCAATCGGCCTTATTAGTATGCTCTGCGGGGCTAGGCACGTCATACCTATTGAAATCGCAGCTGGAAACGATGATACCAGAATTACTCCAAGTTGGGCCGATAACCAAGAGCGATTATGAAGGACTGACAGAGGTAGAACAAGATATTGTTATCTCAACCGTTCCAGTTTCAACGCTCAATAAACCTGTCATTAAGGTCGATTCTATATTGTCTGACAATGATTTATTAATACTTAAGAAAAAATTGATCCGCAATCATATTATTCCTACAGGCATTAGCCAAAACTTGTCGGCAATACTAGAAGTGGTACAAGCCAATACAAAGATTACTAACTACCGTGACCTGGTGATGGGAATTCAAGACGTTTTGACACCTAGTGTTAACTACAGGCATAAAGGAGAATATGGACCATTGTTAAGTGAATTACTTACAGATAAGACGATTCAAATCGGGGTTCCAAGCTCGGGAATGACTTGGCAACAAGCTATCCAGCGAGCCGCCCAACCGTTGATTGATTTAGGAAAAATTAAGAGCAGTTACGTTGATGACATTATTGCTAACGTTCATAAGAACGGTCCTTACATCAACATTGCTGACAAGATTGCGTTAGCACATGCTCAGCCAAGTTCAGATGTACTTGAAGTAGGAATGTCATTGTTGCTTCTCGACAATACGGTTGATCTAGTTGATGACAAGCATAAGATTCAGCTGATTGTTGTTCTGGCAGCTAAGGATTCTAGTTCTCATCTGAGAGCGTTAGCGGAATTAACACAAATACTTGGGGATGAAGAGAAAGTTAAGCAAGTTCTTAATGCAAAGTCAGTAGATACAATTACTCAATTAATTAGGGATGGTGAATAACATGATTACTATTGGAGCATGTTGCAGTACAGGTGTTGGTTCTTCGTTCATGGTTGATATGAATATGCAGGAAGTTTTACAACAATTAGGCCGTTCTGATGTTAAAACACTTCACATTGACTTGTCTGGTGTTAACCGTGATACTGCCGATCATTTCTTTGTGGGACGGGATATGTACGATGCTGTTGCCCACGTGGTTGGCGAAGAGAATGTCACCGTTTTGAATTCAATTATTGATAAAAAAGAGTTGAAGGATAAGATCAAGGCTTATTTGGATAGCGTTGAAGATTAATGGAGGGGTGATTTCTAATGAACGGTTTTTTAAACTTTCTTGTTAGCATCGCACGGACACCGTCAATTTTAGTGGGCCTGGTAGCGGTACTTGGTCTAGCACTTCAGAAAAAGGAAGGTACTGATATTGCCGAGGGTGGTATTAAGACCTTCGTTGGGTTCCTTGTTCTAACTGGTGGTGCAGGGGTTATCACCAATGCCCTTGATCCTTTCGGAAAGATGTTCATGCATGCCTTTCATGTACAAGGGGTCGTTCCGAATAATGAAGCTTTTACCGCAACGGCACTGGGCAAGTATGGTAGTGCCACAGCGCTAATTCTCTTAGTCGCACTAATTGTTAACGTTATTTTGGCGCGGATGTCGCACTTTAAGTACATCTACCTGTCCGGGCACGTTATGATTAACATGTCTTGTATGTTGGCCGTTCTGCTTGCAGTGGCTGGCTTTACTGAAGTTCCATCAATCGTTATTGGTGGGGTCTTCCTAGGACTGTTTGATACGATTATGCCTGCGTTAATTCAACCGTTTGTTCGGAAAGTTACGAAGACAGACGAAATTGCGATTGCCCACACGGGTGACTTTGGTTACTTGATTTCAGGATTAGTTGCTAAGGTTGTCGGTGATCCTTCTAAGACCACTGAAGATCTTCACGTACCAAAGAAGGTTTCATTCCTTCGTGACAACACCATTGCGGTTACGCTGACAATGGCTGTTGCTTACATCATTGTTGCCATTGCTGCTGGTCCAACCTACGTTGATAAATTTAGCGGTGGGATCAACTACCTCATTTATGCGTTTATTGAATCTGGTTCCTTTGCTGCTGGTGTTTACATCATGCTGGCTGGTGTACGGATGATTCTTAATGAATTGATTCCTGCCTTCAAGGGCATTTCTGCCAAGTTGGTACCTGGTGCTAAGGCCGGGCTGGATATTCCAATCCTGTTCCCATTTGCACCAAATGCCGTAATTGTTGGGTTCTTCTGCAGCTTTATTGGTGGTTTAGTTGCTACTGCTTTGATGGTTGTCTTCCACACTACCATTGTTATTCCAGGGGTCGTTGCTCACTTCATGTGTGGTGCGACTGCTGGGGTTATTGGTAACGCTGTTGGTGGTCGTCGAGGTGCCGTTATTGGTGCGTTTGTTCACGGCTTTATGATTTCGTGGGTTCCAATCATGCTGATTCCAGTTCTGGGTCACCTCGGACTGGGGACTGCTAGCTTTGCCGACTCCGACTTCGGTGTTGTTGGTTCAGTTGTTGGTTACAGTGGTATGTATGCAGGTCGCATGGGAATTATTGGTGCCTTGGTTGCTTGCTTGGTTATCTTCTTCATTATCTCCATCATCCTTGATCACCGTGACAAGGTTAATGCCAACAATAACAAGTAATGATATCTAATTATTGAGCAGAGAGGAGTTCAATATGAAGTATACAAGTAAGGATCAGCAAGCGGTAAATGCAATTCGGGCTTTAAGTATGGATGAAATTACCAATGCTAATTCAGGACACACTGGGGTCACACTAAGTGCTGCGCCACTGCTCTACACTATTTACAGGAATATGAATGTTGATGTTGATGACCCGCAGTGGTTTAACCGTGACCGCTTTGTATTATCAGGTGGACATGGATCGGCAATGATGTATGCCCTTCTTCACTTGATTGGCTATGATATTTCGATTGACGATCTCAAACAATTCCGGACGTTGGGAAGCAAAACACCAGGGCATCCAGAAATTACTACTCCTGGTGTAGACGCAGCAACCGGTCCGTTAGGTCAAGGCTTTGGTATGGCGGTAGGGATGGCAATGGCCGCAAAACACCTTGCGTCAATTTACAACCGTCCAGGCTTTGATATCGTCCATAACCACATCTTTGTTGAGGTTGGTGATGGTGACTTGATGGAAGGGATTAGCCACGAAACTGCTAGTCTAGCTGGACACCTTCACTTGAATAATTTAATCGTCTTGTATGACTCAAACCGTAACACGATGGATTCTGCATTAAGTGCAGAATGCAATGACAATGCGGCCGAGCGCTTTAAGGCATATGGTTGGAACTACCTAAGCGTTGAAGATGGTAATGATCTAAACGCTATGGATAGTGCCATTCAAGTTGCTAAGGATGAACATAGCCGACCAACAATCATTGAAGTTAAGACAGTCTTAGGATATGCTTCGCCATTTGCTGACAGTCACAAAGCGCACGGAGTAGTCTTGACTGAGGAACAAGTTCAAGAAACTAAACAGCAGCTGGGCTACGAATATGGACCATTTGATGTTCCAGACGAAGTATATTCGACCTTTAAGCAAATCAAAGATGATGGTCAAACAGCCCATGCTGTATGGAATGATTTATTGCAAGAATATCGTGAAAAGTATCCTAACCTCTACACTAGTTTGGTAAATAACCTCACTAATAAGGAAAAAATCAATATCGATGACTTCCAGGAAGAATTTTCCGACCAGGAAGCAACTCGGGATGCGATTCACCAAATTTTGCAAACTACCATTCAAAAGACTGACATCAATTTGTGGGGTGGTTCAGCAGACCTCGGCAGTTCTGATAAGACTTACTTTGATAGTGATGAAGGATTTCAACCTGGTCAATATGGCAAACATAATATTGCATTTGGAATTCGAGAATTTGCTGAAGGTGCAGAACTAAACGGAATTACTCTCTATGGTGGCTCACGTGTCTTTGGAAATACGTTCCTGATTTTCTCAGAATATATGCGGAGTGCAATTAGGCAAGCGTCGCTAATGCAGATTCCAACGGTTTACTTATTTGGACACGACTCAATTTCACTTGGCCCTGATGGTCCAACCCACCAGCCAATTGAACAACTGGAAGGTTACCGAGCAATGCCAAATTTGATTGTATTTCGGCCAGCCGATGCATTAGAAACGCTCTATGCTTGGGAATACACGCTAAACGAGCATCATGCCCCAGTAATGCTGGTTCTTGGTAGGCAGAAGTTACCAACGCTAAAGAAGTATCAAACTGTTATTAAAGATTCTGTTGCCAATGGTGGATATATCCTATCTGAAGCGGCAAATGGCAAACCATCAGGGATTTTAATGGGCAGTGGTTCGGAAGTTAGCCTTCTGCTAGATGCACAAAAGAGACTCGCTGAAAAAGGAATTAACGTTCGTGTAATTTCGATGCCAAGTTTTGAACTGTTCCTTAAACAATCAGACAGTTATCGTGAAAATGTATTGCCATCAGAACTACGAAACCGAATGGCCGTTGAAATGGCAACAACTTATGATTGGGCACAATTTACTGGGTTAGATGGCACTATTTTAGGTATCAACCACTTCGGCGAAAGCGGTAATGGGGATGACCTTATTGCCAAGTCAGGATTTACTGTTGACAACATTGTCAAACAATACATTGACCGTTTTGCTAAGTAGTAATGTGTTGAACAGCATTAGGGATTGTTGCATTCCCTAATGCTGTTTTTTTAAGCCAAAAAGGAGATAAAAAATGGATTCAACACCGTTATTTTTAAAACCAGTTTTTCACCGAAAAATTTGGGGTGGTCGTAATTTAGAAAGAGATTTTGGATATCAGATACCTGATGGAAAAATTGGCGAATGCTGGGCTATCTCCGGTCACCCCCATGGGGTAAGCACCATAAAAAATGGCACCTATGCTGGTGAAACGTTGGACGTCCTTTACCGACAACATCCGGAATTGTTTGATCATCCCCAAGAAACCAAATTCCCTATTCTAACAAAGATTCTGGATGCTAATGATAAGCTCTCAATTCAAGTACACCCAGACGATGAGTACGCCAAAAAGAATGAAAATTCGTTGGGTAAAACAGAATGCTGGTATGTTCTTAAGGCTAAGCCAGATGCATATCTTATTTATGGGCATACAGCTAAAAGCCATGATGAATTAGACGAAATGATTGAAGATGGCAAATGGGATAAATTGCTAAAAAGATTACCGGTCAAACAGGGTGACTTTATTTTTACTCCCAGTGGTACTATTCATGCATTAACGGAAGGAATCGAAGTATTAGAAACACAACAGAGTTCTGATATTACTTACCGGCTTTATGATTATGACCGAATTGGACAAAACGGGAAGAAACGGCGATTGGATATTGCTAAATCGGAGGATGTCATTACTGTGCCGTTCGTTGCTCCCCATATTAAACCTCAAGTGGTGCGTGATAAAGAATCAACTGTGACTATTTTGGTAGGAAGTGAGGATTCACCTTACTTTACAGTGCAAAAATTAAGTATTAAAACGCCGCTTACCGAGAAGATGAGAGCACGGCCATTTTTACTTGTTTCAGTTGTGACGGGTTCTGGATCTCTAGTAATTGGCGATTATAGCTATAATGTAATTAAAGGGGACCACTTTATTTTGCCGGTCACGATTAATAAGTGGCAATGGTTAGGCGACATGACGTTGATTACTTCCTGGCCAAACCTGGGTAAATATTAAGCTCTTTAAAAAGGTCGTCGGCGTAACCGCTTGCATGGTATGATGTTCTTATGACTAAGGAGGGACATCATGGCAATTAATGTTTACATGGTACGGCACGGCGAGACTTACTTTAATATGTTTGCCCGGCTTCAGGGGTGGTCAGATACGCCACTAACGGAGAAAGGTGAGGAAGACGCTGCCAAGGTTGGCCGCGAGCTGGCACCGCTTCAGATTGACTACTTATTTTCAAGTGATCTCAAACGGGCAGTAGATACTGCGCGGATTTTGATCAAGAACCACCCAAAATCAACGATAACGGAACCAACCCAAAGCAAGCTTTTCCGGGAAGTTTTCTATGGATCCTTTGAAGGGCACAGCAACGAAGAAGGGGCGATTTGGGCCAGTCACTTAGCAGGTGATCGGATGCGTCGGCTGTCCCAGGTAATCGATAAGTACGGGATGCCGAAACTGCACGATTTGCTGCACGAAGCGGACCCGGCTCACCTGGCTGAAGACAGCCAGCAGTTAAACCAGCGCTGCGATCAAGCGATGGAGTTTTTACGTCAACTAGCGGACAACAGCAACGTTGTCGTTGCCGCACACGGCTCGATTATCCGCTACATTGCTTGCCGTTATGGCGAACGTGACGACTACGAAGGACCGGACAATGGTGCCATCATGAAATTGTCACTGAGTCCTGAACAAGTTAAAGTAGATTTCTATAATCAAAAGACTTTAGAAATTTAGGGAATTTTTCTAAATGAAAGCGCTATAGTAAACAGTACACCTAACTATACCTTTTACCGGGATTAGTTAGATGTATTTTTTTATATTTTAATTTTTTTAATCCTTAATAGCGATATCTGTTGCAGATAGCGCTTTCATTGATCAGATGATTATGGTAGTATTGAACCATACCAGAAAAGAGGAGGATGAAAAATGAAATATTTGATTGCGACGCACGGCAAGCTTGCTAGTGGTTTTCAAAGTTCCATCAATATCTTGACCGGTAAAGGAGACTCCGTGAAGGTCATTGATGCCTACCTTGATAATTCTGACTACACGCCAAAAATTGATGAGTTCATTGATAGTGTTTCTGATGATGAACAAGCGGTGATTTTCACTGACCTGTATGGTGGTTCTGTTAACCAAAAGGTTGTTACACGGCTTGTTCCTAAGGGCAAGGGCAATATCTTCCTGATTGCCAATTCCAATTTAGCTATTATTCTTTCAATTTTACTTCTGCCTGAAGGAACGAAGCTCAGTGACGACAAGATTAAGGAACTGATTGATGAAAGTGCCATTAAGCCGGTTCAGTGGAATACACAAGCTAATGACGATAATGACGATGACTTCTTTGATTAATATTTGGGAGGAATTTGAATGTTAGCACAGCTAAGAGTGGACGACCGGTTAATTCACGGTCAGGTCGCAGTGGTTTGGACCAAGGAATTAAATACTCCCCTGCTGGTAGTGGCTAATGACCATGCCGCTAAGGATAAAGTGATGCAGATGACGCTGAAGATGGCCGTTCCCGATGGAATGAAACTGCTCATCCGTTCCGTGGACGATGCTATTCGGATTTTTAACGACCATCGTGGTAAGAACAAGCGGATTTTTGGTATCTGCAACTGTGTTTCTGACGCTAATAAGATTGCTCAAAACGTGGAAGACATTGAAGCGGTGAACGTTGCGAACGCCGGCCGGTTTGACAAGTCTGACCCGAAGAGCAAGGTTGAAGTGTTCCACAGTGTTCAATTGAACCCTGATGAATTAAAGGCTGCTAAGGAATTAGCTGCCTTAGACCGGGTTGATACTTACAACCAAGTTTTGCCAAGCAATGCCCGCCTCGACCTCGCCGAAGCACTGAAGAAGCTGAACTAAGGGGAGAAATTATATGCTTACACATGCATTATTAGCTGCATTAGCAGTTTTCATTTGTTTCGGTGGGAACTACCTGACCGGACAAAGTATGTTGGAGCGTCCGTTGGTCGTCGGTTTAGTTACCGGTTTGCTGATGGGCGACATGCGCCAGGGGATTTTGATGGGTGCTTCGCTGGAAGCCATCTTCCTGGGGAACGTTAACATTGGTGGTGTTATTTCTGCCGAACCAGTAACTGCCACCGCTATTTCGACTACTTTTGCCATTACGGCCGGGGTTAGCAAGGGTGCTGCCCTGACACTGGCTATTCCAATTGGGATGCTGGCCGCCTTCATGGTTATGTTCTTGAAGAACGTCTTCTTCAACATTTTCGCACCAGTAATGGACAAAGTTACTGCTGAGGGTAGTGAAGCTGGTCTGAACGTCCTTCAGTGGGGGACATGGGTCTTCTACTACTTCATTATTTCATCGGTCACTTTCGCCGGTATTTTAGCCGGGAGTGGCCCAGTAAACGCCTTTGTTAAGAACATTCCACAACCAGTCATGAACGGGTTGAACGCCGCTGGTGGTCTGCTGCCAGCCGTTGGTTTCGCCATGCTGATGAAACTGCTGTGGGACAATAAGCTGGCTGTTTACTACCTGCTGGGCTTTGTACTGACTGCTTATATCAAGCTGCCAGCCGTTGCCGTGGCTGTTATCGGGATCGTTATCTGTGTGGTTGTGGCCCAAAACGAACTGCGTTTGAACAAGATGGCTGCCGAAGGGGTTAACAATGGTGGTCACGCTGCCAACGCTAACGAAAGCAAGGAAGATGAAGAGGAGGACTTCTTCTCATGAAATTAACTAAAAATCTAGAACCTGCTGAAAGAAAAGCAATGCGCCGGGTCTTCTGGCGGTCATACGCGATGAACGCTTCACGGACCGGTGCCACTCAGTACCACGCCTGTGGTTTCCTGTGGAGCATCATGCCGATTATCGACCTATTCTACAAGGACGATCCTGAAGGTCGGAAGAAGGCCATGGTTCGTCACACGGCATGGTTTAACGCTACGTTGCACTTGAACGACTTTATTGTCGGGCTGGTTGCTTCAATGGAAAAGCAAAACAGCCAGAATGAAAACTTTGATGATAGTTCCATCACCGCCGTTAAGGCTTCCCTGATGGGTCCGCTGTCCGGAATTGGTGACTCGTTCTTCTGGGGAATCCTCCGGGTTGTGGCTGCCGGGATTGGTATTTCATTAGCTAGTGCCGGTTCTGCAATGGGTGCGATCGTCTTCTTACTGCTGTACAACATTCCTGCAATGATTATTCAATACTACTCACTGTACGGTGGTTACTCTGTCGGGACGACATTCATTGAACGCTTATACGAATCCGGCGGGATGAAGATCCTGACCAAGGTTTCCAGCTTGCTGGGGCTGATGATGATGGGATCGATGACGGCTTCCAACGTCAAGTTTAAGACGATCCTGCAAGTTACTGTCCAAGGCAGCAAGCAGGTTATGAAGATCCAAACTTACCTGGACCAACTGTTTGTCGGCATCGTGCCGTTGGCGGTTACCCTAGTTGCTTTCTGGCTGCTTTACAAGAAGCATGTCAACATCAACTGGGTCATGCTCGGTATCATGGTACTGGGGATTGTGCTCGGTCTTTGCGGTATTTGCTAATGTTGAACTGTAAATTTTAATCAATGTATATTAACCGCGGTCTATCAAGGGCCGCGGTTTGCGTTTTTCTTGCAAAGAATGCGCTTTCAATTTACGATAAGAAGGTAAGGTCTTTTAACCAATAAGGAGGAGACAA
Source organism: [Lactobacillus] timonensis (assembly GCF_900240275.1). Classification (GTDB taxonomy): domain Bacteria; phylum Bacillota; class Bacilli; order Lactobacillales; family Lactobacillaceae; genus Limosilactobacillus; species Limosilactobacillus timonensis. Next base: position 601,112 of record NZ_LT964761.1, on the reverse strand, counting down.
TAATGTCAAACTTGAATGAATCCCTAACCTTTCGGCATGGTGCGACGGTAGTCAACCGTTTTGTTCAGGCACCGATGCTGACTAACAGCGGTGAAGACGGTTTTGCTACTCAGGATACGATTGATTATTATCACGCGCGGTCCCACGCTGGTGGAATGATTGTCACTGAGTACATGTACGTTGACGAAAATGGTGGGCCTGCCCTGACTTGGCGTCGCGGTCGTGAACAACTGGCGGTTTATGATGATAAGTTTGTTCCACAACTGACGAAAGTTGCTGCTGCCATTAAGCACTCAGGTAATAAGGCGATTCTGCAGCTATGCCACGTTGGCCGGGAAGCTAATTTCCGGGCAATGAATGGCAAGCCGGTTTACGCGCCAAGTGCCATTGACTTTCCGTTCTTACCATATAAAGTGCACGCCTTTAGCGAAGAACAGATTGAAAAACTGATTAAGGAGTTTGGCGATGCTACTAAGCGGGCAATTGACGCCGGTTTTGACGGAGTCGAAATTCACGGGGCTAACCACTACTTACTCCAGCAGTTCTTCTCGGAATACTCTAACCGGCGAACTGACCACTGGGGCGGTAGCCTAGAAAAACGGATGAACTTCCCACTGGCAGTAGCCAGGGAAGTTACCGAAACGGTTAAGAAGTACGCTCCAGCGGATTTTATCGTTGGCTACCGGATTTCACCTGAAGAAATTCACGGGCAAAATGTTGGCTACACCTGGCATGATTCAACCAAGCTGGTTGATAAATTGACTAAGGATTACGACCTGGACTACCTTCACTTGTCGATGCTGGAATATGATGCTAAGCCAGGAGATGCACTCTTGATGGACCAGGATGGTGAGGCGGCCGCCAAGTATTGTGATTCCGACAAACCATTTGCGATTCTCTTCAAACCATTCTTAAATGGGGCCAAGGAAATTATTGTCGGCGGTATAAATAGTGAGGAAGCAGCAAAAAATGCCGCCACGCTAGCTGACCTGGTTGCCGTTGGGAGGGAAAACTTGATTGACCCGACTTTTGCTGAACGGATCTTAGAAGGCGATGGTGACGAAGTGCTGACTAAGATTACACCAGAACAAGTTGAAAAGACCCGTTGGACACGGGGATTGATCGACGTCTTCTCGTCGGCTAACACCGTCATGCCACTTCCTGGCTCTGATTCGTTACGCCACTTACACGACGGCTTTGGTTCTTGGTCAGAAATGAAATATCCGGACAATCCCGAAATGAAATAAATACTGCTTGAGCAGTACCCGATATCAAACTACCCGGTTCAACTGAACCAGGGTGGTTTTTTAGTTAATTGAAGTATGTTTATCCAAAAATAATGAAACTTACTGAAAAATATTCAACGACTTTGGGCCAATTAGCTCCCTTACCGAGTGATCGTCGAACGCCGCAAAATAACGGGTACAAGCGTTAACTGCAATCCTCGGTGCAATCACTAGTGCAGTCGGTGCAGTTTAGAAAACGGTCTTTTGCACTATTAGCGCTTTCTTTGGTCAGATATCATTTAAATCGTAAGAGAGAGGGGGAATAGAAAGTGAACTACATCGATAGTCAACTGGTCTTTTCACAACTTGACGCCAAGGATTCAACTGATGTCATCAGCCAACTAGCAGACGCCCTGTACAAACACGGCAATGTTAATGCTGACTACAAGCAGGCGGTTCTTGATCGAGAAAAGGTTTATCCAACTGGATTGCCAAGTGGGGAGATTTGCGTCGCCGTGCCACACACGGATGTTAAGTACGTGAAAAAATCAGCGATTGTCTTTGCCTCACTGAAGAAGGCAGTTGATTTCGCCAACATGGCAGATAAGTCGCAGACGGTCAGCGTCCGCTTTGTTGCAATGTTAGCGATGAAGGAACCACACAGTCAGGTCACGCTTTTACAAAACTTAATGCAATTATTCCAAAATCAAGAATATTTAGAAAAGCTGATTAAGATTGATGATTCCGAGAAGTTGTATGGGGAATTGAAGGATTACTTCAAGTAAGGGAGTGTAAACGTTGAAAGCAGTTATTGATGTCATTCAATACATTGTTGATTTGGGGCCAACGGTTATGATTCCGATTATCTTCCTGATTTTCGGACTTGTATTACGAGTACCTTTTGCAAAGGCTCTTCGTGGGGGCCTGATGGTTGGTATTGGTTTCATTGGGTTGAACGCCACCGTGTCGATTCTGACCAGTGTTATGAACCCAGCCGTTAAGGAAATTATTAAGGTTTTGCACATGAACCTGTCAGTTATCGACGTTGGTTGGCCATCAGCTTCAGCCATCGCCTACGGTTCACTGGTTGGGGTTACGATGATTCCACTGGGGATCGCTATTAACGTTATCATGCTGGTTACTAAGACCACGCAAACGATCGACGTCGATATTTGGGACTTCTGGCACTTTGCCTTCACTGGTGGTTTGATTTACGCCTTGACCAGTGACATGTTCCTGAGTCTGTTTGCTGCCAGTGTCATCATGATCGTTATCATGGTCACTGCCGACCGGACCGCACCACTGTCTGAAAAGTACCTGGGTCTGCCAGGGATTTCAATCCCACACGGGTACGCGGGTTCATTCGTTCCGTTTGCCGTTGTTATTAACTGGATTATCGACAAGATTCCGGGTGTCAACAAGATTCACCTGGATGCCAAGGACTTCAACAAGAAGTTTGGTAGCTGGGGTGAGCCAACCCTGTTAGGGTTCATCATCGGTATTCTGGTTGGTTTCTTAGCTTACTGTGCTGTTCCAGGGATGGACTGGCCTACCAAGATCGGTAAGATCCTGCTGATGGCTGTTACCCTGTCAGCGATCATGATTATTACGCCAAAGATGGCCGCATTGCTGCTGCAAGGGGTTGTTCCAGTTTCTAACGCTATTCAAAAGCTGACGCAGAAGCACTTCGGTGGTCGGAAGTTCTACATCGGGATGGATACCGCTGTTGGTATCGGTAACCCAGTTGTTCTGGCTTGTGCTACGTTGATGATTCCACTTTCACTGATCTTCGCGTTCATTCTGCCAGGAAACAAGTTCCTGCCAACGATCGGTCTGACCGGGTTCGTCTTCATGTTCCCATTGATCGTTTCCGTTGTTCACGGTGACTTCTTCCGTTCATTCATCATTGGTGCAATTAATGTCATCTTAGGTCTGTACATCGGGACTAACCTGTCGCCATTCTTCACCAAGGCTGCACGGGCTGCACACTTTGCTATTCCAAAGGGTTCAACGCTGATCGGTTCAATCGACTACGAATCTAACCCTTACCCATGGCTGATGTTCCAGCTGGCCCACAACAAGATGGTTCTGTACATCTTTGGGGTTGTTGTTTGTGCCATCATGCTCTACTGGAACCACCGTTGTATTATTCGCGATGAAAAGAAGAGTGAAGCTGCTCAAGCTGCCAAGAACTAACGTTGTCATTCAAGCTTAGCTAGGAGGCTAAAAAGATGAAGAAGATTATTGTTGCCTGCGGTGCAGGTGTTGTTACTAGTACTACTGCTATGAACAAGCTGAACGAAGAACTGCAAGCTCGTGGTTACGAAGAAGGTCAAGACTACAAACTGATTCAGACTTCTGTTCAATCAGTTGCTTCAATGGCAGACGAAGCTGACATGGCCATCACGACCACTCAGTACGACAACGATGAAATCAAGATTCCGGTAATCAACGGTCTGCCACTGCTGACTGGGATCGGTGCTGATTCAGTAATTGACAAGGTTGAAGAACTGATTAAGGGTTAATCAGCTTACCTAGTTAAGATTTCCACCAATGACGACCATGAACTACTTCATTGGTAGAAAAAAGGGGGCTGTGACATAAGTCCCTAATAAAAAATGGATCTCGATGAAATCTTCGGATTTCATTGAGATCCATTTTCCTTTAAAATAAATAGAAAAGGCATCGACCGGACCGTCGATGCCTCCCAAAATACNCCTGGCCAAGTGTGTCCACATGGCTGCCGAAAAGATGGTTATGTTGTCAATCGAAACGATGGACGACCCCTTCATTAACTCGATGACTAAGATTGCCCACTACAAGACCCAGATTCATAGCCCATGGCTTCAGGCTTACCCAGACCTGGGGAACCTGTCGGCCTGGCCGGATAACGATGTGCCAGCCCAGCTGGAAAAGTTCACTGGTAACATCGCCGCCATTCACTTGAAGGATACCAAGGCTGTCACGCCAACCTTTAAGGGGCAGTTCAAGAACGTTCCGTTCGGTGAGGGCTGTGTTGACTTTGACGGCCTGCTCAAGGAGTTAGTCCGGCTGAACTACAACGGTAGTTACACGATTGAAATGTGGGCTGGCGACAACGGAGACGCGGATCCAACTCGCGAAGTAAAGGCGGCCAAAGCCTATTTTGACGATATCTTTGCCCGCGTCGGCATTCACCAGGAACCAATCGAAAAGTAAGGAGAAGAGAACGATGTTAGAAGAACTGAAAAAAGAAGTATACGATGCCAATATGCAGTTGCCAAAACTCGGCCTGGTAACCTTTACCTGGGGGAATGTCTCCGGGATTGATCGCGAAAAAGGGCTTTACGTAATCAAGCCGTCCGGGGTCCCGTACGACGAACTGACGCCTGACGACATGGTGGTCGTTAACCTGCAGGGGGAAGTGGTGGAAGGCGACCTCAACCCGTCATCTGACACGCCAACCCACACTTACTTGTACAACCACTTCCCCAAGATCGGCGGGATCGTCCACACCCACTCACCGTGGGCGGTGTCCTTTGCCGCTGCCCGGATGGACATCCCGGCTTTGAACACGACGCATGCCGACACCTTCTACACCGACGTACCAGCCGCCGACGCGTTGACCAAGGAAGAAATCGAGGAAGACTACGAAGGCAACACCGGGAAGGTCATCATTCGGTCGTTTAAGGAACGCCATCTGGACTACGAAGCCACTCCGGCAGCATTAGTGATGCAACACGGCCCATTCACCTGGGGTCCGACGCCAGCCAAGGCGGTGTACAACGCGAAGGTGCTGGAAGTCGTCGCTGAAGAAGACTACCACTCCATGATGCTTAACCGCTCTAACATTCACCTGCCACAGTACCTGCTTGATAAGCACTACTACCGCAAGCACGGGAAGAACGCTTACTACGGGCAGAACAACGCCCACAGCAAGGATCACGCTAAGCGGGAAAACTAACAAGAACGATAGTTGGTCAGTCACAAATGGACCAATTCGTTGTATAATAATATCAGCTTTGATGTAAGCGCTCATAAGCTGAAGGGAGAATTTGTAATGTCTAAAGTTGTTAAAGGGATTGCTGCCAGTGATGGTATCGGGATTGCCGAAGCCTACCTGCTGGTTGACCCGGACCTGAGTTTTGATAAGAAGAAGATTGAAGATACTGATGCCGAATACCAGCGGGTTGATAAGGCGTTTGCTGACTCAATCGACGAGTTAAACAAGATTAAGGAAAACGCCAAGGACCGTCTGGGGGACGACGAACTGGCCGTTTTCGATGCACACATTGCGATTTTGTCTGACCCTGAAATGAAGAAGCAGATTCAGCAGGAAATCGAAGGTCAAAAGATTACTGCTGAACAGGCAACGACTGACGTCATGGATATGTTCTCAGACACACTGGCTGCCATGAAGGATAACCAGTACATGCAAGAACGTGCGGCTGACGTGAAGGACGTTGAAAAGCGGGCATTAAGCCACCTGCTGGGCAAGCAACTGCCAAACATTGCTGCTATTGACAAGCCAGTGGTTATCGTTGCCCACGAAATTACTCCGTCTGACACTTCACAGATGGACAAGAAGTTCGTCAAGGGGATGGTTACCGACCTCGGTGGCCGGACTAGCCACGCTGCTATCATGTCACGGACTCTGCGGATTCCGGCAATCGTTGGTTCAGAAAACATTACTTCCAGTGTTAAGTCTGGCCAGCAGATCATCGTTGATGGTTTGAATGGTGATGCCATCGTTGACCCGAGTGATGATGAAGTGGATGAATACCAAAAGAAAGCTGCTGACTTTGAAAAGGAACGGGCTGAGTGGGCTAAGATGGTCGATGCTCCTTCCAAGTCCAAAGACGGCAAGGACTTTGAAATTGCTGCTAACATTGGGACGCCGGATGACGTTGTCGATGCCGTTAAGCAGGGTGCTGACGGTGTTGGACTCTTCCGTTCCGAATTCCTCTACATGGGCAGTGACCACATGCCAACTGAGGATGAACAATTTGAAGCCTACAAGAAGGCCGTTGTCGGCATGAAGGGCAAGCCGGTAGTTGTCCGGACCCTGGACATTGGTGGGGACAAGCCGCTGGACTACCTGCCACTGCCGAAGGAAATGAACCCGTTCTTGGGTTACCGTGCTATCCGGATTAGTCTGCACGACCCAGAAAAGATCTTCAAGCCGCAACTGCGTGCTTTGATCCGTGCTTCTGAATTCGGCCCCATTTCAATCATGTTCCCAATGATCGGGACGCTGGCTGAACTGCGGGCTGCCAAGAAGGTTTACAACGAATGTGTTGAAGAATTACAAAAGGATCACCCGGGCATTGGCAAGAACGTCAAGATTGGAATGATGATTGAAGTGCCACTGGCAGCAATTAACGCTGACAAGATGGCTGAAGAAGTTGACTTCTTCTCCATCGGGACTAACGACCTGATTCAATACAATTTCGCTGCTGACCGTGGTAACGATGCTGTTTCCTACCTTTACCAGCCACTGAACCCGGCTTTCCTTGGTTTAATCAACCATGTTATCAAGGCTGCTCACCGTCACAACACCAAGGCAGCAATGTGTGGCGAAATGGCCGGTGATGAACTGGCCTTGCCATTGCTGATGGGGATGGGCTTGGATGAGTACTCAATGAGTGCAACTTCCATCCTGCGGACCCGGAGCATGATGAGCAAGCTGGACACGAAGGACTGTGCAGCCCTGGTTGAAAAGGCGCTTGATATGGATACCCAGGAGGATGTTGAAAAGTTAGTTAAGGATAGCTTGAACTAATGACATTTTCTCCATGACAAAAGGGTGCTGGCAAAACTGCCAGCACCCTTTTACTGTCTTAACATTAGTGAACAACCATGACGTCACACGGTGAGTAGCGGACGACGTAGGCGGTTGTTGACCCAACGAGGACGCGTTCAACTCGTGATAGACCGGTGGCCCCGATAATGGTGAGGTCGGTCTGGTGGTCATGCGGAAATTCGCGGGCAATGACTTCCTTAGGACTGCCAAAACGCATGTGAATATGCACGTCCGTTAGTCCAGCTTTGACCGCACGCTGCTTGAGGTCATCAAGCCGCTCTTCAATCGTTTTCACCATGACGTACGTCCCGTCCTCATCAATTTCCATCGTGGAGGCGAAACCGTCAGTCATCTGGTCGATTTGAATTACGTTTAAGAGGTCTAACGTTGCGTGGTTTTGCTTAGCCACTTCAATTGCCCGGTCCATCAGGCGCGGGGTGATTTTCGAACCATCAACTGGTACTAAAATTTTTTGGTGCTGACTCTTATTCATCCTAATCCCTCCAAACTTGCTATAGTCTTCAAGTCAATTATACAATGAGACGTGATAAAATAACGTTATCAACACTTAAAAAGTTATTTGTGGAGGAAATATGAAACCCAGTAAGAAATTTGTTGCGGGGTTCGCCGCCATCATTATTGTTGGCGCGATTGGTCTTTACGAAACGCGAACTGCTAAGTACTTTGGGTCAGGCGTAACTATTAACCACGTTAAAGTGGGCGGTTTGACAGTTGCGGAGGCTAAGCAGAAGGTTAATCGTGCGCAGGGTGGTACCTACTTTTTTGAAAACGGGCGAGTAATCAGAAAGGCTGGCGGACAAGCAAAGCTCTTATCCACGGCCGACGTTCAAAAACTGTTTGACCAGCAACGCCATTACTTCCCGCGACCGCACCACGAACACTTTCAAAAGTATAACCAGGGAGCCGACGAAGCGAAGAAAGCTCTGCGCAGTCTTCGCGGGCGGGCAGTGAACTTTTCCCTAAACGGGCATGATTACACTTTTAAGGCCAATGACGTGTTAGACGGTACGACCTATTTGAATGGCCAGTACCAAGTTGACCAAACGGCTATCGCGCGGCGGTTGACGACGATTAACCACCAGCAGATGACGTTATTGAAGAATTACACTGTTACCACGCCTAGCGGTCAGGTTAACGTCCGGGGGAATACTTACGGTTGGCAACTTAACGTTTCGAAAGCTACTGCAGCCGTGATCAATGCGCTGACCGGAAATCAAAAGACGGTTGCTGGTAAGAACTATCTCAAGGGTGTTGGTTTTAATCCCAACGGGACTGGCTATGGGGTCGAAGCTAATGACGGCCTTGGCAAGAATTACATTGCAGTTTCTCTTGGCCAGCAGCATATGTGGGTCTATAAGGATAACAAAGTCGTGGCCAGCGTCGACATCGTCTCGGGGACCAATAACGGCCACGATAATACGCCGACCGGAGTTTTCTACATTGGCTACAAGCAAAGCCCGAGTGTCCTCCGTGGTAAGAATAGTAACGGGAGCGACTACGCCAGCAAGGTGAGCCGCTGGATGCCATTTACCGAGGAGGGTTGCGGTATTCACGACGCCAGTTGGCGAACCAGGTGGGGAGCTCACGAATGGCAGACTAATGGGTCACATGGTTGTCTTAACGTCCGCCCAAGTCAAATCGACTCTGTTTGGGACAATGTCGTTAAAGACGAGCCCATCGCGATTTTTAATTAAGAGGAGTTTTTATGAAAAACGTTTCAAAACTAATTGCCTTTTCGCTAATCTCGATGATTATTGCGGTCATTGTTGACCTCGCAATGTTTCACCAACAAGGAACACCGCTGCTCAGTGGAGAAGTCCTTTGGCGAGTTCTGTTGATCGTTGTTTTGTGGGTGGTAGTCGTTGGGCTCGCCGCCTTACGGATGCGCTTTTGCGGCTACGTTACTATTCTGGTGATGATTTACTACGCCTTTGCCGACTATGGTGGTTTTATTACCGTTCACCCGCGGGCCTCGGCTTACGGTTTGGCGATCGAAGTGCTCTGTGTGATTGGCATATTCGTTAGCATCATCGGAGTGTGGTATGGTATTCAACAGCGACTAGATTATGACCGGAAGAAAGTAAGGGAGAAGTTAGCTCATGAAACTAAGCGTAAGTGATTATCTTGAGCAGTTAGCCAACGCCAAGGTGAAGGAGGTAGCGGCGACCGCGGTTAGTGTGCAACAGCTGGCAAGCCTCCATGATGGTTTGGCATTTATTGCTGAACAACTGGAGAGCGGTTTTTTGGCTGCTTACCAGTGGAACGTTAGTGGTGAAGGCGAGGACGTGGCACTGCGGCTGGAAACTAACCTCATTAATGTTCCGATGGCCGAAGCGGAGCGGCTTGACCCCAAATTAATCAGTGGTGACGAGCCCCAACCAGTCAATGTTTACCTGGTAATGGAGGCGGAGCACGTTAACGCTTCCCACCTGCGGATCGACCTGCTAAACACGGCAGACGAGTTTGCCCAGCAACCAGACCAGTCAGTGATGAAGGCCCAGCAGTGGGTTAGCCAACACCTGGCTGCGATTAAGGAAAACCAAGAGAAGGCGAAGGAAACCGCTAAAAAGCCGAAGAAGACGACTAAGAAAACAACCCGGAAGAAAAAAAACCCCCGTCGGCGGCGGACTACCAAGTCCAGCAAGTAAGTTGCAAGTTAGCGTCAACGGTGTTAAGGTAAAAGTTGCGATGAGCTGAGAGGTCCGCAACCAACCCTAATTGGTTGCATGACATTTCAGAGTGGGGCATGTTAACCCGCCGGATTGCGGGGTGCCCGGAACGGGTCGTATGTGAACTGCGGGATCGTTCCTGAGATAGTATCAAGACACAAAAAAAGCTGTGACGATTCTTCGCCACGGCTTTTTTGGTTTGTTCAAAGGAAAGTTATATTAGTATTTGGTTGCCTTTCAATTAGTAATATTGATCCACCATGTCGTGAAGGGTGTCATCACTTAATCCAGTAGCCAATTTCTTAATGAAGGAATAGGTTGCTTGAGCGTCAAAGCCAGCAGCCTTGAGCTGCTTAATGGTGTTTCTAGTCATTTTAAGCGCTTTTTGTTGGCTTCCTTGCTTTTATCCCAATTGTTCGCGTTCAAGCAATTTTGTTTCATAATCCATGATCTGCGCCCTCCTTTGCGGGTCATCATTAATTGCTCTGATCTTTTGCTGTGCATAATCAAAGTGCTTGCTACCACTGATGGGTTCACCACGTATGAGCTTTATTAGGTTTTGCAAATCCTGGCTATTACCGGCAAGCTGGCCCTTTGCATTAATGATAACTTTCGTCGAATTAGTTGGCAACACTAGTGATTTATCATGATCTTCGTACTCATGGAAAACGTAGCGAATCCGCCCTTGTCCGGGATAATCAAAATCACAGAGAAAAATGATATAGGTTAGCAGAAGTTCATTATAGGATTTACTTTTCTCTAACGTGTAGTGGGCATCAACCTTGGATAAGTAGTAGCGCATTCGTTGACCTAAGTTATCATGGTCGGCAACCTGCATTTCCACATTGTAGACGCGGTTACGTTGGTCGCGGACCAGGATATCCAAGTGGACATCCTTGGCTTGGCGGTCGGTGTTGCGTAATTCCTTTTGCAGGGGCAGGTTCTGGACTTCAATAATATCCAGCTGGGGAAGAATGGTTTGGAGGACAAAGCGACAAAATTCCTGATTCTCCATCACCCAGCCAAAGACCTTGTCTTCAGTAAAGCCATAAGCTGGCCTATTTGCTTTCATAAGGCACCTCCGGAAAGACTTTTCCATTTGTAAATACGCAGAGGTGGCGTGCATTGTATTGCTAAGAAGAAAAAGCTGTTAATTGAAGAATTGACACCCAAGAAATATACAGATAGGTCGTGTCTACTTTGACCACATTGGCAACCTTTATCGGAAAATATTCGATTACAAAATATGCTAAAAAAGCACTGCACAACCATTAGACCATGCCTTCTAATAATTGCAGAGTGCTGATATTACAAAAGCTTACTTAGCCAGATAAACTTGTTCATCAATTAAGTCGAACGATTGCAGACGGTGATTAACCTTGTCCAACCCGTTCTGGCTGAGGCGAGCTTCTCGCCAGAAATGCGCAGAATTAGTCGCCCCGTTTTTTTCGCCCACGACCAGCAGTTGCAAGTGGGGGAAGTCTTGACGGATCAACTGGAGAACCTGCCAGTCAATTTCGACCTTGTCAGGAGACCACGACATGATGACGAACTTGACCTCATTACCATACTTCTTGATGGCAGTCAGGGCATCGAGCTTTGCTACCGTTGTCACTGGGTGGCGGCCAGTCTGGTTTTCGTTGACCCAGGTCTTGCTATCAGTGGTGATTACTCGCTGACTGGCATTATGCTGGCGCAAGCCGCGCGAAATGTAGCCGTTGCCAGCCATGATTTCAAGAACCGGCTGGCCTGCCAGGTAGTCGCTCAAGGCAGCGATAAATGGCGCGCTGGTGTACGACCACATCCCATAGGTATCTTCGAGGTAGTCGCGGTAGTTACGCAGGAGGCGGTCAACTTCGGGGAGGGCGGCTGTGTACTGGTCCCACAGCCGGTCGCCAACCGGATCACCTGCCGGGTACTTACTAGCCAGCCGCTTGTAAATCCGGTCCTGAATATCGTCAGGTAGGAGCAGCTTGGGCAGTTGCTGGGGTAAGAGGCCATTGCTAATGAGGCGGTCGCTTTCCAGGACGTTGTTGATCAAAAACTTAACTTCCGGGATGTCCGTAAATAATTGCCCGTCCTTGGCTAGTTGCTCAATATAGGGGGCCTGTCGACTTTGCTGGTGGAGGTTTCTCAGTCGCTTTTTCAGTTGTTTTTTCTTCTGAAGCTTCATGATTAGTTATTGAAATGCAGGTTCAATTCGCCCTGGCGACCATAGAACTTATCGGTATCTTTCCGGTTTTCGCGGCCCTTCATGTAGCCGTCGATTAACTGGAAAATTTCGTAACGGTCTTCGCTGGTGAGGTTTTTGCCATTAAACGAAAGGTCCTTGCCGGAGAAAAAGAGCTTGCCTAAATCGTAGTCATCACGGTCCGACTTGCCAGTCAGGTAGTCGAGGCTAACGTCAAAGTATTCCGCGAGCTTGCGCGCCTCAATGTAGTTTGGCGTTCGGATACCGCGTTCCCAGTTACCAATCTGGGAGGCCGTGTTTGGTCGTTCACCCGGCCCTAAGTTTTCATTTAAGGCCGTTGCCAGTTCCTTGAGGGTAATTCTCTCGCCACGGCGCAGTGCCCGTAATCTTTCAGGAAACATGTCCTCACCTTCCTTATAATTATTATTTTACCATTTAATTAGACGTGTTAAAATATCAACCATTATGAAGTGAACGGGGTGTTGTGCATGAAGCAGGGGAAGAGGAAACACTTTTGGCGGAAATTATTTCTGTGGGTAGCGGCAATCTTGGTGGTCGCTGATCTTGGTGGTGCCGCCTACTTTTACCACGTGGCGATCGTTCGCAGCCCGAAAACCTTTATTAAAAACCGCCCAATCAGCAAGCGCGACCGGCTGTACCGTGAAGAAAAATGGTTCCAGGATGTTAAGAAACAGCACTGGACAATAATGGCAGCCAATGACCGCGACCAGCTAGTCGCCGATTACGTTCCGGCTGCCCAGCCAACCAACAAAACAGTGTTGATCTGTCACGGTTTTATGAATCGCAAGGAATCGATGGGTGCCTATGCCGCCATGTTCCACCAGCTGGGCTATAATGTTCTCCTACCTGATGCGCGAGCACACGGCCAAAGCGAGGGGCACCTGATTGGCTATGGCTGGCCCGAACGCCGTGATCAGCAACGTTGGATTAACCGGATTATCAAACACAATGGTCAGGACTCACGGATTGTGATGTTTGGGGTCAGCATGGGTGGGGCCACCACGATGATGACGAGCGGCACTAAACTACCTCACCAGGTCAAGGCCTTCATTGAAGACTGCGGGTACGATACCGTCATGAATGAAATCACCCACGAGGCCCGCGACCTCTATCACTTGCCAGTTGCTGTTGCCTGGCCACTGGAGAAGACGATGAGCGTCTACAACCGAATCCTCAATGGCTTTTACCTTGGCGAGGCTAGTGCCGTGGAGTCGCTCCACCACAACCACCGGCCGATGCTCTTTATCCACGGGGCCAAGGATACCTTTGTTCCGACCAGTATGGTTTACCAGAACTACCAGGCGACGCGGGGACCAAAAGAGCTCTGGGTGGTTAAGGGCGCCCAGCACGCTAAGTCTTTCCAGACTCAACCACAGCAGTACCGGCGACATATTCAGCAATTCTTAAATCGCTATGTTCACTAGAAATATAGTAAAGCCCGTTGCGCTCAAATTTTGAACGGTAACGGGCTTCTTTTCTATTCGATTGACTGCATGTAGACGAGTTCATCTGTGGAGATCTGCTTGTTTAAGGCGTTCGCCAAGTCACGGTTAATCGTACCGTTGGCTAGCTGCTTGCTGACATAGTTATGTTCTTCCCGGAACGAATCGAGAAAGAGCTTATTCAGTAAGTCGGTGTTGAGCTTATTTTGCCGGTTAAAGATCTGAATTCGGTTCGCATAAATCATTTTGATGTTATAAATCTCTTCCTGGTTCTTGCTGTTAGCCTGCTGATCAAGGTAGTCATCAACTGCCTGATTCACTTCCCTGACGATCATGCAAAAGGCGTCGCGGTTGTCAAGAATGTGTTTTTGTAATTGCTCAGCGGGAATTTGTTTTTGGATTTCTCGTCGCTTCCGGCGTCGTTGGAAGCCGTGCCAGATGAATGAGAAGTAGTTGCGCATTACATTACGCTGATTGTAAGCTAGCATCTTAGCGAAGAAGCGGCTATACAGTTCAGCTTGCTCATCATCGATTGCCTCCTCATCGTGAAGACGGTCAACGGTTGCTAATTCGATCTTTTGGGCACCATCGAGCAGCTCTTCGAATTCCCGGCGGTCGATGTGAACGTGTTCACGCAACTGGCTGCTGAGGTTGTTTTGGACGATGTTGGCCTCATTACTGTGGTCGTCATCAACACCCTTAAGGTAGTTGATTGCCGCGTAAACGCTGGCTACCAGGTGGTCATTGAAGTCCTGCTGTTCATAGCCCAGTTTCTTTTGTGGCAGCAGCATCGGGAAAAAGATCGTTCCGACAAGCAGGCTGACAAAGATCACCACCGTGGTGATTAAGATGTACTGGTTGCGGTAAGGAAGGGGACTGCCACTGATGGTCGCTGGCATGGAGAAGGCCATCGCCAGGGCAATTGTTCCGTGAACACCACCAATGGCTAACAGGAGGGCTTCTTTTCTGGCGGCACCAGGGTCGGAGCAAAGCTTGACAATGTCAGTGCGGGCCCACAAGTAGCGGAGAATAGTCATGGCTGCGTAAACGAGGGCAGCTATGATTAAGACCCTCATGAAGGAAGCTGCAGACACGCCCTTAAAGATGTTCGGCAATGTCACCCCAAGGAGAGCAAAGACCAGCCCGTTCAAAACATCGGTAATGAGGTGCCAGGTGCTGCGGCTGGAGATCTGCAGTTCCGATGAAGTCAAGTGGAGCCGTTCGTACCAGATACTGTGAGCAATGCCGGCCGCGACAACGGCGATGATCCCCGAAACATGAATTTCTTCGGCTGCCAGGTAAACCACGATTGGCGTTAGGAGGTTAATTGGCAGGTCAATATTAGAGATATCAGCGTGTTCCTGCAACATCCACAACCGCAGATTGACGATTAGCGCCCCGAGGAGGAGACCAACGATGATGCCGCCAAAGAAGACGTAGAGGAAAGTGGCAATCCCGTTGATGAAGGAGAAGTCACCACTAATTAGTGTCGCCACCGCTAGGTTAAAGAGGACCAGCCCGGAAGCGTCGTTAAAGAGCGATTCGTATTCCAGGACTTCGTTGACGTTCTCTGGCATGGACACCATGGTGGTTAGCGACTTAACTGCCACTGCGTCGGTCGGGGTAACGATCGCTGCCAGCATGAAAGCGGCTGGGAGCGAAAACTTATGCGGCATTCCCAGGTGTAAGCCGACACCAATAACGCCAACGGTGACGATGGCTAAGAGGATGGCCATCGACCAAATAGACCGCAGGTGGTAAGTCAGCTTGCGAATCGACTGCTTTTGCCCGTCGTTAAACAGGAGTGGACCGATGATCAGCATCATAAAGATCTCGGGATCCAGCTCAATATGACTAGTGTGAAATGGTGACAAAATCAGCAATGCGCCGGCCGCAATCTGGTACAAGGCCAGGGGTATTTTCGGGTACAGTGCGTGGATAATGTTGGCGCACAGGACGGCGATCAATAAATATAAAATAGTTGTTAGGTTTTCCATGGTATCCTCCGTTATCGCGTCACATTATACCTTATTTCGCGTGTTGGCGGCAATTATGCAGCAACATAAAAGCGCGGGGTGCAATCACCGCATCCCGCGTTTTCCTCTTAATGAAGACTAGTGCTGTTCAAACAGACCAGTCAGGTATTCCATGAACTGCTTGAGGTAACGGTCCTTATCAACGTTAACCGCAACGTTAACGTTCGGGTTCGGGTCGTTCAAGCGGCTGTTGTCACCGATAGTCCGGCCGTAGTTCTTTTCACCGTAATTAACCTTCATGTGGAGGGCAATGGTGGAAACGAATGATGGATCGAGGGCCACACCAACTGCCAGTGGGTCGTGCAGGGCACAACCATTCTTGTCGATGTCAAGGTTGTAGTAGGCATCAATGTAGAAGTCGGTAATGTCAGCGTAAGCTTTTCCGGCCTTGGTACCAAGGTTACGCCACTTTTGCGTTTCCTTCTTGGTCAGCAAGGTCCGCAGGGTAACGTCCAGGCCAACCATCGTCTGTGGCAAGTCACTGGATAAAACAGTGTTGGCAGCCTTAGCATCCTGGTTGATGTTGGCTTCGGCAACGTCAGTAACGTTACCTTCAACCGTCAGGGCACCACCCATGAAGGTGACATTGCCAATCAGGTGGGTGATTTCAGGGTCCTTTTCGATCGCAGCAGCCAGGTTGGTCATCGGACCAGTTGGCACGATGATCAGGTCCTTGCCGTACTTGTGAGCCGCTTCAATAAAGAAGTCCACCCCGGATTCAGTTTCCAACTGACGCTTTGGTTCTGGCAGGTCGACTTCCCCGATCCCGTTGTTACCGTGGATATCCTTTGAAACCTGCATAACGTCAAAGTGGTCGCTCGTACTTGAATGCGGAAGACCCTTGTAAACAGGAACCTGAGTTTGTCCCAGCAATTCCAGCAGCTTCAGGGCGTTCTTGGCACAGACGTCCAGGGTGTTGTTCCCGTATGATGAAACAATCCCGATTAAGTCGACATCTGGAGCAGCAGTAGCGTAGGCGATCGCCAGGGCGTCGTCCACACCAGTGTCGAGATCAAGAATCATTTTCTTCTTTGCCATATGTAATTGCCTCCAATTCGCAATGTCGTTGTTACAATATCCATGATAACCAATTGAAAGCGCAAACACAACTGTTTTACGTAAAACCTTTTAAAATATTTAATTTTGGTCATTGGCGGCCTTTTTACTACGAATTGTTCCAATCGCGATGATATAATTAACCATTATTGAAAATTAATGGAAGAGAGGGACACCTGAGATGCAGAAGAATTACGACGTGACGATCATCGGTGGGGGGCCAGTGGGAATGTTTGCTGCTTTTTACTGCGGACTGCACCAGCTATCTGCCCAGCTGGTGGAAAGTCTGCCGCAGCTCGGCGGGCAATTAACCGCCTTGTACCCGGAAAAGCAGATTTGGGATGTTGCCGGACTGCCGGGGATTACGGCGGCAAAGCTGGTTGACCAGCTTAAGCAGCAGCTCGCAATTGTGGACGTCGACCAGTTTACCGGTGAAAAGGTCACTGACGTCGTTGCCAACGCCGATGGAACTTTTACCATTCACTCGGCCAACCGCACTTCGCAAAGCAAGAGCGTGGTCATTGCCCTTGGCAACGGAGCGTTTCATCCCCGTCAGCTGCGGTTAGCAGGGGCCGAGGATCTAACGGATCAACAAGTTCATTACTTTGTCCGTCATAAGGCTGATTTTAAAGGCCAGCGGGTTGCCGTGCTCGGTGGTGGTAATTCGGCACTCGACAATGCCAAGATGCTGGCAGAGGTCGCCGAACAGGTCACCCTCATCCACCGCCGCGACCAGTTCCGTGGGCACGAGTTAGTGGCCGACCAGCTGCGGGCAATGGATGGCGTTGACATGATGACGCCATTTTTACCGCGCAACCTGGAGGTCAATGATGACCAGTCACTGACCCTCTCGCTAAAGAAGATGCGCAGCGATGAGGAACGGCAACTGACGGTGGATAAATTGGTGGTCAATTATGGCTTTACTTCTAATAACGATGCCCTGAGTAATTGGTCATTGCAGTTAGCCAGTGACCACCACCAGATTAAGGTTGACCAGCAGATGGCGACCAACGTGCCTGGCGTGTACGCGATCGGGGATGCGGTCACCTATCCGGGGCGGACGGCGTTGATTGCCACCGGCTTTGGCGAGGCGCCAATTGCCGTCGCTGCGTTGGCTAAGCGTCTTTACCCGGAGAAGTCGATGGCGATTCACAGTAGTTCGTTGAAGATTAACTAGTTAGGAGGCAAGCAATGGATTCATCACGGGATACAGTTATTGAGTGGGCCATTCGACTGCAAAGCATTGCCCAAAATGGGCTCGCATATTGTTCAAATAAGTATGACCGACAACGTTATGAGGAGTTGCGAAACCTTGCTGCCGAAATGATGGCAGAGAAAAGTAGCGTTTCTCTTCAAAAAGTGAAAGATTTATTCTGTTGTGAGAAGGGCTACCAAACACCGAAAATAGATACCAGAGCAGCGATTGTTAAAAATCAGCGGATTTTATTAGTTGAGCAGGATGGGAAGTGGTCGTTACCAGGTGGTTGGGCTGAAGTAAATCTCTCTGTTGCGGAAAACTGTCTCAAAGAAAACAAAGAAGAAACCGGCTTGGACACGGTGGTGGATAAAGTGGTGGCGCTTCAAGAGTATAATTTGCATAATCAGCCACCGCTCAGCCCGTTCGGGATTTGCAAAATCTTTTTTCTTTGTCATGCAATCGCCGGGCAATTCCATCAGAACATCGAGACACAGGGTTATGATTATTTTTCTTTTGACCAAGTGAGCCGGTTAAACTTGAATACTAGACGTAGTACCCTTGAACAAATTAACATGTGCTTTGCTGCTGCCAAGGACCCTTACTGGTCGACCAAGTGGGATTGATCATGGCAAAACATAACGGGAGACACGTAAACGTGCCTCCCGTTTTCTGCTACTAAATGTCACAGCTGAGTTTAATCATGTCCTTTAGTTGGATGCCGTGTTCGTACAACGGCAATCGATAATTGCGGATGAAAAAGTCGCGGTCAACGTCAACAACGCGGAAACCACACTTTTGGTAGAGGAGGAGGGGTTCAACACTCGTGGAACCCGTTCCGACGACCAGGGAGGTCGCACCATGCAAGCGGGCATACCGCTTGGCAAACTTGACGAGGGCCATCCCGTAGCCGTGGTGTTGGAACTGCGGGTCAATGGAGAGGTTCTTAATCTCGACCGTTTGTTTATCCTGGGGCGTTAAGAGAATGACACCAACTAGCTCGTCATCAACGCGTAATTCGAATGGCGAACACCGCGGCAGGTACTGTCTGACAAGCTTTTCGTCTGGGTCGGCATTTAAGTAAAGCTTGAGGTGTTGTGGGGTCATCTGACCAGTGGGGATAATCATAATGTCGTTGTTCATAATGCGCCTCCCAAGCATTTTCTTTTTTCCATTCTACTACACAAAAGGGCGTGCCAGCCATCGGCGCGCCCCTTGTCGTTAGTTTTTCGAATTGTCCGGGTTGGTAATCTTAATCCGGTTGGAATCCGTTGATTTGTGGTTCTTTTCTGGAGCGTCGGTTGAATAATCATTGACCGTGCTCTGGTTGTTGTTCCGGCTAAAGATGCTGGTCGACTTCTTACCCAGTTTCCGCTCGATTCGTTTCTCCCGTTTTAGTCCGTTGGCGTAGTTGTAGTCAGCCGGGTCAACGGCTTTGAAGCCTTTCGGGTGGTAGAACCGTAGCAGGTTTTTCTGGTTCAGTGAGTCAGACAGGCGCAACTCCTTGTTGACAAGGTGAGCATCATCGGCGACCCGCTTCTTCTGCTTCTTGGTCAACTTAGCTTCCTTGCCGGTAGCGTTATCGTAAATCGTCCCGTTAATACTTGTGTATTTCGGCGTAACGAAGTCTTCGTTGCGGAAGGCTACTACCTGGTCGTGCTGCTTGGAGAAGAGGTCGGTCCCAAACTGGATATAGCGTTTGGAGCTGATTCCTAGCAGGTGTAAGAGGGTTGGCAAAACGTCGATTTCACCACCATAGACGTGGGAAATGTAGCCATGGTTGCCAGCATTGGGGATGACAAACATCATCGGCACCCGCTGCAGCTGGGCGTTGTCAAAGTCGGTCCAGTCGTCCGATGACTTGCCCATTACCGGTGCCAGGTACTTGTTTTCCGTGTTGGAAATCCCGTAGTGGTCCCCGTAGATCATGATTATCGAGTTGTTGTAAACCCCGGTCTTCTTTAAGTAGTTAAAGAATTCTTGCAGTGACTGGTCGAGGTAGTGGGCGGTGACAAAGTAGTTATCGACGGTCGAATCACCAGTATCCGTGGTCTGGAAGTTCGGGTCCTTATCCTCGTCATCGAGGTCGAACGGGAAGTGATTCGTCACCGTCAGGTACTTGACGTAGAACGGCTGCTGGAGGTTTTGCAGGTAGTTGATTGAGTTATCAAAGAGCAGCTTATCCTTCAAGCCGTAGCCCATCGCCTTGTCGCCGGAAGTGTCAAAGTAGCTGGCGTCAAAGAAGTACTGGTAGCCGAGGTTCTTGTAGACGTTGTTCCGGTTCCAGAAGCTGGCCACGTTGCCGTGGAAAACGGCGCTGGTGTAGCCAGCCCGCTGTTTCAGGATTGCTGGTGCACCCTGAAAGGTGTTGTCGGCGCCGAGCGTCGCAAATAACGATCCCTGTGGCAGACCAAAGGTACTAGTTTCCAACATATTTTCGGCATCAGAGGTCTTCCCCTGGCCAACCTGGTGGAAGAAGTTATCAAAGGCGTACGTTTCGTTGCTGTGGTAAAGCGAGTTTAAGAACGGCGTCACTTCTTGACCGTTGACCTTTTTGTCGATGATGAACTGCTGGAAACTTTCCAGGTGAATGATGATGACGTTGCGGCCCTTGGCAATTCCGTACATTTTCTTGTTTGGTGCAGCATAGTGCTTTTCCGTAAAGCGGTGGACAGCGTCGAGTTGCGACCGGGTTGCGCTTTTCCGCATGTTGTGGATGTGCTGGGACTTGACCAAGTCGTAGCCGGTAAAGAAGTCGATCCCCATGTACTTGACGATGTAAGTCCGGTCAAATGTCCGGTCTAACAGTTGCGGGCGACTCATTTCAGCAAACGTCAGGTTTAACCCGCAGATGACCAGTGACACGGAGGTGAAGGCGAAGGCCAAGCGGGAGCCAATTGCCCGCGGGTCGATACGGATTTTTTTAAACAACATCAGGAGCAGGATAACGACCAAATCCGTCCAGTAGAGGAGGTCATGAACGTTAGTCAGGGCTAATGAAGACCCCGATAGCCCCTGGTTAACCTTGGAATAACCGGTCATCGTGGCGATGGTCATGAAGTCGGTGAATTCCCGGAAGTAAATGACGTTGAGGTATAACAAGAGGGTGTTGAGCCCGTCAATCAACAAAATTACCGGATAGAAGAACCGTGATTTCTTGAAGTAAAAGGCAATCCCAAACAGCAACATCGTCGTTCCCAACGGGTTGAACAATAAGATGATGTACTGCCACAGGGTCGTCGCTCCTAGTTTAAAGTCGGTAAAGTAGGCTAAGAGTGTTTTTAGCCAAAAAAAGACTACCAGGAGAGTGAAGAACCCAATCCTCGTGTTTACGAATTTACTGAGTCTTTTCATTGAGACAATGAACCTCGTTTATCTAAATTCTAGTGTTTTGTTAGTGTGGTCGCCGTGTTGACTCGGCAACCTGGCAATATTTCATATCATTTTAGCACAATCGCCCAGGACATTAAATTTTTGGTCCGCGTGAATTAAAACTGGCTCCAGACCCAGTGGGTGGAGCCAGTCAAAAAGATTAACGTGTAGTAATTATTCAATTGCGGTGGCTGGTGTTTTCAGCCAGTCAAAACGGAAAAAGTGCTTCAGCTTCGTGTTGACCGGGATCCAGATGCCTTCGCGCCAAATATCTTTGAGGGACGCAATCATCAATTGGTCATGCTGGTTATTTCTGGTCAGGGGGATTCTGATGTAGCGGCCACGATCGGTGACAACGGTGACCCACTTACTAGACATGCCGACAATCTTCGCTGCGACAACGTTCTGGTTTTCTGATCTGAGAGCCATTAGCAAAGCCCCTTTCTATTATTCAAACACTAGCTTAATCTTAACGTTAGTTTATGAAGAAGTTGTGCTGAAACTGTCATTTACCGGTAAAATAAGGGGGAGGAGGAAAACAAATGGCAAAATTAAATCTGTATTTGGTCCGACACGGTCAAACCTATTTCAATATTTACAACAAACTGCAGGGGTGGAGTAACTCACCGCTGACCGCCAAGGGAAAAGAAAACGCGGTCCACGCTGGTGAGATGCTACAAAAGGTTCACTTTGCAGCGGCTTTTTGCAGCGATACGACACGGGCGCAGGAAACAATCAGCAAGATCCTCGAATTAAACCAGGCGGATTCGGTCAAGGAGGCCGTTTACTCGCCATTTTTCCGGGAAGAATTTTACGGGGTCTTCGAGGGGACAAACATGGATCTGGCATGGAACATGGCCGGGTTGCCACACGGTTACTCGTCATTTAAAGAGATCGTCAAGGCCCACTCGATTGGGGTTGCCAAGGATTACCTCCACGACGCGGACCCCTTCCATCAGGCAGAAAATAACGAGATGTATTGGCAGCGGGTTAATAAGGGGCTGGCGTTGATCAAGCACGCTGACTTGCATGACGGCGACAACGTTTTGTGGGTTACCCACGGCAACACCCTGTTGAGCCTGGCGGAACGGTTTGGTCACGGCAAGTACGATGTGACTGAGCGACCGGCAAATGGTAGCTTGACCAAGCTGTCAATGGACGGTGATCAGGTTGAGATTGTGGCCTACAACCAGACGGAACTACCGGCTGATTAATCAGGGTCGTACACTAGCGCCAATTTCGGTATAATTAACGAAATTTACGCAGAAAGGAAATCGTCAATGAGTTATTATCTCGGTGTTGATGTTGGAACGACCACGACGCGGGCCATCGTTTATGACCAAAATGCCCGTAAAATCCAGGAGGCCAGCCAGACCTACCCCCTGTACCGGCAGGCCGACGGAATGGCCGAACAAGAACCGCAACAGCTAGTCGACGCGGTGATAGATGTTATTAACCAGGCGGTCGACGCTGCGGGAGTTTCCCAAAGTGATTTAACCGCGGTTGGCTTTTCCAGTTCTAACCAGAGCGTGATTTTGCTAGATAAGCGTTACCAACCACTAAGTCGGGTGATCACCTGGGCCGACACCCGGGCCGCCCGGGTGGCTAAACGGGTGCAGCAGTCATTAACGGCCCAGCCGCTTTACTCGCGGACGGGGACCCCGGTCCACCCGATGTCGCCCTTGATCAAGCTGATGTGGCTTCAGGAAGAACACCCGGCTTTGATGACGAAGGCCGCGCATATTGGTGATGTTAAGTCCTTCCTCTTTAACCAGTTATTCGGTTGTTTTAAGGTGGACATTTCGATTGCCAGTTCGACGGGGATGTTCAACATTACCAAGTCGGAGTGGGACAGCGAGGCGTTGAAGATGGCCAAAATCAGCGCGGACCAGCTGCCACAGGTAGTTAACGCCACCGCCCAGCAAGTTGGCCTGTTACCAGCGATGGCAAGCCGGCTGCACCTACCCGCTAACATCCCCTTTATCTTCGGGGCCTATGACGGCGCAATGACCAACATAGGAGTCGGCGCAACGGCTGAAGATACCGTCGCCATTACCATCGGCTCTTCTGCCGGGGTGCGGGTAATCACCGACCACCCGGTCATTGACCCTGAGCAACGGCTATTCTGCTACTGCCTGGACGAGGGCAAGTGGGTAGTTGGTGGCCCCTTAAACAACGGTGGTGCGGTCTTTGACTGGGCCGTTCGCCACATGGTCGATACCAATGCTGTCCGTAATAGTGGTGGTGACCAGTTTGGCGTTGCCAACAGTGTCATCGCCGAAACGCCAGTTGGGGCCCACGGCTTGATTTTCCACCCCTTCCTCGGTGGCGAGCGGGCACCGCTGTGGGATGCTAACGCCCGGGGGAGTTTCTCCGGCCTGACGCCACTCCATACCAGGGCCGATATGCTCCGGTCGGTGATGGAGGGCATTACGATGAACATCGCAACTGTTTTCCAGGTCCTGTGCGAACTGGTTGGCCGGCCAAAGAGCGTCACGGCGACGGGCGGCTTTTCGCGGTCACTCGTGTGGCGGCAGATGCTAGCCGACGTGTTAAATACCAAGGTGAAAGTTCCCCAGCATTTCGCAGCGGCAACCCTGGGGGTAGCAGCAATGGCAATGAAGAGTACCGGACTCATTGATAAAGCGGCGACGGTGGCTAACCACGACATGACGGTGGAAGAATACCAGCCGCAAGTTGCGGCAGTCGATATCTACCAGCAGGTTTTGCCGATCTTCACCCAACTGGAAGGGTTCTTAGCACCATCTTACCAGTCACTGGCGGCGCTGCAGGAGCGGTTAAGCCACTACCAGGAATAGCGATGGCTAACTAGGTAAATAATCACGGCAATGATGACGAGGACTCCACCGTACAGGGCAAACGGTGAGGCAAGCCCGGAGCCACTCAGCGGTTGGCCTATGAGCTGGTTTGCCCAGGCACCAATGGTTGGTGAAAAGAAGGCGCCGAGGTTAAAGCCAACGAGGCAGATGGCAGTCGCCGTTGTTTGCCGGTTAGCTGGCGCGAGGGTCGGTAGGAGGTTGAAGACCAACGGTGACAGTAGCTGGTAAGGAAAACCGATCAGCAGGAGCCCGGCAACCGCAAAGAAAAAGTGGTGACTAGCCAGGCTAAAGAAAAAGTTAGCGAGCGCCATTAAGCCCAAGCCGAGGTAGACGGTCGCGAAGCCGAGCCGGTCGTAAAGCCAGCCGTAGCAGAGGCCACCAATTGTTGCGCCGCCGAGCATCATCGCCAGGAACAGCGGGACACGGTGGCTGGCCTGAAACGCTGCCGCAAGGGAAGCAAAACGGTTTTCCATCCCGACATAATCGATAACGAGAAGAAAGGCCAGGAATGCTAACAAAAAGACGGCGGGACTGATTTTTTGCGGGGCAGCGAGGACTTCCTGGTCGGCAGTCTGGTGACGCAGCGGCTCCTGATGCTGGTGGTCGTCCGGCACCTTGAAGGCAAAGAAAAAGAGGATGGCCAGCGCTAGCAAGTAGACAGCAAACGGGGCGTGCCAGCCAAAGCTGAAGAAGAGCAGTGAGGCTAGCCACACCGTCAACGCCTGGCCAATTTGTTCGGCGGCCGCGTGCCAGCCAATCATCATTGCCTGCTCGCTACCGCAGTACCAGTGAGTAAGAATGGAAATGGCCTGTGAATTGTAAAGGCCGATGCCGGCACCCAGGACTAGCCGAGAACTGATGATCAGCGGGTAGCTAGCAGTGAAGAGCGGGACTGCCCCGGCCAAACCGAGCAGGCTGACGCCGACCATGATCATCTGCTTATCTGAACAATGAAACCAGTTCTGCAATAACGGCGATAAAACGACCATCACCATGACGGCAATGGACGGGGTCGTCACCAGGTATTCGGCTTGCTGCTGGCTGAGGTTTAAGGCGGCCTTGAGTTGTGGTAATGCCCCCTGAATTGCGTAGGCGCTGGTGAGAACCAGTGACACTGAGAGGAAGGCTATTTTCGTCGTTGCATGGTGTGGATTATGCATCTTCAGTTCTCCTTGCAGGGAATTTTTAATTTGGCCGAACATTACAGGATTCCAATGCCCTTGTCAACTTTTTGGTGGGGCGCTTTCACTGACTGCCAGCATTGGCAGCCTTTTTGTTGTTAGTAACCATTCAAAAACGCGTATAATGAACCTTAAATACATATGGAGATGACAGTTCAATGGCAAAGCGCTTATTAGAGACATTTGTTCCAGAAGACTACCTGGTGAAGATCGACATTAACCGACAAGCCAAGACAATTGACGGGCAGGTCACGGTCCAGGGGAAGAGTTTGGTGGATCAGTTTGCTCTCAACCAGAAGTTCTTGACGATTGACAAGGTGACGGTTGATGGTCAGCCAGCTGACTTCCAGGTTGATGATGACCAGGAATTGTTCACTGTTAAGGCCCACCAAGGACAGTTGACGGCGGTGGTTAACTACCACGCCAAGCTGACTGACACGATGATGGGAATTTACCCGTCGTATTACACCGTTAACGGCGAGAAAAAGGAACTGATCGGAACCCAGTTTGAAACGACGGCGGCCCGGCAGGCGTTCCCGTGTGTCG
The DNA here is from genome assembly GCF_900240275.1 of [Lactobacillus] timonensis. Taxonomy (GTDB): domain Bacteria; phylum Bacillota; class Bacilli; order Lactobacillales; family Lactobacillaceae; genus Limosilactobacillus; species Limosilactobacillus timonensis. The sequence continues at coordinate 575,534 of NZ_LT964761.1, read as the reverse complement.
ACGAACCGGCAGCCAAGGCCAAGTTCACCCTGGCAATCAAGTTTGACGAACACGAGGGTGAAACAATTATTGCCAACATGCCGGAAGATCACATCGAAGACGGTTACCACTACTTCCAGCAGACCGTCCGGATGTCGTCTTACCTGGTAGCATTTGCCTTTGGTGAAATGCAGTCCAAGCTGACCAAGACGAAGAGCGGTGTTGAAGTCGGCGTCTTTGCCACTAAGGCACACCAAAGCAAGGAACTCGACTTTGCCCTGGACATTGCCAAGCGCTGCATTGAATTCTACGAAGATTACTACCAGACTCCGTACCCGTTGCCACACTCCTACCAGCTGGCTCTGCCAGACTTTTCAGCCGGTGCAATGGAAAACTGGGGACTGGTAACCTACCGCGAAGTTTACCTGATGGTGGATCCAGACAACACCACCCTCGAAAACAAGCAGGTAGTAGCTACTGTCATTACCCACGAACTGGCTCACCAGTGGTTCGGCGACCTGGTCACGATGAAGTGGTGGGACGATTTGTGGTTAAACGAAAGTTTTGCCAACATGATGGAATACGTCTCTGTCGACGCCCTGCAGCCTGACTGGCACATCTGGGAACTCTTCCAGACGACCGAATCGCCAATGGCCCTTCAGCGTGACGCCACTGATGGTGTTCAAGCGGTGCACCAGGCCGTCAACGACCCGGCGGAAATCGACTCCTTGTTCGATGCTGCCATTGTCTACGCCAAGGGGTCACGGATGCTGGTAATGGTCCGCTCCCTGCTTGGTGATGACAACTTGCGGAAGGGATTAAAGCAGTACTTTGCCGACCACCAGTATGGCAACGCCTCTGGTGACGACCTCTGGAAGGCACTGGGAGACGCATCTGGTCTTGATATTGGCAAGATCATGCATTCCTGGCTGGAACAACCGGGGTACCCAGTGGTGAGCGTCAAGGTCAACGACCAGGGACAAGTAGTCCTTCACCAGCAACAATTCTTCATCGGTGAGCACCACGACCAGGGACGCCTGTGGCAGATCCCGCTGAACTGCAACTATGACCAAGCGCCGCAACTTATGACTGACCGTGACCTGGTTATTGGCGATTACCAGCAGCTGCGTCAGGACAATGGCAAGCCACTGCAGCTGAACGTGGGTAACAACTCGCACTTTATCGTGGATTACGATGACCAGTTAGAAAACGACCTGCTGGACCACCGCGACCAGTTGACACCAATTGATGAACTGGCATTGCTCCAGGATGGACGGTTATTAGCTGAAGGTGGACTGCGCTCATACGCCGCTCTGGTGGTACTGATTGCCCGCTTCAAGGACAGCAAGTCAGCCGTGGTTGCCAACGCCTTATACCGGATTGCTAACTACCTGAAGAACTTCGTTACCCCAGGATCGGCAGAAGAAAAGCAGTTGAAGCGGTTCTTTGCCTTGCTGAGCAATAAACAGGAAGAACGTCTTGGCTGGACACCGGTGGCTGGTGAACCCAACGATGATCAGCTCGTGCGGCCATACATCCTCAGTGCCAGTCTTTACGCTGGCAACCCGGATGCCCAATCACAGGCCCACCAGCTCTTTGCCAGTTACCAGGATAAACTGGCGGACTTGCCAGCGGACACCCGGCCATACATTTTGAAGAACGAGGTTCAACAACACCCGAGCCAGGAGTTGTTTGACCAGCTGCTTAACCTGTACCGGGAGACGGCTGATGGTGGACTGAAAGAAGACATCTGCTTTGCCTTGACTAGCTTGCCTGATAAGGACCTGCTGGGACAGTTAGTGCGCCAGTACTTCCAGGATGCATCGACAATCAAGCCGCAGGACTTACGGGCATGGTACCGTGGCGTCCTGGCCAACAATGATGGTCAACAGCTTGCTTGGGACTGGTTGCGTGACAACTGGGATTGGCTCGATAAGACGGTTGGCGGTGATATGGAATTTGCAACTTACATCACCGTCACAGCCGGGGTCTTCCATACGGCTCCGCGGCTGAACGAGTTTAAGGACTTCTTCGAACCGAAGCTGCAAACGCCGGGACTGACCCGTGAAATTGAGATGGACATCAAGATTATCAGCGGGAAGGCCAACCTGGTTGCCAAGGAAGGCGCCGCGGTTAACAAGGCGGTTGCCAATGAAGTGAAGTAATTCATCATTAAGCTAGAAAGGGTGCTAGAAAGCACCCTTTTTGTTTAGCATTAATGTGGTGTTGCCGGTTGGCCAATTTGTTTTCTAGGCCAGAATTATGTTAGCCTCTTTATACTGAACTTTTTTGAGGAGGTATCAATTTTTTGGCTAACTAAGGCCAAAACCCAATGAATTATACGAAAAAAGACTACAAAAAAGCACCATTATCAGCAGTTCACCTTAAGATCTACCTGACGTTAATCCTCGGCCAAATTGCCTGTGGCTATGCCCTCGGGGTAATTGGGACGGGGATGGCCAAGGCCCAGCAAGTAATAACCATTAGTGATTTTTGGGTCGGCTTAGTCGGCGCCGGGAGCCTGCTCGGCTTGGCAGGTAGTGCGCTGGTGGGCAAACTCGCTGACCAGCTTGGCCGCCGGCGAATGTTGATGATGAACATGTACTTATTTAGTATTTTCTCGTTACTACAGTTAGTAACCGCGAACATGTTTCTTCTTTTTATTTTGCGGTTGTTAATCGGGTTGATGGTTGCCATCGACTACACCGTGGGAAATGCCTGGCTGGTCGAATGGCTGCCAGCTAAGCAAAGTGGTAAGCTGCAGAGTCAGTTAATTATCTACTGGACGCTCGGCTTTATCGCTTCTTACCTTGCCGGGACAGTTATTAGCGGGCTGGGGAGTCACACCTGGCAGATCATTCTGGCAACCAGTGCAGTGCCGGGTATCATTACGGCAATCTATCGCTCCTTATTTGGGCTGCCGGCTTCGCCAAGTTGGCTGGCCAGTCAAGGAAAAAACCAGAAAGCACAAAAGGTGATTCAAAAGCACCTCGGCAAACGTTGGGGGCTGTCGCTCAAGCAATTGCGGAGTAAAGCACCGGATGATGTGGGGATTAAAACACTTTTTAGCCCCACTTACCGGCGGCGGACAATTGTTGGCGGTCTCTTCTACGCTTGCCAGGCCTTTTCCTTCTTTGGTGTTTCTATCTTCCTACCAATCTTGTTAACCAGCATGCACCTGGGTAATGATTCCTTGTCAGGGATTATCTACAACGTCTGCGTCTTTGTCGGGGTCCTGCTGGGTATCTGGTTATTCCGGAAGATTAGTCGCCGGGCGTTTCTGATGGGAACCTTTTTCCTGTCAGCTTTGGCAATGGCGCCCTTAGTTACCAGCTGGCAATTGTCATCACTAGTTCAAATTAGCCTGTTCGCGGCCTTTGCTATTATGCTCTCGGCGGGCTTAGTGTTGGACTACCCGTACCCGACCGAGCTCTTTGACATCAAGGTCCGGGCCACCGGGGTCGGTGCCTGCATTACCATCAGCCGGTTTGGCGCGGCCGGCGGGACGTTCTTGTTGCCGGTCCTAACCAACGTTGGTGGGGCCCGGCTAGCGATGGTTGTTTGCCTGGCTGTCCTCCTGATTGGTGGGGTAGTTTGCTTGCTATGGGCGCCAGAAACGTCACCGCGGTTTCGTGACAAAAATTAATAACTGATGAGCAAGGAGAGTGGTTGTTGATGATCACCCGTGAATTTTTAACTAGTTTAGAGAAAGATAGCCGGTTAAATATTGAAAATCTGGTTATTTTAACCTGCGCGATTTTTATTGCTAGTATCGGTTTAAATATGAATTCTACGGCCACCATTATTGGTGCAATGTTAATCTCACCATTGATGTCGCCATTGCTGGCCATCGGGACGGGAATTGCTACGTATCAAACCGACTTAATGAAGACGGGAGCGTTTTCTCTCTTAGCAGAAGTAGCGATCAGCCTAGCAGCCTCAACCACCTATTTTTTCCTGTCACCATTGACTTTCCCCAGTCAGGAAATTCTTGCCCGGACAAGTCCAACAATTTGGGACGTCCTAATTGCCTTTTTTGGGGGAATTGCCGGGATTATTGGTGCTACGAAGAGGGGAGCCAACAACATAGTTCCCGGAGTAGCTATTGCAACGGCGCTGATGCCGCCGCTGTGTGCTGCCGGTTATGGGTTAGGGACTAGCCACCTTCATTTCTTTTTTGGTGCTTTCTACCTCTTTACCATCAATGCCATTTTTATCATGTTAACCGCCTTTGCTGGGGTTAAGGTAATGAGATGGCTTAGTCAGTCGAATACCGACCTTCCCCATCTTTGGCGGCTGCCTGTGTATCAAGTGGTTTTGTTTGTGGCGGCCATGCTGGTACTGATTGTACCCAGTGTTTTTTCTACGCAACAATTGGTTCAGCGGTCAATGGCTGAAAATAATGTTCATCAATTGGTGGCGACCGAATTCCCTAACGATACGATCATTAAGGAAGAAGTTAACAATAGTTCCAAGGTCATTAACCTGACTATTTCAGGATCGCGTGAAACTACCCAGCGGGTTAAACGGCTTAAAAAGCGTTTGGCAGATTACCACCTGACCGGTTATTCGTTGAATGTTATTCAGGTGGCCCGGTTGGATGCCGCAACGGAAGCGCAGTTGAATGCGCGAGTGACTAACATTGTTAACCGGCAGCGGCAAGCGGCTGATGATAAGGAAAAGCGGCGGTTAGCTAAGCAGGAAAAACGCAACAAGAAGATTGCGGCCTTATCAGAGGATATTTCCACGGTGACCGCAGTCAGCAACGACCACCAGCAAGAAACGGTCATTGTGGAGTTGAAAAAACAGTTGAGTCAGCGACAGCAAGTGCAGCTGACGACGCAAATTAAAAAGCATTATCCAGCGATTGACCGGATCGAATACGTCGTCAAGGCGGATTAATCACGATGTGGTCAAAGAGGGCCGGTGAAATAACGTTGCCCATCTGTAAGGGAGGAAGCAGTGAATGGAGAAAAAGCTTGAAAAGATTATTGCGGTGGTGGTTGAGGTAGCTGCCGCCCTGTTAGTCCTCTGGCTGCTCGGGTCGCTGGCCGACCTAGTCCTGAAAGTGGTAGCGGGAACTATTAGTGCAGTCGTCGGTTTCTTTAGTGGTCTTTGGGAAATGATTGAATTTTTCGCCTTTTGCCTGGTCGTTTTTTATGTGGGGCGAATTGTTGCTGGCCGGGGAGTCGGCAACTGGTTCTTTCCGAAGTTTGAAGACCCGAAGAAGAAGTATCATTGGCACCGGCCTGATAGCGGTGACCACGTCCGGGTTAGCCATCGGGCACTCGGTGACGATGGCTACTACCACACGATTACGACCAACCGTGGCGGTGGCGATGCGCGGGACGCACATGGGGCGCGGATCCATTACCACGATCACCGCTTCCACCGGTAAAATGAATCAAAAAGCTGTTGCCCAGTTCAACTGAGCAACTGCTTTTTTGCTTTTTTAATTTTTCAACAGTCCGCCAACTTTATCCGCGATTGCCGGGTAAATCGGCATAACATTTTGCTGCCAAGCGGCGCGGGTGGTTTGCAAGCCGATGACCGGGACGAGGTTGTTGATGTCGTCAGCTGCGGTCGCCCCAATTTCGCTGGCACCGACGAGCTGGTCATCTTCGTTATAAACGAGCGTTAACCGGGCGCCCTTTTCGTTCAGACCAGCATAGAGACTGCTGCCGCCAAGGGACCGTTCCTCAGTTCGGTAGTGGGATTCGTCCGCGGCCACGTCTGGGTTCACCCCAACTTGAGCAATCTCTGGGAAGGCAAAGGCTGCCGTACCAATTGTTGGGTAGTGAATTGGCGCGGTTTGTCCATTCTCAAAGGATTGGTAGAGGTAGTCGGCGTCAAACTCCGCCACCGTGGTTAATTTAGGCACCGGTTGACTAGTAATGTCGCCGATTGCGTAAACGTCAGCATCAGTAGTTTGCAGGTGGTCATCAACGTCGACGCCCTTAGGAGAATAATTAATGCCGGCAACCGACAAATTCAGCTTTTCAATGTTGGGAACCCGGCCACTAGCATCAACGACGTAATCCGTGTTGATGGTGGTGTCCTGGTTAGTAGTAACCTGGTAGGTGTTATCAACTGCTTTGACTTCCGTGGCACTAGTGTGGAAGTGGAAAGTGACACCCTGTTTTTCTAGTGCCTTGACCATTGCCACGGCATACTTACTATAAAAGCCACGGAGGATACGTTCGGAACGAATCAGCATCTCCACTTTTGTCCCAGCAGCTGCCAGGAAGGAGGCCAGTTCAATCGCCACGTAGCCACCACCGATGAAGACGACGCGGTTAGGCCGGTGAGCGAGGGAGAGAACGTCAGTACTGTCGTGCATCAGTTCAGCACCGGGAATAGTCAAGCGGTGTGGCCGGTGAGCGAGGGAGAGAACGTCAGTACTGTCGTGCATCAGTTCAGCACCGGGAATAGTCAAGCGGTGTGGCCGGTGCCCCGTGGCAATAATAATTTTCTTCCCCTGGTATTGATGGCCGTTGACCTCAATCGTGTGGGGGGCAACAAACTGACCGTAACCCACCGCGACGTCACACATTTTTTCGTAAATGGCCTTGGTTTCGCCTGGCCAGGAGTCAAAGCGCGCCTTTTTGGTAGCCATTAACTGGTCCCAGTCAAGTTGGGCGGGCTGACTAATGCCGCGGCCGACTAATTGACGGCTAGCCTGAGCCACGTGGACAGCGCCGGACAAGAAGATCTTCGGTTCACAGCCAACGTTGGGGCAGGTGCCACCAAAGAGGCCGCCTTCGACCGCCAAGAGTGATTTGCCAGTTTTGGCTAAGAGACGCGCCAGTTTATAGCCGGCGGGACCAGTACCGAGGATAATGTAATCGTACTTTTTCATCAGAAAGACCTCCTACCGTTCGAGTTACTTAGTTATTCCTATCATAACGGGAAACGGGAGGGAAGAGAAGTCAAGTGCCTTCGCGTGAGGTTAATAAATAACTACTGGTTCGCCCTTGAATAAAGCATGGTAACCAGCTCCGGCGTTCGATGGCTTCATGTTAATGCAACCGTGTGAGCCACCACCTGTTTCTTTGTAGGCTTTTTGGGACCAATCGTGTCGCCAGCTGGCATCATGAAAGCCACAGCCCGACAGAGTAAAAGGCGACCAGTACTTAACGGGGCTACTATATTTGGACCCATCATCATTATTACCCCGCAGGACTGATGGTGATTGTTGGTACATAATGTACCAGACACCCTTGGGGGTCCGGTTTTGGGAATCATTCGAGCCACTGACGATATTTGTACTTAAGACACACTTACCATGGCGGTAGAACCAGGCATGCTGATTGGTTATCGATACTTCGACATAGCTTTTGCCAATCCCGTCGTTGCTAGTCACGTTATACCCAGTTCCGAGGTGACTGTAGCCTTTCCCGTATGTGTCATTAATAGCGTCCACCTTTTTTTGCTTCTTCACGATGGCGTTAGCTAATGTTTGGCCTGCCTGCTTAGCGCTAATTTTCCAGCCATAACTACCGTGCCTAGCGGTTCTGATAGTTTTTCCGGATGCAGTTTTAAATTGAAAACTTTTTCCCAGAGTGGCTTGGCGAGAGTTAATCTTCTTAATTTTTGGTTTAACTCGTGCAGTGTTGAACACAAAGTGATTCTTGTGGTATGTCGCCTGAGTGATAACAGCATCAGTCTTAAAATGGTAATTGGTGTTTTGGACGTGGTATGTCACGGTCTTATTCAGTAGCTTATCCAGTTGCTTTTTCTCATTACGTACCTCCTTGCTGTTTTTGTCTAGGGGTTTGGCGATCACAGGTTTGATCCGGATCGTGCCATTGACGAATTGCTCGTTAATCGTTTTGTTAATTCCCTGATAGCTAAATTTGGTACCGTAAACTGCTGGCACAATCGTGACCTTACCATTCCGATAAACAGCGTATGCATCATGGGACGCCTTCCTGTGATCATTCAGCTGTTGGATGTGGTTGTCAACGGCAGTAATAATATTGGCGATTGATGACTTATCCAGGCTAGCTGGTTCGACTAGTAAGTTTTCGCGCTGGTGAGAAGGAAAGAGGGTGTACTGCTGATGCAAAGCCTTAGTAATCCGTCCCTTGTCCTGGGTAGTGAATCCAGAGCTAGTGATTGGTCCGCGATAGACTAATTGGTTATTGACATAGATTTTTGATTGGCGGCGAGTTCGTTTCACTTTTTTGTATGCTTGTTCAACATTTAGCCCGCCAACGGGGATGTTATTGATGCTGACATTCTTATTAAAGTGGGTTCGTTGGTAAATATGCATTGATACTAATAACGCTATTATCAATACAAAGCAGACAATGATTATTTTGTGGGTAAAGTTTTTATGCATCCTTAATCATCTACCTTCTCAAATAAAGTAAGCTAATGCTGCTTTTTAAGTTGATATTCGTAGTAGGCTTCTAAGAAAGTGTTGATGGCCAGACATAAGTTCATCAGCAGAAATATTTTTAAGAAGAAATGAAGGCTAATCGGCTTAAGGCTGAAGTGCAAAAGATTATAAAGAAACGTTAGTACAATAAACAATAAGTTGGCACGTAAAATATCCTTTGACCATTTATGTTTAATAATATAATTCCAGCAGCGTTGTAACATTGACTTGACCTCACGAAAAATTTGCGCAAAAGACTGCAACAAGGAAAAAGAAAATAGCGGTTAAATACGAAAGTTTCAGATTGTTTCTCATATGAAGACCTTCTCTTCTTGAAATGCTGACTAGAGAATTTATAATTAGGACGATAATAGCTACCGATCAGTTGGAAAATTCAATGGGAGGGATAGCAAAGTGAAATTAGCGATGCGTAATGGGATCTATGTTGCTATTTGTCTGGTAGTAGCAGCTGCTGGAGTATGGCCTGACCTGCATCACCATCAAGGTACCCGACAAATTGAAGTCGCAAGAGCTAATAATCAGAGTACTGAGAATAATTCCAGGGAGGGCGCTGATAAGCATATGCGCCAGCCCATTAACTGGCGAAAGTCTTCTGAAACGATTCCTTATCCGGACTTAGCTAAGGCCCAACACCTGTGGATTAAGGTTAGTTTGAAAGGAAACCGTACCTACATTTACGATGGTGACAAGCTGATTTATACGATGTATAGCACGGGTGGAATGTACAAGAAGGACCATTCAACGGGTAAGGTAAAGAGCATGACCCCCACGGGGACCTTCTATTCGCAAGCGGAACGTGGCGACAACTTCTATAACCAACAGTTAGGTGAAGGGGCCAACTACTACGTTTCCTGGTTAAACCATGGCGAATATTTGTTCCATAGTGTCCCGACGAAGAGCGATGGCTCATACAACGTGAAAGAAGCCAAAAAATTGGGCAAGTCAACGGGATCGCATGGTTGTATCCGTCTTTCTGTTCCGGATGCTCAGTGGTTCTCATCAAACCTACCGGTTGGCACCAAAATTGAAATTGTTAACTAGTTTGATTATTACTAGACAAGTATCAATGATGACAAACATTAAAATACCAGCGCCTAGCCTGATTCGGTTGACGGGAATTAGCCAGCTGAGTAGGTTGTAGCCTAATAAAGCAAGTAAAAGAATGATATCGGTAACGACAATATGTTTAACAAAATGCGGAGTGATTTGACCTTTCATTATTGTGAACTCCTTATTTGATAACGATACCAGTGCCCTGAGGCAGCTTTTGCAACCAAGCGGCATCCTTTTTCGATAATTCAATCGTGTTTAGGATCCGGTATTTCTTTTTAACCCAGTTGCCCCTAACGGTGTGTTGATTCACTTTTAACGGGGACTCAAGATATCCATCCTGGCCAATACTCGTCCAGGCAACAGCGGAGCTTCCCTGACCATTATTCATATGGAAACTTTTCTCGCCGCGAGCATCATTAACCGCTAATGCCCGTGGAGTAAAGTTAATAAGCGCATGGGCGATATACAGGACACGACGATGGTCGAGCACATAAAGAAGGTTGTTTTGTGGCACGGCAATGACTTTAATGCCTTTTTTGTGCTTTAGCGACGGGTATTTTCCTCTTTCTGATGGTCGACGAATATTGGGAGACCTGAGCCGGTTAAGTGCCATTGTTTGGCTAGCATAGGTTCCCTCACTAATATATAATTGCTTTTTTGAATGAATAATATTGTTGCAAACGACGAGTATTAGTAATAAGCCGATTGCAGTGTAGATCATTACCTTTAATTCTTTATTCATTGCTGTCAATTCCTTAGATTCGGGTGATTTTTGTTTTGAAAAAAGTAATCATTGCTATTATTCTTCAGCTACTTATTGTGGGGGGGTAACGACTCCTGTCAATGCTGATGAGGCAATAAATGCTAAATCAGCGATTATGGTGGATGCCTCGACGGGGCAGATTATTTATGAACAAGACGCTAACCAAAAATTGCCGATTGCTTCCATTAGTAAATTGCTGACGGTTGCAGTTATTCACGATGAGCTGAAAAAGAACGCCATTAGTGCCTATACCAAGGTGAAGGTCACGTCAGATATTAGTGAAATATCCAATGACCCTAACTATTCAAGTATTGGCCTGCAAGAAGGGCAATCTTATTCGGTGATCGAATTATTAAACGCAGCGATGGTTAAGTCAGCGGATGGGGCAACGGCTGCACTAGCCACGGCTGACGGTAGTTCACCCGATGCATTCGTCTTGAGTATGGATAAAAAGGCAAAGGAAATTGGCCTTACTAATGCCAGTATTATTAATCCCACAGGTTTAACTAACGGAGAGATGAAAAACCTTTGTTCAGACAGCGTTAGCGATGACGCCGAAAATGAAATGACGGCAAGAGATGTGGCATTACTGGCAAGGTATTTAATTCATTCATACCCAGCTTTGTTAAAGGTCACGGCGCAGAAAAAGGCCAACTTCTTTATCAGTAAAGGCAATACTAAGTCAGTGAAAAATCTGAATAAGATGTTGCCGGGTTGCTCATACACAGTTCCGGGAGTGACCATTAGCGGACTGAAAACGGGGACGTCTGATAAAGCCGGCGCCTGTTTTGTGAGTGTTGGCAAATATAGGGGTCACCAAATTATCACGGTCGTATTGCATGCCAATGGTGAAAACGATGATAGCCGGTTCATCCAAACCCAGAAGCTTTACCGGATGTTAAAAGATGATTATTGTTTACAAACGGTTGATTTGACGTCGAGCATGAGTAATGTTCAAATTGCTGGTGGCAATCGCAAGACAATTGCCACCAGTCCTAAGCAGTTGACTGTCTGGGGAAAGAAACGATTAAAGTCATATACCATTGCGCAAAGTCTTGAGCATCGATTGGTGAATAAACGGCAACAACTTTGCGATCCAGTCAAAAAAGGCCAACGAATTGGCAGTATTCGTCTGACGAGCAAGCAACTAAGAACCGTTTCTGGTGAGCCGCTAACGTACCCGCTGAAGAGTGATAATGCAGTTGGTAAGGGAACCCTAATAACTAAGTTGTTTAACTAAAAAATAGCGAGACAAAAACTCCTGTTGATGGGTTACTCAAGTAGTAATCTGTCAACAGGAGTTTTGCGTAGAGAAAGAAAAAGTCATCGCTGGTCCCAAACAGGTGAACCAGGATGGCTTCTAGTAACGATTTAATCTGCTTTGCCAATGCTATGTTCTAATCAAACAATGCCCGCGCGGTCCCAGGTGATTGACGACCTCAACTGGCTCCTTGGCAGGCATTATCTGACCCCATAATATTTTCTAATTTTGACTTGGGCGGTAAAGTTAATTTTTCACCAAATGTCGTTTTTTGGACACGACCAATCAACTATATTTGTCGGGTGTCAAAAATGGAATTTCGTAAAAACTCCTGCCACTTCACGGTGGCAGGAGTTAATTACGTTAGGAATCCTTTTTATAGGTTGTCGCCCATTTCGTACTGGTACTTGGAACTCAGTAAGGTCTGACGGATCAGCGAACTGAGCAGCAGGCGGGTGCGGTGGCTAATTTCGTTCCCCGTGGCGATGCTTTCCTTCGTCAGGTAAGCGGTCAGTTCGTCGCCAGACAGATCCTTGGCCTTGGCATCGATGGCATCAATCCGCGAGAGACCGTAGCTTTGGCAACCATCACGGAAGGCGTTTACCTCGTTAATGAACTGGTGGTAACGTGGTTCAACAACGACTTCGAGTAACTTGTGCATCCAGTAAGCGGAGTCGGCAGTTACTTCCTGGCTAGCAACCTTGTAGTTAGCCGGGGTGTCGGTGATGTTAGTGTAGAACGGGACATACGGGCTGTAAGCGTAGAAACCGAAGTTGACCCACTGAATAGCTGAGAATTCAGCTGGGACGTCATTACGCAGCTGGAGAATGCATGACGACTGGTTCCGGTCGAGGGCAATTGAGCGGAACTTCTTTTGCTGCTTTTCATCGCCAGAAGCGAAGGTGTTGAACGGGTCGTATTCGGTCCCGTTGTAGTGGGAGGACAGGAACTTTTCCACGTCTTCGACCGCAATCTTCTTTTCTGGCTGACGGAGCCATGGCATATCCTGGCTGGTCGGGTCTTGTTCAATGCTGGGGTTGAACAGCTTCTGACCATACCATGTCCGGGGGGTGTTGTAGTAGGCATCGGCTTCGCTCTGGGTCCCGAAGATGTTGCGGTAGTTAAAGCTTTCTGGTGTTGGGTTTAGGTGATACTTTTCCACGAAGCTTTGCAGGTTCGGGTCGAACATGAAGTTGTCCGGGTCGTTGAAGTCAATCTCTTCAATGCACATGATGTTTGGGCAGATGGCATAAGAATTGTCCGGAATCCGTTGTGCGGCCCAGTGGTGACCAGCACCCGTTTCCAGGTACCAGATTTCGTCATGGTCGGAGAAGGCGATCCCGTTGCATTCGCCGGTCCCGTACTTTTCAATTAACTTCCCGAGGCGAGCCACCCCTTCGCGGGCACTCTTGATAAATGGCAGGACGACGGACAGCATGGCGTCTTCGTTCAGCCCGTTCTTGACCAGCGGGTCGTGGCCGAGACAGCGGGCATTCGTCCCTTCAGTTTCGGTCGAACTCATGGCGACGTTGTATTCGTTAATCCCCTGTTCACCCCAGATACCTTCGCTGGGATCACCGTTCGGGGTGGCAGTGTAGCGGCAACCGTCACCCTTCAGGTCCATTTCAAAGCCGTTGTACTTGGAAACGAAGTGTTCATCGTAGTGCTTAGCTGGAACAACGGTGAAGGTCTTCGGGTTGACGCCATCATAGCCGTCTTCGTCACGGGCAATGATCGTCGAGCCGTCCATCGTTGCGCCCTTACCAACCAGAATTGCAGTACAGGAAGATAGTTTCTTCTTTGTCATCAATAATCGCTTCTTTCAATCTGTCTTTGCTCATTGCTGTTGTCAACAATTTTATACCAATAAGAAAACGCGGGCAACGTTTCAGAACGCGTCCCCGATAAAAATAGTTATTTCCAGAAATGGTGGTTAGTAATCAAGATGAGGGTAATCAGGCTGAGGATCAGCATGATCAACAGGGTGATTTGCCAGGAATAAGCAAAGTTAGCCAGCGGCAACTTGACGTTTTCACCATAGAACCCGGAGACAATCGTCGGAATGGTCAAGACCACTGAAATGATCGTCAGGAGCTTCATCGTCTGGTTTAGGTTGCTATCGAGGACCTTACTGTAGGCGTTAGACACCCGCTCGGACACGTCGGACGTCATCTGGGCCATCTCCAGCCCCTGCTGGGCTTCGACAATCACGTCGTCGAGGTCGTTTTGCTGCTTTTGGGAAAGGTTCTTTAGCCGCCGTTTCATTTCCTGGAGAAGCGAAACGTTCCCCTTGAGGGAGGTCAGGATGTAGACCAGTCCGGTTTCAATCTCCATGAACTCGGTAATGGCCTTGCGTTCGGTATGACTCTCCAGGTTTTCCTGGATCTGCTGGCGTTGCTGGTCGGCCCGGCGAATCGGCCCAAAGTAGGCGGTCGACAGACGGTAGAGGACCGGCAAGACCAGGTCAATCCGGTCGTTAATTGGCCCCCGTTCTTTAAGCGCCTGGAGCTGTTCGACCATCATTCCGTTGACGAAATTGGTCTGCGCGTTCGTAAAGGTAATGATGTTGTTGGCGGTTAACATGAACCCAACCTGCGCGGTTTGTGCTGACGAAACGGTGTGTGTCGGGACATAAACGTCAAAGATCAGTAAAATGATCCCGGCGTTGGGGTCGACTTCCACCCGCGCCTTTTCATAGGGGTCAATGGCGTAACCCAGCAATTCCGTCGTGACCTCGTACTTATTAACGAGGTCTTCCTGTTCGTTGGGCAGCGGCTCGAAGACGCTAATCCACTGGCTGCGGTGGTTGATTTTTTCGGCACTGAGCATGGCGGCCCCATCCTTTCTTAATTCTCACTACCTATTGAACTATTTAATTTACGAAAAGTAAAGTGACTTCACGACCGTTAACGTAATGAAATAAGGTATAATGACCGTCAGGAAGAGGGGATGAGGATGAAACACTGGCAAATCGTCAACCAGTTAGCAGTGGACCAACAACCGCGACCGTTGCGGGAACTGCTGGAACAACAGTGGTTGCTGCCGCGACGTTTCGTGCACTATTTGCGAACGCGGCGCAATGTCCTCGTGAATGGCCACTACGTACCGGTCAACACGGTGGTAGGGCCTGGTGACCAGGTGACTCTTCGTTTCTGTGGTGATGAGTTTCGGACGGGGGAGTCATCGTACGTGCCGGCCAACAAACCGCACCTGACAGTGTTATTCGAAAACCGTGACCTGCTGGTCGTTAATAAACCAGCAGGGCAGAAGTGTCACCCCAATTATCGTGGCGAAACCGGAACGGTGATGAATGACGCGGCGGGTTACTTAGCTGGAACAGGGAGCCAAGCATTCATGGTCCACCGGATTGACCAGCAGACGAGTGGCGCGTTGATTATCGCCAAAAACCCGGTGGTTGTTCCCATCCTCGACCGGCTGATTAGTGCAAACCAAATTCACCGGACCTACTTGGCGCTGGCAGATGGGCAGGTGACACCGGCTGATGGCAGCTGGCGGTGGTCTATTGGCCGCGACAGCAATGATAAGCGTAAACGGCAGGTAGGTGGGGTGCAGGCGCAGATGGCCTGGACGGATTACCAAACCTTGGCAGGCAACGAGCAGGCTTCGTTGATGAAACTCAGTCTGCATACCGGGCGAACCCACCAGTTACGGGTTCACTTGGCTCATGCTGGTCACCCCATTATTGGTGATCCCCTGTACAATCCGCATCATGATGAACCGCCCCTGCTTCTCCACGGGGCCTGGTTGCGACTGGTAGTGCCATTCTCCGGGGAAACCCAAATTATTCAGGCGCCAATTGCTAACTATTTTCAAGAAAATTTGCTAAAATACCACTTAGGAAAAGTTTAGGAAAACTAAAATGAAGGAAGGGCACTGATTGTCACTTTTAGTTAAGCTTTACGGGCCGTTTTTCAGCTTAGAGAATTGGCAAAACGTCATTACGTCCGGCCAGGATTGGTTGATTATTTTTTCGCTGGTCATGATTGAATGTCTCTTGTCAGTCGACAACGCGATTGTGTTAGCCGCTCAAACACGGGTACTACCGTCGTTAAAGGAGCAGGAAGAATCGCTATTTTACGGCTTGTGGGGTGCTTATATTTTCCGCTTCCTGATTATCGGGATCGGGACGTTTTTAATCCACTTCTGGGAAATTAAGGTAATCGGTGCGGCCTACCTGCTGTACCTGGTTTACCGGTTCTTTCGTTTCAAGTTCGTTGGTAAGCAGCCGATGCGGAAGAGTCATAAAAGAAAGACCCAGTTGACGGGGCGGCGGCTTTTTTGGTTTGTCGTCTTACAAATCGAATTTATGGATATCATCTTCTCGGTTGACTCGGTATTGGCATCACTCGCCATCTCCAATAACCCGGTGATTGTGCTAATCGGGGGGATGATCGGGATCCTGTGTATGCGGGGAATTGCCGAGATCATTATGCAGCTGATGCGCAAGGTGCCTGAACTAGAACCGATGGCCTACGTTCTGATTGCGGTAATTGCCGTCAAGCTCTTCTTGACCATTCCCGCCATCGATATTGAAATCCCGTCGAACTGGTTTGGAATCTTTATCTTAGGTGTCTTTGCCGTGACCATGATTATTCACGTTATTCGGAAGAAGAAAAAGTCGGCAGCGACAAAGGAGGATGCTAATAGTGGCAACGATCGCCAATAATGATAACTTCCAGCAGGCCATCGCTGGACCACTCACGGTTGTTGACTTCTGGGCACCGTGGTGCGGACCATGTAAGATGATGGTACCGACGATGGCTAAATTAGAAGAAAAGTATGGGGATCGGATTAAGTTCGTCAAGTACAATATTGACCAGCAGACAGAGATCCCACAGCAATATAAGGTGTATAGTATTCCATCACTAGTCGTTTTCCGGGACGGTGTCGGCAAAGAGAAAGTGACGGGTGTGTACCCGTTTGAGAAACTAGACCACTACCTGCAGCGGCAGCTGGCCCAGTAGTTAGGTAGCGTGCGGCCAGTTGGCGGTGCGCTATTTTTAATAACAGTTGCTTGCAATCGATTTCAAAACATGTTATGTTAAACTAGAATTAGTACGTAAAACGATTTACAAAGCATTGCTTCGCAGTGGACTTGAAGGAGGAATTTTTAATGAGTAACAAGATTGCGATTCTCGGCAGTATTAACGTTGACACTACTTACCACGTAGAACGTTTCCCGCAACCGGGCGAAACGATCTCTGCGATCAGCAAGAGTTCTGCACCTGGTGGCAAGGGCGCTAACCAGGCGGTTGCCGCAGCTCGTTCTGGCGCCAAGACCTACTTTGTTGGCAAGGTTGGTGACGACAACGAAGGTAAGTTCATGCTGGAAGCACTGAAGGAAGAACACGTTGACACTGACTGCATCGTGATCGACAAGGTTCACGGGACCGGGACGGCTATGGTAACCCTTGATGTTAACGGCCAAAACCACATCATGGTTTACGGTGGTGCTAACCAGGCCTTGCTGAAGGAAGATTTAGAGAACACTGACAAGGTGCTTGATTCTGCCGACTTCTTAATTAGCCAGTTTGAAACGCCACAAGACGTGACGGCAGCTGCCTTCAAGGAAGCAAAGAACCACGGCGTGATTACTTTCCTGAACCCTGCACCTGCTCACGAGATTGACCCTGAAGTACTGAAGTACACGGACATCATTGCACCAAACGAGACAGAAAGTGCCATTTTAACTGGTATTAAGCTGAACGGTGAGGATTCGATGCTGAAGACAGCTGAATACTTTGCTGATAAGGGTGTTGACAACCTGCTGATTACTCTCGGCTCCCGTGGCGTCTTCTATTCCACGCCGAATGGTCACGGCTTAGTTCCGGCCTTTAAGGTCAAGGCGGTTGACACCACTGCTGCTGGTGACACCTTTGTTGGGGCGATGGCTTCCCAGCTCCACACAAACCTCGACAACATTGAAGAAGCACTGGTTTATGGTCAACGCGCTTCTAGCCTGACGGTGCAGAAGATGGGCGCAATGCCATCGATTCCGTTTGGTGACCAAGTTGAGGAAGCATTGAACGAAAACTAATCATTAACAGCCTGACTGCCAACGGGGTGGTCAGGTTTTTGATAACCAAAAGGGGCCGTGACATAATCACCCCTCTCTATACTAAAAGTTAACAAGCGGTACAACAATGGCTCCTAACGTTCTGGCAAAGCCGAACGCTAGGAGCCGCCTATTGTTGCTCGCAGGGGCGGCAGATATCCTAGCTGCGCGTCATGACTACGAAGTCATAAATGACTTCTTTCACGCTCTCAAAGTCCCTGGGAGCATGTTCGACCTTAGCTCTATCTTTAGAGTAACAAAAAAGTTCAGAGCGACTTAAAATCGTTCTGAACTAATCTTAGGTTGTTTAATATTAAATCTGAATTAGTCTTCAGAAACTAATTCGTATTCTTCAGTGGCCGCGTTGAAGCGGAATTCACACCGGCGTTGGTCAGTTTCAACGTAAATCTTGTTGTAAACCGGCTTGAAACCATGCTTTGTCAATTCAACAGTTACCGGGCCGTTTTCGGCAACTTCAACGTAGTAGTCGTTGTATTCACCCTGCTGGTAATTGAAGTCCAGACCATTGTCCTGGTAGTGGGTGGTCGAACCACATTCACCAAAGAGCCGGAAGGTCATGACCTTTTCTGGTTCGTCACTGACGTGCATAACCTTGTTGCCCCATGGCAGGATGGTGTTCTTCTTGACGAAGAGCGGCAGCTTGCTCAGTGGAGCGTCAACCATGATGTACTGCTGGCCGGCATACTCAGCGTTGTTCCAGAAGTCAACCCAGTCGCCAGCTGGCAGGTAAACCAACCGCTTTGTAGCTCCCTGGTTGACGATTGGAGCGACGAGAATGTTGGTGCCAACCATGTATTCGTCATTGAGATTGCGAGTTTGTTCATCGTCAGGGTAGTTCAGAACTAGTGGCCGCATTACCGGCAGACCAGACTGTGTTTCGTGACGGAACTGGTCATACAGGTATGGAATGAAGCGGTAACGCAGGTTCAGGTACTTGCGGTAAATGTCCAGCGTCTGCTTATTAAAGGCCCATGGTTCCTGGTAACGCGACCCCAAAATGGAGTGGTTCCGGAAGAGGGGAATAAACAGTGAGGCTTCAATCCATCGGGTCAACAGTTCCGGAGTAGTGTCCTCCTGGAAACCACCGATATCGGTACCAGCGAAGGCAAATCCACTCAGGCCTAACCCGTTCAGCTGTGGAATAGCGAGCTGCAGGTGTGACCAAACGGCGGTGTTGTCACCAGTCCAGACAGTGGAGTACTTCTGTGTGCCGGCATAAGCGGCCCGGGTAATGATGTACGGCCGCTTGCCAGTAGCGTTCTTCATTCCCTCGTAAGTAGCCTGAGCCTGGAGGTGACCAAAGACGTTGTGCATCTTGGCGTGGGTGCTGATGTTGGTACCATCGTGGAAGACCAGGTCATCTGGCAATTGCCCTTTTGCGCGGAAGTTGGCTGGTTCGTCCATGTCGTTCCAAACACCGCAAGCGCCCATGTCGGCGAAGAACTTAACATGCTTTGCCCACCACTTGCGGACGTCTTCATTACCGAAGTCTGGGAAGACGGAATCGCCTGGCCAAACTGAACCAACGTAGACACTGCCATCAGGGTTAGTAACAAAGTATCCCTTTTCCATCCCTTCCTTGTAGATGTCGTATTGGTCGTCGACCTTGACACCGGCATCGAGGATTGGCATCAGGCGAATGCCGCGCTTTTTCATCTTAGCAACGAAGGCTTTCGGGTCCTTGTACTTGGTGGTGTCCCAGGTGAAGTCGCGGTAGCCGTACATATAGTCAATATCGAGGTGAATAACGTCGATCGGCAGGTTGTGTTTTGCAAAGCCGTCAGCAATGCTCTCCACCCGCGTGTCACTAGTACTGTAGCCCCACCGAGACTGCTGGTAACCCAACATCCACTTTTGCGGCAGTGGAGTAACACCCGTCAGGTAAGTGTAGTTAGCCACCACATCCTTGAGGGTGTGCCCACCGATGACGTAGTAGTCAACGTTGCCACCAACGGCAGAGTAGAAGTAGTAGTTGTCGCTTTCCTTGCCGAGGTCAAAGTGGCTTTTGTAGGTATCATCGAAGAAGAGACCGTACGGGTGACCGTTCTTCAGACCGTACATGACCGGAATTGACTTGTAAAGATGGGTTTCTGTTTCATTGTGGAGAACCGGGACGTCGGTATTCCAGTTATCGTATTCGTAACCGCGCTTGTTCAGGAAGCCGGTTTTCCCGCCCAGGCCGTAGAAGACTTCATCAGGGCTCAGTGACTTAATGATTTCAAAGTTGACGTTATCCGGGTTAGCCTTAGCGTGAACGGCGTGTCCTTCTGACATCACGGTCTTACGGTGTTCGTCGTCCATATCGGTTGGCAACGGCTTGCGCTGACCACGGTAATCCATAACTAGCGGGTTGCCATCACCATCATAAACGTCAATCTTGGCGTCATCGTAGGCTTTGATCAGCAAGCCACTAGTGGTAATTTCCACATGGTCACCCTTGTCGCTGACCGTGTATTTGGTTGTCCGCTTCTTGTCGCCCTCGATGGCGTAGGAGTTGGTTGGGCAGCCGTGGTCCTGGAATACTTCGACAATCTCGCTGGTTAAGATCTTTAATACCAGGTCCTTGCCTTCCGCGAAGTTCAAGATGATCTGTTGGTCGTTATCCTGGTAGCCAGTTAGCTGATTACTCATAGTGAGAAACTTCCTTTCAGTGAATACGAAGTTACGTAATCTTATTACACTACTTACTTTATCACTTTCCGTAAACGTTTACAATAAGATTCCGACGTTGGTGTAAACGCTTGCGTTAGGGCAGAAAAATTAGCTATAATAATGCTGATGTTAAACGGGAAAGAGTGATGTACATGAAGGCAACAATCAAGGATGTCGCCAAAGCGGCCCACGTCTCCACTGCCACGGTTTCACGGGTCCTCGCCAATAAGGTGGGAACCTACAGTGAAAAGACAGCCAAAAAAGTTCGGAAAGCTGCCGCGACAATGGGATATCGGCGTAATATTTCCGCGGCACAATTAGCGGCCAGGGAAGCGACCACCATTGCGATTATCATTAACGATACGAAAACCAACTTCTGGCAAGAGGTCCTTGATGGGATCCAGGAAGCAATTGAAGAGCAGCACCGTGATTCGATTATTTTTTACGCGGGTAATAATGAACCAGCAAAACTAACAGCGGCGATTAATTCAGCTTTAGCGCGACCAATTGCTGGTCTCTTGTTAGTTGCGGCCAAGGCCAATGCCCAGCAACGCCGATTACTGGATGCTTCGGGGTTGCCATACCGTTTCGTGTCGATTTATGGCAGCAATGACGAGACAGAAAAGTTTACCAGTTCTAACAACATTGAAATTGGCCAGTTAGCGACCCGTTACTTGATTGATCGTGGACACACGCGGATTGGTCTTGCCGGGATTGATAAGTCGACGACTGGTCTGCAACGATTGCTGGGGTACCAAAAAGTAATGACGGCCGCCAACTTGGTGGTTGAGCCGGGCTGGGTCCAATACGGTGATTACAGTTTTACCAACGGGCAACAGCTCTTTCAGCAACTTTATGACCAGCACCTGACGGCAATTATAGCGGCCAGCGATATGACCGCTGCGGGGTTGGTGAAGGCGGCTCACCAGGCGGGGTTAACACTGCCAACTGACCTGTCAATTATCAGTATTGACGGGACTTTTATTTGTGACATCACCGCCCCGCAACTAACAAGTGTATCCCAGGACTTTCATTTGATGGGGAAACGCAGTGTTGCCAACTTGCTGGACGACGATGATCCGGTCTTTATTCCGGTTAAGATTGTCGAGCGGGAAAGTGTTCAACAATTGTAGAAAAAAGCTGCGAGATCACGCGACCTCGTAGCTTTTTGCGTCATTACTTATCTAATAAGTGGTGGCTGACAAGGTAGTGGTGAGCAACCTTGGCAGCACTCTTCTTTTTGACCGTCACTTCGTAGTTCATTTCCTGCATATCTTCAGTGGTGATCTTCCCGGCTAACTTATTCAAGGCTCTCACAATGCGGGGGTTCTTTTTGGCAAAGGATTCTTTCATGAGTGGTGCTCCTTGGTAAGGCGGAAAGAAGTGCTTGTCGTCTTTAAGCATGACGAGGCCGTATTGTGGAATTTGCGGGTCGGTGGTGTAGCCGTCAACCACGTTTACCCGGTTATTGGCAATGGCCTTGTAACGAATGGACGGGGCCATTGTTTTGATATCCTTAAAGTGGTAGCCGTATGGTTTCTTGAGCCCCGGGTAACCGTCGTGAAGCTGGTAAAAGTCAGGGTCAAACCCGGCGGTAATCTCATCGTTATAATTAGCTAGTTGGCTCATCGTCGTTATCTGGTGTTCTTTGGCAAATTGTGAGCTGACGGCCAGGGCATAGCCGTTTTGGTACTTCATCGGTTTGAGGTATCGCATCTGGTAGCGTTTAGCGAGCTGGTCCTTAGCAAGCTGATAGGTTTTTTGCGGGTTGCTGCCAGTTTTTACCTTTGACTTGATAATTTGCTGGTTGACGGTCCCGGTAAACTCCGGGTAGATATCGATTTGACCACTTTGCAGGGCTTTGAAGAGGAAGGTCGTTCCACCAAAGTTGGGTTTCAGCGTGACTTCGGCGTGAGGGTCCGCTTCTTTAATTAGGTCTTTGTACATGTGAATGAGGATGTCAGGTTCACTCCCCATTTTGCCAGCGATAACCACCTTCGTCGGTGCCGGGCGTACTGCCTGATAGAGCTTGGTTCCACCCAAACCAACGAGGAAGACGGCAATAATGCCGAGACTGACTTTGAACCGCCGTCCATTTTGACTGATAAACTTGAGCAACCAACTGAAAAAGAAGGCCAGGGCCGCCGACAAAACCGCCCCGATAATAACGTCAGCGTTGTTATTCGACTGGATCCCGGTCAGGATAAAGGTCCCGAGACCGCCGCCACCGATGAGGGCGGCCAGAGTGGCCGTTCCAATGATCATTACCAGCGAGATACGGATTCCGGAGAGGATCATCGGCATCGCTAACGGAAGCTCGAGACGTTGCAGCTTTTTCCACTTGGTAAGACCAAAGGCGGTAGCCGCTTCTTCGAGGTTGGTGGGGATGTCGGTTAACCCGGCATAGGTGTTTTGAAAAATCGGCATGATCGCGTAAAGAACAAGAGCGATGATTGCCGGAACCGTCCCGATCCCAACCAGTGGAATTAGAAGCCCCAGGATAGCCAGACTTGGAATCGTTTGGATGATGCCGGCCACTTGTAAGCATCCCTCGGCAATCTTTTGGTGGTCCTTGAGGAGGATGGCCAAGGGAATAGCGATCGCCATTGCGATGAGCAGCGAAATAAGTGATATTGTGATGTGCTGCTGGGTCGCTTTGAGAATGGCATCTGATTGGCTATGGAAGGTGTCAACGATGGTATTAAGCACGTTCTTCCTCCCTTCGGATTAGGTAGTCCCAAACACTTTGCCGGTCAACCAGGTATGACTGCTGGTCACATTTCACAACGAATTGACGGTCATCATGATCACGGCAGAAGGTTAAGAGGTCTTCAACTTTTTGACAAGTGGCAACTTTCAGGTTGAGTTTCTCGTCCGGGATGACTTGTCCCAGTCCGTCTGTCAAGAGATCACCCAAACTAAAGTGAAAGCCATGGCCGCGGAAAAATTGCCGGACAAAGTCAGTAGCCGGGTGGTTGATGATTTCTTGCGGTGTGCCAACTTGCTGGAGAACACCGCTTTTTAAGACGGCGACCTTGGTACCAAGGCGCAGGGCCTCGTGCATGTCATGGGTGACAAACATAATGGTAGTTTGGGTCTGCTTTTGTAGTTTCAGCACCAAGTCCTGGAGCTGTTTGCGAACCACCGGGTCAAGAGCACTGAAGGGTTCGTCCATCAAAATAACGGCTGGTTTGGCAGCCAGCGCACGAATAATCCCAACCCGCTGCTGTTCACCACCAGACAATTCGTCAGGCATCCGGGTGGCATAAGTGGCGGGATCGAGGTCAACGGCCGCTAACAATTCACGGGCTCGTTGGTGACGTTTTTCTTTATTAAGGCCCTGTTGTTCTAGCTGGATAGCAATGTTGTCTTGGATATTCAGGTTAGGGAAAAGACTGCTGTCTTGAAGCACATAACCAGTGGCTAAGCGTAGTTTCTGCAAGTCGTAATCTTTAATCTTTTTTTCCTGGTAATAGACATTGCCGTTTGTCGGAACGGTCAACCGGTTAAACATTTTGAGGAGGGTGGTCTTTCCGCTGCCGCTTGGACCAACGAGGACAACGAGTTCTCCCTGATTAACGGTGAACGAGACGTCCTTGATGACGGGCTCATCGGTGTACGTTTTTGCCACGTGATCGTATTTAATCATTGTTTCCTCCCTGATGTAATTTAATAAGTTACGCTAAGAGTAAATCATTGCCCAAAAATTGTCAATATAAATGCCGTAGCTGTAACTTGATAAATTACAATAGTCGGGGTATATTATAAAACAAAAAGATGGGAGGCAAACAAGTTGAAAATCTCCACCCGTTATAGTGATGCGATTCATATCCTGGCCTATTTAAACATTTATCAGCAGACCAAACTATCTAGTGAAAACATCGCTGCCAGCGTCATGACTTCGCCAGTGGTGGTCCGCCGCATTATGGTTGCGCTTCAGAAAGCAGGCATTATCACGACCGTCCAGGGTTCTCCTAACCCGCATTTATCGAAAAGCCCGGACCAAATCAGCTTGCTAGATGTTTATTACGCGGTTGAAGGAAATAAGAAATTATTTACTGTTGACGACAAAACCAATCCACAATGTATTGTCGGTGGCAACATTCAAAAGGTGCTTAGCAATTACTATCAAGAGGTCCAAAATGCCGCCATGGGACGCTTGGCACGGATTACGTTGGATGACGTCATTAACGACATCTTGGTCGCACATGAAAAGAAGGAGAAAAAACAATGAGATACTTGGTAACTGGTGCTAGTGGTCACCTGGGACAACGGGTGGTCCGGCAATTATCAAACTTGATTGTTGGCGGACAACTACGGGCGGGTGTCCATAGCATAGAAAAAGGCAAGTTATTCGATGGTAAGCAGGTTGAGGTTTCCCACTTGGACTACTTTGACCAGGGTTCCATTGATCACAGTTTAACCGATGTTGATGTTTTAATTTACATTCCCAGCATTACCTATAATTTGGTACGGCGGGTTCAGGAATTTGAGAACGTTTTGGCGGGGGCAAAGCGTAACCACGTCGACAGTTTTATTTTTGTGAGCTTCTTTGCTGACCAGGGCAATAACCCATTCCAAATGTCCCCGTTTTACGCTTATGTTCCCCGACGACTTGCAGGTAGCGGGCTGAATTATGCCTACGTCCGTAATTCACTTTATGCTGATCCGCTCGTACCGTATTTGCCGGAACTTGTCGAACGTGGCAACCTGATTTATCCAGTTGGTGACCACGCACTGAGTTTTATTAGCCGCGAGGACAGTGCGAGGGCGATCGCTAGTTTAGCGGTCCAGCCGATGATGCGCGATCATGGTCAAAGCTACCTTCTTTCAATGACAAGAAATTACAACATGGTGGAGCTAGGAAAACTAATGTCGAAAGTTACCGGGAAGCACATCGGCTATCAACCAGTGACGGTTGAAGAATTTGGAAAACTTTACCCTGATGACGGCGGGGCTAAACTGGCTTCCATGTATGCTGCTGGCGGTATGGGCCTCTTGGCGGAAACGAGTGATGACTACCATCGCTTGACTGGTGAGGAACCGTTGGCAATGGAAGACTATCTCCGTGCCCATTATCACGCTTAAACAATCGCAGAGAAAAAAGGGGCTTGAACCAGTGGCGGTTCAAGCCCTTTCTAATTACTTAGAGATCATTATTTAACTTCGTGCGCTGCGACACCTTCGTGAATCTGGTGAACCGCAACGGCACCGATCAGCATGGAAATGCCAGCGATCAGCATCATCGTTGGTTGGTTCTTGCCAGTCATCGGGAAGATGATAAAACTGAGCAGGGAAGCAACGATTTGTGGCAGGCAGATACCGATGTTGAATAAGCCCATGTAGGCCCCTTCGTTTTCGCCGTTAAGTGAAGATGTCAGCAGGGTGAACGGGATGGTGTGAACGGTAAAGTAGGAAATTCCGAAGAGAATAAAGGCCAAAACAGTCAGTGCTTGGCTGTGAGCCAGGGAAACCATGATCAGGCCGACACCACCAAGGGTTAAGCCCAGTGCGTACCACTGCTTACGTGAGTTGGACTTGGACTTGGAGTAGAGGAAGCCCCAGCAAATACCGGCCACACTGAGAATGGCAGTTAAGACACCGTACCAGTTACCAGCGGCCTGGAAACCAGCGCTCGTTGGGTTAGTGGTGCGCCAAACGTTCTTGGCCAGCGTCCCGGTAGAGTAAGTCCAGACGTACATAACGCCGACCCAACTGAAGAACTGAACCAGACAAATTTCGTAGAAAGCCTTTGGGGCAGTCTTCAGTAAGTGCCACAGGGAGACCGACTTTTTGTTAGCGGCCGGGTCAATCCCGTGGTACTTAGCGTACGTTGCTGGATCGTATTCCTTGACGTTGAAGACGGTCCACATACTAGTTAAGAACAAAACTGCAGCGGCAACGATGTAGGCCCAGATGACAGTGTTCGGGACGACACCCTTCTTGGCGGTGTTGTGCATCCCAAAGGCCGTAAAGATAAACGGCATCAGAGAGGCCAAAATACCACCAGTGTTAAAGAAGATCTGCTGCCATGACCAAGCAAAGTTCTTCTGCTTGTTATTGACCATGTCCCCGACAATCATGCGGAATGGTTGCATACAGATGTTGTTGAACAGGTCCATGAAACAAACGGCAAAGGCGGCAAAGACCATTGCGGCCATTGAACCGTAGCCAAAGCCCAGTGAACCAGAGAATGGCAGCATTAACAGTACTAGGGATGCGATTGGGGCACCAAACAGCAGGTATGGCATCCGCCGACCAAAGCGGTTCCACGTGCGGTCAGAGTATTTCCCAATCAGTGGCTGGACGATCATCCCCATTAATGGTGGGAAAATAAAGAAGAAGCCGAGGGTGTTAGGGTTAGCACCGATAGACTGAAAAATCCGGCTCATTTGGGAACTCTGCAGCGAGAACCCCATGTTAATTCCTAAGAAACCAAAGGTAATGGCAAAAATAACCCGCTTGGACAAATCTGGTAGTCCGGCGTCCAGGTCCACCCGTTTTGTCTGGTGGGACTCAACGTGGGGTTTTTGCTGCCCCTGATGTGACATATCCATAATTACACTCCATCGAATAATAGCAGCTATCTCGTTAGCCAGCAGGAACATCTGGTGGCTAATAAGATCACAAAGAACGTCGCTTTTTGTAAACGTTTACATTTAATACACTTCAAATATTAGCACCTTTTGACAAATTTTCAAGGACTTTTTGTAAACGTTTACGACACTGAATTGTCGCTCATTATTTCACAATAATTATTTTGTGGCTAAGCCAGGTTAGTTAACCTTAAGGGATCAGGGTTGTGAAAGAAGACGCAAGGCCTTGTCCAACAGTTTACTTCGCTAAAATGGTATACTTGAAAATATAAGAGGTGTTTGGAATGGAGAAACAAATAGTAACATTGAGTAATGGCGTCAAAATGCCGAAAGTGGGGCTAGGTGTCTGGAAGTCGACTAACGACGAAGCTCGTCAAATGGTAGAGGATGCCCTGAGTAATGGCTATCGTTTGATCGATACGGCCAAGCAGTACGGTAACGAAATTGGTGTTGGTGAAGGACTTGCCCAGGGGCTGAAGAAGAACGGACTCAAGCGGCAAGACGTCTTTTTGACGACCAAGATTTTCAATGGCGACCAGGGCGACTACAACCGCGTCCGGATGGCCTTTAATGAACAACTGGAACGTCTGCAGACGGACTACGTTGACCTGCTCTTGCTACACTGGCCAGTTTATAACAAGTACAACGAAAGCTGGCGGGCCCTGCAAGCAATCTATGAAGAAGGGCAAGCACGTGCCATCGGGGTTTGCAACTTCGATGTTGAACACATGACGAAGCTGATGGATAAGGCCATTACTGCGCCAATGGTCAACCAGATTGAATTTAACCCGCGGATTCACCAGCCGGAGACGGTGGCTTTTTGCCAAAACCACCAGATCCAGTTAGAAGCATGGTCACCACTGGGTAACGGTAAGTTACTGGACAACCCAGTCATTAAGAAGATCGCTGAGAAGTACAAGAAGACGGTTGCCCAGGTCGAACTTCGGTGGGAACTTCAGCAGGGACTGGTTGTCATCCCGAAGACGACCCACGTTGCCCGGATGAAGGAAAACATGGACATCTTTGACTTTGAACTGAACGCCGATGAGATGGAAGCCATTGCCGAGCTGGACGAAGAAAAGCACGCAATTTGGTACGACAAGTTTAAGTGGTCTGGTAATCCGGACGGGATTGATGATTACATCGCTACTCCTGGTAACTACTAATTATTAGTGATAAGAAAAAACAGCTCCGCATGATTTTTGCGGGGCTGTTTTGTGTCTACTGACTAATCTGCCCATACCTTTTTAGCAACGTTAAATGCCGACCAAGCATTTGGCCAGCCAACGTAAAAGGCGAGCTGAGTGATTATTTCGGCAATCTCTTCCTTGCTAATGCCGTTTTGCTTGGCAGTTTGCATATGGTACGGTAGTTGTTCAAACGCTCCCTTAGTAATCAGCGCGGTGACCGTCAAGAAACTGCGGTCACGCGGGCTGAGTTCTTTTTCCCGTGACCAAACCTGACCGAACAAAACATCGTCGTTTAATTCCGCAAACTTGGGAGCAAAGTCCCCTAGTTGATCGCGGCCCGCAGTTTGTTTCTTTACCATTGTCAAAACCTCCTAGTTGCTTAACTGTGCGTACTCTTCGTCACTAACTTCCTCACACCATTCGCTAGTGCCCTTGGTGATCGCAATGTGGGAAAACCAGGAATCCTTGGTGGCACCGTGCCAGTGCTTAACTCCTTCGTGGATGGCTACCACGTTACCAGGATGCAAGAGTTGGGCCGGTTCGGTTTGCCTTCTTCCTGGTACCAGCCTTCACCGGCGGTTACAAGTAAGATTTGGAAGCCGTTGTGGTGAATATGCCAGTTGTTGCGACAGCCAGGTTCGAAGTTGACGTTGGAAACATTGACGTCAACATTATCGTCCGGCTGAACGAGACCATTCAGGTAACTAGTGCCGGTAAAGTACTTCGCAAAAGCCACGTTTTTGTCACCAAAACCAAACAGATTGTGTTTGACCGATGTTTCGTTGTTTGCCATTGGTTATTCCCCCTTGAGTTTTTCTGTCTTAATTATGGTTAGTTTATTTGATGATGTAAAATACCTATTTCGATTGGTTGCTCATTCAAAAAATGAATTGATATGCGGGGCTTGTCCTTGGGAAAGAACACCGTATAATTAACTAAGCGGAGGAAGATTATTATGAACGAACGCTATAAGAGTGTTTTTGACATTATCGGGCCGATCATGATTGGCCCGTCGAGTTCCCATACAGCCGGGACCGTCCAAATTGGCCGGATGGCGCGGGCGGTCTTTGGCGGAACACCGGCCGAACTAACGGTCCACTATTATGAATCGTTTGCCCATACCCATGCGGGTCACGGCACCGATTATGCCATCGTCGCCGGGGTGATGGGAATGGCGACCGATGACCGACGAGTGCCAATGGCCACCCGGATGGCGCGCACTAGTGGGATGAAGGTTTCCTTTATTGAAGAAAATGTTCCGAGCCCGGTGGGCCATCCGAATACGGCTCGCCTGCTGCTTGCCAACCAGGACCACAGTTTGAACGTGGAAGTAACTGGTTGTTCAATTGGTGGCGGGACAATTGAAATTCGTCACCTGCGCTTTAATGATGTTGAATTTGACCTACCAGGGCAATTACCGGTCATTATTTTTCGTGATACCCGGCAAAACAGCCGCCTTCACACTAGTTTGATGAGGTTGATTGATAAGCTGGCGCCATTCACCAGTCAACAGACAGCGCGGGGCAAGCGGGCGACCGTCTATGCCTTTACCCTGAAAAACCGGTTGACGCCCAAGGTAATGGAGCGGTTAAAAATGGTTGTCCCTGACCTGATTTTTATGCAACCGGAGGATTAACAATGTACCAGTCAATCAAGGAGCTAATTGACACAGCTACCGTCACCAATAAACCAGTGTCGGAGCTGATGATTGAACAAGAAATTGAGACTTCCGGGGCTAGCCGGGAAGTGATTTGGCAAAAGATGGAGCGAAACCTCCGGGTCATGGAGGATGCCGTTGCCCGTGGTAAGAGTGGCGAAGGGGTGCATTCCCCAACGGTGTTGACTGGCGGGGAGGCCGTTAAGATCAAAAACTACGCCGAAAACCACCAGCCGTTAAGCGGTAAAGCGATGATGGGGGCAGTGGCAGATGCGATTGCTACCAACGAAGTCAACGCTGCGATGGGGATTATTTGTGCTACGCCAACGGCCGGCTCGTCAGGAACGATGCCTGGAGTTCTTATGATGCTGGACCACCGGTTGAAACTCACCCACGAGCAAAAGGTTCGTTTCCTCTTTGCGGGTGGGGCGTACGGTCTTATTATTGCTAATAACGCCTGCATTGCGGGTGCCAGCGGTGGCTGTCAGGCGGAAGTGGGGAGTGCCTCGGGGATGGCGGCTGCAGCGGCGGTTGAAATTGCTGGCGGAACCCCTGTTCAGTCGGGTCATGCCTTAGCGATTGCCCTTGCGAACCTACTCGGGTTGGTGTGCGATCCAGTGGCCGGACTGGTGGAAGTGCCATGCGTTAAGCGTAATGCCATTGGGGCGGGCAATGCCCTGATTTCAGCTGACATGGCCCTGGCAGGATGCACCAGCAAAATCCCGGTCGATGAAGTGATCGCTGCCATGAACCGGGTTGGCCGGTCAATGCCGGCGGCCTTGCGGGAAACCGGCTTGGGTGGCATCGCCGGCACACCAACTGGTCAACGGCTGCGGCGAAAGTTGTTTCATGAAGACTAATGTGATATGTGGCAGCTGACCTAGTCGAAGTTGACCTGGTCCAGGCCGAGATACTTGAGGGTCATTGCTTGCTGGAATGGTTGAGAAGTTGCAGGACGAGGCCGATATTATAGTTGGTTTGGACATAAACTCGATAGGCACCGGTTTTCCGCATCGTATGGGTTCCCAGGTAGTCGATACCGAGCAGGTCGCCGGTCTTGTGCATAATTTTGTAGAATTGCTTTTCGGTGATGTGTCGATCGTGATGAGTGGTCGATGGGAAGAGCCGTACAATACCCCTTAGGGTTGACACTTTAAATAATAAAAGTGTCATCTCTAGGGGGTGTTTTGAATAGGAACATATTCAACGACGGAAAAATTAAGGTTACTCAGTAATTACCAAGATTCAGACTACTNCGCTCGGGCGTACAATACCCCTTAGGGTTGACACTTTAAATAATAAAAGTGTCATCTCTAGGGGGTGTTTTGAATAGGAACATATTCAACGACGGAAAAATTAAGGTTACTCAGTAATTACCAAGATTCAGACTACTCACTCGGGGTATACGCGGATTATCACCAGGTGCGGACCTCTAGCCTTAACAGATGGATTAAACAATTTTTAACGGCTGGTTTGGCTGGATTGATTCGCCCTGAACACAATCACAGGTACACACTTCAAACCAAGCGATTAGCCGTTAAAGCTTACCTTTCAGGTACCCTGTCAGGCCAAGCAATTCTCAATAGATATCAAATTCGTAGTCTTTCCCAACTACATCAATGGATTGTCCGGTACAATAGTGGACAATTAAGTGTTGCTTACGCAACAAGAAAGCGAGCTAGGAAAGTGGGCCGAAAAGTTACTTTTGAGGAGAAACGGCAAATTACTCAATGGACAATTGATCACGAGTATAACTATCAAGCCGCGGCAGAAAAATTTAATGTCAGCTATCAACGGGTCTATTCATGGGTACGAAAGTACCAAAGAACTCACGATTGGGAATCCCTTCAGGATAACCGGGGTCGCCATAAAGGCAAAACACCAACCAATGAAGTGGAAAGATTACGACAAGAAGTAAGGCAGCTGAAAGCTAAAGCGAAGGAACGGGAGGTACAGATTGCCTTCGCAAAAAAATTGGTCGAAATACACAATCGGGAGGTGGAACGGCCGGACGATATCAAGCGATTCAGGAAATGAGCCAAAGTGGGTATAAGGTATCTGATCTAGTTAAAGCAGCCGGGGTAAGTCGGCAGGCTTACTACAAGTGGCTTACCCATGAACCGACGGTTCATGATATTCAAGATCAAGAAATTCTAAAGCTCGTTAAACAGTTAGAAGCACAACATAAACACTGCGTTGGTTATGACAAGATGACCCGTTTAATAAAGCGGGAAAGATTATCATACACAGTTAACAAGAAGCGCGTCATGCGCATTATGAAGGAACACAGTATTAAAGCGGACTATCGTCAGCCTAAGAGAAAACGTGTGCAGGAGCAGGAAACTTATGAAGCACAGAATACCCTGANAAACTGAAACTTGAAAGTATGAAGACAGACTGATCCCTTGGTATCACAGGGCATATTTTAATTAATTTAACCATTTAGCTTGCTGTTAACAGCGAAACTAACCGTTTCGGCAAAAATGTGAAGAACTGATTCATCATCTGAATAATTTGGGCTCTTCTTGCATAAACTTCATGATTAATAATCGTTTTTAACGAATTTAGAAGCCATACCAGTGCTTGAGACAACTCAATATCTGGCATGGCTTCGTTCATTATAAAGAATAAATCCCCAATGGTGCGATCATCCTGATTTTGCCGTTCCTGCCAAGCTAATAGGTCATAAGTCATCATGACAATTGCTAAATGGCCACAAAGCCCGTCATAATTTTGAACTTGTGATTTGTCGAGCCGCAAGTATTGCTTGGCAACTTTAAAGTAATTCTCAATTTGCCATCTTCGGGCGTATAGTTGAATGATCGCTTGTGGCTGAAGGCCTAACTGAGTCGTTGCCAGTACTAGGTAGTCATCTTGACGGGCCCGATTAGCCACAAATACCAAGCGAAGCTTGAATTTTTGGTTCCCGACGTGCGCTTCGACAAAGCAGCTGTATTGATAAGCTTGCTTGGGTTGATATTTTGAGGCCTGCAGTCGCTTGTATAATGCTTTAACTGAATATTGCCGTCCGCGATATTGATAGTAAATTTTGCTGGATCGTTTAAGCATGCCCACGCCGTTTAATCCCAACTTGGTTAATTCATAGAACATTTTTGGTGAGCTATACCAGCTATCAAATAACACATAGTCAGCTAGAACGCCATTTGCGAGGGCTTGCTTGACAAGTTGCAATGAAACGAGGTTCATTTTTTGCTGTGCTTGGCGACGTCTCCGGCCAGCAATTGTTCGTTGATCGGTTGTTTTAGCTGATTTTCCAAGGACGTTTTGTGGCTTCTTGGAAGACATTAATGCAAAGTTGATCGGTAAGAATGTATTGGCGTCACTCCAACCCAAAGTTAAAGCCCGGTATCCCTTAATATATAACTGTTTGTCATGGTCAAAGACTCGCGCTAGTAATTCGGTTTGGGTGGCGTACTCACGGGAAAAGAGTGTATCGTCAATGATCAATGCTAACCGCCGCCGGCGGTCAATAAACGGTCGTAAATGCTTGATTAAATGACTCCCAACTTGACAAATCAAGCGTTGCCAATTGATCCGGCCATCGTTCAAATTATTTCTGACGGTGCGACTGGTAAAGTTAGGTGTTTCATGGGCTCGATAAAGCGAGCGTCCCAGGAACTTTGTCGTGAGCAGCCATTCAATGACCTTCATCAAGCTGATTTCTGAATTCCGGCGATAATTCACCAACTTGGTGAGTTTAGATAGACCAATGAGGGAAGTAAATTGATGAACAATATTGTGAAGCTCGTTTTCTGTATTTTTTTGTCTTATAATATTCATGACGTAAGTCTCCTTTGTATCTTGGTTTTGGTCGACTAAAGTATACAACGCAGGAGAGCTTGCGTTTATTTTTTTGCCAAAAAAGCCAATAACCACACGCCTTTGGCGTGATTATTAGCTTTCAAGTTTCAGTTATTTAATGTGTCAACTTGACAGGGTACAGTACCAGCCATCCTGAGTCGATATTTTTGTCTTGCAGCCACTGATAATATTTTTCGAGGTCATCTTTGACGGGCTTTAAGTACAAAGTGTTCTGTTTTTGGGTCTTCTGATCGACGATATAAGCGTTCTTTCTGATGGGATCCATCGTCTAAGTAAATAGATTTGCGTCTGAGAGCCAATAAATCTGATACCTGAAGCAGGGTTGCCTTGCCAACTTGGAAAATTGTGTAATTTCGGCGTCCAAAGCGGAAGTTGTTGAGCAATGTGTTTTCAACTTCATGGAGAATGTTGCTGTCTTTGATTGGCAGGACGAGTTGTTTCATGAGATTTTATCTCCTATAAGAAAGTGTGTGGGCGCAATAGCCCCTGATCTACCTTAAATTGGGGTTATTAGCTCTCCGATTATTGCACTGGATTATTTCCGAAAAAACAATGGACCTAATTAATTACTAGGAAAGCTGTTTTGGAAGCTAGCAGAAATGCCGGCTTTTTTTGTTTTAGAAAAATTTGTGCCACCAGAATTTAATGCCACCATGAAAGCCGCAATCACCACTACAATTAGAAACCAATAATCTTCTAAAAATTCTCCCAAAGAGTATCCCTTATTTTCCTCATTGATTTTTACTATTTCCTTTAGCAGCTTTTTGTTGGAAATATCTTTCTTTCCATTCTCCTTCGGTCAATACCTAGGACTAAATTATCAAGGCTAACATCAAATAGCTCGGCTAGTTTGACAGCAGTGGCTAGGTCAAGTGTGCTGTCACCAGATTCCCATTTGGAAATTGACTGTCGGGTAACGTGAACGGCTTTAGCAACATCTTCTTGTTATAGGCCATCACGATTCCTTAATTGTTTAAGTTGGGTTGAAAATTCCATAAGTTGTTCTCCTCATTTTAGTTTACTTTCATTATGAGATTGCTTAGGGGCGATAATAAAGCAAATATCGCTTATAAAACCGCAACTATTAGCATA
Source organism: [Lactobacillus] timonensis (assembly GCF_900240275.1). GTDB lineage: Bacteria > Bacillota > Bacilli > Lactobacillales > Lactobacillaceae > Limosilactobacillus > Limosilactobacillus timonensis. The sequence continues at coordinate 540,947 of NZ_LT964761.1, read as the reverse complement.
CATTCATGTTAATTTGAGTTGCATTGTTGATTTGGCGCGGTTTGGAAGGCCTTTGTTTTGAAAGGTGCCATCCTTTCATCACTAACTGATGGATGTACTGGCTATCATTAGGATTAATATTTTTGCCAAGTTCAGTCAATTCAGTAATCCCCCTTTTGGGATGTTTAATCAATTGTGCTTTGCTAAGTGATGTGAGGGCAAAGCTGAGTCGTCTCATGAATGGTTGATATTCATTACCTGTTTTTTGGGACTTTACATATTTCAGTGAATCATTAGGAATAGCATCTATATTAGTTACTAGATACTCTGCTAGTTGAGGACGCGTCATTGATTGTTTCTTTTGCTGTAAGCTAAGCATTTGAGGATTTTCACTTCCAGGAAGTCTTCTTCTTTGTAGTTAGTTAGCTTTGTGTATTCGCGCATAATATGCTCCTTAATTAAGGGCGATAATTAATCAATTGAAAGAAATGACCCCTATATTCTGATTGTAGGATACAGGGGCTTGGTATATCAAGGTTGCTTTGGAGTTATTTAATAGAAATAGACCTTGTTTCTAAATAATTATTAATAAGTTGGCTCACATTTGATTCTCTACACATCTGCTCAATATGAGAACTTTGCATTTCAGGATCATCATTTTTGAAATCCATTGAGAGCGCACCTTTACATAAGTTCAGTTGTTCGTCTGTTGGTGTACACATTTGCTTAATAGTTTTATAATGCTGATTCAAATCTGCTGTAACTTTATTGAGATGTTCATAATCTTGAAAAATTACAATTCGTTTCAATAACTGCATTCTACTTCCGTAATCGGGGGAGATTGCTGGTTTATGCATTTTTAAGATTAGTTTTTCAACAGCGAAATCCAATGATCCTGCTAAATAATATTGGAATGTAAGCGAATAATTAGAGAATTTATCTATAGAGTTTAAGGCGGGAGTAACTGTCATAAAACGACCACCATCCATAGCTACCACAAGTAGCTCCTTGATAGTCCTATCTCGATATTTAAGTGTTAGTGTATACCAAGACATATTCATTCGAACTTGTCCTAAGGCATATGACTCTACTTTATACCTAGGAAAATCATCCTTTGTAAGGTACATACAATAATCTGGATCTACATCATATATAAACCCAGTTTTATCCATCTCAAAATATTCCCAGTTGTTTACATCTGCTAATTTAATCTTATATTGTTCCTGAACTGGAAGGTCTAATCCAAATCTTTTCTTCCAAAGGCGTTCAACTTGGTAATCACTTGCCGAGGCGCTAATAGCTGTATTTGTGTCATTTTCTCGTGTAAATATTTGTCCAGCATGTATAGGACGGTTAGCTTTTTTGGGGCGTTTATCCTCATCAAGATAGACAGGAACATCTAACGTATCTTTGATTGTAATTACATCTACTGTATGTTGCCCCATTTGGATAGGAGTAACGATCACTTTTGGCGTATGCGAGTTCGCGATGGGTAATGAATGCAGGAAATCAGTTAAATTTTGTGTATTCAACCTATTATCATCGTTCTCTACACCACTAACATTGTGATTGTCGTCCACACCGATGATTAAGTAGCAGTCTTTATGATGGGCAGTATTAACGAAGCTAAAAATATCCTTTATTAATTCTGTTTTCTTATTTGGTGCATACCATTGCTGCTTAAAATCATGATATTCGTCTTCAGGGGCGGATAATAAATCTTCTAGTGGGATCATATAAGTCCTCCTATAATTATTCTGTTATACTTAGTAAGTCATTCGTCACCCTTTGGATATATGGGAAGGAGGGTGTGAATGTTGCGCTTTCAAGACTATTTCTTTCAGCTGGTTAATGCATTACTTGTAACCTACTTTGGTTGGTGGCTGAACAACCACAAGAAGCATTAATTCAGTAATCGAACGGCAATTTCGCCCACAAATAAAAGCCTCTCACTACTTGCACTAGTGGGGGGCTTTTGTGGTTGAAGTACGTTTGCACTTCGACTATTTCTTTCTATAAGTATTATAGCACGTTTGCCTTGGAATACTAATATTACGTTTGCCTAGTAGATGCCTGCTATTTTTACTAGCACTTTTTATTTTTCCTACCATTCATGCTATACTTTGTTCGAGCAATATGCGAACAAACGTTCGAAAAGGATGAATTGAATGGTGAGATATTTTCGTTTACGTAATATGCAAAACCAGCGTTATTTTGGTATTCGCAACACTGATGTTTTTGAGACGGAACGCAAACACGCCCTCATTTATCGTGAGAGCGTGGCAGATTGGTTATTAAGTTATGCTAATCGGATTGGTGAACAGATGGCGCAAAGTCGCGGCGAAGAATTTACCGGCTATGTGCTGGAGCCTGCGTCATTGAGCGAGATTAACTTCAGCAATCAAGAACGAGACCGGGTTAATTACTTAGCGCGTAATCCCGAAGTGACCTATACGGACGCGATTTCGCAAGTCCAGCAGGAAATTGCCGACCAATACGAGGACTGGGCGACGTATAAGCCGTATGTGTGAGAGAGCTATTCTCTTGCCTTTTTCTTGTTTATGTATGCTATGACCGTAGAAATAGTCGTAGCGATGATACATAGAATAGCAGTAACGATAAAGAGCGTATATTCCAGGTAATTAATCGCTTTATCTAATTGTTTCCCAGTATAGAAATAGAGTGCGGTAAATATAATTAAAGTACATATTAAGAATATAGTTACTATTTTTGGAATTAGCTTTTTAAGAAGACGATTATCTGATATATATGTACTAAAGCGACTTGCCACAAGGGTAATTAAACCATTCAAGATTAAAATAGCAATAGTAAGTGGCGCAACCATTGGTTTGTTAAAAGCAGTGGTGTCGGCAATAAGCATAATTAGTAATACGACAAGTAATCCAAAAATTGATAGTAGGCTACTTAAGATATCAAATTTCTTTTGTACAGTATCGCGTTCAAGTGACTTTTTCAATTCCTGGTCCTCCCTTAGTAAAGAGTCGATTGAAACGTGATAGAAATCGCTGATTTTAATCAGTGTACTTAGGTCAGGGTAGCTTTTACCTTTTTCCCAGTTCGAAATCGTTTGTCGAGTGGTAAATAGTTTTTTAGCTACATCGGCCTGAGTAAGTTGCAGCTGATTTCGTTGTTCCTTAATGCGTTCTCCGAAGATCACGTTTCTCATCTCTTTTCGTTGGGATTAGCGTATGATATCAGGGGTCATAAGTCTAGCAAAGGTTCTTTGCATTGTTGATATGAAGGCATTTATAACCTGTCGAGAAAAAAACTCTCACAAGAAAAATGTGAGGTTTTTTTGCATTGGATTAATCAATCTTTTTGCGCAAATCGTCCATCATATGATGAAGGTCTTGATGTCCTTTATCATCTTCAACGTAGAATTTTACCCCGTACAGTTTTACGTTGTCAGTTTCGCCGAGGATAACAACATTTTCTGGATTGATCCGACTGAGTAGTTCTTCTTTCCATTTATCTTTTTCGAGAAGCTGCTGCCCTTTCGGTTCCAGATAAATTTGGTAAATGTAGTCTTTGTTGTCGAGGTAAAGGACAAAGTCGGGCATGTAGCCTTCATAACGATAAACCTCTTCACCAAAATCATGAAGTTTAAAGTCAGTATTGCGTTCGTCAATTCGTAATAAGTAGGCGTTCTTGAATTTTTCTTTGATGTGTGGAATTTCTGCACCGATTTTGTCAATAAAGTTCTTCTCTAAAATGTCGACAATTGCGTAATCGTAAACGAACCAGTCTTTGCCTTTCATCGGGTTTGGACCAATTTGTGCCGTGTGAGGATCGTTAAAAGCATCACGAACCCGCTTAGTGTAATCTTTAATGACTTCGTGAACGGCTACTGGTTGGAATTCATCAGTCCCTTTTGAACGTTGGAAATTATGAACGAGGGCATTGTTGACCCGTGTTAGATATTTCTCAACTGCCCGTAAGCGTAACTGTGGAGTGATTTTTGCTCCGACGGCAACCCGGGCTTGCACAACTGCATGTCCCAGCCACTTATCACTCGTCAATAGTTCTCGAACACTAGTTAGTGTTGGACATTGCTTTTTCAGCTTATCAAATCTGAAGAAATCATTGAATGAGATAGCAGTATTAATCAGGGCTCTATCGGATGGGTTAATAAATGAAGCCACGTTGACTAATTCTGTCGAAGCTTGATCGTTCCGATCAGCGCCAGTATTAATTTGTCGTTCTGACGTTGTATTAATCAAATCAATCGGCTCGGTCGTGGAGGGATCGAAGCCGTATTTTTGAATACAATCGTAATGCGATGCTGGTACGGTTTCTACCTTGTTGTAATAGATATTACCGTGACGATATGTAGCAGTGCGTTTGAATGACTTTTTGACGTTGGCAGTATAAAGCTTAAACTTAGTATCTTCATTAACCGGTAAATCAATGGCATCTAGGGACTTCCGCAGGTTTTCAAGGTACTGTGGATTGTTAATGGTGTGGTAGTAAAGCCGCTCCAGAAGCTGAATTTCAGGTTTCCGGTCGTCAAAGCGGCGAACATAAGACTTCTTCCCCTGGTAAATAAAAGGATTATAGCGGGCACCACGGCCAATTAACTGGGCTTCGGCATTAGTGTCTTTTGGCTTAATATTTTTTTCGCCAATTCGGACAATGTCGTATAGGTTCAGAACGTCCCAACCTTCACTTAACTTGGCAACGGCGAAGACTGAGCGAACTGGATTATCTGGGTTTTCCAGATTATTTAACTTGGTGGCGACGTTAGAATGATAAAGCAGTCCCTTAGATCCTGGGTCGTTGGCGTTGACTGTCGTCAGTTCACGGAAGTCATGCTTTAACTCCGCCACTGTTTCACCAAAGCCCTGCTTAAGCCAGTAATCATAGGCCATACTGAGGGCTTCACTCTGGGTAGATTGGTTTTGAGACTGAATAAATTCTTGCAAAGACTCAGCAGATAAGCTGTCAATCATCGTGAGGAATTGTTCATTAACTGACTTAGATTGGGCAATTGTGTTTGATTTAAACAAAATAACCGGCTTAAAGTCAGGAATACCCATGTTCTGAGCAATTCGCTTCCGATATTGTGATAATAAAACAGCGTTGAGCATTTTATCCTTGTCACTATTGTTGGCCTGCAATCGGTAAACTTGCTTGGAATACCCATCGTTAATGAAGCGGCTGAGATCATACTGGGCGATTATCTTGTTCTGATATTTGTGATAGATATCAGGGTTATGTAGGTCGATTGTTGCCGTAAATTCCAATTGCTGGTTTTGTGGATTTAGTCCCCGAATTTCATCGAGTAGTGATTCCCAGCTCTTGCTTTCAGCATTAGCTTTCTTACTCCGTGTACCAACGTTAAAGTGGTGTGCTTCATCGGCTAAAATCACCAGTTTATGGCGACTGAGGGAATCTCGTGTAATACCATTCTCTCGTGGTACATTGAAGTCGTTTGATAACTGTTGAATACCGGAAAACTTGATATAGATCGTATTCTGTTCCAAAGTTACTGGAAAATCATTGGTTTGCTTAATCGTTACCCGTTGACCGTCGATGGTTAACGGATCTTGGTATAGGTACTTGGGAGAAGCATTGTTGGTCAGATTATCGATGGTTTTGCTGACAACGGCTGTGGTGTTTGTAGTAAATAAGAAACATCGATACCCCCAAACATGATACATGTACAAGATAATTGCAGCCATGATATCAGTCTTTCCCGACCCAGTGGCCATGTAAAACATGAGCTGATTATAGTTGCTATCATTACCAAACCGTCTTTTAACGGCGTCTAGGTTATGGATGGCAGAAAACTGGTAGTCACGGAGTTTGTGCTTGAGGTTTTGACTGATATACAGCGGTAACCGTAGCATACCTTCATCTTGGCTAAAAAACGACGTATCATTTAGCCAATTTAATAGTTTGAGGTCGATTTTTTCTTGCGGGATCGATTTCTTGCGAGCCATTATTCTGACTCCTTCCCGTAGAAACTCTTATTGAATTGATAATCACTATTGGAAATCAGATCGCGGACATCAGCATCATCAATGTTGGCTTCATTGTAATAAAGCTGGTTTTTGTCCAGCAGCTTAATGAGTAATTTCTTTTGGCCCTCAAAGGATAGTTTTCTCCGATCAGGATCATCTTCAAATTTAGCCAGGTCAACCCGGAAATCAAAGTCGGCACCGGCTTTCATACGTTGGAAAATAGCGTCTAATTCATCGAAAGTCGTGGCTTTCTGTAGATCTTTCAAGTATCCCTGATTCTTCTCCATCAATTCAGCGTAGACGAAGGAACCACCGCCTTGCCAGTTTACTTTTTTTGAAATTCCTTCTTGGCTACCCTTTATAACCTTTTGTAGGCGAGGAACCGAAATGGTATTAATATAATTCATTTGCTCAATACCAATAAAACGTCGCTTCATTTTCATTGCAACAGCTTGTGTTGTTGCGGATCCCATGAAGGAATCTAGAACTAAGTCATTTTCTTTCGTTGTGGCCCCTATAATCCGTGCTAATAGTCTTTCAGGCTTTTGAGAGTTAAATCCCATCCTTTCTGGGTCTTTTTGTTGCAAGATCGATATATTCCAGACATCATCTGGTGTAATTAAATCGTTTTCATAATACTTATATATTTTACCTGCTGATTTAATTGAATAGTAAACCCTCCCATCCTCATCGACATTCCTTTTCATATTATTTCGCTTTTTAGTTCCTCTTTTTTCGCCAACCATTTTATTATCAGGAAAGTACTTATAATTTGATGTTTTAGAATACCAGAAAATAGTATCATGCTTCTTAGCAAATGAATTTTTATAACTACCACCGGAACCATAGTGCCAAATAATTTCATTAATAAGATTATCTTTCCCAAAAATTTCGTCCAATAAAATTCTTAAGTAAGCATCCTCATGCCAATCAATATGTACGAAAATGCTACCAGTATTTGTTAACAAGTTTTTTGCGATTCTTAACCTATTTTGAAGAAAAGTAAGCCACGTTGATCTATTATATTTATCATTATATGGGAAGTCGTTACTTGTATTAAAAGGTACATCAAAATAAATTAAATTAACTTTACTGGAGTATTTTTCTTTTAAGCTATGTAATGCAACAAGATTGTTTCCCTTGATAATCAAGTTATCTTGATCATCAAAACTATTTGCCTCATGTTCACCATCTTTATCATAGCGCTTGGCGTTGATTAAAACTTTTGGTTCCAAGAGCTCACTAATTTCCGCATGAGCTAATGTTTCATTCAGGAATGGTTCATCAGCCCCAACCTCGGGATCAGCGTCTTCCTTATCCATGCCAGCTTTGAGGACAGTATCTTTATAAGGAAAATCGAGGACGACATCAGACGAATCTGAGATGAATTTGCCTCCGCTAGCTAGACCGATTTTGTCGGTATATTTAGTGAAGCTATCCTCCCAGAAATCCTTATATTCAAACATCTCGATAAACTTGTTTAGCTTGAAGATTTCGGTGCCGGCGATCATCTCGGTGTAATTATCATGAATGAGCGGATTGGCTAAGAGAGCAGCCATTAATTCACGATCATACTGATCGAGGTCATTAATGACGTTACTACGCTTCAACTCGCCTGATTCCGTAAGATATTTAGTGCCAAATTGCTTTAAGACAGACTTAACTTGCTCAATAATTTTGGGTTCGACTTTCATTTTTACTTCTCTTTCTTTTCAAACATTTCCAACCACAGCTTATACGACCGCATCTCATCCGTGCTCAGTGACCGCAGCACACGATCAATCGCCTGGTCAACAGTTTCATCTTGTGTTTTGATGCTCAAAGCATTTTCCGGTGCATTAATCTCCAAAAAAGTTTTTTTGCAGACGAACCGTCTGGTAGGTTTAACGCTTGCTTTTAGGTCGACCTACCCGGCGTTTTTTGTTTTCCATTCAGAAGCATAAATTTTTATAGATTAAAGCGGCTTATTCTTAAAGAGGCCTTTGAATCTATGTTTATCAATTCCTCTAGCGTATCTATGATAATATGTACGCATTTTTATTGTAAATATCTTTTTAAGATTAAACTTAATTGTGATGGAAAAAGTTAGTAGGGAATTGATGCATACTAGGTTTTGTATTTAGGAATATAAAAAAGGAGAGGTGACTACGTTAAGATCCAGATACTTGTTTATCAAATCAGAGTATATAATTTGATAACACAGTAACTGTATCATGAATTTCTTAAGACATAAATTGTTGAACGAGCAACAAAAATACGGACTTGCTTCCTTAACGAAACAAGCCCGTATTTTTAGTCCTCAAAAAAGTCATATAGCTGGTCAAGGGTCAATTGTTGCTTTTCTTTACCGGCAAAGTCAGCCACAATCTGACCGGCCTTTAAAACAATCAACCGGTTGCCATAGGTCAGGGCGTCCTCCATCCGGTGGGTAATCATCAGAGCCGTTAAGTGGTCCTCGGTAATCCGCTGGTTGGTGGCGTGAAGGAGCGACTGACTGGTATGGGGATCGAGGGCGGCGGTGTGTTCGTCCAGCAATAAGATATCTGGTCGTTTGATCGTTGCCATCAGGAAACTGAGTGCCTGTCGCTGACCGCCGGAAAGGTTGCCAGTAGCGGTGTTAAGGCGCTGTTCCAGCCCGTTGTTCATCGAGGCGGCGAGCTGTTTGAGTTCCGGCAGGCGCTGTTTGAGGTGTCGCGGAATAAGGTGACGTTTTTCGCCCCGCTTAGCCGCTAACAGCAGATTTTCGGCCACGGTCATCCGCGGGGCCGTCCCCATTTTGGGGTCTTGGAAGACGCGGCTGAGGAAACTAGTCCGCTGTTCTACGCTCATTGTGGTAATGTCGACACCCTGGTGAAACAGTTGTCCACTAGCAACCGGCAAACTGCCGGCAATCACGTTAAAGAGGGTGGACTTCCCAGCCCCGTTGGTCCCAATGATGGAGATGAAGTCACCATCGTTGATCGTCAGGTTAATCTTCTTCAAGATCGTGGTTTGGTTGGGCGTTCCCGCGTTGACCACCGTGGAAACGTCTTTTAGCTGTAACATTGGTTCGCGATTATTTGTCATGACTAAGACCTCCCTTGACGAATGGTTCTTTGATGTGCAGGACGTTGTTTAGTCGTGGCAGCATCATGCATAGCGCCAGAACAATTGAAGAAATCAGGTTCAAGTCGTTGGTGGAGAAACCAAGCTGGAGGACGGCTAAGAGGATCAGCCGGTAGATGATACTCCCGAGGGTGACGGCGACTAACCGCTGGTTGAGGGTAAGGTCACCGAAAGCCACTTCCCCAATAATGATTGAGGCGAGGGCGATGACGATCGTCCCAATTCCCATGTTAATGTCGGCGTAACCGTTGCTCTGCGCAATTAAAGCGCCGCAAAGGCCAACCAGGGCGTTGGAGAGCATTAGGCCAATGATGACCATTGAGTCGGTTTTAATCCCGAGCGACCTGGCCATGACCGGGTTGTCACCAGTAGCGATAAAGGCCTGGCCAAAGTCGGTTTGGAGGAAGAAAATCAGACCGGCCGTAATAATCAGAATGACGATCAGCCCCAGAAAAACGCTGTCAAAGTATTGGGGAAGATTCCGGAGCGGCGTCAGCAGGGTTTGCTTACCGAGCAGGGAAACGTTGGATTTCCCCATGATCCGCAAGTTGACGGAATAAGCAGCGGTCATGGTTAAGATTCCCGCCAGCAGGCTGTCAATTTTCGCCTTGGTGCACAGTAAACCGGTAATCAGCCCGGCAGCCATTCCGGCAAGGGCGGCGAGAACCGTTGCCCCTAGTGGCGAGATACCGTGAGTGATGGCGGTTACCGCGACGGCAGCCCCGAGGGGGAAGGTTCCTTCAACCGTCATGTCGGCAAAGTTGAGAATGCGGAAGGTCAGGTAAAGACCAATTCCCAGCAGGGCCCATAATAATCCCTGCCCGATTGCTGAAGTAATTAAGTTCATTATTTAAACACCTGCCCTTTCGTTTCTGCTTCGTGTTCAAAGTGCTTTGGTACCGTCAGACCCAACTTATGAGCTTGTTTGAGGTTCAAAACTGGTTCACCGTGCCGCGAAAAGTCAATCGGCATCTTCGCGGGGTTCTCCCCTTTCAAAATTTTACCGGTCATCCGGCCGCCACGGACACCAAGGTCGTACTGGTTGATACTGTAGGTGGCAACCCCGCCTTGTTTAACCATCTGGGCGACTGCCGGGAAGATTGGCTTGTTAACAGCGTTAGCGTTTTTAACTAGGGTCTGCATTGCGCCGGCAATGGTGTTATCAGTCGGGACGATTAAGGCATCGTTATTATTTAGCGCCGTTTGGGAAACCTGGTTGAGGTCGTTGCTATTAGCAATGGTGTACGACTTCAGGTTGACGTGTTGCCGCTTGGCTTCCTTAACAAAGAGGGCGTGTTCGGTTGATGCGGAGTTATCGCTGGAGGTATAGATGATTCCGATGCTTTTGGCATGGGGAAGAAACTCTTTGACCAGCGCCAGTTGCTGAGCTACCGGTGCTTGGTCGGAAACCCCGGTAATGTTGCCGCCAGGGTGGTGGTTATTTTTAACCAGCCCAGCCCCCTGCGGATTGGTTACGGCCCCGAGGATGATCGGTATCTTAGTTGTTGAGTTGGCAACCGACTGGGCTGCCGGGGTGGTGATGGCAAAGATGGCGTTGTCGTGCTCGTTGACTAGCTTATTGGCCATCGTCTTGAGGGTACTTTGATCACCCTGCGCGTTCTGGTAGTCGATTGTTAGGTTCTTTCCTTCATGAAACCCTTCGTCTGCCAAACCAGCAATAAAGCCGTGATGAATTTGGTCGAGCGAGGGGTGGTGCATTAATTGCAATATCCCGACGGTGGGGTGCTTACTTTGAGACACACCGTTGTTTTCCCGAAAGAAGGCCACACCGAGGAAGACAAATAAAACGGTGATGAGGGTATACATTCTTTTCATTGACATTTCCTCCCAGTAGTTAGCAAAAAGAAAAAGGAGCCCGCTACACGGACCCCTTCTCTTCAGGATGCCCGCAATGATCTTGCTTCACATGCGGGCACTAAGTATTAATTGGATGCCAGCACGGAATTAACCCGAATTGTGTCAGGCTGATTCCGACCGGAGTCAACCCGAGCTACTGGCTTTGCCAACGACGCATCATCTGTAATTGTTGGATAAAGTTTTTGCTCATGATTGACACTCCCTTCGTTGATTTGTCTGTAAGTATACCGGCAGGACCAACGACTGTCAATAAAACATTAAAAAAATCTCATAAATAGTTAAGCGGAAGTACTGGAGGCGTCAAAGCTTTTGCCCAGCTCAAAGGCCATCTGGGGATAAAACCGCAAGTGGTCGGTACTGGTTTTCGCTGCCAACACTTGGCCGGCGTAAGTCCAACCCATGTGGTCAACGATTGCTTTAAACTCGGATTTTAGCGGGTCAAAGTCATCATTTTGCGACGTTGCGAGTAGAATTGCTTGTTTGTCGCCATGAAGTTCTTCATCACGTTCTGCCATGTGGTCGACAACGGCCTTAAGCTGAGCAGACATCCCAAAGTAGTGCATAGGGGTAGCGAAGGCCAAAATGTCAGCGCTCACCATCTTATCCAGTAAACCTTCAACACGATCATCTCCGGGCAGGAGTTGGTTATCAGCGTTGAAAGCGAGCGGTGAAACCGGGTGGAGACCAGCGTCGAACATCTCGACGGTATTTCCCGCTTCTTTGGCACCCTTAGCCAGTTGCTCAGCAAGCTGCGTCGAAGCGCCTGGCTGATGGGCACTTCCGGTAATTACCAAAAATTTCATTATAATAAAGGCCTCCCAGTTTATCTGCACATGTTGCATTAATAATTATAACACAATTATGAACTAAGAGGTTGCTAGAAGGCTGGCAGTATGTTTTCAACCTATAAATAAGTCAATGTAAATTGACACCATTACTTGTGAGATTTTTTGTTGGAATACAGCTGGTGCTGATGAAGTTGGTGGTGAAGAGCTGATAAGTGCGGTGCTTCTTTAACTTTTAATGTCGGATAGTTATGCATCATCCGCCGTTCGTTCCAGGTCGGGTGGACTAACTGAACCAACCGGGCACGCCGCTGGTGCTGGTTGAGCCGGTGCTGATCCATTGCGTCAAGCAGCTGAACGTGCAGCCGTTGGTTTTCTGCGTGAATCCGTTGTTCCCAAATGGCAGCGTGTTCCTTAAACTGAACGGTGTCAAGGATGGTCATGACCGCGTCAGTGCTCATCACTAGCGCGACAGCGATGGCTGCCCAGTGAGCTGTCTCATACTCGACAAAGTTAATGAACTTCAGGACGGCAGGTTGGACGTCACGAACGAGAAAAACCGTCCCAACGCCCCAAAAAAGCGAGATGGCTGGCGCAACCCGCCCCTGGAGGTTACCCCAGTGGTTGGAATAGTCCCAGAGTTTCATGTGGAACGCCTTTTCAAGCAACAGGCTGGCAAAAAACTCGAAAATGGTGGCTACCAAACAGCCCATGAAGAAAAGGGCGATGAGGTTATTATTAAAGTTGTCAGTGCAGAGAATGATCGTGACAATAGCAAAGCCATAAACGGGACAGTAGGGGCCGATTAAAAATCCCCGGTACTGGAGAGCTCGTTGCCTCAGGGAACAGTAGATCGTCTCCCAGAGCCAGCCGATGAACGAGTAGCAGAAAAACATCAGAATGATGTCATCAATGGTGAATCTCATTTGTTATTCCTCCACCCGGACGCCCTGGTCGTCGATGGCTAACTGCCAGAGTGGGGCAGTGAGACCATGCAACCGCAATGTCCGACTAAAGAGATCGGTTCCGTTATGCGGGATCAGGGTCATCACCGTTGGACCAGCGCCACTGAGGTAGGTTGCCAGCGCCCCGCAGCGGTGACTGAGCCGGCGAATAGTGTGTAATTCTGGTACCAGCTGTGCCCGGTACGGTTCGTGAAACAGGTCAGCTTCCATCATTTTTCCGACTACCGGATAGTTGCGGGCAAAGAGGGCGGCCACCAGAGTATTGGCAATTGCGCTAGCGTGAGTTGCTCGCGGATAGAGCATTGTGGCTGGCAAAGCTGCCCGCGAATCCGCGGTCGCAAGGTTATAGCGGGGAATGTATGCCGCAAGGGCGTATGGCGGTTCAGGTGCTTTGACGGCATAGAACTGTTCGTCGATACTCGTGCCGACCACAATTCCACCCATAATGGCAGGAACAACGTTATCCGGGTGTCCTTCCAAACGAGCCGCTGCCTGGACCTTTTGTTCGTCGGTTAAATTCAGCTGGTTGAGCTGGTTAGCGAGTTCGACTCCGGCAACATTGGCACTGGAGGAACTGCCCAGCCCGTGCGACAGTGGAATATTGCTAACGACGGTCAACCGGTGGGGAACCAGGGGCGTCGGGCTAGTTTTAATTGCTGCCTGAACAATCATGTTGCGCTCGTCATGAGGGATGTTGGGCAGGTCGTGATCAACTTGCCACCGGTCTGTTTCTTCGCCCACCGTCATTGTCAGGTAGCGGTTGACGGCGACACCAATGGAGTCGAATCCCGGCCCCAGGTTAGCACTGGAAGCCGGCACAATAATTCTCATCATTAATTCCTCCTTACTTATCTAAGACCTTGTAGGCCGCCTTCAGTTGCAGAGAATGGTGGGGTGATTTATCAATCGCGGCCTGGAGGTCAAGCAACTGGCGACGCGTCATTGAGTGGGTGACAATTGCCAGTTTGGCCAACCCTGCAGTAGATGATGATTGAACGATGGTTAGGAAACTAGCGTTGATGTCCGCAAAAATCTTCGTTAAACGAAGCATCTCACCAGGAACGTCCTTCATCGTCAGTGAGAGGTAGTAACGGTAACAAATATCATCCAGCGAGGTTGATTGGTAGTGCTGACGGTAATTATTGAACTGGTGACCGGTGGTGCCGGTCGCAATGTTTTGGGTGACGGCAATAATGTCACTTAAAACCGAGTTAGCCGTTGGCAGTCCACCAGCGCCGGGACCGTAAAAGAGGACGTCGCCGACAGCCTGGCCGGTCACCATCACGGCGTTGCGTTCGTTATTAACGGTGGCCAGTGGGGTCCCCTTTGGAACGAGGACGGGAGCCACTTCGGCAAAGACCGATTCTTTCACCCGCCGGGCAATCCCGATGAGTTTAATGATGTAACCAAAGGCGTCTGCTTGCTTGATGTCCTCCCGGTTAATGTTTTCAATTCCCTCAACATGCAGGTCATCAATGGTTAAGCGCGTGCCAAATGAGAATTGGCTAAGGATAATCATCTTGTAGGCCGCGTCAAAACCGGCAACGTCATTTGTTGGGTCGGCCTCAGCAAATCCCAGGTCCTGAGCCTGCTTGAGGGCTTTTTCGTAACTGAGGTGGTCGGCATTCATCTTGGTCAGAATGTAGTTGGTGGTACCGTTGACAATCCCGCGAACTTCCAGAATCTTATCAGCCGGGAAACTATTGGCAATCGTCCGTAAGATTGGGATCCCGCCAGCCACACTTGCTTCGTAGACGAGGTCAACGCCGTTATCTGCCGCCAACTTCGTTAACTCGGGCCCGTCAGTAGCAATTAAATTCTTGTTAGCAGTGACCACGTGCTTTTTGGCCTTGAGGAGCGCCGCAATCCGTTCTTTGGCCGGATGAATGCCGCCCATCACCTCAACAACAATTGGAATCTCCGGATCGTTGAGCAATTCATCAAAGTTGTTAGTCAGGTAGGTATCCCACAGCGGGACTTGCCGCCGTTTGCTCGTGTTGTGAACGACAATCGTTTTGACGTGCAACCGGCAACCGGTTATATTCAGGATCTTTCCTTCGTTATCCTGAATCATCTTTAAAACACCGGAACCAACCGTTCCCAGGCCAATCATTCCGATCTGGATTTCTCTCATCTATGACGCGCTCCTTCCAAAGATTAGGTTTTCTCTCATTATTCTATCATAATCCAGTTAAAGTGCGGTATAATGGGCGCATCAAATCTTCTTAAGGAGGGCCTATCATGCAATACCGGAGTACTCGGGGAACTGTCGCCAACGCCAAAAACGCCGCAGAAGCGGTGATTCAGGGACTTGCTCCTGACGGCGGCCTTTACGTCCCCGTTGACTTTCCTCACCCAGAATTTTCACTGGAACAATTGAGTGGCATTACACTTCAGCAGGCATCGTCGCTGGTGTTGTCCTGGCTGATGGACGACTGGTCAGCTGAGCAGCGGACGGCTAGCATTCACCGTGCTTACTGTAGTCAGTGGGATGATCCGGCAATTACCCCGCTGACCAAGAAAGTAGGTGGCAATTACTTCCTGGAGCTCTTCCACGGACCAACTTTGGCCTTTAAGGATGTTGCTCTTCAATTGTTACCACAGCTGATGACGCGGGCGGTCAAACTGATGGGGCTCGATCGCAAAATCGTCATTCTAACGGCAACCTCTGGCGATACCGGTGGCGCTTCGATGGATGGGTTTAGCAACGTGGACGGGACCCAGGTGGTTGTCTTTTACCCGCACCATGGGGTGAGCCCTGTTCAGCTCCACCAGATGCGAAGTCTGCCCGGTGATAACCTAACTCCGGTAGCGGTCGATGGTAACTTTGACGATGCCCAGCAAAACGTTAAGCAAATTTTTAATGACCCGCAATTACGGGCTGAATTAGCGGCTCACCAACTGCAATTCTCTTCGGCTAACTCGATGAATATCGGGCGGCTAATTCCCCAGATTGCTTATTACTTTTATGCTTATGGACAGCTGCTGGCCCGCCACGACATAAGTGCCGGAGACCAGGTCAACTTTACGGTACCAACTGGCAACTTTGGCGATATCCTTGCCGGTTATTACGCACAAAAACTGGGACTACCCGTTCACCGTCTGGTTTGTGCCTCAGACCAAAATAACGTCTTAACTGATTTCTTTACGACTGGTAAGTATGACCGCCGCCGTGATTTTACGGTTACCAATTCACCATCGATGGACATCTTGGTTTCCAGCAACCTGGAGCGGCTATTATTTGACACTGCCAACGGCGATGACCAGCGAGTAGCTGCATTAATGTCCCAGCTGCAACGGCGAGGCTTCTACCAGGTTAGTGATAGTGAAAAAGATTTCTTGGACAGTCATTTTGCGGCTGGCTACGCGGATGAGCAGCTGGTTAGAGACGAAATTCACCGTTCATACCATCAGGATCACTACGCCATTGACCCGCATACTGCCGTGGCGTCGGCGGTCGCTCGCCAGTACCAGGAAGATAGTGGTGATGAAACCCCAATGGTCATCATTTCGACGGCTAGCCCGTTTAAGTTCCCGGAGACGGTTTACTACTCCATTACTAGTAAAGCAGTGGATGAGCCGGGACTGCCAGCTATCCGTCAACTACAACAGTTGCTGGGCGGTTCGCTGCCCCGTGGTGTGGCCAACCTCTTTAATCGCCAGGACCGGCCGCAGCGCGTTGTTGATCCGGCAGCCATGAGCGGCTTGTTGGAGACGATCCTTTTCTAGGATAATTAATTTGCCCTTCGTACTTGGTTTTGGCCGAGAACGAGGGGCTTTTTATTGTTCAACAGCAGGGATGTTTCGAAATTAACGGGTGGATTATGCTACTATTAGTGGTGGTATAAAGGAGCGAAACAAATGAGTTTATTAGAAGTCAGCGGGCTGACAATGAGCTACGCCGATAAGGAACTATATAACGATGCCAGCTTCCGGCTGGAAAAGCACGAGCACATGGGGATTATTGGGCAAAACGGTGCCGGGAAGAGTACCCTCATCAAGATCTTAATCGGCCAGGTCCTGCCAGTTGCTGGAACCGTTAGCTGGCAGCCGGGAACAACCCGCGGTTACCTTGACCAGTACGTGGACATTCCCCAGGATGAGACTCTCTTACAGTTTTTACACAGTGCGTTTGCCAAGTTGTACCAAACGCAGGACAAACTTACTAAGTTATATGCCGACCCTCGCGCCATGACCGATCCGAAACAACTGGAGAAGGCTGGCCAAATGCAGGATTACTTGGAGTCGCACGGGTTTTACGACATTGACACCAAGGTGGCTGAAGTAATGTCTGGTCTGGGATTAACGGAACTGGGCGAGGACCGCCTGGTAGGCAAGATGAGTGGTGGTCAGCGGTCAAAACTGATCCTGGCTAAGCTCCTGCTGCAAAATCCTGACGTGATCTTATTGGATGAACCCACTAACTACCTGGATACGGCGCACATTGCCTGGCTGGTTGACTACCTCAACGACTTTGACGGGGCGGCCATGATTATTTCTCACGACTACGACTTCCTGGAAAAGGTGACGGCCACCATCTGTGACGTCAGTTTTGGCAAGATTACCAAGTACCGTGGCAGTTTCCAGCAGGCGATGCGGCAGAAAGCTGAACGCCAGGAAGCTCAAGAGCGGAAATACGAAAAGCAGCAGGAAGTAATTGAAAAGGCGACCCGTTTTATCCGGAAGAATAAGGCCGGTCGGAATTCCAACATGGCCAAGTCCCGGGAGAAGATGCTGGCCCGGATGACAAAAGTGGAGCCGCCGTCGACGAACCTCAAGGCGACGTTCCATTTTCCGTACGAAGAAAGCGGGTCGGCCAACGCGCTGCGGGTTGACCACCTCAGCGTGGGCTATAACCGACCGTTGCTCAAACCAGTTACTTTCTCGCTGACAATGGGCGAGAAGATGCTCTTTAGTGGGTTTAACGGGGTGGGGAAAACGACGCTGATTCGGACCATCCTCGGCGAACTCCCGGCTAAGGGCGGCACGGCAACGTTATCTCCGTCGGCCAAGGTCAACTACTTTGACCAGAACCTGACCTGGGATAACCCCAGCCTCACGCCGTTGCAGACGATCCAAAACCTGTTTCCGACGATGCAGCCCAAGACGATTAGAACCAAGCTAGCGCGGGCAGGGATTAACGCTGCCAATGCGGCCAAACCACTTCACCAGCTTTCTGGGGGCGAGCAGACCAAGGTTAAAATCGCGGTGCTCGAACTGACACCGTGCAATTTCCTGATCATGGACGAACCGACTAACCACCTGGATGACGAGACGAAGGAGGGCCTGAAGCGGGCTCTGCAGGAGTTCCCGGGGAACCTTTTGCTGGTGAGCCACGAAGAAAGCTTTACAAGCGGTTGGCTCGATAAGGTCCTGAACGTTGAAAAGCTTAGTTTGCGCAAGTAGTGAGGAATGACTATCATGGCAAAACAATTAATCAAGGTATTTTCGCACAACGACCTCGACGGTTTCGGCGGTCCAATGCTATTGCAGAGCGTCCAGCCAACCGTCTTTTCCAGCGTTGAATTTGACGTCGAACATATCGGGGCGGGACAAATTGACGCTACCCTGGACCACTGGTTTAACTCGCCGTCGTTAAATAATTACAGTGACGTTTACATCATGGATATGACGCCGGACTCGGAGAATACCTTTAAGGAGCTAAACCAGCACTTCGCTAACCACTGGCTGGTCTTTGACCACCACGAATCCGAAGAAGACCAGCGGCGGCGTTATGCTGCCAATACGGTTGCTCCCCATGGCGAGATGGTTCACGCTAGTGCTACTAGCATCGTGTGGGACTGGCTCCAGCAACAACCGGGGATGGATCAGCTGGACAGTCAGCGGCGACAGCAGTTAGCTCAGTTAGCAGAGCTAATCCGGGCATACGATACCTGGGACTGGCAAAATGATCCCGAATTACCGACGTCAGTGAGTGAGGGCGCTGACCAGCTCAACGAATTGTTCTGGTTTTACCCGAAAAAACGGGCCGGAGAGTTCATGGACCACGTCTTTGCAGCCGGCTGGGATGCTTACTGGCAGGATAACGAACTCCTGGTCCATACCCTGATGGAGCGGCGGGCAGCGTACATCAAGCATCACCTGAAGGATGTTTTGGAGACGACAGTTAATGGGCACCGCTTGGGTGTCGTTTACGCGAGCGACTACCAGTCACAGTTGGCCCATGACCTCCTGAAAGACCAGCCAGAACTTGATGCGGCCTTGGTGATCGGCGCCATGCGGATTTCGCTGCGGAGTAATGATAAAATGGATGTAGCTAAGTTTGCTGAGCAGTATTATCAGGGTGGTGGTCATGCCAATGCCGCTGGTGGCCGGCTGACGATCAACCCGGTGAAAATTGGGGAGCAGGCGGTTATTGACCAACTGGTAAGTGCGACCAAGGCGGTCCACGAAGAAAAGCAGGATAGCGAACATACACTTGCTGATGACCTAGACCCAGAAGTAGCCGGTAAACTGGCAGCATTGTTGAAGCAACAGCCTGATGAGGAGAACAAGAATGGCAATTAAAAACTTCATTTTTGATATTGATGGGACAATGATTGACACTTTTGACGTTTATATGCCGGTGCTGTTCGAGGTCCTAGCTGATTTTGGTTATCACTACACCCCGGAAGAAGAGCAACGTTACAGCAAAGAGGTTTTTGGGATTCCGGGAACTGAATCGCTGGAGTACATTGGCATTAAAAAGGAAGATTTTCAGGCGGTTTCCGATGCCTGGGACGAGGCTGCCAGCAAGCGGCAAAAGGATGCGACCGTCATTGACGGCGTGCCGGAGATGCTCGCTGAATTGTCAGCCCGGCCGGATGTCCAGCTGGGAATTGTCACTTCCAAGGTCCGTGACGAGTATGAGCAGTACTTCCGCCAGGCATTTCCTATTGCTAAGTACTTCTCCTTTGCGATCACCGCGACTGACACTGTCCGTCACAAGCCATATGGCGACCCGTTGGTCAAGGCGATGGAAGACCATGGCTTGAAAGCAGAAGAAACGATTTACGTTGGTGACACCATCAACGACCTGAAAGCTGCCGCTGACGCTCACACGCACTTTGCGGGGGCGGTTTATGAGTCGGCAATGCCAGAAAAGCTGAAAGATAGCGAGTTTCTGTTAAAGCGTCCAGCGGACTTGTTGAACGTTCACTAAACAGGATAAAAATTAAAAATAACGAACCGGTAAGAAGCTTGATGATGAGCTCCTTGCCGGTTTTCTTTATGCAATAAAAATTATATTACTCTCATTTTCTGACCGTCACTGACGATTTTGTTCACTCAGAGCATTGACAATCAAGCATTCTCGCTGTTTAATGATTATTAAAATCTAATGAGAGAAGGGGTTAGCGATGCGAATTGGGATTAGTGCAGACGCGGATTTGGAGCCAACGGAGATTATTAATCTGCAGTTAGCACACTTTGCACCAAAGCCGTTAGTCGACGTGTTAGTGAAACACCAGGTGGTGCCGGTGATCCTGCCGATCGTTCCTGGTGAGATGGCATTAGCGTCTCTTCAGGGATTAGATGGTTTGATTATTCCTGGCGGCCATGACATTGCACCAGAATACCTGTCAGCAAACCCGAGCAGGTTCATTGGACCGACTTATTCACCCCGGGACGCCTTCGAGTTTCCCCTGGTAAAGGCGGCGGTCAAACTACACCTACCCTTGTTTGGGATTTGTCGCGGCATTCAGGTAATTAACGCGGCACTTGGCGGTTCAGTCTACCAGGACCTGCCAAGCGAGTATGAGGCAGATAACCTGCTACCCCACTCACAACGGAGTCGCGGTGACTTGCCAACCCACCGCGTCAAAATTGATGGTGATAGCCAGCTGGGGCACGCCGTTGGTGAAACCGCCCTGGTGAACTCCCGCCACCACCAGGCGGTTAAAGACGTTGCGCCGGGATTACACGTTGTGGCAACGGCTCCTGACGGGGTGGTTGAAGCAGTAGAAAACGATGACGCATCAATTCAAGCAGTTCAGTGGCATCCGGAAAATCTTTGGCAAAACAGCGAACAGCAAGAACGCATTTTTACCGCGTTCTTTGACCGCGTAGCAAAGGGGGAAGACTAAATGGAAGAAGCTAATAAACAAAAGATGGGAATGGGGAGTGTCATCCTCTTCGGAATCAACGGAATTATCGGGACGGGGATTTTTCTGTTACCGAGTTCTGGAATGAAATTATTTGGTCCGGCTAGTTTGCTCTCGCTAGCGTTCGACGGCCTCCTGGTATTCTTGATTGCACTTTGCTTTGCTGAGTGTGCTGGCTTGTACGGAACGAATGGGGGGCCTTACCTATATGCCCGGGGAGCCTTCGGCAACTTTGTCGGCTACGAAGTTGGATTTATGACCTGGGTAGTACGGATGATTGCCGAAGCCACCTTATACGTCGGTTTTGCCACGGCGGTTGGCGGGATTTTTCCGGCGCTGAACACCCCCTTTATCAAAAACGCGATGGTAACCGTGTTAGGTATTTTCCTGATGCTGCTCAACATTGCAGGGGTCCGGTTAACCACGAGGCTAAACGATATTATGACTGTTGCCAAGCTGGTTCCGTTGCTGCTGGTAGCGTTGTTGGGGTTGTTCTTTCTGCATCCAGCCAACTTCCACCCGTTCTTTGTGCCAGGCAAGGCTTCAACTGCCAACTTTGCCCAGACAACTCTGACCCTCTTCTACGTGTTCAGTGGTTTTGAGGGACTAGTTGTGGCTGCTGGGGAAATGCGTAACCCGAAACGCAATCTTCCCAAGTCACTGCTGATTTCGCTGAGTGCTGTTGTTGCGATTTACATGTTGATCATGGTTGCCTGCATTGGTGTCTTAGGGACTGGCCTGATGAAGTCGACTGTCCCGGTTCAGGATGCCCTGCAGCGAATGGTCGGCGAATGGGGGAGCGTCCTGGTTGCTGCAGGAACGCTTTGCTCCATTGGTGGAATTTGCGTGGCTTCCTCCTTCATCACCCCGCGTTCCGGGGAAGCACTGGCAGAACACCAGATGATGCCAGCAGTGCTCGCCAAGAAAAATCGCTGGGGTGCACCTTACGTGGCCATTATCGTCTCAACTGTCGTCGGCTTGTTGTTGGCCTACACGGGAAGTTTTGCTAAGCTAGCGATGATCTCGGCCATTTCCCGTTTTGTTCAATACATCCCAACCTGTTTGGCTGTTATTGTCTTCCGGCGGACTAAGCCGGAGGCAGTGCGGAGCTTTAAGGTGCCATTTGGCCCGCTGATCCCCCTGCTCGCCTTAGCGGTTTCTGGCTGGTTATTGTTCCACACGCCAGCAGAAAACCTTCTCTGGGGCTTTGGAGCATTGCTGATTGCGGTACCATTCTACTTCATCACTGGCCGCCATGCCGACGCTGAATTTAGTTAATGATGAAATTCAATAAGAAAGAAGGCAACGTTCATTCATGAGCGTTGCCTTCTTTATTTGTACTCTGATTAAGCGTTGAAGCGGTCTTCTTCGACTTCCTTAATGAAGTCGGCCACGTGCTTGTAGAAGACACCAGGGTTATCAGTCATCTGGTGGTGACCAGCACCAGGCGTCGTTACGAACCGCGCGTGGGGGATCAGTTCGGCCATCTTCTTACCAGTCGGAATTGGCATCGATTCATGACCACCGTAAGTGATTAACGTTGGCATGGTGATGTTCTTCAGGTGGTCGCGGAAGTGCCAGCTAGCTAATTTACCGGTAATGACGAACTCGTTATCACCCTGGAAAGTGTTGTAGATTGTCGGGTCGGTTAAGTCCTGGAGGTGTTCCAGCTTGCTTGGCTGCCGCCGATCAATGTAGCCCTTGTTAAGGACGTCGACGCATTTTCGGTAGCGGTCGTTGTTGTAGTCGTTGTTGGCTTCACATTCCTTCATGAAGGCCACGTCGTCAGCCGGCAGGACCGTTTCCCGGATGTGGTTAATACTCTTAACGTAGTCGTCAATGTCGTCAACCATCCCGGAAATGATGGCCCCTTTAAGGTGTTGACCATACTTTTCGGCGTAGAGTTGGACGAGCAGGCCGCCCCAGCTTTGCCCCATCAGGTAGAAGTGGTCAATTCCCAGCTTTTGGCGGACTTCTTCAACTTCATCGAGGAAGTAATCGTAAGTCAGGACCTCATCGCGAACTGCCGGGTCGGAAAAGTCCGGCGTGTCAGAGTACAGTGAGCCCAGTTGGTCGTACATGTGAACCTGGACATTTAGTCCCTGCTTGGCGAGTTGCGTTGCGGTGTCTTCCCAGTATTCGTGGTTGGCCCCAGGACCACCGTGAAGGCAAAGCAGGTGGATGTTGCCTTCACCCTGGGTGTTGGTCCAGAGGTGGTAGCCATTGTGCAGTGTAATAATGGTTGTTCCTTTTTTCATCAAAATCCCTCCGTTAACTTGTTTTAGTGATATTGATATTCTAACGCGTTTCTCATTCTTCTCCAAGAAAAATTATAGGGCACTCATGTCCGGGATGACCAGTGAACTGCGACCGAGGTCGACCTGGTATGTCAGGTCCTCGTTTCCCCGCAGGGTCATCCCAAAGTCAGTACTGAAGATTACCAAGCCAAGCTGGTGGCCGGCTAACAGGTGGTGGAAGACTGGCTGCAAGAGCAAGCGGACGTTTTCAAAGCGGTTGGGCCGGAGGCGGTTAACGTTTCCGGCTCCCTTGATATTTTGCAGGTTAATGTGTCCGTATGAAATGACCTTAAATGGTGTCGGCTGTTTAGCCAGCTTGAATTCCCGCAAATCGTCATATTTCCAGTGGTAGCCGAGCGGGAGACCACCCTTGTTAATTAACTGCGGACTAGTGGTTAGGCGACGGTCTTGACCAAAGTCAACCAGCTGAGCAGAAATCATTCCGTGGTCACGATCGACAGCCACCCGTAAGTTGACCTGCGGTGTTCCTCGCAAAAGCCACTCGTTACTTGCCGGCTCGCTCAGCAGGCGGAGACTGAAGTCGTTGTCGTCCGCCAGCATTGCATGCTGCCAGCGGGTTGGTTGTTGGCACCACTGCTTAAACGTCTTCTCGTCCTGGCGGTCATTGAAAGTGGCGAGGCTGCTTTGGCCAATGTTACTGGTTGACAGGATTTTGCTGCTGAGGTAGTAGGTCCGTTTATTCCCCGTGCTCCAGTTACGGTGAGCGTGCCAGGTCTCTGGCTGGGCGTTATCCTGGACTAACACGTGGGGGATGGCCAAGTCGGCATTATTATCAAGCCCCCAGAGCTTATTAGCAAACCAGAGGTTGATCATCTCGGAAAAATCCAGTGACTGGAAGGCATTGATGTAAATGTGCTGACCCTGGTGTAGGATCAGGTGGCTAGCAACCGGCAGTCCCTGGACTGCATCAAATAAGCGTTTAACATTGACTGGTTTAACGTTCCAGTCATTGAGACCGTGAACCATCATCACGTCAGCCCGGATGTTGTCAAAGTGACGCCGGTAGTTGCGGGCTATCCAAAACTGGTTATAGTTCCCGGTTTGCCGATCCTGAGCGACGGTCATCTTTTCCAGGTAGTCACGGTTGGTTTCTTCAATTCGCCGGTAGTCCGCCGGGTTCTTGGTGCGGCTAAATGTTTCCGCTGCCAGGACATCGGCGTCTTCCCCCTGGAAGCCGCCGGGAGCCATGACGAGTCCACCCTCGCGGTAGTAGTCGTACCAGCTAGAGATGGCCGCTTCACTGACGATGGCCTTGAGGCCGGCAACGCCAGTGGTAGCGACAGCAGTTGCCAGGGTGCCTAAGTAGGAGCGGCCCGTCATCGCGACATTACCATTACACCACCAGGCGTGAATTTCGATGCCGCTGGTCCGGTCAGTGAAGGCTTTTCGGTCACCATGGAGCCATTCAACGACCGCCTTCATCGAGTCGGTTTGTTCTGGTGAGCCACACGTTTGCAGCCCGTCTGAATCTTTAGTACCGATGCCGGCAGCGTAAACGATGGCGTAGCCGCGGACGGCCAGGTAGTCGTTGAGGGTGTAAGTACTAGTTTCACTAAAAGTTTGCGTCGCCTTCGTGGCGTGGCCGTTTACCTGCTGGTGATAACGGGGCGCAGAGAAGGTCGCTTCTGCTGGTGACTTGACACGGCCAGTCTTCTTAGCAACTAGTGGCTGGTTGACGTCGTGGGTGATCTTCTCTCCCCATTGATCGTTTGTCCCCTGGTTGTACGGACTGGCAGTAAAGACAGCGGGAACCTTTAAGCCGTCATTGGTGTCGGCTGGGCGGATGATTTCGGCTTTGACCAGGTCGGCGTAACCGTCGGCATCGGTATCGAGGTCAGTTTCGATGTAAACAACCTCGCGAATTAACTTCGCCGGATCAAAACAGGCCACTGACTTGCCGTTGAACCACAGCGGCTTGTCCTGGGCCGGCAGGTCGTAGGTCCAGGCAAACAGTCCCTGGCTGGTCAGGTAGTCAAGGTAATTTTGACCGTTCTTGTTCCTGGTCACCATTAACCGGTACCAGGAATCGATGACGTCCTCACTCGTCCATTGCTGGTAAAACTTGTGCGGCAGGTGAATCTTCGTCACAGCTCTCAGGGGATCATCCAGCTGAAAGTCAAGTGCGGGTTCGAATTGCAAAAGCTGGAGCGCCACTAGGTAAAAGACCTCGTCGGTTAGCTCTTGTCCGGAATCCAGCCAAGCGGCCAGGTCTTCATCGGGGGTGGCTAACAGCTGGTGGAAGTTATAAGTGATGGTGGCTGGGTCGTGACCGTTAGTCATCGTGGTGGTCAGTAGCTTCCTAAAGAGGTCGACTGGCGCAAGCTTGGTGTCCCCATCATCGAGGAGGTGAAGAGATACTAGTTCGGCGACCTCTTGCTTGAATTTGACGTCAACAATACTGAATTGGTTGTCAATCATGGTATGAAACCGTTCCTTTCGTCTGACTTAGTGAATAACTTTATTTTACCATTAAACAAAAAAGACCCCGTCACGAGTTAGTGACAGGGAAATTATGACAGTGATGTTAGTCACGGTCTTGGTTTAACTTGCTGTGGCGGTAGCCGTAAAGGGCATAGATCAAGAGTCCCAGGCCAAACCAAATACCGGCACCGAGATAGGTTTCTTTCGACAGGAGGGTCATCATCCACAGGCAGGCAAGACCAGAAATAATCGGTAAGACGGGATAGAGGGGAACTTTGAACCCACCCTTGTTACCAATGTCATGACGTTTACGCAGTGGAATAATCCCGAAGGAAACAAAGGTAAAGGCCAGCAGCGTCCCGATGTTAACCAGGTTGGTGAGTTGATCCAGTGACACCAGACCACCAAGGATCGCAATGATGAGGCCGACAACCCAGATGGCGTGTTGCGGAAGACCTTGCTTATCCAACTTGCTGAGCTGTGATGGCAACAGACCGTCACGGCCGACGGAGTAAACTAGTCGGGAACTGGAGTAGGTCATTGTGACCATCATGGTGAACATCCCGACCAGCGCCCCAATGGATAAGAGGCCAGCCATCCAGTCCTGGTGGACAACCTGGAGGGCAAAGGAGACGGGGTTGGCAACATCTAACTTAGTGTAAGGGACCATCCCGGTTAAGACGACGGAAACGCCCATGTAAAGAATGGTGGCGATGATTAAGGTGCCAATGATCCCGAGCGGCATATTTCGTGACGGGTTCTTAACCTCGGCGGCCGAACTAGAAACGGCATCGAACCCGAGGTAAGCGAAGAAGACAACCGTCGCGCCGCGGAAGACCCCGTGAAGGTGGTAGGGTAAAAACGGGTGATAATTCGTTGGCTTGATAAAGAAGATACCGATGCCTAAGAAGAGGAGAATAATGGCGATCTTTAAGACGACGGCGATGTTGTTAATCCGCATGGAAGTCTGCATCCCGTGAGAAAGCAACGCCACGACGACCAGGACGATCAGGACCGCCACCAAGTTAATGTACGTACCATGCGCCGGGTCAAAGGGACCAGAAATTGCTTTGGGGATGGTAATCCCGAACCCTTGCAGGAGTGACTGAAAATAGGCTGCCCAGCCAGTCGAAACAGAAGCAACGGCCAGCATGTATTCAAGAATTAGCGCCCAGCCAAGGATCCAGCCAAAAATTTCGCCAAAGACGACGTTACCATAGGAGTAGGCACTTCCGGCGACCGGCAGGGCCGAGGAAAATTCGGCGTAGCACATGGCCGAGAGGGCACAGACGATGGCTGACAGGAGAAAAGAGAGCGTGACCCCCGGGCCGGCGGTTTTGGCCGCAACAGTCCCGGGCAAGATAAAAATCCCCGTCCCAATAACTGCACCAACGCCCATTGCAACGAGGTCGAAGGCTGTCAGGGACTTGACAAATTTCTTGTCCGCACCAAGATAACGGTCGAGGCTCTCTTTTCGAAAAATATTTCCACTCATTTAGTCAACCACCTTTGTTATACTATATTGGTTAACGTCCATCATATGGGGCAAACGATTAGAAGTCAATGAGAAAAATTAAAAAATAGGGAGGAACCTTCTTCATGGCAACAGAAATTACTAGCGGAGCGGTTGTTTACCGTTATAATCAGCAGCATCAACTAGAGTACTTATTACTTGAAAGCCAAAACAAGGGCCACTTTTGGGGATTTCCTAAGGGCCACGTTGAGGACGGTGAAGATCTGGTCCAAACTGCTCAGCGGGAAATTCGGGAAGAGACTAGTCTGAACCTGCCGATTGACACTAGCTTTGCCGTCAAAACCGGCTACGACTTGCCAAATGGTAATTACAAGGAAATGACCCTTTACCTGGCAGAAGTGACCGCTGAACACCAACTTCAACTGCAGGCTGAAGAAATCAAGAATGCTGGCTGGTTCACTTATGAGGCGGCGCGTCAGCGGCTCACTTACGATAATTTAAAGCAGTTGCTCGACCAGGCTAACGAGTACTTAACGAAATAAGATGGGACAAGAAAGAGTTTATGTTATCACTGGCCCCGCGGGAGCGGGCAAGACGACGGTGGCTAATTACCTGTGCCGCCACTTCGGTTTGCACCGGGTGGTGACCCACACGACGAGACCACCACGGCCCGGTGAGCGTGACGGAGTGGACTACTACTTTGAAACGCCGACGAGCATGGCTAAGCTGACCTTGCTAGAACAGGTAACCTATGACCATCACCAGTACGGTTCGTCCATGGAGGGGCTCGTTGCCGGTTGGCAAACTGGACATAATAACGTGATCGTCCTCGACACTATCGGGGCGGTTACCTATAAACAAAAGTTGGGCGACCAGGCAGTGGTGATTTACTTAACGGTCTCGGTACTGGATGCTTTGGCAAAGCGCATTCAGGCACGTGGTGACCGTCGTCATGCGATCAAGTCACGGCTCAGGAGTCAGGAAAACCAGCGAGATATTAGTTTGCCTGACAAGTTGCGCCAAACTGCCTACGTGGTAGTTAACGATTACTGGCCAAAGACGGAGCGCCGTCTGAACCGGTTGCTGACCGCTTTTGGCGAATCACAGACGAACTTATAACTTACTTAACTTGTCGTGGGAACAATTTGCGGTATGATTAGTAAACAGTGAAAAGGAGTGTGTCTAAATATGGCATCAAAAACGCCGCCGTTCGTGACGCCGTTTGCTCTCGTGTCCATTGTTCTGGCACTCGGCGCAACTAACGTCGTGGTCAACAAGACCACCCATACCAACGAAGGAGCACGGGTTTCTACCGTCTCCCGCCGTGATTCGTCAACGACTAGCTCTGAAGTCCATAGTAGCAGTTCGTCAGAAAACAACGACGATAACAGCGAGTCTTCGAGTTCAAGTCAACGTGACAACCAGCAAGCAAACGACGACCAAGAAACGAACGATACGCAGGAAAGTACAACTAACAAGAAGCAAACTACTAATAATAACAATAACAACAATACGACTAACGGGAACCAAACCAACAATAATACTAATAATAACCAGACAAATGCTGGCAACACTCAGGGAACTGTACAGCAATAAAAGGGGGGGCTGACAATTGTTTAGTTTCTTGGACTTAATTAACCAATCGCTGAGTTACTTTAACATCAATACCCGCTTGAAGAACCGGGTATATACCTTGGTAGCCCTGCTGGGGGATGGTTATCTCATCTACGTGACTGCTCGTCTTTTGGCTAATCACGTTTGGCTACGGGGATTGCTTTACTGTTTAGCCGTGATCTTTGTTACTTACTTTGCCTACCTTAACATTATCTTTTTCTTCTTAGGGCGCACCTCGAAGTTTGACTTTTTGTCACCGTACATTCGGCCACTGGTGGTTGACGATGACGGTCAGCCGACTCGCCGCCAAGCTGGACAACCACGTCCGGCAGCGTCCAACGGAATTTATCACAACACGGAGACAATTCCGGCTCACTTTGAAGCCGACCCGTTGGAACAACGGAACCTAAACAAGGTTGTCCGTCGGCTATTGGATGCGGAGTTGGTAACGGCAAACTTCAACGGCATGTCCGGAAAAGAAGTAATTGCCCAGTACGAAAAAACAGGGCAGCCTGTTCACGCCATCGATGATAACCAGGTGCCGCCTTACTTTGAATTGATCCATGACCAGGGAAAACACCGGATGGAAATCAGCATCGGGGTGAACCAGATGGAACGGCTGGCCGTGGGTCACATTACCCAGGTGGGATTAACTGATATCCACACGGCTCATGATAAGTACAAGCTGTACCTCGCTAACGTCACGATTGTCGGCGGTCCTTACAAAATTCCGGGACGAAATGGTTCCACGATCATGATGAATGGTGACTACCGGTTGGCAGTGCAAGTTGCTTACCGGGACCGTCAAGAGAATAACTGACAAAGTACCTCCAGCTGCCGGAAAATCCGGCGGCTGGTTTTTGTGTGGTGTAACTAATATAATGGTATTAATCAGACATGACAGGGGGAATGCAAGTGGCAAGGGTGAACCGCACCGTGCGGGACTTTGAAAACGGGCTGATCTCACTACTGGAAAAAGTACCATTTGACCGGATCACAGTAGACCAGATTTGCCAGGAAGCGATGCTACACCGGAGCAGTTTTTACCGTTATTTTCACGATAAGTATGACTTGCTGGCCCAAACTATTGATGGACAGCTGAATAAGCTGATTAGTAACCAGCAGACGACTGACGGTATCGTGGACGCGATATTAAATTATGTTGACCATCACCAAGAATTGTTCCACCACCTGGTGGCCACGAAGGATCGGCCGGGCATTCATGCAGAAATTTTGCAAATTATCAGCGACCTGATCCTCCATCGCAGTCAGCGTGATAATAATGACCTGGTCCTGCAGGCCGTTTCCCAATCTGACCAGCCAGAGTTAATGTCTTACATGATCGGTGGGTCAATTAATGGCGCCTTTATGTGGTGGCAGAAACATAATTATGACGTGTCACGAGAGGAAGTTGCTAAGTTCTGTAAACAGCAGATTCATAATATCTCGAATAGTGGCCGGTTAGTTTAGCTGATTTCGTGCTTGTCATGATTAATTTGGGTACAATGTTGGTAGTGTGAGTTATGAAAAGATAAAGGAGCGTACGCCAATGAAGATTATTATGTATAACGTTCGTCAAGATACGGAAGGACGTTTTGTTCGTGAATGGGCAAAAGAAACGGGCAATGAAGTCAAGGTTGTTCATGAACCGTTAAGCGCCGACAACGTTAACCTAATGAAGGGCTGCGACGGCCTCGATATTCTGCAGACGATGCCCATTGGTGACGAAGCAGTTTACAAACAGATTGCCGACATGGGAATTAGGCAGATTACTTGTCGGATGGTCGGGATCAACATGATTGACCTGGCTGCCTGCAAGAAATACAACCTCAAGGTAACCCACGTGCCGGTTTACTCGCCACGGGCAATTGCCGAAATGGGGGTCGCACACGCAATGTACCTCCTGCGTCGGATTGGCGAATACCGTTACGAAATGGACCATAACGCCGACTTTAGCTGGCCTGCTAACCTGATGAGCAACGAAATCTTCAACCTGACTGTTGGTTTGATCGGGCTGGGAAACATTGGGTCGGCAACCGCCCAGATTTACAAGGCCTTGGGTGCAAAGGTGATTGCCTTCGACCCGTCGTATAACCCGGCAGATGAACCATTTGTGACCTACGTTGACAGTGCCGATGAAGTGATTAAGAACGCCGACATTTTGAGTCTTCACGTTCCGCTGCTGCCAAGTACTAAGGGAATGATTGGCGCAGAACAATTGAAGATGATGAAAAACTCGGCTTACCTGATTAACATGTCGCGGGGTGGCTTGGTTGATACTGAGGCCTTGATTCAGGCACTGAAGAACCACGAAATCGCCGGTGCCGGCCTGGATACTCTGGCTGACGAAACGACCTACTTTGGTAAGAAGGTTACGCCAGCGGATGTTCCAGCAGACTACAAGGAACTGGCAGCAATGCCTAACGTCACCATTACACCGCACTCGGCCTTTTTTACCGAAACCGCGGTTCGCAACATGGTGCGGATTGGTTTGAATGACGTAGTCACCATCGTTAACGGCGGCCGCAGCCGTAACGAGGTCTTTCTCGGTTAAAAAAAGAGAACAAATAATCTAAAAACACCACCTGTGAAGTGAACCCTGTAAGTTGGACACTTTAATTTAGGCAACTTTTTCTAAGGCAAGATTTCGATATTCAATCGGAGTCTTGCCTTTTAATATGTGCTTGATTCGATTCCGATTATAGTATTCTATCCACTCCTCCNTGTGAAGTGAACCCTGTAAGTTGGACACTTTAATTTAGGCAACTTTTTCTAAGGCAAGATTTCGATATTCAATCGGAGTCTTGCCTTTTAATATGTGCTTGATTCGATTCCGATTATAGTATTCTATCCACTCCTCCATGGCTTTAATCAATTCCTGCTTGGTTTGATAATGATGTCCATAATACATTTCAACCTTCATCGTGTGAAAGAAACTTTCCATTGGCGCATTGTCTAAACAGGTCGCCCGGCGTGACATGCTTTGAAAAATATGGTTTTTCTTTAGTGTTTGACGCCAGGCATTCGTTTGATATTGGATTCCTTGGTCACTATGGACGGTCATGCGGTAGTTAAGCTTAGGTCGCTTATTAATTAGCTCGATTAGCGGTTTCATCACGAAATCAGTAGTAGGGTGGTCGCCAATATTGTAACTAACAATTTCACCAGAACATAAATCTTTAATCGGTGAAAGGTAAACTCGCTCATCCTGGCTCATATTGTCATAGCGGTATTCGCTCACATCAGTCGCCATTTTTTGATATGGACGCTCAGTTTTAAAACGGCGATGAAGACGATTCTTGGCTTTCTTACCTTGAGGACCAATCGACGAATCATATTTCCGAGTTTGACGATTATACATCTGTGACGATAAACCATTCTCACGCATTAGACGGCTAACTCTTTTATGATTAACCTTAATTCCACGACGATGTAGCTCATCTGTGACAGGTCGATATCCGTAGCCAGGATTCTGTTGCTTGATATCTTTAATGAGTCGAAGCAGTTCTTTATCATCTGCGGCTTCGTGGCGATGGGCTTGATAATAGAATGTACTTCGCTTAATGGTGGTGTATGATAGAATCTCCGTTAAGCTAAATCCGAATTCTTGCCTTAGTTCTTGGATGATTTGGTATTCTTCTTTGACTGTCCGCGGTGTTGAACTAAGGCGTCGAGTTTTTTTAAGTATTCGTTCTCTACTTTCAAAGCCCGATTCTCTGCTTTCAACTGTTCTAACTCTGATAGTTGTTTACTAGCTTGGTGATTATTATTAGTAGTCATGTGCTTTGCCCGTCCTCTTCTGGTAAACAAATCCTCAGTTCCATGCTCCTTAAGTTTCTTTTGCCAGTTAGCGATTGTCCCTGGATTACTAATATCAAATTGAAGTGCTGTTCGTCGGTACGAGGCTTTGTGTTGTTTTTTCCAGTTTAAGACTTTCAGCTTAAAATCACCATCATAATCATACTTTGACGAACGAATTTCTAGGCCTTGAACACCATATTTTCGATAGCGAGCTATCCATACTAACACGTTACCTTTACTTCTTATACCCAATCGTCGGGCGATAGTCGTTGAACCCATTCCCGATAAATACATTTGAACTGCTTTCAGTTTAATTTCTAAACTAAACTTAGTCATAGTAAAACCCCCATAGTTGGAATTCCTTGTCCAACTATGGGGGTTCACTTCACCTGTCATTTTGTTAGCAGGTGGTGTTTTTTTCAGGTTCTACACTATTCGGTACTGATGGAATTTTCCATCGGTACCGTTTTTCGTTTATGATGACAATAAAAAAAACGGACAATCACCCCAAAGCCTAAATCGTGGTGATTGTCCTCCAGAAAGGAAATTAATCCTCATGACTAATGATATCAACTTTTTAACCGGAATCCAAGACCCAGGGCTTCAGCTGGATAAAGANACAATAAAAAAAACGGACAATCACCCCAAAGCCTAAATCGTGGTGATTGTCCTCCAGAAAGGAAATTAATCCTCATGACTAATGATATCAACTTTTTAACCGGAATCCAAGACCCAGGGCTTCAGCTGGATAAAGAAGGGGCTGAGACTATTGATGACCAAACCAAAATCATTCATTTGGTCAAGACTGGTGAATGTCGTTGTCCTGTTTGTGGACGCCCGATGTTGAAGAATGGTTTTCGTCATCGCCCAGTAGTCATTACCGCCCTGTCGGTCGCTGGTGTAAAGACCATTCTCATGATTAAAAAACAGCAGTATATCTGTAAGCCGTCCACTAAATGTCCGCAAACCGTGACGAAAATCGCCACGATTAAAGGCATTAGCCGCGGCTGTCGGATTGCTAATAACGTGAAGCAA
Organism: [Lactobacillus] timonensis; assembly: GCF_900240275.1. Lineage (GTDB taxonomy): Bacteria > Bacillota > Bacilli > Lactobacillales > Lactobacillaceae > Limosilactobacillus > Limosilactobacillus timonensis. Next base: position 507,486 of record NZ_LT964761.1, on the reverse strand, counting down.
TTCATTATCAAAGACCTTCACCGTAATATTTCACAGAAAGAGTTAGCCCATAACTATTACGTGTCTGCTAGTACCGTTGCCAGAACCATCGATACGCTAGAAAACACCTTTGTTCCTGAGAAAGATTGGCTGCCGGCAACGATTGCTTTTGATGACTTCAAGTCAGGCCAATTCGCTGATAGTGGGATGAGCATGCTCTTAATGAATCCGACTAATCATCGCACCATCGATATTATTAAATCCCGGAACTCGCGTTTTTTAAAGCAATACTTTTATCGTCACTTTACCCGGCGGGCCCGATGTGCTGTCCGTTTGATTGTCGTCGACCTTTATCAACCTTACCGGAGCTTAATCAAGGAACTCTTTCCTCATGCCCGAATTATTGCCGATCATTTTCATATCGTTGCCCAGGCGTATCGGGCACTTCAAGCGGTGCGGATTAAAGTAATGAATCGTTATGGTCATGGCACCCACGAGTATCGCGTTTTAAAGCGTTTCTGGAAGTTACTTTTACAAAAAATCGCTCATTTAGATAATATTCACCACTATCCACGGCGCAACTTTCGTGGCGCCTGGTTGTCTGATAGTGAGGTCATTGATCGGCTTTTGTCCATGTCACCCGAATTGCAAATAGCTTATGACTACTACCAAACTTTGATAGAGGCAGTGGATCAAGGTCAAGCAGCAGAGTTAACGGCACTCTTACAACGCAAACTCACTAATCTGCCTAAACAATTACAAAAAGTCCAGCGGACTTTACGGCAACACCAGGAAGAAATCATCAGGAGCTTTCAATACCAGTTAACTAATGGTCCCATTGAGGGTACTAATAACAAAATCAAAGTAATCAAACGGACGGCTTATGGTTTTCGCAACTTTTTCCGGTTCCGGATTCGCATACTAATAGCATTAAAAAATTCGCACATCATGGTTCAGGCACCCATAATCACAAGAAAAACCAGCCCAAGCAAACTAGTTGCTTGAACTGGTCAAAATTAGCTATCAGTACCGATTGACAAAGAGCCTGTTTTCAGTTAACGGGAAGTGGGTCATTAATCCACGACATATTGTTGGTAACGTTGGAAGTCCTCTCGTGGCAGCTCTAATTGCAACTCGGTCCCGTCACTAACGTACTTAGTAGACAAGATGTTGGCGTGCTCGTTGAGGTAGGAGACCACCTGACCCGCGTTAAAAGGAACCAGCATAGTCGCTGTTACGTAGTCTTTGAAGAGGTGCTTTTCAATCGTCTTCATTAACAGCTCTATTGATGAGTCATCAAAGGATGAGATGACCAGGCGGTCATCACCTTCCATCGTCGGGTAATCAAAGTCGGTTTTATCCGCCTTGTTAAAGACGTAGAGCAACGGTTTATCCTTGATTCCAATTTGGGCCAGTGTCCTCTCAGTTGTTTTCATCATTTCCTGGTAGTGGGGGTCGGAGTAGTCGATGACTTCCACCAGCAAGTCGGCGTTTGCTACTTCTGCTAGTGTCGACTTAAATGCTTCAACCAGATGAGTCGGCAGCTTGCTAACAAACCCGACGGTATCACTAAGCAGACAACGCTTATTTCCGGGGAAATTAAGTTGGCGCACACTGGTGTCCAGGGTGGCAAAGAGCATGTTTTTGGTGAAGACCTGTTTGTGCTCTGCTAGCCCGTACTGGGAAACAAGCCGGTTCATGATAGTGGACTTACCAGCGTTGGTGTAGCCAACTAGGGCGGCGGTTGGGATCCCCGTCTTGTCACGCTGCTTGCGCTTGGTCTGTTCCCCCTTGGCAATTTCGTTTAATTCGTGCCGCAGGTGGGCGATTTGTTTGGTAATTACTCGCCGGTCCATTTCCAGCTTGGTTTCACCGGCACCACGGTTAGCCAGGCCGCCACCACCACTTTGCTGGTCGAGGACCACGTTATCAGCAGTTTGAAGGCGTGGTAACTGGTACTGGAGCTTAGCGATCTGGACCTGGATCTTTGCTTCCCGTGACTGAGCCCGGTTAGCAAAAATTTCAATGATTAATGCGGTCCGGTCGATGACACGGGTGTTTGTCTGGGAGGCAAGGTTGCTGAGCTGGCTAGGTGATAATTCGTCATTGGCAACGACCACTTGAACATCTTCGGCTGCCGCGACTTGCCTCAGCTCGTCGACCTTGCCACTACCGAAGTACGTAGCCGAATTTGGCCGGTCAAGTGACTGATCTAGTCGTTTGGCAACGGTCATGTTGTTGGCTTCGACGAGTTCGGCGAGCTCACGCATTGAGTATTCATAGTTTTCTTGGCCGGTGTTTAAACCGATAATAATCACCGGTATCTGCTGTGGCTGTTCACTATTATCCATTTAAAGAAGTTTGTCCCCCTTAATCATCTGCTGGTAGGCTATGACGGTTATAAAACTTAACGGTTGGTTGACTATTATTGATTTCCATTAACTGGATTGTACCGTTTTCCGGAGCGTGACCCGGATCATAGAGCCCCGGGGCCGCAAATTCTTCCATGAGGGAACGGATCACTAACCCGTGACTAACGAGTAGAACGGTACTGCCATCAGGCAATTCACTGAGCTGCTTGATCCCCATGTTAATCCGGTGGAGGAAATCGTGGTTGTTTTCCGCGATGTGGTGCGGGTCCTGGGCCGCCATCAGGTCACGGACCTTGCTCATCGGCATGGTCTTGGCAAATTCGCCAAAGGAAGCAAACGGTTTGCCGGTAATGATTTCGGCAGCGTGGCCCCCGTCTTCGCCTTCCAGGTAGCCCATCGATTGTTCACGAAAGAGCGTACTAATTCGTAAAACTGGGCGTTGGCCTGTCGTTAATTGGTCCAGCACTAATTCGGCAGTCCGCTTAGCTCGGGACAAGTCACTAGAGTAAGCATAGTCAAAGTGGATGTCAGCCAGGGCTTTCCCTGCCGCGGTAGCATCATCCATCCCGGCAACGGTAAGTGGTGCATCACACCAGCCCTGCATCCGGTTGTATAGGTTAAGAATGGTTTGCCCGTGACGGACGATATAAACTTTAATGCTCATTACTCTGCTTTCCTCCTATTAATACCACCAGTTTATCATAAAATCGACTTTTCATATGCCTATAACCATTCTTTCGTTAAGACCGGCAGTTACCAACGAGCCTGCAGGAAGGCAAAGGATTCTCTCTCCAGTAGCCTTTATGCTATAATGTTTAATCAACCTTTTGTGAAGTAGGGAGGAAACGCTAGTGGCTGACAAGGTGTTGAGTGAGGAACAACGTCACCTGCAAATGGTGATAGACAAGATTGAACAAGCAATGGCCAAGATGGAAGATAAGGCCAACAAGGCGAAGGGCGAGGCTCATCAGCTCGACCAGGGCTTTGACAATATCCACATTAACACAACGACTTATTCCGGAATGATGGATACAGCCGTTTCCGTGCGCGCTCAGCAGCAAATGCTGGACGAACGACAGAATTCGTGGCAGCACGCTGCCCAGCAACTGTCGACCCTTAAGCGCCTGCATGCCAAACCATATTTTGCGCGAATTGATTTTCAGGAACAGGGAGCCAAGTGTCCTGAAACCATCTACATTGGACTATCATCATTTAACGACCGCCCCGATAACTTTTTGGTTTATGACTGGCGGGCACCAATTTCGTCAATTTATTACGATGGCGGTTTGGGTAAAGTATCGTACCAAACACCTGACGGCCCCCAGGAAGTGGAGGTTTCGCTTAAACGGCAGTTCCAGATTGCCGACGGGGTGATTGTCACCCTTTACGATACGGATGAAGCGGTCACTGACCAGATGTTGCTGTCGGCATTGAGCAACCACTCCGGGACGAAGATGAAGTCCATCGTCAGCACCATCCAGCAGACGCAAAACCAAATTATCCGGGATACTAAGTCTGACCTGCTCTTTGTCCAGGGGGCAGCTGGTTCTGGGAAAACGGCAGTGGTCCTTCAGCGGGTCGCATGGTTGCTTTACCGTTACCGGGGAAAACTAACCAGCTCACAAGTCATCATGTTCTCCCCTAACCAGCTGTTTAACGACTACGTGGATTCCGTTTTGCCTGAACTTGGCGAACATAACATGGTCCAAATGACCTACTTTCAGTTCGTTAACCGACGGGTACCACGCTACCAGGTGGCAACCCTCCAGCAGCGCTTTGAGGCGACACAGGATGAAACGGCCCGGAAGATTAACGACTTATTGACGAGCCGCCGCTACTTTGATGTTGTGACCCGCTATGCTAAGAGCCTGGGCCACGCGCACCTCCACTTCCGTAATATCATGTTCCACCACAAACCATTTGTGACTAAGGAACGCTTGGGCGAGCTCTATTACTCATTTAACAATAACTACAACCTGGGGAACCGTCTGGACGGGACCAAGGAAGAGTTGATTAAGTACCTCAACCGGCGGGTTGGCAGTGAGATGCGTAGCAAGTGGGTCGAATCACGATTGCAGTCGCTGAGTCCGGAAGACATCAATGACCTCTTCCGCAACCGTCCGCGGGAGTTTGAAAATGAAGATGAAGAACGGCGCTTTTTTGCCCGGCAAATTGTGATGAAGGAGTTGCAGCCGGTCAAACGGATCATCGACCACAACAACTGGATCAACATCAACGCCCAGTACGTCCACCTGCTCCGCCACACACCACAGCTGGTGGACTTGGCTAAGCTGGGAATTAGCCAGCAGGACTGGCAAGACTTTGTTGATCAAACTGTTACTAGGATGCGGGAACGCCGGCTGTCCGCAGCGGGAGTCAGCATTTATATCTACCTGTACGACCTGCTGACTGGCCGGTTGGGTGACCGCCGGATGCGCTACGTCTTTATCGATGAAGTACAAGATTACGATGCTTTCCAGCTGGCTTACCTGAAGTATTCTTTCCCCGAAGCAAGGTTTACCATGCTGGGGGACTTGAACCAGGCCATTTTTACCGATAATAACAGCCACAGTCTCTTGAGTCAGCTGGGGACCATGTTTGAACGCGATAAGACCCGGGTCCTCCAGCTAACGAAAACTTACCGGTCGACTAAGCAGATTACTGATTTTACCCGTCACTTGCTGAAAGACGGGGAAGCAATCGAGCCGTTTGATCGGCAGGGCAAATTGCCCCGGTTAGTCGTCAGGACGGATGAACAGTCAGCTGTTGAGGCAGTAGTCAGCACCTTGAAGGCCTACCAGCAAGAACACGACACCACTGCGATCATTGGTAAAACGCTGGCAGATAGTCAACGGATTGCCGACCTGTTAAAACAGCGGGGGGTTAAGACGACCCTCATCAAGGGCGAAAACCAGCGGCTGGTAGCTGGGACGATCGTTGTGCCGTCATACCTAGCCAAGGGGCTTGAGTTTGATGCCACCATTGTCTGGAACGCCAACGATCATCAGTACGGCAGTGATGACCAGCGACGGCTCTTGTACACAATTTGTTCGCGGGCAATGCACGAGTTAACGCTGGTATCAATCGGCCAGCCAACACCGTTAATCGACAAGGTCCCACAAGACGAGTACACTGTTGACGATTAATGAATAGGCTCACTAAAGTTGAAGAATTAGTGAACATTAGTCAAAATCAGTCTTAATTTTATTGAAGATTGCGGACTTTATTGTATGATTATGGGGTTGATTCTTTTTTGGAGGAAAAGCTATGAAATCAGCGTTGAAAAAACTGCGGGCTAGCCTCAATACTAAGCTCGGTTTTTTCCTGCTCACGGTTCTCTTGTTTGCCATCAAGAGCTACTGGGCATACACAACAAAGTTTAATTTGGGGGTCAAGGGTAGCGTTCAGCACTTCTTGTTGGCCTTTAATACTATCCCCGGAGCGTTGATCTTTATTGGGATTGCGCTTTACTTTCGGGGACGGTTGTCATACTGGCTGATGAGCGTCATCAACTTCCTGCTCTCAACCTGGCTGTTTGCTAACATTTTGTATTACCGTGAATTTTCGGACTTTATTACCTTTAACCTAATTAAGGGGTCCGGCGCCACCTCGAACAACTTGGGAAAGAGCCTGTTAGGGATCATTAAGCCGACGGACTTCCTGGTGTACGCAGACGTGGTCATTTTGATTATTGTGTTGCTGTGCCACTGGATTCGGGTGGACATGCGCTACTTCAAGACCCGCTACGCCTTAACGATCACTGCGCTCGGTTTTGTCCTCTTCGGGGTGAACCTGGGGATGGCTGAGAGTAACCGGCCGCAATTGCTGACACGGACCTTTGATAATAACTACATTGTCAAGTACCTGGGCCTGCAGGCGTACACCATCTATGACGGGATTAAGACCCAGCACAACGACGCAATCAAGTCGCGGGCCGACTCAAACGACCTCAAGCCGGTGCTGAAGTTCCTGCACAGCAACTATGCGGCCCCGAATGTGCAATATTACGGGACGGCAAAGGGTAAGAACGTCTTTATCATTCACCTGGAAAGTTTCCAGCAGTTCCTGATCGATTATAAGGTTAACGGGCAGGAGGTCACGCCGACGCTGAACAAGCTGTATCACAGTGACAACACCCTGGCGTTTGATAACTTCTTTCACCAAGTTGCCCAAGGGAAGACTTCTGATGCCGAAATGATGCTGGAAAATTCTCTCTTCGGCTTGCCGGAGGGGTCGGCGATGGTTAGTGATGGGGGAACCAACACTTTCCAGTCAATGCCAGCGCTGCTGGACCAGCGGGGATATACGACGGCTTCCTTCCACGGTGACGTCCCAAGTTTCTGGAACCGGGATAATGCTTACAAGTCGTTTGGCTACCAGTACTTCTTCAGTAAGGAATTCTTCCCGAAGACGCCAAACTATGATGCCGGTTACGGTATCAAGGATAAGATCTTCATGAAGGATTCGGCCTACTACTTGGAACAACTGCCGCAACCGTTCTACGCCAAGATGATTACGGTCACGAACCACTACCCGTACATCCTGGACAAGAAGAATAAGTCGATTGATCCGTTAACAACGGGTGATAAGACGGTTGACCCGTACGTTCAAACGGCTCACTACCTCGACCAGTCAATTCAGGAATTCCTGAACTACCTGGACGCTAGCGGGTTACGGAAGAATAGTGTCCTGATTCTTTACGGGGATCACTACGGGATTTCTAATAACCACCCGACCGCAATTAACAAGATCTTGAAGGTTAAGAAGGCTGATAACTACCAACTGGCAATGTTCCAGAAGGTACCGTTCATGATTAACATGGAAGGCCTCAAGGGTGGGATTGACCACACTTATGGCGGTGAAATTGACGTTTTGCCGACACTGGAAGATCTGCTGGGGATTAGCTCGAAGAACTACATTCAGTTTGGTCAAGACCTGTTGTCACCAGAGCGCAACCAGATTGTTTCCTTCCGAAATGGCGACTTTGTTACTCCGGAGTACACGAAATACAATGGTGATGTTTACTACACCAAGACGGGGAAGCAGATTAAGCACCAGACAGCAAAGCAAAAGAAAGAAATTGACAAGATCCAGCGTTACGTAACGACCGAACTTGGTCTCTCCGATAAGGTCATGAACGGTGACCTGTTACGCTTCTACAACCTGAAGGGCTTCAAGAAGGTTAACAAGAAGGAATACACTTACAACTTGAAGAAGTCACTCAAGCAGCTGAAGAAGGCACAGAAAAAGAAGAAGACCAGTGTGAAGGCCGAAAATAATAACCAGAGTACCTTTGATGAATACTCGACGGACGCACCGGAATTAAAGGAAAACCCGAAACTGGAGTTTCCCAAGTAGACTTGTTGATGGATAATTAAGTAAAGGGGTGTGGCAGTCACTGTCGCGCCCTTTTCTTCAGATGAAAGGGTGGGCGTGTTGAATAAAGACAGTAATTACGACCATTTTGATCGGCAGACCTGGCACAGTTTTTTCCCCAGCGATTCCGTTTCGCTGACCCAGGAAAACCTGGACGAAATCAAGTCGCTCAACGACCAAATTTCCATTAAGGACGTTAATGATGTGTACTTGCCGCTGATCAAGCTGATCCAGTTGAAATATCAGAACTACCTGCAATGGCAACTACAAAAGCGGACCTTCATCCAGCAGCCAACTGCCCGGGTGCCATATATTATTGGAATCGCCGGGTCGGTGGCCGTCGGCAAAAGTACGACGGCCCGGCTGCTCCAAATCCTCTTACACCGACTGATGCCAGACCAACGGGTAGCATTAGTCACGACTGACGGGTTCCTTTATCCCAACGCCGAGTTAAAAAAGCGGGGGCTGATGGAACGGAAAGGTTTTCCTGAATCTTACGATATGGAGGGTCTTCTCAACTTTTTAAACGCGGTCAAGGGTGGTCAAGAGCAGATTAAGGTGCCAATTTATTCGCACCAGACTTACGATGTTGACCCGCGCAACTACCAACTGCTGGAGCGGCCCAATATTTTGATCGTCGAAGGGATCAACACCCTTCAGCTGCCGAGCAACCAGCAACTCTACATCAGTGACTTTTTTGACCTGTCATTGTACGTGGATGCGGCAGCTAAGCTTGCTGAGCAGTGGTACTTGGAGCGGTTTGGGATGCTACTAGAGACAGCCTTTACCGACCCGACTAACTATTACTACCCGCTCTCGCACGAAGACCGCGAGCACGCCTTTGCGGTCGCACGGAAGGTGTGGCAAGATATTAACCTGCCCAACCTAACACAGTACATCCTGCCAACGCGTAACCGGGCGGAGATTATTCTTCATAAGACGAACCACCACTATATTGACCAGGTTTATCTTCGCAAGTGATGGGTCTGCAGTTAACAATGATTAAAAGGAGCTAAGTGAGACCGATGGGTTTCACTTAACTCCTTTTTTGGTATCCAGTTGGAGCTGGTAACAGTAGTTAGTCAACAGGTTATGAACGGTTTGCTGCATTTTGTCCGGGGCCCCGGCGGATAGGAAAGGTAGATGCGGCGGTGAAACCCATATTTGCCGATGCGGAGCAGGGTCAGGCGGTCTTGGTGATCAGTGGTGACCACGACAGGCGGGGAACGAGACAAGCACCATAACCCGCCTCTGCTAAATGAAGCAGGAGACTGCGGTTGCCAGAACGTAAAAGATAATGGGGATGGACGTCCTGGGTGGCTAAGTAATGATCAACGAGGTTGACAAAGGGCGATTCGTCTAAGCGGAGGAGCGGAATATTACTGAGGTCGTGTTGGGCAATCGCAGTGCGTCGAGTAGTTCCTTTCTTTACCGCCAGGCAAACTTCCTCCTCTAGCAACAGGTCATTGGCCTGGTTAGTAACTGGCGCGGGTATCAGCTGAAAATCGAAGTGCTGGGCGCCATTTTTAAACTGCTTTGCAGAATTCTGAGCCTGACCCGGGTACTTTTTTCTTGAGTAATTTGACCAATGGAACAAGCAGGGGAGTGGTTTACTGCATTTTAATGGTGATTTGTTGATCGTCTGTTGGACGAATCTTTTGGATATTTTTTAGCCGCAGTCAGTTGCTCTAAAATTTGCTCAACTGCTGAGTGAAAAAAGCTGCCCTGGTCGGTCAAAGCAAGTTTGCGTCCTTGCCGGGTGAAGAGCTTGACCCCGAGTTCGTTCTCTAAGTCATGGAGGCTCCGTGAAATAGCTGGCTGGGACACGTGTAATTACCGTGCACTAGCGGAGATATTGAGGCTTCGACTCACAGCAGCAAAGTACTGAAGTTGTGTTAAGTTCACCTTTACAACCCCTTTCATAAGTGTTGGTTATGGACCATACCGAAAATGGTATTGGCAATTGGGATGAAATTAGAATACTCTAATGATAATCTAATTAATTATAAGGAGTGAGCAAATGACCGTAAATGATTATCTCCAACAAAACCAGCAAAGATTTATTAACTACCTTGCTGAGCTGATTAGTACACGTTCGCTGAGTGAAACTGGTGAGGGAATTGACGAGACCATCGAGTACCTGACTACTCTGCTGCAAGATTTACTGCAAGCTGAGGTTCAAGTTATTGCCACAGAGGGGCATCCGGTTATTTTAGCCACCCTTTCACCGGGAAAGGCACAAAGTTACTTATTTTATGGTCACTATGATGTTCAGTCGGTTGGCAACACGGCGGCGTGGAATACTGCGCCGTTTTCGCTGACTGAAGCAGCCGGGCGTTTTTATGGTCGCGGTTGTGGTGATAATAAGGGACAGTTGTTAGCTCAAATCCTGGGAATTTACACCTACCGTCAACTTTATGGTGAACTGCCATTTACCCTTCACCTCTTTATTGAAGGTGAGGAAGAAATCGGTAGTCCCCATTTAAAGCCGACAGTCCACGCCCTTCGCCAACAAGTTTTAGCGGATGTTGATGACGTGTTTGTGATGGACGGCTCATTTAGCCAATCTGGCAAGCATGTTCTCCGGTTAGGAAACCGGGGTGTTCTGGCTTTTCGCTTAAGTACTCGCGTTGCCGATCATGATCTCCATTCGGGAAACTTTGGTAATGTCAACCGTGACGCGGCGACGGAGCTGGTGGCGCTGTTGAACCGGCTAGTTGATCCGACTAGTTACCGGGTTAAGATTCCCGGCTTTTACGACCAGGTTCAAAACCCTAGTCCCGCTGAAGAACGATGGTTATCTCAGTTGCCAGCACCACAAAATGTTCCGTCACCATTATTTAGTAGCCAACAGGATTATTACCAACGGTTGATGTTTACGCCGACGTTGACCATTAATGGTTTAAGCAGTGGGTACGAAGGTAAGCAAAGTAAAACGATTATTCCGCACCAGGCGACGGCGGTGGTAGATTGTCGGCTCGTCGCTGGGCAAAATTGTCAGAGGGTGAAGGAGCAGATCAAAACCGTTTTAGCAGACGAGTTGAAGAATGGCCGGGCACAAATTGAATTTCTGGCAGAACTCAACCCGACGAAGATGGACTCCAGTCTGCCGTTGATTGACAGGGTCCGGCAAGCAATCAAGCGGGGAACTGGTGACTGCCTGGTGGAACCGGTGATGCCCGGCAGTGTACCAAATTATATCTGGGTCGATGAGCTGCACGTTCCGGTCTTTACGATCCCGCTAGCTAATTATGACCAGCATAATCACGCACCCAACGAAAACCTGACCAAGACGGCATTTTGGGAGGGCATTAGCTTAATTGCCCACCTGTGTGATGAATTAGGAAAAGCAACCAAAGAAAGAGGGTAATTATCATGGAAGAAGTTAATCCAACTACCAGTAAACCAAAATCATATCGTTCGCTAGCACTTGTCTTTACTGGCTTTATTATCTGTTTTATTGACCGTTCTGCTATGAATATTGCCCTCGCGTATGTGGGTAAAACATTCACCCTTACTCCGGCGCAACTAGGGGTTGTTGGTTCAGCCTTCTTCTTCAGTTATTCACTGATGCAAATCCCTGGTGGGTGGCTAGTCGACCGCTTTGGTACTAAGTGGATGACGGTAGTTTCTTTGGTTGCTTGGTCGTTCTTTACGATTATGACTGGCTTTGCCTGGTCACTGACCTCGCTGATCGTCATCCGGGTCCTCTTCGGGATCGGTGAAGGTTCTTACCCTTCAGCGGCGATGAAGCAGGTACGGTTAGCCTTTCCAAAAGACAAACGGGGTCAGGCATCCAGTGTGGCAATCTCTTCGAACTACATTGGTAACGCCATTGCACCATTTGTGGTGGCACCATTAATCGCAGCATTATCCTGGCGGGGTGCCTTCCACTTTGTCGGTTTCTTGGGCCTCGTTTACGTCCTTGTTTATTTCCTGCTTGAAAGGCCACTTGGTCAAGAGGTGACAGACTATGAAACTGGTTCTCGCCAGGAAAAGGGGAAGTTTGACTGGCGCGTGCCGAGAACATCGCGGCGGCAACACTTCCAGGCTATACCTTGCCGAATGATATTGCGGCGTCGACGCGTTACTATGATCGCGATATCATCAAACCAACGGTCGAACTGGATGGTACCTATGTGGATACCCCGCATCAGCCGGGGATGGGTTTTGAAATTGACTGGGACAACATGAAACGATTTACCGTTGCAACCACCACGGTTAAATAAAACAAGCTCAACCAGCGTCGATCGTTGGTTGGGCTTGTTTAATAACTGCACATCTATTAACTTTTCAACGTAACGGTAAAGCTAATTTGACCATCCTGGTAGTTGGCATTAATTTGACCGTGAAAATCACTGACGATTTGCTTAGCCATCGACAAGCCGATACCGAAACCGCCCTTGGCTTGGTGAGCGGTATCTTCGCGGTAGAAGCGCTCAAAGAATTTCGTGTAATCGACGTCCGCACCAGCTGCGTAGGAGTTGCTGACGATGAGGGCCGGATGGCGTTGATCTTTGAGCGTCAAGCTGACAGTTCCTCCCTGGTCACAGTATTTCTGGGCGTTATCCAGCAGAATATGGACGAGTTCAGGGTAGTAATTATGGTCAACCTGGGCGAAGACATTATTCTGGATATTTACTTGGTACTGGAGCTTGCTTTGCTTCATGACGTTCATAAAGTTGTGGCTAGCTTGCTGGGTTAACCGACTAATATTGGTTTTAGCAATATTGAGGTTGGGTCGTTCGCCAAGCCTGGTAAGTGAAATCAGGTTGTTGATCAACCGGGTCAAGCGGCTAATTTGGTCCTTATTACTGTTAGTCCATTCATTTTCCCCGGTAGTCAGCTCCTGCATTTCGTTATTTGCAGCGATGACGGCCAGTGGTGTTTTCAGTTCATGACCGGCGTTGCTAATAAACTCCCGTTGCCGTTTTTCAGCAATGATCAGCGGGCGAATGGCATACTTGGATAAGCCGACCAGAATAAGGGTGTATAGCAGCATTGATACCAGGCCAATCAAAATAGCAATTTGTAGCAAATCGTAGCTGTTAGCAAGAAGAATCGATTTATCGAGAAAGACGATAAGCGTTTGGTTATTAATTTTTTTCTTCTTATAGGCGTAGGCGGTTTGGTTGTAATAGATGGTTCCTTGATTGCGATGCTGGCGAAAGGCGGTGTGCGAGAGCCGTTTAATAGCATTATCGGGGACCGTTTCAATTTGCCGGTCATCGATCGCGGTAATTTGTCCATTGCCACTAACACGGGTGCTGAAAAAACGGTACTGGAAGATCCGTTCCCGGTTGCGCTGTGGCGACGTTAAAACCGACGGCACCTGTTTAACGTTCGTTGAGCGGCTGATCTGGCCGTTGTTTTCAACCAACGTGTCTAAAACTGAATCAACCTCCTGGTTGTTGCGGTAAAAAGAAGCAAAACTAATACTGCCAATAATGGTCACCAGTACCAGTAAGATTGCAACCGTGGAGATGACAATGAACTTGCGGCGCAGTGTTTTAATCATTGCCTGCCTCCTGAGCGGTTAATTGGTAAGGGCCACCCTTGGGGCCGCTTAAATTAACCCGTGCGTTGACCGCTAGCAGTTTTTGACGCAGGTAAGAAATATTGATCCAGACGTCTTCCGTATCTGCTTGTTCATCGTCGTCATCCCAAGTATGGTTAAGCAGGTCGTCAGCACTGAGGTCCTTGCCAGCGTTTAAGATTAAGTATTGGAGGAGGCGGCTTTCCTTGCTCGACAAGCTAATCGAGTTATCGCTTGTCAGCACTTGTTCGTTACTATCCAGCGTGATGTTACTAAAGTGGAGAACATCGTCGTCCATGTTATCAAAGCGACGCTCTAATGAACGTAAACGCGCCAGCAGTTCTTTCAGTGAAAATGGCTTGGTTAAGTAGTCGTCGGCGCCAGCATCAAGCCCGTTAACTTTATCGTCAACTTCGGAAAGAGCCGTTAGCATGATGACGTAGGTCCGGTCACCGGTAGCACGAATTTCTTTTAGTGCTGCCAACCCGTCCTTGACTGGCATCATGATATCGAGAATCATCACGTCATACGGGTTTTGTTTGGCATGCTCTACGGCCTCTTGACCGTTTTCTACCGCGTCAATGGTGTAGTTGGCCGTGTGTAGTGCAGCGACTAGGACGTGGCGTAATTGCTGGTTATCTTCTGCAATTAAGACTCTCATTGTGGGTCCTCCTCATCATTTTCGTGGATCAGTTGGCGAATCGTCTGCATTTGAATGTCACAGGAAGCAAGCTGATTGGCACACTTTTTCAACTCCTTGCCAATTCGTTGCGTATCTGAGATGTTGTGCTTATATTTGAGTTCGTGTTCCAAACTAGCCCAGGAGTCCATCGCGATAGTCCGCAGTTGGATTTCGACATAATAGTGGCCAGGGAGTTGGTTATCAATATCGCGTTCACCAGTTACCAAATCAATGATGACGTGATAGCTGCGATAACCATTCGGTTTGGCGTGGGTGACGTAGTCCTTTTCTTCCACGATGTTGCACCAGTCAGCTTGACGCAGTGCTTTGAGGTTCCGGTAAATATCGTCAATAAAGTTGCAGACAATGCGGAAACCAATAGCGTCATGGCACCTGCGCAACGCGGATTCGGTATTAACCGGGTAGCCTTTCCGTTGGCATTTTTCAATCATGCTCTGGTTGTCCTTGATGCGGCTGTTAAGGTGCTCGTATAGTTTTGGTTGCCCCTCATCGATGGCCTGAGCATTTAGTTGTTTTAATTGTTCAGTCAGTTGTTGCTGGATTTGGTATAGCGAATGGTCATACCTGCCATAAATATTCATAAGCTGTCTCCTTTGGATTACATACATTATTATAGCTAGTCCTTGTTATCCAGCAAAGAGGAGTAATTTTAAGAATTACTTTAGCGGTCAAAATGCAGTGTTGACCAGCTTTTCTCAAGCACGTACAATAGGACTAGTTTAGCTATCATAAAAGGAGTGTGAAACCAGTGGCCAACGTCAATTTAGACGCCTTCGATAAGATCATTGTCTTGGACTTTGGTAGCCAGTACAACCAGCTGATTACCAGACGGATTCGGGACTTTGGTGTGTATTCTGAACTACTGAGTCACAAGAAGACTGCTCAAGAAATTGCCGCCATGCACCCAAAGGGAATTATTTTCTCTGGTGGACCGAACAGTGTTTACGATCCGAACGCTTTTAAAGTCGACCCTGAGATTTTTAAGCTTGGGATTCCAATTCTGGGGATCTGTTACGGGATGCAGCTGATGAGTTACGATCTTGGTGGCAAAGTCGAAAGCGCCGACGATTCAGAATATGGGCGTGCTGACATCACCGTCACTGACAAGGACAACGTGATGTTTGCCGGCTTGCCGGAGAAACAATATGTTTGGATGAGCCATGGTGACCGGGTCACTGAAGTACCAGCCGGTTTCCACGTGGTTGCTACCAGCAAGAACTGCCCGATCGCGGCAATGGCTGATGACCAGCGGAAGTTCTATGCTCTCCAGTTCCACCCGGAAGTGCGAAACAGTGAGTATGGACTAGACATTCTCAAGCACTTTACCTTTGATGTTTGTGGAGCACAAAAGAACTGGACGATGGATGACTTCATCGACTTGCAAGTCGATGCCATTCGGAAGGAAGTCGGCAACAAGAAGGTCATTTTAGGCCTTTCTGGTGGGGTTGACTCGAGTGTTACTGCGGTCCTCTTGCATCGCGCAATTGGCAACCAACTGACTTGTATCTTCGTTGACCACGGTTTGCTGCGAAAGAACGAAGCACAGCAAGTGATGGACGCCTTGAACCGTGACCTCGGCGTCAACATTATTAAGGTCGACGCTGCCGACCGCTTCTTAGGTAAACTCAAGGGTGTTGATGACCCCGAAAAGAAGCGGAAGATCATCGGCAACGAGTTTATCCAGGTCTTTAACGAAGAAGCCCAAAAGTTGCATGACGTTGACTTCCTGGCCCAGGGGACGTTGTATACCGACGTAATCGAGTCCGGGACGGATACAGCTCAGACAATTAAGTCACACCACAACGTTGGTGGTCTGCCGAAAGACATGCACTTCAAGCTGATCGAGCCACTGCGTAGCCTCTTTAAGGATGAAACACGGGAACTCGGTGAGAAACTGGGGATTCCGCACGACCTAGTATGGCGGCAGCCCTTCCCTGGCCCTGGTTTAGGAATTCGGGTCCTTGGTGAAATTACACCAGAAAAACTCGAGATTGTCCGAGAATCCGACGCGATCTTACGTGAAGAAATTAAGAAGGCTGGATTGCAGGAAAAGATTTGGCAGTACTTTACCGTCGTTCCAGGAATCCGCAGTGTCGGTGTTATGGGTGATCAGCGAACCTATGACTATGCTGTCGGCATCCGGGCGGTAACATCCATCGACGGGATGACCGCCGACTTTGCCCGCATCCCGTGGGACGTTCTGCAAAAGATTTCGGTACGGATCGTCAACGAGGTCGATCACGTTAACCGCATTCTTTACGACGTGACGAGCAAGCCGCCTTCGACAATCGAATGGGAATGAAATATTTGCAACCATTAATGATGGCCTGATTAATATCAGTCATTAAGACGGTTTGGACGCTAAGCACTCGGGTGAAAGCCCGGGTGCTTTTTATTGCCATGAAGAATTAAAACTAATGTTATAATATTTATATTGAGAAATAAGTTAATATATGATTAGTAGCTGGTAAATGATATTGCCTTGCAGTAACAAACAACTATTGGGTTTGATAACTATTGAGGAGCGAATAAAAGGATATGGTTTCGAAAAACAATCTTGAATATAAAAAGCGACAAAGTGCTCAGCAACTCCCGCATTATGGACTGCGGCGATTGAGCGTCGGTGTTGCTTCTGTACTGTTGGGGACCTCCCTGTACTTAGGGGTCAATAATTCAGTGGCTAACGCTGATACAGTTACTCCTGGGGAAACGGATAAACCAACAGTGGCGACTAACGCGTCAGCCATTGTCGCTAACCAGCAATCTTCAGTTGTACCACTAAAAACGGCTGGGAATTCTCAGCAAACGGCGGCCGCAGAAACTGATCAGCAGCTTAATAACCAGTTAGCCGCCAATCAGTCGGCGGAAGCACAAACGACAGTGCACCTCACTGGCGACAATGATTCGGCTACCCTTGACGTTGCCAACGCGAATGCGGGCGATACCTATAAGGTTGTTTTCCGGGCTGACCCGCACTTGACCATTGATTACACACCAGGTCCACTTACTCAACAAGGGGTAATGGACTCAACGCAGACAGTTGATGCGGATGGGACCAAAACGTATTCAGGTAAATTTCTCAAGTCCGCAACGATTAACCAGCCATTTATCGTGAAAAATGGGTACCGGCAAGATATCTTGAATACTCCGGGGACGTATTACAATTACGCCGATTTGTACTTCAATGGTAAGCTAATCAACACCATTAAATTTGCCGTTGAAATTCCTCGTCAAGCGGTCAACGCACGTTGGGATTCCGTGGATGAGCATGGCAATCCCGTTCCAGAAGGTATTTCCAAGTTTAAATACCATGAGGACCATGAAGGCTACTGGTTAATTCCTGGTGATGATCAGCAGTATCAATATTCACTGACTGTCGATGGCTTGCCAGCTTCATTTGACCACCAGGGAGTTAACGTGAACATTGGCGTGCCCCAGGAGTTTGTTGTCGACGGAGTGACTGGGCAGAGAGTTAGCGGGACAAAACACGATGAGAAATTAACGAAGGATAAGGATTTTGCCTTTTCTCAGGATGCTAGCGGCGTCCATATTACCCTCCGCAAAGGCCTCGATGATTATTCTGCTGTTAATCCGCAATTTAAGTTTGTTTTGATTGGCCATTACCACATGGCTAAACCAGACCAAGCAATAACCCTGACACCAGCAAATGGTTCAACGGTTAGTGGTAACGACGGGGCCGGCGCGCTCAGTGCCCAGTGGGCAGGAATTCAAGCTCCCATTATGGGAAAGAATTCTTGGCAGGGTTATAGTTTTGGCGATTTGGTAACGCCCCGTTTGGATGTTAATCCTGATGATGTCAACGTTCAGTTAGCCAACGGCAAAACAGTGGCCAATGCCTATTGGTAATGCCTATTGGTTGAACCAGAGTCATGCTGACAAGGCCTGGTTTACCGCTTCCTTTACCAACTCCACGTTAGTCGATGCTCCAGCTGGTGCCGTTACTTTCTATATGCCTGACCACTACGAACTTACGAGTCTGAAAGCTGACAACCTGAATGCATTGACTGATGTTACCTACCACTATGCCGATGGTTCGACGAGTACAACGTTAGATAGTAAGAAACATGTCACTGCTATTTCTGGCACTATCAAATTAGCTAATTCCCAAAGTGGCAATAATAAGCTTACTGTGGATTTTGTGGGACATTTGGATCCCAACCACCAGTTCCAGCAAGAAGAAAACTTAGTTGCTAGCATTGGTGCAGATGGCGATAGTACCTATCTGCCGGGGGTGCTGACGACGGTCGATTTCGTCAAACGTCCCCAGCCGTCTTATGATTCCGCAACGATTCAAAACCAAATTGCCTCGACCGTTCTGGGCACGAATGCATCGGCAGGAGAAATCTGGGCGGCAATTCATCGCTGGCAAAACCTGGATCATTCGACTGCGCGGTTTACCGTTACTATTCCAAAGAACACTGTTGTTGATTCCATTTCTCAAAATGGTAATTACTGGCAGGACCCGGTTTACACCACTACTGCTAATGGTCAGCAACAGCTTATCTTTAAATTACGGCCTAACCTGACCAATGCACAATTGGCAAACATTAAGCAAACACCAGTTGTCAGTTTGCGGTCAACTTCCATTTATATTCCAGCAATCAAATCAGAAGATGGTTCTGCTGAAATCGTTATGAACGGTGATGAGCAAGATCATTCAAACTTTGCCGTTTCTCTCATCGCCGCCACTGCTGACTATCTGCTCACTACTGCCCAAGGAAACTTAAATGCCGCTGCGTTGGCTCAGGCAACCAATGACGACAAGAAAACCGCTCAGGTAACATTAAATTATGACTTTGTGAATGGTAACCCCAATACCAACCTTACTGGGCTAACCCTTTTAGGTAATTTACCACAAAAACAAGATGGCAAGTCCCAAGTGGATCTTCAACTGACGGGCCCTGTTCATTTAGTAGACTATTTAACTGGGCAAACGATTGATAGTGATGCTGTCATTTCATATTCAACTAGCTATTATCAGCCTGGGTCCGTTAATAAGGCGGATTTAACAAATTTTGTTTCCGCCGATCAAGTCCACGACTGGTCTCAAATCAAGAGCTTTAGGGTGGACTTGAAACAACCACTAACTGGCGGCAGCGTTTGCCAAATTCAGGCCCCCGCACGAGTTGTGAACCAGGTTAATAATGTTAATAAGGTGGCATACCTTTCCGGGGCGGTCTTTGGTGACGGGATTATGCCTTACCGCTTAGTGCCTGTGGGAAACGGCAGTGCCCAGATTAAGATTCAAGGGGTCTCAACAATTCATCAAAAGATACACTATGTTGATGCCGCGGGTCACGACCAGTACCTGGACTTAGGGAAGAGTCATGATATTCAGTTGACCGATAATGTGGACCAACTGACAATTAATGGGTTCCCGGCTGACGCTGAGGGTGTTCTTCCGCAGTACTACCACTGGGATCAAAAAGCTCCTCAGATTGAAAACAACACCAATGCTGACTATCCGGACGGTTTAGCCAACAAAACTGCCCAATTCAATACCACTTCTCAGTACTACTTTGATAGTGATACCATCGTGTGGAATCTAGTGGCTGACCAACAAGAGCAGGTGACAGTTGACCAGTTGATCAGGTATCATTACTACGGTTCTAATAAGCAGGCCGCTCCAGACTATACGAAGTCGGTGTTGGCAACTGTCTACCTTAACCCGTTTACCAGGGCGGTTGATGGAATTGAATTACAGCAAGAGTTGCCGGCAGTGATATCACCTGATATTAAGAATTACCGTGCGATTTATGGCAAGTTTAATGCTTGGCAGGCGCAGCACCAATACAAAGCCAATACCGCTCTTATTTTGGATTTGGAACATCACGCGGCACATATTCGAAACGATGACTATTACGTCAGCGCGGCTGCTCAGCTAGTCGTTGTTGATCCAAACACTCATATGGCGAAAAAGGTCGATTTGGCTTACGATGATGGTTCCCATCAGATTAAATTCGCGGATACTGATGACAGTCTGAAGCTTGCTGGCTACCAAATGCACGTTTATTACCTGAATACAGATGGGATGCCAGTTTATAATGACGATCTTCATCGGGGCTACCCATGCTTTAACCTGAAGACCGACCCGTTAATTTACCCGCACGCAATTGATGAAAATTCGGGTACCGAGATTTCCCCGCAGCAAAGCAACTATTTGCGCTTCGATAATTCTTTCCCGGGCTACGATTCACTAACGGCAGCGATGGGTGCTAAGGACGACGAAGGCAAGTCTCAAGATAGGTATGATGATCAAATCGACATCTCGGAAGATAGTGATGGACGAGTAACGTTGACACCGACACAGCTATTCTTTGTGTTCTACACACCGGTCAAGCAAGAACTGCAGGAACAGTTTTTGATTACCGCTGATAACGACCCACTGGCCAATTCGAAGTCTGATTTCTTGAAGCACCTGGCCATTCCGCAGACGCAGGCGGAGGCAGCAAAATCTGACCTTTACCAAAGTACGGGGAAAGCCGGGACGGTCATTTTTCCGAAAGCTGATGGTACCAACGGTGTGCAGTTGCCGCTACCGACTGATCCTTACATGGGTGGGATGATTGACCTTAATTCACCACAGTATTCTAGGTTTAAACAGTGGTTGATTGATAACGGTTATTCGACAGCAGAAGACATTGAATCGACTGGGGTAAACTTCAATAACAGTATGCGTCCCGGTTACGTGATTGACCGCGCAGATTACCAGTTTACCAATGATGCAGGGGTTACCAACACCTACAGCATCCAAATGCACACTACTAAGGAACTGTCGGCACTCATCAAGGAGCAGCCACACGCGAAAGTGGTTCTTTCCGAAGGCAGCACCACCCTGAGCTATAAGACGAATATGACCGGGGATGCTGAAAACGGCTTCCAGGGTGATGACCTCTTTGATCAGTATGTCCCAACCTACAGTGACTTCCGCAAAGTCAGTGCCCACCACTATATTCTGGACGTTTATAACACCGTCTCTTACTCTGATAACCAGCCAGCCATCCCTGTCCTGCTGTCGATGAAAATCTTTAACCCCAATGGACAGAATTACAGTCCAAGCATGCTCTTTGACCAAACCGCCCACGAGGCTGGAACACCAGACCCGCACCCGCAAGTACTGAATGTTCACTTTAAGAAACTGGGTGCGACGGATATGTTTAATATGAACGGGAACATTGAAGTCCATTACCAGGATGTCTCCGATTTGAACCCCAACCAGAATGGTAAATATGTTTACGGTGGCGGATATGATGCTAATGGGCACTTTAGTCAAGGGATAAATTATGATGCTGATAAGTTGACTAATGCTGCCAGTCAAGACCCGGCCATTGGCAGTCTGGTGAACGGTCAGTCCGGCCCTTCTGGGGCAAGTAAAACCTATCAAGTGGGACCAGGCAGTAATGGTGGTAGTGGAGTAGTTATTTCATTTACTCACGCTGGGGATCCATCCGGAATGACTGATCAGCAAGATAAAGCTGCCCAGTGGAAGCATTACGATATCAGCGCCGTGAATAACTATGTTGCTAATGATGATCAATACGTCATTGTGCAAGAAGACCCGCAGGCCCAAAATGGTGATCATACCTGGGAACTGTTAAACGCAGCGGGGTACGCCAGCGAGGAGGACCCGACAGGTGAAAAGACCTTAGTAAAGCACATGCTGGAGGCGGGTGGTGATTGGTCAATGTTTGGACAGTCTTACCCGCAGGTTTACTATGTTTACCTGAAGCGAAAGCAAAAGATTAATTACCGGGTATTGGTTGAAGATAAGGACGGCCAGGTGGTTAAAACGTTAACGCCAGAAACATTGCTTGGTGTTGGCGGTTCAAATGAGCCAGTCGCGACGACCAAATTAAACGGGGCAATGAGCTCTGATCCAACTACTCTTGGCGATCGCTACCAATCAATCCTCAGTCAGTTGGCTGACCGTGGATTCCAAGCCGTCACCGCGACTAATGGTCAGCTCAAGGTTAGTGATTCACTATCACAGTTAACCTTTGATAATGATGCCACCAAGGACCAATTGCTGACTATCTACGTTACCCAACCGAAAGTCGTCCAGGTTCACTACATTGACGTTGATGGTTCGGCTAAGTCCGGCAATTATACCGTGAACGACGGGACTGATATTCTGAACCATATGCAAGCTATCTCGGGACTGGCCGGGAGTGACTACCACAATCAGCTGTGGAACTGGGAGGCGGACGGGTATGCCTTAGCTACTGATGCCCACCAGATTGATCCGGAGACTACTCAAGGTTCCTTTAAATTAACTGACCCATCATCGCGGGCTTTCTATATTTACCTGAAGCATGGTAAGCAGGCGGTTAATGACCACGAGGTAGTTAAACAGGAAACCATTCACTACGTTTACGCTGATGGCCGCCAAGCGTTGCCAGATTACCACGCACCAGCGATTACTTTTAACCGGACTGGTGTCAAGGACCTGGTGACTAATGAAACTGCCTGGAACCCGTGGACAACTGATAATGATACTTTCGCCGCAGTCACTAGTCCGGCAATCGAAGGTTACACGCCGGACAAGCACTCATTGTCAGCGCAAACGGTAAGTCCAGCAGATAATGACATTGACTTAACTGTTACCTACGCCGCTGATCCTCAAAAGATAACAGTCAACTACATTGATGACGTTACCGGCAGAACGCTGAAGACTGACAAGCTGACGGGCTGGTCGGATAAAAATAGCGGTTATAGTACTAACCAGACTATTGGCGAGTACTTAGAACAGCATTATCAATTGGTCAGTGATGACAGCCAGGGTCAAGAACTGGTTTACGATCATGACTCGGTAGCGGACCAAGTTTATAATGTTCACCTGACCCACGCTACGCAACCAGTAAGTGACGTGGTCGACAAACATGAAACTATTCACTACGTTTACACCGATGGCCGCCAAGCATTGCCTGATTATCAGGCACCAGTACTGATTTTTAACCGGACTGGTGTCAAGGATCTGGTGACTAACGATATCACTTGGAATCCGTGGACGACTGATAATGATACTTTCGCGGCAGTTACTAGCCCAACAGTTGCTGGCTACCTGCCTGATATCGACCAGGTTGACGCCGTTAAGATGGCTGCGGAGAATGATGACGTTGAAAAGACGGTCACCTATACGGCAGCTCCAAACGGCAATCGACCGGGTCAGCCGGGAGTTCCTGGCAACAATCAGCCGGTCGCTGGAAACCAGGAGGACGCATCATTTAGCAACCACACTGCGCAACAGCGAAACCAGCAATTGCCACAAACTGGTAACACTGGCAATCGCTGGGCCGTAGTCGGGATGGCGCTGTCTTCGATGATGGGTTTGATCGGCTTAGGGAAGCACCATAAGCAAGATTAATCGACTAGTTTTGGTTGTTGAAACTAATAAGACAGGCACCTACCACTTCAAACGGGAGGTGTTTTTTTGCTCGCTAAAAAGCTGTTGATAATAAAGTGGCCGTTAGCTCCGGTAATGGAGACTAACGGCTTTGCTTATTTAATGGGTGATGGATCAGGTCCCTTGCTGGCAACAGAATTATTGGCAGTATCCTGCTGTTTTTTCAGGGTATCAGCGATTTCCTTGAGGTATTGCACCTCAGCACTGGGAGCTTCTTCTTGAGGTTCTTCTTTCTTACTGAAGTGGTTGACTGCTTTGACGAGAATGAAGACCACGAAAGAGATAATGAGGAAGTTGATTACCGCGTTTAAGAATGAACCAACCTTGAACTGGGCGGCCCCAACAGTGAAAACAATGTTGGACAAGTCGATCTTACCAACGAACAGCCCGATTAGCGGGTTGATCAGGTAAGCGACCAGGTCCTTAACGATAGTGGTGAAAGCAGAACCCACAATAATCCCGACTGCCATGTCCATGACGTTGCCACGGGCGATAAATTTTTTGAATTCTTTTAACATCTGTCTCCTCCTTATCAACTTTTACTAATTTAATTTTACCAAACAACCATTTTGCGGCCAAAACGAAACCTTTGGGGGACTGCTAGCTTGAAGATTTCTTAAGAATTGAGTAGACCATTATTCGAAGAGATTTAGCAAGTAATTATCTAGCAGCCCAGCTGAGTTAATTTATCAACCGAAATAGTAAAAGTATGCAATGAATAATTTGCTTTGCAATATAAAGATTTATAATAAAGATATAAGCTTTAATTAATGATCGAGCAACAGATGATAGTGAGGAGACGACACGTAATGCTGTCAAAAAACAATCGGCAATTAATCAATCAGATGAATGCTCAGCAACGTCAGCGGTTTGGCTTGCGAAAATTCACGGTCGGGGTAGCTTCTGTCTTATTTGGGACAACGTTTTTCCTGAGTGGAGTGGCCAACGCGGACACTGTTTCGGCCCAGGGCAATCCCACCACACCGACAACCGATCAGTCGATAGTTACTAATGAAACAACCAATGCTACCAATAACAGTCACCAGGATCAGCGGGCTGCGGGGGGACATGAGCAGGCAACCACTGATAACCAGTCTGCTGCGACCGGAAAAGTGAGTGAACAAAGTGTGAGCGCCGTTCCTGCTGCCCAGCGTTCGACGGCTAACGACGCTGACGTCAGCAACTTAACCTTTACCGGTTCCGTCAACGGTTTTAAAAATACAACGGCGGGGAAAGCAGCTATGGATACCACCTTTAAGGCGGGTAATACGGCCGACTTAACCTACACCATGCGTGGTGCCGGTGATACCAGCAAGTTACAAAATCAATACTGGCCGGTCACGAGCCACTATTTAGCAATGCTGCCGGCTGGCTTTGAGTTGGCTAACGGGAACAACTCATGGGTCACGGATTTTCCTGCTAGTGATTATCAGATCACTGCACTAGGAGAAGTGGGGCCTAATGGCGAATATGTTTACCTGATTACTCTCGATAAGACGCCATACTATGGTGTACCGGTCTCCTTCACTGCCCATATGGTGGCCACGAGTAATTTGGCGACTGCCGGGGGACATGACTATCAAGGATTTCCGGTTCCGGGACTACTGATGGCGCTTAATGATAACGGGCTCTTTGATGGCAGTCACAATATCACCCTCGGTAGCCAAACCTACCAGGTCAGCAATTGCAGTGCGTTTCTTCATGGTAATAATTTAGGGGCAGAGATTAAGTACACCCTGGTTCCAGGCGTTAACCAATTATCGACCAATAATTACCAAGTTACTAACCTGACGTCGGCAAAGCAGGACGTTACGGGGGTCGGTAACGCTGGTTACGAAGAAATCACCCCAACGATCAAGCTGACCGGGGATGTTCATGCTGGTGACTACATTGACTTCCACCTTGGCATTCCATATACGGATAGTCAAAATAACCAGTTGGCGTATGAACTTTATGATAATCACCTTGCTGCCAACTTTGCGGTGGCCAACATCGGGATGGTTTACAACATGGGCGATTACTACCGGCTAGTCTTTAACGATTCGGTAGAATCACTAAACCACCCGACCTTTGACCTTAACTTACGGTGGGGTTCATCGAACAACCAGGCATCCTTGAACAATGACGGGGCGATTTATGTTTACCGGGCGACGAGCGATCCGAATAAGGACCGGACAACCTTTACCTACCGGCCAACCAATGATGTGACCATCAATGGTCAGACCATGGCAAGCGGTTTGAGCGTTAAGGGCGAATATGTATATATTGCGCAGCCGATTGCGACTGGTAACCAGCACGTTGGAGCAATTTCTGTTCCGTCAGTTAATCGGACCTGGAACCAACAGGGAGATGTTTCAGTTGACACTCACTGGTCCAGCACTCAGGGTGTCGCGCTGTCGACAGCAGATAGTGGTAATGAGTTCGACCTCAAGGTGACGATTACGAAAGATCCGCATGGGTTGGTTAACTATGCCTTTACGACGGCAGACGGAATGAAACAGGCAATTGAGAAGAGTATTGCAACCATCGATACGCACCAGCTAACTAATGGCGTCCAAAACGATAGCGGGACCTTTGTGAAATTAGATACAACGAATGGTCAAAAGCCGGCGGTTAATGTTAGCGTAACGATGACGACCACGGCAGACAGCAGTGACCCGAATAAAATTACGGCTGTTTGGCATGTTAAGCTCGCTAATGCTGATCCGTCATCGACTGCCAAAATCCAGTTAACGGGATCAGTGGCGACGGTTGTTGCTAGTGCTGATAATTTCACGATGCCAACGGGGATTACGTCTTACCAGCAAGATATTGACAATGAGGTCCACACAGCCAATTACAGCGGTGCCAAGACTGGCAACGAAGCGCTGATGAACGTCTTAAAGGACCTTCCTGTCGCTTTGACGCAGGTTGTTTCCTACAAGGATGGGCAGCCGAGTGAAGCGTCGGGTGTCTTTGGTGGACCGTGGACTGGTAGTATCAATTATATTGGTGATGCTAAGGTTCAAGGTGGTGGTTCCGCAAGTGATCTGATTACAGCGACTATCACGATTAAGGACCAGGCCGGTCATGTTTTGACGCCAACAGCATTGACTTATCAGGGCGCTACTGGGACAACGATCAAGTTTGCGGGCCTGCAAAACGTCTACAATGGTCTGTCTGGCTTCCACTTCGTCAAGGCAGTCAGTGTGAAGAATGGGGTCGAAACACCGTTGACCAACTTGGACTTGACGAAACTGGACAGCGATAGTTTTGGCACGGCCAACAAGAATAACCCAACGGAGTTTGTGATTTATCTGCAGAGAGACCAGTCTCAGCAGACGGCGGCCCTTAATTTTGTCGACGATACCGACACAACGAATAACCTGGGCAGTCACAACCTTAGCGCGCAGGGGAACGAGGGCAGTGTCATTAGCTTTTCTCACCTGGAGCCAACGTTAAGGACTTTGACTGACCAACATTATGTTTTGGTCAAGGTTACCAACGTTGCTGGTGAAACAATTAGCGGGAGTGATCCGCAAAACGTTGATTGGTCCACTATCTTTGGACAGTATGGCAACAGCGCTGCTAGCTTTACCATTCACTTGAAACACGGAACTCATGCTATTCATGATGCTAAGACGGTTAGTGAAACGGTTCATTATGTGGCAACAGATGGTTCAACCGTTCCAGCTGACCATATGTCAAAGGTTGACTTTGCCCGTGATGGTTACAACGATGAAGTCACCGGGGACGATCACTGGAACGCATGGCAGCCAAGTGACAGTCACCAATTTGTGGCAGTGACAACACCGGTTAAGGCTGGTTATACACCAGACCAGCAGTTCGTTGCAGCACAGACAGTGACGCCAAAGTCCCAAGACCTTAGGTTTACGGTGACCTACACGCCTGATGCCCAGCATCTGACGGTTAAGTTCATCGATGATACAGATAACGGCAAGACTCTTAAGACCGTTACGAAGAATGGTGATAGCGGGGCAGATACAGGATACAATACTAAGCAGGACATTAAGAACTTCCTGGCTGAGCATTATGAGTTAGTTAGCGATAGTACGAATGGTCAGCCCCTGAAGTTTGATGATGACGATGAGTCTGACCAACAGTACGAGGTCCACTTGAAGCACGCCATGGAGGCAACGAGTGACTCTAAGAACGTTACTGATACCATCCACTATGTTTATGCGAATAATAGCAAGGCAGCTGATGACTACACTGCTAGTGTTGACTTTAAGCGAACCGGGACTAAGGACCTGGTTACTAACAAGATTAACTGGAATGCTTGGACTCCGACAGCTACCCATCAGTTCGTGTTAGTTCAGTCACCACAAATTAGTGGTTACACGCCAAGCGACTCAACTATTCAGGCGATGACGGTATCACCGACTAGCGATAATATTGTTCGAACCGTGACCTACAATGCTGATGCGCAAAAGATTACGGTAACCTTTATTGACGATACTGATAACGGCAAGATCCTTAAGACTGTTACTAAGACTGGGGTCACCAACGCTGCTGCAGGATATAGTACTGCAACTGACATCCAGAATTATGAAGGCCAGCACTACGTATTGGTAAGCGACAATACTAATGGTCAAGCCCTGAAGTTTGATAACAATGACAGTGTTGATCAGCAGTATGAAGTTCACTTCAAGCATGCCACTCAACCAACCAGTGACTTCAAGATAGTCACTGAAACCATTCACTATGTTTATGCTGATGGGAGGCCAGCAGCTGCCGATCACACCGCGAGTGTAAAATTTGACCGTACGGGGACGACTGATCTTGTCACTAACCAGACTACCTGGAATTCCTGGACTCCAGCAGGTAATCGATTTGCTAGTGTGCAGTCACCACAAATTAACGGCTACACGGCGGACCAGTTAGTGGTGGATGCAAGGGCGGTTACGCCGCAGAATGATAATGTTGAAAAGACGGTTATTTACACAGCTAACCCGGTGCCCGTTGAATCAACTACTCCAGAGCAAACTGGTAGTAGCACGACCATGGAGGGTCGAGATTCGAACCAGTTGGTCAGCGGCACTATCCAGGAAACAGTAGCCACACAGCGGCAGAATCCGCAACAGTTGCCCCAAACTGGAAATCACGATTCTACGTCCCTGGTGGTGCTTGGCTTGGCCAGCTTTCTCAGTCTCTTTGGCTTTGGGAAGAGCTTACACAAGCGGCGCTAGGAGTTTTCAGTTAAATTGAACAAACTTAAAAATGGTCGTCAACGTTCCGGATAAGTAGGACGTTGGCGGCCATTGCTGTTTTTTGCCTGAAGATTAGCTGCAATCAGACAGATGAAACATTGTGTGGAAAATGTCATGCGGTGTTTGTTTACCTATTGTTATTTTTTTGTTGTTTCAGTCTTACACCGAGCATCATCACCAGGCTAAGGCTGGCTAAGCCGATGAGGGCAGCGAGGTTTTGCTTGTTGCCTGTTTGCGGTAAAGCAATGACGGAATATTTAGTAGTTGTTTGCTCTCCTGGGGTAGAAATTATCGTGTTCACTATGGTTGAATCGTTAACAACAGGATTACTGCCATTAGGGTTGGCGGAAGTACCACCTGTACCGTGGCTGGAATCATTCCCCGGCTCTGTTAGAGCAACTGGCCTTTCCACGGGTTGGTAGGTTATGTTGAGCGTTACGTCAGCCGTCTGATCGGTGACAACTTCACTAGGAATTTGGCTACTGATGTCAGGTGAACCATCGACCAGCATGGTGTATCCAGAAATGACAGGGATGCTGAATTCATTCCAGCTGTGATTGCCATTTGCCAAGCTGATCCAGGAACCAGGATCGTCAGGGTCATTACCGGTAAGAACCTTCCATTCCGGTTGGCTAAGTTCAGTACCCGAGATGCCATCATAATATACGAACTTTTGTAAATGAACGACCTGCTTGGTGGTTGTTGTCTGGCCATCAAGAGCTGTCACGTTAATCGTTCGTGTTGGGTGGACCTCTTCACCAATTTTACCGTAACGCCGGTATATTACGGCAATGTTGTAGGTCAGACCATCAGGCGAGCTAATAGCGTCACTAAAGACGGGGTAATCGGCAACACCGTTAATTTGGTGGAATGTATCATCAGGACCAAAGTAACCATAAACTTGAAAAGCACTATCTGGTTCATCATAAACTAAGACGATATATTGATTAAGGTATTTTTCGGCATCGGCATAAATCTGGTTAGCAGATAATGCCTGCCCATATTCAACCTGGGCGACGTTCTTGTAGACCGCTGCGGAGTTTGGATATTCAGCGCCATAAGCATTGTAGATGTTGCCATCGAGGTTCTTAAAGACAAAACTAATTGGTGCGTTGAAAGTAATCTTTTCACCGATACTTACCAAGCCGGTAATATTTTGACTATTGTACGCTCCATGGTAAGTAAAAGTGCTTCCATTATTGTTTAAAGTAATTGTAGCGCCAGTCAAATAGTAATGACCGTCACGTTTAATCACGTTGTCTGGACCCGGAAATTTCATCTGTGGATGATAGGCTGACGGAATACCGTTATTGGTAATTTCAATTTCTGGAATCGTAATGGGGGTGCCATTGTCAATTAAGGCGTAAGCATGGCTTAGCGTGTTAGACCCACTGGCGTTTTGAATCGTCACGTTCCGGACAAAGTAGTTGACGGTAAAGTGCTGGTTAGCAGCTTCGGTGAGAAAACCAGCATCAAAGTGAATTGGCTGCACCTGCATTCCATCAGCAAATGTTCCCTCCGGTGGTAACCAATCCAGTGCCTCCCAGCGGTCGTTAACCGCCATTTGAATAATTTGTTTGTTAATTATCCGGCCGCTAACACCACCGTCAAGGTGATAGTGTTCGTAGTAGTAAATATTAATTACCCGTTCATAATTGTTATTCCAGTCAGCAGGATGGTCAGAGGAAGAGTGATCATTGTTATGAATCACTGGCTGTTGGGTGGCTATCCCCTCTTCAATCGCTGTTTCGTTCTCTGCTGGCACAGCTTGTGGTTGGTTAACAGTATTGTTATGAGCATTCTGGTTAGTTCCAGGAGTGCGCAATGACAGATCGCCCTGGTGTTGGGCAATCTGATCAGCAGAATGCTGCTGTGATGCTGATTCAGTATTGGCCATTCGCGGCTGATCAGCGTTTGGGGCGGTATGGGGATCGTCCGCAAAAGCTGTTGACACTCCCACTAAAATTGGCAAAAGTAGTGAGGAACAGCCGATTACCCATTGTTTTTGATATTTATAAATTTGATATCGTTGTACTTTTTTCAAAATTGGCTTCCCTCCAGGGATTATTCGGGTCGTTCAATAACGATAATAAATCGTCTACAGCAATTTAATAATGTTTGCTCTTGAAAGAATTATTATTTCTAGCGCTACTGTTTCGTTCTTGAGTAAGTTAGGGATCAGGGCTGATTCAGTGGACAAATATTGCAAGAAAGTGTCATTTCCATATACAGTAAACCGTTTTTCGCTTGAAGTTTTAGAAGCAAGTAATTAAATAATTTTAGGAATGCTTTGGGAAACGCATTTCACGCCGCAGAGCAGCGTAGATTGGCTGACCGCCAAGGAGGTTACTGGTGACGTAAGCGACAAATGTCAGGACGACCATTGGCAGAGCTTGGTCAACGGTTCCAACCATTTCACAAAGTAAGGTGACGGCCGTGAAGGGAGCTTCTTCAATAGCGCCAAAATATGCCGCCATCGTAATAACAACCATGTTGACATAGCAAGCGGCCGGGAGTAAGTGCTGGTGGATAAGGAGAACCGCGACGAAGGCGCCTATTAGTGCGCCGAGAGCGAGGATGGGCATGAAAATGCCTCCAGGGACAGATGCTCCGTAACTAACCATGGAAAAGACAAAGCGGATAACAAAGAAGAGACCCAACATAAAGAGGAGGTTGCTCCAATCAAGCTTTGGCGACATATTAGCAATATCGTTAATGAAGACGTGGCTACCACCGAGAATGTGGGCGTTCCATAAACCAATTGGGATGACTAAGATCAGCGGAATCGCTGAGTGATAGATAGCCGGTAAAGCGGGAACCTTACTGTACAGCCAGCGTAAGCTCAAGAGGCAGTATTGGTAAGCAAAGGCTAGGACACCGATAATGATACCAAGCGGGATCAACCAAGCATAACTGCGTTTTGGCAGGTTGACCATGATGGGAAGGTAGAGACACGGCTTTGTGCCGAAAAAGATCAACGTCACAAAGTCAGAAGCACACGCTGCGGCCAGTGCGGTCACCCAACTGCGAGGCTTGAAATTAAAGGTGATTTCTTCGAGTAAAAAGAGAACACCAGCCAACGGTGCACTGAAAGCGGCCGAAAGACCAGCAGCTACCCCGCATCCTAGAAGGAAGTGACGGTCCTCTTCTGGCGTATGGCACAAGTCGGCCACTTCTTGACCGACACAGGCACCCATTTGAATACAGGGACCTTCCCGTCCTAAAAAGAGGCCGGTGCAAATTGCGAGCAAGCCACCAATAAATTTCCGCCATAAGGTCTGCATGGCGTTCATGGAATGCTGCCCCAGTAGAATGGCCTCAATCTGGGGAACACCAGAACCAACGAGGTCAGTGAGGTGTCCCTTCAAGATTTTGCCAAGAACGAAAATAATAATAATGGTTAGTGCCAGGTAAGGGATTAAGAGTAACCAGTTGGCCGCCATCAGGGGGTAGATGATGGTTAATAATTTGAGCGTCTGGTCAATAATCCATCGAAAAATGCTGACAATCAGTCCGGTTACCAATCCAACGATGATTCCCTGGATAATGAGTGGTAATAGGTTTGATGAAAAGGGTGCAGCGAGCACGTCACGTGCCCGCACCACGGTATTTTGGTAGTGTTTCAACGTCTTCTCCTAATGATTCGCAACATGAAGTCTTTATGATTACATCTTCATTATAGCTGATTTCAGGTGACTATTTAGGACTCTTTCTAATTTGGTAGTTACGTTTTGTCAAATTTGGACTGACCGCTTACAATAGACTTAATACCAAAGTAAGGAATGATTTTTGTGAAGCTCATTAGTTGGAATATTGATTCGCTGAATGCGGCACTAACGGGGACGTCAACACGAGCAGAAGAAACCCGGGCACTATTTCACCAAATTGCTGACCTGGATCCCGATATTATTGCTTTTCAGGAAACGAAGCTACGAAAAGACCCAACTAAAAAACACCGGGATGTGTTAGCAGAAATCTTTCCGGGATACACCGCGGTGTGGCGAAGCTCGGTGGAACCTGCTCGCAAGTCATATGCCGGGACAATGTATCTTTACCGCGATTCGTACTCACCAGTGGTGACACGGCCAGTTATTGGCGCTCCTTCCACAATGGACCAGGAAGGACGAATTCTGACGTTAGAATTTCCGCACTTTTTCGTGACGGAAGTCTACACGCCTAACTCTGGTAATGGCCTTAAACGACTCGCTGACCGGCAGATATGGGATGACCGTTATCGGGAATATCTTCAACGGCTAGCGGCCGACAAACCGGTGATTGCTAGTGGCGACTTTAACGTGGCCCACCAGGAGATTGACTTGGCTCACCCGGATAATAATCACCACTCAGCCGGCTTTACTGACGAGGAACGGGAGCATTTTACGCAGCTACTCGACGCCGGTTTTACCGACACGTTCCGTCACCTTAATCCGCAGGCTACCGGTATTTATTCCTGGTTTGCTCAGCGAGTGCGGACCAGCAAGAAGAACAATTCTGGCTGGAGAATTGACTACTGGTTGGTCAGCAACCAATTGGCTGACAAGGTCCAGGAATCGAAGATGCTGGATACGGGCGAACGGCGTGACCACCTGCCGATTGAATTGGATATTGACCTGATTATTTAACAATATATTGAGGGGTTGTGACATAATTCCTCTTATTCACACTAAAAGTTAACCGGCGGTACAACAATGGCCTCTAACGATCTGGTAAAACCGAACGCTGGAGGCCTTTTGTTGCTCGCTGGGGCGGCAGATAGCCTAGCTGCGCGTCGTGACGACGCAGCCATAAATGACTTCCGCGTTAGCACCGTTCAAAAACTAAATCATTCTGATTTCTGTTTCACGGTTTGTCACGCTCCCTTAATCATTACATTACGTTTTTTGCAAATAATAATGCGTTACACTAGTCAACTGCCTTAAAGAAGTGTAGGGTGAAGAAAATTTATCAGGATGGGGAGGAGATTACAGATGCGCCGAGCCTGGTTAATTATCAAAAAAATGCTTGTTTTAGTCGTGCTTATTGGCTGCGGTTGGTACCTGCTAAATAACAGCCAAGCTCAATCACGGGTAACATTAGCGTTATATAACCTGCATACCAGAATCGCCCAGTTGACTGGTCAGCGGCAGGCATCCAGCAAGGTAGCAGCAGTTGACCAGTCCTCGGCGGTAAAGGGCCGCTGGGCGCAGCGCAGTGCAACCGTGTATGTTGACACGGGAAATGCGATCCTTAATGCCGCGACCGTTTCGGCGATGAACCAGTGGAACCGGACGGGGGCTTTCAGTTTTCACCAAACGACTGACGCCAAAAAAGCCCAGATTATAGTGAAAACAATGGATAGTGATGACGCGGCCGCGGGAAAAACGCAAACGGTAACAATGACGATGACCGGGCAGATTGCCCACGCGACCGTCCTCTTAAACCGCCACTACCTCCTCAATCCCGCTTACGGGTATAGTGAACAGCGGATTGTCAATACGGTCGAACACGAACTGGGGCACGCGATTGGCCTCAACCATACGAATAAGGTCTCGGTGATGCAACCGGCCGGGTCGTTTTATACGATTCAACCGGGAGACGTGAGCCGGGTTAATCAACTGTATTCATCAAAGTAAAAAGCTTCGAACCGCAATGATTCGAAGCTTTTTTAGTAACGATAATAAGCTACATTGTCATTCCCATCTTCTTATAGGAATCCATGCCGCCTAACCACAGCTCATCCATTGAAACACCACGTTCTTCGGCGAATGCCTTCATGAGGGTCATGTGGTTCATCAGGTGATATTCCTTGTGGGGATCTGCCGGGTCAATGACCTTGATTTGAGCCATCATCCCACCGTCCTCGTGTTCGATGATGTGACAGTGGTACATAAAGATGCCAGGAACGTTAAACCAAACCTTAATCCGGACGTGCTCTTTCGGGTTAATGACCACGGTATCCTTGAGCCCTAATTCATTCGGGTATGGTTCGTGACCGTTGCGTGATAAGACGGTAAAACCACAACCATGCATGTGGTAAGGATGGATCATACCGGGCTTATCATTGGTGTTTTCAATGTCCCAGATCTGAACATCGCCCATCTTCATTTGGTAATCAATCCGGTCCATTTGGAACTTCTGGCCATTCATCGCGACTGACTCGTCCATGCCGTCTAAGGTAACATGGTGGACTGGTAGACCTGGAGTGACTGCTGGATCTGGAGTTTCAAAGAGAGTGTCCGGGATGGTGATATTGTCACGCTTAAAGTCGTGAATCCGGAACTTAACAAGGGGAACATCATCGCTGAAGAGGGTGACAACGTCGCCTTCATGGTAGTCGCTAAAGTCAACGATAATTTCGTCCCGTTCTGCGCAGGCAATCATCAATTTGGACATCTCAACCGGGTGCGGTAGCAAACTGAGGTCACCAGCAATCTGTGTAAATGGCAGGTCATTGGAGAAGTGGAGCCGCCATTCCCGGCGGTTAGCGCCATCGAGGATCCGTAAACGGACTTTTTTGGTGGTGACATCAAAGTAAGGGTTGATGGTTCCGTTAATCATGGCAGTTGGACCTGCTACCCCGTCTGGGTCGTAATCCGCCCGGTAGTCCCACTGGTTATCTTCGTGGAAGCGCCGGTCTTGGAGAATTAGCGGAATGTCGTCAACGCCATAATTGTGTGGTAGTGGTAACTCCGCTTCGTGTTCATCTTTAACGATGGCTAATCCTGCCAGTCCGTGCCAAACTTGCTCGGCAGTCGATGGACACGGGTGAGCGTGGAGCCAAACAGTCGCTGCCGGCTGATTGATGGTAAATTCAACGTCACGGCTTTCGCCAGGATAAACTGGGGCATGACAGCCACCATCAGGAATGGGACCAGGAATAGCCAGCCCGTGCCAGTGGAAAGTAGTCACTTCCGGCAGGTGGTTTTCCAGGTGTAAGTGAATGCGCTTGCCCTTCTTGAAGATCACCGTTTGCCCAAGCAGAGGACCGTTATAACCCCACGTCTTCGTCTTCTTACCAGGCATGAGCTGCACTTCACCAGTTTCGGCGGTGATCGTGTAGTACATGTCGGTTGCCGTTTCCTTGTCTGGTTTGAGAATTGCCGGGATGTTCAGCGGTTTTTCCGGAGCATCCGCGACTTCTAGCGGGACGTATCCACGGTCGTGATAGTCGTAGGCTGGTTCATCAAAAAAGTAATGGTCTATTATTTGCTTATCCATAACAAGAAGCCTCCATTTATCTTGATACGTTCATGGTATACCCGCCAGCAGGAATTGACCAGGAAATTCTCATCGACAGGGATTAGCTAACTTTGTGAAAGATAATGCAAGAATACTTACTTTTAATAAGGGGCACTATTAGCTATACTGGATAATAGTAAGAGACGAAACGGGAAGAAAAGGAGTCAATATCATGACAAAACAAGTATTAATTTTGGGGGCTAGTGGTCAGATTGCTAGCCACGCTATTCATTTTCTGTTAAACGAGACGGATGACCATTTGCTCTTATTCGTTCGTCACCCGGAAAAGTTATCGAATGTTGACGAACAACGGGAAACTGTCATCACCGGTGACGTTTTAGTAGCTAGCGACCTTGATTCTGCGATCGCTCAGGCGGATGCGGTTTATGCCAATCTTCGCAACCCGCAGATTGAACAGCAAGCAAAAAATATTGTTGCTGCGATGGACACACATGGTGTTAAGCAGTTGGTTTGGATTTCGTCGATTGGGATCTACGATGAAGTACCAGGCAAGTTCGGCCAATGGAATAATGAGCAGCTGGGTGGCGGAAAGAAGGATAGCTACCTGGGAACTTACCGGGCAGCTGCTGACGTGATCAGTGCGTCTGGCCTGGATTACACCATCATTCGGCCTGCTTGGCTGACTAATAAGGACGAAGTCGACTTTGAAACGACTCGCCGTGGCGAGCAATTTAAGGGGACGGAAGTATCTCGCCAGTCGATTGGGAAGCTGGTAGCTCAGGTCATTGAGCAGCCGCAAAAGTTTGCCCGTATCGATTTGGGGGTTAATAAGCCCGGGACCGATGGTGACAAACCAGCCTGGTATTAATCGGTGTTAAAATCAAGGAAAGATTTATTGGAGGAATGAACATGAAGACAGTTGTATTGCTTTTTCACCCGCACTTGGACCAGTCGAGGGTCAATAAGACGCTTGCTGCAGCTGCTGAGAACGCTGCTAATGTGACCGTTCGCAATATGTACGACCTCTATCCGAATTTTCAAATTGACGTGGCGGCGGAACAAGAAGTACTGAAGAAAGCTGACCGGGTTGTTTTTCAGTTTCCAACTTACTGGTACAGCACCCCAGCTTTGATGAAACAGTGGGAAGATGACGTGCTCACTCATGGTTGGGCTTACGGTTCGCAGGGCAAGGCGTTAGCTGGCAAGGAATTTGTCGTTGCCACCTCAACCGGTGCTGACGCGGAAAACTATACCCGTGGTGGTGATGACAACTACTGGTTAGCTGAGTTTTACCGCAACTTACAAGACACCGCCAAATTAATTAACATGAAGTATGTTCGACCATTCTTCACTTTTGACGCGGAACACATTACGGATGATGCTTTGGCTCGTCAAGCCAAACGTTATGCTGCCTACATTAGCCAGGACTCACCGCTGAAGATTCTTGGCCCACTGCAAACGGAAGCGGACTACGCGTTGCCAGAACTGTAATAGTTGATAAACAAGAAAGACACCAACGTCCATTTGCGGCCGCTGGTGTCTTTTTTCGATTGGTTATTATTTATCTGTAACATAAGTTCCCATGTCGTCAGCAACCACAATCCGACCGGCGTAATGCTGCCCATCAGCAATGGTCAAACCAACCTTGTTGCAAGCAAAGGTGACGGTGGCTGTGGCCTTGACTGCCACAGCCATTACTTTGCCAGTATCGGTATTGATCCCCGAAGGCATATCAACGGCAACGACCGGGGAGGGGGGTTGTTGATCGCGGTGATGGCTTTGGCATAAGCTCCGGTGACTGGGCGGTCAATACCAATACCGAAGAGGGCATCGACTACTAGACTGGCATGAGCCAAGGGCGTCAACTGAGTAGTTTGGGGAAGCCGGTAATATTGACAAATCCTGTCCTGTGTTTGGTGTTCTACCGAGGCGTGATCAGGGTTGCCGACATTAATAATTGAAACGCCAGCACCTGCAATGTGAAGCAGCCGGGCGATCGCCAGGCCATCACCACCGTTGTTGCTACTGCCGGCAACAACGACAACGTGGTCCAGTTAATCCGCAAAGTGGTGAAGAATGTGGTCGCGGACGGCCAGTGCGGCTCGTTCCATGAGTACCAGTGAAGGGATCCCAATGGTGTTAATGGTGTATGAATCATAATGCTTCATCTGCTCTGCAGTAATTGGTTTTGTCGTCATTAAATCGTTCTCCTTTTATAATTCCACTTTCCTGTTTCCGTTTTTTTGTTAAACAGGAGCTGGTAAGAGCTAATATTTCCTGGGCAATATTCAGTTGCTTCATCACCACTAATGATTAGCTAGCGACTTGTCAAGCAGCTCTTTAAGGATCACCGCTTGGTTGTGCTGTTCATCCTTGGCGCCGTAGAGCAGGATGACGTTTTGCTTTTGCAGGATGACGGAAACTTTGTCCTTTAATTCAGCGAATGCGGGATTGTCGGCCAATTCTGCCAGGTAGCGCTGCTTAAACTCCGCAAACTTAGCGGGATCGTGACCAAACCATTTCCGAAGTTCATTGCTGGGACCGACTTGTTTAGCCCACCAGTCAAGATGAGCATTGATCTTTGAAATGCCACGTGGCCAGAGACGGTCTACCAGGATACGGTAACCATTGAGGTCTGCTGGCTTAGCGTAAATGCGTTCAACCGTTAATTTCATCATAATCATTCCTTTCGTCCTTAGCGTATTACATTGGAGTAAAAATGCAAGTTGTGCATTGACAGGTGACGGTTGCTCATTGTGACGTGCAATTTTATGTTGTACCCGGTATAATGATGAGCAGTATTTTACGTCGAAAGGAGCTTCAAGAGCGTGACACAACCAGTTCTCAGTATTATGGTTCCCTGTTATAATTCTGCCGATTACCTTCAACGCTGCGTCGACCCTGTTTTACCATATGGTGACCAGGTTGAATTACTGCTAGTTGA
The DNA here is from genome assembly GCF_900240275.1 of [Lactobacillus] timonensis. Lineage (GTDB taxonomy): Bacteria > Bacillota > Bacilli > Lactobacillales > Lactobacillaceae > Limosilactobacillus > Limosilactobacillus timonensis. The sequence goes on along the minus strand of NZ_LT964761.1, from coordinate 468,763 downwards.
TGACGGGTCAACAGATCAGACACCACAACTAGCTGATGAATTGGCGGCTAGCCATTCCTTTATCCAGGCCATCCACCAACCAAATGGTGGTCATGGACAGGCAATTAATACCGGGATGGCCCATGCTCATGGCAACTACTTTAAAGTGGTCGATAGTGACGACTGGCTAGATCAGGAAAAGTTAGCCCAGGCACTCGCCTTCCTCAGCAAAACGATTGCTGACCAGCAACCGGTTGATATGCTGATTGCCAATTTCATTTTTGACCGCGTGGGCTCTCACCACCAGAAAGTAATGGATTATCCGCAGCTACCAGTTCGGCAGCGTTTTGGCTGGGACCAGGTTCATTTTCCATTTGGTAAGTACTTGCTGATGCATTCGGTAATCTACCGGACGAAACTGCTGACTGAAGAAGCGCACCTGCAGCTGCCACGTCATACCTTTTACGTTGACAATATCTATGTCTTTGAACCGCTCGTCTACGTCAAGACAATGTACTACTTGGATATTGATTTGTATCACTACTTTCTGGGCCGAGATGACCAGTCAGTTAACGATGCGGTGATGATTACCCGTGCCGATCAGCAGTTACGAGTGAACCGGATCATGCTGGATTTCTATGTCCGACACCAGGACATTAACCCTAAACTTCAGTCTTATCTGCGGAAGTATCTGCAAATTATTACCACCATTACCTCAGTTTTGCTGATTAAACAGAACACGAAAGGTAGTTTGGCGGCTAAAAAGCAACTGTGGAAAGAGATTAAGGACGGCGACAAACACCTCTACCGCCAATTTCGACGGAACTCCTTTGGGATCGTGGTTAACCTCCCCGGTAGAGTGGGACGGAAGATGACGGTGGCAACTTATAATATTGCTGAAAAGTTATATGGGTTTAGCTAACGACAAAAGGCGCATGATGAAGAATTTTCTTCGTCATGCGTCTTTAATTTTGAGTTCATGTTTGATTACTAACCAGCCGCGGTGAATCAGCCAGGCAGAGTTGACAGATAATAACCAGGTCAGGCCCCAGGTCGCCAGCAGGACCAGCAACGGGTGACTGGCAGCATACCGGTGCATCTGAAGACCTCGCCAGCACAACTGTTCCCAGAACAAATTGGACAGGAAAGCCCGGTGAGCATAGGTGGCGACAAAGTGCATGATGTATATTCGCCGAGAGTTGTGGGTGCGGCAGTCGACAATAAAGCTAACGCTGATTAAAGCGATGATAACCAGACAATAGGCAGTCATTGAGGGCTTGTAATAAGTCGCGTTATACAAAGAAACGGGAAAGCCGAACCCGAATAGTTCCCGGTTAGTCCAAACGAGGATGGCGAAGAAGGCGACAATTATTACTGGCAACAATCGCACTACCCACCGTTGATAAAGGTCACGAAATTGCCACGCCAGCATTCCGTAGACGGCATAAATTAAAAATGAAACGAAGAGACGGTCGAGCAGGTACCAGTCGTGCATGTGCGGACCGTGAAAGACGTAATAGTCATAATAAGCCAGCCAGGCAAGATAAGCGAGAAGGGTTACGATGGCGACTAAAAGTCCGCGCCACCGGTTGTGGCCGACCCAACGGCTCATCACCCAAAAGACGGGTACCAGGATGATGTATTGAAGCATCATTGAGTTATACCAGAGGTGCGGGGCCGCGTTACCATTAATAAACTGCCAGCAAAAAGTTGAGAAGTTATGCCAGTGGCTAACCTGCTGCAACCAGGGCATGAAGAGCAAATAGATCATTGTCCACCAGATGGACGGAACAAATAGTAATGACCAGGTATGGCGATAGTACTGACGGAGGTCAAACAGCAGATGGTCGTGAGTTCTTATCATGGAATAGAGAATACCAAAGATGAAAGCAGGCGCAGTGTACTTAACTAAGTCGTAGAGCAGGCCGATGACTAGCTGACTCTGGTGAGTAGTGCTGGCGTTCAGCAGTGAAGCCATAATCGGCTGGGAAACGACGGCAGTAAAGGCGAAGACCTTACAATAGTCACCGATATCAGCCGCCGTTGATTGTGACTTATTCAATCTCATCACTCCCCGTTTTTCAATACACCCATTATAAACCGCGACACAAAAAAGCCGCACTCTTGGTGCGGATTTAGTTTGTACTTGTTTTGGTCTGCTGATCAAAGAGGACGGTTAACCGGAACCAGTGGTGCTGATTTTTAACCGTCATGGTTCCACCGTATTTTTCGGCAATTCGGCGAATACTGCGGAGCCCAAACCCGTGTCGCTGCTTATCCTCCTTGGTCGTTTGTGGGAGGTCAGCAAAGTCAGCCGGATTATCAGTGTAATTTTCCACCTGGTAGATTACCAGTTGCCCCTTATTTACAATTCGGAGATTAATGAGCCGCTTTTCGGGATCTGCCAGTTGCTCCACTGACTCGATAGCGTTATCCAGCGAGTTGCCAAGCAGACTGCAGAGGTCCATCGTGTTAATCATGTTCATCAGGGCGCCGTTAGCAATGCAGGTAAAGGTAATGTGGTGCTGGCGACAGTAGGCGTTTTTCCGTGTCAGGATAACATCGGCGATTTTATTTCCCGTTTTGACACCAACATTGTAGAGGTTGATGTCAGTATTAATTTCATCTAAATATTGCTGCCGTTTCTGACTATCGTTTTCCATGGCGAGGGTCACCAGCTGGTGTTTCAAGTCGTGAAAATGCTGGTTAACTAGCTCGCTACTTTGCTTGTATTCCTGGTATTGCTGGTATTGCGACTGCATCATTGCATCCATCGCCTGCAGGTCGCTTTGTAGTTCACTGACTGCTCGGTAATTATCCTGAATAATGATGATCAGGGTCCCACACAGGTCGACGATTACCCGGACGGTAAAGACTTCCGGTGAGCCACCAAAGAAAGATTGGGTTGCACTACTGATGAACCCCACATTAGAAATGGCAAAAATCATCATTGCAGTCAAGGCGGCAGTCACAGCCTCACGCTTGCTAATTTGGCGGAGGGCAAAGGCACGCTGAAGATAGAAGAAGGCCACAAACAGGATAGCGTACACGACTAGTACAAAGGTAAATTGATAGCGTAGCCGCAAGTGAAGTTGGAATAAGAACCAGCAATTGAGCAGCCAGGCGACTGACGCCCACAATTCTGCCAGGACGAAGGCCCGGCAGACACTATAAGCCAGCAGACGGAGCTGTGCTTCAGGGACAATTAACCAGATGGTATAAAACATCCATAAGATGTTAATCAGGATTCCGGGAATCCAGAGGGGTAGCAGCCAGGTGCCACACCACATTTGCAGGAGTACTTGGCCGGCAAGGCATCCCAGAAGGATCAAGCCTTTTACTAGTTGGGGCTGACGGTGGTGGAGCATCAGGATAACTTCAAGACAGGCCAGCCACTCGGCAACACCGGTAACAACCCGTGGAATATCGGGCCAAACAATATCTTGATTCATCATAGTTCGGCCGTCCCCAGGTAGTTGGCCAGGGCAGCCATAAAGTCCTTCTTGCGTGAGCGACTGATCTGCAGGTCAAAAGGACCAACGTGGACAGTATTATTCGAAACGCCAGTAACCAGCGCTAAATTGACCAAGTAGCCATAATTACAGCGAAAGAAGTGGTTATTGGTCAGTTCTTTGCCAGCGTTTTTTAAGCTGCCAATGGTTTTATAAACCTGATTTCTTGTGTGGTAGTTCAGGTAATGGCCTGCGCTTTCAATATAGTAGAGGTCACGGAGACTAATCTTATCAATTTGGTCACCATGTTTGACAGTCACAAAACGGTCGTTATTATCGATTCGGGCGCGGAGCTTGTCAAAGTGGGAGCTGAAGCTAAACTCAGTGACCGGCTTGAGCAAAAAATCAGCGGCTTGAACTTCGTAACCATCGATGGCGTACTGGACGTAGTTAGTTAAAAAGACAATCAGTACCCGGGGGTCGTGTTGGCGGATTTTCTTAGCGGCGGTCATCCCATCCATCACCGGCATTTGGACGTCAAAGTAAATAACGTCAAGATCGTCCGGGTAGGAACTGATGATTTGAACACCGTCGTTAAATTGCAGAATATCAATCGTCAACTGGTGCTTGGCCGCGTAATGCTGGATGCATTTCTTTAACTGATTAGCCGCTTGGGGGTCGTCTTCCACAATTGCGATCCGCATTGGTCTAGCTCCTTTCTTCGCTTAAAATGATTGCGCATACATTTTACCACAAAGAATATCGACTTATGCTGGTCAAGCAACCAGCTATGCGGTCCGTTCATAAAAACGGTTACATCTGCGTTAAACTAATGATGTTGAAAATTTTGTGAGGAGTGGGGAATAAAGATGCTGAAAAATCAACGAATTATCGATCAGCTGACACTAGAACAAAAAGCGGCTCTGATGTCCGGTAAGACAGAGTGGCAGACGGCAGCTGTGCCCGGCAAGGTGCCAGCAATGTTTATGTCTGATGGCCCCCATGGTTTACGGAAACAGGAAGGCGAAGGCGATCACCTGGGACTCAATGCCAGTGTGTTAGCTACCTGTTTTCCGACGGCGGCGACACTGGCTAATAGCTGGGACCCGCAGGTAACCCAGTCAGTCGGCAGAGCGTTAGGGCAAGAAGCTAAAGCTCACGATGTTCAAGTAGTGCTGGGACCGGGGATGAATATCAAACGTAATCCGAAGTGTGGCCGTAACTTTGAATACTTCAGTGAAGATCCCTACCTCGCCGGTAAAATGGGCGCGGGGCTGGTTAAGGGAATTCAGGAAAACGGTACAAAAGCCTGCCTGAAGCACTTTGCTGCTAACAGCCAGGAATATCGGCGGATGGCTTCTAACTCGGTGGTCGATGAGCGAACGTTCCGGGAAATTTACACGACTAATTTTGAAATTACGGTGAAGGAAGGGCACCCGGGAGCAGTGATGTCTTCTTATAACGAGGTCAACGGCACCTATGCTAACGAAAACCATCACTTACTGACTGACATCCTTCGTAAAGAATGGGGGTTTGATGGTTATGTTGTCACTGACTGGGGTGGTGACAATAACCATGTTGCCGGTCTTCAGGCTGGCAGCAACCTCGCAATGCCGGCACAGGGTGTCAACGGTCCCCTTGAATTAGTGGCGGCGGTCAGGTCTGGCAAGCTGGACGAAAAAGTGCTGGACCAGCGGGTTGATGAACTCCTTTCAGCCATTTTAAGTTCCACGGCCACTAGCAATGACCGGCCAACAATTGACTGGGATCACCAGCACGAGGTTGCCCGCCAGGCAGCCGAAAAGAGCATTGTTTTGCTAAAAAACCAGGATGGGTTGTTGCCGTTGACCAACCAAAAGGTAGCAGTCATTGGTGACTTTGCCCAAACGCCGCGTTACCAGGGCGCTGGCTCATCACTAGTAAACAGCAAACAGCTTGAATCGCTTGTTGACCAGTTGCCGGCCAGTGGGCTGAACGTTGTTGGTTACGCTCAGGGATACAAGCGGAACAGTCCGGCAAACGAAACACTTGTTGATGAAGCTCTCAAACTCGCTAAGCAAGCAGACGTAGTGCTCTTCTGCGGGGGACTAGATGAAATTGCCGAGTCAGAAGGTTTGGACCGTGACAGTCTGGATATGCCTCGCAATCAAAACGCGTTGATTCAGCAGTTGACAGCGGTTGGCAAACCAATTGTTGTGGTCCTCAGTGTCGGTTCAGCGGTTACCATGCCATGGCTGGACAAGGTCAGCGCAGTAGTTGATGGCTACCTTGGTGGCGAAGCCGGTGCTAGCGCCATGCTGAACGTTCTCATGGGGAAGGTTAACCCCGCGGGTAAACTTGCCGAAACGTACCCATTGTCTTACGACGACGTGCCGTTTGGCGATGATTACCCGGCAACGGAGCGAAATTCCTACTACAAGGAAGGTCCGTTTGTTGGGTATCGCTACTATGAAACCGCACAAGTTCCGGTTCGCTTCCCGTTTGGTTTTGGACTGTCTTACACCACTTTCCACTACGATAATTTGACGGTTGACGCAGATGGGGTCGAATTTGATCTGACCAACACGGGCAAAGTTGCTGGTGATGAAATTACTCAACTATACGTTGGCAAGTCAAACTCAGCATTGATCCGTCCAGCACGCGAATTAAAGGGTTTTGCCCGTGTTCACCTTGCCGCTGGGAAAACCAAACACGTCGCCATCGCCTTTGATGACAAGACGTTCCGTTACTATGACGTGGCAAGTCAATCATGGCAAATCGAAGGAGGAACCTACCAGGTAATGGTCGGTAGTAGTTCAGCAGATATTCAGCTGCAGAGCAGTATTAAACAACAGGGAACCGCCAACCCTCAGCGCAATCCTCAGTTGAAAGATTACTATGATTGCCGACTGGACCAGGTAGATGACGCGGCCTTTGACATTCTTTACGGTCAGGCTGTACCACCTAATAAGCAACGCCAGCAGGGTGCAGAGTTGCAGTTAAACGACCCACTGAGCGACTTACGGACAGCCAAAAGCTGGGTGGGCCGTCGGGTCTATGCTGTCCTGAAGAAAAAACTAGCTGCCAGTCAGGCTGCTGGTAAGCCGGATTTGAATATTCTTTTCTTATACAATATGCCGTTCCGTGCGATTGCGAAGATGACCGGTGGAGCCGTTGATCAGGCGATGGTTGATGACATCCTAATGGGAGTCAATGGTCATTTCTGGTACGGTATTGGCCGCTTGGTTCGTGACTATTTCCGGAATAACTCGCGCAACAAACATACTGATTTGGGGGTTAAGTAACAATGGCACAATCAAAAGCTCAAGCGTCTGGTGGAATGATGGGCGCTATCAAACGTTTTCAGAATGAACACCCAGATATTTGGCAGTTCATCATGTTTAACATTTTCAGTAACGTCGCGACAATTACCAACTTCGTGGTTCTGTGGATTTCAATGGCATTCCTGAAAAACCTTAGTTCTCCTTTTTCCTGGTGGATTTTCCACTATTCCAGCAAGCAAGGGGGGCTCGGCGGGTTCATTGCCTTCTTGCTGGCCTATGTTGCGGCACAAATTGTTAACTTCTTTGTTCAGCGAAAGGTCGTCTTTGGGTCACATGTTCAAATCAGAAAAGTGATTTTCTGGTATATTTTGACTGTAACTGTTGCTGGGATTATTTCTGTTTGGCTACCACCTTATGTCATTTCCGTCACCAAGCCGTATATTGGTGGTTGGGCGGCAACAGTAGCCAATATTGTCAACATTGTCGTCCAAGTGGTGATTAACTGGCCGATGATGAAATTCGTTATCATGAAGTAGTTTAATGGTCTAGCCAATCAGTGCCGTGCAAAATGATTAACGCACGGCACTTTGTTTAAAGCTGAACATAATTGGTTTAGAGAAATATGAAGCCGCTTCCATTTATGCTTGTCAAATAACCACTTATGCGCCAAAACGTATACCATTTTTTGAAAGCGCTATATTTAAAGGCGTAAGCAATTATTTATTTTTATGAGGGGAGTAAATTCTGATGCACAATAGTAAAAGCAAACTCCGCAGTTTGTGGATTACGCTGGGTGTCATCTTTGGGGTAATTGTTGTTATTGCCCTGGTGGCCTGGCTAGTCATCAGTAGTTTAATGAAGCAGGGGATCGTTTCAATTAACGACATCACTTCGACGGTTAACTTAGCAGGGAAGTATTTTATTCCTGCCGGAGTCCTGTTAGTGCTGATTATTATCGGCCTAATTGTTTTCCGCAACCGCAGTGACCGTTTTAACTTCTGGTTTAAGTGGGAATCATTCCTGGCTTTCATCGGGGTCCTGATCTTAACGATTAATATCGTCATGGTGGGACCAATGGCGGCCCTGCTGAGTGTTCAGCAAGCCAAGCTCGCGCCAGTTAGCTCACAGACACTGAAAAAGTCTTCGGCAACTGATGAGGATATTGCTGGTGAAGGTGCTGTCCTGCTGAAGAACGATGATAATGTTCTGCCGTTTGACGGAAAGAAAAACGTCAATATTTTTGGTTGGGCATCTACTAACCCGCTGTATGGTGGGACCGGTTCTGGTGGTGTGGGGGCCATTAAACAAACTTCCCTTTACGAAGGCATGCAAAATGCCGGTTTTAAGCCGAACATGCAACTGTTTAACTTCTACCGTCATTACCGGAAAGACCGGCCGCAGATTTCGATGATGAAGCAGGATTGGACTCTACCAGAACCGAAGGTCAGCACCTACTCGACTAAGATGATGAACCACGCCAAGAATTATTCCGACAACGCAGTGGTAGTTATCAGTCGTTCTGGTGGTGAAGGTGCCGACTTACCAAAGGACATGACGGACCTGCCAAAGGGTGCCGTTTACCACGGTAATAAGGGTGATTTCAAGAAGGGCCAGTCCTACCTCGAATTGGACCAAACAGAAAAAGACATGTTGGCCAAGGTCAACAAGAACTTTAAGAACGTGGTCGTTGTTATCAACTCGGCTAACCCAATGCAGCTGGGCTTTTTAAACCAGTACAACCACGTTAAGGGTGCTATCTGGATGGCTGGTCCTGGTCAGCGCGGTTTCAACTCCCTCGGTAAGATTATGCGCGGGACGACCAACCCATCAGGCCGCTTAGTTGATACTTATCTTTACAACGATAAAGATTCGCCATCGAACAATAACTTTGGTGACTTCCACTATGCTAATGATCCGAAGATGACCTTTGCCAACTACACCGAAGGCATCTACGTCGGGTACAAGTACTTCGAAACTCGTTATGGTGACAACCAGGGCCAGTACAATAAACTGGTTCAGTACCCGTTCGGTTATGGTCTGTCGTACACCAATTTTGAGCAAAAGATGAGTAGTCTTCACCAGGGTAAGAATGGGCAGCTATCATACTCAGTGACTGTTCGTAATACTGGTAAGCGTGCTGGTAAAGACGTTGTTCAGACTTACTACACGGCGCCATACACTAACGGGGGAATTGAAAAATCTTCAACCAACCTGTTACGGTTTGCCAAGACAAAGACGCTGCAGCCAGGTCAATCACAAACCATTCACTTTACTGCTAACCAGTCAGACATGGCTTCTTTTGACCAGCAAAGCGGGAAGTACGTGCTGGACTCCGGTAATTACCAGATTCAGCTGAAGAACAACTCACATGACGTTGTGGACACCCAGCAGTTTAACTTGCCAAACAAGGTTGTTTACCAAAAACTGCCTGGTGACAAGAAGAACACCAAGAGTCAGTTTAAGAACGCTGCCGGCCACGATATTACTTACCTAAGTCGGAAAGATAACTTTGCTAATGCTGACAAGGCATTGGCTGCCCCACGCAAGGACACTAAGGCAACTCAACACACGCTGAAAAACGCAACTGTTCCACAAAACTACAGGATGCCTAAGGCCAGTGGCAAGATGCCGACAACTGGGGCCCACAACGGTCTCAAGCTTTCACAGCTTCGTGGCAAGTCCTATGATGACCCAATGTGGAATAAACTGCTTGATCAGATGAGTGTTAAGGACATGCAAAAGCTGGTCACTTATGGTGGTTACCAAACCGTGCCGATCAAGTCCATTGGCAAGGTTCAGACTTACGACTTCGATGGTCCGTCCGGCTTGAGCAGTATGATTGTTAAGGGGCTGAAGACGACGACCTTCCCGGCTGCTGACCTGACTGCTGCTACCTGGAATTCTCAGATGGCCCAGGATAAGGGACAACAAGTAGGGAAGGAAGGACGGACTGCAGGTATTTCCGGCTGGTATGGTCCAGCAATGAACATCCACCGGAACCCATTTGGCGGCCGGACTTTCGAATACTACTCTGAAGATCCGCAGCTTGCTGGGACGATGGCCGCTAACGAAATTAGTGGGGCCAAGAAGTTCGGCGTCTACTCCTACATGAAGCACTTTGCCATGAACAACCAGGAAACTAACCGGATGAACAGCCTTAACGAGTGGGCCAACGAACAGTCAATTCGTGAAACTTACTTAAAGCCGTTCCGGATGGCCGTCCAAGATGGTCACGTCATGGCAACGATGAACGCCTTTAACTTTATCGGTGACCGTTGGTGTGGTGCTAACAGCAACCTGTTAAACAACGTTCTCCGTGGTGAATGGGGTTACCATGGCCTCGTTGAAACCGACTACTTCGTTGGGTTATTCATGAACTCGAATGCCGGACTGGCCAACGGGACTGACCTCATGCTCTCGACTAACGGGGCAATGGGTGCTAAGCCGCAAGGTACGAAGAACCCAACAGTGGTTCGACAGATGCGGACAGCTTCGCATAACATCCTTTACACGACGGTTAACAGCAATGCTTACCGCAAGGATGCTGTTAAGAGTGCCAATGCCGTAACGCTTCCGTGGAAGAAACGGTTGTACGCAATTGACGTTGCCTTAGTTGTGGTTCTCATCCTGCTGGAATGCCTGGTTGCATACCTCGACAAGCGGAAGTTCCGTGACTAATTTGATATCACTTTAAGCCAAAAACACTGTAGCTAGCGTGATGCCGGCTACGGTGTTTTGCGTTAAAAAGATTTACTTAGTTAAGTCACCATTGACTATCTGGTCGAGGGTGTCCTTTGACGGAATAAAGAAGAGCTGCCCAGAGAGAATCTTGGAGAAGCTTAAGAGGTAGTCGTGCCCCTTAATCATGCTTTCCAGCATGGCCTTAGTAACCTGCCAGTGGCGGGCATAACCGATAAAGTAAGTTCCCGTGATCCCGGTAGCTGGATCGGAGTAAGGGACGTTCATCCGGACGATGTTTTGCGAAACACCGTTAAATTCAACCTGGGAGACCACATTATGGGCGTTCTTAAACTTTTCGCCGTCTGGCAATTCCAGGTCATCAAACTTTTTGCGACCAACCGCTTTTTCCTGGGTTTCGGTACTCAGCGTATGCCAGATATCCATTTCGTGGCGCCATTTCTGGGCAAAAGCGTAGGAACCATTTTCAAAGAGCGGGTCCTCTGAACCAACAACTGCGTAGTCCTTTGCTTCATCGACGTCCGGATTTTCCGTTCCGTCAATAAAACCGATAATGGCACGACCCTCAAAGTAGCGGAAGCCGTGCGTTTCATCAACGACGGTCGTCACATCACCGATGAACAGCATTACCTGGCGCATAAATTCGTAAACCGTGGCCCCATCATTAGCCCGGACGTGAAGGAAGATGTCGCCAGGGGTAGCCGGCATCTCGTACTTATCGCCCTTTATTCCTTCGTAGGTCGCAAGTTCCTTCGGCTTCGGGGCATTAGGGAAGAGGTAATCCCACGCAGCGTTACTGAAACCGACGGCTACCTTGAGATTGCTTTCCTGAGCGCGAATCCGCAGAGAACGGGTAATTGCCTGAAAACGGTCAATAAATTCTCTGACGGCTGCTAATTCCTTAGCTTGGTCCTGACGCTTTAATGCCAAGACGGTGAACTGCACTTCTTTACCGGCGTCTTTCCACACGTCCTGAACCTTGGCAGGGTTGAATGACATTAATAACTCCTCCTCGTTAATTGTGATATCGAAATCATTATACCATTTTTGAAAAATGGTCTAGTGAAGCAAACGGTAAACACCTCTTCGTCAGGAATGATAACTAACCCGTTTACACCAAAATAGGCCCCGCTAATGGTTGGAATTTATTCTGGAAGATCAAAATTACAAATCTCCTTGATAGCAATGGTTTAGTGGTGTTAGCTAGCTCGTTAATTGCAATTTAAATTAAAAAAATAATTGACAGCTGAAAAAATCGGAGTAATATTCTACCCAACATTTAAGGAAAGGAGCCATTATCATGAAAACACGTTATGAACAAAAGCGTTGGCAGGCATGGTACACTTTTGATCGCATCTAGTGTTTTTTGCACGGGTACGGTCATTTTTGGGGGTCTCTCAAAGCGTACCTGTGTTGGCTCGATAAATATCATTGACCACACAGTAAGCACAACTGTGTGGTTTTTTAATTCTTCCAAACCATTTACGCGGGGAGACGGTTGCTAGTCAGTCAATATGATTTGGAGGATTTTATATGTCTGGAGTTATCTCTTTAACGATCTTACTAGTAATTTATGCTGCTAGTGAATACGTTGCCCGCCGGACTAACGGCATTATTGATACTGTCTTGACGATTTCTGTCTTGGGCCTCATCGGTTTCTGGAGCGGGGTGTTACCCAAGAACTTGTTTTCTAATAGCGGGGTTGAAGAATTTGGGATGGCGATTGTCGGTTTGATGCTGACTTCGCTAGGGACGACGATTAACCTGAGTGAGCTCAAGCGGCAGTGGTGCCCATAGTTCTGACGAAAGAGCAAGTGCTGAATCAGTACTCAAGCGGGTAATCCTCATTGCGAATTTCATTGCTCAACAAGACTTATTAGATTGAAAAGACGGGGTTGTGACATAATATTCCTTATCTATACTAAAAGTTAACAAGCGGTACAATAATGGCCTCTAACGTTCTGGTAAAGCCGAACGCTAGAGGCCTATTGTTGCTCGCTGAGGCGGCAGATAGCCTAGCTGCGCGTTGTGGCTTAACTTCCGCGTTAGAACCGTTCAAAAACGAAATCATTCTGATTTCTGTTTCACGGTTTGTCACGTTCCCGTCTTTAATAAATTGTTCAACTAACGTGATTATAATAGAAAAAAGGAGGATCTTCATGACTGACAAGAAATTTCAAAGCAGACGGGTGGACAGACGTTCGCAAGTATTTATTAGCAAGAAGATGTCCTATGCCCTACGACATAATCCTGCTAAGTATGGGTTGACACTGGATAAATACGGCTATGTCGACCTCCACCAATTCTTAGCCGCCATGAACCGGATTCACCATTTTCATCCCCGGCTGACGGAAATGACTATCCGGGAGATAATGCATGGCGCCAAGAAACAGCGCTTCAAGATTAAAAATGGTCAAATCTGCGCGCTTTATGGTCACAGCATCCCCGGAATCATCAGGCATCCCGAAAAAGTGCCGCCAGCCGTCCTTTACCACGGGACGGCACACCGGTTCCTGACCAATATTCGGAAAAAGGGGCTGTTGCCGATGGGCCGCCAGTATGTTCACCTTTCAGCTGACCAAGAAACTGCCCGTCAAGTTGGTCAACGTCGGGATCCGGCTCCCGCAATTTTAGTGATTGACGCCGCGGCAGCTTACCGGGACGGAATTAAATTTTACCATGCCAATGACCAGGTTTGGTTGGTTGACCAACTGCCTGCGAAATACTTACGTTTATCATCATCGCTGCGGTAGCTTATCTTTCCAGTCAAGACTGACACGGTAGAGCCAGTAACCTAAGAGGCAAGTTAGGGCATCGCTGACAGCTTGTGACCAGACGATCCCGTTGTAGCCAAAACTATGTTTGAGGGTTTCTAACACCAGCCAGTAAATGATCCCTTGTCTTGAAATGGACATGATCAAAGCGCCGCGGGCATTGCCAATGGATTGAAAAACGGTTGTGTAAACCATGATCAAGCCCACCAGTGGAGTAGTGACGAGGGTGGCAATTAGCATGTAGCTGGCAGCGTGGATAATTACTGACTGGTCCATAAACAAGGCAGCGACGGGACGGGCAAAGATGATCAGTAACCCGCCAGCAATGACGGCATAGACTGCTTCTACTAAGAAGTCAAAACGAAGAATTTCGCGGAGCCGTTGCCATTGCTTGGCACCATAGTTAAAGCCGATGAGGGGTTGGGCCCCGAAGGCAAAGCCGACAATAACCAGGATTACGACACCGTAAATTTTTTGGGTAATACCCATGGCTGCTACTGTGGAAGCTCCGTAAACGGCCAGGGACGAGTTGAGGAGCGCCATCCCGAACGTCAGGGCAAAATTTGTAATTGAACCGGGAATACCAATGGCAACCACTTCGCCAATTTCGCGTTTGTGAATTCGGCTTTGATGAATATTCAGGCTAATATAGCGGGCTTTCTTGACCACCATCCAGACTAGCAAGAGGTCGGTGAAAAAGTAACCGATGACGTTCGCAAGTGCCACCCCGGCGGTTCCCCAATGGAAAATAAATAAGAAGATTGGATCCAGAATGATCGCTAATACGGTGCCGACGATGGTGGCAACCATTGCCTGACTAGCTAATCCCTCGGTTCGAATCAAATTTTGCGGGACGATGGAGAAAATAACAAAGACAGCACCAAGGCTGAGCACCCGGTAAAAGGCAGCTGCTTCCTGGTAGGTTGCTGGTTTAGCACCTAGCAAGTGGAGGATGGGGTGTTCAAAGATGATCAACAAGCCGGTTAAAACGAGTCCGGTAATGACACTTGCGTAAAGGCAAAAACTGCTGACCCGTTTAGCAAGTGCATGACGCTGTTCGCCGAGGAGTCGGGAGACGACTGAACTACCCCCGAGACCAAAAATATCAGCTACGGCTAGCAGGAAGGTGAACAAGGGACCACCAATGGTGACCCCTGCTACCAGGTCGGGACGGCCAGTTTTGGCCACAAACATTGTGTCAGCCAGGTTATAAATCATGGTGGTGATCATGCCCATGACAACCGGAAGTGCCAGCTTGAAGTAAGCCTTCCTCACTGGTGTCTTGGAAAAAAGTTCGTCCATTAAAATGCTCCTTTTCAACACAAAACGACCAGCAAGCGAGGAAAGTTATTAAGTCATCCTCACGAAACGCCTGCTGGTCGCTTATGTTACTGAATTTAATTTGTACTGGTTATTTTAACGGGATGAACGGACAGATGCAAGCTGGTTTTACGTGGGCGGCTTGATTTAACGATACCGCCTTCGCTATACTACTAGTGCCACCTTAGCTCAGCTAGGTAGAGCACATCCATGGTAAGGATGAGGTCGGCGGTTCGAGTCCGCCAGGCGGCTTTAAAAATGACAAGATAATCAGGCTGAGCAAGAGCGGTTAATCGTTGACCAATCCTGTTTTTTATTGGAAAAGTCCGGGAAGGGGTGGTTCTTTGCCACTAATACCGGTACAATGAACACAAATATTATTTTGGAGGTGCACAATGACTTTTTTTGCCACGCTGGCCTTTATTTTGCTGGTAACTCAGCTGGTCAGCCATTTTTGTGTGCGGATTGAAGTGCCTGATGTGATCGGGCAGATTATTGTCGGCATTATTATTGGCCCCGCTATCCTTAACTGGGTCAAGTTGACCCCAATGATTGACCAGTTTCAGGAGCTGGGGGTCGTCATTTTAATGTTCATCGCTGGACTAGAATCGGACCTATCTCTGCTCAAAAAGTACCTTAAGCCGGCCGTGATTACCGCCATTATGGGGGTGTTTTTCCCGGTTGCCTTTATGGGCGGCGCCTCATTGTTGTTTGGCTTTAACCACTTGGAATCACTCTTTATCGGGGTGATCTTTTCCGCGACGTCTGTCAGCATTTCAGTCGCCGTCATGCGTGAATTCCACGTGTTAGACTCCAAGGAAGGGGCAACCATTCTGGGTGCGGCGGTAGCCGACGACATTATCGGGGTCATCCTGCTGAGTTTAATGATCGGGATGATTGACGCCTCTGGTGGTCACGCTCAGTCGCACGGGACGAGCAATATTTTCCTTGCCTTAACCCTGCAGGTGCTCTTCTTCGTGGTAGCCTACCTGCTAGTTCGCTGGTTAGCACCAATTCTGATGCGGTTAAGTGAACACCTGCTGACGATGGCTTCAAACTCTGTCATGGCAATGATTATCTGTTTAACGATGGCAGGGGCTGCCGAAGGAGTCGGCTTAAGTGGTGCCGTGGGAGCCTTCTTTGCCGGGTTGGCCATTGCGAACACCCATCACCAGGAAATCATCAACCACTCCTTTATTCCCATTGGCTACTCACTATTCATCCCGGTCTTCTTCGTAAGCATCGGGTTGAACATGCGTTTTGACCGGATGAAGGAATCGTTGCTGTTCGTTATCGTGATGACCATTTTGGCAGTCTTGACCAAGCTTTTTGGCTGTGGTCTGGGTGCCAGGATGGCCGGCTTACAGTGGCCAGGTGACTACGTCGTGGGTAGCGGGATGGTTGCACGTGGTGAAATGTCATTGATTACCGCCCAGATAGGTTTTTCCGCCCATCTCTTATCCGAAACCTACTACTCTGACGTTATTGCGGTAATTGTGCTGGCGACCGTAATTGCTCCCTTCTTGTTGAAACACTCGATCCAGTCGAGTGACCATTTGATGGAACAAATGAATAGTCATCAACCTAACTGATATAAAAACGACCTTCCGCTTTTGAAGTGGAAGGCCGTTTCTTTATTCTATTAGCAATTGGTCATTAGTTGAGTTGGTAATTACCCGGGCAGGCTGCCCAATACTAATGAGGGTTAATTCATGCATCGCTCGGCTAGCCATTGTGTAAATTATTCCGGTCGCGCGAGCGGGGGCAATCGCCTTTTGGGAAACATCCGCGATGACGGCATCAAACTCTAGTCCCTTGGCCAAATAAATTGGCAGAACCGCGACACCAGTAGATGGCAATTGACTATCCTTGCTCGTCATCAAGTGAGCATCGATGCCAGCATGATTGAGCTGCTGGTTGATAGCGGCTGCTTTGTCGGCAGTGGCTGTCAGAACAGCAACCGTTTGTGGCTTTTCAAGCATTCTTGTGAGTTCGTTGATCAACTCTTGACGAGCCTCTTGCTGGTTGGCGGTCTTGATAAGCCGTGGGCGAGCACCATGTCGGTTGAAGGGGATGATTTGGTCGCCATCGGGTAATAGCCGTCGTGCAAAATCTGTGATTTCGCTAGTAGACCGGTAGGCACGCCGCAATGTGACTAATCGTGGACGTTGCGCTTGGAGGGCGTCTTTGAGGCTAGCTAAGAGCTCTTCTGGTAGCTGCAGGGGATGGAAGAGTGCCTGCTCGGCGTCGCCCAGAATTGTAAACTTTGCTGCCGGGAAAGCGTGTCGCAGGTAAATGAGCATTGCAAGCGAATAGTCTTGCATTTCGTCAATAAAGACATACTGCATGGCCCGGTTTTGACCGCCACCCGTGAGCAAGTCACGTAAAAGCATTAATGGTGCGGTATGGATAAAGGAGAGCCGGTGGTACTCTAACTGGGTATTAAATTGGCTAACGAATTCTTGCCACTGTTCGGTACTAATTCCTGTCGGGCGGGGACACTGGGCTAAGAAGTCGGCATATTGCTCATTGATGTCAAAAAAGTAGTTGTTATAGATGGCATCGGCGACAACCCGTAACTGCTTTTTCGCCCATCGCCGGGCAAGGTGTTTTTGGAGGGCCTGCTCATCTTTAAAGTCATCAGGGGTATGCCGGCCATAGAGGGCGTGCAGCTGTTGGAGGTCGAGGGTGTCAAGGTCGGCAGCCACCCACTCACTTTTAGCTTCTTCCCGGGCACGCCGCTGGGTTTCTCTGATGAGGGCGTTTTTTAAGCGGACGACCCGGTCAGCTAGTGGCAAGGTTGTCGGTAAAGTATCAAAGATTGCGGCAATGTGTTCAGCGTCAAAAAAGATCTCGTCGCGGAAATGAATGGGCATAAAGCGAAGAGCAGCCTGGCCATTTTGCAGCCGGTCGCGATATTTAACGACCTCGTTCATGATCGCTGGCTGATTAAAGAAGTCATTGATTGGCTGCGGAATTTTCGATTGTTGCTCGTAGGTATCAAACAGGGTTTGAACATTGAGCCCTTCAAAGCGGTGTTTGAGAAAACCATCAAGGGTTACCTGCCGCATGTTTCGTTCGCCCAGGCTGGGCAAGACATCGGCAATGTAGTGGGAGAAAAGGAGGTTAGGACTGAACAAGACAATTTGATCGGCGTTCAATGACTCCCGCGAATGGTAAAGGAGGTAGGCAATTCGCTGCAGAATAGCGGAGGTTTTTCCAGAACCAGCGACCCCCTGAACGAGGAGCAGGTCGCTATCAGTATTGCGGATGATCGTATTTTGTTCCCGTTGGATGGTTGCAACGATATTGTGCATCTGGCGGTCGTCATGTTCGCCTAACGCCTGTTGGAGCAGTTTGTCGCCGACGACTTCATTTGTGTCGAACATATGGGTGATTTTTCCGTGAACAATGGTAAACTGCCGCTTCTTCACCAGAGTGGTAGTTCGTTGACCAGCGGGTGTTTGATAGGTAACCGGTCCAAGGTTGCCGTTGTAGTAAATTGCTGAAACCGGTGCCCGCCAGTCGTAAACTAAGAAGGATGACTGGTCAGCATTCATCAGCGATGCTGTCCCGATGTAGAGAGTCTCAACGTTTTTGTCGCCTTCGTCTTGAATGTCAATTCTGCCAAAGTAAGGCTGGTCGCGCAGCTGACGGAGAGTAGCCAGCTGGCCTTTGAGAATATCTTCGGTGGTTGCTGCTTGGTTAACCAGGCGCCGTTGTTGTTCGATCATCGCCCGGCTTTCGGCAATGTCGTCAACTTCGTAGCGGTTAATCGAGGCGTTTTCACCATAATTTTTCTCGACAGCGCGGGTTTCCTTGTGAGCATCTGCTAAGTCCTGCTTAGTTTGTGCAATTTGAGCATCGATGCTGGCAATCACTTGGTTGACGCGGGCTTGTTCTTTCGCCAATTCGGTACTTTCAGCTACCATCAGATCTCCTCCTTATATTAGGTTAATTATTGTATCACGGCTGATGGTGAAAAACTTCTTTGGTGGTCTGGAAAGGTGGAAAGCATTTTTTGGCGAAGCCGCTCGCTTTTCCAGTGTTTGTTGAACTTGAAAATGGTAAGATAAATAACGAGTAAAATAATCAAGAATCAGCATCGCGGAGGTGAGAAAAATGACCAACCTCGCAATTGTTGACCTGGGATCAAATTCTGCGCGGATGGCAATCAACGAAATTTTGCCAGACGGCCGCTTCCGTGAAATCCGACGGGTAAAGGAAAATAGTCGCCTTTCGGAGGGAATGAGCCGGGAGAAAGTGCTTAAAGAACTGGCAATGCGCCGGACAATCAAAGCCCTACAACGGTTCAAACGAATTTATCAGGAATATCCCGATATTGAAGTGCGGGCGATTACAACGGCAGCGGTTCGGCAGGCACGTAACCGGCAGGAATTTTTATCGCGGGTCAAAAAAGAGACTGGCATCGAACTGCAAGTGCTCTCGGGCAATAAAGAGGCATATTATGACTACTTGGGCGTTGTGAGGACGCTGAAACTAAACCACTGCCTTATTCTTGATGTTGGCGGCGCCAGCAGCGAGATGATTTTGGTGGAACACCGGCGGGCAACCCATTTGATTTCCATCCCCATTGGGGCGGTTAACCTGTCCGAACAGTTCCGCTTAGGGGGCTACGTCCAAGCGCGCGACCTGTTTCGGGCGGAAGTGGCGGTTAATGAGCGTTTCCGCAAGATTCCCTGGTTGCGTTATGCTTCCCGGGTACCCATTGTTCTGTTAGGTGGCGCCAACCGGACGCTGGCGCGGATGAGCATGGCGCACCGTCACCAGTGGTCGCGATCAATTCATGGCTACCACTTAAATTCCCGGGTGGTGTTTGCGACGTACCGTGAGTTATTGAGCCGTAACCTTCACCAGCGTAAACAAATGCCAGGACTCGAGCCGGACCGGGCAGACATCATCCTCGGGGGGATGCTGCCATTAGTTGCATTGTTAATGAGAAATCGCGATGGCCGCGTAATCTTTTCGGAAAGCGGCGTTCGCGACGGCATTATTACGGAGTATATTCAACTAAATCATCATGACAACTAATCATAACCAAAAATTTTACGAAAAAACGCCGGATGAGCGCCGGCAGTTATTAGGGAAACAATTCGGTTTAAGCAAAACTGAGTTAGCCGCATTAGCTGCTGATGCTTCCCCGGCTGGGAACCAGACGATTGAAAACTACCTGACTGACTACCGTATTCCGGAAGGAGTCGTGACGGGGTTGGTCGTCAACGGCAAGGAGTATACCGTTCCGATGGCCATTGAAGAACCGTCAGTTATTGCAGCTGCCTGCAACGGGGCGAAGATGACCGCCTATTCTGGGGGAGTGGCAGCGCCAGAACAGGACCGATTAATGATCGGCCAGGTGGTTTTGAAAAACGTTGCTAACCCTTACCTGTTCAAGAATCGCTTGCTCAAGCAAGAGGACGAGATCCTCAAAGTAGCCAATGAAGCCTACCCCTCCATTCAACAATATGGTGGCGGGGCTACCGGGATCAGGGTTCGTTGTCCGGAAGACTTTGTGATTATTGACTTGCTAGTTGATGTCGTTGACGCGATGGGGGCTAACATGGTCAACACCATGGCTGAAGCAGTGGGTCACTGGTTATCCGCAAAGGGGCAGACGGTTGTGGCGGCGATTTTGAGCAACTACGCGACGGATAGTCTACAAAGCGTTTCCTGCACCCTTGATTTTGCTGATATCGCCACTGACCAACTGAGCGGTGCTGATGTTGCGTCCCGGATTGCCGACTTGAGCTTCCTGGCACAAGTTGACCCCTACCGTGCTACCACCCATAACAAGGGAATCATGAACGGGATTGACGCGGTGATGCTCGCTGCCGGCAATGACTGGCGCGCCATCGAAAGCGGCGCCCATGCCTATGCAGCCATGGAAGGACAGTATCGTGGTCTAGCAACGTGGCACGTGGTCGGCGACAAGTTAGTCGGCAAGATGACTTTACCGATGGCTGTTGGTACTGTTGGCGGGTCAATTGGTACTCGTCAGTTGACGGCCACCAATGCCAAGATTAGCCAGATTAAGTCAGCTCCTGAATTAGCAGCGGTTGCTGCTAGTGTTGGCTTGGTTCAAAATCTAGCGGCCTTGCGAGCACTAGCGACGTCTGGTATCCAAGCGGGTCACATGAAACTGCAGTACCGGGTAGTAGCGATGCGGGCCGGGGCAACGGCGGAAGAAGCCGGACTATTGGCTAAGCGGTTAGCGGGTCTCGATCACGTTGACGAGCAAGTTGCTCAGCAAGAATTATCGAAGATGCGAAAGGAGCAGGCACATGACTGAAGAATTAAAGTTAAATAAGGCAAACCAGGACCTGCTCGACGAAGTTAACGACCTTTTCCCTCGTGGCTCAGTGTTTGTGCAGTTTCACGGGGAGAAGAGCGGCTTTGTTCGTCATGATCAGGCGGAGACGACTAGCTTGCCAGGGGGCCTGGTAATTACGGTGACTGACCTGACGGAGCCAAACTACACCGCTTCCCACGAGTTGTTGCACCTTTTGATGACTTTGCGGGGTTTTCCACAGATCTTTTTTGAGTTATCACTTGGTGACAAACAACTGGACGAGCAAATGATGATCATGGCTACCGACCTCTTCAATACGGTGGCTCACCAAATCGTGGTTGACCAACAACGTCAGCACGGCCTCATTAACGAACAAATTGAACAAGAATACTTTAAGGGTATTACTGCCACTTTGACTGACGAAGGCGATCAGGACGATGGTGAACGGACCCTACGCCTGCTGACCCTGCTGGATGCCCTGGTGTTCTATGCCGGCGGTCACATGACAAAGCAGCAGGAAGAAGAGTTGCAACGACGGTATCCGGTAGCGTGGGCCTCGGCGCAGTTCTTGTACGGGCAGGCAATGGAAAAACCAGTGAAATCGCCGTTTGAAATGCGGCGGACAGTGGTCAAATTATTCCGGCTCTTTGACACCCAGTTGCAGCAGTGGGGTCTTCCTGCACTGCATAATAACCAGTTTACGAGTTTGTCACCTGTGTTAAGCAAGCGGCAGCTGCGACTGGAAGTGGACCAGGTCTATGATATTTACCATTCTGAAATGACAGAACGGGATAGCAAGCGTCGGGCGTACGTTGTCCTGGGCAAAAACGACCAGCAAAACGCCTTTGTTTTACCAGCTCCAAAGGATGAATACTCTTCGGATCAAATGCTGAAGTTTTACCACCAGCCGGTAGAAGACTTATTGAAGTCACAGAACGTGCCATTTATTTTGAGGAAGTGATGCCAATGGCACTGGCAACTCAACACTACTTTGATGATGCCAATCACATTGTCTTTTTAACCGGGGCAGGGGTTTCGACTGCTTCGGGAATTCCGGATTTTCGGTCTGCCAATGGTCTTTATACGAAGAACAAGCGGGCAGAGTATTATCTCAGTCACCGCTACTTTGCGACTGACCCGGACGGATTTTATCAGTATTGCAAGGAAAACCTCTATTTTCCCGATGCTAAGCCTAACGTTATCCACCAAAAGCAAGCAGCTTTAACTCGTCAGGATCGGGCAACGGTGATTACCCAAAATATTGATAACTTGTACGAAGAAGCGGGAGCTAAGCACCTGATTGACTTTCATGGTAACCTTTATCACGTTTACTGTGAGAAGTGTGGTCAAACGGTTGACTGGCACGAATACTTGAAGAGTCGTCTTCACCAAATAGACAACGGGCCACTGAGACCCGACGTCGTACTTTATGATGAAGGGATTAAGGCGGCAGACATCGAGAATTCGGTACGGGCGATGCAGGAGGCGGACCTCGTGGTGATCGTTGGTACCTCAATGAAGGTATACCCGTTTGCTGGCCTGTTGGAGTACCGTAACCCAACCGCACCGGTGATTGCGATTAACCAGCAACGGCTGAGTTTTTCTTTCCCATTCACAATGGTTCAAGACGATGCAGTGAAGTATTTTGAAGAATTACAAGTCGGTGGGGAGGCTTAAGAATGTCAGGAGAATCAGGGGCAACGCTTTCTCTGCCATCGATGATGAAGGCGTGGACCATCACTACCCCGGGGCCGCTGGATGGTCCGGTTGCACCAATTAAGTTGGTGGATAAGAAAGTACCGGTTCCCCAGCGTGGTGAAATGTTGGTAAAGGTGTTGACCTGCGGTGTTTGCCACACTGACCTTCACGTTACTGAGGGTGACCTGCCGGTTCATCGTGAACACTTGACACCGGGACACGAAATTGTCGGTAAAGTGGTTGCTTTCGGATCAGAAACATCACGCTTTCAGTTGGGTGACCGAATTGGTGTACCGTGGTTTCGGCATGCTTGCGGTGTTTGTGAGTATTGTCGCAGCGGACACGAAAACCTGTGCCCGCACTCGGTTTATACTGGTTGGGATCACGATGGTGGCTATGCTCAGTATGTTACTGTTCCGGAAGGATTTGCTTACCGGCTGCCAGCAGAGTTTGATTCACTGACAGCGGCGCCACTGCTGTGTGCCGGGATTATTGGCTACCGTTCGTTTTTACGGGCTAACGTTCCAGCTGGCGGGACGTTAGGAATCTACGGTTTTGGTGGGTCGGCTCATTTGACGGCACAGTTGGCACTTGCCCAGGGGATTGCAGTTCATGTCTTTACTCGTGGAAAAGATGCCCAACGATTTGCGCTCCAACTTGGTTGTGCTTCGGCGCAGGGAGTAGATGCTAAAACACCGGTGCCGCTTGATTCGGCTATTACTTATGCGCCAGTGGGAACGATTGTGCCGCGGGCTCTTGCTAACCTCAAACCGGGTGGGACCTTGGCTTGCGCCGGTATCCACATGACTGATATTCCTCAACTGAGCTACCAGGAAGCCATTTTCCATGAGAAAAACCTGACAAGTGTCGAAAGTAACACGCGGCGTGACGGAGAAGAGTTCCTGACTTTGGCGGCTCGCTTGCATATTGCGCCGACGACTCATGAGTACCCGTTTGCCAAGGCCCTTGAAGCTATGCGGCGGGTCAAAGAAGGAGATATTGAAGGTGCTTGTGTCCTCCGTGTCGCTAATGACTAGACAATTACGAAAAAACCGGTTATAGTTAAAAAGATATGTCAATAAGGAGCTGCGGGAATGTGCCGCGCAGCCCCTTATTTTGTTACAATTTTTTATTAATTATTTTTTGGAGGCAAAAATGACCAAACAAGTACGACGAATTATTTACATCGTGCTCTTTTGCGAATTTTTAATTTGTTTAGGGATGAGTTTAATTTTCCCCGTTGAACCGTTTATCAAGAGTGAATACCACTTTTCGGCGTTTGACATGGGAATGATGTCGTCTCTCTTTGCGTTCGTTCAGTTTCTGGCATCACCAGTAGTGGGCCGAATTTCCGATACGATTGGCCGTAAGCCCTTGTTAGTGTGGGGATTAATCATCTTCTCTCTCGCCGAATTTGTCTTTGCGGCAGCTAACCATCTCTGGTTATTTAACATTTCACGGGCAGTGGACGGGTTGTCAGCGGCAATGTTTGTACCGACTTCGATGGCTCTCGCTGCAGATATAACCACCAGAGAATACCGGGCAAAGGTAATTGGCTGGCTGTCGGCGGCCTTTTCTGGCGGGTTAATGCTGGGGCCCGGAATAGGTGGTATCTTAGCGGGGATCTCATTCAAGGCACCGTTCTGGGTAGCCGGCTTCTTGGGAGTGATTGCTTCGGTAATTGCGATTGTGGCCCTGCCAGCGGACAAAACAATCGAAAACGCTGAACCGGTTAAGCACCCGCGTAAACGGGAAGGATCGACTGGCTGGTCAGCAGTGAAGAAAATGCTGACGCCGTCAATGACGATCTTATTTTTGATGATCCTCGTTTCAGCATTTGGTCTTGCCGGGTTCGAAAGTATTTACTCGATTTACGTAAATGAAGTCCATGGTTTTTCATTAGCTGAAATTGCCCTGGTCTTAACAGTGAACGGGGTACTGTCACTGCTGTTACAGCTCTTCCTCTTTGACTGGCTGGTAGTTCACTTATCCGAGGTTGTTATTACTCGCTGGTCGTTCTTCTTTGCGGTCATTGGGACAATCATTATTATCTACGACCACACTAACTGGCATATTTTCCTGGCAACTCTGCTGGTTTACGAGTCGTTTGACCTCCTGCGGCCAGCGATTACCACCTTGTTAACCAAACTGACTGAAGAAAACCAGGGGCTGCTTAACGGTATTAACATGTCACTGACCAGCGTTGGTAACGTTATTGGTCCCTTAATGGCTGGTGCATTGCTTGATGTGAACTATCAGTACCCATTCTGGCTGGTTTCTCTTTTCCTGATGGTCTCCTTCTTTATTACGATGGGAATGGGACACTTGAAAAAGATTAGCGGGCGTGACTATCATAGCTAATGTTAGGAGCCGCGCTAAGGAGGTGGCAGGATGAAGGTAACTTTGGGAACAACCACCTGGACGGAACACCCCGTATTAATTGACGGGGCAAGTCGACCAGTGACCCTCGCAGAGTATGCAGCATACTTCCCTGTTGTTGAAGTTGACACTTTTTTCTACGCAATTCCGAATACGGCGACGGTTGCCCAGTGGTTGACCAACGTTCCTGCGAGCTTTCAATTCCTAATCAAAGCTAACCGGGTGATGACTAGGCACCAGGGGCCTAATGATGACTTGCCACTGGAGGAAGCATTTGCCCGTTACCGCGACGCAGTTGCCCCCTTAGTCGCGACAGGTCAGTTGAAGGCAGTGCTCTTTCAGTTTCCGCCATATTTTACGGCCATTCCAGAGAACATCGACTACCTCCAGACGGTTCGTCACCTCATGGGCGGCTTGCCAGTGGCGGTTGAATTTCGCCACGCTAGTTGGTTGGCACCAGGGGTTGCAAAGTCGACGGCAGACTTTTGCGCGGACCTGGGGCTGACACTGGTTGCGGCTGATGAACCGAACCAGCTAACTACCAGTGTTCCTTTTTACCTGGCTACGACGACGCCGTCACTAGCTATCTTGCGGCTTCATGGCCGAAATAAGGCGGGATGGAATCATCCCGGGCCCAACTGGCGGCGCGAACGAACTAATTATCGTTACTCGGTGGATGAACTGAAGCAGTTTCAAGTTGCAATTGAGCAGTTAACGCCGGCCCCCGCAGAAGTCTGTGTTATTTTTAACAACAACTCTAACCGGGATGCCGCGCCAAACGCGCTTCAATTACAGAAGCTCATGGGGATCCATTTCTCTGGATTAAATCCCCAGCCGCCAAAACAGCTGAGCTTATTTTAAAAAACAACGAGTGAGCGTGACCAACCGTGAAACAGAAATCAGAATGATTTCGTTTTTGAACGGTTCTAACGCGGAAGTCATTTATGACTTCGTCGTCACGACGCGCAGCTAGGCTATCTGCCGCCCCTGCGAGCAACAATAGGCCTCTAGCGTTCGGTTTTACCAGAACGTTAGAGGCCATTGTTGTACCGCCGGTTAACTTTTAGTGTGAATAAGGGGTGTTATGTCACAACCCTTTTTTCGTTTAATAGACAAAGTTGGCCGAAAACGGTTACCAGTTTCACCTCAACGCAGTATCTTTGCTATAATGGCAAGTACGATAATGAAAGAAAAAGAAGGTTCCTCCATGACTAAACAAAAACCAACATTTTATATTACAACTCCAATTTATTACCCGTCGGGTCGCCTTCACATCGGCAACTCGTATACAACGGTGGCCTGTGATGCGATGGCTCGCTACAAACGGCTAATGGGCTTTGATGTCTTCTTCTTAACCGGGACCGATGAACACGGCCTTAAAATTGAACAAAAGGCAGAAAAACTCGGCATGAAGCCGCAAGAGTACGTTGACCAGATGGCAGCGGGCATTAAAAAGCTGTGGAAAACACTGGATATTACTAACGACAAATTTATCCGGACGACCGATGAATACCATGAAAAGGCCGTTCAGAAAATCTTTGAAAAACTGTTGAAACAGGGTGATATTTATAAGGGCAAGTACACTGGCTGGTACTCTGTTGATGACGAGGAGTACTTTACCGACAGTCAGTTGGCCGAAGTCTACCGTGATGATAATGGGAAGGTAATTGGCGGGAAAGCCCCGTCAGGCCACGAAGTGCAACTGGTTGAAGAAGAATCTTACTTCTTTAAAATGAGCAAGTACGCTGACTGGTTGATGAATTACTACAAGGAACATCCAGAATTTATCGAACCACATTCACGGATGAATGAAATGGTGAATAATTTCCTCAAACCAGGACTAGAAGACCTGTCTGTTTCCCGGACGTCCTTTAATTGGGGGGTTAAGGTGCCAAGTGACCCGAAGCACGTCGTTTATGTCTGGATCGACGCACTGAGCAACTATATTACTGCTCTGGGCTATGGTTCCGATGATGATCGTCTCTTTAAGAAGTTCTGGCCGGCTGACATCCACATGGTGGGGAAAGAAATTGTTCGTTTCCACACGATCTACTGGCCAATCATTCTCCACGCCCTGGGATTGCCCCTGCCGAAGCACGTTATCGGCCACGGCTGGTTAACGATGAAGGATGGCAAAATGTCCAAGTCGCGGGGAAACGTTATTTACCCTGAAACTTTGGTTGACCGTTATGGGCTAGACGCCACCCGGTACTACTTGTTGAAGTCAATGCCGTTTGGCAACGACGGGGTCTTCAGTCCAGAAGACTTTGTTGATAAGGTCAACTTTGACCTCGCTAACGACCTTGGTAACCTTTTGAACCGGACGGTCGCCATGGTTAACAAGTACCAAGGCGGTCAGCTCGACGGCCAGCCAACTGCTACGACGGATTTTGATGCCGACCTGGCTGACACAGCTGCCCGGGCAATTGATACCTTTAAGGTGGAGATGGACGCTACTCACTTCCAAGACGCCTTGTCTGCTGTCTGGGAGTTGGTTGCCCGTGCGAACAAGTACATCGACGAGACTGAACCATGGGTTTTGGCAAAGGATGAGAGCAAGAGTGCCGAACTAAGTGACGTCATGACCCAGCTAGCGAAGTCACTGCGGGTTATTGCCGCATTGTTGCAGCCAATGATGCCAAAAGCCCCAGCGGAAATTTGCCGTCAATTGGGCCTGCCAGCTGAACAAATTGAGTTAGCGGATCTCTCTTTCGCGGACTTCCCAGCTTCTGCAAAGGTAGTTGCCAAGGGTCAGCCAATTTTCCCACGGCGCGACGTTAACGAAGAAGTGAAGTTCTTGAAGAGCCAGATGACTAAGAATACTAAGCAGAAGGGGAGAAAAGCAATGGAAGAGGCCAAGCAAAAGGCTACTGCCGGCAAGAAAGAAATCCGGATCGATGTCTTCGACAAGGTAGAGTTGAAGGTTGGTAAGATTACTGCTGCCGACCACGTTGAGGGTGCTGATAAGCTGCTGAAGTTTGCCATTGACGATGGTGCTGATGGCCGGCAGATCCTTTCCGGAATCGCTAAGTGGTACCCAGACCCGTCAGTTCTGGTTGGTAAGAAGGTTGTCTTTGTTGCTAATTTAAAACCGCGGAAGATGCGTGGTGAACTGAGCCAGGGGATGTTGTTGTCATCTGAACATAACGGCCAAGTGCAGTTATTGACGTTGCCAGACAGCATGGTTCCTGGTTCACCAGTTGAATAAGGTGACATTGTGAGTAAAAAAAAGAAAGACCCAACTTTAGTCGACGCTAACATTCCAGCAATGCGGGTCTACGACTCCCATACCCACCTCAACGATGACGCCTTTTATGATGACGTTCCAAAGTGGCTACAGAAAGCCGCGGACCTCGGTGTGGTGGAGATGAACATTGTTGGTTCTAATAAAAAGTTGAACGACCGGGCGCTGAAACTAGCTGAACAATATCATCAGCTGCACGCCATCGTCGGCTGGCACCCGGAAGATGCGAAAAATTATGACCAGGCGGCCGAGGATGAATTAGTGACCAACTTGCAGAACCCGTTAGTTGTCGGCCTGGGTGAAATCGGACTGGACTATCACTGGGACACCTCGCCTCGTGACGTTCAGCGGAAGGTATTTGCCCGCCAGCTGGAAATCGCTGCTGACTTACATGTGCCGGTTAGCATTCACTGCCGGGACGCCTTTGCCGATGCCTACCCGTTATTAAAGGCAGCCCACGTTGGCGACTTTGGCGGGGTGATGCATAGTTTTAACGGTGATCCTGAATGGTTGAACAAGTTCTTGGACCTCGGAATGGAAATTTCTTATTCGGGAGTTGCTAGCTTTAAGAATGCCAAGGAAGTTCATGAATCGGTTAAACAAACGCCACTCGACCACCTGCTGGTGGAAACCGATGCCCCTTATTTGACGCCTGAGCCGCACCGGGGTGAACAGAACCAGCCAGCATATTCACGCTTTGTAGTGATGGCAGTGGCTAAGTGGAAGGAAATTGACCCGGTAGAAGTAGCTAAGACTACTTATGCTAATGCCCAGCGACTTTTCCCGGTAAAGAATTCATGAAAAAAATAAAAGAAGTGATTGTCGTCGAGGGCAAAGACGATACTAAGCAGCTAGCGAAGGCCGTCGTTGCTGATACTTATGAAACCAACGGCTCGGCCCTGGATGAAGATGACCTATCACGGCTAGCAATCTTGCAAAAAAAGCGCGGGTTGATTATTTTGACTGACCCTGATTATAACGGTGAACGGCTCCGTAAGATCATCAGTCAGCGGATTCCGGGCGTTAAACAAGCCTTTATTACTCGCGCTCAGGGTGTTCCCGGGACGACAACTGGCAGTCTGGGTGTTGAGCACGCGGATCCAGCGGTAATTAGAGCTGCTTTAGCGCACCTTTACACGACTACCACTGATCAGCACACCAGCTGGCAACAGGGTGATCTGACCCGGGCGGGCTTGGTCGGTTCTTCCCGTGCTAAGTACCGTCGGGAACGGCTGGGCCAGTTGCTCAATATCGGCTACGGCAACGGCAAGCAACTGCTGAAGCGGTTAAATATGTTTCAGGTGAGCCGTGCTGCCTTTGACCAGGCACTGAAGACGATCGAAGAGGAGGAAACTCGTGAGTAAACAGACAGCGATCGGCAGTTTAGGCCGGACCCAGGAAATCTTAAAGAAATATGGTATCCGTGCCAAGAAGAGTTACGGTCAAAACTTCCTCACCGACGTCAACGTACTGAAAAAAATCGTTGCGGCAGCAGATATTAATCGCGACGATAATGTGATTGAAATCGGTCCGGGCATTGGGGCGTTGACTGAACAACTGGCACTGGCTGCCGGACAAGTGTTGGCTTTGGAAATTGACCAAAGTCTGCTACCAGTCCTTGATGATGTTTTAGCACCATACGATAATGTGACGGTGGTTAACCAGGACGTACTTAAGGCTGATTTGCCGTCATTAATCAAGCAGCACTTTTCTGATCTACAAAAGCCAGTGAAAGTGGTTGCGAACCTGCCATATTACATTACCAGTCCCATCCTAATGGGGCTGCTAGCTAGTCCAGTTAGTTTTGATTGTATTTGCGTCATGATGCAAAAGGAAGTTGCCGAACGGTTGGCTGCTAAGCCGGGGACCAAACAATACGGTGCGCTGACACTGGCAATTCAGTACCATGGCCAAGCTCAGCTGGCGTTTGGTGTTTCCCGTCATTCGTTTGTGCCGGCACCAAATGTGGATTCCGCAATTGTGACGATTTCTCCCCGAAAAGCGCCACTAGCCCGGCTGCCCTTTAGCCAGCAGGCATTATTCAAGGTCATTCGTGGCTGTTTTGCTCACCGGCGAAAGAGTTTGCGTAATAACTTAAAGCGCTTCGTCGGGAAGGACGCGACAGTGCTGTCAAAATCAGTGGCGGTACTGGATCAGCTGGGCATTGATCCGCAGCTCCGACCAGAAAAGCTGACCTTATTGCAGTTTATCGACCTCACTAATGGCCTTCATGAGGCGCATTTAATTAGCTAGTTTGTAATAACATATGTTCAAATTGACAGCTTTGTGAAACGCGCGTATAATGTTTCACACGAGGTGAATTACGTGCCGAACACAATTGATGGCATTAAAGAACGGATTGATGCAGAGAAGGGCCAAGCAGTGCTGGTAACTGCCCAGCTAGGCCGCAACAGGGTGAAAAAACAGCGTGGTGTAATTGCCGAAACGTATCCCGCTGTTTTTGTGATTAAACTATCTCCTGAATCAGCAATCGGGACGATGGACCACGTTTCCTACACCTATACCGATATTTTGACTAAGGAAATTGCGGTAGATTTTCCTGCCGCTGAAATTGAAGAGTAAGAAGTCGTGGGAAATCCACGGCTTCTTTTTTCGTTATTGTTGAAAGGATGTACCGGTCATCGGTATAATTTAGGAGAGAAAATCCGAACGGGGGTGAGTCTTCATGAAATTGCAGGAAAAAGCGCCAGCGAAAATCAACCTGGCGCTCGACACGCCGATGCGCTATTTTGATGGCTTGCCCCGGTGGGACATGGTTATGACGTCAGTCGACCTCGCGGATTATGTCACTGTGGAGACTCACCAGCAGCCAGGAACTATTCGCGTCTTCACTGATAGTTGTTACCTGCCTAATGACCAACGCAACCTTGCCTTTCAGGCAGCTCATATCCTGCATAGCCGTTTTCATCGTACTGATGGGGTGACAATCCGGATTAAAAAGAAGATACCAGTGGCGGCAGGACTCGGCGGTGGCTCTAGTGACGCTGCGGCGGTTTTGAGGGCGCTTAATAAAATTTGGCAGTTAGGCCTTAGTCAGGGCGAGCTGGCCCGGCTTTCTTTAAGCATTGATTCTGATGTCCCTTACTGTATTTATAGTCAGACGGCTCACGTTACCGGCCACGGGGAGCAGGTTGATTTGTTACCGGCCTTTCCGCACTACTGGGCAGTCATTGCCAAGCAAAAGATCAGTGTGTCGACCCCGGCCATTTTGCGGCAAATCAACTATGAGCAGATTAAACACCTGCAGGTAGATAAGCTGATTGAAAGAATTAAAGTGGGTGAGTGGGCGGATACCTTTCAGTATATGGGTAACGTCTTAGAACCAGTGACGGCTGCTCAGTATCCACAAATTACCAAAATTAAAGACCGGATGCTCCGCCTGGGTGCTGACGCCGCGCAAATGAGTGGTACAGGCCCGACGGTCTTCGCTCTCTGCCATAATGAATCCCGCGCACGGCGGGTCGAAAATGGGTTGCGGGGATTTTGTCGTGAAGTTTACCGGGTGATGCTGTTATAGGAATAATGGGGGAAACGTTGCAGTGTTGGAACGACTAATGAAGGACCACTTTGTGCGTGGTGTTGCAGGACTAACTGTTTTTTTAGCGGTTATTTTATGTTTAATGATTACTGACTGGCGACCGACTTTTCACCGGCAAAAACCGGTAAGGGTGGTTACCAGTCTTGGCGTTTATGGTGATGTTGCCCGGGAGGTGGCTGGCCCTCACGGGCAAGTAACAACGCTCATCAATAGCACGGCAGTGGATCCGCATGATTTTCAGCCATCAACATCTCAGGCCGAAACCGTTTCCCGGGCAAACGTCGTGGTGGTTAACGGTCTGGGATACGATTACTGGCTTAATAAACTAGTGGCTAGTAATAACCGTCAGCTAGCAATGATTAATGTGGCACGGCAAGTTGCTAACAAGCATGCCGGCGATAATGAGCACGTGTGGTATCTGCCGTCAACTTTGCCACGTTTAGCTGATCGACTTGCTCAGCAGTATTCTAAAATCGACCCTGACCATGCGGACGACTACCACGCCAATGCCCGTCGTTTTAAGAAACAACTAACTCCGCTTCAGCAAACTATTGCTACTGCCAAGAAGAATGCACAGCGGTCAGCAAATAAGCGGGTAGCAGTTACAGAGCCGGTGTTTGACTATGCTTTGGACTACCTGGGTTATTCAATCAGCGATCCGCATTTTGCGAAGGCTGTTGAGGATGGGAGTGATCCCTCACCGGCCGACGTTCGCTATCTGCAGGACGACCTTGTTAATCACCGCGTCGCATTTTTGGTGGAAAATACCCAGAGTAGCGGGAAGACGATTAAGAATTTGGTTCAGTTAGCGAACAAGGAAAACGTTCCAGTTTTAAAGGTTACTGAGACCAAACCAAAAAACATTAGTGACGTCAACTGGCTATTAAACGAATACCAGCAGTTGATTCGGATTCAGGAGAAGGAGGGATCGTCATCGCATTAATTTCAGCTGATCATTTGACTCTTGGCTACGGAAAGCACGTGGTTGTCCATGACTTGAGCTTTGCCGTTAACCAGGGCGACTTCCTGGTTGTCATCGGGGAAAATGGTGTGGGAAAAACGACGCTGATTCGGTCTTTGTTGGGCTTTTTGACGCCCCAGGAAGGGACCATTAATAAGCAAGCAGGGCTACGAATTGGCTATGTCCCCCAGTTTCGCAACCTTGACGCCGAGTATCCCCTGTCAATCCGCGACTTTGTGGCGCTCAACTTTCCTAACACAATCCGTCCATGGTTATCACGGGATGAGAGACACCGTTTGCAACAGATTCTAGAACAAACTAAATTAGCGGAGACTGCTGAACGGCCGTTAGGGTTGGCCTCTGGTGGGGAAAAACAACGGGCCTACCTGGCCCAAGCACTGTTGGCCGCTCCGCAATTATTGATTATGGATGAATCTACGGCTAGTTTGGATAACGAGATGAAATTTGAATTGCTCGACCTTGTCAGCCGCTTTCAGCAACAGGGACTCTCGGTGCTCTTTATCACTCACGACTGGGAATTGGCCAAACACTATGGCACTCGTTACCTACATTTAATGCCGCAAGAATATGAACAGGGACCAATCAATGAGCTGCCCGCAAGCAGCGAGGAGGGTGACGAATAATGTTTCAACTGAGTTTTATGCGTCACGCCTTTGCGGCCGCCACTATTATCGCGGTGGTCAGCGGGATGATCGGTGTTTTTGTTGTTGCTCGCAATATGTCATTTTTGACCCATACGCTGTCAGAAATTGGTTTTTCGGGAGCGGCGTTTGCCGTCTTTATGCAGTGGCCTGCTTTATTGGGGATGCTATTGTTTACGACCCTGAGTTCGGTTATCGTCGGCCAGCTGAGCAGCGATGAAACACGGCGCGAATCGGTCATTAGTGCGGTCTCTGCGCTCTTTTTGGGACTAGGTATTCTGTTTTTATCATTGAGCAACAAGACAGCCAGTTCGGCTACTAGCATCCTTTTCGGGAGCGTTGTGGGCATTAGTTTGCCCGAGGTGTGGCAGCTGGTGATCCTGTCGGTGGTGGTATTTGCCGTCTTACTTCTTTGTTATAGAATGATGAAGTTTGATTCATTTGACGATGTTGGCGCACGGGCTAACGGGTTGCCGCAACGTCTCCTGGCAATTGTCTTTTTAATCCTAGTAGCAGTAGCGGTCAGTGTCGCCTCCCAAATTGTCGGTTCCCTGCTGATTTTTATTCTCCTGACGCTTCCCGCAGCTAGTGCTAAGTACTACACTCACGGGGTGGCTAAGATGATACTGCTTGCCGTGTTGTTTTCACTGGTGGGAACCTGGCTTGGCTTGTACTTGGCATACTTAAGCAACTGGCCGGTGAGCTTTTTTATTGCCACGATTGAAGTGCTAATTTATGGTAGCGCCCTGGTATATCGGTGGCGGGTTAATAATTAGCGGTCAGGCGAAGCTTTTTGGCAAAAAAGCAGGACGAAAAGCCGAACATTATGGTATGATTTGATGGTAATTTGTTTTATTTGTCCGGAAAAGGAAAGGTTAAACGATGAAAGTTAGACGGAGCAATCGTTTAGTTGATATGACGCATTACTTCATGGAGCACCCGCGGGAGCTGGTGTCCCTGAAGTTTTTTGGTGAACGTTACGGCGCTGCTAAGTCCTCAATCAGTGAGGATTTAAGCATTGTTCGCAAAACGTTTCATACGATGGGGGTAGGTAAACTGGCCACACTGCCTGGTGCGGCTGGTGGAGCGGAATTCACTCCCTGCTATTCTCAGCAGCGGGCAAGCGAACTGCTGAGCTCGCTTGAAGAAGCGGTTGATGATAAGAGTCGTCTGTTGCCAGGGGGGTATGTTTACTTATCTGACTTACTAGGCCGACCTGATATTTTACGGTCAGTGGGCCAGTTAATTGCGACCCAGTACGTCGATACCCAGGTTGACGTTGTGATGACGGTAGAAACGAAGGGGATTCCAATTGCCCAGAGTGTGGCCATGTACTTGAACAAGCCGTTTGTCATTGTCCGCAATAGCTCACACATCACAGAAGGTTCGACGGTCAGTGTCAACTATGTTTCTGGGTCATCAAACCGGATCAAGAAGATGGAATTATCACGGCGGACGCTTTCAGCGGGCGCACACGTCGTGGTTGTTGATGACTTTATTAAGGGTGGCGGAACGATTAACGGGATGTACTCGCTGATTAAGGAGTTTGGTGCCCACCTGGTTGGTGCAACGGTTTTTGCCGAAGGTCAGTTTAACGGCGACCGCTTGGTTAAGAACTGTACTTCGCTGATTAAGGTGCACGCGACGGATGCAGCCAACTCCGCAATTGAAGTTGGTCCTGGTAACTACATGGAAAATGTTTTTAACCAAAAGGAGCAATAGAAATGACTGAACGAAACGCAATTATTTTGGCAGCAGGCAAAGGGACACGGATGAAGTCCAAACTGTACAAGGTTTTACATCAGGTTTGCGGTAAATCAATGGTCGAACACGTCTTAGAACAATTACAGCAGGCAAAGATCGAAAACATTGTCACCGTTGTCGGGTTTGGCGCTGAAACAGTGAAGGAGGCGCTGGGTGATCGGACCCACTTTGCCCTCCAAAAGCAGCAACTAGGAACCGGTCACGCCGTAATGCAGACGGAAGACCTGCTCCATGACTCTACTGGTGAAACGATTATTGTTAGCGGGGATACACCTTTGCTGACTGCTGCAACCTTCCGGAAACTGTGTGAATACCATGAGCAGCGTCATTCAGCAGCTACTATTCTCACTTCTAATGCTCCTGATCCGACAGGCTACGGGCGGATTGTTCGTAACGACGTTGGCATTGTCGAACGGATAGTGGAACAAAAAGATGCCACGAAGGAAGAACGAGCTATTCACGAAATCAACACTGGCGTTTATTGTTTCGATAACCAGAAACTATTTGCGGCACTGAAGTTGATTAATAACAACAATGCCCAGGGTGAATACTACCTGACAGACGTCATTGGCATCCTCAAGCATGAGGGCGAGATTGTGACGGCTTACCGTGATGACGATTTTAACGAAACGATGGGCGTCAACGACCGCATTGCCCTCGCCCGGGCAAACGAACTGATGCGTCAGCGAATCAACACCAAGCTGATGAGTGAAGGGGTATCAATGATTGATCCTGACCATACTTACATTGATGCCGGTGTTAAAGTTGGGCGCGATACAGTGATTGAAGGCGGGGTAGTGATTAAGGGGCAGACCGTCATCGGTAGTGACTGCTTGATCGGTGCCCACTCGCGGATTACAGATTCTGTGATCCATGATGATGTCAAGGTGATTTCATCGACGCTGGAAGAGGCAGAAATGCACACCGGCAGCAACATCGGCCCTAACAGCCACTTGCGCCCGCAAGCTGAGATCGGCAAAAACGTTCACATTGGTAATTTCTGTGAGATTAAGAAAGCTTACATTGGCGACGGCACGAAGGTCGGTCACCTGACCTACATTGGCGATGCGACACTGGGTACGAACATCAACGTTGGTTGTGGGGTGGTCTTTGTTAACTACGACGGCGCTAAGAAGCACCACACCAACGTTGGAGACCACGCCTTTATCGGCAGCAACTCTAACCTGGTTGCGCCAGTTAACATTGCGGCGGACTCTTTTATTGCCGCTGGTTCGACGATTACTGATGATACGGACCGTTTTGACATGGCCATTGCCCGTTCACGTCAGACAAATAAAAAGGACTACGCGAAAAAATTACCGTGGTAAGCAGTTGCGCTTTACGTAAAAACTACTTATGATGTAAGCGTATGCGTATTGTTTGAATTGGAGGATCCGATGAAAGAACGTTATTTTGATGATCGGTTAAAGATCTTTGCACTCAACTCTAACCGACCACTGGCCCAAAAGATTGCCGATTATGTCGGGGTTGACCTGGGTAAGTTGTCCGTCGACCGTTTTTCTGATGGTGAAATTCAGATTAACATTGAAGAAAGTATTCGTGGAGATAATGTTTACGTTATCCAGTCAACTTCCGCTCCGGTTAATGACAACTTGATGGAATTGTTGATCATGATTGACGCCTTACGTCGGGCATCAGCTAACACGATCAACGTCGTATTGCCGTACTATGGCTATGCTCGTCAGGATCGCAAGACCCGCTCGCGGGAGCCAATCACGGCTAAGCTCGTCGCTAACATGATCGAGCATGCTGGCGCTGACCGCGTACTGGCGCTGGACCTGCATGCTGCCCAGATTCAGGGATTCTTTGACATTCCGGTAGACCACTTGATGGGTGCACCATTATTGGCTGACTACTTTATTGCTAACGGAGTGGCAGAATATGCCGTTGTGATTTCACCGGATCACGGTGGGGTTACCCGTGCTCGCGCGCTTGCCGAGTTTTTGAAGGCACCGATTGCCATTATTGATAAACGACGTCCACGCGCTAACGTGGCACAGATTATGAACATTATCGGGGACGTTCGCGGCAAGAAGTGTATCATGCTTGATGATATGATCGATACGGCGGGGACGATTACCCTGGGTTCCAAGGCTTTGATGGAACAGGGAGCAACGGAAGTCTATGCTGCTGCGACCCACGCTGTCTTGTCCGGCCCAGCAATTGAACGACTGGAAAAGTCACCACTAAAAGAGGTAGTGGTGACTGACTCCATCAAACTGACACCAGAAAAGCAAATCGATAAGATTAAGCAGGTATCAGTGGCGCCACTAATCGGGTCAGCTATTAAGCGGATCAACGAAAACCGGCCAGTCAGTCCGCTGTTTAATAACCGCTTTACTGAGATGGACGACGAAAACGAACAATAAAATACCGAGAAAAAGTAAGTTTGTT
This sequence comes from [Lactobacillus] timonensis, assembly GCF_900240275.1. Classification (GTDB taxonomy): domain Bacteria; phylum Bacillota; class Bacilli; order Lactobacillales; family Lactobacillaceae; genus Limosilactobacillus; species Limosilactobacillus timonensis. The sequence goes on along the minus strand of NZ_LT964761.1, from coordinate 431,287 downwards.
GTTGACATCGGCTGAAGATGCCATTAAAATACAAACTAACGAAAAGAAAGGAGACGAATCACATGCTAAACTTTGAGCTGTCAGCTGAACTTTGCGCTACTTGTTGTCTTTGTTGCAACAAGCTATTTGACATGCCCAAAGTTCAGTAATTCGTACTCCAATTAGTCGGTAAAATAACGGGATGGTTTCCCGGACTAATTAGACCTGCGAAGTCTGATAAGGGCTTGCAGGTCTTTTTTTAGGCGCTTTTACTTACTAAAAATAAGAAAGAGGAGGGAATAGTCATGGATTGGAGTGTCATCTCACAAAGCCTGCCAAATTTTGTTGCCGGTTTTAAACTGACCCTCTGGTTATCATTTGTCGGTATTGGTGGTGCAATTATCGTCGGGATTATTAGCAGCCTGCTTCAATACTTCCGAGTACCAGTAATTAGCCGGATAATAACGGCCTACGTCGAATTAGCACGTAACACCCCGTTGTTAATTCAGTTATTCTTCTTGTACTACGCCTTTCCGGTGATTGGTTGGAAAATGTCGGCAGATACTGCGGGGATTATCGGGTTGATTTTTCTCGGTGGTGCTTACATGTCTGAAGGTTTTCTTGGCGGCTTTAACGGGGTTTCGAAGTCACAAATTGAAAGCGGGAAAGCGCTGGGAATGAATAAGCTTCAGTTAGCCCGTTATGTGGTCTTCCGGCAGGGACTGGCTTTGAGCATGCCGGCCCTGGCAGCCAACGTTATTTTCTTGATTAAGGAAACGTCGATTTTTTCGGTAATTGCTATTCCGGAGCTGACGAACACGGCGCTTGATCTAATTGGCATGTACTACCGCTCCAATGAATACCTCTTCGTTCTGGTGGTTGCGTACGCCATCATCTTGATTCCGTTGATTATCTTCTTCGATTGGTTGGAAAGGAGGGTCCGTTATGGCACATTCGGGGATTAACGTTTTGTTTGAGGGCACTAACTTTGCTCGACTGATGGGCGGCCTGTGGACGTCTGTCTGGATTGCGGCTCTTTCACTAGTCATTGGTTTAGTACTGGGGACGCTGCTGGGACTGCTAAGAACAAGGCAAAACCGCTTTGTTCGGTTGCTCTTGCTACTGTACCTTGAATTTTTCCGAATTGTTCCGACGGTGGTTCTCCTTTTCCTTGTTTACTACATCTTACCGCGGCAGTTCCACGTGAACCTGCCTGCAACATGGATGGCAGTTCTTGCTTTTTCCCTGTGGGTATCAGCGGAGTTCAGCGATATTGTTCGCGGTGCTCTCGAGTCGGTACCAGTACACCAGCGGGAAACGGGATTGGCACTGGGGATGAATGAGTGGCAGTTATTCCGCTACGTATTACTACCACAGGCGTTTCGATTAGAGTTGCCGGCAACGATTAACCTGGCAACGCGGGTGGTGAAGACGACTTCTCTCTTGATGATGATTAGCATTATGGACGTGATCAATGTCGGTCAACAAATTATTGAGGCCAACAACCAGACCTATCCCACCGGTGTCTTCTGGGTTTACGGTTTGATTTTCTTCCTCTACTTCATCGTTGACTATCCGTTGTCGCGGTTGTCAAAGCGGCTAACGAACAATCATTAAACTAGGAAAGCAGGTGGCAAAATGGCAGAAGAAGTATTACGGGTTGAACACCTCAACAAATTTTATGGGGACTGGCAAGTCCTTTATGATATCAACTTTAAGATTAACCGCGGCGAGGTGGTCACCTTGCTGGGACCGTCTGGTTCCGGAAAAAGTACCCTTTTAAGAACGCTGAATGGGCTGGAAGACTTTCAAGACGGTAGTATCTACTTCCACAACAAGAAAGTTGAGCCAACTCATCAGCAGTGGTTGGCACTCCGGCAGAAAATTGGGATGGTGTTCCAGAGCTACGACCTTTTTCCTAACTTAACGGTGATGGAAAATATCCTCCTGGCACCAGTAAAGGTGCAGCACCGGGCAGAAGAAACGGTGAAAAAAGAGGCCAATGAATTACTGGAGCGCGTGGGTTTAGCTGACCAGGCTAATTCATATCCTCGTCAACTCTCTGGAGGACAGAAACAACGGATCGCGATTGTGCGGGCGTTGGCGATGCACCCAGAATTGATGCTCTTTGATGAGGTGACGGCTTCGCTTGACCCCGAGATGGTGCGTGGTGTCCTCAACATCATTAAGGAGTTAGCGGATCGTGACCACATGACGATGATTATCGTGACCCACGAAATGAACTTTGCGGCGCAAATTGCGGACAGAGTATTATTTTTGGAAAATGGCAAGATTTTAGAAGAAACGCTAGGCAAGCAGTTCTTTGACCACCCACAAACAAAGCGGGCGGCGGAGTTCCTTGGTAGTATGGATTATTAAGAGAAAGGGAGTACTAAAATGACAATTAACTGGAAAAAGATCGTTAAAGCGGCCCTGACTGTCGCTAGCATCGCTGCCTTGACACTGAGTGTGGTGAACCTCAAACCAACTAACGTGAACGCTGCAGATAAGGATAGTTCCGTTGCGGCCATTAAAAAACGGGGCGTGTTGCGAGTAGCAACGTTTGGTGACTTACCGCCATACGGTTGGGTCAACAAGGATGGTAAACGAGTTGGTTATGACGTAGCTCTTGCGCGCCAGATGGCTAAGGACATGGGCGTTAAAGTAAAGTTTGTGCAGGTTAACGCTAATAACCGTGTTGATACGTTGAACTCCAACAAGGCTGATATTGTTCTGGCCAACTTTACCGAAACGCCAGAAAGAAAACAGGCAGTTGACTTCGCTAAGCCGTACATGAAGGTCTCAGTGGGGGTCGTTTCGCCAAAGAGCAAGAAGATTACCAAAGTGAGCCAGTTAAAGGGTAAGAAACTGATTGTGACGAAGGGAACAACGGCAGAAAACTACTTTACGTCCAAACAAAAGGGTGTTTCCCTGCTGAAGTTTGATTCCAAGACGCAACAGTTTAACGCGCTGAAAAACGGCCGGGCAGCAGCGTTGGCAGACGACAACTCCTACCTTTACGCCTGGGTCAAAAAGAACCCGAAGTACACAGTGGGGATTAAGAGTGTGGGCCCTCACCAATACATTGCCCCGGCAGTTAAGAAGGGCAATAGTTCACTGTTGAACTGGACCAACAAGGAAATCAGCAAGCTGAACAAGCAAGGCTTCTTTACTAAGGACTTCAACCAGGAACTAAAACCGTACTTTGGTAGTGAAGTTAAGCCAAGCGATATCGTTTTAAAGCAAGGTAAATAAGACCAGTTGATGATCCGACATGTGGGTACGGCAAAATTGGTCTAGTCAAAACAACGACCAGGGAGTAGAACTTGAACGCTCCCTGGTTGTTTTTGGTCTAATTAACTAAGGAATTCTTAAGAAAGTTAATCCCTGGTCGTGGTGAAGGGATTAACTGGTAAAATAAGGGTGAAGAACAAGGGAGGAGTCATTATGAAAAAGATTAATCGTCGACTTGCTAGCGGCGCGGTTGTTTTACTGATGGGGACAATGCTGGTTGGCTGTGGTAGCCACCAAGCAACGAGTACGTCCAGCAGTAGCTCATCATCGCAGCAAACATTGAGTCCTTCCGCCAAGGCGATCAAGGACGCAAAGAAATTTATTAAAGAAGGTCGTTACCAGACGGCACTGGACCGCTTGGACGATGTTCATTCACCATCACAAAAGGTTAAAGAACTTAAGGCTGACTTGAGGAACTATCTGCAGGCTCAGGATGCTTACTCCAATCAGCAGTACAGCCAGGCTGCAGAATCCACCAAGTCTACCCAGTCGAATAACAGTCGTCTGGAATCCGCAACTAAGGCCTTACACGCCCGTGCTGTTCAACAGCAGACTGGTGGACCAACTCAGTCCCAGGCTAATTCTAACCGCCAAGCTAACGACAAGGCAGTCATCGCTTTTGCTAACCAGATGGGATTTAACGATAGCCACTACCAGATCATTACCCAAAGCCACACTAATGGTGTTTACCGTTATGAGGTACGCAAGGACAACGATGACCACACCGTCTCCAACTTGGTCGGCATTTTCGACTACAACCCACAAACGATGACGGTTAAAAAGGTTAATGATTAATGACTTTTAAGTATAATTGGAAGCAGTGTGCCGGCATTTCCGCTGGGACACTGCTTTTTGGTTGCCATTAACTTCTTCGCCTTTCAATCAGGGGGGTATAAAAATTAACCACCATGGACGGTCAATGCACGCTCATGGTGGATAATCATTTTTCAGTTATTAATGCTAGCAGACATGGTTATTTTTAATATGACTTTGGAACTCCTCATAATATGGCGTGAACAGTTCGAGATCATTCGACTGGGAGAGCATTTCTTTGGGAAAGAAGAACCGTTGGTCGCCGGCCTCCTTGCCGGAAACACTTTTGACCAGTGTTGAGACGGTGGACAACTCCACTAACTCACCATCGGGTTGAATAAGCTCAATCTGGGTTTGCGGTTGAGAAACTTGTGGCCGGTAGGTATCATAAGGCAGCTTGTACGAAGCGTTAGTTGCCGTGTAATAATCACTATTAAACCCGGATGCCTGGATAATTTTACGAAGTTTCGGCAATAGTTTAGCAGTTTGATCATTGTATTCAGCTGACTTTAATGGCAGCCGGTCAAGAAAACGGTGGGCGAGGTCGGCCAGAATTTCGTCACGCGAATTCTTCCACTGGGTAAAGTAGGTGGTCAGTGTACCATCATCTAGTGCCAGGTAGTCGCTGAGAGTGAACTTTCCACGGAAGAACGGCATTAGTAGTTCTGGGCTGAATGCTTCCCGTTGCTGGTCGGGATGGTTATAAAGCCAGTGGGCGCGCTTGAGCAGGTGGTCCAAGATGACTTCTAGCGACCGGGTTACCGGGTGAAAGTACACTTGCAAGTACATTTGCAGGCGGCTAATGATGTAATCTTCAACTGCGTGCATTCCTGACATCTTAAAGGCGATTCCGTCTTTTGTCGGCTGCATTACTCGTAAAACCCGGTCTAAGTCGAATTTCCCATAATTAGTTCCCGTGTAGTAGGCGTCACGTTGAAGGTAGTCCATTCGGTCAGCATCTACTTGGCTGGAAATCATGGATACGACCTGTGGGTTAGGGTACTCATGACTGATAACACTCGCTACTTGCACTGGGAAATCGTCACTGACCCTCTTAAGAATCCGGTTAACGTTGGTTGACGGGTCGGTAATCAACCGGCGAGTAATTTGCTCGTGGTCAGTGTTAAAAATGTGCTCAAAGGTGTGGGAAAACGGGCCGTGACCAAGGTCGTGCAGGAGGGCCGCACAGAGGGCGACGGGGCGTTCGTTATCATTCCAGAGGCCATCACCATCGACTTCACTGGGGTAGTTGCGGTGAAACTGGTCGCAGAGGCGGCGGGTAATCTCATAAACGCCGAGGCAGTGACCAAAACGTGAATGTTCCGCACCATGAAACACCAGACTAGTCGTTCCAAGCTGTTTAACCCTGCGCAACCGTTGAAATTCGGGAGTGTTAATTAGGTCGAGGATAATCTGGTTATCGATGGTAATGGTTCCGTGAATGGGGTCACGAAAGACTTTTTCGTGTTGCAGTTGTTCTTCATTGAAGCTCATGAAATTCCTCCATTAAGTAAGAATGTATTACCAATATTATAAGCAAAGCGGGCGAAAAGACCAACTTGAATCGGCGAACTTGACAGCGGCAATTACCCTTTGGCAAGATAAGGACGGTAAAAGGAGGGCGTTTCATGAAAAAGGTTGTTCCAGTGAAGGTAAAAATGGAGTCAAAAATGAACCAGGACGGTCAGCAAGCTCGCTTTTCGTTTGAAGAAGATGGTCAGCTGGCGACGGTCGGTGGCAAGCACTATCTTCGTTATACTGAACACCAGCAGGGGGTAGCCACGCCAGTTCAATTCCGGTTGGATGACGACCAGGTACACCTCCTTCGTTCCGGTGACGTCCAAACCCGTTTTATTTTTGATCAGGAACAGGAAACTACTAGTCGTTACCAGACTGCTTACGGACCGATTGAACTGCGGGTGGTGACCAGACAATTATCGTCGACGGTTGACTGGGACGATTGCCAGGGCCAATTGGAAATAGAATATGAACTTCATTCGGCAGGAATGCTTGTTGGTTCCTACCATGTTTCATTGCAATTTCACCGTTAATCATGTAAGATGTAAGTTAGACTTTTTTGAAGGGATGTGCACCATTTTGGATCTGAAGGTTTTTGACGGTCAAGATAAGTCCGAACTGTCGATGGTTGAAGTGGCCCATGCTATTCTTGCACAGCATGGCGAAGGAATGTCATTCGTTGACCTAACTAACGAGGTCCAGCAGTACATGGGAAAGAGCGACGAAGAAATTCGTGAACGGCTCTCCCAGTTCTACACCGACTTGAACATCGACGGGAGCTTCATTTCCCTTGGTGACAACACGTGGGGGCTCCGCTCCTGGTACCCATTTGAGTCGATCGATGAAGCAACGATCGGCGATGACGAGGGTGAAGAAGAGCGACCAAAGAAGAAGCGCCGTAAGGTCAACGCCTTTTTGGCCGGAGCCGATGACGATGATGATGTGATCGACTACGACAATGACGATCCAGAAGATGATGATCTGGACGATACTGATGATGACACCACCAGTGACGACGACTTTGATGAAGACAATCCCGACACTGACGATGATCTTCCCGATGCCGGCTTAGAAGACCAGTTATCCGAGTTGAACGATGAAGACCTGGATGACGATGATGATGAATAAATTTAACTTTTATCTTGACTAAATTGCGGATGCCCTGTACTATCTTTCTTGGGCGCCTGAGATTAATCAGGCTTAAATCTCGTCATAAAAGCTCCCTGTTTCATTAGAAATGGGGAGCTTTTTCCTTATTGTCAGCGTGCAAGTGAGAAAAGGAGATTCAAGATGACCAAGTATATTTTTGTTACTGGCGGTGTTGTTTCGTCACTGGGGAAAGGGATTGTTGCGGCATCCCTTGGCCGGCTACTGAAAAATCGTGGCCTGAAGGTGGCAATTCAGAAGTTTGACCCATACATTAACGTGGACCCGGGAACGATGAGTCCTTACCAGCACGGTGAAGTCTTTGTCACTAACGATGGGACGGAAACCGACCTGGACCTTGGCCATTATGAACGGTTTATTGACAATGATTTAAACAAGTACTCTAACGTTACAACCGGGAAAATTTATTCTGAAGTTCTGAAAAAGGAACGGCGTGGTGACTATCTGGGTCATACTGTCCAGGTTATTCCGCACATTACCAATGCGATCAAGGATAAGATTATGCGTGCCGGCGAGAGTACCGATGCTGAGGTAGTTATTACTGAAATTGGGGGGACAGTTGGTGATATTGAATCACAGCCGTTCATGGAAGCAATCCGGCAAATGAAGAAAGAGGCCGGTGCTGACAATGTCCTGTACATTCACGCTACCCTGGTACCATACCTGCGGGCAGCCGGTGAAATGAAAACAAAGCCAACTCAGCATTCTGTGCGGGAACTGCGTGGACTGGGAATTCAACCGAACATCTTGGTTGTCCGGACCGAAAAGCCGATTACGGATGCAATGCGTAAGAAGATTGCCCTCTTCTGTGATGTGGACCCGAAGGCGGTTATTGAATCGCTGGACGTCAACACCCTCTACGAGATTCCGCTTAACCTGCAAAAACAGGGCTTTGACCAGCTAGTGTGTGATCACTTTAACATTGACGCCCCAGAAGCAGATATGCGTTCCTGGACGGAAATGGTGCACCACATTGAACACGACCTCAACAAGACGGTTAAGATTGCCATGGTTGGTAAGTATACTAACCTGCAGGATGCTTACATTTCGGTCAATGAAGCTCTTCGCCATGCTGGTTATCCTGTTGATGCCAAGGTTAAAATTGACCACTTTAACTCAGAAACCATTAATGAAGACAATGTTGTCGAGAAACTAGGGGCATATGATGGGATTCTGGTTCCCGGTGGCTTTGGCTCTCGTGGTGTCGAGGGAATGATTACGGCTATCAAATACGCTCGTGAAAACAACATACCGTTCCTGGGAATTTGCCTGGGGATGCAGACTGCTTGCATTGAATTTGCGCGGGACGTCCTTGGCTACCAGGATGCAAATTCGACTGAATTCAACCCGAACACGAAGCACAATATCATTGACCTGATGTCCGACCAGGAAGACGTGGAAGACATGGGTGGCACTCAACGGTTAGGGGCTTACCCGTGCAAGCTGGTTCCGGGAACTGTTGCAGCGGCAGCTTATGATAACCAGTCGATGATCAGTGAACGTCACCGTCACCGTTACGAATTCAATAACAAGTTCCGCCAAGAAATTGAAGATCACGGACTAGTAATTTCTGGGATCAACCCGGATCGGAACCTGGTGGAAGTCGTTGAACTGCCAAAGAAGAAGTTCTTCGTGGCTGCTCAGTACCACCCTGAATTCCTATCACGGCCTAACCGTCCGGAAGGATTATTCAAAGCCTTCGTCAAGGCGGCAGCAGAAGGTAAATAGTTTCCTAATTTTTGCGATTGATTGCCAGAATTAGTTGTAATTGCAGTGGTTTTTTCTTATGATATTTATTGACTGTTTTTCCAGTCTACATAAGCGTTAAAATGATTTACTAAAATTGAAACGAGGATATCAGCAATGAAAAAGATGATCATTAAGGGAGGAAACCGCCTGTCGGGTGAAGTGACAATCGGTGGGGCTAAGAACAGCACCGTTGCGCTAATTCCCGCCGCTATTTTAGCCGACACGCCAGTGCGTTTCGATACCGTACCGGATATTTCAGACGTCCATAACCTGATGATCATTCTGCAATCAATGAACGTGACGTCATCATTTTCTCACGGCGTGTTGGATATTGACCCAACGCAAATTGTTGAGGCAGAATTACCGAGCAAGGCGATTAAATCGTTGCGGGCTTCTTACTACTTTATGGGGGCTCTGCTGGGCCGCTTCCACCGGGCAACATTAACCTTCCCGGGTGGGGATGATATTGGCCCGCGGCCAATTGACCAGCACCTGAAGGCCTTTCGCGCACTTGGTGCCACGGTTGACGAAGACCACGGGACGGTCCACCTGGATGCTCCTGATGGTCTTCACGGCAACCGGATCTTTCTCGACGTGGTTTCAGTGGGGGCAACTATTAATGCTATTCTGGCGGCTGTCCGTGCTGAGGGAACAACAGTAATTGAAAACGCCGCCCGGGAACCAGAAATCGTTGACCTCACCACCTTTTTGAACAACATGGGTGCACAGATCCGCGGTGCGGGTACCGATGAAATCCGGATTCACGGGGTGGCAACTCTCCAGTCGATGAACACCCACACGGTAATCGCCGACCGGATTGAGACGGGGACCTACCTTTCACTTGCGGCAGCGATGGGTGATGGTGTAATGCTTAATAACGTTATTCCAGAACACCTGGAGTCATTCACCAGTAAGATGATCGAAATGGGCGTTGATTTGCAGATTGACATCGATAAGATTTATGTTCCGCGGACCGACCACTTGCACGGCGTCCACGTCAAAACCATGCCTTACCCGGGTTTTGCGACTGACCTTCAGCAGCCGTTGAGTCCGCTGATGTCATTGGCCAGCGGCAAGAGCACGATTGAGGATACCATTTACCCTGAACGAGTAGGACATATCCCGCAACTGCAGAAAATGGGGATGAACATCCGCAACCAGGACGGTTTGATTACGGTCGAGCACACCGCCAACCTTCATGGTGCTGAAGTGCAGGCCGGTGAAATCCGGGCAGGTGCCGCCTTAACGATTGCCGGTTTAATGGCAACGGGGACGACGGTGATCCACGGCGCGGGTAACATCCTGCGTGGCTATGACCGGATTGTGTGGAAGCTCAACCGGTTGAACGCTGATGTGACGATTGTTGACGACGATGCGGATTAGTGTGAAAATCACCCTTGGTGGTTGCAACATTGGTCAAACTATGATATTCTACAAAAGTTGACTAACGACAAACTATGTTTCAAAATGATTCATGGCAAAGGAGAAATATATTATGAAAAAAGGAATTCATCCAGATTACCACATGGTAGTTTTTGAAGACTCATCAACTGGCTACAAGTTCTTATCCGGTTCTACTGCTACTTCCAGTGAAACGGTTAAGTGGGAAGACGGTAACGAATACCCACTGATCCGGGTTGAAGTTTCTTCAGATTCTCACCCGTTCTACACTGGTAAGCAGAAGTTTAACAAGGCCGACGGTGCCGTTGAACGTTTCAACAAGAAGTACGGCCTGAAGAACAACTAAATCCTATCTTGAGACGCTCATTGAGTGTGTCTATGAAAATAATAAAACGTCCGTTGGTTAACCGACGGGCGTTTTCTGCTAATGAGGTGGAGACATGAAGAAGAAAAAAGGCTGGTTGCGCTGGGCCGCCGTAGTGATCCTCTTGTTAGTGAGTTTGGTATTAATCTTTAACCAGCAGATTAAGTATTACCTGGTTGGATCATATCGGCCGCAACTGACATCAGCGACAATTAAGAAGAACAGCAGTAAAAAGGCTTCCTACGATTTTAGCAACGTCAAGGATCTTGACCTGCAGTCGGCAGCGCAAGCTCGTGCCAGCAGACAAAAGGTTAACATCATTGGTGTTGTTGCCGTGCCGGCAATTAAGATGTCGGTACCCATTGCAAAGGGGGTTGACAATACTACCCTGGCACTGGCTGCCGGTACAATGCGTCCGGATATGAAAATGGGTGAAGGAAATTACGCCTTAGCGGGACACAATATGGCCAATGGTAGCAAGATTCTTTTTTCGCCACTGTACTACCATGCAAAGGTCGGTCAAAAGGTTTACTTAACCGATCTTGACCGGGTTTATGAATACAAAATTTATGAGCGGAAGTTTATTCCAGCAACGGATGTTCAGGTGGTGGATAATACTCCGGAGAAGATTATTACGATGGTTACCTGTGACGCAACGGGAGCCAACCGCTTACTTATTCGGGGGAACTACGTCAAGTCTGAGAAGTTTAAGCAGGCACCACGGAGTGTCCAAAAGGTTCTAAGTGAAAAATACACTAATGGTCGTTAAGCAAAACATGACCCGTCCATGTGCTGTGAGCAATAGACGGGCCCTGTTTTGTTTAATGCTTAACTTCTTGTTGTAGTTTGGACAACCAGGTCGGTAAAGCGATCGCAAGACTATCGTAAGTGTCTTCGAAACGGTGGGTGTACCAAGGGTCTGGAATGGATTCACCTTTCCGACCCGGCACGAGGTCAAAAATACCGCATAGCTGTGCGTGATGACCTTGCGGTGCCCGGTCAAGAATGTCTTCCATGTTCATCTCGTCCATCCCGACAATATAGTCGGCGGAAAAGTAGTCGTCACGGTTTAGCGGTCGAGAAACCAGTCCGTCAGCGCTAATGTTGTGCCGTGCTAGGCAGCGACGGGCACCAGGGTGGGGGCCATTTCCCTCTTCCTCGTTACTGGTTCCTGCTGAATCGACTTGAATTTGGTCACTGAGTCCGGCGTCTTCAACCATCTGGCGAAACATCGCCTCTGCCATCGCTGACCGGCAAATATTGCCGAGGCAGACAAATAATATTTTCATGAAATCACACTTCGCTTTCTACACTTTTATATCTTTATTGTACACGATCTGGTGTTTTGCCACATTAATCAGCGATAAATCGTGTGTTTCACTGGCAAACCTGGTAAAATGTCATATTGAGACGAAAAGATATGTAATCCTAAGGAGGAGAGACTGAAATGAGTACAGGATGGATTATTGCTATCATCGTTGTTGCCGTCATCGTTATTTGGTATGTCATGACCTACAACGGCCTAGTAGCGATGCGCACTCATGTCCAGGAATCATGGAGCCAGATTGATGTTCAGTTAACCCGGCGAAACGACTTAATCCCTAACCTACTTGCAACTGTTAAGGGATACTCAAAGTACGAACAAGGCGTCTTCGACAAGGTTACCAAGCTGCGCTCTGAATTAGCGGGGATTCCTGAAGAAAACCACCAGGAAAAAATGACAGTGGCTAACCAATTAACAGGTGCTTTGCACTCGTTAGTTGCTGTTGCGGAAAATTATCCAGACCTCAAGGCCAGCACCGAATATGCCAAGTTGATGGAGGAGCTGACTAATACCGAAAACAAGATTGCTTACTCTCGTCAGTTATACAACAGCACGGCAGCAGCCCTGAACGCGAAAATTCAGCAGTTCCCGTCAAAGATCGTCGCCTCACTGGCGCACTTTACCGCAATTGACTACTTAAAGGCGCCAGAAAAGGCCCAAGAAGTACCAAAGATTTCGTTTGACGACTAATTAAAAATAAAGGAGAATGTGGCTTTATGCTGTATCAGCAAATCGCCAGAAACAAACGTAAAACGGTCCTTGTGGTTGCCGTTTTCTTTTTGCTTTTAGCACTGGTTGGCGCGGCAATTGGTTATGTTTTTGCCGGCACAGCAACTGGTGGGGTCATCGTTGCCGCCATCTTGGCACTCATCTATTTGTCGGTGGTAGGCGGCCAGTCCGCTGACATGGTGATGCGGATGAATAATGCCCAGGAGCTTCGTGATGCTAGTCAGGCTCCAGAATTCTACCACGTAGTCGAAGACATGGCGCTGGCCGCTAACGTTCCTATGCCGCGGGTGTTTATTATTGATGATCCCAGTCCCAACGCTTTTGCAACGGGTAGCGACCCACAACATGCTGCTGTGGCAGCGACAACGGGTCTTTTGTCCCAGATGAACAGAGAAGAGTTGGAAGGTGTGATGGGACACGAAATGAGTCACGTCAGGAACTATGATATTCGTTTGCAGACTGTTGCCATGGCGTTAGCTGGCGCCATTACCTTTTTAGCTAACTTCGCTACCCATGCGTGGTGGTTTGGTGGCAGTCGCGATAACGATGATGATGGTGGCGGCGTCTTGGTAGCTGTCGGCGCCATTTTGTTGATTTTCCTGGCACCACTGGCAGCAACACTTGTTCAGTTAGCACTGTCTCGTAACCGGGAGTATCTGGCGGATGCCGGCTCTGTTGAACTGACACGTAACCCCCAGGGGCTAATTGCGGCGTTAACCAAGTTGAAAGAGGCACAGCCGATGAAGCAGAGTAGTGCCGAGTGTGCCTCGCTTTACATCAGTTCTCCACACCTGAACGCGGCGCACGGTCGTGGGCTGAGCGCGCTTTTTGATACCCACCCGCCGCTAGATGCACGAATTGCTCGTTTAGAAAAAATGTAAGATTGTTTGAAAGAGGATTTAACGATGAAAATGAAGATTCGGGAAATTGCCAAGGCACTCCAAGTGCGAAATGACGTTTCCCAATGGGAAGATATTACTGTCAGCAGCGTCGCCTTTGACAGTCGACAGATGGCCCCGGGCGCATTGTTTGTGCCACTGAAAGGCAATAACGACGGACACCGGTTTGTTGGTAGTGCCTTTGAACACGGGGCAGTGGCTACGCTGTGGGCAGCTGATCACCAGCCGGTTCCTGCTGACCATCCAGTGCTGGTTGTCGATGACCCACTGGCAGCACTGCAAAAGCTGAGTAAGTATTACGTTCACAAGATCAACCCGATTGTCGTTGCGGTAACCGGAAGCAACGGTAAGACGACAACAAAGGACTTAACCGCTTCGATTCTGTCCACCCAGTATAATGTTATTAAAACGCACGCCAACTTTAATAATGAAATTGGTGTTCCCGTGACGTTATTGAACATGAACGCGAACACTGAAGTAGTGGTTGTTGAAATGGGAATGGATCGGTTCCAGCAGTTGGACCAGCTGAGCAAGCTAGCTAATCCAGATGTTGCGGTCATTACGATGATTGGTGAAGCCCATATTGAATTCTTTGGGACCCGTGACCGGATTGCTGATGCGAAGATGGAAATTACCCATGGCCTCAAGGAAGACGGCCTACTGATTTATAACGGCGATGAACCATTGTTACGTGAACGAACCAAGGACCTTAAACAGGGTACTTATACCTTTGGTCGGGAGTTAGGCAACAATCTTTACGCCACGGCGGTAACGGTTGGCACTAACCAGTTGACTTTTACTACTAACGTCTGGCCTGATGAGGAATTTACAGTTCCGTTAACTGGTGAGTACAATGTCAGCAACGCCCTGGCAGCGTTAGCCGTTGCCAATAGGCTGCATATTCGACCAGCTAATATGAAGAAGGGCCTGGCTAACCCGGACCTCACAGCTAACCGAGCAGAGTGGTTAACGGGGGCGGCCGGTGAAAAAATCTTATCTGACGTCTATAACTCTAACCCAACGGCTGCCCGTGACGTTCTGGAGACCTTGCAGAATGTTCCCGTTAGCGACGAGGGACGGCGAATTGCTGTTCTTGGCGACATGCTGGAGTTAGGTGAAGCATCACCAAAGCTGCACGCGAGTCTGGCCGAGGTTATTAATCCGGCCACACTTCAGGAAGTTTACTTAGTCGGTTCTGAAATGGCCGCTCTCCGTGATCAGTTAGCCAAAGACGGTTACCCGGTAAGTGCCATCCACTACTATGGTGCTGATCAGTTGGCACCATTGGTGACTGACCTTAACCATGACTTACAAGAAAATGACGTTATTTTATTAAAGGGAAGTCACGGGATTCACCTGGAACAGGTCCTGGCGAAGATTTTACCGTCGACTACCGAATAAGCGTAAAGGAGACGACCATCGCCGTCTTTTACAAGGAGGAATTTTTTGAAATTTAGTGAACTGGGCTTGTCAACAAGCCTGTTAAAGGCTGTTAAGCGCAGCGGTTATGAAGAAGCAACGCCCATCCAGGAACAGACGATTCCGATGGTCTTGGCCGGGGACGATGTTATTGGTCAAGCACAAACGGGGACGGGGAAAACTGCCGCATTCGGCTTGCCCATTATTGAACATGTTGATACTAAGGACCCCCACCTTCAGGCGTTAATCATTTCGCCAACCCGTGAGTTAGCGATTCAAACGCAAGAAGAGTTATTCCGTCTGGGGCGTGATAGCCACGTTAAGGTTCAAGTGGTGTACGGCGGGGCAGATATTCGCCGACAAATCCGTAGTCTCAAGAGTCATCCGCAGATTGTGGTGGGTACTCCGGGCCGAATTCGCGACCACCTACGTCGCCATACCTTGAAATTAGGGACGATTAAGACGTTGGTATTGGACGAAGCGGATGACATGCTCGACATGGGTTTTCTGGAAGATATCAAGGCCATTATTGCCGAAACGCCGGCTAACCGACAAACACTGCTCTTTTCTGCAACGATGCCAGATTCCATCAAGAAGATTGGTGTGCAGTTTATGAAGGACCCGAAGATGGTCAAGATTAAGGCCAAGGAATTGACCACAGACTTAGTCGACCAGTACTATGTTCGGGCACGTGAACACGAGAAGTTCGACATTATGACCCGGCTGATTGACGTGCAAGATCCGGATTTAACGATCGTCTTTGGCCGTACAAAGCGGCGGGTTGATGAGTTGTCGCGTGGGTTGATTATGCGGGGCTATAATGCCGCGGGTATTCATGGCGACCTGACTCAGGAACGACGAACGAAGATTATGCGTCGTTTTAAAGCCGGCAAGATTGATATCTTAGTGGCGACGGACGTTGCTGCGCGGGGATTAGACATTTCTGGTGTAACCCACGTTTATAATTATGATATTCCGTCTGATCCGGATAGTTACGTTCACCGCATTGGCCGGACGGGCCGGGCAGGACATCACGGTGTTTCATTGACCTTTGTTACGCCAAACGAAATGGACTACCTCCACGAAATTGAAAAGCTGACGAAGGTTCGGATGCTGCCATTGAAGCCGCCAACGGCTGAAGAAGCTTTCCGGGGACAAGTTGCTTCAGCGTTCAACGATATCGATGAGTTGATTGCTCAGCCAACTAATGAGCGTTATGAGGAAGCAGCACACAAATTATTGGAAACCCATGACGCCGTCGACTTGGTGGCAGCACTGTTGAATACCATTACCAAGGACGATGCAAGTCAGGTGCCGGTTAAGATTACGCCAGAAAAGCCGTTACCGCGTCGTCATCGTGGGCACAATAACTATCGCCATCGTAATAACCATCGTGGTCAGTACCGTGGTCATTCTCACCATGGGTACCACCGTAATGATAACCGTCGGGATGGCGGCCGTCATAAGAAGCACCGCTTTAATATGCGACGGAAAGAAAAATAGATTATTTTAAGTAAAACACCGCTAGCGACCGGATAGTTGCTAGTGAAGTGAACCCTGTAAGTTGGACACTTTAATTTAGGCAACTTTTTCTAAGGCAAGATTTCGATATTCAATCGGAGTCTTGCCTTTTAATATGTGCTTGATTCGATTCCGATTATAGTATTCTATCCACTCCTCCATGGCTTTAATCAATTCCTGCTTGGTTTGATAATGATGTCCATAATACATTTCAACCTTCATCGTGTGAAAGAAACTTTCCATTGGCGCATTGTCTAAACAGGTCGCCCGGCGTGACATGCTTTGAAAAATATGGTTTTTCTTTAGTGTTTGACGCCAGGCATTCGTTTGATATTGGATTCCTTGGTCACTATGGACGGTCATGCGGTAGTTAAGCTTAGGTCGCTTATTAATTAGCTCGATTAGCGGTTTCATCACGAAATCAGTAGTAGGGTGGTCGCCAATATTGTAACTAACAATTTCACCAGAACATAAATCTTTAATCGGTGAAAGGTAAACTCGCTCATCCTGGCTCATATTGTCATAGCGGTATTCGCTCACATCAGTCGCCATTTTTTGATATGGACGCTCAGTTTTAAAACGGCGATGAAGACGATTCTTGGCTTTCTTACCTTGAGGACCAATCGACGAATCATATTTCCGAGTTTGACGATTATACATCTGTGACGATAAACCATTCTCACGCATTAGACGGCTAACTCTTTTATGATTAACCTTAATTCCACGACGATGTAGCTCATCTGTGACAGGTCGATATCCGTAGCCAGGATTCTGTTGCTTGATATCTTTAATGAGTCGAAGCAGTTCTTTATCATCTGCGGCTTCGTGGCGATGGGCTTGATAATAGAATGTACTTCGCTTAATGGTGGTGTATGATAGAATCTCCGTTAAGCTAAATCCGAATTCTTGCCTTAGTTCTTGGATGATTTGGTATTCTTCTTTGACTGTCCGCGGTGTTGAACTAAGGCGTCGAGTTTTTTTAAGTATTCGTTCTCTACTTTCAAAGCCCGATTCTCTGCTTTCAACTGTTCTAACTCTGATAGTTGTTTACTAGCTTGGTGATTATTATTAGTAGTCATGTGCTTTGCCCGTCCTCTTCTGGTAAACAAATCCTCAGTTCCATGCTCCTTAAGTTTCTTTTGCCAGTTAGCGATTGTCCCTGGATTACTAATATCAAATTGAAGTGCTGTTCGTCGGTACGAGGCTTTGTGTTGTTTTTTCCAGTTTAAGACTTTCAGCTTAAAATCACCATCATAATCATACTTTGACGAACGAATTTCTAGGCCTTGAACACCATATTTTCGATAGCGAGCTATCCATACTAACACGTTACCTTTACTTCTTATACCCAATCGTCGGGCGATAGTCGTTGAACCCATTCCCGATAAATACATTTGAACTGCTTTCAGTTTAATTTCTAAACTAAACTTAGTCATAGTAAAACCCCCATAGTTGGAATTCCTTGTCCAACTATGGGGGTTCACTTCATAGCGGTATTTCTTATAAACGTCATCATTCAGCTAAGAGGTGTTCAAATTCTTGCTTCAGTAGTGATGCCTCAAAGTCATAGTGGTGTAACATTTGCTGATATTTTTCTGGGTCATCAGTGACGTTCAGTGACAATTGGGGGTTGGTAGCTAACTGCTTTGTGTGAAGACCAGTGAGGACCAATTTCATGGCTGTCTGGGCTTGTGCTCCGCCATGGCCACCGAACGTTACCATTGCGACTGGCTTATCAGTCCATTCAGCGGCTAAGTAGTCGATAGCATTCTTTAAGACTGCCGGGTATCCCCAGTTATATTGTGGAAAGAGGAGGATGACACCATCATATTCGTTGATTGTTGCTTGCCATTTTTTCGTGTGTTCTTGTTGATACTTACCAGTTGCGGGAATATTTTGTTCGTCTAAGAATGGCAAGTTAACGTCGCGAAGGTCGATAGTTGAAAAATGAACGCTTTTACTGCGGGACAGTTGCGAAGACAACCACGCAGCTACTTCGGGACTTCGCCGCCCGGGACGGGTTGATCCGATGATAATTGCAACTTTTTTCATTATTGGTCACTCCTTGAATAGTCTTCTTGGTACAACACTTTTCACTTACAAATAATAAGTCGAAACTAACTGCTTCGTCAAGGAGTAATTACCGAAGGGAAAGTTGTCATTGCAAAGTTGATTGTTTATACTTGAGCTTACGATAAATGCAGGAATAGCCATGATAAGGGGCGAGAAAATGATTCGCGGGATAGGAATTGACCTGACAGAGTTAGGAAGAATTCAACGAGTTGTAAAACGACAGCCAGGTTTTATTGACCGGGTTTTAACTGCTGCTGAAAAGTCACAGTACAACAAGTTCGCTGGTCAACGGGCAATTGAATACCTGGGTGGTCGGTGGTCACTGAAGGAATCGTTTGGCAAGGCCATGCACACCGGTATCGGGGCGGCGGTTGGCTTTCAGGACCTCGAGATTTTGGATAATGGTGATGGTGCGCCGGTGGTGACACGTTCACCATTTCACGGTAACGTTCAAGTATCAGTGAGTCACACGGCTGAGTTGGTAATGACGGAAGTAATTTTAGAGGAGGACGCGGAAAAATGACAATTGGCAGGATGCGTGATGCACAGTTGACGATTAACCTGTCGGCCATTAAGGACAATATTGCGTCGCAAAAGGCGTCTCTTTCCGCTGGCAGTCACGTTTTTGCGGTTGTTAAGGCGAATGCGTACGGTTGTGGACTGATTCCGGTAGCGTCAGCCGCGATCCAGGCGGGGGTTGACGGTTTTTGCGTCGCAATCCTGGATGAAGGGCTGGCATTGCGTGAAGCTGGTATCAATCAGACTACCCTTGTCCTGGGGATCACCCCGGTGAAATACGCGGCGGCAGCAGCTGACCAGGAAATTTCCTTAGCAGTGGGGTCGGTAGAGTGGCTGGATGCGTATCGGCGGATGGCTCACCAGCAACACATCGACAATCCATTGAAGGTCCACCTGGCACTGGACACTGGGATGGGACGGATTGGTTTTACCACCCGCGAAGAGTTTCGTCAGGCGCTTGCCATTGTCCAGGGACCCGAGTTTGACTTTGAAGGAATTTTCACTCACTTTGCCACAGCGGATGGTAGCGATGAGCAGTACTTTCGGCGTCAGTTCCGTCGTTGGCAACAGTTTATGACTGTAGTTAAACACCGGCCGCGTTATTGTCACGTGGCTAACTCGTCGGTCGGTATGTGGCACCATGATGTTATTATCGGCAACACTGTGCGGATGGGAATCAGTATGTATGGAGAAAGTCCAGCGGGTCGGGCAATGTCGCCGACAATCAACTTGAAACCGGCAATGGAAATGTCTGCCAACCTAACCTACGTTAAGTTACTGCAAGCTGGTGATTCAGTTGGCTATGGTAAGACCTACACTGCTCAGCAAAACGAATGGATCGGAACTCTGCCGGTGGGGTATGCGGATGGCTATCCCCGGCGAATGCAGGGCTTTCGCGTCCTTATCGCTGGGCAGGAGTGTGAAATCGTGGGCCGGGTCTGTATGGACCAGTTAATGGTCAGATTACCAAAGAAGCTGCCGGTAGGAACACGGGCGGTCTTTATCGGCCAGTCGGGGGATCAGAAGATTACGCTTGATGACATAGCAGACTATGCCGGAACGATTAACTACGAAATTATGACCATGATGGGCGAACGGCTGAAACGAGTTTATCGCCATTAAAAATATCCCACGTTGGCAAATTTGTCGACGTGGGCATTTTTTGCGAAGCTGAATTGTTGGTTTCTCTTAGCTGGTGTGCCACAATCAAATTATTAGCTTTCTGTGAGGAGGAATAAGATGCTGATTGATTACCCACCAAAACCTGTCGCCCAAATCAAACAACAGTTATCTGGGCATCGGCTAGAAGGTTTTGTTCCAGGTGGCGGACCGAAGAGACCATTCATCGCCCTTGTTGGCGAAGCACCGGGACGTCAGGAAGTAAAAGAGGGACAGCCGTTTGTTGGCAGTTCGGGTCAGGAACTAACGAAAATGATGAAATTGGCGGGTCTGAATCGAGATGACGTTTATATCACAAGCGTTGTCAGAAGCCGACCATTTGCTGTTCGGAAAGTAAAAGATAAGCGGACCGGTCAACTAGTGGAAAAACACCCGAACAGAACCCCGACCAAGAAAGAGGTCCTGGCTTACGCCCCGTTATTTGACTGGGAAATTCAAACAGTCAAACCATATGTGATTGTGGCGCTTGGTAATACCAGTTTGCAACGTTTGCTGGGGTCACACTTAACGGTGGGTGAGTATCACGGAAAATTATTGCGCAGTCCCATCCAAGAAATAAGTGTTGATCATCGTGGCTATCAAAAAAGCACCCAGCAATACTGGGTGCTGCCAATGTACCATCCTGCTGCTTATCTATATGCGCGGCGCCTTGAACCGGTCGTAAAAGGCGATTGGCGACACTTTGGTCAGTGGTTGAAGCAACAGACGCGAGACTAGTTAAAATTTGTTGGGTGCAAGTCTTCTATTTTAGCAACGGTGAAACCATGACGGTGGAGCCGTTTTTTAATGCGGTCAACGGTTTTGGCGGAGACTCCCGCCTCAAGGGTAAAAAGAATTACTTTTGGCGACCGGTCTGGCGCCGGAATATCTAGTGAAATGACGTTGCTAATAGAACAAAAATGGCTAATTTCCTTAGCGGATTCAACTAAGTTGCCGCGTTCGTCACGGTCACTAGTAACCGTCAGGACGTATGAGCCGGTTTTAACGTTCCAGCCCTTCGCCAACATTCGCAGAAGACGGGTGTGGGTAAGGATGCCATAAAAGTGGTTATTACTATCAAGGACGGCGATGTATGGCAAGTCTTTCAAAGTGAAGAAAACTTTGAAAAAGGCATCATTGATGGAAATAAACTTGGTGGCGTTCTTGAGCAGCACCGTTACTGGGAGGTTCATGTTACCGTGACGCGATTTATGACGGTAAATGTGAAGTTTATAAATATTACCCCGGAAGATAGTCCCGCTGGGATCCAGGATCGGCACACAACGGTAGCCAGTTTCTTCAAGTACCTGTAAAGCATCGTTGATTGTTGCCGTTTCTGGCAAAGTTGTGAGTTCTTTTTTTGGTTTGATGAGTGAATTAAAAATCATTTATTTCGCCCCGTATAACAAATTGCGCAGGTTTAACATCCATTTTTTGCCACTCCATCATATCATATTTTAATAAGTTTGTGAGAATTAGATGATAAAAAATGTGTAAGCCTTTTCTGTAGCAATATCTTTGGCTTTTTTCATCGTTAAGGTATAATGAGACTTGACTAGCTGGACGGGGGTCGTGCCCTGTGCGGCCTTTTTGCGTTTACTAATAAAGGAGATTAATGAAGATGAAAATGATTGTTGGACTGGGTAACATTGGTAGTCGCTATGCTGGGACTCGTCACAACACGGGCTTTATGGTGGTTGAACAACTAGCACGTGATTACCACATGGGGGCTTTCACCCACGATAAAAGCGAATCGGTTTCAGTCGCTAGCTTTATTGACGGCGAAAAAGTGATGCTGGTCAAGCCAACGACTTACATGAATGACTCGGGACGGGCGGTTAAACCACTAGTTGACTACTTCGACCTCGACTTAAAGGACCTAGTGATTGTTAATGATGATCTTGACATGCCCGTTGGGAAGATGCGCTTGAAGACGCACGGTGCTTCTGGTGGTCATAACGGCTTAAAGAGCATTATTAGCGCCCTCGGCACCAAGAATTTTAACCGGATTAAGCTGGGTATTGACCATCCACAACACGGGACGGTTGTGTCTCATGTTCTGGGACGCTTTACCAAGGAAGAACAAGAGAAGATGGATATGACGATTGCCCAAGCCGAGTATGCCCTCTTGGATTGGATTCGTGGGGATGATTTTGCGGAATTGATGAATAACTATAACTAACAATCACAGTTAAAGGAGGGTGCTATGAATCTCACAGAGTTGTTAACAAAGAGTAGTGAGTTTCAACAAATTGATGCAGCTGTTAAGCCAGGAAAACGCCAACTGGTAACCGGAGTAGTCGGATCGGGAATGACTCTGCTGTTAGCAGCACTATTCAGTAACCACCGTCACTGCCAACTAGTAGTAGTTGATAGCCTGTTTCACATGGAAGACCTGGCGATGGACCTCACTAACTTGTTGCCAGAAGAACGGGTTTATCAGTTTCCGGTAGAAGAGGATATTCCAACGGAAATTGCTACGAGCTCACCTAATTACCGTGCTCAGCGGGTGCTAGCGCTCAACGCCCTTCTTCATGACGAACACGCCATTGTTATTACTACTGCGGCGGGGTTGCGGAGAAACCTGGCGAACCCTGATGTTTTTAAAGAGGGAACACTGACCATCAAGGCGGGCGGCGAAGTAGACCCCCAAAAATTACGTCAGCAGCTCTTTGCCATGGGATACACCAATCAGAAGATGGTGCTGCGTCCCGGCGACTTTGCTATCCGTGGCTCAATTATCGACATTTATGCACTCAATACCGATAACCCGGTCAGAATTGACCTCTTTGATACAGAAGTGGATTCTATGCGGTACTTTGATGCCAGTTCCCAGCGTAGTATCAGTAACTTGGAAGAGATTACGGTCCTACCGGCCACCGATTTTTTGGTCTCGCCCGACCGCCTGCCGGCGATTATCAAACAGCTTGGGATTAATCGTGACCAGCTGATAGCGGCAATTAATACCAAAAATGGCCAGCAACGAGACGCTATTGCCGGGAAGTATAACCAACTATTAAGTGAACTGAAAAAGCAGCAGGTACCGACAGAGCTGTTGGCGTACACGAACCTGGTTTATCCAGACTATCACAGTTTGATCGACTACCTGGGTAAAGAGGGGACGATCTATGTTGCGGACTGGGACCGGATCAAGGAAAGCCTCAAGCGGTTAGCGGACAGTGAAGAACGGTGGATTAATAGCCAGGTGAAGGCACACCAGCGAGTTGATAAGGAGCCGTTAGGCAATGATGTGAAGTCACTGGTTAAGTATTCAACCCAGGCGCTAGTATTTCTGGCACTTTTAAAGAAAGGGATGGGCGGTTTCCGGCTTGACCAGCTAACTGAACTGACCTCCCGGACGATGCAACGGTTCTTTGGCCAGATGCCGCTACTAAAGGCCGAACTGAACCGGTGGCACGATCAGGGGCAGACAGTCGTTTTGATGGCTAATAGCCCGGAACGGCGCAAACAAGTGGCTCAAACCCTTGATGAATTCCATATTCCGGTGGTTGAAGCGGCTAGCAACCAGTTGCAAGAGCATCAAACACAACTGGTTGATGCCAGTCTTGCTAACGGCTTTGAAATGCCGGCCGCTAAGCTGGTTGTTCTCACCGAGGGGGAAATGTTTAAACAGGTGAAGAAACGGCCCCCCCGCCGTCAGCAGCTAGCTAACGCGGAACGGATCAAGTCATACACCGACTTGAAACCCGGTGACTACGTTGTTCACGTCAACCATGGTATTGGGCTTTTTGCCGGAATTAAGACCCTCGAAGTTGATGGCGTTCATCAAGACTATATCGTGATTGATTATCGCAACCACGACCAGGTATTTGTCCCAGTAACTCAGCTGCACCTGGTACAGAAGTACGTTGGTGGAAGTGAAGACCGTCACCCCCGTTTAAATAAACTGGGTGGCAGTGAATGGGCCAAGACGAAGCGGCGTGTGGCTGCTAAGATTGAAAATATTGCTGGTGAATTGGTTGACTTATACGCGAAACGACGGTTGGAGAAAGGTTATGCCTTCCCGAAGGATGACTACCTCCAAGACCGCTTTGATCAGGACTTCCCTTACATGGAAACGCCCGACCAAAACCGTAGTATTAAAGAAATTAAAGAAGATATGGAAACGACCAAGCCGATGGACCGGCTGCTGGTTGGGGATGTTGGTTACGGTAAGACCGAGGTGGCGATGCGCGCTGCCTTTAAGGCGGTCACTGGTGGTAAACAGGTCGCCATGCTGGTTCCCACGACAGTTCTCGCCCAGCAACACTACGATACCTTCTCGGCACGTTTTGCTGGGTTTCCGGTAAAAATTGAAATGTTATCGCGGTTTAAGACCCGGCAGGAAACCAAGCTAATTGAGCGCGATATTGCTGACGGCAAGGTGGACATTGTTATCGGGACTCACCGTCTACTGAGCAAAGACATCCATTTTAACGATCTGGGATTGCTCATCGTTGATGAAGAACAGCGTTTTGGCGTTAAGCATAAGGAGCGATTGAAGCAGCTGAAGGCCAACGTGGACGTTCTGACGTTGACCGCCACACCAATTCCGCGAACTTTGCATATGTCTTTGCTAGGAGTTCGGGACCTCTCCGTTTTGGAAACACCGCCGGCTGGACGTTACCCGATTCAGACCTACGTAATGGAACAGAATGCTGGTGCCATTCGTGACGGGATCGTGAGAGAAATTCAGCGCGGTGGACAGGTTTACTACTTGCATAACCGGGTTAGCGATATTGAAAAAGTTGTCGCTAACCTGCAACAGCTGGTTCCCGAAGCACGGATTGCCTATATTCATGGCCAAATGACCGAAAACCAGCTAGAAAGTGTTCTATATGACTTTGTTCGTGGTGAATCAGATGTCCTGGTTACTACTTCCATCATTGAAACCGGCGTTGATATCCCAAACGTTAATACACTCTTTGTGGAAAATGCCGAGCGCCTGGGGTTGTCCCAGCTTTACCAGATCCGGGGACGGATTGGGCGGAGCAACCGGGTCGCTTATGCCTACTTTATGTACCAGCCGAATAAGGTTTTGACAGAGCAGGGTGAAAAGCGGCTGGCGGCAATTCGCGACTTTACGGAACTGGGAAGTGGATTTAAGATTGCCATGCGCGACCTTTCAATTCGTGGTGCTGGTAATTTGCTGGGCAAACAGCAGCATGGCTTCATTGATTCCGTTGGTTACGATCTTTACTCTGAAATGCTTGCCGATGCGGTGGCTAAAAAACGGGGTGAAAAGCGCATAGAGAAGACGAACGCTGAAGTTGAGCTGGGCGTCGAAGCGTACTTGCCAGACGACTACGTTAGCGATCAGCGGCAGAAGATTGAGCTTTATAAGAATATTCGTAAAGCTCAAAGTGACGATGATTTGCTTAACCTTCAGGGAGATTTACTTGACCGCTTTGGCGATTATGGACCAGCAGTGGATAACCTGTTGAAAATTGGCAAGCTGAAGATGCATGCTGATTTGGCAATGCTAGATAAGATCACACGCCGTCGTGACCAGATAACATTGCAGTTCTCTAAAGAAGCTAGCCAGACTTTGACTGGTAAGCAAGTTTTGTCCCAATTAGCTAAGACGAAGTTTAAGGCCACCCTTGACCAAGACGATAACGGGCGCTTAAGTTTGCGACTCGTTATTCAGCCGTGGATGAAGGAAGCTGATTGGCTCGACCAGCTCCAACTACTTGTTAGCGGTTTGGCCACACTTATGCAAGGAGAAAGCAATGAAAGCAAACCAACACCTGCATCAGATAATTAATGGAACGCTGGTGCTTTCCGTTGCCGGGTTATTAGCAAAAGTCTTAGGTGCAATTTACCGGGTTCCTTTCCAAAACCTGGTGGGAGACACCGGGTATTACGCTTACCAGCAGATTTATCCGTTTTACGGAATTGAAGTAACACTAGCACTCACTGGCTTACCGGTGTTTATTTCTCGCTTGGTGGCCGAACAAGATAACCGTCAGGATCAGTTAGCGGTTGCGCGTTTATGCCGACGGTTGCTATGCGTGGCCGGCCTGTTGATTTTTGCTGTCTTAACGTTAGGGAGCCAGCTAATTTCGAAGATGATGGGTGATACTCATTTGCAAGCCGTTATCCTTGGGCTAGCTCCCATCTTCTTACTGATGCCATGGCTCGCAGTTGGCCGTGGTGTTCAACAGGGAATGCTGAACATGTACCCGACGGCGATTTCACAAGTTGGCGAGCAAGTGGTCCGGGTGACTTGGATTATCGGTGTTGCAGTTATTGCAACTACGCAACGCTGGAACAGCTACCGGATGGCTAGCTGGGCGATGGTTAGCGCGCTTGTGGCCGGCCTAGTGGCGTTTATGATTTTGATTTATACCAACCTTCCACTATGGAAAAACCAGCAGCGTCATCCCTCGCCGTTAACGAAGAGACAACTAACCAGACGGTTGCTGACCGAGGGTGTTTTGCTGTGTTGGCTGGCTTCAATTACGGTCATTTTACAATTAGTGGACTCGTTTACCGTCAAGCGGGCACTGGTGGTAGCTGGTGGGGTGAGCGAAGCTGCCGCTCACGCAAGCAAGGGCGTTTTTGATCGTGGTCAGCCGCTCCTTCAACTGGGATTAGTGATTGCGACCTCTTTGTCGGCTACTTTGCTGCCGTCGCTATCAGAGAAGTGGCACCAGGGTGACCGGCAGACTTTCGTCCATACCTACCGGGTCCTTTTTCATGTTTGTATAATGATGGCAACGATGGCAGCTTTTGGGATGATGATCCTCATGCCACTCATCAATACTTTCTTGTTTAAAAATAGTAGGGGGAGTGGTGCCCTCATGGTGTTGATGCTGGCAATTCCCCTCGCAGCATTAGTATCAGCTTTTTGTGCGGTTCTTCAAAGTATCCACAGTTTGAAACCAATGGCTGGCGGACTCTTTGCTGGTTTGATAGTGAAATGCTGTATTAACTACCCACTAACACGAAAATGGGGAATTGATGGTGCCGCCTGGGGAACTGTGTTGAGCCTGTTAGTAACCATGATCATCGTTTGGCAGGCCCTGCCACAGTTGTTGCGCCGACATCGTCACGGCGGGAAGTTTGTTGGAAAATTACTGACAATTACAGCGTTCATGACGGTACTGGCTGGCGGCAGTGCATCACTGATGAAGTGTTATTTTGGTGGTGGGCGGCTTCAGGCAGCACTAGTGTTACTGGTAGCAATTACTATTGGTGCTGCTAGTGCCGGTTGGCTAGTGATCCGCTGGCACCTGTTGGATGATGAGGAATTAATTGCCTTGCCAGGTGGAAAACGGCTAGTAACAATGATGACGAAAGATAATAAGGAGAACGATAGTAATGAGACTCGATAAATTCTTGAAGGTGTCGCGGATTATTAAGCGGCGGACAGTTGCCAAGTCAATCGCTGACCAGGGACGAATCCTGATTAATAATAAGCAGGCAAAGTCATCCAGTTCGGTTAAAGCTGGGGATGTGTTGACAATTAAGTTTGGCAATAAAACAGAGAAAGTGAAGATCAACCAAATTGTGGAAACAACCAAGAAGGCGGAAGCCGAAAACATGTACACAATTATTGACGAAAGCTTTAAGGAGGACTTCTCCAATCCCTTTTAACTCCGACTGTCAATGAGCTGACAGTCACTAGAGAAATTGAAAGCGTGTTCTTTCCCGTTGACAAGGTCTTTTTTCTCCTTATCATTAGACAAAGATTATGTGAGCTTGTTATAATTAACTTCAGTTATATTTATGGAGGGGTTGGAATGTCTTTTTCGCATGACCGGGTTACCGCGATCAATACACCATATTCAAGGCAACAGAACGCCCAATTGCGGGCAAATCAGCACTACATCAAGAAGGTTCATGCGAAACGACGGCGCGTTATCTTGTTGGTGACAGGTTGTTTGACATTGCTGTTCGGTGTTCAAATTTTAGTAAACCACCACGCCTTATCAAAGGTAAATGCACAGATTGTCGGCACTAAAACCGAATTGGCAGCAAAAAAGAAAACCAATCGTCAACTGAAGGCTGAGGTTAAATCGCTGCACGATCCAGCCTATATTCAGCAAATTCTCCGGCAAAAGTACAACTACTCTAAGAGTGGCGAAACAATTTATAACTTTGCCAACTAATAATTAATGAACTAATAGTTGTGGTTAGCGTAGGTCCTAACCACAACTTTTTTCTTAATTAAAGACGACAAAGCAGCAATGTCATATGTTATACTCAATATTATTAAGATAAGTAAATTAGGAGGGCCATTAGGTTCATGGCAATTGAAGTTGGCGACAAGGTCGTCGGTAAAGTTTCTGGGATTACAAATTTTGGCGCATTCGTTGATTTAGATGACAACCAAACAGGTCTGGTTCACATCAGTCAAATTTCTGATAGCTTTGTGAAGGATATTCACGATGTTCTGTCGGTTGGTGACTCGGTAACGGTAAAGGTAATGAAGATTGGTGACGACGGTAAGATTGCTCTCTCAATGAAAGAAGCACTGCCAGAATCAGAACGCCATCACGAGGACCATGGCCACGGTGGTAATCGTCACTTCCAACGTGATCACCACGAAAATAACTTTCATCGCAATCATGAAGGCCACGGTGGCGGCTTCCACGGCCGTCCTAATGGTGGCGGCCACGGCGGTTTCAGTAACCACCATTCTCACCACCAGAGCGAAGACTTCAATGACATGTTGGCCGACTACATGAAGGAAAGCGAGTCGCGCCTTTCAACGCTTAAGCGTCAGACTGACGGCAAGCGTGGGGGCCGTGGTGGGCGGCGTCGTTAATGAGCAGCTCATTATATGAACAATTTAAGCGGCACCTCCACGAGGACCGCTTTTTTAATACCGCCAAAACGTTAGTTGTTGCTGTGTCAACGGGTGTTGACTCGATGGTGCTTCTTGAACTGCTGCAGCGGCTCCCCTACCACCCGCGCATTGTTGTTGCTCACGTTAACCATGAATTACGGCAACAGAGCTGGGAAGAAGAAAAATACCTCCAGCGTTATTGTCAGCATCGAGATCTTGAGCTGCACGTTATTCATTGGCGAAAGGATGAGCATCCGACTAGTGGAATTGAAGCAGCTGGTCGCCAAGTTCGTTACCACTTCTTTCGTCAGCTGAAAGATGAAGTGGGTGCCGAAGTAGTCATGACTGCGCACCACGGTGATGACTTAGCAGAAACGATGTTGATGAAGCTAGTACGTGGTGGTCAGTTGGGACAGTTAGTCGGAATTGAAGCTGACCGACCTTTTTATGGGGCCACCCTCATCCGGCCACTATTGCCGTTTGTGAAATCTCAGCTGTATGACTATGCTCGCCAACACCATGTTAAGTGGTACGAAGACGTTACAAATCGCGATTTAGGGATTGAACGCAATAGGTTTCGCCACCAGATCCTTCCTTCCCTTGTAAAAGAAAACCCAGCTGTCAAACGGCATCTTTATGAATACCACCATGATCTCGCCGACCTGTTGGCCTTTCGCAACCAGCAAGCAGATATTATCCTAGGACGGATTAGTACTGGAGCGTCATTGCGGGTGAACGATTTTCAGCAATTGACACCGCCAGCAAGACACCAAGTGTTAACAAGGTGGCTAAACCGACAAGGGTTAGTGGACTTTAACCGCGAGCAGCTTCGTCAATTGGAACAGTTGCTGATGAATAAGCATCGACCACAGGCAGAACTCGCTTTGACTAACGGCCTCCTGTTCAAAAAATCCTACCGGTACGCACACTTGGTAATGGCTAAGGCAAATCAGCGTTCGCAAGCTTGCCGGGCTGTGGTAAAATTAGGCCACTGGTTAGCAGTCAACGACCATTATCAGGTGGCAGTCTTACCGATAACAGCGTTGACCAGCGATAAGGCAAATGCGGTTGGCGTTATTTGGCTACCGCCGCGAAAGTTGCCGTTAACGTGGCGAACCTGGCGTAGTGGTGATCAACTTCGCTTAAAGGGCGGGGGACACCAGAGTGTGGAGCGGGTTATGATAAACAATAAAGTTCCGCAAGCACAGCGCCGGAGTCAGCTGGTTCTCGTCGATGCCGATGATGAGGTTTTGTGGGTGGTCGGTTATAAGACGACCTGGCGAAAACGCCCGGCAAGGCTACCAGCTGACTGGCAGGCAGTTCAATTGGTTGAGCAAAGACAGAAGACGGAGGGATCACATTGACAATGAACAACGATATCGAGCGGGTTATCTACAGCCGAGAAGACATTGTTCAGCGCGAAGCAGAGTTGGCACGGCAGATCTGTGAAGATTATCGTGATAAAAAGCCGATTATTGTGTCGGTGTTAACCGGAGCTATCCTGTTTTCCATTGATATGCTGGAGCGGATGGACATTTATGCCCAAATGGACTTCGTTGATATTTCTAGTTTTGAAGGTGGCGTCAAGTCAACGGGCAAGATCAAACTGATCCATGATTTGAAAAACGACATTAAGGGACGTAACGTTCTGGTAATGGAAGATATTGTTGATAGTGGTCGAACATTGAAGTTCCTAATGGAATTATTAGCAGACCGTGGTGCTAAGAGTATCAAGGTTTGTTCTCTACTTGATAAACCTGAGGGCAGGATGGTAGACATCCGTGCTGATTACGTTGGCTTCAATGTTCCTAACGAGTTTTTGGTGGGTTATGGACTAGACTACAAGGGCTTTTACCGTAACCTCCCATACGTTGGGGTTTTAAAGCCGAGTGTCTACGAAAACTAGGCTAGATAAAATATTGGTCAAAGATAGTCAAGTATGATATTATGACCAACGTTAATAGTAATCAGACGGTATTACCGTCAGATAGGAGTTATGTATGAACAATCGCCGAAATAATGGTTTTGGGCATAACATACTCTTTTACTCCGTAATCTTCTTGTGTTTGATGGGGATTGCCTACTTCTTCTTCGGTGGAAATAACGGTAATGGCGGCCAAACAAAGACCGTTTCCCAAACCGAGTTTATTTCGGAATTAAAGAGTGACAAAATCAAGAATTTCCAGGTTCAGCCTAATGGTGGTGTTTACAAAATCACCGGGACTTACCGGCATCCACAAAAGACGGACAGCAGTTCTAACAATGGCTTGAGCATTCTGGGTTCCCAGTCCGGAAAAGCTGCCAACTTCCAGAGCTCTGTTCTGCAAAGCGATGTTACAGTAAGTCAGCTGCAAAAGTATGCTGACCGGGAAAACGTTAAAATTACTACTCATGCGGAAGAGTCCAATAGCTTTTGGATGAACCTGCTGTTGACGGTCCTGCCGCTAGTCATCATGATTTTCTTCTTCTACATGATGATGGGACAGGCTGGTCAAGGTGGCGGTCGTGGTGGAGTGATGAACTTCGGCAAGACCCACATTAAGCCTTCTAACAGCAAGAAAAACAAGGTACGCTTCTCCGATGTTGCAGGGGAAGAGGAAGAAAAGCAGGAACTGGTCGAAGTTGTCGAGTTCCTGAAGAATCCGCAGAAGTTCTCCCGCTTAGGTGCACGGATTCCGTCGGGGGTTTTGCTAGAGGGGCCTCCGGGTACCGGGAAAACGTTGCTTGCCAAGGCGGTTGCCGGTGAAGCAGGTGTCCCGTTCTTCTCTATTTCCGGCTCTGACTTCGTTGAAATGTTTGTTGGGGTTGGTGCTAGCCGTGTGCGGGACCTGTTCGAACAAGCGAAGAAGTCAGCGCCAGCGATTATCTTTATCGATGAAATCGATGCCGTTGGTCGGCGGCGTGGTTCAGGTGTTGGTGGCGGTCACGATGAACGTGAACAGACTCTTAACCAGTTGCTGGTCGAAATGGATGGTTTCCAGGGCGATGAAGGGGTCATTGTGATGGCCGCAACGAACCGTTCTGACGTTCTTGACCCAGCGCTGCTGCGCCCAGGCCGGTTTGACCGGAAGATTCTCGTGGGCCGTCCTGACGTAAAGGGTCGTGAGGCTATTCTGCGTGTTCACGCTAAGAACAAGCCATTGGCACCTGATGTTGACTTGAAAGAAATTGCCAAGCAGACACCAGGCTTTGTTGGTGCTGACTTGGAGAACCTGCTTAACGAAGCTGCCTTGCTGGCTGCACGTCGCAATAAAGACCAAATCGATGCTGCCGACCTTGATGAAGCTGAAGACCGGGTTATCGCCGGCCCAGCAAAGCATGATAAGGTTGTCAGTCCGCAAGAACGGAAGACGGTTGCCTTCCACGAAGCGGGTCACACTATTGTTGGCCTGGTCCTGAATGACGCGCGGGTTGTTCACAAGGTTACTATCGTGCCACGTGGTCGCGCTGGTGGTTATGCTATTATGCTGCCACGAGAAGACCAGATGCTGATGAGCAAGAAGAACGCCAAGGAACAGATTGCCGGTTTAATGGGTGGTCGTGCGGCTGAAGAGATTATCTTCAACTCACAATCATCCGGTGCTTCTAATGACTTTGAGCAGGCAACGCAGATTGCGCGGGCAATGGTTACCCAGTACGGGATGAGTGACAAGATTGGGCCAGTAGAGCTAGTTACTAGCGGTGGAATGACACCAGGCCAGTCTTATGGTCAACAACCATACTCTGAACATACTCAGGCCATTGTTGACGAAGAAGTCAAGCGTTTACTCAACGAAGGTCACGCAACTGCTCACAAGATCATTGAAGAACACCGTGAGCAGCATAAGCTGATTGCCGAGGCGTTGTTGAAGTATGAAACGCTGGATGAAAAGCAGATTCTTTCGCTGTACAAGACTGGTAAGATGCCGGCTAAGGATGCCGCTGAGCAGTCGGATGAACAACGAGCTGCAACTTTTGAAGAATCCAAGAGCGAACTTGAACGGCGCGAAAACGAGCGTCATGATCAAATAGCTGAACAACAGTCTTCTGATGATCACGACGATTCAGATAAGTTGTAATAACAATAGAAGCAGTTGGTGGTCAAACCAGCTGCTTCTTTTCTTAGGAGGACATAATGAGATCAACAGATTATTTAGTAAAAGCAATAAGCAAAGATGGTCAGTTCCGTGCTTATGCGGTTAACGCAACTCAGCTGGTTCAACACGCCCACAAAGTCCATGATACCTGGAATACAGCGTCGGCTGCATTTGGCCGGGCACTAATTGGCACCTTGCTGTTGGCAACCTCTGGATTAGACGAAACTCAAGCGATGACGGTTAAAATCCAGGGCAACGGGCCAGTAGGGGCGATTATTTGTGACGGGACTGCGAACGGGGTAGTGAAGGGCTACCTCCAGAACCCACACGTTAGTCTGCCAGAAAATGCGCAGGGAAAGCTAGACGTTAGTGGGGCTGTTGGCGAACAAGGCACACTGACTGTGACTAAGATGAGCCCTAGTGATAAGGAACCTTATTCCGGAGAAGTCAAGCTTGTCTCTGGTGAATTGGGTGATGATTTTACTTATTACTTAGCTCAATCAGAACAAATTCCATCAGCAGTGGGTTTGTCAGTCTTTGTGAATGAAAAGGATGATGTTACGGCTGCGGGCGGATTCCTTATCCAGGTACTTCCGGGCGCAAGTGAAGACAACATTTCACGGGTAGAGGCTTCATTAAAGAAGCTACCGCTGGTTTCCCACCTGTTGAGGGAAGGATCTACGCCTGAACAGATCTTGACAAAGATCTTTGGTAAGGGCCAACTGAAGTTCTTGGAGACAATGCCGGTTTCCTACCGGTGTGATTGTAGTAAGGAACGGTTTTCACGGGCTATCGAAGGGTTGCCAGCAGACCAGCTGGAGACGCTGATCAATGAAGACCATCATGCCGAAGCCGTTTGCCGTTTTTGCAAGAAAAAGTATGAATTCAGCGAGGAAGAATTAAAGAAACTGCTCGATCAGAAAAAGTTGAAGAAATAAAATCAAAAAGATTTCGTTCGGAAAGGCCGCTTTGATCAACGCTTTAAAGTGGTCTTTTTGTTTTGCTTTAAAACGATAAACGAACAATTAGCATTTGCATCGCTTTATCTGGAGACTAAAGACGATTGTTGCTCTCTGAATAGGTCTTTTTTTATTGTTGACTTCTGGATGCTTTGTCTGTATATTAAATATCGTTGTTGAGGCAGTTAGCTAAAACAACACAGCTCATTAAAGCTTTTAAAAAGTTGTTGACTTTACTTGAATGAGTTGGTATAATTCTTAACTGTTGTCACGATAAGTGATAGCAAGGTAGACCTTTGAAAACTGAACAAAGTTTCGACGAACACAAATGTGCAGGGTCCTTGATCTTATGATCGAGGCAAAACATTTGCGAAGTCAATTCGCTTAACTAATAATTTGAGAGCTATTTCAAAAGCTCATATCTAATATGAGAGTTTGATCCTGGCTCAGGATGAACGCCGGCGGTGTGCCTAATACATGCAAGTCGAACGCACTGGCCCAACTGAGATGACGTGCTTGCACTGATTTGACGATGGATTACCAGTGAGTGGCGGACGGGTGAGTAACACGTAGGCAACCTGCCCAAGAGCGGGGGATAACATTTGGAAACAAGTGCTAATACCGCATAAGATTGATGACCACATGGTCATCAATTTAAAGATGGCTTCGGCTATCACTCTTGGATGGGCCTGCGGTGCATTAGCTAGTTGGTAAGGTAACGGCTTACCAAGGCAGTGATGCATAGCCGAGTTGAGAGACTGATCGGCCACAATGGGACTGAGACACGGCCCATACTCCTACGGGAGGCAGCAGTAGGGAATCTTCCACAATGGGCGCAAGCCTGATGGAGCGACACCGCGTGAGTGAAGAAGGGTTTCGGCTCGTAAAGCTCTGTTGTTGAAGAAGAACGTGCGTGAGAGTAACTGTTCACGCAGTGACGGTATTCAACCAGAAAGTCACGGCTAACTACGTGCCAGCAGCCGCGGTAATACGTAGGTGGCAAGCGTTATCCGGATTTATTGGGCGTAAAGCGAGCGCAGGCGGTTTTCTAAGTCTGATGTGAAAGCCTTCGGCTTAACCGAAGAAGGGCATCGGAAACTGGATGACTTGAGTGCAGAAGAGGGCAGTGGAACTCCATGTGTAGCGGTGGAATGCGTAGATATATGGAAGAACACCAGTGGCGAAGGCGGCTGCCTAGTCTGCAACTGACGCTGAGGCTCGAAAGCATGGGTAGCGAACAGGATTAGATACCCTGGTAGTCCATGCCGTAAACGATGAGTGCTAGGTGTTGGAGGGTTTCCGCCCTTCAGTGCCGCAGCTAACGCAATAAGCACTCCGCCTGGGGAGTACGACCGCAAGGTTGAAACTCAAAGGAATTGACGGGGGCCCGCACAAGCGGTGGAGCATGTGGTTTAATTCGAAGCTACGCGAAGAACCTTACCAGGTCTTGACATCTTGCGCTAACCTAAGAGATTAGGCGTTCCCTTCGGGGACGCAATGACAGGTGGTGCATGGTCGTCGTCAGCTCGTGTCGTGAGATGTTGGGTTAAGTCCCGCAACGAGCGCAACCCTTGTTACTAGTTGCCAGCATTCAGTTGGGCACTCTAGTGAGACTGCCGGTGACAAACCGGAGGAAGGTGGGGACGACGTCAGATCATCATGCCCCTTATGACCTGGGCTACACACGTGCTACAATGGACGGTACAACGAGCAGCGAACTCGCGAGGGCAAGCAAATCTCTTAAAACCGTTCTCAGTTCGGACTGTAGGCTGCAACTCGCCTACACGAAGTCGGAATCGCTAGTAATCGCGGATCAGCATGCCGCGGTGAATACGTTCCCGGGCCTTGTACACACCGCCCGTCACACCATGGAAGTTTGCAATGCCCAAAGTCGGTGGGCTAACCTTCGGGGAGCAGCCGCCTAAGGCAGGGCAGATGACTGGGGTGAAGTCGTAACAAGGTAGCCGTAGGAGAACCTGCGGCTGGATCACCTCCTTTCTAAGGAATTAATCGGAAACCTGCACAGCGTTGATAACTTTGTTCAGTTTTGAGGGGTTTACCCTCAGACTTGTACTTTGAAAACTAAACAAGATCTAAATTTTCTTTATTCACAAATAAACCGAGAACACCGCGTTATTTGAGTTGTTTAACGAAAAAATCGCATTACTCAATTAACTGTGGTGAACAACGGAAGTTGTTCATCAAGGTTAAGTTATGAAGGGCGCATGGTGAATGCCTTGGTACTAGGAGCCGATGAAGGACGGGACTAACACCGATATGCTTCGGGGAGTGGTAAGTACACTTTGATCCGGAGATTTCCGAATGGGGAAACCCAATCAACTTAGTCGTTGATTACTTGACCAGTGAATCTATAGCTGGCAAGGGGAAGACGCAGTGAACTGAAACATCTAAGTAGCTGCAGGAAGAGAAAGAAATTCGATTCCCTCAGTAGCGGCGAGCGAACGGGGAAGAGCCCAAACCAACGAGCTTGCTTGTTGGGGTTGTAGGACTGAACATTTGAGTGAGCAAAGTTCGACGTAGTCGAAGCAGTTGGGAAACTGCGCCAGAGCGGGTGAGAGCCCCATAGGCGAAACGTCAAACTCTCAGTTCAGGATCCTGAGTACGGCGGAACACGTGTAACTCCGTCGGAAACCGCGAGGACCATCTCGCAAGGCTAAATACTACCTAGTGACCGATAGTGAACCAGTACCGTGAGGGAAAGGTGAAAAGCACCCCGGGAGGGGAGTGAAATAGTTCCTGAAACCATGTGCCTACAAGCTGTCGGAGCCCGTTAATGGGTGACGGCGTGCCTCTCGCAGAATGAACCGGCGAGTTATGATCACGTGCAAGGTTAAGGCGGAAAAGCCGGAGCCGTAGCGAAAGCGAGTCTGAAATGGGCGTACGAAGTACGTGGTTATATACCCGAAACCAGGTGATCTAACCATGACCAGGTTGAAGGTGCGGTAAAACGCACTGGAGGACCGAACCCGTATCTGTTGCAAAAGGTTGGGATGAGTTGTGGTTAGCGGTGAAATTCCAAACGAACTTGGAGATAGCTGGTTCTCTCCGAAATCTCTTTAGGGGGAGCCTTGGACAAAGAATCTTGGAGGTAGAGCTACTGTTTGGACTAGGGGCCCGTCATGGGTTACTGACTTCAGATAAACTCCGAATGCCAATGATTCATATCCAGGAGTCACACGATGAGCGATAAGGTCCACCGTGGAAAGGGGAACAGCCCAGATCACCAGTTAAGGTCCCAAAATATATGCTAAGTGGAAAAGGATGTGGAGTTGCATAGACAACTAGGATGTTGGCTCAGAAGCAGCCACCATTTAAAGAGTGCGTAATAGCTCACTAGTCGAGTGATCCTGCGCCGAAAATGTACCGGGGCTAAGCATATTACCGAAACTGTGGATGTGCACTACGTGCACGTGATAGGAGAGCGTTCTAAGGGCGGCGAAGTCAGACCGTGAGGACTGGTGGAGCGCTTAGAAGTGAGAATGCCGGTATGAGTAACGAAAGACAGGTGAGAATCCTGTCCACCGAATGACTGAGGTTTCCTGGGGAAGGTTCGTCCTCCCAGGGTTAGTCGGGACCTAAGCTGAGGCCGAAAGGCGTAGGCGATGGATAACAGGTTGAGATTCCTGTACCAGTTGATTGCGTTCGAGCGAAGGAGGGACGCAGGAGGCTAAGCAATCCGGACGGATGGAAAGGTCCGGCCAAGCAGCAAGTTAGGAGTTGAGTCAAATGCTTAACTTCGGGTTAACAAGCTGTGATGGGGAGTGAAATTAAGTAACGAAGTTGCCAACGTCACACTGCCGAGAAAAGCTTCTAGCAAGTAATCAACTGCCCGTACCGCAAACCGACACAGGTAGTCGAGGAGAGTATCCTAAGGTGAGCGAGTGAACTCTCGTTAAGGAACTCGGCAAAATGACCCCGTAACTTCGGGAGAAGGGGTGCTGACCGGAAGGTCAGCCGCAGTGAAGAGGCCCAGACGACTGTTTATTAAAAACACAGGTTTCTGCAAAATCGTAAGATGAAGTATAGGGGCTGACGCCTGCCCGGTGCTGGAAGGTTAAAAGGAAGAGTTAGCTTCGGCGAAGCTCTGAATTGAAGCCCCAGTAAACGGCGGCCGTAACTATAACGGTCCTAAGGTAGCGAAATTCCTTGTCGGGTAAGTTCCGACCCGCACGAAAGGCGTAACGATCTGGGCGCTGTCTCAACGAGAGACTCGGTGAAATTGAAATGCCTGTGAAGATGCAGGCTACCCGCGACAGGACGGAAAGACCCCATGGAGCTTTACTGTAGCTTGATATTGAGTGTTTGTACTGCTTGTACAGGATAGGTAGGAGCCGTAGAAGTCGGAACGCTAGTTTCGACGGAGGCGTTGGTGGGATACTACCCTTGCAATATGACCACTCTAACCCGCGTCACTGAACGTGACGGGAGACAGTGTCAGGTGGGCAGTTTGACTGGGGCGGTCGCCTCCTAAAAGGTAACAGAGGCGCCCAAAGGTTCGCTCAGAATGGTTGGAAATCATTCGCAGAGTGTAAAGGCACAAGCGAGCTTGACTGCGAGACAGACAGGTCGAGCAGGGACGAAAGTCGGGCTTAGTGATCCGGTGGTTCCGCATGGAAGGGCCATCGCTCAACGGATAAAAGCTACCCTGGGGATAACAGGCTTATCTCCCCCAAGAGTTCACATCGACGGGGAGGTTTGGCACCTCGATGTCGGCTCATCGCATCCTGGGGCTGTAGTCGGTCCCAAGGGTTGGGCTGTTCGCCCATTAAAGCGGTACGCGAGCTGGGTTAAGAACGTCGTGAGACAGTTCGGTCCCTATCCGTCGTGGGCGCAGGAAATTTGAGAGGAGCTGTCCTTAGTACGAGAGGACCGGGATGGACATACCGCTGGTGTACCAGTTGTTCCGCCAGGAGCACCGCTGGGTAGCTATGTATGGATGAGATAAACGCTGAAAGCATCTAAGTGTGAAACTCGCCTCAAGATGAGATTTCCCATTCCATTAGGAAGTAAGACCCCTTAGAGATGATGAGGTAGATAGGGTGGAAGTAGAAGCGCCGTGAGGCGTGGAGCGGACCACTACTAATCGGTCGAGGACTTAACCAAGTGAGAAGCGGTTAGGTTCTGGTTGAAAGTGAAAAAGAAGAAAAAGATCTTGCTTAGTTTTGAGAGCGCAAGTTCTCAAGAGTGTGGTGGCAATAGCATGAAGGATACACCTGTTCCCATGCCGAACACAGTAGTTAAGCTTCAGCGCGCCAAAAGTAGTTGGGGGATCGCTCCCTGCGAGGATAGGGCGTCGCCACGCGTTATTCCGGCATAGCTCAGTCGGTAGAGCACCTGACTGTTAATCAGGCTGTCGCCAGTTCGAGTCTGGCTGCCGGAGTTATTACGGAACAGATGTTGACACGCGTCGACATCTGTTTCTGTGTTTATGCCGACATAGCTCAGTTGGTAGAGCAGCGCCTTCGTAAGGCGAAGGTCGGAGGTTCGAGTCCTCTTGTCGGCACTAATTGGGATTAGGTTCGTTAACAAACCTTGGTAAATCAACATTTTCTGTTGTGTTACTGGGGTTTGTTTTTGTTTTATTAAATGTCTGCACACCTAAATGTACAATTAACGTGACCTGCGCATATGAATTATTAAGGAAAGTAGTGCTGTCATTGCTGTAAAGCTGTTTAATGTATATCCTCTATGTACATAAGCAGCTATTTCACAAGTAAGAAAAGAACGGTTACGATTCTTACATTTCACATTCAGAAAGACAATAAATGGCCTCAACCCTTCTGAGATGTTATTTATACAGATAATATTCATTAATTCAATGATTATCTTTGCTGGCGAGGCATTTTTAAAGCTCTTTCACTGTGAATAACGACAGGTTTATGAAATAATTCCTTATTTTTGTTAGTGGAAAATGAGAAAAGCTCTCAAAATTGCCTGATTTTTCCATCAGAAGCGAGTATAATAGCACCTGATGTACTTATAAATATAAAGGAAGCGTACTTAATGGAAAATAAGCAAAACGAGA
Source organism: [Lactobacillus] timonensis (assembly GCF_900240275.1). GTDB lineage: Bacteria > Bacillota > Bacilli > Lactobacillales > Lactobacillaceae > Limosilactobacillus > Limosilactobacillus timonensis. The sequence continues at coordinate 391,482 of NZ_LT964761.1, read as the reverse complement.
AGATTAAGTTAGGTGCTTTTATTCTGATGATTTTCTCGTCTATCTTTGGGTTTAGTAACTCAATTACCGCCTTTTATCAAATGGGCTATGCCAGCATCATTTGGTATGTGGTAACGGCAATTCTCTTTTTCTTGCCATCAGCAATGATGTTCGCTGAATACGGGGCCACATTTAAGGCGGCCAAAGGTGGGATCTTCTCCTGGTTACGAGGTTCGATTGGTGAAAAGAATGCCTTTATTGGAACCTTTATTTGGTTGGCAGCGTGGGTAGTCTGGTTGGTTTCATCTACCCAGTTTTTCTTCATTTCCGTTTCCACCGTTATCTATGGTGAAGACCGAACGCAGACATGGCGTTTGTTTGGGCTTTCTGCCAACAAGACGCTCGGGATTATGGAAGTGATTTTTCTCGCAGTTGTTACCTTTATGGCTTCACGGGGAATTAACAAGATTACGAAGGTTGCCTCAGTCGGTGGGATTTTCGTCTTTGCTGTTTCTGCAATGTTTGTTCTTGCCAGCATTGTGGTATTAGTTGCTAACCACGGACAATTAGCGACGCCGTTGACTGGTTCGTCTTTGATTCACTCGCCAAACAAGGCCTTTGTTTCTCCAGTCGCAGTCGTTTCCTTCATTGTTTACGCTTTGTTTGCTTACGGTGGTATGGAAACGATGGCGGGGGTTACTGACTCGCTTGATAAGCCTGCTAAAACATTCCCACGTGGGATCATTATCTCAATGGTGATTATGACGACGCTCTACATTGTCTGCATCCTACTGAGTGGGATCGCCGCCAACTGGTACGGCGTTCTCGGTGGCAAGCACGTTAACGTTGGTAATTGTGAATATGTCTTAGTTAATAACCTAGGAATTCGGATGGGCCAAAGCTTCGGGATGAGTCATGGTGGTGCGCTTGCCATGGGACACGTTTTCTCCCGGTTTACAGCGCTGAGCGACGTTCTCGGTGGTCTAGGTGCTGCCTTTGTTATGGTGTACTCACCAATTAAGTCCTTTATCGAGGGTTGTGATCCGCGATTACTGCCAAAGAAGTTGACGAAGTTGAACGATGAAGAGATGCCAGCGTTCGCAATGTGGGTTCAGATGATCATCGTTTCATTGATTATTATTTTTGTTTCCTTCGGGGGCAACGCAGCTAGCCGTTTTTACACGATCTTGATGGATATGATGAATGTTTCATCTTCTGCACCATATTTATTCTTGATTGGGGCCTTTCCATTCTTTAAGCAAAAGAAGAACCTAGACCGGCCATTTATCTTTTATAAGACGCAAAAGAGCGCAACGGTTACGACCATTATTGTGTGGTTAGTCATTGCGATTGGGATCATCTTTACTTGTATCGAACCGTGTCTGTCGGGTGACTATATGACAGCCTTCTGGACAGCATTTGGGCCAGTCTTTTTCGGAATCATTGCTTGGTGTTTCTACACCTATGAAGAACGCCACCACGTCCTTGATGACTAACGTGGTATTATATAAGTAACTCTGACGGGGGTTGAGACTATGTGTCTCAGACCCTCTTTTTGAATATTGTTTGTGGAAAGGTTGTTGACGATGAAAGTTAAACAGTATCGGTATGACAATGGCGACTTTGACCTGGCAGACTTGCCGACAACACCGGATCAGAAGGTGGGAGATGAAGGCGAGATAAAAAAGCAACTGACTAAGAATAGTAAGCAGTTAAAAGAATTGCAGAAGAAACTGGTCGCCACCCGCGAACAGGGATTAGTGTTGGTCTTGCAGGGAATGGATGCGGCCGGTAAGGATAGCTTGGTAGCGCACGTCTTTGCAGGGGTTAACCCTGCCGGCTTTCAAGTTGCTAGTTTTAAACAACCAAGTAGCGAAGAATTGGCCCACGACTTTTTATGGCGGATTAACCAGAAACTTCCGGAGCGGGGAATGATTGGTATTTTCAATCGTTCATACTATGAAGATGTGCTCATTTCCCGGGTACACCCGCAGATTTTACTGGACGAAAACCTGCCAGGAGTTCATAGTCTTGATGACATCGATGATAACTTCTTCAACCACCGCTATAACGATATTCAACATTACGAAGAGTATCTTAACCATTGTGGGTACCAAGTGATTAAGTTTTTCCTTCACCTGTCAAAACAAGAACAGAAGCGCCGGTTTGCGGCACGAATTGAACGGCCGGAGAAGAACTGGAAATTTTCCGCGGCCGATATCCATGAACGTCGGTATTGGGATTCTTATCAGGAAGCCTACCAGGTAGCATTGAGCAAGACGGCAACAAAGAAAAATCCGTGGTACATTATCCCGGGGGACGATAAAGGTTTTGAGCGTTTAGTAGCATCTAATATCTTGCTAGAGCGGTTAAAGCAGATGAAGCTGGCATTTCCTAAGATGAGTGCAGCTGCCTCGGCTGAGTTAGTTAAGGCGATGGCAGAGTTAAATCAGGAAAAATAAGTTATTAAAACAAAGCGGTCATCTAAGTGGGGGGGGTGACCGCTTTATTAGTGCTTATCTAATAACTATGCCGATAATCCGCGATTTTCTGCTAATAACAATGATTAATGAAATGGAATAATTTATTCAATCAATAAGGACCATCAACCATAAAGAGTGCTATATTAGATAAGCTGATTAATTATGGAAGAAGTTATTGTTACTATGCGATAAATTTGCATTGGTAAGATTTCTTATAATTAAAGTAATGGGAGACCTTAATATGCTATCGAAAAATAATCATGATAAGGACTACGGGGCACTTCACCGGCATTATGCATTACGCAAGTTAAGTATTGGCGTGGCCTCGGTTCTTCTTTCGACGACTATTTACCTGGGAGTAAGCCAATCGACTGCTGCGGCTGATGTAACGACTCAACCAACAGCTAATCAGGAGGCGCCGGAGGAGACACCAGTAACAGTAAAAACTGTGTCACTGGCTGCTCAGCCGGCGATAACGCAGACCGATCATGCACAACAAGCAATAACCGATGCGGACGTTCCGACGGTGCAGAAGAATGTTGGTAACTTAATAACAGATGATAACGTTAACGATTTAAGGGTTAAGAACCAGCAAGGCAGCAAACTGGCCAACCAGCCAATTCAGCCGGGATCGACTCAGCTCAGTTTTAACTTTACTCTGGGAAGGGACCAGGCCAAAAACCTCAGGGCTGGTGACTACTTTGATATCAAAATGGGGTTGCCATACACTGTGTCGGCTAATGGACAAACAGAGCGTTTGGGGTACGGACAAGTAGTGGATAAAAATACGCCGATTGCGGTTGCCTCCGAGGGCCACGTGGTTGGTTACATTGTGCCGGTTAACAGTGGCAATTCTTACATTGCGTCTGTCGACCATCAGGCTATTTTAAAAAACAATGTTAATGCAACGACTGACCTTGGCGGGACCAACGGCTACTACCGGTTAGTGTTCATCGATGAAGCTAGCCGCTATGGTGCCATTAATGGGTTACACGTTACCATTCGTTTGCTGAACTGGTATAACCATTTACAAACTGTCGATGCTGATAAGGCACCACTAGACTCAGATAGCTTTCAGCTTTACTCTACGGATCGGTCAATAAATGAACTTCGTCCCCAAAACGACATTCGTATTGGGAACTATACCGGCACCAGCGGTGTCACTATTAAGGTCAAGCACAGTGGGCAAACGCAGTTAAATGAACATTTGCAGGTAACCACTGCTACCAAGACAGCCGCTCACTGGTGGTACCAGCGGCAGGATGGTACCTGGGTGCTGGGTTATAATTCGTTGAACGCCCCCTCGCAAAGTGAAGGGATCGTCCTTACCAGGGACGCTGGCAATAACTTCACCATGACGGTCACAAAACCAGCTGATAATGCCAAAGTGAAATACTTCTTTGCGGACGCTGACCGGGTACAGGAAGATATTCAGCGAGAGATTGTTGGACGATCGACTACTAGTGGCGTGGACCCGGTAAACGGGCAGGTATACCTCGGTGTACAGGACCAAGTAACAAGGCCAAAGGTTACTGTAACCCGAACGGGCAGCGGTAATACAGTCAGCTACCATGTGCACATTGATGGGGATTATGCCGGCTTTGCACATGAGTTGTTGGATGGTGCAGCAACATCGATTCCGTCAGCAGTTATCCTGATGAGCTGGCAGCCAGTTAACCCTACAGACCTCCTGCCACCAGCTGGCGAGGACATTACCGATTTGAGTCTGATAAGCCTGACGCCATTCAGAACAAGTACCCAGCAGATAACCATGTTGGCGGGGTGATGGTTGATCCCGGATTGATCAAGGCATTGCAGGATAACCCGTGGAAAGTTACCTTGACCAAGCAGGGTGATAGTAAAAACTTACTGCCCCACCTTGGTGCTAACAACGAAGCAGGTTATCAGTTTGTCAAGAACCCGCGCTTTGTCATTGGGGTGCCGAATAACTTTGGTTCAGTTGTTGGCCATTATACGATGCCGGAAACGAAGACGGTCAAACAGGTTATTCGTTATTGGTATGACCGGGTTGGCGGACGACAAGCCGCGCCTGACGTGGTTAGGGCGGGACAGTTTGTGTCCGTTAACGATGATCAAGGACCATGGCTGAATGTTAACCCTGAGGCAGGACATGGAAACGAAATGGCTTGGTATGACGTTGATTCACCAGCCATTGCCGGTTATCATCCCGATAAAACGAAGGCTGGTTTTCAGGGCTACTTTACTTGGAACGATTGGCAGACTCATGACGCGAAGATGGTTGGACGTTATGACGACAAGCAAGATGCCCAGGTAATTGACGTAGTATACACAGTTGAACCTCAACGGTTGAATTACCAAGTGATCCTGGAAAATAGTGATGGCCAGTATGTCAAGACGTTAGTTTCCCCAACCCAACTAGCTACAGGGCCATCCGACTCAGCCGTGGCAAATGATGTTAAGCAAACGTGGCAGAATTACCTTAATCAAAGGTATAAGACCATTTCATATCGCGGACAGACTTATCAAGTAGTTGTCAACAACCATAACAACGGTAAACTGAAGGTTTCTGATATGTCGTTACCACAGACTTTTGATCACAATTCTTCAGTCGACCAATTGGTAACGATCTACCTGGCGTCTGCTCCTGCTAAGCAACAGGCTGGCGTTAATTACCAGGTTGTATTGGAAAATGAGCAAGGCCAGCCTGTTCACACTGTTGTGGAAAAGGAGTTCGGCAAGGGTGAAGCCAACACTAAGTTATCTCAGGAAACCCGGGATAAATGGGCCGATCTAATAGGACAGTGGAAAAACAAATCTTTCTCTTACCAGGGACAGGACTACAAGTTTGTCTCTGCAAATGATTCGCGTAAGATTTCTAAGACCAATGAAATTCCGGCTAATGCCACTTATGACAATCAGACTTATACCATCTACCTGGTTAAGGACCACGAGTCGCTTCCGCGGACACCGGTGACGCCATCTCAACCAATACCGCAGCCGATACCTTGTCAGCCAACTAATCGGCCAACGACATCGAGTCAGTCGACTAATGACCAACCAACGAGACCGAATAACAACTCGGTTAGACCACAAGTTCAACAGCCAGTGGATGCTGCTAAGTTGCCGCAGACTGGTAATGACCACAAAGTTGGAATCGTTGGCCTCGGCATGACGGCACTACTAATGGGCTTAGGATTTGCTGGTCGACAACGACGCCACGATGACTAATCACTAGTAACAAAATAAGCACCTGTTAACCGTTGACGGCAAGCAGGTGCTTTTTACTATTTCTTACATGACATTATCCTGGCCATATTGACATATCGTTAGCAAAGGACACTTCGTGCATTTAGGGTTACGGGAAGTACATTGGTAACGACCCCAGAAGATCATGCTATGGTGGGCAGCTAGCCAGTTTTTCTGCGGCACAGCGGCCATCAGTCGTTTTTCAATCTGGAGGATGGTTGCTTTGGGTGGGACCATGGCCAACCTCCGGGCAACGCGGCTGACGTGAGTGTCCACTGGAAAGGCAGGAATCTGGAAACATTCTGCCGTGACCACGTTGGCCACTTTCCGGCCGACTCCTGGAAGAGTCATCAATTCTTTGCGTTCTTTGGTCACTTGACCATGATAATCGCTGACCAGTTTGCGGGCACAGCCAACTAAGAACTTGGCCTTATTATGAAACAGTCCCAGCGACTGGATATACGGCTCAATTTCACTAGGTTCGGCCCCTGCTAGTGATTGTGGTGTCGGGTAGGCCGCAAACAAAGGTGGAGTAACTAGATTAACTGACTTGTCAGTGGACTGGGCACTTAAAATGGTGGCCAAGAGAAAATGAAAAGTATTGTCTGCCTTGAGGGTTGTTCCCGCCTCTGGGAAAGTTTTTCGCATGACTTGAATAGCGGTATTTATTTCCTCGTCGTTAAGCATTTGTCACACTCCCTTAAATAACTGGTATTATTATACCGTGAAATCAATTTGTGAGGTTAACTATGGATGAAGTAAGAGCAAGTGCGCCGTGGCCAATTCCGGTGGGGACAAAGCGGATTAACGAAGAAAAGGACCACTATCGGCAAATTAAATACGTTTGGCATGATCATGGCTGGCGCTATGAGGCCCGCTGGCACACTCCGGTTCCGGGAGCACGGATTGTTGATTATCCGTCGTGGCGGCTTGATCGGGTGAAGGACGGCAAAGGTTTTGGCGAAGATCACGCGTCTCGGCTGAGCGAAACGCGGGTTGGCGACCGGTGGGTACCAACGAAGGAAGTACGCTATGCTGCCAAACATGTGCAGAATGGGATTGCTTCAATTGACGAGGTGAATTTGATTCGCCAGGCGCACTGGCAGGATAAAGACTAAAACACTTTGCAGAATTTTTAAGTCGCTGAATACGTTTCTCAAGACTGGGGTGGTCCGCAAACAAGTTGACGATGAAGTGAGACAATAAAGGGGTGAACTTTTGACCATCATGTCGCGACTACGGTGTGTCTGGGGCATATGCTGCAACTTGGTTAACGCTGATAGTAGCCCACTTGGCTCACGGGTTAGTTCTACCGAGCCGGCATGGTAAGGTATTCACGTATAACATGAGCCATTCCTCCCCAAATTAGTGTCTTTCAGTATAGCGCACTTAGTGAGAAAAGAACTCTTTAGTAAAAGCGCTGCGAGTTATGACATTACTGGGATATAATGATTTTATGTGAATTATTTAAAGGAAATTCGTTATTCATGTGTGGAGGATGAATATTTGTGGCAGAAGAAAACGGAAAGATTAAGCATACGCTTCACTCACGCCACCTGACGATGATCGCGCTCGGCGGCACAATTGGGACGGGGCTGTTTATCGCTAGTGGTTCGGCGATCACCACGGCCGGACCTGGTGGCAGCCTGGTGGCCTACGCTGTGATGGGGATTATGGTGTATTTCTTAATGACCTCATTGGCAGAAATGGCAACCTATAACCCGCGCAGTGGTTCCTTTACTGAATATGCTACCCGGTACGTTGACCCGGCATTGGGCTTTGCAATGGGATGGAACTATTGGTTTGGCGGGGCGATCACGGTAGCACTTGAACTATCAACCGTGGGGATCGTCATGAATTTCTGGTTTCCACACGTTCCCTCATGGATTTTTAGTTTAGCTGCTTTTGTCATCATCTTTATTATTAATTACTTATCCGTCCGCACCTATGGGGAGACGGAGTTTTGGTTATCGTTGCTAAAGGTGGCAGCGGTTTTGATCTTTTTGGTTGTCGGTGTGTTAGTTATTCTTGGCGTTTTAGGTCCACACCAGGCAATCGGCTTACGTAACTTTACTTACCGACAAGCGCCCTTCGTTCATGGGATTCCCGGAGTCATTAGCGCTTTTGTTGTTTCGGGATTCTCATTTCAGGGGACTGAAATGGTGGGAATTGCTGCCGGCGAATCAAAAGACCCTTCAACTAGTGTGCCGCGCGCCATAAAAGCAACCTTTTGGCGGATTTTGCTCTTTTATATTCTGACGATTTTCGTCATCACTTGTATTCTCCCCTATACTAATAAACACCTCCTTAGTTCCGACGTTCAGGATATTGTTACCAGTCCCTTTACCCTGATTTTTGAGGATGCGGGGTTACGCTATGCTGCGGGAATAATGAACTTTGTCATTCTGATTGCCGTGTTGTCCTCGGCTAATTCATGGCTGTACGCAATTTCGCGAATTATTTACTCACAATCAGTAGACGGCTTTTTGTGGCGCGGGTTTCGGAAGGTAAACCAACGGGGAGTGCCGATTGCCAGCTTTTTGATAATGGCTGCTCTTTCGCTTGCAATATGGGGCTTACAGTTTATCGGCCCGGATGTTTACAATTATTTAATTGGGGCATCAAGCCTGGGTGGCTTTATGGAATGGCTAGGAATTGCGATTGCCCACTACCGCTTTCGACGAGGTTTTATCAAGCAAGGTCATTCACTTGATGAGCTTAATTATCATGCCGGATTCTTCCCGCTCGGACCGATTTTTGCTTTTGTCCTCTGTCTGGTTGTTATTTTGGGACAAGACATCTCTGCCTTTACCCACCTGGATTGGTCCAATCTTTTGATTACTTACATGAGTGTGCCGACTTTTATTATTTTCTACCTGGCTTATAAAATCACTCACCACACTCACTTAGTGCCACTCGACCAGATGAAGCTTAAGTAGGTGGATGGAGAGTAGAAAAGTAATTCTGGCGGTTTGAACCAACCCTGATGATAAACATGAAAGGATGATAAAGATGAAGCAAAAAGAACAATTACAAGCGGTTAAGGAGTATGCTAGGAAAAAGCTTGGCCAGGATCAGACCGGCCATGGCATGGATCACCTAGAACGTGTTGTCAGGATGGCACGTCGATTGGCTATTAGTGAGGGTGTTGACCCCTTTTTGCCAATGGTAGGGGGCTATCTTCATGACACAATTGACGAAAAACTAGTGGATAGCGTTGATCAGGCAAAGGGTGAATTGGCAAGCTTTTTGCAGGGTATGGGCTTTGAACAGCAACAGGTTGAACAACTGGTAAATGTTTTGGGAAATATTTCCTTTGCGCGGACATTAGAAGATAAGCCGATAGATTTACCACTACTAGGTAAAATCATCCGCGATGCCGACTGGCTAGATGCCATCGGGGCACTAGGTATTTCCCGGGCAATATATTACGGTGGCGCCCACCACGAAAAGATCTATGATCCGGCTGTGAAACCGCGTCATAATATGTCGCGGGAAGAATATCGCAATCTGGATGATGAAACAATTATTAACCATTTTTCGGAAAAGTTATTGCACTTAGAAGCAATGATGTCAACTGCAAGTGCAAAGAAGATTGCGGCACACCGGCAGCAGGTAATGCTAGACTTCCTTACTGAGTTTCATGCCGAGTGGGATGCAGAAAAATAAGGCATTAAATTAGGGATCGTGACAAACCGTGAAACAGAAATCAGAATGATTTCGTTTTTGAACGGTGCTAACGCGGAAGTCATTTATGACTTCGTCGTCACGACGTGTAGCTAGGCTATCTGCCGCCCCTGCGAGCAAACAGTAGGCTCCTAGCGTTCGGCTTTTCCAGAACGTTAGGAGCCATTGTTGTACCGCTTGTTAACTTTTAGGGTAGAGAAGGGATATTATGTTCCAACCCTTCATTGCTAGTTTTTGAAGGAATGAATAGGGGCGGGAATCGTTCCCCCACGGTTAATCATCGTTGCTGCCGATCCATGGCCGACATCCATGACGGGAGCATGTCCCAACAAGCCACCAAAGTTAACGTCATCACCGACTTCTTTACCAGGAACAGGAATGACACGAACAGCCGTTGTCTTGTTGTTGATCATTCCAATAGCCGCTTCGTCGGCAATCATTCCAGAAATGACGGCGGCGGGAGTGTCACCTGGAACGGCAATCATATCAAGTCCCACCGAACAAACCGCGGTCATCGCTTCGAGTTTATCAAAGCTTAACTGGTTGCTTTCGACGGCACGGATCATCCCAGCGTCTTCGGACACGGGGATGAAGGCGCCGGACAGGCCCCCAACGTGACTGCAGGCCATGATACCACCCTTTTTCACGGCATCATTCAGCATGGCAAGGGCGGCGGTAGTACCATGCGTGCCAACGGTTGAGAGACCGATTTCTTCCAGCACTTCGGCGACAGAGTCACCAGCGGCAGCTGTCGGGGCAAGTGAGAGGTCGACGATGCCAAAGCGGGTCTTTAAACGATCAGCCGCAGTTGAACCAATCAGCTGACCGAGACGGGTGATCTTAAAGGCAGTCTTTTTGATCGTTTCGGCCACAACATCCATTGACTGTCCAGCAACTTTCTGGAGAGCAGCCTTGACTACGCCGGGACCGGATACACCGCAATTAATTACCGTGTCCGGTTCGCCAACGCCAAGAAAACCACCGGCCATGAACGGGTTGTCGTCAACGGCGTTGCAGAAAATAACCAGTTTTGCATTGGTTATGTAGTCACGTTGGCTGGCATCGACTACTACTTGTCCCATTTCCTTGATGGCGTCCATATTTAATCCGGCCTTCGTTGAGCCGATATTGACTGATGAGCAGACCAAGTCAGTTTTCGCTAACGCTTCTGGCAACGACCTGATCAACACCCGGTCGCCGTTGCTATAGCCCTTTTGAACTAAGGCCGAAAAACCACCAATGAAGTCGACGCCGATGGTGTGGGCTGCTTTATCGAGTGTTTTAGCGTATTTGACGTAGTCGTGATCGCCAGACGCTGCCGCAATCATCGCAATGGGAGTTACTTCGACTCGTTTGTTGGCGATTGTAATCCCATACTCGGCTTCCAGTTCTTGGCCGACCTTGACAAGGTTCTGCGCTTTGGTTGTAATCTTGTCGTAGATTTTCTGACAGGCCCGGTCACCATCACTGTCAATGCAGTCAAAGAGCGAGATGCCCATCGTAATCGTCCGGAGATCCAACCGCTCAGAGTTGATCATCCGTAGAGTTTCTTTAATCTGCTCTTTTTCCATCTGTTTCCTCCTTACAGTTGTTGCATGGCGCGGTATAGTTCTTCGTTACGTAGGTCAATGGTGACGGATAGTCTTTTGCCTAACTGGTGGAGTTCATTCAATAGCTGCTGAAAATTAGTTTGGTCGTTAACTGATACCTGCATCATCATCGTGAAGTTATCGTCCATGATTGTCTGCGAAATATCCAAAATATTGATATCATTAGAGGCAAGGTACTGGCTAACTCCGGCAACGATCCCGGGACGGTCTTTTCCAATGGTTGTTAAAATGGCTTTCATGTGGTCCTCCTTTAATCGGTCGACAACGAGTTGCCTTATTTTAACATGGGCCCGGGTGGAGCAAAAGAGCTGGTCACGGGAGGAATCATTTTGGAAAAGAATCAACATCGCTATCACTGCCAGGTATTGACTTTTGTGGCGGTTGCTTTTTTGCTCGGCTGCAACGAATTTCTGGTGGTGGGGGTTACTTCTAACATTGCGCAGACTTACCAGGCCTCTTTATCGGCGGTTGGGACACTGGTTACAGTTTTTGCTTTAACTTATGTCCTGGCCACACCGCTCATCACTACCTTAACCAGCCGCTGGCCCCGGTTTCGAGTACTAATAGCTGCCATGGTAGTGTTCCTGGTAGGTAACACGATGACAGCCTTCGCCCCTTCTTTGCCGTGGCTTTTTGTCAGCCGGGTTATTACCGCAATGGTTGCCGGGGTAATTATTTCACTAATCCTCGTCTACGGCAGTATTGTGGCGCCGCCAGCCAAGCGCCCCATGCTAGTGGCAATTACTTATTCTGGATATAACATTGCGACAATTGTGGGGGTGCCGTTGGGAACAATGATTACTAACTTGTCTAATTGGCAGGTTAGTTTCATCATTATTAGTATTTTAACCGTCTTAGTAACTGTGGCATTGTTTGCAGTCTTGCCGCACCACACTCCGCAAAGCCGTAGCTCAGTGGGGCACCAACTAACTCTGTTATCGGATTGGCGGGTAATTTGCGGCGTGGTGATTGTGGTTGCGACCTACGCGGCCCAGTACAGTTTCTACACCTTCATTCGGCCGCTGTTGGTTAATACACTGGGCTTTTCTCGTTCGGAGTTCAACTGGATTCTAAGTGTCATCGGAATCATGTTTATTATCGGTAACTTTTGTGCCGGTTGGGTTGCTGGCCGCTATCAGACCCAAAAAATGCCAGTGATTGAAACAGCAACGCTGGTGCTCCTGTTGCTGATGACACCTAGTTTTCAGCAACCATGGCTAGGAGTCGTTGTTATTTCGCTGGTTTGCCTCTTGCTGGGGATGCCTAGTTCCATTCTCCAGGTGATGTTTTTGAACGTGGCGACCGGTGAATACCCATCCGCACTAAACCTTGCGTCATCACTGGACCCTCTTTGTACGAACGTTGGGGTGATGGTAGGGTCGTTAACCATTTCTTTTGCTGTCTAGTTTGTTCCGCTGAAGATGGTGGGGATGGTTGGGGCCATCTTTGCCTGCTTGGGGACAATTGCGGCGATTATGCTTCGCCGAGACTCTTTAAGAAACAGTTCCCGTTAAAATCACGTCAATAGTTATTTGGTGGACTGACAAATTCTCTTTAGCTGGAAAAAATGGTGCCTAACCGTTACACTAACTTGGGAAGGGGAAGGAGTTAAACCGTGCAGTTAACATTAACCACGCTTTATCAAAAAATGTTAGATGAGATGGGCCCGTCCGGCTGGTGGCCGGGAGATTCTCGCGAGGAAATAATTGTTGGCGCTGTTTTGATTCAAAATACCAACTGGCGCAATGCCGACCAGGCCATGACACTGTTTCGCAAGACAACTGCCTTTGATCCGGATTGCTTGCTGGCGTTGTCAACGGATCAACTACAAACATTGGTGCGGCCAGCTGGCTTTTACCGCAATAAGAGCCGGGCACTAGTGAGTGTCTTTTCTTGGCTGAGGGAGTGGCATTATGACTATGTGGCTATCCGGCAACATTACGGGTCACAATTGCGTCAACGGCTGCTGAAACTCCGCGGCGTTGGGCAAGAAACCGCCGATGTTTTGCTGACATATATTTTTGATGTGCCAACTTTTATTGCTGATAAGTACGCACGGACACTTTTTACCCAGTTGGGAGTCGCTAACCTGACAAATTATCAGAGTTTGGCCCGACTTTGTCAGTTGCCAGCAGGTTTTGCAATTGATATGGCGAAGGATTTTCACGGCCAGATTGACGAATTTGGGAAAGTTTATTTTCACCCACTCACTAAGTTTCAAGATAGTTTTTTAGCTGGCGACCGGTTAATCCTGCCGCCAACGAAAGGAGTAATTTCATGACACTACCATTTAAGGCTGTTGCTTTTGACATGGATGGAACATTCTTGCGTGATGATAAGCATTTTGATCAGCAACGTTTTGCCAACTTGCTGGATCAACTAACAACCCAGGGAATTCGGGTGATTGTCGCCAGCGGTGACCAGTACGAAAACCTCGCAAAGTACTTTACACCGGCGATGATTAACCAGTTGATCTTTGTTTGTGAAAACGGGGCCTACGTACGTCAAGGTGAGCAGCCACTATTGGTCAAAACACTCGATTCGCAAATGGTTGCCGAGTTAGTTCCCTTTATGATCAAGGAACTAGGGATCACCCCGTTGATGGCGGGGGTCAAGGCTGGTTACCTGTCCCGCAATCTGTCACCTGAAATGATGAAGTGGATGAAGTTTTACTTTCCTAAGCACGTGGTGGTGGATAACTTTGACCAGCTGCCAGACGATCAGTTTTTCCAGATTTCCTTCACGATTGATGATGAGGAAGAGGTCAAACGATTATTGGCACAAATCGAAAGTCGTTTCCCGGGAAAAGTTAAGGCGACGCCAAGTGGTAATGGGTCAGTTGATCTCACCATTCCCGGGGTTGATAAGGCCTTCGCACTGCGTTACCTGCTTGATAAGTGGGGATTATCAAATAGCGACCTGATGGTCTTTGGCGACGGTGGCAATGATGTCACCATGCTGCAGTTAGCTGATACTAGCTGGGCCATGCCAAACGGTGGGGCGGCAGCACAGTCCGTGGCCAACCACCAGGTTCCAGTAGACAATAACCACGACGGGGTTTTGGTTGTCCTGGACGATTACCTCCGGAAGAACTGAAAGCGTGTTATTATATAAATAATGGTCAATTTAACCAAGTATATTACGGGACAGGCCGGAAGGTGGTCGTCCCGTTTTTTGGGGTGAATGAAATGAGCGGGATACTGGCCAACTTTTTTGGCGTGGTTATCGGGACTACTGTCGGCTGCTTGATCAATGACGGCATCAAGAAAAAATACGAGCAGGCTCTTTTCGTGGTGATGGGGCTTTCCGCCCTGGGTATTGGGATGGAGAGTTTAGTAAATAACATGCCAAAGAGCCACTACCAGGTCATGTTTATTGTCAGTTTGTCTCTCGGCGCGGTTCTTGGTACCTGGTGGGACCTTGATGGTAAAGTTAATCGCCTTACTAAGCGGATTGGTGGTGGTGGGCGAGAAGGGCTGAGCGAGGGATTGACGACGGCCATTCTACTCTACTGTGTTGGCGCTCTTTCAATTGTTGGCCCGGTAATGTCAGCGGTCGAGGGGAATAACACCATGCTATATACTAACGCGATGATGGCTTTGATCACCGCGATGGTCCTCGGCGCCAGTTTTGGCTGGGGGATGATGTGGTCGGCTCCCGTAGTCCTGGTGTGGCAGGGAACGATCTACCTAGTCGCTAAGTACTTATCAGCCTCATTTTTTAATGGCGAGCTAGTAACTGAGGTCGCCATTGTCGGTGGTTTTCTGATTGCCGCCACGGGGCTGTCAATGCTCAAAATTCGTCATTTTAAAATACTTAATTTTCTGCCAGCACTTCTTGTGCCGGTAATCTTTTTCCTTATTAAGGACTTGCTAGGAATGCTATAAGACAACAAAACGGATGCCGCGACAACGACATCCGTTTTTTAGTATGGGAAATCTTACCTATTTTTTCAAAAAGTCTGGATCCTGGAATTCCGGGTTCGGATAGTGGTAGAAGCCTTGGCCTGCTTCCACCCCGGTGTGACCAGCATCGATCATTTTCTTGAGCTTATCAGCAATCTTTTTTGCCCGCGGGTCCTTAGTCTGCTGGTACTGATTGTTGACGATTTCGTAGGCGGTCCGTAGTCCTACGACGTCGAGGATCATGAATGGGCCCATCGGAGAACCATTGGAGATCATCCAGTCCTTATCGATGGTGTGTGGGTCAGCGATGCCGTTAGCCCACAAGTTTTGCGCGGCGTTGAGCAATGGGATGAGCAGGGCGTTCATCACGTAGCCATGGTTTTCCTTCTTCAAGACCACCGGAACCATGTCAATTGCGCGGGTAAAGTCGATCACGGCTTCCTTAGCGGCAGGGGCTGTTTCAGCAGTCCCGACGATTTCGGCTACGTTGTGCTTCCAAATGTGGTTGGCAAAGTGCATATGGAGGAAGCGGGATGGGAAGTTAGTAAACTTAACCAGTTCGCTTGGGACGAAAGTGGACGAGTTGCTAGCAACAATGGTGTCTGCCGGCAGCACTTTGCCAAGATCCTCATAGAAGGTCTTTTTAATGGCAAGTGATTCTGAAACAGATTCGATTACCAGGTCGGCATCGGCAACGGTCTTGGCTAGGTCGTTGCTGATGTCGACAATGTGGTCCATGGCCTGCTGATAATCTTGTTCACTCGCTTGCATATCCTTCATAAATGGGGCTTTGATAGCAGCTAACCGCCGTTCTGCGCGGTCGACATGGCGGTTCCAGATTTTAACCTGGAACCCGAAACGGGCGGCCTGAAAAGCAATTTGGCTGCCAAGAACACCGGCGCCGGCGACAACAACGTTCTTAATTTTCATAGAAAATGCCTCCCCAAAAGTGAGTAGTGTTTAACAACACGTCCATTATACTATGATGCCACCTGACAAAGCTAATGATGAGCAGTGTACGGTGGCGGGAACGCGGTGGTAAAATAAGACTAATCGTAAGGGAGTGATTAAGGTGACAGCAAAGAAGCTTTTATTGTTAACAACTGGCGGGACGATCGCGTCTGAAACTTCCAGTACCGGTTTAAAGCCGCAGGAAAAAGGGGCGTCATTGATCAAACAGTTGGGACCCGTGCCGTACAAGATTGATGTTGAAGACATCCTCGAGCTAGATTCTTCGAACATCCAACCAGAAGAGTGGCAACTAATGGCTAAGAAAGTCTTTTGCTATCGGACTAAGTATGACGGAATCGTCATCTCTCATGGTACAGATACAATGGCATATACTTCGTCGATACTGTCATTCATGCTTCAAAACATTGATATCCCAGTGGTGTTGACGGGCAGTCAGGTGCCAATTAACGAGGTGCTGACTGATGCAATTGATAACCTCCGGCTAGCCTTTGCTGCTGCCGCAAATTGTCCACCAGCCATTTATTTGGCCTTTAACCGGAAGATCATGCTCGGCTCCCGGGCGGTGAAAGTACGGACGACTAACTTTGACGCCTTTGAGAGTGTGAAGGTGCCGCCAATTGCTAACGTTACTTCCGACGGGATTGTTTATACGGGCTGGAAGCCGGTGTCGCCAACTAAGCCTTGCCGCCTGCAAGACCAGTTGGAGACTCACGTTGCCCTAGTTAAGCTCTTCCCCGGGTTTGATCCGCAACTACTTTATGCGATGGTCGACAATGGTTGCCGGGGGATTGTGATCGAAGCTTACGGGCTTGGCGGCATGAACTTTATTCGGCGTAACCTGGTAGCCGTGATTGGCGATTTGATCCACCGGGGAATTCCGGTAATCGCCACTAGTCAGTGTCTCTACGAGCGCAGCGACCTGACCCGTTATGAAGTCGGTCGTCTGGCACTACTGGAAGGAGCTATTTCTTCCCACGACATGACCGCCGAAAGCGCAATTACTAAGCTGATGTGGGGGCTTGGTCAGGGGTTGGATGTTGACGGCATTACAAAGTTGTTTAACGAAAACCTCGTTGGTGAAGTCACGTTGACACCGGGCGATGCCGTTAAATTGTAAGCTGATATTAGCTAAATGAAAGGCTTTCGTGTTCAATCACGAAAGCCTTATTTGCTACCTAAGTTTTAAAATTTGCCTTGCTTTGGCAACTACTCCCTTCTTCCACTGGTAAACTGTTTGGCGGCTAACACCATAGTATTGAGCGATTTCGCTATCGGTCAGGTGGCGGACTACTACTGATAAGAGATAGTTTCGCTGCTTGGTCGTACAATCATTAGCTAAGCGCGCAAACAAGTCGTTCTTCGCCGTGACGGCTAGCGGCGAATTGCTTGCGGGGTCGAGGAAGAGGAGCTCTTTCTGCGTTGGGCTGAGCGCCGGGCTATCCAGGGAACATTCGCAGTGACTTGCCTGCCATGATGCTCGTTGGCGCTGGTCAAGCAGTCGCCAGCGGATCCTTTGGTAAGCAAAGTGCATTAGGTAGTTTTCGTGTTCATTAACTTCTTGGGGAAAGTCACAGTAAGCCTGGGCAAAGAGCAGGCATCCTTCCTGGAAACAATCCTGGTAATCGTCATCACTCTGTCGGAGGTAGAGGCTTTTTAAGACCCCGTGGATGAGCTTAGTCCGCTCGTTTGCGAGCAGAAAACTTAAGCCTTCAGTCATCGTTCGTTTACTCATGTTTTCACCTTATCATTGTGATTTCCCTGGCCAAGGTTGAATACAGTTTAGGAAAAATCTTTTCTTAAGAAAACACAGTAAGAAAGTGCTTTTTATGGGTAAAGCTTATTGACAACCAGTCATTATTTCTGTAATCTCATTAATTGGCGTGGGAGAAAGCGCTTTTGCTGGTCAAAGACGCTTTTCCCCTGCTTGACAAATTATCTTTACCGGGGTGCTTACATGGCTGGTCAATGCCTATCAATTAACATCACGACTTTTCCTCTTCAACAGGTGGACTACGTTGTTGCTGCCTATCACGTTACCTGGGACTCGGTTGTCTTATTAACTGGTCGCGACTATCACGAACAGCCAGCTACCCTCGTAGTTGATCGGGCTGGAAAGACGTTGTTGATTCGCCGACCGCTGACCATGGTACTGCGGCAGTTTTTTACCGAAAACTGTATTAGCGAAGCGGATAACCGGGTGTGCTACCGAATGTTGGGGATGCCCCGGGTAACCAGGGCAGCGGTGGCAGGAAAATACCAGTTGGTACCGACATGCGGCACGGCTAACGAGGAAGTTGTTTGGGTGATGACGCATCACTTGGTCCATGCTGAAATTGCCGACAGAAAAAATAATAACCTCTGTTTGCAATTTACTAGTGCTCACAACCATGCCCCTTTACTGGTGACGGTCCAGTGGTGTGCGAAGTCTTTTTTGAATAACATGCAGGCGGCAGACCAGGTAGCACACCTCCAACTCGAATTAGCTGACTTTCGCCAGTACTGTCATGGCTTGGCGGGATCGAAGGTCGAGTTTTCGGATTTCCAGCGTCGCCGGCGGCTCCAACACCAGCTCGTTGAGTACAACCAGCTGTTGTGCATTCACCAGCACGAACTGGTAATGAAACGCGCATTTGAGCAAAAAACACTGACGCCAGCAGAACGGGCAGCAATTAGCCAGCTGGGCTTTAAGCCATTTACTCCTTATACTGGCTAGGCCATGGCAATCATTCTCGTTGTTTGACAACGAGTTTTTTTAATGTATTTGTGTTGACATTTGTAAACGATAGAGTAAAATGATAATTGATTAATGATTACAAATGTAAACAGATGCTGAAAGGGGTCTTGAAAATGGGGACAACACAAATCATTGCGGTCGTGGTTACAGCTATTTTGGCGGGAGTGATTGGCTGGTGGTTCCTTGGAAAACACGAGGAGGCTGCTGAATTAGCCACTGGTAGTGATAATCAACAGTCAGCAACAGTGGTTGTCAAAGGTGGTTATTCGCCAAGCACAATTGTTCTCAAAAAGGGAGTTCCAGCGAAGTTAAACTTTGATATGCAAGACAGTACTGCCTGTCTGTCGCACGTCGTTTTTGACCGGCTGGGGGTTAATGAGGACTTGACAAAACGGGATGTGACAACAATTGACATTCCAACGGATAAGACCGGGACAATTGACTTTGCTTGCGGAATGAATATGTTTCACGGAAAGGTGGTTGTTAAGTGATGAAGCTATCTGAAACCAAGCGGTTCTGGATTTCATTTGTCCTGTCATTGCCACTCCTGATTCAGATGTTGGCAATGCCCTTTCACTGGATGATGCCTGGCTATAACTGGGTGGCTTTTGTGACCACTACGTTGATTATGCTGGTGGCAGCTTTACCTTACTGGTCAAGCGCCTGGGCAGCTGCCAAACACCATGATGCTAATATGAATACCTTGGTTGCTATTGGCACGACGGTGGCCTACTTTTACAGTGTCTTCGCCTTGTTTACTGGCCGGAGCGTTTACTTCGAAAGTGCCGCTTTCATTGCCGTTTTCGTCACGCTGGGCGACGCAATGGAAGAACGGGTTCACCAGAATGCTGAAGGAGCGATCAGTAAACTTCTCCAACTGCAGGCCAAGTCAGCGGTTGTGAAGCGCGATGGTCAGTGGGTAACCGTTCCGCTTAATGACGTTCAGGTCGGTGATGAAGTGCGCGTCAAGCCAGGAGAAAAGGTTCCAGTTGATGGGACAGTTATTAGTGGCAAATCGGCTGTTGATGAATCAATGGTCACTGGTGAAAGCATGCCAGTAGAAAAGGCTGCTGGCGACGCGGTTGTTGGTTCGACGATCAACCAGACCGGGACATTCGTTTTTCAAGCGACCAAGGTGGGGAGCCAGACGATGTTGGCTCAGATCGTTGAAATGGTGAAGAAGGCCCAAACTAGCCGCGCGCCGATTCAAGATTTTACTAACGTTGTCGCTCACTACTTTGTACCAGTAGTGATGATTATTGCCCTGGCAACCTTTGCCATTTGGTATGCACTACTAGGGGCCACTTTTATCCAGTCACTACTCTTTGCTGTGAGCGTCATCGTGATTGCCTGCCCATGTGCTTTAGGCTTAGCAACACCAACTGCTTTGATGGTTGGTACTGAACGGTCAGCTAAAATGGGTGTCCTGATTAAGGATGGTCAGACACTTCAGGCCGTTAGTTCGTTGACAACGGTAGTTTTTGATAAGACTGGGACGATTACCACGGGCCACCCGCAAGTAACGGATGTTGTTGGCAATGATCAACAGCGGGTTTTAATGGTGGCGGCTAGTTTGGAAAACTTGTCAGAACACCCGTTGGCCAAAGCCGTTGACGACCGGGCGCAGCAAGACGACTTAACACTGTCGGCTGTTGATGATTTTGCAGTTGTTGAAGGGCAGGGCGTGAGTGGTGTTATTGATGGCCACCAGGTTGCCGTCGGTAGTGAACGACTGGTTGACGGTTGGCAACTGGACGATGAATTAGCTCAGCAGGCGGTCGCGTTGCGCAAAGCAGCGAAAACGGTGGTCTATGTTGGCGAAAACAAGCGAATTATCGGCTTGTTGGCCATCCAGGACGTTTCCCGTCCGGAAGCGGCCGCAACGATGGCGGCGCTTCACCAGCGGGGACTGACTACCGTGATGATTACCGGGGATAATGAAGAAGTCGCTAAGCAGATTGCCCGCCAAGTTGGGATTGACCTGGTAATCGCCGGGGTCTTGCCTAACCAGAAGGCTGAACAAGTTAAGCTCCTCCAACAACAGGGAGCAAAGGTAGCTTTTGTTGGTGACGGGATTAACGATGCGCCGGCACTGTCGACGGCCGAAGTCGGGATCGCCATGGGTGGTGGAACTGACATTGCTATTGAAGCAGGCGGAATCGTTCTGGTTAAAAATGATCTGCGCGGCGTTGTTAATGCACTCTCACTTGCTAAGACAACATTCCGGCGGATCAAACTTAACTTATTCTGGGCACTGATTTACAACTTGATTGGGATCCCAATTGCTGCCGGTCTCTTTGTGGGTCTCGGGCTTCAGTTAACACCAGAAATTGCCGCTCTAGCAATGGCCTTTTCATCAGTGTCCGTCGTTACTTCGTCGTTGCTGCTTAACTGGGTGCACATCGACCGGGTTAACCTAAATCAACCTGCAACAGCGGCCAAGAACGTGGTATAGTCATAGTAACGAAACGATGAAAGAGGTTATGGCGATGAAAAAGTACCAAGTTGAATTAACGGAAGAAGAAGTCCAAATGATTAAGGACTGTCACTCCAAGAACCCTTCGTTAATGAAGGCGATGGAAAATGCCAAGGAAGTTAAGTAGCTTTCATGAAAAAAGCAGCGGCCAGCTAATGGTCGCTGCTTTTTTGTCTTTAGTGGTGGTCAATTGCGTCGTTTAGTCGTTTGCGCCAGATGAGGTAGACAACCAGCATTAACGGTAAGAGGGCGAGTTGGACCAGGTAAAAATCATGGATGGGGAAGATTGTATCAATGATTCCGCCGATAATAGGTCCCAGGGTCATCCCAATATCGAGGCCGAGGTAGAAGGTGGCGCTGGCTAAGCCTTGTTCTTCCATTGGCGCCAGCAGCATCGCCGTTGCCTGAAGAACAGAATAGATGACACCATAGCCAACCGCCATCCCGGCAGCTGCCAAGAACATCAGCCAATTATTGGTCATTGCTGCTAACAAGTAGACGTAAAGCCCGGTAGCTACCCAGCTGACCCAAAACCAGACACCGAAGCGGACCGTGTCAAAGGCGGATTTAAAGACTATTCGGATGACTAAGAGGATTACGGCGTAGATAAGGAAATAACTGCCGATGGCGACACTCACATGCCGCTGTTCGACGTAGGAGACAATGTCGGCCTGGGTAGTAAAGTAGGGGATGGCAAAGAGGGTGGTTAAAATCGCCACGGGGAGGACATTTGGCTGGATGATTTGAAATGTTGTATGTGCGCGGGGACGGGTTAACTGAACAGGTTTACCGTGGTCACCAACAAACTGGACACAGATAATCATCAATAATGCCGCGACCGCTGCCAACATGATCGACTTACGGTAACCGATGAGCCGGTAGAGGTTAATAGAGACTGCCGGGGCCACGGCCATGGCGAGAGCATTCATTAACCCGTAAAAGCCCATTGCTTCGCCGACGTGCTGGCGAGGGACCAGCAGTGCAAGCCAGGTCGTCATACAGACAGTGGCAAGGACAAACCCGGTCCCATTAAGTAAGCGAAAGACCAGCAATAATTCACTATTGGGGGTCAGAGTATAGCCAAGAATACCCAAAAAGATTAGGACACCGCCGATAGTTGCCAGTAAGTACTTGGAGAAATGATCGGTGAGGTTTCCGGCGACTGGCCGTAAAAACATTGACGCGAGGCTCATAATACCGACGATAAGCCCGGCAAAGACGGCCGTCGATCCCAGTTCCTTGGCGTAACCGTTGATTAACGGGTTGATAAACATTGTACTGAACATGAAGAAAAACGAAGCCATCATGACGAGTACAACGTCTTTGGTATAAAAGGATTCTTTTTTCTGCAAATTAGTTCCTCCTTGCTGTTGATTGAACTATTTGGTACGCGGTGAGCAATAAAAGAAAGACCCGTCACGTTCGAGCAGGTGGGAACGTGCGGGTCCATCGCTTGCAAAACTAGTTGCGATTAATCTTTAGCGTTCTTCGCGGCGTCAGCATCGTGCGGCGTCTTGTCTAATCCCCAACGGTGAAGGTAGACTGCCGTTGCTAAGATTAGAACAACTGCACCGACAATCACGGAAATCCGTGTATCAGGGTTGATAAACATGAAGATGACAATGACCACCAACATAATGAACGCAAAGTAGTTAGAAAGTGGGTACAGTGGCAACTTGAACGGGTGGTGAGCCATCACTTCAGGGTTGTTCTTGCGGAAACGCAGCTCAGCTAGCAGAATCACGAACCATGGAATCATTCCTGGCAAAACAGACGAACTAAAGACAACGACGAACATGTTAGAAGCTGACTTGTTCATGGCTGTGGCAATCATGTCCAGGATAAAGCCGATCAGGATGCCACCGGAAATTCCGTAGATCGCGTGGTTTGGTACCACCCGGTTGGAAATGTGGCGGAAGTACTTGGGAGCGTCCCCTTCCTCGGACAGCTTCCATAGCATCCGTGATGAGGAGTAAATCCCCGAGTTAGCTCCGGATAAGGCAGCCGTTAAGACGACGAAGTTGATGATTGACGCTGCAGCGGTAATCCCAATTTTGGCGAAGGTTTCCACAAACGGTGACCCGATCATGCCGATCTTGTTCCACGGATAGATGGTGACGATTACGAAAATAGCACCGATGTAGAAGATAAGAATCCGGAAGAGGACGGACTTAACTGACTTCACGATCGCCTTTTGCGGGTTGGCAACTTCACCGGCAGAGATCCCCAACAGTTCGATTCCTTCGTACGAACCGACGACAATGGAGAGGGAGAAGAAGAAGCCTTTGACTCCGCCAGTAAAGAAACCGCCATGTGCCCACAAGTTGGAGATCCCTGTTGGGTGGCCGTGATTACCGAAGCCGAAGAAGATTACCCCAAAACCGAGGACAATCATTAAAATGATGGTAACAACCTTAATCATAGCAAACCAGAACTCCAGTGACCCGTAAGCTTTTGCCGAAGCCAGGTTGGCGATGGTGAGGAAAAAGATGATTACGATACCGGCTATCCAGGTCGGGGTATGTGGCCACCAGTACTGGAGATACTCAGTAGCGGCAATTACTTCGGACATCCCGACGACGATGTATTCAAAGACGTTTGCCCATTTGGCAATGTAGCCGAAAATCGGGTGAACGTATTCTGTGGCGTAGTCGGCAAAGGACCCCGTCCCTGGGTTAATGTAGATCATTTCACCGAGGGCCCGCATGACAATGTATAAAATGACACCGACCAGGGCGTAGGAGAGCATAACTGAAGGGCCAGTCCATTTAATGGTTGACTGGGACCCCATGAAGAGACCGACACCGATGGCCCCACCCAGGGAAATCATTTCCATCTGGCCGGCGGTCATTGAACGTTTCAGTTCTGACTTGTTTTGTGACTGGCTCATAATTACTTCCTTCCTATTAAATACGATTTTCTCATCGTTATCTAATTAAAACTATAAATACTTTATCGACCAACGCGCCAGAATGCAATAGTTAATTTGAGAGATTTTCTCAGAAAACGGTTTTACGGTCAAAAAAGTGAGGAGGGTTATCTTGACCTCAAGTTGACTTGAGGAACTACGATAAAGACGTAGCTAAATTTTTGTGTAAATGGGACACTTAAAAATGAAGAAAGCAATGTTTGTCAAAGCTGGTCAAATGGCGGTTAAAGATGCTGAAATACCGAAAATCCAGGCTGATGACGACGTGATTTTAAAAGTTATTCGTGCCAGTGTTTGTGGTTCTGATTTATGGTCTTTCCGCGGTCTAGACGCGAAGGAAGCCAACTCTGAGAACACCGGTCACGAAGCATTAGGGATCGTTGAGGAAGTCGGCGATGCAATCACAACCTTTAAGAAGGGGGACTTTGTTATTGCCCCGTTTACCCACGGTTGTGGTCACTGTGTTTCCTGCCGGAAGGGTTACGAAGGCTACTGCCTCAGTCACAGTGATAACTTCTCCAGTGGCTACCAGGCGGAATATATTCGCTACCAGCACGGTCAGTGGGCGCTTGTACGTATTCCTGGTCAGCCAGCAGACTATAGTGACAAGATGCTGGCAAGTCTGCAAGCTCTCTCTGATGTTATGCCAACCGGTTATCATGCTGCTCGCTGCGCCAATGTTCAACCTGGCGATACCGCGGCAGTGATTGGTGACGGCGCGGTTGGTCTGTGCGGAGTTATTGCGGCTAAGTTACGCGGGGCCAAACGGATTATTCTGATGAGCCGCCATGAAGACCGTCAATCTCTCGGCTGCGAGTTTGGCGCAACGGACATCGTTGAGGAACGTGGTGACGATGCCGTCAAGAAAGTAATGGAGTTAACCAACGGGGAGGGAGCTGACGCAGTCCTCGAATGTGTTGGTACCCGGCAGTCAACGGCCGAAGCTCTTCAGATGGGTCGTCCCGGTGCTCACGTTGGCCGGGTTGGTGTCCCATACGATGAGTCCTTTGACCTGGGTGAGTTATTCTTCCGCAACGTGGTCATTGCTGGTGGTCCGGCATCCGTAGCTTACTATGACAAGAAGTTGCTCTTGAAAGCAGTGCTTGATGGTGTGATTAACCCAGGTAAGATTTTTACGCGGGTTTACTCCCTTGATGATATTCAGCAGGCCTACCAGGATATGGCCGCCCGTAAGACAATCAAGTCCTTGTTGAAAGTTTCCTATTAATAAGTTATTAAAAATAGTTTAAGACAAAACTTCTAAATTGTCTTATCAACACCGGCTTGCTATACTAAGATCACAAAATAAATGTTGTCCCAACTCGTCGAATAGAAAGGACGTGCTGAGATATGCTTCACTGGATTTGGACGTTAATTATTGGTGGTTTAATCGGGATGGCCGCGGGGGCAATTGTTCACCGTGGTGGTGCCATGGGTTGGATCTCTAACATCATCGCCGGTCTGATCGGAGCCAGTGTTGGCCAATGGATTTTTGGAGATTGGGGTCCACAGTTAGCCGGGATGGCGTTAATCCCGTCACTAATTGGTGCAGTGATTGTGGTCTTGGTTGTTTCCCTCTTGCTGGGATTCTGGCCAAAGGATAAGGCAGATGCCGCGTAAATAAAATGTAATCAGTAATGTGGTGCCGAGAAATTCGGCACCTTTTTTGTTTCACATCAGTGTTATAATGGGTTTAATTGTTGAAAGGGGACGTTAGCGTGGCAAATGCATATTTGATTCACGGAACATCAACGCGGGATGATGATTGGTTCCCGTGGCTGGAGAAAGCTGCCCGCCCGTCGATTACGGTTAATCGGCTGGCGATGCCGGAGGCTTTCGCACCGCACCTGGATACCTGGCAACACTTTTTAGACCAACAGCTGCCGACTGAACCGGGGTTGACATTGGTTGCCCACAGTTTAGGCTGCGTGACGGCAATGAAGTTCATCCAACGGCATCCAGAATTACGGGATGTTAACCTGGTTCTGGTTGCCCCGTTTGACCGCCCCCTGAAAGGCAGCCCGTCACTCGATGAATTTGTCAAAGTCCCGGTGGATTACCAGCAAGTTGCTCCACGATTACATAAGGCCGTGGTGATTACCGCCAAGAACGACTGGATTGCACCATTTGAAAACGCGGAACAGATTGCTCACGGCTTAGGGGCTAAACTTATTGTGAACCTGATGGGCGGTCACTATCTTGCTGGTGACGGCTTTGAGGAATTTCCACAAGTGCTGGATGAATTGAAGTGGACGCTGGCCGACTAACTATATATGTCGTGTCGCAAAATGAAGGAGAGATAACTAATGCCATGTACAACTATTTTGGCCGGGAAAAAGGCCACGGCGGATGGGTCAACGCTGATTGCCCGTAATGAAGACTTTAGTACGGCTTTTAACCCCAAACGTTTCGTTGTCGTTGCCCCGGACACGCAACCAAAGAACTACCAATCAGTTACCAGCAAATGTAAAGTTGACTTGCCGGCAAACCCGCTACGTTATA
This sequence comes from [Lactobacillus] timonensis, assembly GCF_900240275.1. Taxonomy (GTDB): domain Bacteria; phylum Bacillota; class Bacilli; order Lactobacillales; family Lactobacillaceae; genus Limosilactobacillus; species Limosilactobacillus timonensis. The sequence goes on along the minus strand of NZ_LT964761.1, from coordinate 364,977 downwards.
CGGCGTTGCCACAAGCCAATATCAAGACGATGGGGATTTGGGCTGAAGGCGGCATTAACGCTGCTAACGTTTGCATGTCCGCAACGGAAACTAGTACGACCAACCCGCGGGTATTAGGCATCGATCCGATGGTTAAAGCAGGGATTGGTGAAGAAGACTTTGTTACGATCATTCTGCCATACATTCATAGTGCCCGCGAAGGGGTTCAGCTGCTCGGTTCCATGCTGGAGAAGTACGGGACTTACGAATCAAACGGGGTGGCCTTCTCTGATAAGGACGAAGTATGGTACATGGAAACGATCGGCGGACACCATTGGGCAGCCAAGCGCGTGCCAGACGACTGCTACGTTGCTGCGCCAAATTGGTTTAGCATTACTGACTTTGATTTTAATAGGGATGACACGCTAGCATCAGCTGACCTGGAAGAGTTGATCGAGCAGTATCACCTGAACACCGATGGTGGCAATACTTACAACTTCCGGCACATTTTTGGCAGCCATAACGATTCCGATTATGGGTACAATATTCCGCGGCAATGGTACATTCAACGGTTATTCAACCCGAGTGATCTCCAGTCACCAGATAATCCTGACCTGCCATTTGCTAAGAAGCCGGAACACCTTTTGACGATTGAAGACTTTAAGTATGCACTGAGTTCTCGTTACCAGCACACACCTTACGACCCGTATGGCCGTGGTAGCGAGGGTGAAAAACATGCTTTTCGGCCAATTGGCTTCCAGCGTAACCAGGAAGTTCACGTCCTCCAGGTTCGCAACGATGTCCCTGCTGATTTCGCAGCTGTCTGCTGGCTGGCGTACGGGCCGAACGCCTTTAACGGGTTGGCACCGTTTTACACTAACGTCATGGATACGCCCGCTCCTTACCGTGATTCAAAGGAGAAGGACTTTGACATTAACAACATGTACTGGCTGACTCATGCCATTGCCACGATTGTTGACGAACATCCAAAGCGTTATAGTGCTAATATCGAGGCCCTTAAGCAGAATACCTTGGCAACTGGCCGTCATATTTTGCTGGAGACTGACCAACAGGCAGCTAAACTGTCCGGTAAGACATTGCAGGATAAGTTGCAGGCGGCTAATGACCAGACAGCCAAGGCTGCTCACGATTTGGCAATGAAGTGTCTTGGCGATATCGTCAAGGTGGGTGCCCTGAAGATCAAGTTGAATTACTAGTTATCATAGAAATAGCAAACGACCTGGACGGATTGCTTTCGTCCAGGTCGTTTTTTAAATTTTATTGGTTTTGCATCTGGCGTTTCAGCTGGTCCATCTGGTGGGTAACCAACGTTTCCAAGAGACAAAGAATGCAGGAGATCAGCAACAAGTAGTTATCTGGCAGAATGAAGAGGGCTAAAATCAGCACCCAGGAAAAGAGGTTCCACTGGTTTTCCATCCTCATGACTTTGTGCCAGCGTTGACGGAGATCTTCATCATTGATTTCCTGGTAGTGACTACGGAGGTAACCATTTAACCGAAACTCAAAGAATGAAATCACGATGAACAGGAAGGTGGTTATCCCAGAAAACAAGGTTAAGTTTTCGTTGACGCTCATCATCATGCCTCCTAGAAGGTTGGCTTAATTTCCAGGGATTCTTGCTGGCTGAAGTCGTCATTTGGATACTTGTTGTGCAGGGCGGTCAGCAGCATCTTTTTAGCGATTTCACCGTTTCGCGTCAAAATTGGTCCGTGGAAATACGAGCAATAGGTGGACTTGTAAATGGCCCCTTCGGTTTTATCTTCACCGTTGTTCCCGTGACCACTAAGGACCGTTCCCAATGGTCGTTCAGACTTGCCAATAAAAGTTCGGCCGTTGTGGTTTTCAAAGCCATGTAGCTTCCCTAGTTCAGGGTTTTCAATAACAATATCACCGATGAACCGGTGGTGGTCCTGGGAGAGGGTGTAGTGGTCCAGTGCGCCAATTCCAGGGATCTTTTCCCCGTCAGCCCCGATATAGTAGTGACCGAGCAGTTGGTAACCACCACAAATGGCAATTAGCGGCTTGTCATTTTCGATAAATTTAACCAACTCTGCTCTTTTACCCTGGATATCCTTTGAAATAACCATCTGTTCATAATCCTGGCCGCCGCCAAAAAGGGCAAGGTCAAAGTCATTGGCAATAAAGTCATCGCCCATGCTGATGACTTTAGCATCAATTTCAGTATCCATTTGTTTTGCATAGTACTTCAACGCCGTAATATTGCCGATATCGCCATAGGTGTTCATCAAATCCCCGTAAAGGTGGGCGAGTTGTAAGTGGTACTGAGCCATTAGTCCATTCCTCCCTTAACAACGCCTTTTTCGGCGAGTTCTTTTCTTAGTTGCAAGACAGCTGTGTAGGTGGCTAAAACATAGACCTGCTTAGTTGGCAACTGCTTAATCTTATTAATCACCTTGGTGAGGTCCTTTTCGTGCCAAACGTTGTCGATTCCGGCCATCATCAAACGGGTGCTGATGTCGCGGTAGCGCTCACCACCAGTCATGAACTGCGGGATTTGGTAGTCTTTCAGCTTTTCAAAGTTGCCGTCCCAAATCCAGCTGGTATCGATCCCGTCTGCGTAGTTTGCGTTGAGCAGGAAGACAAAGGAGAACGGGCGTTTGTCTGTTGTGATCATGTCGAGCACCTGGTTCAGTCCTACGGGGTTCTTGACCAGGATGAGGGTGACGGTCTTGTCGCCTAGCTGGAATTCTTCTTGACGGCCGAAAACCCGTTCGTCAGCGTTAAAGGCCCGACTGATTTGGGCAGGTTGAACACCAAGGAAGCGGCCCAGTGAATAGGCGGCTAGGGCGTTATAGATGTTGTAGGTCCCACCGATAGCAATGTGGGCGGGGTGACCATCGATAGCAAAGTCGGAGCTATTCGGCGTTTGATTATTGACGGCGGTGACCGCATGGGTCAGCTTTGGCCGGTGAAAACCACAGTGAGGGCAGAAGTAATTACCCAGGTTACTGTAGGTCCGCAGGTGGTAGTGTAGGATGTGCTGACACTTGGGACACAGCAAGCCGTCTGTATTAGCAGGGGCACGGAGATCATCTTGATAACCGTTGTCAAAGCCGTAGTAGATTACCGGGTTAGGCAGGTCGACACTGTTGAAGAGTTGCTCGTCACCATTAGCGATGATCGTCGCCTGTGGAACCATCCGGATTCCCTTGAGGATCTTCTTATAGGTCGTGTAGATTTCACCATAGCGGTCCATCTGGTCACGGAAAATATTGGTCAGGATAAAGGCTCGTGGCTTGATATAGGAACAAACCATTGCGACGTTAGCTTCGTCGACTTCCAAGATGGCTAGCCCTTTTTTATTTAAGCGCGGAGCAGTCAAAAAAGTGGTGACAATGCCCTGCTTCATGTTAGAGCCAGTCGGGTTGGTCAGTACATGGTTAAACTTTTGACGAGCTACCCGGACGGATAGGGCAGTCGTGAGGGTTTTCCCGTTGGTTCCGGTGACAATTACCAGATCATATTTTTTTGCAAAGGCGGTCAGCACGTCAGGGTCAATCCGTAATGCTAGTTTTCCCGGCAGTGAACTACCACCGTGGAAAAAGGTATGGAGAAACCAGTAGCTGCTCTTGCCGACAGCCGTGGCGAATGAACTTTTGACAGTCATTTTCAATTCCTTCCGTAAATCATTTTATCGCGTTAATTTTAAACGTTCTGCCGATAAAAGAAAAGTAGTTGATCGCCGCCCTGGTCAAGACCGCCGCAATCGACTATAATTAATCTGCTATGCAATGAAGAGGGGGAGAGTAGATTGGCCCAGCTGTTTTTTAAGTATGGTGCGATGAATTCTGGCAAGTCGATCGATATCTTAAAGGTTGCCCATAATTATGAGGAACAGGGAAAGCCGGTAGAATTGCTGACGAGCGGGGTCGATACCCGGTCGGGGCGGGGAATCATCGCCAGCCGGATTGGGTTGACCCGCAAGGTCACTCCGGTGATGCATGACACCAATATCTACCAAATGGTTAAGCAGTTGGATCACCGGGTCTACTGCGTCCTGATTGACGAAGCCCAGTTTTTGACCAAGGAACACGTCTTGCAGCTGACGCGAATAGTTGACGAACTCAACATTCCGGTGATGACCTTTGGCTTGAAAAACGACTTTAAAAACGAGCTTTTTGAAGGATCCAAGTACCTCTTAATCTATGCCGATAAAATCGAAGAAATGAAAACAATTTGCTGGTTCTGCCCCCACAAGGCGACGATGAACTTGCGAATTCATGATGACCGACCGGTGTACGAGGGCGAACAGGTGCAAATTGGTGGCAACGAGTCGTATTATCCGGTTTGCCGGAAGCACTACTTTCACCCATTGCTGAAAGGACTGGAAAAATAAATGGAAATGGACAAGATTTTTGATAAGCTCCAGGCGGTTGTTGACCGCTATGATGAGCTGAACGAAATGATTTCCGACCCGGAAGTCATTGCCGATACTCCGCGGTTCATGAAGCTGTCAAAGGAAGAAGGCCAGCTGCGGGAAACGGTTGAAAAATATAAGCAGTACCAAAAGACAGTCAAGACTATCAAGGACGATACCGACCTTTTGAACGAGACCGATGACGAGGACCTCCGCGACCTGACGAAGGAAGAATTGACCGACGCACAGGAAGAGAAGGAAAAACTAGAGCAGGAACTGCTTGTCCTTGTTTTGCCGAAGGACCCGAACGATGATAAGAACATCATCATGGAAATTCGTGGGGCTGCTGGTGGGGATGAAGCATCATTATTTGCAGCCGATTTGTACAACATGTACTTACACTACGCCGAAAGCCAGGGCTGGCACGTATCAGTCGTTGACGAAAGCCCAACCGAAGTGGGTGGTTTTAAGGAAATTGTCCTGATGATCACCGGTGATAAAGTCTACTCAAAGCTGAAGTTTGAAAATGGTGCCCACCGGGTTCAACGGGTACCAGTAACTGAATCGGCGGGCCGGGTCCACACTTCCACGGCAACGGTCGGTGTCATGCCGGAAGCCGAAGACGTTGATATTACTCTGGATCCCAAGGATATCCGGGTGGACGTTTACCGCTCATCTGGTGCTGGTGGTCAGCACGTTAACAAGACCAGTTCGGCAGTACGGATGACTCACGAGCCAACCGGTATTGTCGTTGCCATGCAGGATGAACGTTCCCAGCAGCAGAACCGGGCGAAGGCGATGCGAATTCTGAAGGCGCGGGTTTACGACTACTACCAACAAAAAGAAGAGAACGCCTATAACCAACAGCGAAAGGACGCCATCGGGACTGGTGATCGCTCGGAGCGGATCCGGACGTACAACTACCCGCAAAACCGGGTGACTGACCACCGGATTGGCCTGACCTTAAACAAGTTGGACCGGATCATGGCCGGGGAGCTTGATGAAATTATCGACGCATTGATCATCGCCGACCAGACGAAGAAATTAGAGCAGCTGCGCAATGAATAGCGAGCTGACTTATTTCCAGGCTCAGCGGGGAGCGAAGAGAATGCTGGAAGAGCGGCGGATTGATCCGGATGCGGTCAATTTCGTCCTGGAAATGATGCATGATTGGACCCCGGCAGACCGGTTATCCCACAACCGCGAAATCATGAGTAAAGATGAGCTGAAGAGGTTTCGGATGGCCATCGACCGGGTTGCTAGTTACGAGCCACCGCAGTACGTTGTCGGCCGGGCACCCTTTTACGGGCGGACCTTTATTGTGTCGCGCAGTGTTCTCATCCCGGAAAGCGAGACCGAGGAACTAGTGGACTGGGTTTTGCACGATAATCCAGCTGACCAGCAGCTGTCAGTCTTAGACTTAGGGACTGGCAGCGGGGTGATTGGCATTACCCTGGCGAATGAACGGCCAAATTGGCAGTTGACGATGAGCGATATTTCACCGGACGCGCTGCGGGTGGCCAAGGCCAATCAGGTGCTCCACGGTGCTAGCGGTCGCTTAGTAGTTAGCGACTTATTTGACGGTCTCGGCAATCAAAAATTTGACTTGATTGTTACTAACCCGCCCTACGTGGCAACAACTGCCGTTGATGAACTGGACGAAGCAGTTCGTGATTATGAACCCAGTCTGGCGCTGTTTGCTGGCAGTGACGGTCTCGGTTTTTACCGGCGACTCTTTGATGAACTGTCACCCCACCTCAAACCTGGTGGTAAACTTTATGGTGAAACTGGCTACGACCAGGAAAAAGCGATTACGAAACTGGCTAAAGACAAGCTGCCCCAAAAACGGCTGACTACCAAGCACGATATTGCGGACCGGATGAGGATGATTAGAATATGTGGTTAATGAGGAGACCTAAATTGCAACACTTTGATACCCGAATTTTCCAGTTAGATGAAATTGACGCCGCGGCGCAGGAAATCCAGCAGGGACACCTGGTATCTTTTCCGACGGAGACTGTCTATGGCCTGGGTGCTGACGCTACTAACGAACAAGCGGTTAAGCAGGTTTACCTGGCTAAGGGACGGCCAAGCGACAACCCGCTGATCGTTCACATTGCTTCACGGGAAATGGCCGAGAAGTACGCGGCCCATATCCCGGATAAGGCCTACAAGCTGATGGATCATTTCTGGCCTGGTTCGTTAACGATGATTTTTAAAATTAAGCCGCATTCGCTTTCTAAAACGGTTACTGGCGGCCTAAAGACGGCGGCCTTTCGTTTTCCTGACTGCCAACCGACGCTCGACTTGATTAAGCGGGCAGGAGTGCCGTTGGTGGGACCGTCTGCCAACACGTCGGGAAAGCCGAGCCCGACGACGGCTCAACATGTTTATCATGACCTTCACGGCAAAATTGCCGGGATCCTCGATAATGGCCCAACGCGGGTTGGGGTGGAATCGACTGTTTTGGACATGTCGGGTGACCATCCTGTGATTTTACGACCAGGGGCAGTGACTAAGGAACAGATCGAAGCGGTCATCGGTTCGATTGACCTTAACCACCACCATGTTGGTAAAAACGAAACGCCCAAGGCACCGGGAATGAAGTATAAGCACTACGCACCAGCTGCGCAGGTTTACATCGTTGATTCGGGGACAGACTGGGGCCAGGTGATCGAGTGGGTTCAACAACAGCCATTTGACGTTGGTATAATGGCGGAAGAAAAAGTCCTGCAAAATGCTAGCCTGCCGATGAATGCTAGCCAGTTCTCGCTGGGAAATGGTGTTAAGGACGCTAGTGCCCGCCTCTTTGATGGTCTGCGGGAGTTCGATGACGAGCAGAACGTGAAGGCCATTGTCTGCCAGGCTTTCCCTGCCGAGGGACTGGGGGAGGCCTACATGAACCGACTTAATAAGTCAGCTGGTGGGGTCCACTTTTTGGCGGTTGACAAGTCCTAATTAATAAATAGTTAGTAATGAAGACAGGTAGTGGGATCATTCCACTGCCTGTCTCTTTGTCTGTGATAAAATGTTGGTAATAAGTTGTCTGGCAACAAAGGAGGTCCTTTCGATGAACTATGCTGGTAAAGACCCGCAGCTTTGGCGGGCAATCGCGGGCGAAGAAGAGCGGCAGCAAGAAACAATTGAGTTGATCGCGTCTGAAAACATTGTCTCAAAGGCGGTCCGAGAAGCTCAGGGGTCAGTACTGACCAATAAGTACGCTGAAGGCTATCCCGGACACCGTTACTACGGTGGTTGTCGGGAAGTGGACCAGGTGGAGCAATTAGCCATCGACCACGCGAAGAAGCTGTTTGGCGCAACTTACGTGAACGTTCAACCGCACTCTGGGTCGCAGGCTAACATGGCGGTTTATGCTGCTTTACTGAAACCTGGAGACACGATCATGGGGATGGGGATGTCTGCTGGCGGGCACCTGTCACATGGTTCGACGGTCAACTTCAGTGGCAAGCTTTACCACTCGGTTGGTTATGGGTTGGATCCAAAAAGTGAACAGCTTAACTATCAAGCAATTCGTGAGCAGGCTCGGCGGGTTAAACCACAACTAATTGTGGCCGGGGCCTCGGCTTATAGCCAGGAGATTGACTGGCAGCAGTTTCGGAATATTGCTGATGAAGTTGGGGCCTATTTAATGGTTGATATGGCCCATATTGCGGGACTGGTTGCTACCGGCTACCACCCCAACCCTGTGCCAGTTGCCGACGTGGTTACTACCACTACTCATAAGACGCTCCGCGGGCCACGTGGGGGAATGATCCTTTCCCGCGATTCACGGCTGGGAAAGAAGATCAATTCGACAGTTTTCCCCGGAATACAGGGCGGGCCGCTTGAACACGTGATTGCGGCTAAGGCGCAGGCGTTGTATGAAGATCTTCAGCCAGCTTTTCATACCTACATTGGTCAGGTGGTCACCAACGCATCGGCAATGGCTGACGTGTTTGCTGCTGATGACCAAGTCCGCATCGTTTCTGGCGGGACGGTTAACCACCTGCTGGTGTTGGACCTGACCGCGACTGGTTTGACGGGCAAAGATGCCCAGTCATTGCTGGACTCCATTAATATCACCACTAATAAAGAGGGGATTGCTAATGACCCGCAGAGTCCTTTTGTGACCAGTGGGTTGCGATTAGGCACTCCGGCGATCACTAGTCGTGGCTTTACTGCAGAAGATAGCCGCCAGGTGGCCCGCATCATCTGCCAAGCATTGCGCCACCCGCTGGATGATGAGCTACTAGCGGAGTTGAGGTGTGAAGTTCAGCAACTGACGAGAAAACATCCACTTGACTAGTTGCACGGCGGGGCAGTTAATGGCTATAATAGGAACGATTTAAATAGGGAAGGACGAAGATTGCGATGGGTAAATTTGAAGTTTTGGATCACCCACTGATCCAGCATAAGTTGACAATGATCCGTGATAAGCACGTGGGTACCAAGTTTTTCCGGGAAACCGTCCGGGAAATCGCCACGCTGATGGCTTACGAAGTTTCACGTGACATGCCGGTGAAGGATGTTGAAATCGAAACACCGATGGGTAAGACAACCCAAAAGGAACTGGCTGGCAAGAAGGTCGCCATTGTACCAATCCTGCGTGCTGGTTTGGGAATGGTTGATGGCATTACCGACCTCATTCCGGCAGCAAAGATCGGCTTCATCGGGATGTACCGTGACGAAGAGACTCTGCAGCCTCACGAATACTTTGTCAAGCTGCCCAATGATATTACTGAGCGGCAGATTTTCATCGTGGACCCAATGTTGGCTACCGGTGGTTCCGCGATTGATGCAGTCGGCGCCCTGGTTAAACGCGGGTGCGAGCCAAAGAATATGAAGTTTGCCTGCCTTGTTTCCGCACCAGAAGGTGTTAAGGCCTTTCGGGACGCTTACCCGGATGTTGACCTCTACACATGTGCCCTTGATGACCACCTGAACAAGGATGGTTACATCGTTCCTGGACTGGGTGACGCGGGTGACCGTCTCTTCGGTACCAAGTAAATTTGAAACCATTCAACGACCGTGACAGTTGTCGCGGTTTTTTCTTTTAATTAAGCGAGGTGAGTAAAGCATGAAGTTAAAGGGATATCAATGGTGGTTGTGGCTAGGCGTGATGTTGCTGGTTGGGATGGGACTCTTCTTATTTACCAAGTATGACGCTTGGCTCTATTCACGACCAGTCGCAGTCGTTGCTAAGGTGGATACAACCAGCCGGCAACGCCAACGGGATCAGTTTAAAAATACCGACTACCTAGTTGCTCAGCGTTTAACGGTCCGGCTGCTTAACACAAAACACCGCGGACGCACGTTGGTGGTGCGTAACCACTACACCGTCTCTCAAACAATGTCGTTACGTTATCAACGGGGCAACCAGGTGTTTTTGAGTCAGCTAGCGGGCAAAAGGGGCCGATTGTCGGCCATGGTGAGCGGAATGAAACGTGACGTGGTGATTGTGATGCTGGTGTGGTTGGTTGTGACCATGCTGGTATTGATGATGGGGTCTGCTGGCTTACGAGCCCTGGCCAGTTTGGTTGCTAATACGGCACTGTTCATATTGGCAATCAACTTTGATCTGAAATGGCAGGGGCGTGGTGTCTTACTGCTCTTTAGTTTGTTAGCAGGGACCTTCACGGTGATTAGTCTGCTGCTCATAATGGGCCCGACTCGCAAAATGTTGGCTGCCTTTTTAGCAACGTTGGCTGCCACCACTGTGGCTGTCAGTCTGTCCTGGCTTCTCATTACCATTACTCGTGAACGCGGCTTGTACTTTGAGTCGATGATGTACGTGACTCAGGTCCAACGACCGCTCTTTATTGCCGAAACTATTCTTGGCTCGTTGGGAGCGGTAATGGACGTTAGCAGCGATATTGTGGCCACTCTCTTTGAAGTTAAACGGCTGCAGCCAGCTGCGACCCGTCACCAGCTATTAGGAGCAGGGCGACAGGTTGGCAAGCAGGTCATGGGCCCACTAGCCAACGTTTTGATGCTAATTTTTGCCGCAGAAATGCTCACCAGCAGCGTCTTATTTCTGTGCAATGGCAATTCCTGGGGCTACACTTTTTCGATGACCATGAGTCTGGGGATCACGCAGAGCCTCGTTTGTGGGATTGGGATTATTCTGGCGATCCCGTTGACCAGCTGGTTGATGGCGGCGATGATTGGTGAAGGAGGTTGGCTGAATGAGCACGATTAGTTTGCTAACATTGGTCTTGCTGGCACTGATGGTGATCGTTGGTGGACGACAAGGATGGAGTGCTTTTTGGAGTCTCTTATTAAATTTCTGCTGCCTTTTCTTTGCGATTGTCCTGGTTTCCTGGGGACTATCGCCGCTGTGGATCACCTTGCTGGCAGGGACGCTGATTCTGGCTCAGACCATCTGGCTGGGTGTCAGTGATAGCTTTGTTGCTGGCAGGTCATTTCTATCATCCATCATTGTCTTTCTGGTTTTGTTCGGCTTAATTATCCTCGTTGAACATGCAGCGCATGTCCCGGGGTTTGGTGTTGAGGATACCGACGCGTTAGAAGGAATGTCGCTGGCAATCGGGGTCTCATACTCACAAGTGGCTGTCATGGTCGCTGGCTTATGTTCACTGGGGGCAATTGCCGAGGCCGCTATTTCTGTCGCGGCAGGAATGGCGACTATCCTTGACGAACAATTACCGGCCAAGCAGAATTCACTTTTTCAAGCCGGCCTCCACATTGGTCGGCAAATAATTGGTACCGCCTTAAATACATTATTTTTTGGTTTTTTTGGTGGTTTTCTAGCTTTATTCATCTGGTTTGCAGGACTAGGTTACCCGTTTTTAACGGTAATTAATGATAAGGTTTTCGTGGGTGAAATAATCATTGTTTTGGTGTCTTTTATCGGGGTTTTATTGGCCGTACCGGTAACTGCCTGGCTGATTTCGTGGCGGGAACGTTCGTAGCGAGAAAAGCGTCCGCCGATTGTATAAATATAAGCAAATGTCCTATTTGTAAACGCTTAAATATTTTTGGATCAGCGCTTTATCCCGCGTCAGTTCTATGGTATATTATTATGCGTAACTGGGAAGACAGGTCTTTGCTGGTCCCAAATTACAAACCAACTATTATTGTTATGAAGAAAAGAGGTGGAATGTAAATGGGCGGTGATGCTTATACCTTTAAGCTTTTTGGCCTAAATTTCAACTGGACAAACGTCATTTCCTGTATCGTTGTCTGCGTGGTCGTCTTCTTCTTGATGTTTGCACTATCACGGCACGTCACAATGAAGCCGAAGGGTGGACAAAACGCACTGGAATGGCTGATTGACTTCACTAATTCCATCGTGCGGGGACAATTTACTGCGGATACAGCAGGGTTCTTTGAATTCTTTATCTTTATCCTGTTCGTTTTCCTGTTTGTCTCTAACCAGTTAGGGCTGTTTGTTCAGATTGGCTGGGGTGGTCACGAATTAGTCAGAAGTCCAACTGCTGACCCCGTGATCACGTTAACCTTCTCCATGAGTGCGATCCTGTTATCACACTTTGCGGGGATGACTCACCGGGGCCTCAAGGAGTACTTCAAGGGCTATGTTCAACCAAATGCAATTATGATGCCAATTAACTTTATTGAAGAGTTCAGTAACTTCTTAACGCTGGGTCTTCGTATTTTTGGGAACATCTATTCAGGCGAATTGCTTTTGAAGCTGCTTGGTCAGTTGGCCTTTTCTCACGGGGTACCAACCATCCTGGTTAGTCTGCCAATTGAAATGGTATGGCAAGGCTTCTCGGTCTTCATTGGTGCCATTCAAGCTTATGTCTTTGTAACATTAACATCGGTTTATATTTCTCGGAAGGTCGTTGGCGAATAATCTATGGTCAACACCTTCACCACATATTTTTAGGAGGATTTTTATTATGGGTGCAATTTCTGCAGGACTTGCAGCTGCTTTTGCTGCTATTGCCGCTGGTTTCGGTAACAGTATTGTTATTAGTCACACGATTGACGCTATGGCTCGCCAGCCAGAAATCGTTGGTGATCTTCGTACTACTATGTTCATCGGTGTCGGCCTTATCGAAGCCGTTCCGATCCTGGCCATCGTTGTCAGCTTCCTGGTCATGAACAAGTAATCTTGAATTTTTCAATTCAAGACAAATCATTGAACAGGAGGAGGTGTCAATAGATGTTTGTCTTAGCTGAGTCCAATCAGTTATACGTGGGCGATATGCTGTTTTACCTGATTTCGTTCATTATCCTGGCTGCACTGGTTTGGCATTTTGCCTGGAAACCAGTCACCCAGATGATGGAAAAGCGGGCAAAGCGGGTTGCTAACGATATTGATAGTGCCCAAAAGAACCGCAAGGAAGCCGCAGCATTAGCCGCCCAACGGCAGGCTGAACTGAAGGGTTCCAAACATGAAGCGGCACAAATTGTCAGTGACGCTAAGAAATCTGGTGAAAATCAACGCACTAAGATTGTCGAAGCGGCCCAAAACGACGCTGCCAGCATCAAAGCACAGGCAGCGATCGACGCTGAACAGGCTCGTCAAGATGCGCTGCTCAGTGCTAAGGACGACGTAGCAAACTTATCTGTTGAGATTGCTTCTAAGCTGATTCAAAAGCAGTTGAATGCTGATGATCAACAAGCATTGATTGATTCATACATTGAAGGGCTGGTAAAACATGAAGCTTGATAAGAAAACGGTCGCCCGCCGTTACGCGCGGGCTCTCTTTGAGCTCGTCGACGAGGCCGGTCAATTGGACCCGACTTATCAAGAACTGCTGGCGCTTCGCCAGGTGATCACTGCCAATCCACAGCTGGTCCCTTCATTAATGGGGGTTCAGTTAACTGCCGCCCAGAAGAAGCCGCTGGTCGATGCCCTGAAAAGTGGTGCTGCCCAGCCGGTCGCCAACCTCGTACAGATGGTTTTTGACTATGGGCGTATGAATGACTTGGTCGCAATTATTGATGAGTTTGAACGGCGGTACGATGCCCACTACCAGCGGGTGCACGCCGACGTGGTTACTGCAGTTCAACTAGATGACTCCCGTAAAGAAGAATTGTCCAGCGCCTTAGCAAAACGCTTTGGTGCTTCCGAAGTGGTCCTCAATGACAGTGTGGATCCTTCAATTCTCGGCGGAGTGATTGTTAAAACGGCGAACCAAACCCTTGACGGGAGTGTTCGCACCAAGATTGAACAAATTCGTCGGTTGCTGGTTAATAAAGATGTTTGATAATGAAGAGGTGAAATCCGTATGAGCATCAAAACTGAGGAAATCAGTTCACTCATCAAGAAGCAGCTCGCTGGTTACCAGGACGAGATTGTCGTTGCCGAAACCGGGACGGTTACCTACGTTGGTGACGGGGTTGCTCGTGCTGATGGCTTGGAAAATGCCATGGCTGGTGAGTTGCTCGAATTTAGCAATGGCGTCTACGGAATGGCCCAAAACCTCGAAACCAGTGACGTTGGTATCGTCGTATTGGGTGATTTCACCGGGATTCGTGAAGGCGACACCGTCAAGCGGACGGGTCGGATTTTGGAAGTTCCGGTTGGCGATGAATTACTAGGACGGGTTGTTGACTCCCTAGGCCGGCCAATTGACGGCTTGGGCGACATTAAAACAACAAAGTCCCGTCCAATTGAAAAGAAGGCTCCTGGTGTTATGCAGCGGAAGAGTGTTTCCGTTCCACTGCAGACCGGGATTAAGGTGATTGACGCGCTGGTTCCGATTGGCCGTGGTCAACGTGAGTTGATTATTGGTGACCGGAAGACCGGGAAGACGTCAATTGCCATTGATACAATTATTAACCAAAAGGGTAACGGGATGATTTGTATCTACGTTGCCATTGGTCAAAAGGAATCAACGGTTCGTTCCCAGGTTGAAACCCTGCGTAAGTACGGGGCTTTAGACTACACGATCGTTGTTTCAGCGAGTGCCTCCAACCCGGCGCCAATGCTCTACATTGCGCCGTATGCTGGTGCCGCAATGGGTGAAGAATTTATGTACAACGGTAAGGACGTCCTCATTGTCTATGATGACTTGTCGAAACAAGCCGACGCCTATCGTGAACTTTCCTTGATTCTTCGCCGGCCACCTGGTCGTGAAGCTTACCCAGGTGACATTTTCTACACTCACTCTCGTCTGCTCGAACGGGCTGCACGTTTGTCTGATGATATGGGTGGTGGGTCAATGACGGCTCTGCCAATCATTCAGACGCAAGCCGGTGACGTTTCTGCCTACATTCCAACCAACGTGATTTCGATCACCGACGGGCAGATCTTCTTAAACTCCGATGCCTTCTATGCCGGTCAACGGCCAGCGATCGATGCCGGGACTTCAGTTTCCCGTGTCGGTGGTGACGCGCAGGTTAAGGCGATGAAGAAAGTTTCCGGGACCCTTCGTCTGGATATTGCTGCTTACAACGAACTGGCATCATTTGCTCAATTCGGGAGTGACCTGGATGCAGCTACCCAAGCACGATTAGCCCGTGGTCAACGGACCATGGCCGTGCTGAAGCAGGGGCTGCACCAGCCAGAAACGGTTCCAGAACAAGTTGGAATTCTGTTTGCCCTGACTCGTGGCTACCTTGATGATGTACCGGTTGACGACCTGCCGCGGTTTGAAGCGGAAATGAAGGAATTCATGCACGCTAACCACCAGGACGTCTACGATGGGATTACCAAGACTGGCAAGCTTCCTACTGATGACAGCCTTGGCAACGCAATTAAGGACTTCAAGGACAACGCCTTTCAAACGACTGCTCAACTAGAAGCAGCTAAGAAGGGTGAAGACGTCGACAAGAAGGACGAACAATAAAATCAACCAGGAAAGGATGGTGACAGTTAGTGCCTGCATCATTAGCTGCTGTAAAGCATAAGCTTGAATCCACACGCAGTACGCGTCAGATCACGACGGCTATGCAGATGGTTTCAACTTCCAAGTTAAACCAAATTCAGCACCACACAAAAACGTATGAAGTATACGCGGCCAAAGTAAAATCGCTGTTGGTCAGCCTGGTTGAATCGCACTATGCCGCACTAGCAAAAAAGAACAAGGATAATGAGCAGGGGACTGACGTGTCTGAGCTCAGTCTTGTTAACCAGCTTTTTCATGGTCGGAAGGTTCAAAAGACTGGAATTCTGGTCGTTACTTCTGACCGGGGACTAGTAGGGTCATATAACAGTAACGTTATTAAGGCTACGCTAGACTTGATGGAGCAACATAATTTAACAAAGGATAATACTGTCTTCCTGACTATTGGGAAAACGGGTTCCGAGTTCTTTAAAAAGCGCGGGATGAACGTTGTCTACGAGTACAATGGTGTCAATGACGTGCCGCAATACGCTGAAGTGCGTAAAATTGTGACGCAGAGTGTCCAAATGTACTTTGATGGCGTTTATGATCAGCTGTACATGTCTTACAGTCACTACGTTAACCGGATCACTTCCAGCAACATTACCAAGGTAGTGCTGCCAATTACAAAGGAATCACTGGGTATTGACGAAAAGAACAAGAAGGAAACCAATACTGAATTTAAGACGAGCAACGGGACGGAGTTGTATCCTTCTGCGAGCGAGTTAATTAAGGTTCTGGTTCCCCAGTACTGTAACAGTTCGATCTACGGGGCTATTTTGGATGCGAAAACGTCTGAACATGCCTCCAGTGCTAATGCGATGCGGTCTGCCTCTGACAACGCCAACGATATTATTTCAACGTTGCAGTTGCAGTATAACCGTGCGCGGCAAGCGGCAATTACCACTGAAATCACTGAAATTGTCGGTGGGATGGCTGCTCAAGAATAATGATTTTTTAAAGGAGGAAACAGCATGAGTGCTGGTAAAGTTTCACAGGTTATCGGCCCGGTCGTTGATGTTGAGTTCCCCCAGGATGAAAAGCTGCCGGAGATTAACACCGCGCTGAAGATTCACCTCGCTGATGACAAAACGCTGACGGTCGAAGTTGCCCTCGAACTGGGTGACGGCCTTGTGCGGACGATTGCCATGGACGGGACCGATGGACTTCAACGGGGAATGACGGTGGAGAACACCAACGCTTCTATTAGCGTACCGGTCGGTGATGACACTCTTGGCCGGGTGTTCAACGTTCTGGGCGAACCAATTGACGGTGGTCCAGAATTCGGACCAGACGCCAAGCGGATGCCGATTCACCGTGATGCGCCGAAGTATACTGACTTGAACAACTCAACCGAAATTCTGGAAACCGGGATCAAGGTTATCGACCTGCTCGAACCATATGTTCGTGGTGGGAAAATTGGGCTGTTCGGTGGTGCCGGTGTTGGGAAGACTGTTCTGATTCAGGAACTGATCCACAACATCGCTCAAGGTCACAACGGTATTTCTGTCTTTACGGGTGTTGGTGAACGGACCCGTGAAGGTAACGATATGTACTACGAAATGAAGGCTTCGGGGGTTCTGAACAAGACGGCCATGGTTTATGGTCAGATGAACGAACCTCCTGGTGCCCGGATGCGGGTAGCGTTGACTGGTTTGACGATTGCGGAATACTTCCGTGATGCGAAGGGCCAAGACGTACTGCTGTTTATCGATAACATCTTCCGGTTTACGCAAGCCGGTTCTGAAGTTTCTGCCCTGCTGGGCCGGATCCCGTCAGCCGTTGGTTACCAACCAACGCTGGCTACCGAAATGGGGCAGCTGCAGGAACGGATCACTTCCACTAAGGAAGGGTCTATTACTTCTATTCAGGCCGTTTACGTGCCAGCCGACGACTACACCGACCCGGCTCCAGCAACGACGTTTGCCCACTTGGACGCAACGACCAACCTGGAACGTCGCCTGACTCAGATCGGTATTTACCCGGCCGTTGACCCACTGGAATCAACTTCAACTGCCCTGACACCGGAAATTGTCGGCAAGGAACACTACGAAGTTGCTACTGGGGTTCAACACGTACTTCAACGTTACCGTGAACTGCAAGACATCATCTCCATTTTGGGGATGGACGAACTGTCTGACGAAGAAAAGACGATTGTGGCTCGTGCCCGTCGGATTCAATTCTTCCTGTCACAGAGTTTCGCCGTTGCTGAACAGTTTACTGGGACTCCAGGGAAGTATGTTCCACTGAAGGAAACAATCCGCGGCTTCAAGGAAATCCTTGAAGGAAAGTATGACAACCTGCCGGAAGAAGCCTTCCGTCTGGTTGGCGGCATCGACGACGTGGTCGAAAAAGCCAAGGAAATTCAGGCACATACTGAGAAGAACGAAGCTAAAGCAGAGGCTAAGAAGTAGTAGGAGGGGATCAACATGGCAGCAAAGACCTTTCAGGTCACCATTGTGACTCCCGACGGCAAAACTTATGATCACCCTGCCACCATGCTGGTTATGCATACCAGTGATGGTGAACGGGGGATCATGGCCAATCACTTGCCGGTGATCGGTGCTCTCAGTATCGGTGCCCTGCGGCTGAAACACGAGGATTCTGGTGATGCTGACGACGTAATCGCGGTTAACGGTGGCTTTGTTGAATTCAAGGACAACGTAGCAACGATTATTGCTGACAGTGCCGAATTGCCAGAAGACATTGACGTTTCGCGGGCGCAAAACGCCAAAAAGCGCGCTGAAGAATTGATTGAGCGTGCAAAATTAAATCACGATATGGATTCGCTTGGGCGGGCTGAAGTTCACCTTAAGCGCGCGATCAACCGTCTACAAATTTCCAAGACGCTTGACCGTTAACCAATATCTGCAATTAAAACCGTCATGGGTATTCCCGTGGCGGCTTATTTTTTAAGTAAAGTTAATAATTGCTGATAAGTTTCGTCTCCAGAAAGCCAGTATGTTAAGATTAAAGGGATTACGGCAAGGAGGAAGAGAAATGACAGACGTCTCATCTTTAATCAACCTGCTCGTCCAGGTTGGTTTTATCTGGGTGGCTTTTCGGGCAATCCAGGGTATTCACCTGGAGACGATGTGGAACCGGCCGCCACGAACGTTATCCCTGCTGATTACGTTGCTCGCCGTTGCTATCGGTGAAGGATGTGCGTCCTTTGTTATTACTTTTTTCACAACGCTACGCAACTTTTTACTGGCGTTGAAATAGGTCTGCGAGGTTTTTGATCATGGAAAAAATTATTGTACATGGCGGTAACCGCTTGGTCGGTACCGTGAATATCGAGGGTGCAAAGAATGCGGTTCTGCCTATCCAGGCGGCATCCATCCTGGCGTCGACGGGACAGGTGCACTTAACTAATGTGCCGTTACTGTCAGACGTTAAGATGATGAACGCTCTCTTGCAGTTCCTTAACGTGGGTGTTGATTTTGACCAACAGCATAACGAGCTTACCTTTGATGCTACTCGTCAGCTATCGTCCGAAGCACCGTTTAAGTATGTTTCTAAGATGCGGGCATCGATGGTGGTGATGGGACCGCTGCTGGCACGGACGGGTCACGCCCGCGTCGCCATGCCCGGCGGCTGTGCCATTGGTTCACGCCCCATTGACCTCCACTTAAAGGGGTTGCGGGCACTGGGTGCCACCATTATCCAGCACGACGGCTACGTGGAAGCCTTTGCTAAAAAACTGATTGGCGCGAACATTTATTTGGACTTTCCGAGTGTCGGCGCGACGCAAAATGTGATGATGGCGGCAACCCTGGCGCAGGGGATTACCGTGATTGAAAATGCTGCTCGTGAACCAGAAATCGTCGACCTGGCCAACGCCCTTAATAAGATGGGTGCCCGTGTTCATGGTGCCGGGACCGATATTATCCGCATTCAGGGGGTTAACTTCCTCCACGGTTGTGAACACAATATTGTTCAAGATCGTATCGAAGCGGGGACCTTTATGGTCGCTGCAGCCGTCACCAATGGTAATGTGTTGGTCAAGGGTGCCATCGCCGAGCACAACCAGCCGCTGATTGCCAAGCTGGAAGAGATGGGGATGACGGTGATTGAAGAAGATGCCGGCATCCGCGTCATCGGGACTTCGGTCATTCTACCAGCTGATATTAAGACCCTGCCGTACCCGGGCTTTCCGACTGATATGCAGCCGCAGATGTCGGTCTTGCAACTGTTAGCTAACGGAACGTCGGTCCTCAACGAAACGGTCTTTGAAAACCGCTTTATGCACCTTGAAGAGTTACGGCGGATGAATGCCGACTACAAGGTGGAGGGATCAACTGCCGTCTTAAACGGGCCAACGATGTTTAACGGTGCCGAAGTGGCAGCAACTGACCTGCGGGCCGGCGCAGCCCTTGTCCTGGCAGGGTTGGCAGCTAACGGGATTACCCAGGTTTCTAACCTCAAGTACCTCGATCGCGGCTACTATCACTTTCATCAGAAGCTGGCGGCACTCGGTGCCCAAATTGACCGGGTTGACTTCGATGACCAAACGACCCTGACGATCAAGGCATTTGATAAGAAAACTCAAAGAAATTAGCATTACTGGTGCACTAACCGGGTTCAGCACCCGGTTGGTGCCAGTTTTGTGTTACAATAATGCGTAGTTTTTAAACCGGAAGGAGAAATAACGGCAGATGGCGACTGATATTGGGATTGACTTAGGGACTGCCAACGTCCTCATTTACGTACAGGGTAAGGGAATTGTACTGAACGAACCCTCAGTAGTTGCAATTGACACGAACACAAATAAGGTTCTCGCGGTGGGGTCCGAAGCTTACCGAATGGTGGGCCGGACCCCTAGCAACATTCGCGCGATTCGCCCATTGAAGGACGGGGTCATTTCGGACTTTGACGTAACCCAGGAGATGCTGTCGTACTTTATCGGCAAGCTGAGCGTCAAGGGCTTTATGTCCAAGCCAAACATCATGATTTGTGCGCCAACCAACATTACCGAAATTGAACGGAAGGCGATCATTCAAGCGGCTGAACAGTCTGGTGGCGGCAAGGTTTACCTGGAATACGAACCGAAAGTGGCGGCCATTGGTGCCGGACTGGATATCTTTAAACCGCAAGGCAACATGGTTATTGACATGGGTGGGGGAACTTCTGACATCGCCATCCTGTCACTCGGCGACATTGTTTCCAGCAAGTCTGTCCGAATGGCCGGGGACAAGATGAACATTGACATTGCGTCCTACATTAAGAACAAGCATGGTCTGGTCATTGGTGAGCATACTGCCGAAAAGATCAAGATCGAAATTGGGACGGCGTTGCACGTCGATGACCCGAAGACGATGGACGTTCGTGGTCGTGACGTTGCTACCGGGATGCCAAAGCAGATCGAAACCAACGAAAACGAAATCGAAGAGGCGCTCCACGACACACTGGAACAAATCGTTAACGCGTCGGTTTCCGTTCTGGAGACCGTTCCGCCGGAATTGGCTAGCGATATTATTGACCGTGGGATTATCCTGACGGGGGGAACGTCGCTTTTGCACGGGATCGACCAGCTGTTTAGCTCGCGGCTGAAAGTGCCGGTAGTGGTTTCTGAAGACCCACTGGACAACGTGGCTAAAGGCGCCGGTGAAATGCTGGAACGGATGCAAAATAATCAGTCGTCACCAGCAGAGCAGTCAGAAGAAAGCAGCGAGACTGCCAAAAAGGGCGGTTTCTTCTCCCGCTTCTTTAAGAACTAGGATTTAACTAACGGGTGAGAACGTGTCAAAAAGAGAAAAAAAGGTTGAAGTGAGTGTCAAGGACATCGAGCGGGGCGGGCAACCCGTCCAGCAGGTCTTTATTCGCGGTCGGCTGATTGGCGAAGTGCTTACCAATGGGCAGCGTTTTAAAGCTATCATGCTCAATGACGGGAGCGAATTTGGTGTTCGTTCTCAAGAAGAGGGCCTCGAAGTCGTCCTTCAGCAATTCCATCTTCACCAGTATTAAAAATAACGGGACCCGTGGCGATCGGCCTTGGGGCCCGTTTTCGACCAATTCGAGGAGAGTTGATTTATGCAGCAAGCAAAAGTAAATCGCGGCGACGACGAGTCCCGGATCGACTGGGGTATTATCTTCTGTGTACTATTGCTGGCCTTGATCGGGCTGGCATCAATCTTCGTTGCTGCTTACCACGATAAACAGCAGGTCAGCATTGCCCGCCAGGTAGTTACCCAGTTGGTATGGTATTTAATCGGGACGGTGATGATCGTTGTGATTATGCAATTTGATGCCGAACAGTTATGGAAACTAGCACCGATTGCTTACTGGATCGGGATTTTTCTGATGTATGCCATCCTGGTCTTCTACAGCCGGTCGTACTTTGCTAGTACTGGGGCGAAGAGCTGGTTTGCCGTCGGGCCCTTCACCTTCCAGCCGTCGGAAATTATGAAGCCGGCCTATATTTTAATGATGGGGCGGGTAATTACCACCCATAACAACGAGGTCGGGACCCACACCGTCAACAGTGATTGGCGCTTAATCGGGACGATGTTCTTGTGGCTGTTGCCCATCCTGATTTCGCTCCACTTCCAAAACGACTTCGGGACGGCGCTGGTTTTCTTCGCAATCTTTGCGGGGATGGTCCTCGTCTCCGGAGTGACCTGGCGGATTATTGTTCCAGCGGCGATCATTTTGGCGGTTGTTGGGGGAACGGCCCTCTTCCTGGTCACGAGTGACTGGGGACGAACGATTCTGGAACACCTGGGCTTTCAGGCCTACCAGTTTAACCGGGTCGACACCTGGCTACACCCGAACGCCGATACGTCCAACCAGGGCTACCAGCTGTGGCAGAGCATTAAGGCCGTGGGTTCCGGGGCACTTTTTGGGACCGGTTTTAACAATTCCCACGTCTACGTCCCTGTTCGTGAGTCCGACATGATCTTCTCCGTGGTCGGCGAAAACTTCGGCTTTTTTGGGGGAATTCTGTTAATTCTGCTGTACTTTTTACTGATTTACCTGATGATCCGGGTAACCTTTGATACTAAAAACGAGTTTTATGCCTACATCTCGACAGGGGTAATCATGATGATCCTCTTCCACGTCTTTGAAAACATCGGAATGAACATCGGACTCTTGCCGCTGACCGGGATCCCGCTGCCGTTTATTTCGGCGGGTGGTTCCAGTCTGATCGGGAACATGATTGGTGTCGGCATGGTGATGTCGATGAGGTACCACCATCATTCCTACATGTTCAGCAACAAGAAAGACTTTCGGTAGGTGGCCAGCATGAATCAACATGACGACTGGTGGATAGTCAAGGAGCCGGGTGCTCGGGGAACCGTGGCAACGATTGGCTTTCGGACCGACCGGTTAAAAGAGTGGGGACGCTTGCTCTTTTTAGACCTGCCTAATAAGGGTGCTTACCTGGCAGCTGCTGACTTTTTTGTTTCCATTGAGGCCCGGCAAATGATTACTTTTTCGGCAGCGCCACTCAGCGGTCAGGTCATCGCCATCAACCCGCTGCTGAACGGCTGGGTTGATACAGCGGCAAGCGGCAGCGAATGGTTACTAAAACTGTTAATTAAAGATTAATGTTAGCGGAGCTGTTGACAACTTGTTCACAGCTCCGTTTCTGTGAAGGGAGGAAAGAAGATGAACGATGTGGCAATTGATGCGGCGGCAATGGCGTTAGCAAACCTCCATGACCAGGCCCGTCGCGGTGACCTTTTTGGCAAGTTAGGCGAAGAGGTCGGCAAGGTCGTCGCCAGTGTTCCCCAACGCAAGCGTACCCGGGTCGTCTTACCACGGGTGAGCACTGGCTACAAGAAAGAAATCGAGCGGCTAGCCAAGCGGGTCGGCAAGCAGCCGCTGCCGGGGATTAGCGATGACTTTCTCCAGCAGATGCTGACCGCCTTCCAGGTGCGCAACTGGGATGTGCGGGCTCGTTGGACATACTACGTCTGGAGTACGATGCTGGCCACCGGGGTCCTGACTGATAGTCAGATTCAGATCTCTTTGCAATGGGCACTGTCACCGGAGCACCTGTATTCTCACGTCCTGGAGCCTGACAACAACGCGGTCTTTACCCGGGCGATGGCCTTAGCGATGATCGTTCTCTTCTTATACACCAACGCCCGCCAGATTATCACCCTGCCTGACGATAATATCCGCCAGCTAGGTGATGCGGTGGCGCTGCTAACCGTTCTTGAACATGATACCCGCGGCTTTGTTCGCCGGGACGGCTGGGCTCACATGATTATTGAGCTGGCTAACGCCCACTACGAACTGGTTCATCAACCGCAAATGACGCGCGGCGATAACCTCTTTTTCCTGACAACGGTGATTGAGTCCTACCGGAATTTGACCACCCCGGTTGTTAGCGGTGAAGGCGAGCAGTTAGCAATGCTCATCGTGGAATTACTCAACCGGCACAAGATTTACCGGCAGTACTTTAAACACGAACTCCGTCGCTGGGCCAAGTGGATGGATAGTGAAAACCCGCTAAAAACGGAGCAGCAGTGGACGCAGTTATTTAATTACCGCCGGTTGATGCAGGCCCTCCTGGTTAATGGCGACCTGCCAGATGAGATTGGCCGCTTGATTGCTAATGGCGGACAGCAAACAGACCCGTCACAGCAATAATTGCGTTGCTTGTCGCTAATGGTCATGGTATACTTTAGTTTCTGGAATTTAACGGAAAAAATAACAAACAGAATAGGTGGTTTAAGTAATGACAACCAAGAAACTCCACGTCGCGCTACTGTTCGGGGGCAACTCGTCGGAGCACGACGTTTCCAAACGTTCGGCGCACAACATTTACGATGCAATGGACAAGGACAAGTATGACGTCTCCTTATTCATGTTTACGACTGACGGAATCTTACTAAACAATGAACAATCACTGCGTATTTTTAACGGTGAGCCGGAAGAAAAAGTGGTCAAGGAAGCCTACGCAACGATGGATACCTCTTCACCGCTGGCACCGCTGACGGCACTCAACACCGTCAAGGATATTGACTTCTTCTTCCCGGTAATTCACGGTAACCTGGGGGAAGACGGGACCGTTCAGGGGCTTTTTAAGTTGCTGAAGAAGCCGTATGCTGGCTGTGACATTGCCGCTAGCGCAATCGCCTTTGACAAGGACTTGACGAAGAAAATCTGTGATCAAGCAGGCATCCGCAACGTCCCGTACGTCTTGTTAACACCGGAAAACCGTGACCAGTACAGTTGGGAAACGGTACAAAACGAACTTGGCTCGATGGTCTTTGTTAAGCCGGCCAACCAGGGGTCATCAGTGGGGATTCACAAGGTTACCTCTGCTGATGAATTCATGGCGGCATTAAACGATGCCTTCCAGTACGACGTCAAGGTGCTGGTGGAAAAGGGAATTGACCATCCACAAGAAATTGAAATTTCCATCCTTGGTAACCAGAAGCCAATTGCTTCTAAGACCGGGGCGGTTCGTGTGCCAAAGGGAGACCCGTTCTATGACTACGAGAACAAGTTTGTCGATGCTTCCCAGGTGGTTTTCGACTTGCCGGCGAAGATTGACAGCAAGCTGGCTGCGGAAATCACCAACATGAGTTTAAAGGCCTTCCGTGCCATGGGGATGACGGGACTGTGCCGCTTCGACTTCCTGGTCGACAGCAACAACGTGCCATACCTGAGCGAGCCAAACACGATGCCGGGCTTCACCAACATTTCCCTGTACCCGCAGATGTGGGAAGTATCAGGAATCGACTACAGCACGCTGATCGATCGGATCATCAAGCTGGGCTTGGCGGAGTTTGAGCGGAAGAGCAAGATTAAGCATAGTTTTAAGAAGCTGGGGACCGAAAAAGTCGGCGAAAAGAACTATACTGAAAAATAACTGCCAGCTTGGGTTGGTTAATAGTTGAATAAAGGTTGCAGCATCAGCTTGTTGCAACCTTTTGTTGTGTCACGGAGGCGGAGAATATGGTAGAGTGGCCACTTTTTAGCTACTGTTGGATTGGGATAATGGGACAATTAATTGCCAGTGACTTGTTAGTGGACCATCCCGCAGCGCAGCTAGCATTTACTGCAGTCTTGGTTGGCCTGCTTACCTGGGTAATAGCTCACCGGCGGGGAATTAGTGAGGTCAGCGAATGGGCCTGGCTGACTGTTGGGACGATTATTAACTGGTTACTTCTCTTACCTGTTGGTGCTTTGGGGTCAACGACCAGTGTCGAGGCGCTGCTGCCACTGCCAGTTCCTCTGTTGCGCCTGCTAATTCTGGACCGCTGGAAGATTGTGCCCGTCTTAGTAGTCATTTGGTTGCTTCTCGGCACCTGGTGGTTAATGTGGGGACGTCGCTTTATTTTGGAGCGAACCGGCGGCTTGCTGGACGGTATCTCCTGGGATGGCAGCCGGGTGCTATGGATGGCGGTACTGACCGTTACCCTGGTCTTTTCTGGCGTCCTTGTGCAACGTTACTGTCCAGACCTAATTGCGGCTGGTTGGTGGCTGCTAGTAGTAACCATGCTGCTCAGCTACTGGTTCACGGTGGTCGTTAAGTGGTTCTGGCAGCTGCCAGATGAGGATTCAACTAGCTGGCTAACGGTGCTGCCGGTTAAGTTACTCAGCGTTGGGTTCGTCATCGCGCTCGGGGCGATCTTTATCGGCCAACAGCAGGCAACCGCGATGATCAACCACCCGCTGGTGATTTCTCACCGCGGCGTTAACGGCAATAACGGGGTACCCAACACCGTCCAGAGTCTGTCTTCAACAGCGAAATTACACCCTGACCGGGTCGAAACCGACGTTCAGTTAACCAAGGATGACCGTTTTATTACTTTTCACGACAGCAAGTTGGACAAAACGACGGCTCTTCGCGGAGTGGTTCGCCAGTACCCGCTGGTAAAGCTAGCCCACCAAACGGCAGTCGTGAATGGGCACCACGCTCAGCTAACACCTTTTAGTGACTACTTGCGTTATGCAAACCAGCGCCAGGTACCATTACTGGTGGAGCTGAAGCCGCAACAGGGAGTGGCGCCAGCAACGACTGTCAAATACTTCCAGCAGCAGTACGGCTTGGGCGTGCACCATCCGTATTTTTGGCTCCACTCCGTAGATATCAAGATTGTTACAATCGTGAAAAAACGCCAGCCGAATGCTAAAATTGGGATAATCTTTCCGCTGGTGGTTAGTCGGATGCCACTAAATGGTAACTTCTATTGTATAAATTATCATATGCTCAATGAAAATTTAGTCGAAGCATTACATCGTCATCATAAAAAAGTATATGCTTGGACCGTTGACCGGACGGGAGATGCCTATCGGATGAAACAATTAGGCGTTGATGGTATAATAACCAACGATTATGAAAAAGTACTTGAAATTTCACGCAATAACAAGTACATTTTAAGTAATCAAGTAGCTGGCAAATTATTGGAATTACTTTAAATTTATAATCTATTTCAACAAAGAAGGTAATAGCATGCAATTACGGGGTGAAGAACTACGAAAAATCCGCCGTAAGCGGGGCCTGTCACAAACAGCCCTTGCGGAGGGGATTTGTACCCAGGCAACGATTAGTTTGATGGAAAAGCAGAACCGGATTCCCAAGATGAACATCTTGACGGCCATCTGTGCCCGCTTAGACATTAAGACTGACCAAATTATCAAGAGCGATGATGTATCGCTGACGAGCATCTTTGATGAAACTAGCATCCTGCTGGTTCATGACGAATACGAAGCCGCTCGTAAGGAATTAAAGAAGATCAAAGTCAAGCAACTGAGCACCGACGTTGATAAGCAGCTGTACTACTACCTTCTGGGCCGCATCCAAGTGGCGAGTGACCAGGTTGACGAGGCGATCTTCAACTTTGAGCTGGTATTAACCCAATTTTCGACCACTAGTGCCAATATTTACCTGGCAATGACAACGGTCGGGATGGCCTTAGCTTACGAAAAGCGGGGTAATAAGGAACGAGCACAGCGCTTTACCATGCGGGCAGTCAACTTGATCGACGACAAGCAGCTGATCGGTGGTACACAGCAATGGGTCATTCTTTACCACGACATCACTTCGCTGTACCTGCGCCTTGGCCAATACAAGGCAGCCCTGCAGACGGTTAACCGCGGGATCCGGACCGACCAGGCTGATTCATCACTCTTTTTACTCGACGACCTCTACGAAATGCGGGGGAACGCCGAGTTGGGGATGCATGACAATACTCAGGCTAAGCAGGACTTACAAATTGCGGATAGCCTGTCCATCATCATGCAAAATGATGACCGGACCAAACGGTTGGACCAGCAACTGGCCGCAATGTAACCCAAAAAGAAGAAAGGCGGCGTTACGCCGCTTTTTTCGTGTCTTGACGACTGCTATTAAGAGGGGTATGATGTTGTATTCCGTTGCGACGGACAAGAATGAAGGAGGCACCATCATGCAAGTTGATTCCGCAAAGTTTAAACGCTTGTGTTACGCGTCGATTCTCGATTACCTAAAAGCCAAGAATATTCCCTTTGAATCCACCGGCCAAAAAGGCTACTACCATTTAAGCGATCACGATTCGCTGGTGATCGTCGCTGCCGGAACCAGCCATTACCGGACTGATACCTTCTTCTGGAATTCACGGGGGCTCTCGGGGAACCTTTTCCGGTTTATTACCGAGTACATGGGCATTCCCAAGGGGCACTTCGTCGATGAAGTTCTCGCAACGCTGGGTAACGATGCGGGTCCGCAGGGTGACTGGACGGTCAAAGATGAGGCATCCTTCGATGAACGACGGTGGCCAGACTCGGGCTATCACCAGCAGGTGACCAAGCTCCTGGCGGATTATTGTCACTTTTCGTCTGCACTGGTTAACCGGTTGTTCGACCTCGACATGCTTCGCCAGCTGGCTAACGGCGAAGGGATCATGCTGTGGCGAGACCACCAGCACAGGATCGTTGGTGCCAGTCAGCTGATCGAACAAGATGACCGGTTAACAACCCGGACTAGCAAGGATTCAAAGCACTACTATGGTTTCAATTTTGGCTACCATTACCAGGAAGGTGCTGACTACACCCTGCTGGTCTTTGAAGACCCGTTGCGGGCACTGGCTTATTACCGCTTGTTGGACAAGAGCAACGCCACTGGGGCCTACCGTTTCCTGTCAGTTGGCGGTTCGGGAACCCGCCTGCCCGCCATCGTTAACTACATCAAGGATTGGGGGATTCCACAAGCAATCCGCCTCTGTGTTGACAACAGCGATGCCGGTTTGATCATGGCCGCTAAGTTCTACGCAGATTATGATGGTGATGATGACCAAGTAACGCTGTTGGTCGATAAGCAGTGTTGCCAGGTAAAGATTAACTTTGACCAGGCGGCTGCCGCTGCTGGTAACTTGATCCAGCAAAACGCAACCGCAGTGGCTGGCCCGCAAGTACTGACCTACCAGCAACTGCTGGATGCCTTCGATCAGAGTCGCGAGGCCGGAGCTGCCCAGCACCTGATTGATACCACGCCGGGCATTGGGAAGCAGACATCGACGATGGCGGACGACCAAATGAGTGTGGACACCATGTTCGACATTGATGAAGATGAACTACCATTCTAACAAAAAATCCACTGGCACTGTTTTTCTACAGTGCTAGTGGTTTTTCTGTTTTACCAGGTCAGACTGTCAACTGAACGGTCGCGCGGACTTGGGGAGAGCTGGCCAGCATAGAGATTAAGGAGGACCCGGTTATATGCGGTTAAAATATCAGCGATGGCGGCGATTTCCTGCTGGTTGCTTGTGTCAGTGAAGAGAAAATCTTCGGCACTATAACCGCCGTGAAAGTAGTTATTGCGAAGAACGCGGACGTAGTTAAAGAAGATCCGCAATGCCATGGTTGCGTTAGGGGATGCTGGGCAAGGATGATTAAGGTGGCGGTGATAGGCGTTAACGGTGTTGAGCAAGCCGTTGATGGCGCTGCAGTAGCGTTTATACATTGTTTGTTCACCTTCCTCGTCGCCCGTGGCGGCCAGCTTTCTGATGGCGTTAATGTGGTCCTGATTGAGACTGGAAGCCCGCGGGTAAGTGACCACCTCGCCGTTGCGCTTTTGATGGAAGGTCAGCTGGCCAAAGTGCATGAAAAGCGGCAATAAATCATCGTTAACATCGTGATCTTCGTTAAGCATCTGGAAGAAGGGGACGATGAAGTTCAGCTGCATCCAGGTATAATTGAATTTTTCCACTTCTGGATAGGCGAACCGCTCTTTGTGGGCGTCCACAAAGCGGGCCTCCGTCCGCGCGGCATCACTGACCAGTTTGATAACTCGTCGTGGCGGCAGGTTTAACACGAAGTCAGTCGCGAGCTGGTTTGGCTGATCAAAGGCAGCTGATTGGCTGAAGACTTTCTCTGCTAAGTATTGCAGCGTTTGGGCGTCGTTGTCGCCCCGATTTTCCGCGGTCATCGGCCGTTGGAAGATGGTCGAATAAATAGTGTTTAAGCACCGCCAGGAAGAATCAAACCGGTGACGGTTGTCATTACTGGTGGCACCGACGAATTTTTTCAGGGCAACCAGCAGCGGTTGCTGGAAGCGGTCAGTGGTGGCAAAGAGGTCCCGTTCGTTGGGAACACCGTCTGCTAACTGCAGTTGGTGGTCGCGGTGGGCGAATGGCTGGTTAAGCTGGCCCTGGCTGATCGTTTCCTGTTGCTGGAAGTTGCCGGCCAGTGATTGGTTAACTGGCGTCTGGTAGTCAATCCCGGCAATGACAAAGCTGCCGTGGTAAATCCGGGTGGCGTAAAAGAGGAGCGCTTTTTCCAGTTCAAGACGGAAGTTACTGCCGAGCCCCAGGACATTGGCGGCGTGTAGACTGGCGGTTGACCGGCGAGTTCCCCAGAGAATTAAGCAGTTTTGCTGGTCATTGTGGACAAAGGTCAGCCGGTCTTCGTTATTGAATAGGTAGTTGCTACCCGCCGTGGGGTGCCGCCAGCCGGTGTAGGCGAGACTAATCCCGTGCGAATGGTAGCCTGCTTCAGGAACGGCAGCAGTGAGCTAGTTGCTGGCATCCGCGGTCAGCTGCTGATCATTAAAACCGCTCGGAAAGGCTAGTTGGACGGTGAAGCGAAAGTCCTGTTGCTGGTTATTCGTTTGGTAAGCCATGAGGGTCCTCCTGAAAAGTCAATAATGATATTGTAAGCAACTGTCAGCAAAAAGAAAAGCCCGCGTCATTGCGGGCTGTTTCGTGTTATTGGTGATGTTTATTTACGGTGGTGAGTCTTCTTCCGACCGTTTTTAACGGGGATTGGCTGGTTGTCCAGGTCCGTCCGAACCACCAGAACATCACAAATGGCTGTCCGGGTAACAAATTCAGTAACTGAACCAATCAGAATCCGTTCCACGGCGTTAAGCCCCGTTGCACCAATCATAATCAGGTCGGCATGCATCTTTTGCGGGACGTCTCTAGCAATGATGGTCTTTGGCGCACCATATTCAATGGTGTAGGAAACGTTGGTTAACCCTTGCTTCTTAGCGAAGTCCACGTATTCATCCAGCGTCTTCTTCGCAGTTTCGGTAACTTGTTCTACCATGGAACTGTCAAAACTGGAAATGTTCTGGAATGCGCGCGTGTCGACAACGTGAAGCAGCCTTAATTCGGTATCATCACCGTTACGTTTGGCAACGGCAACAGCCTTCTTAAATGCCAATTCCGCTTCCTGGGATCCATCAATTGGAACCAGGATGTGTTTGTATTGTTGTGCCACATCAATAACCCCCTCTCAACTATTTCTACTATTATCATACACCAGGTTTAACCAATTGGTAAAGGTCCTTGATCGACTATTTTTAGGGCCATTAGGGCAAAAAAGACCCCGGTGGTTTAAAAGCCACCGGGGAGAACTCCGTTCGTGCCGTTAATTGTCATTCAGTGTTGACCTGTGTGTAAAACAGGTGGGACTTGGCCGCCAAGTTTCCAACTACCAAGTGAAAAGGCATGTTGTCCGCGAGACGATACCGCTGCCCCAATATTATAAGACTGTAAGGCAAACCTGCGTTTAGACAAGGCGTACACAACAGAATGTCTACCTGTATGGTAGCATGCTCACTCTGAAAACGCAATCAAAGCGACATCTCCAAGTTTGCAACGAGGCTACAGTTTGTTCAGGCCACGTTCCTGGGCCCGTTTGAGTTTCCAGTACTGGTCTTTGAAGGCCGCCTCAAAGTTGCCGTTGCCCTTCGGATTGAAATACTGGGCGTTTTTGATCTTATCCGGCAGGTACTGCTGGGCAACCCAGTCTTGAGGAAAGTCGTGAGGGTAGCGGTAGTTTTTGCCGTGGCCCAGCTTGGCCGCTCCCTGGTAGTGGGCGTCTTTGAGGTCGGCTGGGACCTCGCCGGTACCGCCGCGGTGGATCTGGGTGATGGCTTTGTCGATGGCGGTAATGCCGGAGTTGGACTTCGGTGACAGGCACAATTCGATTACCGCGTCAGCTAGCGGGATGCGCGCTTCCGGAAAACCAAGCCGCTCGGCTGCCTGGACCGCGGTGACCGCACGCTGGGCTGCCGGGGGGTTGGCCATCCCGATGTCTTCGTAGGCAATCACCATCAATCGTCGGGCGATGATTGGCAGGTCACCGGCTTCTACCAACCGGCCCAGATAGTGGAGGGCCGCATCGGTATCAGAACCACGGATTGACTTTTGAAAGGCCGAGATGACGTCGTAGTGGGCGTCACCATTGCGGTCGGCGGCAATGGCCTTTTTTTGAATACTTTCTTCCATTACCGGCAAGGTCAAATGGATCTGGCCCTGGTTATCCGGATCGGTAGACCGGGCTGCTAGTTCCAGGCCGTTCAACGCGGAACGCAGGTCGCCGTTGGTGGCGGTACAAAGGAGTTGCAGCGCTTCATCGGTCAGCTCAATTGGCATCTTGCCCAACCCGCGGGTCTTATCGGTCACTGCCCGCTGGACGGCCACTTTGATATCCGCCGGAGTTAGCGGGTGGACCGGGAAGATTTGCACCCGGCTGCGGATAGCGGGGTTGATGGAGATATAAGGGTTTTCCGTGGTGGCCCCAATCATGATCACCCGCCCGCTCTCCAGGTGGGGCAAGAGAAAGTCCTGCTTTGACTTATCCAGGCGGTGGATTTCGTCGAGCATCAAGATCACCGTTCCGCTCATCCGCGCTTCGGCAACGACGGCTTCCAGGTCCTTCTTGGTATCGGTAGCAGCGTTGAGCTTTCGGAAGGCATACTTCGTTGAGCCGGCAATCGCGCTAGCAATACTGGTCTTGCCAGTACCCGGTGGTCCATAGAGAATCATCGAGGAGAGCATTTTGGCTTTGACCATCCGGTTGATGATTTTTCCTGGTGCCACCAGGTGACGCTGACCAACAACTTCGTCGATGGTTCGTGGCCGCATCCGGTAGGCAAGCGGTTCTTGCACGGTAAAACTTCCTTTCTTGCTTAGTGAAACAGGTGCTGCCAGCCAGTTGTCGACTGGCGATCAGCTTGGCTGCGTGGCGCTTGGTGATCATTGGCGGCAACCTTTTCAACGTCAACCGGCGACTGGTAGACCGCGTGGTCATTGGCAATGACGATTGCCAGATCCGTTGGCCGGGTGTGGTAGAAGGGGTCGGTTTTAATCGTAAAACGATCACTGGCCTTAATTGCCACCAGCTGGTAGGGATGGGTAAGTTTGCTTGGCAGGTTGCCGTTGATGATTAACTGGGCCTGCGGGTGGTGTTCCATTACGCTCTGCACCGTTAATGTCCAGTCATGCTGGCGGGCCTGACCAACGCTGATGGTGAGGTAAACCCGTTCGCGAAAGGTACCCAGGTAGTGGTGCTGTTCATCGGGTTTGAGGGCCCGCGGACCATTCATACTGTCCTTGAGTCGTTGTTCGGTTTGATCTTCATGTTCTTCAGCCACACGATCGCCTCCGTTTTATTACCAGCATATTGTAACATTGCTGGCGGCGGCTTCACAAAATAACCGCGGCCAGCACAATTAAGGCTAAATCTTCCGGTAAATATCAGCTAATGGTTGGCGAACCTTGGGCGTGATTGGCTGGTCACGGTAGCCGAAGCTGACCATTACCGCAGCGTGCCAATGTTTAGTATCCACCAGGTGGTGTTCTTTCAAGTACTGGTTCATCTTCCGGTAGTTGAACCCTTCAATTGGGCAGGAGTCAATGCCGAGTTCGGCGGCGGCCGTCATCATGTTAGCCATCGCAATGTAGCATTGTTTTGCGGCCCAGTCGAACCGTGCCCGTGGGCTAGCTAAGTGAAGGTCGTTTTCCTGAAAGTGCTTGAAACTCTGGGAAACGGGACTCAGCTTGCTGTAGAGGTGGCCCTTGATATCGCGGACCAGGCGGGCAACATAATCGCTATCGTAAGCAACATCGGTCCGGGCAAGGATTAATAGGAGCTTATCGGCCCCGTTAATGCTGTTGACCGCACCCCAGGAGAAGGGCTTAATGTCTTGCTTGACTTTATCGCTGTCAATTAAAACAAACTGCCATGGTTCATAGCCAAACGAACTGGGCGAGAGACGGCCAACTTCAAGGATCGTCCGCCAGTCGGCCGGGCTAATGTGCTTACTTGGGTCATACTTCTTGGTAGCGTACCGCCGGTGAGCCGTTTCAATGATGGCTTGGCGTTGTTGTTTCGTGTTCATTCAATCATTTCCTTTCTAAAAGTAAGTATAGCACACGACCATTATCGGATTGATGGCACAATAAAAAAGCACCCGGAAATTCCGGATGCTTTTCTTGAACAAAGCCAGGTAATCGGTAAAGATTACTTGTTGTAGTATTCAACGATAAGGGCTTCGTCAATGTCAGCGTTCATGTCTTCACGTTCTGGCAGACGAACCAGCTTACCTTCCAGCTTGTCCTTGTCGAATTCAACGTATG
Organism: [Lactobacillus] timonensis; assembly: GCF_900240275.1. Classification (GTDB taxonomy): domain Bacteria; phylum Bacillota; class Bacilli; order Lactobacillales; family Lactobacillaceae; genus Limosilactobacillus; species Limosilactobacillus timonensis. The sequence continues at coordinate 330,970 of NZ_LT964761.1, read as the reverse complement.
ATGGACGGCTGACAACAGCGTCAACGGCACTCAGAATAACGTCAAGCTTCTTGGACTTGTCGCGAACAGAGATCACTTGGCCAACCTTAACTTCGTATGATGGAATGTCAACGCGCTTGCCATCAACAGTGATGTGGCCGTGGTTAACCAGCTGACGAGCCTGGCGACGGGTAGTAGCCAAGCCGAGACGGTAAACCATGTTGTCCAGCCGACGTTCCAACAGGATCATGAAGTTAGTACCGTGAGTACCTTCCTTAATCTTGCCGGCACGTACGAATAGGTTAGCAAATTGACGTTCGGTCATCCCGTACATCATGCGCAGCTTTTGCTTTTCGCGCAGTTGCATCCCGTATTCAGACATCTTACCGTGACGGTCGCGGCCATGGTCACCAGGTGCGTATGGGCGACGTTCGAGTTCCTTACCAGTACCAGAAAGTGAAACACCAAGGCGGCGAGATACACGCCAGCTTGGACCAGTATAACGAGACATATTAATGTTCCTCCAAGTAAATTAATTTGGAGTAAAATAATTCGATCGTGAGTTTGGCATTCGTGCAGGCTGATTTGAATCGTTCACCTATGCAGCCGCGGTTACTTGAAACACCGCTTGGGCACCAGTCTGTTGACGAGCTTGCCACTCACCGCTGCAATTATTTTACACAAAAACCATCTTACCGCGTCAGCGTCTTCCTGTCAATCCAACAGTCGTTAAGAAAATCACAAACGACAATGAATCTTTTCCTATAATTATGATACAATTTCAGTGATATTACGCGCTAGGGTGGAGGAATTTTTTCATGTTTAAGGTATTAGTGGTTGTTTTGGTGGTCGTCATCGTCATTTTAGTCAGCGTGCTGTATCTGCAGCACCAGGGCAAAGAGACTGTCGCTCAGCTAAAACAGCTGCGCCAAGGGATTAACGAAAAAGAAATTGTTGACCAGCTGCACAAGCTGGATGAAGCTAACCTTTCGGGACGGACAAAGGAAGCGGCTGCTGGCGTTGCGAAGAACTACCACGAGCAAGTCATTGAGCCGCTTCAGCAAATTGACGACCAGGTTGGTGAAGCCGGACAACTCTTGCAGGGCACCAAGCTGTTTAGCTCCCGTGGCCAGCTCAACGACCTGGCTGCCGAGCTGGGGGCTATTCAGCAAACGTCACGGAGTATTAGCAAGGACATTAATGAACTGACCCAGTTGCAAAGCAAACAGCAGACGGCCGTCGCGACCCTCGGTAAGCAATTGCAGGACTTCCACCAGCAGTTTGATGACGACGGTTACCAGTTTGGCAAGAGTATCCACCTCCTGGAAAAGCAGCTGGCCGACCTGGAGGGCGATTATCAGCACTTTGTGAAGATGTTTAAGAGTGGCGACTACTTGGCTGCTGATGAACTGCTGAAAAACCTCCTGACCGAATTAACCGCCTTCCAACAGCTGGTCGCAAAGGTGCCAGCCCTCTACAAACCTTTGCTGACGGTTTACCCGGATCAACTTAAAGAATTACGGGGTGCCGTTGAACAGCTTAGCGACCAGCACTACCACTTCGTTGAAGACCACCTTGAAGACAAAATCAAGAGTCTCCAGCAGGAGGCCACGACGGCCCTTGAGCAGCTCAACCAGTTGCAGTTGGGAGATGTGGCCCATACCAATGAGCACTTGAAGACCCAGATTGACCACTACTACGATATTATGCAACGAGAAATTGACGCCCGTGAACATGTTCAACCGGCACTGGATAACCTTGGCTCCCACCTTGACCACGCGCAAAAGCAAAACGATCAGCTCAAGTCGTTATTGAACCGGCTGAGCGAGTCCTACACCTTTAATAATGATGAGCTGGCCAATACCCGGGAATTAGATGAACAATTGGCGTCGATTGCCAACCAGTACCAGGAAGACAAGGCGGCAGTTAAGGACCGGACGGCGGTCGACAGCCGCATCCTGGAACACTGCCAGCAGGGTGAAAAGTCACTCAACGACGTCGAAGTTCAGCAGCAGAAAATTAACGATAACGTCGCGATGATGCAGGAAGACGAGCAGCGGGCCCAAAAGGCGGTTAAGCACTTTGCCAGCCAGATTAAGGCGATCAAGCGCCACGCCGAAGCTTTGAACTTGCCAGGGTTGAGCAAGCACTACCTCGACTATTTCTTCATGGTTAGCGACGAAATTGGAAAACTCAACGAAAATATCCATGCCGAAAAACTAAACATGGACGAGATTACCAAGCAGTTGCTGATGGTTCAATCAGATATGCAAACGCTGAGCGACAAGACCGACGATCTCCGCGATGCCGCCCTTCTTACTGAGCGGTTGATGCAGTACGCTAACCGCCTAGAGGACAATGATGACGTCACGGAGGCGGCAGCCGAAGCACAAAAGTACTACGATGCCTACGAATACAAGAAAGCCATGGAGAAAATCGCCACCGCCCTCGAAATCGCTGAACCAGGGACCCTCAAGAGGATTGAGGATTCTTACTATAACGATGTTAAGAACCGGACGCTGATGTCCGACTAGGTCCAGAGCTTTGCCGCTGTAATTTAGCCCAGGATTTGTTATAATATTGCGGGTTTACTGAAGCCTAACGTTCATGCTGGACGTTAGGCTTTATTGCACATAACGATAAATGAAAGGAAGAGGCCAACTTGATTTACTTCGATAACAGTGCCACCACCCGTCCGTTACCGGCGGTTCTCGATACCTTTAATAAGGTGGCTACCGACGTCTGGGGCAACCCGTCGAGCCTGCACAAGCTGGGCGAACCAGCCTGGAACCTGTTGGAACAGGCGCGGGCGCAGGTTGCAAAACTATGTGGGGTCAAGCCGGGAGAAATTATTTTTAACTCTGGTGGTTCAGAGGGTGACAACGCCGTCATCAAGGGAACAGCCTGGGCCAAACGGCAGTACGGCAAGCACATTATTACGTCCAGCGTGGAACACGGTGCCGTTGCCAACACGATGAACGAGTTAAAGGAACTCGGCTTTGACATCACGGTACTGCCGGTTGATAGCGAGGGCCGGGTTAACCCCCAGGACGTGGCAGCTGCCATCCGGTCGGACACGATTTTAGTGTCGATCATGGCCGTTAATAACGAGATCGGGGCGATCCAGCCGATCAACGAAATCGGCAAGATCCTGCAAAAGTACCCGAAGATCCACTTCCACGTCGACGCGGTCCAAGCAGTGGGCAAGGGATTGGATTCGATGGTCTTTGGCCCCCGCGTCGATTTTGCGACCTTCTCAGGACACAAGTTCCACGGCTTGCGGGGGACGGGCTTCGTCTTTCACCGTGCTGGTCGTAAGCTGATGCCGCTGGTTGCTGGTGGTGGTCAGGAGCATAACCACCGCAGCGGGACGGAAAACCTGGCTGGCGATGTTGCCCTGGCCCGGGCCCTGCGCCTGGTCAAGGAGCGCGAGGACGAAAATGTTCAAAAGGAACTGTCCATCAAGCACCGCATTTATCAGCACCTGGTCGGCAAGCCGCACGTGAAGGTTTTTTCCGGCGACAGCGATAATCCGCACTTTGCGCCACACGTGCTGACTTTTGCCATCGTCGGCGTTCGTGGGGAAACGATCGTTCACGCCTTCGAGGAACACGGCATCTACATTTCGACCACCTCGGCCTGCGCTTCCAAGAAGACGGACGAAGCCGGCACCCTGGTGGCGATGAAGGTTCCCGATAAGGAAGCGACGAGCGCGGTCCGGGTCAGCCTCGGCGACCAGAATACACTGGAAGAAGCCGACCAGTTTAACCGCGTCTTCGATCAGCTTTACGCTGAGTTTCAAAAGATTATTAACTAAGGAGGATTGACATGACCGTCAATTACGATGAAGTAATGGTCCGCTACGGAGAACTATCGACCAAGGGCCATAACCGCAAGTCATTTATTGACCGCCTCGGCAGCAACGTCCGCCACGCCGTTCACAACTTCGCTGACGTCAAAGTGCACCCCGGTCCTGACCGGCTCCACATTACGTTGAATGGGACGCCGAGTCAGCCAGTAATGGACCGCTTGTCGGCTGTCTTTGGTATTCAGAACTTTTCACCAAGTATCAAGGTGGAACGGACCTTTGACGCGACGAAGGAGGCGGCCATCGCCCTGGTGAAGAAAGTGGTGAACCACCCGCAGACTTTTAAGATTCAGACACGGCGGGCCGACCACGATTTTTCAATGGATTCGATGCAGATGAACCGTGACCTCGGTGGGGCGCTGCTCGACGAGTTTCCGGACTTGTTGACCGTCGACGTTCACCACCCCGACCTGGAAATCCGGGTAGAAATCCGCAAGAACGGCATTTTCTTGTCCTGCGAAACAATCAAGGGCGCTGGTGGACTACCAGTCGGAACGGCTGGCAAGGGGATGATGATGCTCTCCGGCGGGATCGACTCGCCAGTTGCCGCTTACCTGGCGATGAAGCGGGGCGTTGACCTGGAGATGGTCCATTTCTACAGCCCGCCATACACCAGTGAGCAGGCCCTCGCCAAGGCTAAGGAGTTAACCGCTAAGCTGGCCAAGTACTCGGGACGAATCAAGTTTATCCAGGTTCCGTTTACCGAAATCCAGGAAACGGTTAAGGAAAAGGTGCCGGAGGGTTATTTGATGACGGTCCAACGGCGCTTTATGCTGCGCCTTGCCGTCGAGTTAGCCCACCGTCGCCGCCGTCTCGCCGTCTTCAATGGTGAATCACTCGGTCAGGTGGCCTCGCAGACGATGGAGAGTATGCGGGCGATCGAAGAGGTTACCAACCTGCCTGTTCTGCGGCCAGTACTGAGCTACGACAAGACCGAAATTATTAAGATTGCCGAAGATATCGACACTTATGACCTGTCGATTTTGCCATACGAAGACTGCTGTACCGTCTTTACGCCCCCACGGCCGAAGACCAAACCGCGGGTGGATAAGGCTCGCCAGTACGAGCAAGCGCTGGACGTTGACGGTTTGATGCAACGGGCACTAGATGGTATTCAGATCACCACGATCCACCCGGGAGACGAGTTCTTAAACGCCAACGAAGACGTTTTTGCGGAACTGCTTTAATGAACGATGAAAGACTGTCTTTTGCCTGGTTCTGAGGGGTAAATTATGTTATCCTAAAGATAATTTCAGATTAAAATTTAATGAGAACCAGTGGTTTGAGCAGGCAACTGGTTTCTCGCCGAAAGGAGTGTTTGCTCGTGGAAGTTACGTTTAAAGGCCAGCCGCTGTCAACCGTTGGCGATTTGCCAAAGGTGGGTGAGGATATTCCGCACTTCAAGTTATTCGATCAGGATAACCAGCGGGTAAAGACACGGGAATTGTTCGGTAAGGTGACCCTCTTTAGCGTGGTTCCTAATATCAATACGCCAGTTTGCAGCATGCAGACGCGCAAGTTCAACCGGGCGATGGAGGACTATCCAGAGGTGAACTTCATTACGGTGTCAACCAACACGGTCGCTGAACAGCGTGGTTGGTGTGCCGCGGCCGGTCTGGACCATATCCAGCTGATGTCTGATTACGAACAGTCTTTTGGCTACGCCCTGAAGTTGTTGATCCCGGACGAAGCCCAGCTGGCCCGTTCGATCATCATCATGGATGAAAACGGGAAGATTATCTACGAGCAAGTGGTTAAGGAACAAACTCACGAGCCAGACTACCTGGCGGCACTGCACGTTTTAGACCAGCTAAAAAAGTAAGTCTTGACTGTTGAAGTAAAGTTGATTAACATTTAGACATTAAACGTTGACCGAGAGGGGATAATCACCAGCTGCACAGGAAGTGCCCGTTGACTGAGAGGGTGCCAGCAGTGGTTATTCAAGTAGCTCGCGAGTGCGGTAGCTGAACTAACAGTAGGTTATCGCGGAGTGCCACTCCGTTACCAACTTCAAGCGGGGTTGTAAAACCCAAGTTAGGTGGTACCGCGAGTTAGCTCGTCCTAGTTATTAGGACGGGCTTTTTCTTTTGGCGAGTCGATTGCTCACGCCAGTGCATGCGGGAACGTAGCGGGGACACTTTGAGCCTAACTGTCCTACTGGAACGAACTATGCCTGGCTTGCGGAGATGGGTATATATCTCCTTATATCCCGCCAAACTCCGGTCTGTAACGTAGTGACCACCATTTGAAGCCAAGCAGGCTTGTCTTCAAACTGGGGCTTTGACTAAGCGTTAAAACGCTAAGTCAAATATCACTACTGAGACCGGATGGCGGTCATAAGGAGTTGCCACTGCACCTCGTTGATATTTACCGATCATCTTGACTAAGCATCGATATCGGCTAGGGCTCAGCCGTGAAATTGTCGTTAGTGAAGCAAAACTGAACTTACGACAAGACCAAGCTTCAAGACAAGTAACGCTTGGCTTGAAGTTGTGTCCACGGCGTTCCAGCCCCATCAGCCGATAATGATGCGGTCAGTTCCAAACGCGGGATAAGTAAGCCACCCTCAGTCAACAAGTCAAAGGTTATGAAGCAGAATTGGAGGATTTATTATGGCAGACAACAAATCAATGTCGACCAAGTACGATCCGCAAGCGGTCGAAAGCGGCCGCTACCAGTGGTGGATCGACGAAGGTCTCTTTAAGCCGAATGGTGATAAGAAAGCCCACCCGTACTCAATCGTTATCCCACCGCCGAACGTTACCGGTAAGCTCCACTTAGGGCATGCCTGGGACACGACGCTGCAGGACATTATTATCCGTCGCAAGCGGATGCAGGGCTACGACACTCTCTGGGTTCCGGGGATGGATCACGCCGGGATTGCCACCCAGGCGAAGGTGGAAGCACGGCTGCGCAAGCAGGGCGTTTCCCGCTACGACCTTGGTCGGGAAAAGTTCGTTCAACAAGTTTGGAATTGGAAGGACGAATACGCCGACATCATCCACAAGCAGTGGGCTAAGATGGGGATTTCCGTCGACTACGACCGCGAACGCTTTACCCTCGACGAAGGGTTGAACAAGGCGGTTCGCAAGGTCTTCGTGGACATGTACAAGAAGGGCCTGATCTACCGTGGTACCTACATCATCAACTGGGACCCGCAAGCCCGGACGGCTCTGTCCGACATCGAAGTTATCCATAAGGACGACAAGGGTGCCTTCTACCACGTTAAGTACCCGTTTACTGACGGGACGACCTTCAACGGCAAGGGCTACATTGAAATTGCGACGACGCGGCCAGAAACGATGTTCGGGGACGAAGCGGTCGCGGTTAACCCGAAGGATGAACGCTACAAGGACCTCGTTGGCAAGCACATTCGCGTGCCGTTGGTTGACCGGGAGATCGAAATCATCGCTGACGACTACGTTACGCCTGACTTCGGGACCGGGATGGTAAAGATTACGCCGGCCCACGACCCGAACGACTTCCTGGTTGGTAAGCGCCACAACCTGCCGGAACTAAACACCTTTAACGAAGACGCTACGCTTAACGAAAATGGTGGCAAGTACCAGGGGATGGACCGCTTTACCGCCCGCAAGGCGATTGTCCACGACCTGGACAAAGGTGGCTACCTGCTGAAGGTGGAACCAATCGTCCACTCCGTTGGTCACTCTGAACGGACCGGGGTTCAAGTGGAAGCTCGCCTGTCGACCCAGTGGTTCGTCAAGATGAAGCCGCTGGCCCAGACGGCCTTAGACAACCAGAAGACTGACGACGCGGTTAACTTCGTACCGAAGCGGTTCGAGCATACCTTTGAACAGTGGATGGAAAACGCCCACGACTGGGTTATTTCCCGTCAGTTGTGGTGGGGTCACCAGATTCCGGCCTGGTACAACAAGCAGACCGGTGAAACCTACGTTGGCATGGAAGCACCGAAGGATGCCGAAAACTGGGAACAGGATCCCGACGTGCTGGACACTTGGTTCTCCAGTGCCCTCTGGCCATTCACCACGATGGGCTGGCCGGACACGAACGCCGCTGACTTCAAGCGTTACTTTCCAACCAGCACCCTGGTGACCGGCTACGACATCATCTTCTTCTGGGTTTCCCGGATGATCTTCCAGAGTCTCCAGTTTACCGGCAAGGCACCGTTCCGCAACGTGATCCTCCACGGTCTGATCCGTGACGAACAGGGACGGAAGATGAGTAAGTCGCTGGGCAACGGGATCGACCCGATGGACGTCATCGACAAGTACGGGGTTGACGCTCTGCGCTGGTTCCTGACTAACGGGTCAACGCCGGGCCAGGATATCCGCTTCTCCTACAAGAAGATGGACGCTGCCTGGAACTTCATCAACAAGATCTGGAACGCCAGCCGTTACGTGATCATGAACCTGGCGGATGACACCAAGCCGGTTCTGCCTGACGAAAGCAAGTGGAACCTGGCTGATCGTTGGATCTTGAGCAAGCTCAACGCGACGATCAAGCAGGTCAACGACCAGTTTGAGAAGTTCGAATTCGGGGAAGCCGGCCGGGCAATGTACAACTTCATCTGGAACGACCTGTGTGACTGGTACATCGAGCTGACCAAGGAGACGCTCAACAACGGGACGGACGAGGAAAAATCCAATACCCGTGACATCCTGGCCTACGTCCTCGATCAAACGCTGCGCCTGATCCACCCGATCATGCCGTTTGCGACGGAAGAACTGTGGCAGTCAATGCCTCATAGCGGGAAATCCATCATGGTGGCCGACTACCCGACGATCCATGATGAACTGGCTAACCCGGATGCGGAAGTGCAGATGGACCGCCTGATCGAGCTGATTACCGCAGTGCGGAATATCCGGAACGAGGCCAACGCCCCACTGTCCAAGCCGGTCGAACTGCTGATTAATCCGGGTAACGATGAGGTGACACAGATTTTCGCCAACAACCAGGACTACATCCAGCGGTTCTGCAACACCAGTGAAATCAAGCTGGATGCTAACCTGACCGCACCGAAGCTGGCGATGTCCGCCGTAATTACCAACGCCGAGGTCTTCATCCCGATGGCCGAACTAGTCGACCTAGATGAAGAACGGCAGCGGATGGAAAAGGAAATCGCCAAGCTGCAGAAGGAAGTTGACCGGTCCGCCAAGAAGCTGGCCAACAAGAAGTTCGTCGCCAACGCCCCTGAAAAGGTCGTTAACGCCGAAAAGCAGAAGGCGGTTGAATGGCAAGACAAGCTGGCGGCTGCTAAGGACCGTTTGGCTAGTCTGAAGAATGCTTAATATCTTGAGCTGACAAGTTGAATACGAAAGACGATGGTGGAGAGCCATCGTCTTTTTGATTGAAGATTGTCATGAATTTGGCAGACAACTGGCTTTTTGCTAATTTTGGGTGATGATAACTGTTACAATAGGACCAGAAACAAATTTGGGAGGGTCCACCATGTATGATTACCGCAATGAATTAATGGAATTACTGAAGCACACCAGTGACGATCCCGCCAGCCTCAAGCAAACTCAGCGGAGTTTGACGATGATTTTACGGTTGCTCAACCGCTTGCAGCCGGTCGACGACTGGGCAGTGGGCGAGGGGGATGAAGACTGGAACCACCATTCCCGCCATCATCACCACCGGGACTACGAAAGCCAGCAGGGTAGTCGCCGTTTTCGGATGCGGCGGCGCCACGATGACCACCAGCCAGCGGCGGAAGAAGGCCACCGTGATGACCATCAGGGACAACACCATCGGCGGACGCAGGAGCTTGTTGACCACCCTGGGGAGAAAATGCCCAAGCAGGTCAGTGGCGAATTTGCATCGCTGCTGGACAAGTCATTGAATAATGCCGCTGACCAGGAGGAGAGCACCCCGTTGACCGACCTGGTTGATGATGCACCGGCAAAAAAAGACCAGGAGATAACGGAACCGGCTGGTGATGAGCAACCGGCAGAGCCAACGGAAGCTGAGCTAGCTGCTGACAACCGGTACGTGGTTCACCGTAAGCTCAGCGGGGCGATGATCAACCGCCAGTATTACTCCGAACGGGTCCTTCACGCCCTGCCATACGAACTGGAAGATGGCGACGTGGTTGAGCTCGGTGAACGTCATGGTGCCGGATTAGCACCGATCATCAAGAAACTGAAAGTCCAGCACGGCGGCCGACCAATCCAGGTGCTCCGCAAGGCGCCACTCCATGAAGTCGCGGGGACGAAGATGTTTCAGATCACCGAAACCCAGAACGGTGATTCACCGCTGGATGCCGAAGAAGGGGCTACGTTGCTAATTGACCCGAAGCGTTACGGCAAACTCGGCCTGCACGCGGGGATGCCAATTGACTTTGCCTATTACGACCATGGTCACGGGATGCGCGATGCTGCTTCTGGAACCCTGCGCTGGGCCTATGAAGAAGAGACTGTCAATGTTGACCACGACAACCAGGAAAAGGCAAAAACCATAGCAAAACCGGTAGCCAAGTCGACCACGACCAAGCCTGTTGACCCTCACTTTGACTTGCACCAGCGCAAGGTGCTGATTATCAGTGCCAAGCCAAAGCAGTGGGGACCGTTGCGGGAAGTCATGGCGGACCACCATGGTGTCTTCTACGGCTTGGACGCTTCCCGGCCACAGAACGTGACGTCGAGTAAGATCAAGCAGGCCCTGCGCCAGGTTGACGCTGCCATCGTGTGTGTGGATGGTGTTGATGGTAAGGCGGTCAAGTTGGCTGCCCGTCACGCGGGAAAGTACGAGGTGGCCTTTGAAAAGGCACCGTCCAGCGACCAGCACCACGTTGAACACGCACTTGGTCGCCTGCAACTAGACTAAAGGTTAAAGTGGGTCCTGGCATCAACCAGGATTTTTTAAGAAAGGATAAAGTCATGAAAAAGTGGTGGGTTAACTTATTGTTAGTTTTGCTGGTCATCGGCCTGGCCGGTTGCACCAGTCGCCAGTCCCAAAAGAAATGGGTCAATTCGACGACGCCGACGATCTTTGTCCATGGTTATGGTTCTAGTTCGCGAGCCGAGGACTCAATGGTCGTGGCGGCTCGCAAGGCGGGGGTGACTGATATAGTTGTCCAGGCACAGGTGAAGTCCGATGGTCATGTCACCCTGCATGGTCCGTCAATTAAGGGCAAGCGGAATCCGATTGTCCAGGTGAACTTGCAAAACAACCGCAGCACAGATATGGCCGAGGGTGGCCGCTACATTCGCAACGTAGTCTGGAAGCTGAAAAAAGAGGACGGCATCAAGACTATCAACCTCGTTGGCCATTCCATGGGTAATACTGATAACTTTGCCTTCCTCAACGATTATGGGCAGGAGCAGGGGATGCCAAGGCTGAAAAAGCAAGTGGTCCTCGCGGGTGCCGGCATGACCGGTGCACCGGTCAACAACCGGGTCTTCCAACGGATGCTCACCCACCTACAAGACCTTAAAAATAACTACCCCCACGCCCAGGTGCTCAACATCATGGGCAACAAGGGCGGCGGCACCGACGGACGGATTGATAATCGATCTTCACGGTCAATCAAGCAGATGCTCGGCGACCGGCCCGCATCGTACCGTCAGGTTGTTATTCACGGTGCCAAGGCCCAGCACAGTAAACTGCACGAAAACCCGCGGGTCTTTAAACTGATCAACCAGTTCTTGTGGGGAAAGTAAGTAGAGTATTTTATTTTGGCCCCGTTCGTGGTAAAATTAGAAAACTCTAATAAAATGAATGGGGGAATTAGCGTGGAAAAAGAACCAGCAAACGAATTAAAACGTTCACTCGGGTTCTGGTCGGCACTGTCAATTGTGATTGGGACGATCATCGGCTCCGGGATCTTCTTTAAACAGGGCTCAGTTTTGGATAGTGCTGGTTCCTCCACGATGGCACTGGTCGCCTGGGTACTCGGTGGGGTCATTACCCTGACCGGTGGGCTGACGATTGCCGAAATTGGGGCGCAGATGCCTTACACCGGGGGTCTGTACGTCTACATTGAAGAACTATACGGTCGTCTGATGGGCTTTATGGCTGGCTGGATGCAGGTGATTGTCTACGGACCGGCGATTATCGCCGCGGTGGCTGGCTTCATGAGTATCCTGATGGCCAATTTCTTTGGTTTATCGGCTGCCTGGCGGATTCCGTTGGCGGTGATTACGATCGTCCTGATTGCCCTGATGAACATGCTGGAAAACAAGGTCGGAGCCGCCTTTGCCGTTATCACAACTGCCGGCAAGCTGATCCCGATTGCGGCAATCATCATCTTTGGGATGCTGTTTGGTCACCAACACGCCCTCGGGCAAACCCTGACGGAGGTTCAGCAGAGTGCCGGCAATTTCGGGGTGGCCGTCCTGGCGACCCTCTTCGGCTACGATGGCTGGATCCTGATTGCTAACCTCGGTGGTGAAATGAAGAATCCGCAGAAACTGTTACCGAAGGTGATTATTCTGGGGATTACCGCCGTCCTGGTAATCTACACCTTGATTACTTACGGTGTGTTTCGTTTCTTGTCGGTCAGCCAGATTCACCGCTTAGGCGAAAACGCTACTGCCTACTTAGCGACGTCGGCTTTTGGTCAGGTCGGGGGCAAACTGCTGTCACTGGGGATCATCATTTCGATGATGGGGACCCTCAACGGGAAGATGATGACCTTTCCGCGGATCGTCTACGCGATGGCCAAGCGCCGTGACTTACCGTTTTCGCGTTTTCTAGCTTACGTGACGCCTAAGTCGCGAGTGCCAGTTAACGCCACCATCTTTATCCTGGTGCTGGCAACGGTGATGATGTGCTTCTTTGACCCTGACCACCTGTCGGACCTGTGTGTGTTTACGGTCTATATTTTCTATACGATGGCCTTTGTCGGGATCTTTGTTCTCCGTCACCGTCAACCAGACCCGGCCAAGCGGCCATTTTCAGTGCCGCTGTACCCGGTGATTCCGCTAGTCGCCTTGTTAGGTGGTTTATTCGTGCTGATCAGTGAGGTGTTCAACGATCCAGCCGGCGTCCTCCTTTTTATCGGGATCGTCGTTGTCGGCCTGCCTATCTGGGCATTGGTCAAGTGGCTGGACAAGCTACGGGTTAACCATAACGAACAGTTTAAAGATTAGTAATGAAAAATTAGCACCCGACATATCTGTGTATAGGTCGGGTGTCAAAATTGAGAATTCGCGAATTTCTAAATTACTGATACGACCAATTTGAATATTTGTCGTATGTCAAAAATGTATTTTCGATTGATATCAAATTAGTAAAAGAAAAACGCTGGTTAATCACTTCGTTTTTTTGTCATAGTTCCGGTTCTATTAATTGCTTGAATTTAATATACTAAATCAACTACTAAATTCACGGTACAGAAAGTGATGGACAGTTAACGTACAAGTTGTTCGTATCAACATAGTTGTAATGAACAAGATTGTTTTTAACAATTATTATATTCTCTATAGCTGTCATTATTGGCAGGCCTAAAACTATCTCACGGTTTGTTAGTCACAACATATTGCATGTGAATAATAGGGGAGGGTTATTGCTCAATATATTGACTTTTATTAAACTACAATGGACATAGTCTTAAATTTCTATGTTGGTTAGTTGCTTTTCTTATTCGATAAATTATGCTGGCCTATTTTACTATAGAGGTTGGTTTCGAATTGATTAGTATTCGTTATAGCCGCTAACTAATACCGATGTTTAAATTAATGAATAAAGAAAAATAGATGTTGTAGTTGTAGATGATATTCATGAAGGGTAATAATTTCAGGTGACCAAAGTGAGGTTTTAAACTGGAGCTTTGAAATGGCAACAGCTATCAAATTGTGATTTGTGGAATGTTATATTATTAATGGATATATCGGATAATTGTGAGGAGAGAGTATTTTAAATGCAACACTTTAAATTATACAAGGCTGGGAAGCAATGGCTGATTGCTGGTATGATTATTTCTGCGCTAGTGGGTTTGTCCAACGGGATCACTGTTCATGCGGACAGCACTAGTGCAGAGGAAGCTAGTCAAATAACTAATGTACCGGTAGAGCAACAACCTACTACAAAGGTAACATCAAATATCGATGTACAGACTGAAGATGATCAACAGGACAATCAGACCCATAACAGTAACTACGTTGTCAGTCATGATGGACAGATAAATGGTTATGGTAAGAATGGTAATGATCTTCATGGTTGGCAAATGATTGACCAACATTGGTACTTGTTTGACCAAGCTGGGGTGGCAAATACTAACTGGCAGAAAATAAATAGTCGTTAGTATTACTTTGGAGACAATGGTCAAGCATTGACGGGGTTACAAACGGTTAATCAACATCTTTATGATTTTGACGATGTTAATGCCTGGGCACTAACGGGTTGGCAGTTTGTTAATAATGGCTGGTATTACTTTGATCCAACAAATGCCTGGGCTCAACGAGGATGGTTTAAATCCAATGCTGGAAATTGGTACTATTTTCAAAAGAATGGCCAGGCTGCAAAAGGTCTTCAGCAAATAAATGGTGCCTGGTATGACTTTGATCAGAATAACTCCTGGGCGAATACTGGCTGGCAAAAGTTAAACAATACTTGGTATTACTTAGACCCAACGTCTAAGTATTTGTTAACCGGTTGGCAAATAATCGATAACGTTCCCTACTATTTTGATGGTAACGGGGCTCAGCAAGTTGGCTGGCTTCAGCGAGATCATCAATGGTATTACTATATGCCTAATGGAAATATTGCCACTGGCTGGCAGAAATTAAATGGTCGGTGGTACTACTTTGATCCGCAAACTTATAAAGCAAAAAGAGGGTTTCAACAAATTGATGGTAATAGCTATGATTTCGACCTGCAAAATGCCTGGGCTCAAACCGGCTGGCAGTATCTTAATCAGCATTGGTATTTGTTTGATCAGAATAATGTATGGGCATTAAGTGGTTGGCAACAAGTGGGAGGTAATTGGTATTATTTCAATACTTCATCCCATCAGATGTTGACGGAAGACTGGCACACCATTGATGGTGTTGACTATCTTTTTAATAGCAATGGATCTTTGCAAACTGGTTGGCTGAGTAAAGATCATCATTAGTATTACTATACTAAGTCGGGTTACCGTGCATCAGGATGGGAAAAGATTAATGGCCGATGGTACTACTTTGATCTGCAAACCGGTAAGGCTGCAACAGGTTTGCAGTCAATTAATGGTGCCACGTATGACTTCGATACCGCCAATGCTTGGGCTAATACGGGTTGGCAATACCTGAATGATCATTGGTATTACTTTGATCCAATCAACGCTTGGGCCTGGACCGGGGTGAAGCGAATTAATGGTAATATTTACGATTTTAGTGCTCAGGGGCAGGCATAAACAGGTAATCAGGTATTGAACGGTAAGACTTACCATTTCGATGAAAATAATGCTTGGGCTACGAACGGCATCGAGAAATTAACAAATGAATATCTGATGCGGCCTGTGAATATCTATCAGCCTTCTGAATGGAGACCATATCCTAATGTGGCAGCTACGCCGAACTTCTGGATTTACGTTAGCATCAAGAAAAACCGGGTTTATCTGATGTCTGGAGATAAAGTGATTTATCAGATGTATTCATCAGCAGGCTTGGGTAATAAAACCCCAACGGGAACATTTTATGTTCAGCGTGAACGTGGTTACTCATTTTATGTACCGAGTCAAGGTGAAGGTGCTTGGTACTGGACTTCTTGGTTGCATCACGGTGAATACCTTTTTCACTCGGTTCCGTTTAATGGTAATCACCAGGTAATCGGTTGGGAGGCAGCAAAATTAGGTAAGTAACAAGCATCTCATGGTTGTATTCGTTTAACTTTACCTGATGCTAAGTGGATTCGGGATAATGTGCCGGCTGGAACGAAGGTAGTTATTAGTTGGTGGTAAGTTTTTGGTTTAACGAAGATGCAATATGCTTTTGAAAAATCGGTACAAACTGTAAAAGTGTTAATTACATATGTTTGTTCTAAAAGTGAATATGTTTTGAATCAGGCGCTAAATCCTGGCGAAGTGTATTGTTGAGAGAACAAAAATCTTATATATTTGCTGTGCTATCTTTTATCTAGTTTGGTTAAATGGCTTAAAAAGGAACAATTGAGCAGGAAATGTCTAAAAAGAATACTTACACTTCTTTGTGATTGGTAATAGTAAACAGCTGTGGCAAAAGTGCCTTTTAATAAACCATTCAGAATTTTTAATTTTATCTACACGTGAAAGTAATTTTATGTAATAATTGATTGGTTTAGTAAAGATAAATATTTCATGGTCTAATAGGGAGATTCCATAATGATTGATGTGGCCGTATTAATTCCTTGTTACAATGAGGCTAAAACTATTGATAAGGTAGTTAAAGATTGCAAGAAAGCCATTCAAAATATACCTAAATCGGAGATTTTTGTTTATGACAATAACTCTTCAGATGATACTGCGCAAATAGCAGCAAATGCCGGTGCTAAAGTAAGGTATGAGTATAAACAGGGTAAAGGTAATGTTATTCGAAAAATGTTTCGAGAAATCGAAGCTAAATGCTACGTAATGATTGATGGAGATGACACTTATCCAGCCGAAGAAATTCCGAAAATGGCAAAGTATGTTCTAAATGAAGATTATGATATGGTAGTTGGTGATAGGCTTAGTTCTAGCTACTTTTCTGAAAACAAGCGACCGTTTCACGGCATTGGTAATAAATTAGTTCGTAGTAGCATAAACTACTTTTTCAATACAGATATTAAGGACATAATGACTGGCTATAGGGCTTTTAGCTATCGTTTTGTCAAGACCTATCCCGTTCTTTCACATGGGTTTGAAATTGAGACTGAGATGAGCATTTTTGCTACGGTAAATAATTTATCTGTTAAGAATCATGTTATTGATTATAGAGATAGGCCTGCAGGGAGTACTAGCAAACTCAGTACGTTTTCTGATGGATTTAAAGTATTGAGATTGATTTTTACATTATTCCGAAACTATAAACCATTAAGATTTTTTGGCTTTTTAGCTTTAATTTTGATGCTTTTGTCTTTGGCATTTTTTGTTCCAGATGTTTGGATTCCGTATGAGCAGACTGGCAAAGTTTTAAATATACCAACTTTAATTGTCTGTGGTTTTTGTTTTATTGCTGGAATTTTATCTTTTTATAGTGGGCTTATATTGGATGCTATCCAGCGAAAAGAACGGCGAGAATATGAATTTAGGGTACAAAAATCGCAGTGGAGAGAAGAAGACAGCGATTATTAAGTTACTCCCAAAATCAGAACTGATTTTGGGATATTTTAATGTATAAAGTAGACAAATAGGAGTATAGGTTATGACCAAAAAAAGATTAATATGGGTTGATGTTGCAAAAGCCATCGCAATTATATTGATGGTAGCAGGGCATGAATTGCCTCAGGGACCGTTTCGTGTTTGGGTGTTTTCTTTCCATATGCCATTATTTTTTATTTTGTCAGGGTATACATCCCATCGTGTACGTGATTGGGCAGATTTTTGGAATACCGCCCGAAAGCTTTTTTTAAAGATATGGTTATTGGCGTGCATAATAACTTTTTTGTTTCATTTAGAATCTTGGATTATTTCTGGATATCATGATACTTATGAACAACTGTTTTCAAGTTTTATTGGTGCAGTTTTTTGGGGTTCTGACGTTCCATTTAGCAACCATCCCACTGCTGGTGTAATGTGGTTTCTTTTTGTCTTCTTCTGGGCTAAATTATTTTTTGATTTGTTGAATCTTGTGTTTAAGCGGCGAGTGATCTTTTTTGCAATTATTTTTGCTTTTGCTGCTTATTTAATATCTACAAGATTTTGGTTGCCACAATCGTTGGATATTGTTCCAATTGCTTCGTTATTTATGGCTGTTGGTGGTGAGCTCCGTGGCAGGGCAATTTTAGAATCTAATTGGACATTTCTAATTGCTATTGTGAGTGTCATTCTGTGGCTAACTTGTGTACAAAATGGTTTATACATAGAGCTTGCGACACGCCACTACCCACAATTTACTTGGTCGATAATGGCAGCTGTAGGTGGTAGTATTGTTACATTCTTATGCTCTATGGCTCTTACTAGAAGCTATCAATTGCGGTGGTTACAGTTGATTGGTAGGCATACTTTAGCGATTATGTGTATTCACCAGCTAGACTTATTCTGGCAAAATTTTCAATTCATGTTGCCGCATAAATCTGTCATTCTTATCATTTTTCGCTTGTTACTCGATTTTGGTTTATTTTTCGTATATATTTTATTTTTAAAATTGTTGAATGCTAAAAGACAAGGATAATAACGTATTTCCTTAAAATATAACATTGCTGCGTTAGATCTTACTTAACTTGTTTAAGCTTGCATTCATCTTGGATTATATTGCTTAAGAGATTATCAGTTGCCGTTGTCTAACTAGTGTCTTAATAGTTAGATTCAAACTTTTACGGTTTGAACAATTTTAAAGTTTATCGCTTTTGGACGGACTTTTTTCTTGAACATAGGGACTTGATCGTTAAATAGGGGGGAATAAATTGAACACTAGAATTGTTAGTAGTAAAAAAAGTAAATGGATAATTATTATTCTTTTATCTATTTGTATTTCATTACCTTTAAAAATAAGCGGCGAATGGCAAGGTGGTCTTAATTTATCCAAGCAAGATATGTTGTTCAAATTGTTAAATGAATTTGTACAACCTTTTACGCAGATTAACATTTTTGTTTTTTTTGGAACTTCTGTTATTTTATGGTATGTAATTAGTTCCATAAGGGCATTCAAATTACCAGTAGCTGCTAAGATTTTTACGTTGCTTTATGCGATTGTTTTGGGATTTTATATAAATTATGGACGGATATCACGTTTAGACGTAGTAAGTATTTATGTTTATCATAAATTTAAATTAGCTATTTTTTGTGTTTCTTCGATTGGGATAGCTATTTTTATTTATTTAATGTTGAACGCTTTAGAACAGTCGATTCTGATTTCTAAAAAGAACGTTGTTAATAATCATAGCGAACAACAAATAAGTTCTAATGCTTTGAAATTTTTTTTAACTATTTTGATTTGCTGGATCCCCTATATTGTTATCCTTTATCCAGCAACAATGAGTGCCGATACGTATAATCAACTGTTAGAGTTTTTCGGTCATGGGGATTGGGCTAGAGATATTTACCCTATTGGCTGGTATTTACTTGGTAAGCATCCGTTTTCAATTTCCAATCAGCACGATTTTTTGGTAACTCTTCTTTATGGGACTAACTTTAAGATTGGTCTAAAAATTTTTCATAGTGCAGGAATTGGACTTTTTATAAGTTCGTTAGAACAGGTGCTAGCAGTTGTTTCATCTCTCACTTATAGCTTAGTTTCGTTTCAGCACTTGGGCATGTCCATTAAAAAGGTTAATTATTTCAAATGGTTTTATGCTCTTTTTCCGATGTTACCCATCATCAGTATGTTTTTAACGAAAAACGTTTTGTACAGCGCGGCATTATTAGGTACTGTACTATTATTAGCTAATCTATTACATGATAGGTTGCTGTTCAAAAAAATTTGGTGGTGGCTTGGACTGATATTAACGTTATTTGTACAATTAGCCACTGAAAAGTATGCAGTGTATATTATTATGTTCAGTGCGGTTATTTCGGCAGTTCTGTATTTTAAAAATAAACACATATTGCGCATATCGATCGTATCAGTAATGGTTGTTATTTGTTTTTTGAGTGGACAACACCTGCTGTTTAGCATGTTGCAAGTACCTGTAAGTGACCCGATTGAAGGAGAAGCTGTAATGATTCAATCAACAGCTTTATATCAAAAACGATTTGGTTCTTCGTTGACTACTTCAGAAAAAGAAGCTATTAATCGAGTTTTTGTTAGAAAAAATTTAGCCAAATTATATAATCCTGTCGACTCGGATCCTATTAAGTCTAGTGGTGATAAAGAAATAGGGTTAAAATCGAACGGAACGTTTGATCATCATATTAAGAAAAGTTTTGTGATAGGTTATAGATTTAGAACTGTTACAAAGAACGATATTCGTGACTACAAAAAAGTGTGGCTTCGTTTAATGATGCAACATCCAGAAGTATTAGTAGAGGCATTTATGAGTCAAGGATATTCATATATTGATCCTGTTAGTGTCCAATATAAAAATGTGTCCCCGGAATGGGCGACAAGTACATTAAATGTTGCACCGGTGAATTTTGGCTTACTGGTGAATGGACAATGGTTAAAGGTAAACTATTCAAAGCACTGTCCACAGGCACGAAAGCTAATAGCAATTTTGTATAATATTTTCTCACAAATGCCACCGTTTGCTATCCTGTTGAATGGTAACTTAATTATAATGATGGTTATTTTAGCCTTTTTAATTACTTTGACCTTTGGATTAGATAAAAATGCTATGGTTATTTTCGTAGTATTGTTACAGGTTCCCATTTTTATGATGTCGCCTATAAATGGTTCGCAAAGATATATGTATCCATTTTTTATTTTAATTGGTGCAATTATAGGTTTGGTTACTTGCTGGATTGATGCTCCAACAAGTAAGAAGTAATTTATATATTTGTCAATTGGTGCTGATAGCCACATTTGATCAGTTCAAGCGGCTCGACTGCTTGGACTGATTTTTTGATGCCTATGAGTCATGGTGTGCAGATTTTGGCTAAATGTACCCGCCCCAAATTGAGGATTAATCAAATTAACGGTTTTGTTTCCAAAGCGAACTAATTAATTAGCTGACAAAAAACGGGGCTGTGACATAAGTCCCTTATAATGAATGAACCGTTCGGAATTCGCTGTAATTCCGAACGGTTCTTCTTTTTGTGATACAGTCTCTGAAAAGATCGTCTCCTATCGGCGATCTTTTTCATATTTNTACGATAAGGGGGGCTGTGACATAAGTCCCTTATAATGAATGAACCGTTCGGAATTCGCTGTAATTCCGAACGGTTCTTCTTTTTGTGATACAGTCTCTGAAAAGATCGTCTCCTATCGGCGATCTTTTTCATATTTAAGGCCATTAGGGCAATCCCCATTTGCCTTTTGGCTTTCTTAAGACCACGTACCGTGAATCTCTTGAAACCCAAATAAGCCTTCAAATTACCAAATACCGTTTCCACGTCATATTTACGACGGGAGTAGGTATCAGAATTTGAAAGCGAATGACGTGCTTTGGCCTTAAAGTATTCCCACTGTGGATTTACCATGATGCGCTTGATGTTTCCACGTGGGGTCAACGCTTGTGGAATAAGTCGATGATTTTCATCAAATCTTTCTGCCTGATAAACTTTAAAATCTCGGCGGAACCCATAACTATCACGACGATAGGTATAACGCTTAAAGTTAAAACGGACGCCATTCGGATTGATATAAAAATCATCCTTTTCATGGTATTCCCAGTTCATGACTTTGCGATCATCAGACTGCCATTGACGGCTATTCTCCTTAAGCATGGTACTGTAAGGAATCAAGGCCGTTTTATCTGGAAAGTGATCTTCAATATATTTGTAGTTACGTTCAGAACCATAACCTGCATCGGCGACAATCTCTCGTCCCAAAACTTCGTTCTGGGCGAGTTGATTTAAGAATGGTATGAGCGTCCGGGTGTCCGTGGGATTTTGCATCAAACCATATCCTAAAACATATTGTGAATTAGTCATAATTTGTAAGTTGTAGGCCGGCTTGGTTTGACCATTGCGCATCGGATCTTCCTTTAATCGCATGAAAGTCGCATCATGGTCAGTCTTAGAGTAACTATTCCTGGAACCAGCGATCTGCTTTTGCGTTTCATATTCATGATGTTTTTGACGAATATGTTTAGCTGCCCGCAGATATTTCTTCGCATGACGACGTTCTTGCTTGGCGGGGTTAGGAGAAACCTTCGCGGTTTCGGTAACTCGTTGATTTAATTTCTCAATGCGTTGTTCTAACAGCGCAATCACGGTATCCAGTTGATCCAGGTCCATCTCGGTCTTGTCAAAATCAATCTTAACCTCAGCTGCCTTTAATTCCTGAAGTAATGCCTGCGCTTTTTGTACGTTTAGTTCACTGTACTTAATGGTCCGTTTCTTCCAGACAAACGAATACTTATTGGCGTTGGCTAAAATCTTCGTTCCATCAATAAATGATGCTTCATCGATTAAGCCTTCATCTTCAAGGTAATCATGAAACTTTTTAAAACTGGCTTGGATCATGGCTTCCAAATCAGTTGACACCACAAAGCGTGCAATGGTCCGATAAGTTGGTTGATGTTCTTGTGTTAACCACATCGCCACAACATTTTCGCGAGCGAAGCGCGCAATCTTGCGGCATGAAACTAATCCATAACTATAAGCGAGAAGAACAAGTTTAAGCATCATCCGTGGATCATATTCACGAGGCCGTCCCATTACCTGTGTGTGTTTAACAGCTAGCTTTTCGACTAGCCGATTAATGTAGTGTGCTGGATGGTCGGCCTCCGGTTCATAGGCAGTTGAGATGTTCAAACTGAGTTGGTTTATGTTATAATCAATATCCAATGTTTTGTATCCTTTCGAGGGTATTTTGGGAGGCATCGACGGTCCGGTCGATGCCTTTTCTATTTATTTTAAAGGAAAATGGATCTCAATGAAATCCGAAGATTTCATCGAGATCCATTTTTTATTAGGGACTTATGTCACAGCCCCGTTTAAATTTAGTTGCTATTATGTTGAATTGTAGCGTTTGCCGGTAGCGGGCCAGACCAGTCGGCATAATGAATTTGACTTTGACCAGGCACGGTTTGACGGTCCATCCCGTCACTATCAACGTGGTGGGTAACACCGTTAGCATCAGTCCAAACAGCAACGTCGCCCAGACCTAACTGGATATTACTGTGTTGCTGTGAGCTCGTGGAACTACTGCTGTTCGTCGATGCTGAAGAGCTGCTGTTAGAGTTAGCAGCACTTGACGATGAACTATTGGCTTGTTTAGCCTGTTTCTTCTTTTTATTATTAGTAGTCTTCTTCTTTGATTTCACAACTTTACTGCTAGAAGTATGACTTTCTGCAGCGCTGTGGTGACTGCTGTTGTTACCACAAGCAGCGAGCATCAGTGAGCTCATTAAGGTTGCGGCAATTAAAGATAGTTTTTTCATGGAGAATCCTCCTTTAAACTTTCAAACTAAACGAAATTATACTACATTCTACCAGTAAAGGTAGGTCTAACGCAAAATTCATCTTTTGTTCATAGAATTGACCCATGCTTAGCGGTACAATTAAAATATTGATGAAAGGAGGAGAAACTAGTGGTTGCTGATGCAAAAATTATGTTCTTTTTTGGGACGCGGGCAGAAGCCATCAAGCTATCGCCAATTATTAAGCTGATGGCGTCTTCGGCCAAGTTTCAACCGGTCCTGACGGTTGCCGGCGCTCACTCGACTCTCCTCCAGCAAACGATGCAAAACTTAGATTTAGAGCCGGACTTTGATCTGCAAACTCTCCCAGCCAAGTTAGACAACCTCGAAGGGCTCGCAGCGATGATTCATAACCTTAACAACGTGGTCAACGCGGCGCAACCGGATATGATTATTGTGATTGGCGACACGACGGTCACCTTGGCAGGGAGCCTCTGTGCCTCTTATCACCGCTTGCCATTAGCCCACGTAGAAGCGGGGCTGCGGACCCACGATAAGACGCGGCCATTTCCTGATGAACTGCAGCGGCAGCTGGTCGATGTGATGGCCGACCTTTACTTTGCGCCAACCAATATTGCCCGTCATAACCTCTTGCTCGAGCACCATTCGGACCGCCACATTCACGTTACTGGTAACACGATTATTGATGCCGTTCAACAGAACCTGCAGACTGACTATCGGAGTCCCTTGCTGGAGCAAGTTGGTGATAAGCGGATTATCCTCCTGACCGTCCAGCGACCGGAAAACCGTGGCGAAAAGTTAGAGCGACTGTTAGCGACGATGAAGGACATTGTCGAAACCAACGATGATGTTCAGCTGGTTTACCCGCTTTACCCGGTGCCAGAGGTAATGAGTGCAGCTGAACGCATCCTGGACCACCATGAGCGGATCACGATTACCCAGCCATTACCGTTTACCGATTACATTAACCTAGCGGCGCGTAGTTACCTTTTAGTAACCGACTCGGGTAGTGCGTTGGAAGAGGCGTCAGTGTTAAGAAAACCAGTCCTTCTCTTGCGCGATAAGACGGAGCGACCGGAAGTGGTCAAGCATAAGCAGGCCAAGCTGGTCGGCACTGACCCCACCAAGATCCAGCAGGCAGTCTTTGAGCTTCTCCATAAAAAGTTCCGTTACTGGTTGATGACCAGGAGTCGGGACTCCTTTGGTGGCGGGAAAGCTGCTCAACGGATTGTGGACATCATTGAACAATACTTACAACAAAAAATAAGCTGAGAAACGGCCCGCGTTTCCCAGCTTTTTTCTTATCGTTCAAATTTTTTCTTTTCGGTGAAAATCAGGAACTTCGAGAAAATGAAGTTGGCAATGATCACCACGACGTTGTCCAACGTTTTGACGACCAGTTGTTCAAGCGGCGAATTAAACTGCAGAACAGTGACACCAACAAACATGAAGGCCACATCGATCAGCAGGGTCAGTCCCCGGTAAAAGTAGAATTCTACAAACTCAATGGCAAATGCCTTGATGGTGGTGTAGTGGGAGTTAAAAACCCACACCTTGTTGGTAAAGTAGGCGACGAGGACGGAGAGAAACCAGGCGATGATGTTAGCGACTTGGTAATTCATGTGAACACCTGAACTCAGCCACTGGAAGACTCCGATGTTAACGACGGTGGTCACGACACCCCAGAACAGGTAGGACACCACCTGCTTATACTTGTTCCACAACTGTTTGAGCACAACGTAACTCCTTAATTAGCGGCCTTGACGAGCTTATCGGCAAAGCTGTCCAGCGTCTTAATATCGTCCTGATCTGGCGCCAAGTTGATGTGGACAGGACCAGCTGCCCGCTTGGCGCCCGTTTTGGCAAAAGCGGCGTCAAACTTATCAACGGCCTTGCAGTAGTCATCGGCGTAGGCGGTATCACCAGAACCAGCGACGCCAAACACCTTTCCGCTGAGGTCTTCTTCCTGCAGGTCATCGTAGAAGTCTAGTCCTTCGTCGGGTAGGGCCCCTTCATCGTAAGTGTACGGGCAGACTACGCAGATGTCAGCGTCATTGAAGTCAGCAGCGTCAGCCATCGTAATTTCAGTTTCTTCAACCTCGACGCCCTGATTTTTTAATTCTTCGGCCACGATGTCAGCAACGTCTTCGTTATTGCCGGTAATAGTGGCGTAAACAACTAGTGCACTTGCCATAATCTTTGCCTCCTGGATAAATTGCTCCCGTTAGTATATCACAATCGGCTTTCTGCTGCCGGGGACTGTGGCAAAGTGCTATACTGGAACAGTAATTAAAAAGAGGGAGCGTTAATTAATGATTAGTTTAAAGTCACCGCGGGAGATTGAAGCGATGGAGAAATCCGGCGCCGTTCTCGCGGGAATGCACGTTGGTTTGCGGTCAATTATTAAGCCGGGAATTTCAAGCTGGGAAATCGAAGAATTTGCCCGCCACTACTTTAATGAACACGGGGCAATTGCGGCCCAGATCGGGTTTGAAGGCTACAAGTACGCGACCTGCGTCAGTGTTAACGATGAAATTTGCCATGGCTTTCCTCGCAAGAACCTGGTCTTGAAGAATGGTGACCTGGTCAAGGTCGACACGGTCGTTAACCTCGATGGGGCCTTCAGTGATTCCTGCTGGAGTTATGCTGTTGGCAAGCCGGACAAGGAAGTCCGCGACCTGATGGCCGTCACCCACAAGGCCCTCTACATGGGGATTGACCAGTGCGTGATCGGTAACCGGATTGGTGACATTGGTGCGGTAATTCAGCACTACACCGAAGATGAACACGGCTACGGCGACGTGCGTGAATTCGTTGGCCACGGGATTGGACCCACGATGCACGAAGACCCGATGGTGCCGCACTATGGCGAACACGGTCACGGTGTCCGCCTCCGCGAGGGGATGACGATCACCGTCGAACCAATGATTAACACCGGGACCTGGGAAGCAGATACTTCCGACCCGAGTGGCTGGCTGGCGAAGACCGCTGATGGGAGCCTCAGCTGCCAGTACGAACACACCCTGGTTATTACCAAGGATGGTCCAAAGATCCTCACTTCACAGGATCCGGAAGGCGACGCTAAGTACCTGTACGATGATAACTACATCAAATACTTTAACGAGGCTACGAAGGAATTTAAGTAGGCTGGAAACAAAAGAAGCGAACCGCTTTTGACGACGATTCGCTTTTTGTACGTTCAAGAGGGGCTATTCCTGGTAAAATGGGCGTTACAAATGGAGTCAATAATGAAACAAATTCCCCACAAAACTAAACATTTTATCCAGGTCTTTATGAAACATTTCCGGATGGCTCAGGTGTCAGCGTCGGCGGCAGTGCTGGCTTACTATACGCTGCTGTCGATTTTCCCGGCGATTATCGTTGTCGGTAACCTGATGCCGATGATGGGCCTCGATGCCGACACGGTGACATCTTATCTGCAAACAGCGATTCCGACGTCAATTTACAGCTTTATCCGTCCCTTTATTTACGCCTTTTTGCAACGGGGGAGCGGCGGCTTGCTGACTACCGGGGCATTGATCGCCCTCTGGTCAACCAGTACCGGGATTGCCGCCTTTCAACGGAGTGTCAACCATGCTTACGGGGTGGCGGAGAACCAGAATCCGGTCATTAACCGGATTGTTTCTTTTCTGTGGATGGTCGTGGTGATCGTGATTCTCTTCTCCCTGATCATTCTTTATGGCCTGGGTGAACAAGTCCTTTTGGCAATTCAGCCGCTGTTCCACTTCAGTATGACCTACATTGAATTATTTACTTCCCTGAAGTGGCCGGTCACTTTCGGCGGTCTCTTTGTGGCGTTGAGTTTACTTTACTACTTCGTACCGAGCGCCCGCGTGCGCCTGCGGTACGTGGTGATCGGGGCACTGGCGGTGACCCTCGCCTGGATGGCGTTGTCGCGACTCTTTTCTTACTACACCGTTGTTTTCTCTCACAGCATCACTTCTTACAAGACGATCGGGGCCTTTATCATGCTGATGATTTGGCTCGATATTTCGGGGATGCTGGTGATGGTGGGGGCAGTGATCAATGCTACCGTGCAGGGGTTAATTGAAGGGCCGGCCAAAGAGCGACGGACCTTCTTTCAGCTGGTACGCAACCTGGCAACAAATAAAAAGGACAGCGACCATCATTAGTCGCTGCCCTCGTTCGTTTATACTGGGAGGTTAAAGTCTTCCTTATTGAGGATTACTTCTTCGGTCGTGGTAATGTACTTGGCGGAAACCGGCTGCACATACAGTTGTTCGCCGTCCTTGGCAAATAGTTGGCTATCGGCCAAAGCTTTCATTTGCTGGGAAATTTCTTCCTTGGTCAGGCCATCTTTGACGTAGTTGATCTTCAACAGGTGGGTTTTACCGAGGCTGCCCTTGTAAGTTAAGTTTAAGCTCTTCATAAGTTAATAACTCCTTTGCTTAGTTCAGTTGGGAAGTGACAACGAGTTGCTTGTCTTCAATTGTTCCAGCAGTGAAGGTCTCGATAGCGGTCTGCAAAACGTGCAGGCTGTCGGTGCTCGGCGATTGGACCAGGTTGTTGAAGGTGATAATCGTCTTGTTCTTGTCACCGATGCCTGACATTTCCAGACGAAGCTTAGCTGACTTAAATGCGGGATTATTCATAATTAGTTCTCCTTTGGTTGGTTAGTGGTAAGTGGCGGCCGCTGCTTACACTTATAGAAACGATCGAGGAGCAGCAATGTAAAGGGATGATTTTAAGAAATGGCGAAGATTACTAAAATTACCGTCCAGAAGAAGGCGGGAAGGTATAATATTTACCTCAATGGCAAGTTCGCCTTTCCGGTTAGCGAAGAAGTGTTGATCAAGTATCGCCTGCTAAAAGGCGTTGAGCTAAATAAACAACAGGTGGCGACGGTCAAGCACGCCGATCACCAGTCCAAGGTATATTCGCGGGCACTTGACTACTTGTCTTACCAGCCGCGAACGGCGGCTGAAGTGGAGAAGAAGTTGACCGATTTGGAAGCCACTCCGAACCAAATTGCGACCGTGTTAGAACGGCTGAAGCGCGAACGGCTGGTTGATGATCAGCAGTATGCTAAGTCGTATGTGCGGACGATGGTCAATACTTCCTTAAAGGGGCCCCACGTGATCAGTCAAAAGCTTCGTCAGAAAGGCGTTAACCCATTAGACATTGAAGCGGGGCTGACGGAATTTTCCACCGAACAGCAGGAAGCTAACGCCCGGAAGTTGGCGAATAAGCTGTACCGCCGTTATCACCGGCAGGCAGCTCGGCAACGCCGGCAAAAGGTTGAGCAGTCGCTGGCAACCCATGGCTATGGTTTTGACCTTGCTCGTCAAGTGGCTGGCGAAACGGAACCAGCGGTATCAGTTGATGAACAGCACGATTTAATGGTGGCCGAAGCTGAAAAGGCCTGGCAAAAGTACCGGCGTTATCAGGGTCGAGACCGCGACCAGCGGGTGCTACGACGTTTGTATGCTAAGGGGTTTGACCTGGATGAGGTCAAGAATTGGCTGGAAAATCATCAAGAAGGTCTTTCCTAAGTGGCGGTTTACTGGTATTGTTAATAGGATACATATTAATCGATAAAGAGAATGAAAGATGAAGAGTAAAGATATTCATATTAATGAACAACAACTTAATCATCAGTACGGCTATCGCTTCATTAAGCGCCTTTTTGATATTATCGCATCGGCGCTTGCCCTGGTTATTCTGAGCCCATTACTGTTGATCATTGCGATTTGCATTAAGGTGGACGACCCGAAAGGGCCGGTCTTTTATTCACAGATTCGCGTTGGTAAAGACGGGAAGCACTTTAAGATGTTCAAGTTTCGTTCCATGGTGACTAATGCTGACCAATTGTTGGAAAAGTTGCGGGCCAAGAACGAGGTTGACGGGGCCATGTTCAAAATTAAAAATGACCCACGAATCACCCGTGTCGGTCGAGTTATTCGTAAGTATAGTCTAGATGAACTTCCGCAACTGGCTAACGTTGTGCTGGGCTCGATGAGCATCGTTGGACCACGACCACCGCTAGTGAGCGAAGTGGCAGAGTACACTGACTATGACAAACAACGACTAATGGTAAAACCAGGTGCGACTGGAATGTGGCAGGTTGGCGGCCGGAATGATGTTTCATTTGATGAAATGGTCCGACTGGATTTGACTTACATCCAAAAACGGTCAATTTGGTTAGATTTAAAGATCATGTTTGAGACCGTGAAGATCATGATTATTCCTAATGGCGCCTACTAAAAATAATCAGGAGAACAACAGTGAAAATTAAAGTACTAGTTGCTGCACATAAAAATTACGCGATGCCCAAAGATCCAATGTATTTGCCGGTCTTTGTGGGGAAGGACTTGCATCCAGATGTTAACCATACTTTCCAGGGCGATAACACGGGGGATAATATTTCCAAGCAAAACCCCTACTATAACGAATTGACCGCTATCTATTGGGGATGGAAGAACCTTGACGTTGACGCGCTAGGGGTGGTTCATTACCGTCGCTACCTTAGCCTTAATAAGAAGAAGTCGTTAGATGCAGTGCTATCCGAACAGCAGGCACAAGAATTATTGCAGCAGTATGACATCATCCTGCCACAGAAACGTAATTACTACATCGAAACCAACGAGTCCCACTACCTCCATGCCCATGAGCATGAGCCATTCAATGTGATGCGCAAGGTAATTCAGGAAGACTATCCGGAATATACTGATGCTTTTGAAACGGTAAGGAAACGAACCTGGGCGCACATGTTCAACATGTTTATCATGAAACAGAAACCGTTGGATGAATATCTGACGTGGATGTTTGATGTTCTTCATCGGGTCGAAGCGCAAATCGATATTACTAATTACTCGACTTACGAACAGCGAGTTTATGGTTTCCTGAGCGAATTGCTGCTGGATGTGTGGTTGATCAAGCACCCTCAGTACAAGATCCACGATGTGAAGTATGTTTTTATGGAACATACCAACTGGCTGGTCAAGGGCGGTAAGTTCTTGAAGCGGAAGGTTGTAGGACACGCTTAATGTCTGGGAGGATTAGCGGTGAAAACACTATCGATTATTGTTCCTTGCTACAACGAGCAAGAGTCTATTCCTCTGTTTTACCCTGCGGTAGAAAAAATTATTGAGCAGTTAAATGCGAAAATTGAGTACTGGTTTGTTAATGATGGCTCGTCAGATCATACGCTTGATGAATTGGAAGAACTACACGAAGAACATTCTGATGAGGTTCACTTTATTTCTTTTTCTAGGAATTTTGGCAAGGAAGCAGCATTATATGCTGGTCTACAAGCATCAACTGGGGATTATGTGGTTGTAATGGACGTGGACCTGCAAGATCCGCCTTCGATGTTACCGACCATGCTTGACTATCTCGAGAGCGGAGAATACGACTGTGTTGGAACTCGCCGAGTTGACCGAAAAGGAGAGAAAAGGTTCAAGTCATTTCTCTCCAATGAGTTCTACCACGTAATTAATCGTATTTCTAAAACAGAAATTATTCCTGGCGCACGCGACTACCGAATGATGACTCGTCAGATGGTTAATGCGGTTCTGTCTGTTTCTGAATACGATCGCTTTTCCAAGGGTATCTTTAGCTGGGTTGGTTTTAAAACTAAATACCTCGATTACCATAACGTTGAGCGTGCTGCTGGTGAAACAGATTGGTCCATTTGGAAACTGGCAAGGTATGCTTTAGATGGAATTATGAGTTTTTCTGATGCACCACTGTCATTGGCCATTTGGACTGGCCTTGTTTTTTCAATCCTTTCTTTCTTAGGGTTGTTGGTAATCGTAGTGCGTCATTTTGTTTCACCAGCGGCGAGTGCCTTTGGTTGGTCATCTTTAGCATGTATTATTTTGCTGATGGGCGGTCTCCAGTTGTTATTTATTGGAATTGTTGGAAAGTATATTGGTAAGATTTATATGCAGACTAAGAATAGACCAATATATATCGTTCAGGAGAAAAAATAAGATGGATGCCAAAGAAAAATTCAAGGTTGGCAGGCATATGGACAAAATTTTGAGTTATAAGTGGAGTGATAATGATATATATTCAATAGCGTTTGTCATTTGCTTGTTTGTTTCGTGGATCATTTCGACAACTTTTATGCAGTTTATATCTTATAAGCCATTAAATCTGCTGTTAGCTATTGCTATTGGTTTGATGATTTTTAAGATTTACTTGCTTGATGATTCTTCTGCGATTGAAATCTTTTGGGAAACTATCATTATAGGACTCAGTATATTATCTGAAATCAAATCGCATTCCAATTTAATACTAATTATGACATTATTGGTCATTGCTGCACGAAGTGTAGATTTTAATCATCTTATTTATATATACTACGTTGTTGGTTGTATTGTCATAACTGCAGTAATGTTGTATTCCCTTATTGGAATAATTACTAACTTATCTTTTCACGCGGCAAACAGACCGATTAGATATGCTTTAGGGATCGTTTACCCAACAGACCTATCGGCACACGTGCTATTTTTAATATTAGCGAATGCTTTTTTAAATAGAACTCGTTTAACCTTTAGGCGTTATGCAGTTTATTTGTTAATTCTAATAGCGACGTTTAAAATTACTGATGGCCGATTAAGCTGCGCAGTTGGCATGTTGGCGATTATAGCAATCATATTAGCTGATTTTGCTCAAAACGGTCATACTATCTGTAAGTATATTTCATCAATATACTGGGTGTTTATTCCTGCTCAAGCCTATCTCATTATCTTTTTATCAATCTTTTTTAATCCATCTAACAAAGTATTTGCCAAATTGGATCGACTTCTTTCAGGACGATTGTATTTCGGGCATGAAGGAATTCACAAATATGGGTTTCACTTATTTGGTAATACGATCGAAGAGCATGGTTATGGAGGGGTCAAAGGGGCACAACTATTTCAAGGCAAGACCAATGTCGGTTATTTTTATATTGATTCTTCATACGTAAGACTTTTTTTAATGTACGGGACGATTATGGCCTTGCTCGTCATTATTGTAATGACATATATAGCGTTGCGTGCTACCATTGAGAATCAATTTGTATTTGCAGCAATAATTCTAGCCGTAAGCTCTAGTTGTATGGTCGAACAGCATCTCTTGGAGTTATCATTTAATCCATTCCTTATTGTTTGGTTAGCTAGTCTCAAAAATCCTGTATCAAAAGACCTTGGAGGAACATGATGAAAAAGATCAATATGAAAGAATTATTTTCTATCCTATGGAAGGATGCTCTAGGAATTATTGGTTTGGCGTTACTATTTGGTGTGTCTTTTTGGGGATATGCTAAGCATAAACAATCAACTTACTACGTATCTACTCGCAACGTTTTAATTGGACACACGGCAAGTAGGGCTCAATCTCGTCATCCTTATTCCCAAACCAATTCAGATTTAGCTAATTTAAAGACTAATGCTGACGTTATTGGGGATAGTATCATTACTGATCATGTATACAGTAGGCTTCCTAAGGGAATGAAGCATTCAATGAATCAGCACACCGTTAATGAAGCTATTAGTACAAATGTACATAATCAGTCTCTAGTTTTAACGATTAAAGCCCGCGGAGTGACTGCGCCTCAATCTTCTAAATTAGTAAATTTGACTGCTGATGTAGCGAAAGACGAGTTGCCTCGAATTAATCCAAGCGTAGGATCGGTAACTCCCCTTGCTAAAGCAAAAAGTAAAGATGCAAGACATGTTAAAACTGTTTCTGCAAAAAAATATGCATTTGTGGGTGTAGCTTTTGGTGCACTAGTTGGTATGGTGTTGGCGTTTGTAGCAAATAGTTGGCGGCGTTTTGTGTGATTAGGAGCGTATTATGACTGTGTACGTAATTACTCATAAAAAATTTTCATATGATTTGCCCCGTGGCTATACACCACTTTTGGTAGGGGCAGATTACAATCAGCATGTCCCTGGCTACTTAAATGATAATTTAGGGGAAAATATTTCTTCCAAAAATAAACATTTTTGTGAATTAACTGGACTTTATTGGATATGGAAAAATACTAATGATCAACACGTCGGGTTAGTACACTACCGTCGTTACTTTTTTAGTCATGATTGGAGTCGTCACACAATGTTGCTGTGGTCCTTCATTTTTGGAAAGACAGTCAGCCCGATTAGTGAGGGATTACTAACTCATTTTTTAGAAAAGTATGATTGGGTAGTTGGAACACCGGATACTATAAATGGAGAATCTTTAGGCTCTCAGTATAAACGATCACACTATGTTGGAGACCTGCAATTGGCATACGATGCGATAAAACAGCTATATCCCGAATATTTAAGTGATTTCGATCAAGTGATCTACCATAATAATAAAATGTCATCATTTAATATGTTCTATACTTCTCGTAAGCAACTGAACAAGTATTGTCAGTGGCTATTTGATATTTTATTTAAGCTTGAACCCAATATAAAATTAAGTAACAGATCGGCATATCAACAGAGAGTTTTCGGTTTTTTGTCAGAACGGTTATTTAATGTCTGGTTACATCACCAAAAGGACATTAGGGTAAAGTATCTGAGCGTATTCAATACAGATAACACGAATCGTAAAATAATTTTTCAACGAGCAGTCAATTTCTTATTGCCAAAGCAGCAAAAGAAATGGTTTAGCAATTAATTTTATCTAAAAATAACAACTGTTTGAGAGATTAAGAAAATCGGACAATGAACTCGTTTGAATTCATTGTCCGATTTTTATAGGCTCTTTGTCAAATCCTGTTGACAGGTAAGAAGGTTCTACACTATTCGGTACTGATGGAATTTTCCATCGGTACCGTTTTTCGTTTATGATGACAATAAAAAAAACGGACAATCACCCCAAAGCCTAAATCGTGGTGATTGTCCTCCAGAAAGGAAATTAATCCTCATGACTAATGATATCAACTTTTTAACCGGAATCCAAGACCCAGGGCTTCAGCTGGATAANGATGACAATAAAAAAAACGGACAATCACCCCAAAGCCTAAATCGTGGTGATTGTCCTCCAGAAAGGAAATTAATCCTCATGACTAATGATATCAACTTTTTAACCGGAATCCAAGACCCAGGGCTTCAGCTGGATAAAGAAGGGGCTGAGACTATTGATGACCAAACCAAAATCATTCATTTGGTCAAGACTGGTGAATGTCGTTGTCCTGTTTGTGGACGCCCGATGTTGAAGAATGGTTTTCGTCATCGCCCAGTAGTCATTACCGCCCTGTCGGTCGCTGGTGTAAAGACCATTCTCATGATTAAAAAACAGCAGTATATCTGTAAGCCGTCCACTAAATGTCCGCAAACCGTGACGAAAATCGCCACGATTAAAGGCATTAGCCGCGGCTGTCGGATTGCTAATAACGTGAAGCAATTCATTATCAAAGACCTTCACCGTAATATTTCACAGAAAGAGTTAGCCCATAACTATTACGTGTCTGCTAGTACCGTTGCCAGAACCATCGATACGCTAGAAAACACCTTTGTTCCTGAGAAAGATTGGCTGCCGGCAACGATTGCTTTTGATGACTTCAAGTCAGGCCAATTCGCTGATAGTGGGATGAGCATGCTCTTAATGAATCCGACTAATCATCGCACCATCGATATTATTAAATCCCGGAACTCGCGTTATTTAAAGCAATACTTTTATCGTCACTTTACCCGGCGGGCCCGATGTGCTGTCCGTTTGATTGTCGTCGACCTTTATCAACCTTACCGGAGCTTAATCAAGGAACTCTTTCCTCATGCCCGAATTATTGCCGATCATTTTCATATCGTTGCCCAGGCGTATCGGGCACTTCAAGCGGTGCGGATTAAAGTAATGAATCGTTATGGTCATGGCACCCACGAGTATCGCGTTTTAAAGCGTTTCTGGAAGTTACTTTTACAAAAAATCGCTCATTTAGATAATATTCACCACTATCCACGGCGCAACTTTCGTGGCGCCTGGTTGTCTGATAGTGAGGTCATTGATCGGCTTTTGTCCATGTCACCCGAATTGCAAATAGCTTATGACTACTACCAAACTTTGATAGAGGCAGTGGATCAAGGTCAAGCAGCAGAGTTAACGGCACTCTTACAACGCAAACTCACTAATCTGCCTAAACAATTACAAAAAGTCCAGCGGACTTTACGGCAACACCAGGAAGAAATCATCAGGAGCTTTCAATACCAGTTAACTAATGGTCCCATTGAGGGTACTAATAACAAAATCAAAGTAATCAAACGGACGGCTTATGGTTTTCGCAACTTTTTCCGGTTCCGGATTCGCATACTAATAGCATTAAAAAATTCGCACATCATGGTTCAGGCACCCATAATCACAAGAAAAACCAGCCCAAGCAAACTAGTTGCTTGAACTGGTCAAAATTAGCG
>NZ_LT964761.1:0-294004 GCF_900240275.1 [Lactobacillus] timonensis | reverse complement strand
CTAAGTGGGTATTGACCGTATAGATCCAGGACAACGTGTAGACGGACTTTGTACTTACGAATGTTGTAGGCAATTTCCGTCGTGTCCGTCACCCACACCTGATTTGCGGCAGCTTGTTCAAACTGGCGGTTCAGGGTATTCTGTGCTTCATAAGTTTCCTGCTCCTGCACACGTTTTCTCTTAGGCTGACGATAGTCCGCTTTAATACTGTGTTCCTTCATAATGCGCATGACGCGCTTCTTGTTAACTGTGTATGATAATCTTTCCCGCTTTATTAAACGGGTCATCTTGTCATAACCAACGCAGTGTTTATGTTGTGCTTCTAACTGTTTAACGAGCTTTAGAATTTCTTGATCTTGAATATCATGAACCGTCGGTTCATGGGTAAGCCACTTGTAGTAAGCCTGCCGACTTACCCCGGCTGCTTTAACTAGATCAGATACCTTATACCCACTTTGGCTCATTTCCTGAATCGCTTGATATCGTCCGGCCGTTCCACCTCCCGATTGTGTATTTCGACCAATTTTTTTGCGAAGGCAATCTGTACCTCCCGTTCCTTCGCTTTAGCTTTCAGCTGCCTTACTTCTTGTCGTAATCTTTCCACTTCATTGGTTGGTGTTTTGCCTTTATGGCGACCCCGGTTATCCTGAAGGGATTCCCAATCGTGAGTTCTTTGGTACTTTCGTACCCATGAATAGACCCGTTGATAGCTGACATTAAATTTTTCTGCCGCGGCTTGATAGTTATACTCGTGATCAATTGTCCATTGAGTAATTTGCCGTTTCTCCTCAAAAGTAACTTTTCGGCCCACTTTCCTAGCTCGCTTTCTTGTTGCGTAAGCAACACTTAATTGTCCACTATTGTACCGGACAATCCATTGATGTAGTTGGGAAAGACTACGAATTTGATATCTATTGAGAATTGCTTGGCCTGACAGGGTACCTGAAAGGTAAGCTTTAACGGCTAATCGCTTGGTTTGAAGTGTGTACCTGTGATTGTGTTCAGGGCGAATCAATCCAGCCAAACCAGCCGTTAAAAATTGTTTAATCCATCTGTTAAGGCTAGAGGTCCGCACCTGGTGATAATCCGCGTATACCCCGAGTGAGTAGTCTGAATCTTGGTAATTACTGAGTAACCTTAATTTTTCCGTCGTTGAATATGTTCCTATTCAAAACACCCCCTAGAGATGACACTTTTATTATTTAAAGTGTCAACCCTAAGGGGTATTGTACGAGGGGAGTGTAAAATATTTTGTGTAAATTGATACCTTGAGGGTATTGAAAAAGGGAAAGCCTTCCCCGTATGATTGAAATCGCTAAAAACCAATCAGAATACGGAGGCTTTCCCCATGAACCAGTTTAACAAAGATATTATCGCAGCGCTATCTTCAGACAAAGATATTACCCTGAATGAAATCTTACGTTGTCAAATCGAAGTGGCCGTTAATCAGTTCCTTCAAAATGAACTGACTGCGGTGCTAGGCTACGAACCACATACTCGGATCGACCGATCAAAAGACGACGTGAACTACCGGAACGGGACGTACACCCGCACTATCGACACTGAGTACGGTGAAATTAATCTGACGATCCCACGGGACCGGTTAAACAAGTTTCAAAACGCCCTCTTCCCTCCTTACGTGCGTCGGACTGATGGACTGGAGGAAATGGTCATCAAGATGTACTCCAAGTGCAAAACAGATAGAATCATTGTTAGGAGTCATCCTGAATCATCCTTTCGATAGAAGCTATTTGGTCGTAGATTTTTCCTGAAGGGAGTCAGTGATGGCTCCCTTTTTGTACGAAAAAATCCCATTAACAGATTACCACGTTGGCAATCCATCAACAGGATTTAGTGTAGATCCTTTTTATATGGCAAATTGTAAAATTTAAGTTGAACATTTAAGTGGACAGAAAAACCCATCAAGGTCTTTAATGGTGCTACCACAACATTCCATTAGAAAGAAGGACCTTTATGGGCACCACTATTTTATCATTCCAGAACCGCGTTGTCATTGAAACGTTTCATAATGAAGGACGTTCCTTACGATACATCGCTAATTACTTAGGCTTTAGTAAAACCACAGTCTTTAACGAACTTCACCGGCTAAATAGTGAGTACCGGGCTGAGCTAGCGCAAACTGACTTTGAACGCAAGGTTAGTCAACGGGGGCGGAAGTCTTCGCTCACTAAAAACCTTAAACACTTGATCGAAGAAAAGATTCAAGTCCAGAAGTGGTCCCCTGAACAAGTTGCCCATGTGGTGGGGATTGCCTACAAGACGGTCTATAACTGGATTGATCAAGGATGGCTTGATGTACAGTTACCCGATTTGCCTGATCATGGAATGCGTCGTCATCGTGCTAAAGAAAAGCGTGGTACGTTCAGTCACGGCCGCTCCATTGAGGAGCGTTCTCATAAAGTCGAAACTCGCCAGGAATTCGGCCACTTTGAAGCTGATACCGTGCTTTCTGGCAAGCGTAAAGGTCAAGCTGTGGCTACTTTTGTGGAGCGTAAGAGTCGCCTGACAATTGTTAAACGGCTCCATGGCCGCGACAGTCAGTCCATGACTCAAGCCGTACTTGAACTAGCTAGTCAACTTCAAGACAAGCTCAAGACGCTGACCGTGGATCATGGTAAAGAGTTCGCTAACTATCAGACAATTGAACGGCAAACTGGTACTCCGGTTTATTTTGCCCATGCTTATTCACCACATGAACGCGGTAGTAATGAAAACCGTAATCGAGTTTTGCGACGGTTTATTCCCAAGGGACAAGCCATTGAAGAGTTGAGCGATCGCCAGCTGGTTCAAATTAATTGGTATCTGAATTCCCGACCACTTAAATGTCTTAACTGGCACACACCAATCGAGATCTTCTTGCTTAATCTACGTCACTAAATTCGTTCAAGTTATTTCTTGCAATCTGCCATATTGCAAAATTAAGAGTTTGTGGAACGTAATAAAATTGCGTTAATAGCTTTTGAAAATCGTTGATAGTACTCATCAGGTTCAAATTTTCGAAATGTATTTTGGATAGTTATAGGAGATGGTAATTGAATATGGCCATCCACGATCCTTTGCAAAATTGAAGTTAGTGATTTCTGATCATGAAGTTGGTAAATAATACCATTATCATTTGTAATAATGTCATCGGGACCAGTCGGCATATTTGCTGATACACAAAATACACCATGAGATATAGCCTCACAGAGAACGGTTGGCAATCCCTCAAAATTTGACGTTAAGATAATGGCAGTGGCTTCCTTTATTTTGCTCCATGGGTCAGCAATGAAACCATGGAATAAGGTTTTATCAGCTAAGCCAGTGGATTGGATGTATTGTTTAACTTCATTTCTTTGGCTACTATCTCCATAAATGTCCAATATGAAATTACCATGTACTTGGGATAATGCATCAATTAACTCCCTCATATTTTTTTGCCCATCGAGCATGAGACGTCCTAAAAAAATAAAGTGTTTTGGCTGGGTTGATTGTGGAATAATGCGTTTATCGGAAATAATTGGATTTAATACGTTAAAAATTCTACTACTTGTAATTCCGCTCTTCTTTAACTCTTCTTTAATGCCTGTGCTTATTGCTAAATAGTAGTCACACGAGTGGAGAAAAAGTTTTTTAATCGGGTGCTGAATGGTTGAATAGTGATACCAGGCAATCACAGGGGCATTTAGATGAATGACTTTTTTTATGTATTGAGCTAGTGACCACATGACAGGGTTGGTTGAAATTATAAAATCAGGCTTTTCACGTTTCAGAATAATCAACATTTGGGCTGGGAGAACGCTGAGGTAATATAAATTGCGGATGAAACGATACTTACTGATCCACGTCGTTTTAATATCTACTCCTTTTTCCCATTCGGTAATATCACTACCACCAATGCTGTAAACTTTTAACTTGTATTGAGAATGATTTGACATTGAGGAAAACAGATTATGGATTACAGTTTCAGTTCCGCCTCTACCAGACATAAACGGGACAAACAGAATGCCTTTTTTCATGAGATAGACGATACCTTCCTAAACGAATTTATTTCTAAGATAGTATAACACAGAGCATTGTTTCCAATATTTTATCTGAGACAAATAGGCGTTTATATCAGATAGCTTAACGAAGGTGGTTGACACTTATTTGAATAATTGTTCAAAAAGTAATTTACAGTTTGCATTGATACATATAGTAGGAGGTTAAACGTCAAAAAAAGATGATAGTTAAACTTGCGTATAATAATTAAATAGGGTACTATTTTGCTCGTATATACCCTTTAGGAGGCATATTTTATGTACGATTATCTAGTAGTAGGCTCAGGACTTTATGGTGCCACTTTTGCACATGAAGCTGCTAAGCGTGGTAAACGGGTGAAGGTCATTGAAAAGCGTGACCACATTGCTGGTAACATCTACACCAAGGAAGTTGATGGGATCCAGGTTCACCAGTATGGCGCTCACATTTTCCATACTTCGAATAAAGAAATTTGGCAATACATTAACCAATTTGCGGAATTTAATCGCTATACTAACAGCCCGGTTGCTAACTACAAGGGTGAGATTTACAACCTGCCGTTTAACATGAACACCTTTAACAAGATGTGGGGTGTGGTCACACCTGCTCAGGCCATGGCAAAGATTAAAGAACAGCGTCAAGAAATGGCTGGAAAAGAGCCGCAAAACCTCGAAGAACAGGCAATTTCTTTAATTGGCCGTGATATCTACGAAAAGTTGGTCAAGGGATACACGGAAAAGCAGTGGGGGCAGAAAGCAACTGAGCTACCCGCCTTTATTATCCGTCGTCTGCCAGTTCGTTTGACCTACGACAATAACTACTTTAACGACTCGTACCAGGGAATCCCGATTGGCGGTTATACCCAGATTGTTAAAAAGATGCTCGATAGTGAGCTGATTGATGTAGAATTAGGTGTTGATTTCTTTGACCATCAGGATGAATACCTGGCTAAGTACCCGCGTGTTCTCTTCACTGGACCGATTGACCAGTTCTTTGACTATCAACTAGGGGAACTGGAATACCGAAGCCTCCGTTTTGAAACCGAAGAACTTAACGAAGATAATCACCAAGGAAATGCGGTGGTTAACTACACGGATGCGGAAACTCCTTACACCCGGATCATTGAACACAAGCATTTTGAATTTGGCAAGGGTGACAAGGGCAAGACCATTATTACCCGGGAATACCCAGCTGACTGGCACCGTGGCGATGAGCCATACTACCCAGTCAACAACAGTGAGAACAACTTACTGTACAAAGAATATCGCAAGCTGGCTGAAAAGACACCAAATGTCATGTTCGGTGGACGGCTTGGCCAATACCGTTACTACAACATGGATCAAGTTTTAAGTGCTGCACTGAAAGCAGTTCATGAGGAGTTTGATTAACAACTATGAAAGTGATCAAGAACTATTTGTATAACGCTGGTTACCAAATTCTACTTATTTTGGCACCACTAATCACTACGCCTTACATCTCACGTGTTATTGGTGCTAACGGTAGTGGGATTAATGCCTATACTAATAGTTGGGTCACTTTTTTTTATTTAATAGGGCAAATGGGAATAACTACCTACGGCAATAGACAAATAGCTTATTGTCGGGATGATCTAATTGAGCGATCACG
Source organism: [Lactobacillus] timonensis (assembly GCF_900240275.1). Lineage (GTDB taxonomy): Bacteria > Bacillota > Bacilli > Lactobacillales > Lactobacillaceae > Limosilactobacillus > Limosilactobacillus timonensis. Next base: position 288,358 of record NZ_LT964761.1, on the reverse strand, counting down.
TGTCTTCTTCGGTATTGAGTTATTACAGACTTTCACAGTTACAATAGCTCTTGTATCTTACCTTGTAATCGTATTTTTATTTAGCTCAACATTTAAAACTTATTTTTTAATCCAGTCACTTTGGATTATAGCTGCTGCATTTGATATTTCATGGTATTTTATGGGTCTTGAAGACTTTAAAAAGACCGTTTCAAGAAATGCAGTTGTCAAATTGACAACTATTGCGTTAACCTTTGTGATAATTAAAGGGCCTCAAGACCTTGGACGATATATTTTTTTACTGGGTTTTGCACAGCTAGCTGGTAATCTTACGTTGTGGCCTTATCTTCGCGGTTCTGTGAAGTGGGTACCAATGAAAGAATGGAAGCCCTTTAAACATTTATATCCTTCTATATTGTTATTTATTCCGACGATAACTATTCAGATATATGTGGTTGTGAATCGGTTGATGCTTGGTCGAATGTCAACCCAAACAGCACTAGGTCAATTTGATTATTCTGATAAGATTGTGAAGGTTGTATTAGCTGTGGTGACAGCTACTGGTACGGTCATGCTTCCACATATTGCCAATAAATTTGCTGCGGGCGATGTTAAAGGAATTAGAAATAGCTTATACAATATGTTCGATTTTGTATCTGCACTGGCAATCCCAATAATGTTCGGTTTAATGGCCGTTTCATTTAAGATGGCACCATGGTTCCTTGGCCACGAGTATGTTGCAACGGGAAAAATTATTTTTTTAGAATCACCTGCAATTCTATTTATTGCATGGAGTAATGTTGCTGGTAATCAATATTTAGTCCCAATCAACAGAGTGACAGAATATACAATTTCTGTGACCGTTGGGGCTGTTATTAATGTGATTGCCAATTTATTTTTGATTCACTTGTGGGGTGCTAATGGTGCTGCGGTTGCTACCGTTATTTCTGAGTTTGCGGTTACTGCCGTTCAACTGCATTGTATTAGAACGACCATTGCTCGTCGCCGACTGTTTGCTGATACATGGCGATATTTGTTAAGTGGGTTAATAATGTTTTTTGCTGTGTTCCGGTTGAACGAGATCATGAATATGAATTTTGTTAATCTTTGCCTTCAGGTTTTTGTTGGCATTATTGTGTACGGACTTGGCCTCCTTGTGTTTAGGGCGCCAATTGTCAAGATGGCTTTGGAACGGCTAGGTAAAGTCAAGGAATAATGTTACAAGAATTTTCAGAGAGGGATGACATTAGTGAAAAGATTATCCAATCGTGAAGTAAAAAACAAGATAATTGAAATAATGGTTCACTTTGACAATTTTTGCCGAAAACATAATTTGAAATTTTATTTGTGTGCTGGAACCTTGCTTGGTGCTGTTAGGCATAATGGCTTCATTCCATGGGATGATGATGTTGATGTGTGCATGTCGCGACCACAGTATGACAAGCTAATTGGATTAATTAAAAAGGATGATGTGTTTGATGATCATTATCGGATTATCACTTTTGAAAATAATACGTCACACTATCCTTATGTTAAAGTCCTTGATGTTAATACCGTCACTGATCAAAAATACACAAATGAAAAAGGAGAAAATTCGTTGTGGATTGATGTTTTTCCGTTTGATGGGGTGAGTGAGGATCTCGAGGAAAGAAAGCAATTGTTTGCAAAATCTGAGCGTGCTCGAAAGACAATTCTTTTAGCTACGGCTAAACCCTTTGCAGCAAATGGTGGGATCATCAAACATATAGTGAAGCCTTTTGCTGTTTCGGGTGCGAAGATTATCGGAATAGCTAGAGCAAATAAAAAAATAATCCAGATAAGTAAGTCCATCAATTATTATGATGCTAACTTGGTTGGCGACCCTACGTGGGGAGAATTTGATAAAGAGATAATGTCAAAAAGAGAGTTTGAAGTGAGCGTGCCGATTTCGTTTGAAGGTCGTAAATTTTGTACGATGTCATGCTGGCGACAGTATTTATCTTCAACCTATGGTAGTGACTTTATGAAATTGCCACCTAAGGAGAAACGCGTTTCTCATGACGTGATTGCGTGGGAAAAACAGCTTAACTAGTAAAAAATGTTTTTTTGTTACAAACTAATTACTATTTTTTTACGACCTTTTTAACTTTTTAGTTTAGATATTGAAGCATGCATTCAATATCTTTATAATTGAAAAGTAATTGGAAATGTGAAGTTTTGAAGCTTAACCTATGAAACATAATTAATAATTTAAACAAATATCGAAGATTTATAATTAAGGAGAAATTATTTTGTCTGTACCTGGTAATAAATCGACTAACTCGAAGCTAATTGGACGTTTATGGTTGTTCGCAGGCATTTTATCGTCCGGCTTTGTTTTTGGCGGGCATCATAAGGTGCATGCTGATGTTAATGCGAATAATAACGAAGCCGATACAAAAGTAACCTCGAATTCCGACGTTACTACCTCAGCTCAAGCTGCTCAAAATCTTCAGAATGCTAACAATGGAATCAATCTTAGTGTCAGTGACTCTAACAGTACCGCTGTTAATGATTCTAACAATGGTTTAAAGCCTACCAACTCTGAAGCTACAGATACTAACCATAATAACCAGCAAAATGAAACTCCCACTCAGAATTTGAGTGGTTGGCAAAAGAATGATAACTCGTGGCAGTATTACGATCAGAATACACATCAAGCTAAGACCGGATGGTATCAATCTGAAGCTGGTAATTGGTATTACTTTGATTCTTCCAGTAAGAATGCTCTTACTGGTGAGCAACATATTAATGGCCATTGGTATGACTTTGACCCCATCAATGCTTGGGCTAACAAAGGCTGGAATTTTGTTGGCGGTTCATGGTATTACTACGATACGGTCAATGCGTGGGCAGATACTGGTTGGAAAAAGGTTAATAATAAGTGGTATTATTTTGACCCCGCTACTTCAAAAGCTGTTACTGGTCTTCAAAAGATCAATGGTGCCTGGTATGACCTTGATGTCAACAATGCGTGGGCAAAGACTGGTTGGCAATTAGAGAACGGCTCATGGTATTACTTTGATGATACTAATGCTTGGGCATATACTGGCTGGCAAAAAATCAATAATAAGTGGTATTATTTTGATCCATCTACGGCTAAAGCCGCTACCGGCGTTCAGAAGATTAATGGTGCCTGGTATGACCTTGATGTCAATAACGCTTGGGCCAAGACAGGCTGGCAATTAGAGAATGGTTCATGGTATTACTTTGATGATGTTAATGCATGGGCTTATACTGGCTGGTTTAAATCTAAGGCTGGATATTGGCATTACTTTTCATCGTCAACTGGTATTGCCGCTACCGGGCTACAGAGTATTAATGGTGGTTGGTACTACTTTGATAAGGACAGCACCAGTGCTTGGCAAGGGTGGCGACTAATCAATGATTCATGGTATTGCTTTGATCCTCAGAATGCCTATGCGCTAACTGGTTGGCACAAACTTAACGGCAAGTGGTACTACTTTAGTTCTGATACTTCACAAGCAGCTAAGAATTTCCAAACAATTAATGGGCATGAATATTATTTTGATCCGGCTAATTCTTGGGCATTAACTGGTTGGAATTTTATTGATGGATCGTGGTATTACATGGATCCTAATCAGGCTTGGATTGAAAGTGGTTGGCAAAATATTGGTAATAAGACTTACTGTTTAGATCCACAGCAACATGGTAAGATGCTTACTGGCAAACAGTCAATTGGTGGTAGCACTTACTATTTTGACAAGGATGGTCATCAAATTAAGAGCACTTCTGTTACTTCTGACGGCAAGATTATTAATGTCGATAATGATGGTAAGTTGCATACCAATGTCACGGTCACTGACAGTAATGGTAATTCCACATTTGTTGGTGATGATGGGATTATCAATTTGATTTCGACTGGCCTGTTTACCATTAATGGCGAGACCTTTAATTATGATCCGTCAAGTAACAGTTTTACTCATGGATGGATTAAAAAGGGCGACTCTTGGTACTATTTCGATCCCCAGACTGGTACTGCTGTTACTGGCTGGAATAAAATTAATAAGCGTTGGTACTGGATGGACGAGAAAACCACCGCAGCACAAACTGATTGGAATAAGATTAATGGTGCCTGGTACTACATGGATCCAACAAATGCTTGGTGTGTTACTGGCTGGAATTACATTAATGGTGCTTGGTACTACATGGACCCAGTGGGTGCATGGTGTAACACAGGTTGGAATAAGATTAATGGTCAGTGGTACTACTTTGATCCAGCTAACGCATACATGTACACTGGTACTCACACAATTAATGGCAAACGGTATACTTTTAAGTCTAATGGTGTTTGGGAAGATGGCTGGGCTTGGCCGTTTCCCTCAGTTGGTCAAGGACACTTTATGGGTTCCCAATTATTTGGTGTTAACCCTGGTGGTGAATTCCGTTTGAATGGTTTTCATGACGGTTTGGACTTCGGTTCAATCGATCATCCAGGTAGTGCTGTTCATGCTGTTCATGGTGGTACGGTAAAGGCTGTCGGCTACGGACGTGGCATTGATTGGTATGTTTTGGTAGATACTGGAGAATACTTAGTTGTTTACCAAGAAGCATTTTCAAGTAAGAATAAAATTACTGTTCATGTTGGACAGGAAATCAATACTGGTGATATTATCGGCTATCGTGATACATCTCATCTTCACTTGGGGATTACCCGCAATCACAACTACAGCCAAGCTTTAGCAAGTTCTTTCATCAACAACGGGACTTGGCTAAACCCACTTACTATTATCCGAAATGGACTTCAATAATTTTGCAAACCAAAGAGAAATCGCGAATGATTTCTCTTTTTTATTGGCTCTTTGTCAATCGGTACTGATAGCTAATTTGGCTCTTTGTCAATCGGTACTGATAGCTAATTTTGACCAGTTCAAGCAACTAGTTTGCTTGGGCTGGTTTTTCTTGTGATTATGGGTGCCTGAACCATGATGTGCGAATTTTTTAATGCTATTAGTATGCGAATCCGGAACCGGAAAAAGTTGNGTACTGATAGCTAATTTTGACCAGTTCAAGCAACTAGTTTGCTTGGGCTGGTTTTTCTTGTGATTATGGGTGCCTGAACCATGATGTGCGAATTTTTTAATGCTATTAGTATGCGAATCCGGAACCGGAAAAAGTTGCGAAAACCATAAGCCGTCCGTTTGATTACTTTGATTTTGTTATTAGTACCCTCAATGGGACCATTAGTTAACTGGTATTGAAAGCTCCTGATGATTTCTTCCTGGTGTTGCCGTAAAGTCCGCTGGACTTTTTGTAATTGTTTAGGCAGATTAGTGAGTTTGCGTTGTAAGAGTGCCGTTAACTCTGCTGCTTGACCTTGATCCACTGCCTCTATCAAAGTTTGGTAGTAGTCATAAGCTATTTGCAATTCGGGTGACATGGACAAAAGCCGATCAATGACCTCACTATCAGACAACCAGGCGCCACGAAAGTTGCGCCGTGGATAGTGGTGAATATTATCTAAATGAGCGATTTTTTGTAAAAGTAACTTCCAGAAACGCTTTAAAACGCGATACTCGTGGGTGCCATGACCATAACGATTCATTACTTTAATCCGCACCGCTTGAAGTGCCCGATACGCCTGGGCAACGATATGAAAATGATCGGCAATAATTCGGGCATGAGGAAAGAGTTCCTTGATTAAGCTCCGGTAAGGTTGATAAAGGTCGACGACAATCAAACGGACAGCACATCGGGCCCGCCGGGTAAAGTGACGATAAAAGTATTGCTTTAAATAACGCGAGTTCCGGGATTTAATAATATCGATGGTGCGATGATTAGTCGGATTCATTAAGAGCATGCTCATCCCACTATCAGCGAATTGGCCTGACTTGAAGTCATCAAAAGCAATCGTTGCCGGCAGCCAATCTTTCTCAGGAACAAAGGTGTTTTCTAGCGTATCGATGGTTCTGGCAACGGTACTAGCAGACACGTAATAGTTATGGGCTAACTCTTTCTGTGAAATATTACGGTGAAGGTCTTTGATAATGAATTGCTTCACGTTATTAGCAATCCGACAGCCGCGGCTAATGCCTTTAATCGTGGCGATTTTCGTCACGGTTTGCGGACATTTAGTGGACGGCTTACAGATATACTGCTGTTTTTTAATCATGAGAATGGTCTTTACACCAGCGACCGACAGGGCGGTAATGACTACTGGGCGATGACGAAAACCATTCTTCAACATCGGGCGTCCACAAACAGGACAACGACATTCACCAGTCTTGACCAAATGAATGATTTTGGTTTGGTCATCAATAGTCTCAGCCCCTTCTTTATCCAGCTGAAGCCCTGGGTCTTGGATTCCGGTTAAAAAGTTGATATCATTAGTCATGAGGATTAATTTCCTTTCTGGAGGACAATCACCACGATTTAGGCTTTGGGGTGATTGTCCGTTTTTTTTATTGTCATCATAAACGAAAAACGGTACCGATGGAAAATTCCATCAGTACCGAATAGTGTAGAACCTTTTTATTTAAACCTGAAAGGAGCCAATTATGAATCACAAACATTTCGGAAATTTTAAGTATTATCTGTGGAGTTCTTTAGTTCTTGCTTCATTAAGTGGATCATTGGCACTTCATGTGCATACAGTTCAGGCAGATACTCAGGCGGCAGGCATAGATAACAGTATTGCGAATGTAGTTAATTACAACAACAGTGAGGATCAGGCGTCTCTTAAAATCCATAGTACAGGTAGCAGTACAACATCGCAGGTTTCTACTAATCAAAATGTGGTATCTTCTGGCCAAGCTTTCCAAAAGGCTGCCACCAATTCAAATTTGTACCGGGTGTCTTTGGCTGCTACTCAAACGGCACCAGACGGTACCCCTTATATTAGTGTAGGTGATTCACAATATCCTCGTGTAGATGCTATTGATGTTTCGTCTTATCAAGCATCTTTAACACCGGCCAACTATCAAACAATGAAAAACGATGGTGTTAAGACGGTTATTGTTAAAGCTACGGAAGGCGGTTCATATATTAACCCATATGCACAATCACAGGTAAGAAACGCTCAAGCGGCAGGACTTGGAGTAGCTGCATACCACTTTAATGAGTTTGCAAATTCAGCGCAGGCATGGGCTGAAGGAATTTATTTTGCTGATGAGCTTGATCGCCTTGGGCTCAGTAAATCTACTCCGGTGATTGCTGATATGGAATCGAGATACGTACAATATGGGAATGTCGCCAATGATTTGAAATCTTTTTGGGATGCACTTTCCAGCAGAGGGTTTAATAACCATATTGTTTATTGTTCTTTGTCATATGATAGTCAATATGGAGTAAGTGCCACAGTAGGTAAGAAAAAGACCTGGATTGCTCAATATTTATATTATCCATCACGCGTTAATCAAAATATTCGAAGTGACTATGGTGCATGGCAGTTTAATTCTCACGGCAAACTATATGGCTATAATGGTGATTTAGACTTGTCAATTGATTATGACAACATTTTTCAAAGTGATCAAGTTGAACAATATATGCAAAATGGCCACTGGTATATTAAGAAAAATGGTGTTATTCAAACTGGATGGCAACGACTTTATTCCAATGCGAATAATGGGATGAGGTGGTTCTACTACGGTAGTGATGGTGCCAGTGTAAGTGGAAAGCAGTATATTAATGGTAATTACTATTATTTTGACCCAGATTCATGGGCGATGGTGACTGGATGGCACTTAGAAAATAATAAATGGTATTATTATAATCCTGCTTCGACTAATGATAATGGCAAAATGATCCATGGTCAGGATGATTATATTGATGGCTCTTGGTATTACTTTAATGATGATGGTTCCATGTTAACTGGTTGGCACCAGGAAAATGGCAAATGGTACTACTATAACGAGGCCAACAATAATGGGAAGATGTTAACTGGACTTCAATACATCAATGGCTCTTGGTATGATTTTGATTCTACAGGTGCGATGTTGACTGGCTTGCAAATTGATGCTGTTAATCAAGAAATGCACTATTATGATCGCCAGGGACGTATGATTATTAATAGGCAAATTAACATTGATGGTAAAATTCTTCATGCTGACTCTAATGGTGTTCTCACTGTAATGGCTACTAATGACATCACTAATGGCACGGTTGATCTTAACGGTCAAGTTTACTTTATTAATCCTACTGGTAAGTATGCAACTGGTTGGCATAGGATTAATGGATATTGGTATTATTTCGATAAAAATAATGCACAAGCCAAGAAAGGATGGTTTAAGTCTGACGCCGGAAATTGGTACTATTTCCAAAGCAATGGTCAAGCAGCCACAGGGCTACAACATATTAACGGGGCCTGGTATTACTTTGACAAGAAAAATGCCTGGGCCAATACAGGTTGGCAGCTTATTAACAACGCTTGGTACTACTTTGACCCGACGGGTACATGGTCATATCAAGGTTGGGAAAAGATCAATGGTCGTTGGTACTATTTCCAAAGTAATGGTCAAGCAGCCACAGGGCTACAACATATTAACGGGGCCTGGTATTACTTTGACGAGAAAAATGCCTGGGCTAATACAGGGTGGCAGCTTATTAACAACGCTTGGTACTACTTTGATCCGTCAGGTGCATGGTCGTACGGAGGTTGGCAAAAGATTAATGGTAGTTGGTATTACTTTGATGAGAAAAACGCTTGGGCTAGCACTGGTTGGCAGTTTATTAATGATGCTTGGTACTATTTTGACCCAACAAATGCGTGGGCGCTTCGCAACTGGCAGTGGATTAACGGCCATTGGTATTACTTTACTCAAGATGGCCGAGCCGTGACGGGGCGACACTATATTAATGGCGCTTGGTATAACTTCGATACGGCCAATGCTTGGTTGCTTTAGTTATTTACTGAGAGTGTCAAGAATGTTGTGTAAAAAAGGAAACTTCGCCCGCGTGAATTGGCACTTCTAAAACATCGAATCAAGCGTGTCGTGACACTCCTTGAATCCCCGATGTGCTAGATTCTCAAATTTATCGTTGTACTCCATCACTTGCGTCATGATAAAGCGATCGAGGGCCCCTTCGTTTGGGAACTGCTCTTTACGTCGGACCATCTTCTTCAGGCTCTTATTGAACGACTCAATTAGGTTCGTCGAGTAGATGGTCTGACGGATCGCAGTTGGAAAACTGAAGAACGTGAATAGCTCCTCCATTTGGACTAGATTCTTGATTCGACGCTTATAACTGGACTCCCACTTAGCACTGAAAGCCGCCAATCGTTCTTTGGCGGCTTGTAGGTTCTCTGCTTGCCGAATAGCCTTAAAGTCGGTGATAATCTCCCTGCGATCGTTTTTGCGAACGTACCCTAAAAGGTTGCGCTCTGCGTGGACCCAGCACCGTTGAAACTTCGCCTGTGGGTAGTTAGCCTCAATCGCAGATTGAAGTCCAACTAAACCGTCGGCGATGAACAACTGAATATCTTTAATCCCCCGTGCGCGTAATCCCTGGAGTAGTTCAGACCAAGCGGCTCCGTTCTCGGTCGGTGCGATACTGTAGTCAAGAACTTCCTTACCGCCGTCACTTCGAATTCCGATCGCTACGTTAACGGCTTCTCGTTCAACGGTACCACGGCGTAACGGAATGTAAGTAGCATCGAGGAACACACAGACGTACTGTGAGTACTTGAATTTGCGCTCGTGGAACTCTTCAACCAGGTGTTCCGTCCGCTTAGTGATGTTTGAAACCGTGGTTGGTGAGTAGTAGTGGCCGTACATTCTCTCAACCATATCAGCGATTTCACGAGTTGTGACGCCCTTGGAGTACATCTTGATGACCATTTCCTCCAGTCCATCAGTCCGACGCACGTAAGGAGGGAAGAGGGCGTTTTGAAACTTGTTTAACCGGTCCCGTGGGATCGTCAGATTGATTTCACCGTACTCAGTGTCGATCGTGCGGGTGTACGTCCCGTTCCGGTAGTTCACGTCGTCTTTTGATCGGTCAATCCGAGTATGTGGTTCGTAGCCTAGCACCGCAGTCAGTTCATTTTGAAGGAACTGATTAGCGGCCACTTCGATTTGACGACGTAAGACTTCATTCAGGGTAATATCTTTGTCGGAAGATAGCGCTGCGATAATATCTTTGTTAAACTGGTTCATGGGGAAAGTCTCCGTATTCTGATTGGTTTTTAGCGATTTCAATCATACGGGGAAGGCTTTCCCTTTTTCAATACCCTCAAGGTATCAATTTACACAAAATATTTTACACTCCCTTCCCAGTGGGTCTTTAAAGTATAAATTGATTATCAATTATGTGGATAACGAACTGATATGAGAAAACTTGCAAGGATCAGTATGATGATGATGCTAATAGGAAGAGCACCAATAATCGCTACTGATTGGATATTATAAACCGAATTACCAGTGGCAATTAGCGCTAGTGGTAAGATGACGAAAGTAAACGCCCAGAAGGCACGGATTTTGCGATCTGGTTCCGTATTAACGTTAAGAAACTTATAGGAGTAAGAGGAAACTACCATTGTAATACTATCAAAAACAGTAGAATACAATCCCACCATTGCAACCACCAAAAGTAGGAGGGCAATATTTGGAAATGGCAAGGTTTCGAATATTTTAATAATAGATTGAGCGTATGAGGAATTAACTGATACTTGGTGTAATATGTGGATGTGGCCTTGACTTTGTTGTGCAAGACCATAGCCACTTAAAACTATAAAGGCAAGGTAAGTACCAGCTAAGCCCCAACTAAAACCTCCAAATACAACATTCCTAATGGTGCGTCCCTTACTAATTTTTCCAATAAAGAAGGGGGTTGCTGTACACCACACCATCCAATAGCACCAGTAGTAAACAGTCCAGTGCTGTACAAACTTATTACGAATTGCTGGATGAGTGACAGTAGACATTTGACTAAAATGTGTCAGCATTGTCATGAATGATTTAGCACCATGGTTTAAAATAAAACCTTGTTGTCCACCAAAAATGAAGAAGTACAAGATTAATCCAATGAAAAAGTAAGAGCAGGTAGTAGCGAGCTTACTAATACCGTTCATACCAAAAATAATAGTAGTAGTATAAGTAAACATAACTAGTAATAGCATTACGATTGATAGCCATTTACCGTCACTTAAGCCGAAAATATGGCTAACCGCCGCTGACAGTAATGGCATAGACATTGAGAAAGTCGTCGCTGTTCCAGCAATTAAAGCAATAATTGCCAATAGGTTAATTGTTTTGCCTACAAGTGTATTAGTATGGGAGCCTAATAAAGGCCGACAAGCGGTTGAAAATTTTTGTTGGTCTTCTTGGCGCACGTATAACATATAGCCAAAGGCAATAGCTAAGGTGATATAAAATCCCCATGCTAGCGGTCCCCAATGAAATAATGAATATGATAATGCCCATTTTCGGTAGCCACCCGGTGTTGATTGGATTAGTGGGTCGTTGGCATACATGGTCCATTCACATAGTGAATAAAAAATAACGTCGGCTGACATAGTCGATGTGAAAATCATTGTTCCCCATTTCAGGTTAGAATACTGTGGTCGCGAATTATTCCCTAGTCTAATTTTCCCCCATTTACTACAAGCAATTATTAGTGGTGCAACAAAACAGAGGATAGCAATCCAGAGAAAATAGCTAGTAAGGTGATGGTTAATCCAGGTGCGGCAAAGGCTGAGTACTTGTCGTGAATCTTTCGGCCAAGAGAAAAAAACAATTGAAATAATGGTGATAATGGAAATAGGTATAACCATCATTGGCCAATCAAGTTCTTGTTGTAGTTCTCTTTTTTTCATTCTTGGACCTTCTTTAAAAGAAGCGGGCGGTAATGTGCATCGATTTGAGCTAATTGAGTAATACTATCGATTTCTTGAATGGCGTTCGTCTTCATTGGCATGATTCCTAAAGAGTAGTGTGCGGGATAGGAGAACATTGCGACGTCATCCCAATAAATGTCATAGTGATGGTTTATTTCGTATTCTTTTTCTAGATCTGAGCGTAATTGTTGCCCGTCGCGATGATTCCATCGTGATACGCTGTACAAACGCCACCCTAGGTATCCACCATTGCGACGGCAATTAGTGACAATGTGTTCCTCATTCAATGTCAACATCCACTCGTTCGAATACCCTGGGGTCCAAACACAGTTATAACCAGAGCGTTCAAACTCGGGACGAAGAATAGAGTCATCGTTAATCACCTGGTCACCATCAAGAATGATGACGTTGTCTAAAAACTGGCGAGCGTGGTATAAAGATGAAATGTTATTATATCGTTGATAGTCGGGATTCTCAATAAGGTCTAAATTAGGGTATTTTGAGGTTAAGTACATGAACTTGTCTTTCATATAGCCTACAACAACATGAATTTCTTGAATTTGGTTACGGTGAAGTGAGTCAATTACCGATTCGATCATTGGTTGTCCGTGAACTGGAATGAGGGGCTTTGGTGTTTTGTAAGTTAGTGGACGCATCCGGGTACCAAAACCCGCAGCCATGATAATAGCGCGTTTAACTTGGTAAGTCATTATAATTCTTCCTTTTTAGTTAGTGCGTGGGACAGACGACTAAACTCTTTGGCGTAGCGATATTGATTAAGTGAGTATTCTCCAAAATCGATCCCAAGAGTTTGCTTATACTCACACCAGTTGCTCCAAAGAAGAGCTGCTGTGGCAACGTAGCAATAAATTTTAACATGAGTTTGCCGATCACACGGCCCATGAAAGTATTGCTCAATTAATTGATCAATTTGCTGCCGATTATAGCCAGCATAGATGGCAAACATTGCGATGTCGAGATGTGGATCCTGCATTCCAGCGTATTCCCAGTCAATCAATTTTAGAACTTCACGCTGGCCTTTTTTTACAAACAGAAAATTATCAGAATTGGCATCAATATGACATAATGTCCAGTCATGACGATGATTCTCAATGAAGCTTTTTAGACTGAATACGTTTTGTTTTGTTACTTCATAGTCACGATATGCAGATGGTTGACCATCACGTAATTGTTCGTACTTTTCGATTTCTTCATATAGATTAAAGGTATGGTTTACTTGTATATTTTTTTCGTGAAAATGACGTAGTAAATTCATGCAGCGTTGCACATCTTGTGAGTTGGTTGAATCGCACGTTCTTGAGTTTTCCAGGAATTTAGTTAACTTATAACCATTTTGTGGATTGATGTATAGTACTGGTTCAACAAAATTTAATCCTTTGATAACGTTATAAACATTAGCCTCTTCCGAACGATCGATTAAAACAGATGTTCCTGGCCCGGGAATTCGCATGATATATTTACCGCCAGCTGCTTCAAACATGAATGAACGGTTAGTCATCCCTTTTTTCAGCACTTTGATATTGTGAATGTCAGATGAATTAACGTCTAGAGTATGCTCAATAATACGGAATGCAAGATTATTGAGGTGATTGGTATTTGAATCTAGATCGCGAAGGTCTTCAAGGGTGTTCACTTCGGTAAAATCATTATTATGGATAAGTTTAGCCGGAATGATAAAATCGCGTTTCTTAACTAGTGCTTTTTCCCAAAAAGAGTTGTTATTTTCAGGTTGCTGTGACAAGGCAATTAAATTTTGGCTTATCTGACTTGCTTCTGGGTCAGTTAGATAAGCTAGACCCACAGGAACCATTCCCTGATGATCTGAAGATGCTTTTGTGATTTTGAGGTGTTTGGTAACGTTAAATTCCTGTTCTGGTTGGTGCTTTTCTGAAAACATGTACCAAGAATAAAGCTCGTTTCTTGAAAAGGGATTGTTTTTGAAGTGAATGTCACTTGGAATGATATAGGCATTTTTAAGTAAATTTGTTGTTAGTGCTAATGAAGATAGGTTGTTATGGGTAGCGTATTTAGCGTTAACAATTAAATGGACATGATATTGATCGACGAGGAATTCAAACCGCTCCTTTAAGAAGCCAACTACAATAGTGATGTTATGAATCCCTACGTCATGAAGTTGTTTAATTTGACGTTCAATTAAAGTTTCACCATGTACTTTGAGAAGAGCTTTGGGTTGTTCCATATTAATAGGTACCATACGCATCCCGTATCCAGCAGCCAAAATGATGGCGCGCTCCGGGCTTTTGCTGTAAATTAATTTTGATGCCTTAGAAGTAATGTTGCTGTTATTACCAAGGTAACCATTATTGATTAGATCATTCACAGTTTGATTAATTTTTCCGAGTGAAAAACCGCTTAAGGATGCTAATTGGCGTTGGGTAGCTTGGGGATGTTGAATAATTTCTTGGAGAACAAGCAAATGATTAGTGTTCATAAAATGCTCCTGGTCATTATTTTTGAACTGCGTTTGAATAAAAAAACTGCCTTAGCAGTTTTATATATTATGATTCACAGTGAGAATTTAGTCAACAATTCAATGTGAATTTACATTGTCAACAACACAGGTTAAAATTAATAGGATTATACTTAACGATTTGAATAAGGAGAATTAAAGTGGATAAAAAGCAATTAGCCAACGCTGTCAATCGGCGACGTACCTTTGCGATCATTTCACACCCTGATGCCGGAAAGACGACAATTACTGAACAGTTATTGCTATTTGGTGGAGTAGTACATGAGGCAGGAACTGTCAAAGCTCGAAAGACTGGAAATTTTGCTAAGTCTGATTGGATGGAAATTGAAAAAAAGCGGGGTATTTCCGTGACAAGTTCTGTGATGCAATTTGATTTTCAAGGGAAGAGGATCAACATTCTAGACACACCAGGTCACGAGGATTTTTCTGAAGATACCTACCGGACACTGATGGCAGTGGACTCTGCTGTAATGGTTATTGATGCTGCCAAGGGGATTGAACCACAAACAAAAAAACTTTTTCAAATTTGTAAAATGCGGGGAATTCCAATTTTTACTTTTATGAACAAACTTGACCGTGATGGCCGCGATCCGTTGGATCTCTGTAATGAGGTAGAAGAAGTTTTGGGAATTGAAACTTATCCGATAAATTGGCCAATTGGTTCAGGCCGACAGTTTATGGGGATTTATGATCGTTATAACAAACGTGTTGCTTTAACGCATCCCACTGATCCTGAGAATCCTTACATACCTCTTGACAATGATGGTCAAGTTAAGGGGGATAATCCGTTGGCTGGTAACGGCGAATGGGATGATGCCCTCGAAGAAATAGAGCTGGTTGAAGCGGCAGGAAATCCATTTGATAAACAAAAAATTGCTGTGGGTGATCAGACACCTGTTTTCTTTGGATCGGCTTTAACTAATTTTGGAGTACAAACCTTTTTAGAGACTTATTTACAATTTGCCCCTGCACCTCAGGACCATAAGACGGAGGATGGCAGTGATATTAAACCGCTTTATTCTGATTTCTCTGGATTTGTTTTTAAGATTCAGGCAAATATGAATCCTCGTCACCGTGATCGAATTGCTTTTGTGCGAATTTGTTCTGGTGAATTTAATAAAGGTATGGATGTTACTTTAGAACGTACTAAACAAAGTATTCGACTTTCTAATGTTACTGAATTTATGGCTGATACCCGGGAAAATGTTGAAAATGCGGTGGCTGGCGATATTATTGGTTTGTACGATACTGGTAATTTCCAAATTGGCGATTCTATTTATACGGGCAAAAAAGATATAAAGTTCGAAAAATTGCCACAATTCACTCCCGAATTATTTGTCAGGGTCAATGCGAAGAATGTTATGAAGCAAAAATCCTTCCATAAAGGAATTAATCAGCTAGTACAAGAAGGTGCAATTCAGTTATTCCAGGGATACAATTCAAACGACTACATCCTCGGTGCAGTTGGACAACTACAATTTGAAGTTTTCAAATTTCGAATGCAGAATGAATACCACTCTGAGGTGATTATGGAAAATTTGGGCCATAAGACAGCTCGGTGGGTTAATCCTGATGATTTAGATCCGAATATGGCCTCGTCTAGGAATATGTTGGTAAAAGACCGTGACGGTAGTCCAGTTTTCTTATTTGAAAATCAATTTGCTGAAAACTGGTTTAAGCAAAAGTATCCAGACGTACGTTTGATGTCTAAGCTGTGATTGGCAAGTGATTTTCTATAAGTTGGCGATAGCTAGAAATGTCTAGTTATTTATGACTATTCAGTTGATATTTTTTTATAGAATTAACATTACCAATCGTAATGGAGGAACAAACATGAAACATTCTAAACGAAAATGGCTTTATTATTGTACAGGAGCATTATTAATCAGTTTAGCTTTTTCAACTACTGTGCATGCGGATGTACAAGGAGCGCAACAAGATACTTCTAACAATCAACAAATTACTACCATGATGCCTACGGATAATGTTAATCCTGCTATTCAAGACAATAAGCAAGCAAACAATACGGAAAATGGTTTCGTTTCCACTGACCAAGGCACTAAATATTATCAAAATGGCACAGCGGTGACAGGATGGCATTCATTAGATAACAAATGGTATTATTTTAATCCTACAACCCAATATTCAGCGACCGGTTGGTTGAATAATAATAATCGTTGGTATTACTTTAATAATGCTGAATCTGGTGCAAGCACGGGGCAACAAACCATTGGTGATCATTCATATTGGTTTGATGAACAGAATGCTTGGGCCAACACAGGATGGAATTACCTTGGCAATTCTTGGTATTACTTAGATCCAATTAATGGTCAAATGAAGACTGGTTTGCAAACCATTGACAAACAACTTTATTACTTGCAAGAAACGAGCCCAAATCAAGGAGCAATGCAAACTGGCTGGAAAAATATTAACAATCAGTGGTATTACTTTGCTAACTGGGGTGGTGCTCAATCTGGATGGCAATCAGCCAATGGATCTTGGTATTACTTATCGCCAGATACTAAGCAGATGCAAACTGGTTGGTTAACTTACAAGGGTTATCGTTACTACTTGAACCCTAACGGTAATGCTCAGACCGGTTGGGGCAACATTGATGGTCATTGGTACTATTTTGCTAACTGGGGCGGTGCCCAGTCGGGTTGGCAGCAGATTAACGGTGTCTGGTATTATTTAGATCCACAAACTCAGCAAATGCAGAACGGTATAACTCACGTCGATGGTCAAAGCTATTTCATGAATGGGTCTGGTTAAATGCAAACCGGTTGGATTAATGACAATGGCGACTAGTATTTAGCTAATCCATCTGGTGCATTGCAATCAGGTTGGCAATTGCAAAGTAACCAGTGGTTTTACTTTGACCCGCAGACTTATGTTCTACAAAGTGGATTGCAGGAAATTAACGGGCAGCGATACTATTTAAATCCCAATCATGATGGCACATATGGGAAGATGAAGACAGGCTGGTTGTGTATTGATGGTTACTGGTATTACTTCCAGCCAGAAACAGGTGTCGCTGTTCGTGGTTGGCAGACCATAAATAATAAAAAGTATTATTTTGATCCAGTATCGAATCGGATGGCAGAAGGTCATACTGTTATTAGTGGACATAATTACTATTTCAAACCTTATGATGGGGAAATGTATACTGGTATTTTAGTGAATAATAATGGTCAATTGATGTACTTTTCTCCTGAAACCGGGATTCGACAAACCACTTTACAAACAGGTCAACATACTTATCAGTTTGATCCTGCCACTGGTTTTTTAAATACCGTTGGTATGTCATCCGGTTGGTATCCATTTGGTGATCAAGCCGTTAAGTATGACGCTGCTACACGACGATTTGTAATAATGAATCCCAATACATGGATGAAGGATAATGATAAATGGTATTACGTCCAGCAAGACGGCTTTATTCATCAGGGTTGGTACCAAATCGGTGGATCATGGTATTTCTTTGGTGATGACTTTAGCTTGCTTACTGGTTGGTACCAAAGTCATCCTGCTAATAACTGGTACTATCTAACGGAATATGGAGCCAAGACCGGCTGGCAAAAAATTAATGGTAACTGGTATTATTTTGATCCAACAAATGCCTGGGCTGATAAAGGTTGGCAGTTTATTAATGGTGTGTGGTATTATTTTGACACTACTAACTGTTGGTTAGATTATCAGCAAACTTTAACATATAACTGGAACGTAATTATTGGCCAATATAATAAAAATATTGGTATTGCTATTCAACAACTTAATGGTAACGAATACGCGACAACCAACAATTGGAACAAACGTTGGATTATGGCAAGTACCATCAAGGTTGGCGTCTTGGCTGAACTACTTCACAACACTGGTGGCCATCTCAATGCTGATCAGCAATCATTAGCAACAAGGATGATTCGGTACAGCGATAATGATGCCACGACGACTATTCTGAATCGTTATCTTGGCGGTATGTATAATATGAATAAGTTGTATCAAGCACTAGGAATGAGCAATACTTATACCGGATACCGTTATTGGGGATATTCGACAACGACTCCAAGTGACCAGTTAAAACTTTTACGTGAGATTTATTTAGCTCCCCAAACTAACTATCTGAATGATGAATCTCGTAATTACATCAAATCGTTAATGGGAAGTGTTTCTTCGGCACAGAATTGGGGTATTTCGGCTGGAAGTTCACAGTTCTATGTTAAAAACGGTTGGAATACAACTGGTTATTATTGGAATATTGGAAGTATTGGTTATATTCCAGGTGACAGCCCTTATACTATTGCTGTTTACGTAGATGATAATGTTGCTATGTGGGATGGTGTTCAAATCGTTGAACGGCTTGCACGTGTTACTCGGCAGATTATGGGCTAATGATTAAATTCATACATTGAATAATATTAAGATGTTTTTCGCCAATCGTTACGGATAGCTAAATCTGATCAGTTCAAGCAGCTAGTCTTGCTTGGACTGATTGTTGTTTCAGTAACTGTAAAAAGCATTAACGTTAAAAAATATCTTCTTAATCTTTCAAAAATTATAATTTAATAGTATTAATTTGTTTATTTGTATGAAGACTATTGTTCTGAATTATAATGCACCTGCTGATTTTATTGCTATCGACAGCAACAATAATCATTGATATATTTAATTGTATGTTTTTGAAATTGTATTAGTAATAACGTTACTAATAGTATTAAGTAAAATCGATATATTTAACTGAGGAATAATTATGATAAAAAGAAAATTTAGTCGTGTTTTTTTTAATTTATTACTATTATTGATGATTGCTTGTGTGGCTACATATCCAGCCTTTATTGGGCATAACCTTTTTTTGACATATGATGGTAACGTTTTTTTAGGCCGTATTGAACAGATTTATCAATCATTTGTGCATTTTAAGTTGCCAACTCCAATTAGTTATATTGGATTGGACCACAATTTAGGTGCTATGAGTGCTATGTATCCTTGGATGACAAGCACAATCTTTGTTATGCCAATGCTTTTCTTAAAAAATAAAATGCTCGCCATGGTAACGGGTTTTGTTATTTTGAACTTTCTCACTGCATTTAATTTTTATTTGTTAAGCAGGCACTTGACTAATAAAAAAGTTTATCAATATTTGGGAGTAACTATATATGTTTTTAACGGATACCATATTGAAGACCTATATGTTAGAAATGCGATGGGGGAATCGCTAGCTTACGCTTTTATCCCGCTAGTAGTTTTAGGTTGTTTAATGATTTGGGATGTGCATTCTCGCCAAAAAGGTTTATATGTTTTGCCGTTAGGAATAATTGGCGTACTTAACAGTCACATACTATCGTTTGTATTAGTGGTTGGGTGCTTGGCTTTTGCTGAAGTGGTGCGTCTAATTTTGGGAAAAATGTGTTGGAAGGAAGTTATTGTTTTTCTTTGTTCTGCACTCTTATCCATACTAGGATCAATTTATTTCTTGTTTCAATTTTTAAAGATCCAACTATTTAATCGTTATCTGTTTATACCCGCTTCACAGTTGAACTATGTCTCACCCTGGACTGCTTTCCAGGAAATGATTAATAATCATATGCGAGTACTTTATAGTACATGGCATATTGGAATAGTAGCTTTTTGCTTGCTGGGGTTGCTTTTAATTATGAGTATGAATGCCAAAAGGTTATACGCATGGGGATGGCTTAGTTGGATTGCATTAGTTGGATTGCTATTTTCTTTTGGGTTTATTCCTTATCCACATATTTTTGATATATTAATTGTTCAAAAATTTCAATTTACTGGACGGATCTATGTTTTAGTGGTTTTATGTATTTCAGTATCTATAGTAATGTATTGTCAGCATGTTGGAACGAATAAGTGGTTAACCAGTATTCTAATCATTTTGTCGATTAGTATAGGTTGGTCATCTATATTGAATTATAAGAACAATCCGGTGATTCTTAACCATGCTGAAAGCGTTTATGAGCTGACTAATGCAAAATATAACTGGAATTATAATCATGGCGCATCATGGTGTCAAGATTATACGAATGATTATCCTTCAAAGGGAAAAAAGCCGCAAAAGGTAAGTTGGCAAACAAGTACATACAATAGTGCTACTTACAATATTCATATCAGGCATAAAGGTGAATATCTTTTGCCAATGTCGTATTTCAAAAACCAGCAGTACAAACTTATTTTGAATGGCGAGCGGGTTAACTATGGTGTTCGTCATGGTCATTTCTTACTACATTTCAATCAACACCATAATGTATTGCGCATTTCATCTGATACACATTTAATTAACTATGTAATGTTTACGATTTCTGTCATTACTGTCATTGCTTTGTTGTATATCGTTTTGCAAAATGGCATGAGTGTTCATAGATATTATGTTTGATTTTTTTCGACATCTGGCACGAGTCTTTTTTCGTAAAGCTAATGAGGTTCTTTATCAATCGGTGCTGGCAACTAAATTTGATCAGTTCAAGCAGCTAGACGGCTTGGGCTGATTTTTTGCTGTTGTAACGGTGTCGCTTAATTAATGGTTAATAGTGGTATAATTTGAGTTAACTGTTGAAGGAGGGGACAAAATGAAAAGTCAACGGTTTAAATGGTTGTCGATATGTACGGGAGTACTGATGATGGCTTCCCTTGGTTATACGACAACCGTTAGAGCTGATTCTAATGGTCTGACGAATAACAGCCAGAACGATGTTAGTCAGCTTTATCAAAAACAATCAACGGACAGCCAGATGGTCACACTGAATAATGGGCAGGATAATGATCAATCTGACACAACTGTTTCGGACAAACAGCAATCGACATCATCTAATGTTCAAACGAATGACGGCTTAGTAACTACAAATGGTAGCACTAAATATTATCAAGATGGCCAAGCACAAAGTGGTTGGCAAAAGGTTGACAATAAATGGTAGTATTTGGATCCATCAACGCAAGATTCTCATACCGGTTGGTTGTCATACAACAATAATTGGTATTACTTTGCTGATGGTCAATCTGGAGCCAGTGAAGGATTTCAAACTATTAATCAGCGTAACTACTNCGTCCCGGTATACTGCTTCATCGCCGGCCGTGCTATCCACGGTGCCGATGACCCACGCCAGGCCGCTCAGTCATTCAAGGACGAAATCAACCGGATTTGGGGCTAATTAGATCCAATTCGACAATCTCTCTTACAGCAATGGTTGACGAGGTGTTTAGCCCTCGCTGACCATTGCTTTTTTCATGCACAGGAAAGGACGTATTTATGACAACAAACGCATTGGGAATTTACGAAAAGGCCCTGCCGCAGGACCTGTCGTGGCAAGAAAAGTTCCAGCTGGTCCACGACCTCGGGTTTAACTTCCTGGAATTTTCGATCGATGAAAGTGATGAACGCTTGGCGCGGCTGGACTGGACGGCAGAAGAACGGGAGAGTTTCCGCCAGGCCATGTGGGCGACTCACAGCCGGATTAACACAATGATGCTCTCGGGTCACCGCCGCTACCCGTTGGGTTCTAAGGATCCGCAGATCCGTCAAAAGTCGCTGGAAATGATGCAAAAAGCGATTGACTTGGCCGTGGACCTTGGAATCCATAATATCCAAATGGCTGGCTACGACGTCTTTTATGAGACGAAGTCGGACCTGTCCCGGGAACTATACGTGGAAAACCTGGCCAAGTGTGTCCACATGGCTGCCGAAAAGATGGTTATGTTGTCAATCGAAACGATGGACGACCCCTTCATTAACTCGATGACTAAGATTGCCCACTACAAGACCCAGATTCATAGCCCATGGCTTCAGGCTTACCCAGACCTGGGGAACCTGTCGGCCTGGCCGGATAACGATGTGCCAGCCCAGCTGGAAAAGTTCACTGGTAACATCGCCGCCATTCACTTGAAGGATACCAAGGCTGTCACGCCAACCTTTAAGGGGCAGTTCAAGAACGTTCCGTTCGGTGAGGGCTGTGTTGACTTTGACGGCCTGCTCAAGGAGTTAGTCCGGCTGAACTACAACGGTAGTTACACGATTGAAATGTGGGCTGGCGCCAACGGAGACGCGGATCCAACTCGCGAAGTAAAGGCGGCCAAAGCCTATTTTGACGATATCTTTGCCCGCGTCGGCATTCACCAGGAACCAATCGAAAAGTAAGGAGAAGAGAACGATGTTAGAAGAACTGAAAAAAGAAGTATACGATGCCAATATGCAGTTGCCAAAACTCGGCCTGGTAACCTTTACCTGGGGGAATGTCTCCGGGATTGATCGCGAAAAAGGGCTTTACGTAATCAAGCCGTCCGGGGTCCCGTACGACGAACTGACGCCTGACGACATGGTGGTCGTTAACCTGCAGGGGGAAGTGGTGGAAGGCGACCTCAACCCGTCATCTGACACGCCAACCCACACTTACTTGTACAACCACTTCCCCAAGATCGGCGGGATCGTCCACACCCACTCACCGTGGGCGGTGTCCTTTGCCGCTGCCCGGATGGACATCCCGGCTTTGAACACGACGCATGCCGACACCTTCTACACCGACGTACCAGCCGCCGACGCGTTGACCAAGGAAGAAATCGAGGAAGACTACGAAGGCAACACCGGGAAGGTCATCATTCGGTCGTTTAAGGAACGCCATCTGGACTACGAAGCCACTCCGGCAGCATTAGTGATGCAACACGGCCCATTCACCTGGGGTCCGACGCCAGCCAAGGCGGTGTACAACGCGAAGGTGCTGGAAGTCGTCGCTGAAGAAGACTACCACTCCATGATGCTTAACCGCTCTAACATTCACCTGCCACAGTACCTGCTTGATAAGCACTACTACCGCAAGCACGGGAAGAACGCTTACTACGGGCAGAACAACGCCCACAGCAAGGACCACGCTAAGCGGGAAAACTAAATAACATATTCACGATATCAGAGACTGGGTTTTCCAGTCTTTTTTCATTTATATGAATAACTAAACATTACCAAAATATCAGTAAAAAAGAAGAAGCCATGAGTGGAAGACAATTGCACTTTGGGTATACCAATTTACAAAAGTGACGAAACTAATGAATAGTCACCTTTATGAAGTATGAAAGCAAGCGCTTACATAATATACTGAAAATGTATTAGGGGAGTGATACCAATGTCAAGGAGCGACGTCGGTGATGACAAAATAATCAAACAAATGGTTATCTACATCGCAACACACAAAACGGTTCATTATCCAGAATTAATGAAGTTCTTGAATATATCTCGTCGAGCCACCGTTCGGTATCTAGATGAGATTGAGAGATTATTAGAAGATAAGAAGATTAGGTTAGTTAGAAAACGTAATGTTGGTATTTACTTTGAAGGAGATTTGGATGCACTTTTCGCAAAAATAGATGGTGATAACGCCATTATGCCAAATCAGGTTAGCAGAGAGAATATGCTGCTTCTTGAACTATTGATGAATGACAAACCGGTAACTTTACAGTACCTAGCCGAAAAATTCTTTATTAGTCGGAGTACTTTGGACCGGGACATCATCACCATTAAAGAAGAGTTACTGGACACTCGACTTGCTTTTGTTGGCGATCGACGTGGCATCCAAATTAGTGGTAAGGAGGCAGACAAGCGCAATTTTGCCAGCAAGATTATTTCCAAGTATTGGAAAGAGGAAATCAAAGGTAAATCGCGAGTTATTTCGATTCCCCCCGAGTTGCGGCAAATTGTTAACAAACAAACTATTGAAGATATTCAGAGCGTGCTTAAAGACTTTCACCAGAAAACGAAAATTTCATTTACGGAATTTCAGTATCAATCGATCTTGATTCATATTGCAATTATGGTTGATCGCATTCGTCAAAATAAGATTCTTGTTACTACTACCCAAAAACATCGTATCCAGGAATCAACAAAAATTCTTTGTCGGCTATTACAAGATAAGTTTCAGATAGATATACCAGCATCTGAGAAAAACTATCTAAACATTCATATCCTGGCGGCACAAAAAGGAATGATTTCTAAAGATACGTTTTCCAAGAATTCCAAAAGTGAAACGAGTGAATTGTTTGATTTTCTGAAATTAAACCTAATTGAGTACGACGACAAACTATTGGAAGAATTAGCTCTGCACTTAGGCCCAGCAATTCATCGCTCGAAGATGCATTTGGGTATATATAACCCATATACGGAACAAATAAAAAAACTATATCCGGTGGCATTTAGTAGAGCAGCTGAGCTGGGAGAACAGCTATTTCAGCATTACCATGTGACCTTTAATGATCATGAGCTCGCATACGTAGCATTGCATTTTCAAGCCTACATTGAGCGGAGCCAAAATAATAGTGAGAATAAACGTCCTCGTATTGTCGTTGTTTGTAGTACTGGTGTGGGCACGGCAAGTATTTTGACACAACGGATTAGAAGTATGTTTGGCCAACGAATTAAGATCAGCAGGGTGATTTCAGTTAATGAATTGTTCAAATCAGCTGTTGATGAAGACATCATTGTTTCAACGATTCCAATAAAGTATCCCGGAAAAAACGTGATTCAAATGAGTCCTATTAGCAGTAAGAACGACCTTAGTTTACTAAAAAAGGAAGTGAACTCTTTCCAGCAGAAAAAGTCACGAAAAATGTTCCTTCAACTGATATCTCCACAAACAAGTTTTGCTGGTATTAACGAAACAATGGATGGTGTTATTGAGCTTCTTGGTAAGAACTTGGTCCACTTGCAAAAAGCAGTTCCTGGAGTAGTTCAATCTATTAAGAAGCGTGAAAAAATATCGTCAACTGCCTTGAGTGGCTTATCCATTGCTATACCACACCCGCAACCAAAGTATATTAAGCACTCGTCAATTTCTATTTATTCGTCACCCAGGTCAATTCGCTGGGGTAAATCGGCGGTTAACTTAGTCTTCCTGTTTGCATACAGCGAAGCAGATATCAAACAATTACCGTTCGACGAAATTTACCATGAATTTAACTTAATTATTTCATCGTCAACTACCAAAGATGAGATCATTAACGCCTCTTCAGGTGAAGAAGTCGTTAATGCGATTCAAAAGTTATTCGCATAATAAGGAGAGAATAAAGATGAAGGTTTATATGATCGGTTTAGGCAAAATGGGTTTTAATCTTGCGGAAAATATGACTGACAATGGTCATACCGTTATCGGTTATGACGTCAGTGATGCTGCACGGCAAAAGGCTCAGGAAGCAGGATTACAGTTAATTGATAATCTTGAGGATTTAGAAAAGGATAATTCACAAAAAACCATTTGGGTGATGCTGCCTGCTGGCAAGATTACCAATAGTGTTCTTAAACAATTAGAAGGTATTGCCGACAAGGGCGATGTAGTTATTGATGGTGGTAACTCTGATTATCACGACTCACTTGATCGTGCCAAGGAATTTAGTGAATTAGGCATTCACTTTATGGATATTGGTACTTCTGGTGGTACTTACGGTGCACGTCATGGTGCTAGCTTTATGGTCGGTGGCGACAAGGAAGGCTATGTTGTGATATGCGACATGCTGGAATCAATTGCTGCTCAAGATGGTTTAATTTACTGCGGCAAGTCAGGATCTGGGCACTACTTGAAGGTTATTCACAATGCCATTCTCCATTCTGAAATGGAAGTACTTGGTGAAGGGTTTGAACTTCTACACGCTAGTCCATTTGACTACAATCTGAAGGATGTCGCTTATAACTGGAATAAGTCAGCAGTTATTCGCGGTTGGTTGATGGAGCTGATGTACCAAGCATTTAGCAAGAATATTGCTTTATCAGATGTTGAAACTTCAATTCACTCTAGTTCGGCAGCCATTGACGCTATTAAGTCAGCCTGTGACTTGAACGTTCCGGTACCAATGTTTGATATCACATTGACTATGCGTCAACGGACTCAAGGGCAAGATACGTTCACTGCCCGGGTTATCAATTCACTTCGTAAGGAGGTCGGCGGTTATCGCCCAAAGAATGCCTAAATTTTTATACTGGTACCAACAAAAACAGCAAAAAAGAATGACGGTTTATCAGTGGAACCCAATAGTTAGTTATTTACGACTGCTGTTCATTATTGCTGGAGTGGTTCTCTGTGTGGAAAACCAAATTATTGCGGCGATCATTGACTTCTTACTTTTTGCTGCATTGTACTTCACCTATATTAAGGTTAACCATGACCTGATTCTCAAGATGAGTAATAAAAATAACTTAGTACGGGTAACGGGTCATAAGTACTCGTTTACCAACCCAATGACAATTTATGTAAGAAAGTAGGTGAGTGGTGGTAATGGATATTGAGAATGTAACTGACATTATTGATCAAAACATCATCCTTGATTCAACGGCTTCTACTAAAAAAGAAGCTTTACAGACAATGTGTATGATGTTGGAAACAAATGGGTATGTTAGTGATCGGCAACAGTTTTATCAGGACGTTCTTGCTCGGGAAAAAATTGGCCCGACCGGGATGGAAAATGGTATCGCAATTCCGCACGGGGAGTCGTCAGCAGCCAAACATGCGACGATTGCTGTGTTGAAAACGAAGAACCCGCTTGAGTGGGAAAGTTTAGACCACAAACCGATTCACCTTATCTTTTTGATGGTGGTTCCAACGGAAAACCGTGATGTTGAACACTTAAAGATGTTGTCGCACTTATCTGCGGCTTTGACACATAAGGATATACAGCAGAAACTCTTAGATGAAAATGATCCGCAAAAATTTAAGAGGATTCTTGCTGAAGCTGGGGGTATTTAAAATGAAATTTGTTGGAGTAACTTCTTGTACTGTTGGGATTGCACATACTTATATGGCGAGAGAAAAGCTTGTTTCTGCTGCCAAGGAGTTAGGGATGGAAGGACATGTTGAAACTCAGGGTAGTGCTGGGACAGAAAATACGTTGACCGATGATCAAATCAAGAATGCCGATGCAGTAATTATCGCTTCAGACGTTGCCATCGCCGGTCAGGAACGTTTTGCCGGTAAACCAGTAATTAACGTTGGGACTGACTTGGCTATTCAGAAGCCGAAGAGTCTACTGAAGACGGTGGAAAAGAAGCTGCAAGCCGCTAATAAGCTGTAATTTGGTTATTTGCAATTATAGGGAAGTGAAATTATGTATCGAGATATTTTTCGGATCAAAAATCTGAAAAAGCACTTTCTCAGTGGTCTTTCCTTCATGATTCCAGTCATTATTATGTCTGGGTTCTGTACGGCGATCGGCCGAATCATTGGTCATACCACTGTGAAGGGAACTATTGGGTACTACTTGTTAAATGCCGGTAATGGTGGTTTTTCGATTATGATTGCCATTTTGGCTGCCGGGATTGGTTATTCTATCGCAGGTAAGGCTGCAATTGCACCCGGAATTATGGGTGGTTGGTTGTCTGTTCAAGTCAATGCATCATTCCTTGGTGGTATTTTTGCCGGTTTGTTGGCAGGGATTGTCACTCTGTGGTTGGTTCATTTGCCACTACCAAAGACTGTTAAGTCTATCGTTCCACTGGTTATTGTTCCATTGGTTGGTGGGATCCTGGAAGTATTAATGATTGAGTATATTGTGGGCCCGCCTCTGGCAGCTATTACGGCGTCCGCTGTGAAGTTCTTCATGGGGATGAACCACGCTTCGAAGTTCTTACTCGGTTTCATGCTTGGGGGTATGACCGGGTTCGATATGGGTGGTCCAGTTAATAAGATCTCCTTTGCCATTGTTACTGCATTCGCGACATCAGGTGTTTGGGGACCTGCAGCAGGGAAAAACGTTGCTGCTATGTGTCCACCACTCGGTGTAGCGCTCTCCGTTCTGGTATTTGGTCGAAATAAGTACGATGAAGCGGATCGGCAAAATGCATGGGCTGCTATTGTCATGTCGATGTGTCAGGTTACTGAAGGGACGTTGCCTTTCGCCTTTAAGGATCCCTTGCGGGTGGTTCCGTGTGTAGTTTTAGGCTCCGGGACAGCCGATGGATTAATGCTTTCCTGGGGCGTAACCGTTCCATTGCTGTCTGGTGGTATCTTCACGATTCCGGTTGCTAATAAGCCGTTATTGTACTTAGGAGGGTTGTTAATTGGGGCGCTAATCACTGCGATTACGTTGTCAATTATTAAGCCAAAACTTAAGAAGAACGCTAACCAGGAAGAAGAAGTAAATGACGACCTGGATATCAATATTGATATGTAAAAGGTAAACAATTATCAGGGTCTGTCATTTTGGCAGGCCCTTGATTGTAGAAAAGGAAGAAAGATGGCTATTAAGTTAATAGCAATTGATATTGACGGAACACTTATTAACTCAGATGAAGAATTAACAATTCGTGTTGCCAAGACAGTAAAAGAAGCTAGTTCACGTGGCATTAAAGTGGTGCTAACCACTGGCCGGCCGTACTCGGGAATTGAGTTTTTGGAAGAGCAGCTGGGATTGGACCATTCCGATGAACAATATGCTATTTGCTATGCTGGTGGTCTGATTATGACTACTAATGAAACGGTTATTTCGACAACAGAAATCCCATATGAAGATTACTTAAAGTTGGAATTTTTAAGTCGGTTTTATCACTTGGATTCACAAGTTGAAAGTCTAGACAAGATATACACAACACATTCACTTATCATTCCAGAAGTCGTTCAAATTGCACACCGGGTTCATCAACCAATTTACTACCAACCAGTAGATGCGATGAAAGACGTTCCAGTGATGAAATATAGTTTGATTGGTTCACACCAAACATTGCAAAAAATGATGATTAACTTAAATGGTGGTGGGCTTTCAAGCTTCTTTGCTGATGGTCTTTACTATACTTTCACTGGTGAACGCTTTGTTGAAGTAAGTCGAGCAGGAATCTCTAAAGGTTTTGGCTTAGCTACTCTTAGTCAGCAACTAGGCATTTCTAGTGATGAAATGATGTGTATTGGCGACCAGGGGAACGATAAAACCATGATGCAATACGTTAAGTATAGTGTTGCAATGGGCAATGCTAGTAATGAAATTAAGGCGGTGGCAAAGTATCAAACCGCTGACAATGATCATGACGGTGTTGCTAAGGCAATTGAGAGATTTGTATTAAATAAGTAAGTTCGAAAAGAAAGATGGAGGATTGACAATGGCACAGCATGCTAAAAAGGAAGCCACAGACAAAGTTCAGGCCGCCCAAAAGATGGTGGATGAATTAATGGACAAGAGTGAAGTGGCGTTACAAAAGCTTCATAGTTACGACCAAAAGCAGATTGACAAGATTTGTCAGGCATTAGCGTTAGCTGGTGAAGAACACCACATGGATCTGGCAATGGAAGCTGTTGAAGAGACAGGTCGTGGTGTTGCCGAAGATAAGGCAATTAAAAACATTTATGCAAGTGAGTATATTTGGAATAATATTCGTCACGATAAGACGGTCGGAGTCATTAAAGATGATGATGAAAACCAAACGGTCACAATGGCAGAACCACTTGGCATTATTGCCGGGATTGTTCCGGTAACGAACCCGACCGCGACGGTGATTTTTAAATCGATTATCGCCTTGAAGACTCGCAATACGATTGTTTTCTCGATGCACCCCCAGGCACAAAAAGTTTCTGCTCACACAGCTGCCATTCTAGAGGAAGCTGCTGAAAAAGCTGGTGCTCCGAAGAACGTTATCCAATGGATTCCAAAAGTTTCCCTAGAAGCGACAACTGCACTGATGAAACATGAAAAGACTGCTACGATTCTTGCGACTGGCGGTCCAGGAATGGTAAAGGCTGCTTACAGTTCAGGTAATCCGGCGTTAGGTGTTGGCCCTGGCAATGGTCCTGCTTATATTGAAAAGACGGCAAATATTCCACGATCTATTTACGATATTGTTTTATCTAAGACCTTTGATAATGGGCTGATCTGTGCGTCAGAAAATTCGATTGTCGTTGATGACCAAATCTATGACCAAGTCAAGGCTGAGCTGAAGAAATGGAACTGCTATTTCCTGAGTCCATCTGAGATTAAGACCTTCACCAAGGGTTTTATTGATCCTAAACGGGGAACCGTAGCAGGTCCAATTGCCGGTAAATCAGCTAGTGAGATTGCTACACTATGTGGTCTGAAAGGTGTTGCTGCTAATACTAAAGTCATTATTGCTGAAATTGATGGTGTTGGTCCTAAGTACCCATTGTCAGCGGAAAAGCTATCGCCAGTATTGACAATGTACCGTGCACATTCACATGAAGAAGCCTTTAAGATCTGTGACGACTTACTTCATTATGGTGGTGAGGGACACACTGCAGCTATTCATACGTCTAATCAAGAACTGATTCGTAAGTATGGTGATGAGATGCCAGCCTCCCGGATTATTGCTAATTCACCATCAAGTCTTGGTGGAATTGGAAATATCTACAACAACATGACGCCATCATTAACCTTGGGGACTGGTTCTTATGGTAAGAACTCCGTTTCACACAACATTAGTGACTGGGACTTATTGAACTACAAGGTTATTGCACAACGGCGAGAAAATCGTCAGTGGGTAAAGATTCCCCCAAAAGTATACTTTCAGCGGAACTCGCTGAAAGAGCTGCAAGATTTACCAAATATTAACCGTGTGTTCATTGTGACAGATGAGGATATGGTGAAGTTTGGCTATGCTCAACGGGTTCTAGACCAGCTACACTTACGGCGTAACGAAGTGAAATTCCAGCTGTTTGACCAAGTACAGCGTGAGCCAACAACAGATATTGTTGATGAGGGTGTCAAACAGATGCGTGAGTTTAAGCCAGATACCATCATCGCACTCGGTGGTGGATCACCAATGGACGCGGCCAAGGGGATGTGGATGTTTTATGAACACCCAGATACAACTTGGGATGGTGTCAAGCAGAAGTACCTAGATATTCGGAAGCGTGCTTATAAGATTGCCCGACCGACAAAGGTACAGTACATCGGAATTCCTACTACTTCAGGGACCGGTTCTGAGACAACCTGTTTTGCAGTGATTGCCGATTCAAAGACTCACGTCAAGTATCCATTAGCCGATTATGCATTGACGCCAACTGTTGCCATTGTTGATTCGCAGTTTGTCGAAACGATTCCAGCAAAGACCACTGCTTACACTGGGCTCGATGTGTTATGTCATGCCCTTGAATCATATGTTTCGGTGATGGCTACGGAATATACGCGGGGATGGTCGATTACTGCGGCTAAGGGTGTTGTTGATAACTTAGTGGCATCTGTGCATGGCGACCGTGAAGCACGCCGACAAATGCATAACTACGCAACAATTGCGGGGATGGCATTTGGCCAGGCATTCCTTGGAATTAACCACTCCGTTGCTCACAAAATCGGTGGGGCTTTTAACTTGCCACACGGCTTGTGTATTGCAATTGCCATGTCGCATATTATTCGCTTCAATGCTCAGTTGCCAGAGAAACTAGCTATGTGGCCGCACTACACTACTTATCGGGCAAAGCATGATTACGCAACGATTGCCAAGTTCATGGGACTCCATGGCAATAATGACGATGAACTAGTTGAAGCACTAGTTCAACGGATTATCAAGTTAGCTCACGATTGTGGTGTGACATTGAGCTTGAAGGCCAATGGGGTCGATAAGGATGATTTTGATCGCCAAGTAGATGAATTGGCTGTTTTGGCCTACGAAGACCAATGTACAACTACCAACCCCGTTGAGCCGCTGGTTAGTCAGTTAAAGACCATTCTTCAAGATTGCTACACTGGCAAAAATGTAAAAAAGTAAATAAGTATCCGCACTAAAAATCCGGATGATAAGTTTTCCTAAGTTTAAGGAGTAAACAAGTCTATCTAAATATCATTAAACAAACAAGCCTGTATCATTTCGCATACAGGCTTGTTTTATTTAATACAGGAGTGTATTATCGAGTTGTGGAAGTTGAAGCGATTTCAACAAATGATATTTACAGGGGGTATTTCAATTGGCTAGACCAGTAATTATTAGTACTGATCCCGGAATTGACGATGCAGTTGCTATTTCAATTTTACTTTTTAGTAAAAAGGTAGACGTGAAATTAATCGCAGCTGCCGCTGGAAATGTGGGGATAGATCAGACCTTAATTAATGTTTTGAAGTTGGAACAGTTCTTAGGTCAAAGTATCCCAGTTGTGAAGGGTGTCAGTCGAGCAATTATTAAAGAACCAGTCCATGCGTACAATGTTCATGGAAAGAGTGGGCTGGATGGCTATGAATTTCCAGAACCAGATCATTCACTGGTAATTAACCAAACTGCTCCAGAAGCAATTCATGAAGTTGTTTCTCATTCTAACGAAAAGGTAACGCTGGTGGGGATTGCACCATTGACGGATTATGCGATGTTTATCCGTCTTTATCCTGAAGACCTTCAAAATGTGGAAGAGTTGGTAATGATGGGTGGCTGTATTGGTCGAGGTAATTACGGTGTTCTGTCTGAATTTAATATCGCTGGTGATCCAGAAGCAGCAAAAATTGTTTTTGAAAGTGGCTTAAAAATCCGGGTAGCTCCGCTGGAGTTAGGGATGCAAGCACGAATTAAGCCTAATATTAGTAAGAAGATCAAGACATATGGCCGCGTTGGGGACATGTTTTATAGTTTGTTTTCCAAATATCGTGGCGGGAGTTTCAAGACTGGGTTAAAAATTTATGACGCCTTAGCAGCCGGCATTTTATTAAATCCAGACATGTTCACGTTTGAAAAGACTCATGTTGAGATTGTTAACCAGGAAGGCTTTACATACGGAGCTTCTTTAATGGACTTTAAAAACCGACTTCACTTATCTGAGAATGCTTTGATTGGTAAGTCAGTTGATGTTGATCAATTTGTTAAGTGGTTTGTGGAGGCTATTAAGCAAGCCTGTTAGAAAGGATTAGATATCATGAGTCAAGTAATTGCTATTATTCTTACGATAGCTTCAGTAGCGATATTGTGTTACATGCTCTCCAAGAAACTAGATATCAAGATTATTTTATTTGCGCTAGGCTTAGTTTTACTATACTGTGGTGTCTTCATGGGTAATAAAATTAAGGTCTTACAACCAGTGGATGCCCTATTTTGAAACCTATCCAGGTTATGGTTGACCAGTTTACTACGACATTAGCGGGTCCGGGTTTTGTTATTCTGTTGCTAGCTGGATATAGTGCCTATATGAGTTATATTGGTGCCAATGATGTAACGGTTAGTGGCCTTACTTCATCTATGAAGAACATTAAGTCAGTTTATATCTTAGTTCCAGTTGTCTTTTTAATGGGCAATATTTTGTCTCTAGTTGTTCCGAGTGCTTCAAACTTAGCTATTATCTTATTAGCGACGCTTTATCCAGTTCTTCGCTCGACAGGGATGAGTCGACTGACCTCGGCGGCTTTAATTGCGACTTCGGCTACTATTGTCCCGACTCCATTGGGATCCGATAATGTTGCTATCGCTGCGGCGTTACACATGTCAACTACAGAATATGTTTTTAAGTATCATGCGATTATATCAATTCCCACTCTTTTGCTGATGGCAGTAATTCAATATTTTTGGCAGAAACATGAAGATAAGATCAATCAGCACGAATTAAGCTATGAAGAAGAATTGCAACAATATGGCCTCAAAGAAGCAAATGATGAAACAAATACTATTAGTGGGAGCAAAGGTTTACGCTTTATTTATGGGATTCTTCCATTATTACCGATTATTATCTTGATTATTGACTTCATTGTCGGGATTAGTCATGGTAAGCCGGCAACAATGAGTGTGCAAGCTGTTACTATTATTAGTTGGATTATTGCAATTTTTGTTGAATTGTTCCATAAGCACCAAGCTAAACAGACATTAAAAGATACGAACATTTTCATCAAAGGAATGGGTAGTGCGATGGGGATTGTTGTCCTGCTGGTTGCTGCTCAAACTTTTGTTCAAGGTCTGAATGCAATTGGAATTATGCGTATGATTCAGACCACTATGATGCATATTAAAGGTGCAGGGATCTTACTGCCGTTGATTATGGTTATTTTTACTGTCATTATTGTTCTGTTAAGTGGTAGTGGGGTTGCATTGACGTTTGCGTTAATTCCGTTGATTGTGCCATTAGCAAAGTCTGCTGGTATTGCACCACAACAATTATCCGTCCCAATTCAATTGGCTGGTAACCTCTTACGTGCTGTATCACCAGTTGCAGCGGTTGTTCTGATTGTTTCTGGGTCAACTCATTTGGAACCCGTTCAGATAATAAAGCGGACTTCAGTTCCAATGATTGGTGGTTTAATCATTATGTTGATTTTATCTTTCTGGTTGCTCTAAAATAAAGTAATAATCATAACAGAAAGATCGGTGGCATCGATGTCTATTGCTCCAAAATATGTTCAAATCTATAATCAAATCTTAAATAGAATTGAACACGCTGAGTACAGTCATAAAATTCCGTCGGAAAAGCAATTAGCTCAAGATTTCAACTGCAGTCGGGTAACTATTCGTTCTGCTTTGGCGTTACTCAAGGAAGACCAAGTTATCTATAGCATTAAAGGTGAAGGAAACTTTATTAAGCATGCGAATTCGCTTGATTCTACCGGGGTAGAAGTTAATTGTTCACTTTTTCAAAGTAGTTGTAACGTATCTATTGATGACATGGTGTTTGAAATAAGTCATAGTAAGGCAACTGCATACTCACAGAAACTTTTTGATAATACTGATGACTACAGATCATTTAATATTTGGTTTGAGTCGAATCATCAAATTGTTGGTAATGAATTTTCGATGGTAACGATGTCAGCTATAAATCATAACGTAGATATCCATGACCAAAAGGAAGTCAAGAGGTTTATTAACCACGACATTTATAAGCAGGCGGCCCATATTCAAATTAATATGCAGCAATCGCAGAGAAAGGCTAATACTTTTCATCAAGAATTTTTCACTGATAATGAACCCATGATTATGATTGAAGAAAACTTGAATGACAAGAATGGTCAGACATTCGCACAAAATAAATATTATTTACCTCTTAAGTTTCTGAATGTTAGACTTAACAAGTATTGGACAAAGTAGATATATAATAGGTAAACTGGTAGCACTGATGGAATCACATTAGTGCTGCTTTTTATGTGGAAGAGTAGATAAGAATCCATACAAAAATCCGGATGTGGAACCATGATAGTAAAAAAGTGAGGAAATCAGATGCTGTATCCATATGCAACCTTTCTGGGCCATTTAATTATTACTTTTTCTCAAGTTCTGAAGGATTCTAATCAGAAAGGTGGGGAAAAGGTATTCGTTCATTTGGAACAGCCAGATGATGAGATGGTATTCAAAGAGGCGAGGTACTATCTTCCCGATCATAAACTGATATACAACGAGGGCTTTTTACCCGATGAACAAAAGAGAAACGAAAAAATATTAAAGAACAATGCAGAGCTGATTATGAAATGTGCCAAAAAGGGCGGGTCAAATTTTAAGCCCTAAGTAGTCAGTACACATGAGCATGTCATATAATCAGAATTAATGATATGAAATTAGGATCGTTTATCGTGAAAAAATCCCATTGGTTAATTACATATAATATTTGGATTGCTTTTCTAGCAGTGGTTTCAATTATCCTGTTGGTGCTGGACTATGCGCATCAAATAAATATTGCCATGGCTCCTTATAGTATTTTAGACAATGTCATATTAGCTTTGTTGGCAGTAGATTATTTTGGCCGTTTCTTTCTAGCAAAGGACAAAAAAACATTCTTCAAGGCCAACATTTTTGATTTACTAGCAATTATTCCAGTTAATAATCTGTTTTACTTTTTCCGGCTTGCCCGTATTGGCAGGGTCTTTAGACTCCTCAAGTTATTAAGAATTTTCCGGCTGGTTGGTCTTACTGGCAAGCTGAATAAGTTCCTTAAAACCAACGGGCTGATCTATTATCTCTACATCAGTCTGACAGTTATTCTGATTGCTTCTTCACTTTATTGTATTTCAGAAAAAGTCACTTTCAGCACTGCCTTGTGGTGGTCGATTACTACAGCGACTACGGTTGGCTATGGGGATGTTTCACCGACGACGAGGTTAGGAAAAGTTGCGGCCTTACTCCTAATGTTATTGGGGATTGGATTTATCGGCATGCTGACTAGCAGCTTAACGGGTTTCTTTAATACGTCAGCTGATGAAGACCTTCAACAAGAAATCGCTGATTTGAAACGACAAAATCAACAACTAGAAGATCATTTGGCTAGGATTGAGCAGTATGTCAAACATGGAAAGTAATCCCATAAAACTAACGATTGTGGATCCAATAAAAAAGCAGCGCCAACGAAAATTACTCGTTAGTGCTGCTTTTTCTTTAACTGATATTACAGGAATGATTTATATGGTAGTTCAATTGGGTGAGTGTAACGGTCTTCAAAACCACGTTGATGATAGTACTTCATCTTTTCCCTATCATCTGGGTAGGTGAAGTGACCACCTGGCAACCATGAGAATGGATAGAATTTGTAACCAAAGCGTTCACGACGGTAACGCCATAACATCTCAATTTCTTCAGGATCACCAAGCATGTTTGTCCAAACGTCCCAGTGCATGGGGATGACTACTTTAGCATTAAGATCCTCCGCAGTTCGTAACACATCAATAGATGTCATTTTGTCCTGAATACCAACTGGGTTATCACCATATGCACAAATAGCAACATCGACGTCAAAGTCTTGACCATGCTTAGCGAAGTAAGCGGAGTAGTGTGAATCGGCGGCATCATAAACTGTACCAGTATCAGTCTTCATAACGTAGTTGACAGCTCGTTTGTCCATGTCATCAGGAAATTCGTCCATTGGCGGCTGGACATTCTTATTTGGATCACTGATGAGAGCAGACCGATCAAAAGAATCTGTAACGTCAATTTCGACATCTTTAATTTGAATAGAATCTCCCGGTTTAACTACTTTGCACCGTTCTGCCGGAACTCCCCATGCAATCCACTGATCGACGACGTATTGTGGACCAATAAAGGGAATTGGTTCTTTGACTCCCTTTAATAGTGCTGCCGCAACATTTTCGTCAATGTGATCGTGGTGGAAGTGGGTGCAAAGGTATGCGTCGAGGTAGTGGATCTTAAATGGATCAATGACCATTGGTTGGGCACGTAAATTTGGTTGGATAGTTCGTCCACCAGTTAAACGTGACCATTGGTGACGTGGTGACATATCTGGCTTGTCATGAGTCTGCTTGCCAGTCCCACACCAGAGATCCATAACGATATTAGTTTGGTGGTCTGTTTTCAGCCAAAGTCCCATGTTAACTAACCACCAGAGACGGAATTTCCCTTGGGGGATGGTAGAGCGATCAATTTCTTCGTTTAACCAGGTTCCCCATTCTGGAAACACTTCATCTTTCCAGGTTTGTTCTGTAATGTCTTGGACTTTTTTATCTGACATAACTCAAACCTCCTGATTATTGTCCTTGAATTTCCTTAATTTTGGGAACCAGGTGCTTTTCGATATCAGCCTTATCCACAAAGTTAGTTAAAACAATGGTCTTTGGTTTGATGTCCTCTGGCAGATTATCAAACAGCTCACGAGTCGTCACGTAGATCTCGGCCGTTTTGCCACTGACAGAACCAAGGTCAACAGTATCAACGTCGACGTCATCAAATCCGTTGTCACTAACAATACTGTCAATGTTCATCTTACCGATAACACTTGAACCAACACCTAAACCACAAATTGCAACAATTTTCATGATAAATCTTTCTTTCTTCGAAAAAACAAATTACAGCAATGCTAAGATACCAAGACGAATCCACTTCAACAGGTACATCAATGGCATCCAGACAAGGGCATAGTCAATGTTTGACCACGTTAATCCACTTCCGTAGCAGACACCTGTCAATGGGTAGAAGAGAATGACGGCTGCTGATGAAATCATCCCGGTAATAAATCCGGCAGCAACGGCACCACGCCAGCCACCTGCTTTGTTACCGAAGATTCCCATGACGTTACCGTCAAAATACATAATGATTGGTGATGGGAAAACAATAACAGGTGAGTGGAAAATGATGGTTAGGAATGTAACGAGAATGCAACCAACTGTGGATCCAAGGAATCCGAACATCCCACCCATTGGTGAGTAAGGGAAGATTGTTGGGGCATCCAGAGCTGGAATAGCGCCAGGCAGGAACTTATCAGAAATCCCTTTAAAGGCTGGCACAATGGAGCCGATGAACATCCGAACACCCTGAAGCAGGATGACGATCCCGGCAGTGAATTGGAACCCTTCGAGAATTAACCATAGAATCCAATTAGTCGCATCAGCGCCGCCGCCGATTAGGTTTTCAATTCCTGAGCGGCCAACTGCTAAACCAATACCAATAAAAATGATTGGCATCAAGAAGAATAGCATGATGGTGTTATCACGGAACATCGTGGCCCATTTTGGCAACTTCAAGTGGTCCGCATCTTGTGATGGATCTTTACTACCAAAGACTTTCCCGATTCCAGTTGCGAGCAATGAACCAACTTGGTCCATAAAGCCTAGTGTTGAGACGTCGTGCATCCAATCGTGGGATAGCTTTCTTGGGATAGCTGGTGAATAAGTGTAATAAATTGCGTTGAGGATAGTAGCGATGATAATCGTCCAGAATCCATTTGTATGTAAAACGGTTGGAATGGTAACGTTCATAAATGCGGCATGGTACAGCGCCAAGTGGGCCGTTAAGTATGTGTTCTTAAAAATTTCTTTATGAGTTAAACGAACCAGAACTAAGTGAAGTAAAAATGCCAGCAAGAACGTAATAACGGTGTTTTTGGCAATAGTATTAAACTTAGCAACAACGCCAAAGACAGCATCGTTAGTTGGTAAAACACCACGGACGTGTAACGTAGTATTTAACTTGTTGACGACGGGAGAAAGAGCATTAATTAATACTCCTGCACCAGCAGTCAAAACTGTTAAACCAATGATAGTTTTAACGGTTCCGTCAATAACTTGTGGAAACTTCTTTCTTTGAAGGAGTAACCCAATTAGAGCAACCAAACCGAGAAAGATAGTTTCATTACTTAAAACCTGGTAGACAATGAAGTTCAGTGCTTTCATGAACATGAGTTATTTCACTTCCCCTTATTGATTGCATCTGCAATTTGTTCAGCTTCATTCTGTGATGCAGAACGTAACCATTGCAGATTCTTTTTATTGTTCAAGAAGGTAACAATCTTTTTCATTAATCCCAAATGATCATGGTCATTAATTGAAGCTAAAATGATCACTAAATCGACGGGATCGTTATCTTTATTACCAAACTTGACCGGTTGGTCTAAAGTTGCTATGGC
Organism: [Lactobacillus] timonensis; assembly: GCF_900240275.1. Taxonomy (GTDB): domain Bacteria; phylum Bacillota; class Bacilli; order Lactobacillales; family Lactobacillaceae; genus Limosilactobacillus; species Limosilactobacillus timonensis. The sequence continues at coordinate 248,844 of NZ_LT964761.1, read as the reverse complement.
AATGCTCGATTGCTTAACAGCAGCAGATGGACGAGCATGGCCAAGTGCTAACCCTGGTGCAATAACAATATATGGTCCTAATTTTTTAACCGATTCAATCATATTGGTGATGTAATCGGTTGTGATTTTATCTGCGTCTAATAGTGGTTGAGCAGCAACTGTTAAAGCTTCCTGCCAATTATTGGCGTGAACATTCATCTGAATATCAGATGGAGCGATATTCTTAACCCCCATATGTATACCTCCCGTAAATGATTTACATAAAATTTAGTTTGGCCTGATTAAATTTTACATCATCACTATACAATTAAGCGGTTCCATTTTCAAGTGTTTTTTACGTTAATTTCGTTTTTATATGTAAATGAATTACTTTCGAAGCAAACAAATATGCTATAGTAAGATGTAAATCATTTTCATGATTATGAAAATAATATAAACACAAGGAGTAAGTGTTATGTACGCGTCCGTGATCGCCAGAATTAAAACAATGTATGAAAATTTCGGATCTAGTTCGAAAAAACTGGCTGATTTTATCTTACAAAATGGTGTAAACTGTTCTGCAATGACAATTCAAGAGTTTTCAAAGGCTGCAGGAGTGTCTACTGCGACATTATCACGCTTTGCTAGTCAGCTAGGTTATCAAAATTTTTCCCAATTCCGATGGGATCTGGCTAATAATTCAGGCCGGACTCCCTTGCAAAAAGAGCGGCAGATCAGTAAAGATGATAGTCCCAAAATGATTGCCCAGAAACTACTGAGCTCTAACTTGGAAACTCTTAATGAAACCTTTGCTTTAATGACTAATGAGCAACTCAATGAAGCCAAGAAATTGTTAAAGAATTGTCGACGTCTGAGCTTTTTTGGTTTAGGGAGTTCCAATATTGTTGCGCAAGAGTGTTATCACATGTTTTTGCGGACACCAAAAGAAGTCACATATGCCAGTGATTATCACATCAACATCATGAAGGCTTCTCGGATGACTAAAGACGACTTGGCTATTTTAATTTCACACACGGGTAATGATAATGACATTTTGTATATTGCAAAGATTCTCCAGCAGAATCATGTTCCGATGATCACCATTACCAGCTTTGCTAACTCGCCCCTTGATGCTTTCGGGACTGTGGGCTTTTATTCGATTTCAGCGGATAAGCGTTACCGAACTGAAGCATTGCTATCGGTTACGTCACAAATTGCGATTGCCGATACACTATATATGATGACAACGCAAAGTTTTGAAGACGAGATAAATGAGATTAGTCAAAGGATGGACAACAACTTATTGGCAAAACACCAGGGACAATAGCTGAATAGATAGTTATTATTGGGCTTTGTCATAAAACAATAAGGCCGTCAGCGTTTTCTTTCAGAACGTTGGCGGTCTTAATTGTGTTGAATTATATGTTAGTGTTAGTTGGCTAGTATCAATCGGCAGTGAGCTATTAAATGAATTTAAGCTAGTATAATTTTTGTTTAGCTAATAATCTTGTGATTGAGTTCCATTGTTTTGAATAAGTAGCTTTCATCTTCAGGATAGTTTTTTAAGTGTTCATCTATCCTCACACTTATCCAAGCACGCAAATTATTAAATGGGTCTTCATAAACACAAAAGGCAGGCGTTTTCGCGCCTGCCTAGTCGGTCTTCAGCTGACCATTTCACTTGATTGTTTTTATTGTTACAGGTAATGGTGGGGATGTCAACAAACTACATAACTTATGTATTTAATGGAAGTGTCAAGATGCTATATAGTTCAAAGCGTGTCTTTGATTGGGAAAAATTTACGTTTTAAAGTAATAACCTCCATTCCGCAAACACAGAATGAAGGTTATTCCCCGTAATAGGTCCCGTAGGGCATCTATTGCTCTCGTATAATCAAATTCTACTACTGTTTTGGATTTAATGCTAACGTCTGAGGGGTGCAAAAGAATAAATTACTTTTAGGGTTTTATGTTTGTCATACTATACACCTTGTTGCTATTTGCAAAAAACAGCGATTTTTTGCAAATAGAAAAGATCTTGCGATTTAGAATCTATTAGCACCAACTGTATATTCGAGAATACAAATTATATCTACTCTTTTGAACTCTGGTTCGTTTGCCATAATAGATGGTCCTATAGACATTAATTGTTTTAATCTAAAGCATCGTACCAGCTGTGTTACACAAGGTATAGTAGTAATTCTGTGCCGGAAACTCGTTAAACATTGGAAATTCGTATAAATCCATAATGTACAGCTCCTTAATCATTTGTAAAAATGCTAATTGCTGTTCAATGGATTAAATACTTTTTTCTCGTAATAGGCATCTATCGCTCTTCAATGTCTTCATTTTACTATTGTTAGCTGTAATGTTACCTACTTGATTAATCTGCGTAATCGAATAGTGTGAATGTAATGAGCTGAAAACTTATGCAGTTGCGCAGTGAGAACATTGTTTGTATACTTTTATGTAAGCGCTAACAAATGGCTGCTTGCAAAATTAACGCTGTCACCCTCATTATTATGAGGAATACTGTTTAGATATTAGCTTTTTTGCGACTAGCTAATTCGATAACCATCACTAAAATGTATTAAGTTTGCTAAAATTAACTAGCGTCTAATATAATCTATATTAATAAGGACAACAAATTTTGTTGTAGATAAATGCTGCTTATAATTTTAATTAGTTGATATTTCAACTAAAAATAAACAATAACAATAATAAATATCAGCAATTAGCTTCTAAGCGTTTTTTATCCAGAATGAACGAAAGTAATTAGTAGAGAAACATGATAAGGAGTTAAGTTAAGTGACAATCTTTTCTCGAAAAGTAGAAGACCTGTGGGCTAAGAAAGATGTTCGTGATGGTCAGGAACTATGGTTACCATTAGTCACCCACTTGACCGATACGATGAATGTGATTAATTGGTTGTATCAACATTGGCTTAATAAAGCACAGCGACAGTTGATTCGTCAAGATTTATCGGAAGATGATGTTGAACGGTTAGTCAAATTTGTCGGCTTTTTTCACGATTTTGGCAAAGCCACACCTGCGTTTCAGACCAAAAAATCGTATCTTCATGATGATGACCTGGATAATAACATCATGGAACGCTTGCTAAGGGATGGTTTTACCGGCTTGCAAGACTTTGATGTTGCATCTCCGGATCGTCATAAATCACCCCATGCAATGGCTGGAGAAGCCTTGCTGGAACAACAAGGATTGAGCGCTACTGTCGGTGCAATTATTGGTGGGCACCATGGTAAACCGTGTCACGAATTGTTTTCATATGAGGAGCAAGCAAGTTACTTCAGTAACTATTATCAAGTAGATAAAAATGGTGATGTACAAATCATAAACCAATGGAATGATGTTTATAATGAACTTATTGCTATGGGATTCTCCTTAATTAATAATGATTCTGCCAAGTGGAACGATCTTAGGGATGTTCCATCGATTAATCAACAACAGGCTATCATTCTAGAAGGTTTGTTGATTATGTCTGATTGGCTAGCTTCAAGTGAGTATTGGAATGATGATGAAACTCAACCACTTTTTCCGCTTATTTCAATTGAGCACAACTTCACTGATATTGATGAAAAACGACGTTTTCATTCTGCGTTGTTAATTTGGTTAAAGGAAGATGAGTGGACACCGCAACCAGTCTCAGATGTAAAAAAACTTTTTGAAAAACGTTGGAGATTTTTGCCGCATACTGTCCAGAAACGGATGGTAGGTGCAATGAATGATATTCATAATCCTGGGATGATTATTATCGAAAGTGGTTGTGGTACTGGCAAGACGGAAATTGCCTTGGCTGCAACAGAGGTAATAGCTGAGAAAACTGACCATAATGGTTTTTTTATGGGACTTCCTACACAGGCAACTACCAAGGCAATGTATAAGCGGGTAGCCGATTGGTTGAACTCAATTGCTGACGAGCAAAAGGTTAAACTAGGGCTTAACGTTATGTATAGCAATGCTGAGCAAAAGATGCCGCGCGCAGAGAATGTTGAAGAGCGTAGTGCGGTCGTAGTGAACAGTTGGTTTTCGGGAAAGAAAGCAATTTTAACAGAGTTTACTGTTGCTACAATTGACCACTTACTTATGATGAGTCTTAAACAGAAGCACCTTTTCTTACGTCACCTGGCAATGAGTGGCAAGGTAGTTGTAATTGATGAAGTACATTCTTACGATGTTTATATGTCTTCATATTTGAGCAGGACGTTGGAATGGTTAGGAATATACAAGGTTCCGGTAATTGCGCTATCAGCCACGCTACCTGCAGAAAAACGGGCGGAGTTGCTTGGTAGTTATATAATTGGTCGTTACGGAATATATCCAGAAGAGATGGATGAGTCTGATGCTGCATATCCATTAATGACGTATACAGATGGACCAGCAATTCATCGATTAAGTGATTTTCCGAAACAAAGTTCACAAAGGTTTCAAGTTATTAGACTTGGTGATGATGACCAGCTAGTAGTTCGAGTTAAAAAGACAATTGCTGGTGGAGGAATTGCTGGGATCATTGTTAATACTGTTCGCCGTGCCCAACAAATCTCAAAAGAATTTGATGGTATACCAGTTTTACTGCTTCATTCAGAGTTTCTGACTTCAGATAGGGCAGAGCGTGAAGATAAGCTGATCAAGATGATTGGTAAAGGCGGCAAACGCCCTAAACAACTGATTGTGGTTGGCACCCAAGTGTTGAGTCAGTCGTTGGACATAGATTTTGATGTGCTTTTTACTGATATTGCACCGGTTGATCTATTGATCCAAAGGATTGGTCGCCTTCATCGTCACAAGATTCCGCGGCCAGCTAATCTAATGGCACCCCAGGTCTATCTTATGGGGGCATCCCATTTTGCTGATTATGGTGGAGCTAATGAAGCTATTTACGAAAAATACTACTTAATGAAGACTGATTATTTTTTGGGACAACAACTGGTAATTCCGGATGATGTATCTCCCCTAGTCCAAAGAGTTTATAGCGAGAATACGGACGCGGAAGTTAAAGGATTGAGTGCCGCAAAACGGTTGTTGAAGAGTCATATGGAACAAGAGGAAGTTAAGGCCCAACGTTACCAGATTGAAGAACCTATGCCTAACGATTCATTACATGGGTGGTTGGACAATGATCGTGATGGAGCTGATACAAATGAAGCAATAGCTCAGGCGTCAGTTCGAGATATTAAAGAAACAGTAGAAGTTATTCTCGTTCAGCAAACTGATGAAGGAGCTTTCATGTTAAACAAGAACGAGAGAATAAGAATTGATGATCTTCAAGATGAAAGAGTAGCCAAGAAGGTAAGCGAAGAAACTATTCGATTACCATACAAGTTAACCCCCAATATTGCTAAAGCTATTGATGAATTAGAGAAAAGAACAGCAAAAAAATTTCCTTATTGGCAAGATAGCGTGTGGCTCCATGATGCAATTGCGTTACCATTGGATGAACAAAAGTCTACTAGGTGGACAGTGGGATCTAATAACTACACTATTCATTATTCACACGATTTAGGCTTAACTTATGAAGAGGAGGAGTGTCATGACTAATAAGACTTTTAACTTGATTACTCAACCGTGGATCCAGGTAATAGATCGACATGGATACCAACAGACTGTGTCGTTAAAAGACCTGTTTGAACATGCTCAAGAGTATCGTCAATTAGCTGGCGATATGCGTTCTCAAGATTTGACTATTCTTCGTTTTTTAATCGCAATTTTAACAACAGTTTATTCGCGCTTTGACGCAAAAGGTCAATCTTATCCTTGGATTAAAATTGATTTAAAAACGATGCAGCTGGCGGGGAAGCCAAATAAAAAGTTAGTCCTTTCAATGTATAAACGAAATAAGGTTACTTTGCTGCACACCTGGTCGTCACTTTATCAACAAGGACACTTTTCATCGATCGTGGTGGACTATCTCAAGCACTATCGTAATCGCTTTGACTTACTGGACGATCGGTATCCGTTCTACCAATTCTCGAAGGGTAATTATGATGCTTTAAAATTAATCCTAAGAGGCAAGAAAGTTGGTCATGATAAGGGAAAGCTGGCAATTAAACAAATAAATAGAACTATTTCAGAAAGTAATAATAGCCGTTTTGTTTTTTCGCCACGGACAGAGCTCAATAAGAATAAACTGGATCTGGCATCACTAACTCGTTGGTTAATTATGTATCAGAATTTTACAGGTGTAACTGATAAAATCAAGCTTAAAAAAGCAAGTACTCTTCCAGTTTCTGGGGGATGGCTTTATAGTGTACGTCCAGTTTTCATTGAAGGAAGAAATCTATTTGAAACTCTGATGCTTAACCTAGATCTGAATGTATCCAATACGCTTAGCTTGATCCAACGACCAGTATGGGAATGGGCCCCGCAGGAATACGTTGATCAGCGGGCAGCTCGAATCATGCCCGATAATTTAGCTGAGCTATATACTCTCTGGTCTCGAATTCTTCATATTGAATGGGATGGTGATCAGCCAACAATTTTCACGGCAGGATTACCAAAAGCTGACAGTGAAGGTTCTTTTATTGAACCGATGACGACGTGGAAATATGACAAAAAGGACAAAGTATGGAAACCAGCTACCTTTTGGATTGGTTCGCTGAGTCGAACAATGTGGCGAAACTTTGGCGAGTACGTTTCAACACATAAGGACGACGAACATGAACCAGGCATAGTGAACTGGTTACAATTGTTGAAAAATCAGGGATTGATTGCTAACGATTTTCCAATTCGATTGACAACTGTTGGACTAATTAAGGATGGTAATGCCAATTCACAAATGCCTGCAGTAGAAGTATATGACCAGATGGAATTAAATGTAGATGTGCTCTTTGATAAAGATCCGGAAGCTCGGTCATTCTGGCCAATGCGGATTGAGGGGATAATTAAAGAATCGAACAGGGTTGGTAATTATTACCAACAGTTGGTTAAAAGTGCTGGTGAGCTGCGAGGATTAGATAATCCGAATGATTATGCTAAGAAGTTAGCTGATCAATTCTATGAAAGTTTGAACGAGCCGTTTTATCGTTGGTTAGCAAGTTTAACTAGCCAGGACGACCGGGATCAGAAGTGTGATGAGTGGCGAAATACTCTCCGACGCTTGGCCCATGAGGCCGGCCGACGATTACTTGATCAGGCTTCTCCGCAGGAATTTCGTGGCAAAGCGTTTGATAATAAGCTAGAAACAATTTTTAGTTACTATAATCGCTATACGGTTCAGTTATCCTCGGTGCTAGGAAAGAAGAACGAGAGTGGGGTAGCAAATGAGCAATGAAGTTAAAAACAAAACAACTAATATTATTAACAAGCTATGGAATTATGGTAAGCCTAACAAGGCGGCCTTAGCGGGGTTGCGGAGTTCACAGTCAATCAATAGTCGCCAGGCGGTAGTAGTTTGGCCATTGCTATTGGAAGAAATGGATCGCCATGATTTAAGCAATGATGGGAAACCAAATCCAGAAGAAATTGCAATTTTTACCGCTTTGCGCTGTTTTGCTATTTACCAGCGAGGGATAGACAATCGTTTATTGGTCTCTTCATCATATGACAGTGAGCTCATGAATGTCCTGTCTCATTTACGGCAGGATGAACAACTTCAGTCAGCACTTGACCGGCGGATTCAGACGGTCCTTATTACTAGCAACATTGATTCTGTAATCAATTCACTAACCCGCTTAGTATCCATTTTGAAGGCAAAAGGAAATGGAACACCAGTTGACTTTGCAAAACTGGCTCAGGATTTATATGATTTCCAGTTCCGATACGGCACCATGAGCGGTGCCCGACGAATTGCCTTACGCTGGGGACGACAATATTATTGGAATAACACAAAGCATAATGAATCAAAGGAGAAATAACTATGTTTTTAGATATTAATGTCTTACAATCAGTTCCTTCATCAAATATTAACCGGGATGACACTGGGGCACCGAAGACCGCTATTTATGGTGGGGTGTTGCGTTCACGTGTTTCATCTCAAGCTTGGAAACGAGCTGTCCGGAAGGCATTTGCCCATGATAACGAACAGTATGAGAATGAGATGGGAAATGATTGGTTAGCTGGTATTCGGACAAAGGATATTCCAATTATGCTTGCTCAAGAAATTGTCAAGCAAGACGATTCTTTGTCAATTGACCAAGCACAAAAAATCGCTGATAAATTACTTAAGAATATTTTCGGTGCCAAGGGAATTACAAAAGAACATCGAACTAAGACGCTCTTTATGATCAGTCGGGGGGAATTAGAAAAACTTGCCCAATTTGCCATAAGTGATGAGAATAACGAAAAAAATAAAAAGCTAATTCAGTCAGCCATTAAGGATATACTCGGACAAGACAACTCGTTGGACATGGCGCTGTTTGGCCGGATGGTCGCCGACGATCCGTCGCTGAACGTCGATGCTGCTTGCCAGGTAGCTCACGCAATTTCGACCCACGAAGTCACTCCCGAATTTGACTACTACACAGCAGTTGATGATGAGCAGGCAGACGATACGGCGGGAGCAGCAATGCTGGGTACGATTGATTACAACTCGTCAACACTTTTCCGTTACGCTAATGTGAATGTTGAAGACTTGGTTCACAACCTGGGGTCAGCTGATGCGGCCATTGAGGGGATCAAATTGTTCATCAAGGACTTCATGATGTCTATGCCAACGGGGAAGCAAAATACTTTTGCTAACAAGACAGTCCCACAGTACGTAATGGTCACTCTCCGTGACGATACACCGGTAAACCTCGTTTCTGCCTTTGAAAAACCGGTCATCTCTAACGATGGTTATCTACAAGCATCAATTTGTCGTTTAGAAGAAGAATACTCCAAGACATTAAAGTTTGTTGACCAGCCATTGGCAACGTTTGTTGTTACAACTGGAAAAGCGAAAATTGGTGAACAACAAGATAATCGTCACGACCTGGTGGACAAGGTAGCCGTCGTTATTCAAAAGAGGGTCGAAAATGAAAACACTAACGCTTAAACTGACAGCACCGCTGCAGTCATATGGTAATGAAGCGACGTTTGATCGGCGTACCAGCTATCACTGTCCGTCCAAAAGCGCCGTTCTGGGGATGATCGCTGCAGCGTTAGGTTATCGTCGCGATGATCCACGAATTCCAGAGCTAAACCAGCTGGCTTTTGCTGTACGGGTCGACCAACCAGGACAACCACTCACCGATTTTCAAATTGTTGAGTACCAGAAGAGTAAGACGAAGTTTGCACGGAAACTAACTTACCGTGACTATTTACAGGATGCAGTTTTCATGGTTGCCCTTGGGGGAGACGATGATGAAATTGACCGGATTGAATGGGCGTTGCACCATCCGAAGTTTCAACTTTATCTTGGTCGCCGCGCTAATCCGCCGGCAGGTGTACTGAATACGCAATTATTTGATCAGCAAACGCCAGTTGAAGTGTTAAAACGTTTGAGCTGGCAGGCGTCCCAATGGTACCAGCGTCAGCACCGATGGGAAAACGAATATTCAGTGGAATTATTTGCAGACGCAACACTATTGCCTAACAAACCAAATACGCTGGTTAAAGACGCAATTGGTAGTTTTAGCCAAGAACACCGTTTTAGTAAGTATCGGGCAGTGGTTAAAGTTCGCGTTGAATTAACAAATCCAAAGTATGTCGAGGCGAAGGATACTGGCCATAATATCTACGACTTTCTTGGAAAGGAGGACTGACATTGTATTTATCAAGAGTAGAAATTGATACGCACAACCGGCAAAAAATGAAGAGTTTAAGCCATTTGGGCGCTTATCATAACTGGGTTGAGCAGAGTTTTCCTCAGGAAATCAACCAGGGGCAACGGTTACGACACCTTTGGCGGATTGACTTTCTGGGTGACAAAGAGTACCTACTGTTACTGAGTAATGATAAGCCCGACCTGAATCAGCTAGCAAAATATGGCGTTACTGGTACAGCTGGCACTAAGAGCTATGATCATTTTCTTCAGCAGTTAGCTGTGGGGATGGTGATGCAGTTTCGACTGACGGCCAACCCTAGTTATCGGGATAAAGAAAGTGGCCGGATTTACCCTCATGTGACAGTGGCCCAACAAAAGCAATGGCTGGCAGAACGCGCGGAACGATGTGGTTTTCAGTTTGTCACTAATAGAGATGGCGAACCATATTTTGATTTAACAAGCCGTGAATGGCCCCTGCTTTACCATGGCAAGCGGAAGATTAAACTCAGCAGAGCTAGCTTCGAAGGTGCTCTTAAAATCACCGATCTAGATAAGTTCAAAAAAGCATTAACGGAAGGTATCGGACGAGAAAAGGCCTACGGGATGGGGTTGTTAACGGTCATCCCAGAACGGAGATAAACATGACTAAAAAAAGCGGTGCGAAGAAGCCAGAAATTAATGAGCTTGCACGCAGCCGCGATCGAATTAGTTTTTTGTATTTGGAACATGCTCGTTTGAATCGACAAGATAGTGCCATTAAAGTGGTAACGAATGAGGGGATTGTTTGTGTCCCTTCAGCACTAATTAGTGTCTTGATGCTGGGGCCGGGAATTGATGTGACCCACCGGGCCATGGAGCTGATGGGTGACTCTGGAATGGCGGTAGTCTGGGTTGGTGAACATGGTGTGCGGCAGTATGCGCATGGTCGCGCCCTGAACCATTCTTCTAAATTTTTGGTTCAACAGGCTAAGCTGGTCTCTAACCGCCGTTCACGAATTCATGTTGCCCGCAAGATGTACCAGCTACGTTTTCCAACTGAAGATGTTTCAAAACTAACGATGCAACAATTACGAGGAAAAGAGGGTGCTCGGGTTCGCCGTGTTTATTTAACACAATCCAAGCGAACAGGGGTGCCGTGGGATCATCGCCAGTACAAACCTGATGACTTTAATTCTTCCTCGACGATTAACAAAGCATTAACGGTTGCTCACCAGGCGCTTTATGGGTTGAGCTACAGTGTGATTGCTGCTCTTGGGGCGTCACCTGGTCTGGGATTTGTTCACACGGGGCATGACCTCTCCTTTGTCTACGACTTTGCAGATCTCTATAAAGCTGATTATTCTATTCCGCTGGCTTTTGATATGACGGCCGAGTACGGGGATGATTATATCGCTGGACGGACTCGTCGAGGGATGCGTGATGAGTTTAAGAAGGGTAAATTAATCGTCCAAATGGTGCATGATCTGAAATACCTATTGGATGTTCAAGATGTACCGGAAGCGCAAACCCTGTTTCTCTGGGACGATCGGGAAGGTTTGCAAAAGTTTGGTGTTCAGTATCATGATTTTGAAGAAGTGAACTAACATGATAGTAATCACGTTGACTAAGGTGCCACGCTCGTTACGTGGTGACCTTACGAAGTGGTGTCAAGAACTTCAGACTGGTGTTTATGTTGGAAATGTTAATGCCAAGGTTCGTGATGCGCTGTGGCAGCGGGTGAAGGATAACATTGGTCGTGGGGAGGCGACAATGGTATATAACACCAATAACGAATTGGGCTATCAATTTCGGACCACCAGGTCGGATAAGAAGGTTATTGACTATGACGGCATTCCGCTGTTGATGACATTGACGGAAGCACCAATAAAACGAAAACTAGGATTTAGTAAGGCTTATAAGAGGCACCAGGCGGCAGTGTATGGCCGACGCCAAAGGAATCGCCAACAAAAAAACTACCAACAAACAAAGGAGTTCGTGGTAGTTGATGTTGAAACCACAGGGTTGGACTTCGAAAAAGACGAAATCATTTCAATTTGTGCTGTGAAAAATGTTGGCGGTCACCAGGAGGAATTCTATCGGTTAATCCGGATTAAGCAGTCAATACCAGATAAGATTAGCCAGTTAACAGGGATTAGTAATGAATTATTAGCCGAACATGGTGAATCATTGAAGAGTGTTTTGGCGGCTTTAAAGGACTTTATCGGGTCGCTAGCGGTGATTAGCTATAATGCCAGCTTTGATCGGCACTTCTTGCAACAAGCTTGTGATGAGGTTGAGTGTTTGCGGTTGGATAATGACTTTATCGACTTGATGAGGGCTGTTAAACAGCATGACCTCTTTTTGGATAACTACCAATTACCGACGGTTTTACAAAAATATAAGATAGAAAATAAGCGGCCGCACAACGCATTGGCGGACGCTCGAGCCGAGTATCAGTTGGCGATCAAACTCATTAAAATAGGGGCTCTGTCGTTTTGAAAACCGCGCCAGCTTAGGGATCTTTTAGTGTATTCTCCACAGGTGTGGAGGTGATCCCCAACGTCTGGCCCTTGATTTACGTTCAAGAATGTATTCTCCACAGGTGTGGAGGTGATCCCACTTAAATCCTGTTGCAACATCGAACCGGACCAGTATTCTCCACAGGTGTGGAGGTGATCCTGGCCAAGTTACGTATCGTTTTCCAGAGCAGATGGTATTCTCCACAGGTGTGGAGGTGATCCCATTCCATTTGGCTACTTAAAGGATAAGGATACGTATTCTCCACAGGTGTGGAGGTGATCCTAGCCTTGTCCTGTGGGCTGGCCACCGGCTCAAGTATTCTCCACAGGTGTGGAGGTGATCCCTGCGGGTACTGGTCATCACCGAGCTTCAGGTGGTATTCTCCACAGGTGTGGAGGTGATCCTTGCGTGCACTTCGTTGTCCGGGTGGTCAATGGGTATTCTCCACAGGTGTGGAGGTGATCCTAAACGACTGGCGCTCGGGTATACTACTTGAGTGTATTCTCCACAGGTGTGGAGGTGATCCTTGTGATCACAACGTCAGTATCATGGCAGGTATGTATTCTCCACAGGTGTGGAGGTGATCCCATTAAATAGTACGCTGAGCCGTTTGGTACACGGTATTCTCCACAGGTGTGGAGGTGATCCTTGACCAAGTCATTGACCTCATGAATAAATTGGGTATTCTCCACAGGTGTGGAGGTGATCCCGGATTTACCGACTAACTAACAGTACGGCGTTTGTATTCTCCACAGGTGTGGAGGTGATCCTGTTGACATCGTTCAGATGGCCGTTCAATTGAAGTATTCTCCACAGGTGTGGAGGTGATCCTATCACATAGTCCCATCAAGGTATTACGGACACGTATTCTCCACAGGTGTGGAGGTGATCCTGTGACTACGATCGATCCCTAGCGTCGATACATGTATTCTCCACAGGTGTGGAGGTGATCCCGGCTTCGGTGTCGGCAACGCTGGTGAAACCCCGTATTCTCCACAGGTGTGGAGGTGATCCTGGTGTCAACGCTGGACAAACGCCAGCGCAAGTGTATTCTCCACAGGTGTGGAGGTGATCCTGGTCGACTTGATCAGAAATATGTTAGTGACAAGTATTCTCCACAGGTGTGGAGGTGATCCCCATTGATGACACAACACCTGGTGATAGCCTGCGTATTCTCCACAGGTGTGGAGGTGATCCTACGACTAGTGGTGCCTGGATTATCTATGCTGAGTATTCTCCACAGGTGTGGAGGTGATCCCGGTGGCTGGATCGTTATAGGTATGAAAGATGTGTATTCTCCACAGGTGTGGAGGTGATCCCTATGTATAGATAAAAAATCAAGAAAGGAGTGAGTATTCTCCACAGGTGTGGAGGTGATCCTAGCCTTAAGGTCTTCTTTAGTAGCATAGTCAGGTATTCTCCACAGGTGTGGAGGTGATCCTATGTTTGTATTCGTGAAAGGTTGGTTCAGGCTGTATTCTCCACAGGTGTGGAGGTGATCCTCAGCTCCCTGATAATCGTCCGGGCTGCCTTCTGTATTCTCCACAGGTGTGGAGGTGATCCCAGCTGCAGAAGATGGGTCAACTGACTAAGCGGGTATTCTCCACAGGTGTGGAGGTGATCCTGCTATGATCTGTCCTCATTTCGATTCCGTCCTGTATTCTCCACAGGTGTGGAGGTGATCCCGATAATTGAAACTGGTAGGAATTAATGTAATCGTATTCTCCACAGGTGTGGAGGTGATCCTCAAGACGTGGCCACTCGGGAATATGTCGCTAAGTATTCTCCACAGGTGTGGAGGTGATCCCTTTTTCACGATCATAGTCACGATGCAGCAATGGTATTCTCCACAGGTGTGGAGGTGATCCTTTCAGACAATTGTCCAGCGACTGGCTACCAGTAGTATTCTCCACAGGTGTGGAGGTGATCCTGTCCCAAAGGGCACAACATTTGAAACTGCTGTGTATTCTCCACAGGTGTGGAGGTGATCCCGGCTTTAGGAGTGCGGCAGACACTTTCGTGATGTATTCTCCACAGGTGTGGAGGTGATCCTAAATATGTTTGCCGACTCTTTTAGTTGCTACAGTATTCTCCACAGGTGTGGAGGTGATCCCAACTCGCTGGCTGAAAAAATCTTTGATCGTGAGTATTCTCCACAGGTGTGGAGGTGATCCCTATTCCTGTTGTACAAATCCTTGATTATTAAGGTATTCTCCACAGGTGTGGAGGTGATCCTGCCTTGACCCCTTGCAGTTGGACTGCCAGTGAGTATTCTCCACAGGTGTGGAGGTGATCCCTTGCTTTCCGCCAAACACGTTGTTTAAAACGAGTATTCTCCACAGGTGTGGAGGTGATCCTCTGGCCCGCAGGTAGCGATGAACCTGATGTTAGTATTCTCCACAGGTGTGGAGGTGATCCTGTGACGGTGCGGTACCATATTGGCGTCCGTACGTATTCTCCACAGGTGTGGAGGTGATCCTAGTTGTTCCGACATTCTGCACAGTGTCTACCAGTATTCTCCACAGGTGTGGAGGTGATCCTGGCTTCACGCTCTTCATCAGAAACGTCTGGGTGTATTCTCCACAGGTGTGGAGGTGATCCTTCCTATGCCAAGCAGTATCCAATGTGAGAGGAGGTATTCTCCACAGGTGTGGAGGTGATCCCGACTAAGCGAGTTGGCAAACATATTTATTATCGTATTCTCCACAGGTGTGGAGGTGATCCTTTAAAGACGGCCCACGGTGCTCCTAGCTGGGAGTATTCTCCACAGGTGTGGAGGTGATCCCTAATGAAAAGTCTGATGAAGAAAAGGCTAATGACAAATTAGTTACTAACGAAAAGTCTGATGAGTATTCCCCATGTAGATGGGGGTGATCCTATTTATGGCCACAAAGAACATAACTGCTACGGGTATTCCCCATGTAGATGGGGGGTGATCCTACCGGCTATTGTTGACGTACGTTGACGAAAACGTATTCCCCATGTAGATGGATGCGATCCGCTTACACAACTAACTATTATTTTTGCGACGGACAGGTAGAGATGATCATAACTCATCCTGCATATGCAAAAAGCCGGTCTAACTGATCGGCTTAAGCAATATTCATTTAAAGATAGACAATACAGCTCCGAGTATTATGGCTAATAATTTAATAACGAGGGCAAATAGGACAACGACTAATATGGCGACCAATAAATGAAAAACGTTCATAACTTCATAGATTACAAAGGTTGCCATGCTTAAAAACAACAGGGTACATACTGGGAAAAAACACTTGCTTTTGTAAAACATTTGCCATTTTAATTTCATTATAAATTGCCTCTCTTCGTTATTATTATAGTGGATCTGTATTGCTGACAGCCTTATTAAAGGCATATAGTTATACTATGTGGAACAATTTTTGGTAGTAATTAATTCAAAGGATTAATGGCGTAACGACAATCAAAGCCCACCGGAGATATCCAGCGGGCTCTTATTGATGATCATTTCAAGGTTTATTTGTGTCGGACATCTACCGATTTTCGCTGTTCCTTGGTGAGAGCAACTAAAATAATACCGATAATGATGACGGTAATGGTAAAGCTAACCCCATAGTGAAACCCAGCAACAAATTGGACTGGCGAGCTTCCGGTGACGGAACGTTGGCCCATTCCTAACAGGCTCGTTGCAATGGCGGTACAAATAGCACCAAAGATTTGCGGGACGGTGTTTAAAATGGTTGAACCATCCCCCGAATCAGTTGGTGCCAGTGAATTAAGTGCGCCACTTTGAACCGGGGACATCGCTAACGGACCACCAATCATTAAGATAACGTTAGCTGCAATAACATATGCAATTGATGAATGAACCGTTGTGAAGAAAAGCATCACGGCCCCGACTAATGCAATGATAAATCTGCAGATAGCAGGCTTCTTAAAACCGGCATAATCGTATATCCTTCCGGCAATTGCTGAGGTGATAGCGTTAATAACCCCTCCGGGCAGCATGACGATACCGGTCAAGGCTACCGGAAGCATTAAGCTATTTTGGATATACATTGGCAACAGGTACATTGCGGAAAGCATCATTCCAAAGTCCAGCATGACGATTACAACACAAATTGCGAAGTTTTTATTTTTTAAGGTTTGTAATTTAAGAATAGGGACTGGCAATTTGACCTGCCGAACAGTGTATGCAGCCAGAATAATGATACCGATAATCAAAAAGGTCAGGACTTGCCATGATAACCAGCCAAACGTGCTGGCAAAGCTGACACCAACAACGAGACAGGAACAGCCAATCACCGATTCCATAATTGACAGTTTATCTACTCGGGGGCGAGTTACCTTTTCAACGTTCACTAAGAACTTCAGGGTGCAGAAAAGGGCAATCGCCAAGAATGGAATAAATAACCAAAAGATCCAATTCCAAGACAGCTTTCCGAGGATAAAGCCAGTCAAAGTGGGACCAATGGCGGGGGCAAACATAATTACCAACCCGTTAACCCCGATCGCGGTCCCAATCTTTTGTGGTGGGAAGACTTGCATCGTGACGGCAAACATTAGTGGAAGAATCAGTCCCGTCCCGATCCCTTGAATCATCCGCCTGGTTAGTAGAAGTGGAAAATTGGGTGCGAGAGCGGAAATGGCAGCACCGACCATAAAGTCAATGAGTGCAAAACTGATGATTTGCCGCGTGGTGAACCATTTGGAGATAATGCTTGATAACGGCAAAATAATACCAATGACCAGCATATATCCGGTAACAAGCCATTGGACTGTTGCAGTAGTAGTGGCAAAACTTTTGACCAGCGTTGGTAGGGCAATGTTAAGTGAAGTTTCACTAAACATCCCCACGAATGCCCCTAACAGCATTCCGGAAATGACAAAGTAGGGGGTGTTTGATTTTCTGATCCATGAACTAAATAACCTCTTTTCCATATAAATGAAGACACAAAAAGGGAGTACCTATCTGGTTAGCGATAGGTACCCCCTGCTCCCCGTGTTAATATTGAACGAATCAATACTAGACGACTTTTTAAATATCTTAATTGTGTGCGAAAAGTATTTTTCAATATTTTAGCCCATAATGCTAGTTTTATTATTTGATATTCAATGAGTGATTATCAAAGTAACGAGAGTATGTTTTCTCCGATTAGATCATATGACCTAAAAATCATCTTGAAATAATAATTTCTCGTTGTGGACTAACCGCAACTGTCACAATGAAATCCTTACCAAGGATGTGCCCTCCAGGTCGAAACTTTTGGTGCACGAATCTTTTGTTATAATAGTCAACGTTTGTTTTTTAGATGCTGGTCGACAGATGACCGGCGGACAAGGCGGCCGTGGAGACATGGCCGACCTAAAAGATAAGGGAGATAGATGTATGACAAACCAAAAGATTCATTTTCGCACGCCAGTGGGGTATTTTAAGTGGCTGTTTAACCAGTTGAAGGGGTGGCCCATCCAGAATTACATGCTCTGGTTCTTTGCCTTTGGCTTCCAGCTAGCTTTACTAATTGAAAACAAGATCACGACCGTAACGGCGATCACCTTCATCGGGACGTTGCTGGGGACACTTTGTGTGTTGGCAATTAACGCTACGAAAGCCATTAACGGCTGGCTCGGTTTGATTTCGGCGGCTTGTTTCATCTATGCGGGCTGGTCAGCCAAGAACTACTTATCAATTTTTGAACAGCTGGCCTACATCGCGACGCTTGACCTGCCAGTGATTTTGGCGGTCAACTCCTGGAATGATGATACCAAGAACCACCTTCGCAAGTTTGGTGGTAAGGAATGGCTGGTGGCGATCGTTGGGACGCTGCTGGTTTACGTTGTTTCTGGCTACCTGATTGGTCATTTAACAAACGACCCGCGGCCATGGATTGACGCGATTAGTTTCTCCATCAGTTTAACGGCTGGTGTGATGTGCTTCATGCGCTACAACAACCAGTTTTACTGGTGGCTGGCTTCCGGGATCTTCCAGCTGATCCTTTGGGGTGTTACCTACGCCCAGGGAGATGCCACGTTGGCGATGGCGGTTAACAGCCTGATTTACGTGGCTAACGACATTCTGGCCTTCACTGTTTCACCGTGGTTTAACCGCGGGCGTCGTCATGATGGTTTGCAAGAAATTTAAGTTATTTGGTCCAAGCGCGAGCGGCTTGGACCATTTTTTATGGTGATATGCCTTATCGAGAGGACACATTGATTATGAACACGAGCGCGGATCCAGTGCTCGTGTTTTTGTTTTCATTTCTTTTGTGGGCACATTTTGAAAATGATAAACAACCACCGAATGAAAGCGTTCGCATCAAAGAGTTAGTCAAATAATATCGATACACCAAACCAACATCATTGAAAATTGGTATATATAGTCCATGAAAATGGTTTGCGAAATTATATTATCATATTTAGATTAAGTAAAATGTGATAAAACTTTTTACTGACTATTAAAACAATACATAATATATTTGTTTAATAATAACAACAATTTGCTCATTGACGGTTACCGCTAAATGGTCTTAAACTTAATGTATACCAATGAAAACGATTTCGACATTTTCACAAGGTGTGAGAGGAGAAATATTTATGGATAGACAACAAGCAAATGTTCTCTGGTTTGACGAGCTTCACCGCAAGGATGTGAACCTCGTTGGGGGTAAGTCGTCGTCACTGGGTGAGATGACTTCCTCAATGGACGTTCCGGTACCTTATGGCTTTGCGACAACTGCCCGGGCTTATCGTGAATTTATGGACAAGAGCGGGGTGAAGGATCAGGTTGAAGCACTGCTCGCCGGGATCAAGGATTATGAAGATTCCGATGAACTGCACACTACCTGCGCCAAGATTCGCCAGACAATTGTCGATGCTGAAATGCCAGACGACATCGAACGCGACATCAAGATGGCCTATGCCCAACTAGCAGATAAGATGGGGCAGAAGGACCCCTTTGTAGCTATTCGTTCTAGTGCTACTGCCGAAGACTTGCCAGATGCATCATTTGCTGGTCAGCAGGAATCATACTTGAATATTCGTGGCGCCGACGACGTGGTTAACCGCGTTCAGGAATGCTATGCCTCTTTATTTACCGACCGGGCAACCTACTACCGTCACAAGCAGAACTTCCCGACTGATAAGGTGGCGCTGTCAGCTGCCATTCAAATGATGGTCTTTTCCAAGGCTTCCGGGATCATGTTCTCGGTTAACGTTGCCAACGGAAATGATAAGCAGATCGTTCTCGATACAATCTATGGTTTAGGTGAGTACATTGTTTTAGGCAAAGTCACGCCTGACCACTTTGTGATTGATAAGAAGACCCTCCAGATCGTTGACCGCAACATTGTTAACAAGCCAATTATGTTGGAGCGGCAACCAGATGGCGGGACGGTCGAAAAACCAGTCCCGGCAGATCTGGCTGACAAGCAAGTCTTGACCGACGACCAGGTTAGGGAACTGGCCGGCTACGCTAAGAAGATCGAACAACACTATGGTTGCTACATGGACATGGAATTTGCTCTGGATAAGAATACTAACAAGTTATGGATCGTTCAGGCTCGTCCAGAAACGGTCTGGTCACGGAAAAACAAGCAGAACAAATCGGAAGAAGGGGCAGAAGCATTGGGTAACGCAACAAAAGTAGAAGTAATGGTTCGTGGGTTGCCGGCTAGTCCAGGTTTTGGTGCCGGGAAGGTTCACGTCATTGCCAGCCCGAAGGATATTGACGAATTTAAGAAGGGCGAAGTACTGGTAACTGTCCAGACGTCACCAGACTGGGTTCCAGCAATGAAGAAGGCGGCCGCTATCATCACCAATAACGGGGGGATGACCTGTCACGCCGCCATCGTTTCCCGGGAAATGCAGATCCCATGTATTGTCGGCACCAAGAGTAAGGGCAAGGCAGCCATGGATATCTTCAAGACCGGCGATGAAGTAACGGTTGACGCCAAGAACGGGGTTGTTTACAAGGGCAACGTTGAGTCGATTGTTAAACCAATTAAGCAGGCTACTGCGGCTGATGGTGCGGTGGTTGCCGCCGAGCAGTTTGCTCCAACTGGCACGAAGGTATTGATGAACCTTGGTGACCCTGAATTAGCTGACAAGTACGCTAGTTTGCCGGCTGACGGGATCGGACTGATGCGGGAAGAATTCTTGTGGACCACTTATATTCACGAACACCCGCTTTACCTGATCGAAACTGGGCACCCCGAAAAGGTGGTTAACGAGCTGGCTGACGGGATTAGTACTGTTTGCCGGGCGATGAGTCCGCGGCCGGTTGTCCTGCGTTTCTCTGACTTTAAGTCGAGTGAATATCGTAACCTTAAGGGCGGGGACAAGTATGAACCACACGAACCATCAGACCTATTAGGCTGGCGTGGCGCTTCCCGTTACTACGACCCGAAGTACATCGAAGCCTTTAAGCTGGAATTAAAGGCGGTTAAGAAGGTTCGGAACGAATTTGGTTTGAAGAACCTGAACGTTATGATTCCATTCGTACGGCGGGGCAGCGAAGCACAACGGATTACCGAGATCATGCACGAAGAAGGGCTGTACCGCAGTGATGACTTTTAGGTTATGATGATGGCGGAAATTCCGTCGGATATTATTTGCGCCGACAAGTTCAACCAGTTCGTTGACGGTTACTCCATCGGGAGCAATGACTTGGCAATGCTGATCCTCGGTTGTGACCGGAACAACGACACGGTTGCTTCACTGTTTGATGAACGGGACCTGGCAGTCAAACGTGCTATCCGTCACTTAATCAAGGCGGCACATAAGGATGGCCGGACGGTTTCCATTTGTGGGCAGGCACCGTCGACTCACCCAGAATTTGCCCAGTTCTTAATTCAAAGCGGGATCGATGCCATCTCCGTTAACCCTGACATGGTTAAACAAACGAAGCGGAACGTTGCGCACTTTGAACAACGGATCCTTTTGGACAAGGCAACTGGCCGTGGCCTGAAGGATACTGAAGACTACAGCTGGTAATACCCTGAATAGTTAAAGAAAGCTCTGATTAGCAATTTTGCTAGTCAGAGCTTTTCTTATTTCAAGATGTTTAGTTGATGAAGCCAGTCCAATAGTAACGGCAACCAGAGTGCCATGTGTGAATCCTTCCGCTGACGGTTAACGACGGCAGTGTAGGTGTTAGCAAGTGCCATGCCGTGACCACCCGTAGAAAATTGGTGTAATTCAAAAGGAACGTGCTGATTGTCGAGAGCCTGAACATACGGCAAAATATGTTCCGTAAAGGGAGTGAGCGGATCCTTATTAGACCCCCAAATAAAGGTCGGCGGGGTTGCAGAGCTGACAAGTTGACTAACATCTTCAGTCGTGACGCCCATATGTTGGTCTAGAGCAGTAGTAATCACCGGGTAACCGAGAATAGCAAAGCGGGCGTGGGTTGTTGGCAAATTGCTGTAAGCCGCCGCTAATTGTCCACCCGCAGAAAAACCAATGATCCCTAATTTATCAACGGCGAGGTCTAATTCTGGAGCGTGCTGAACAAGATAGTCAAAGGCCTGCCTTACAGCCTGTTTAGCGTCTTGGTAGTTTTTATGTTCCACCACTGGGTAACGAACAACAAATGTTTGCATGGCATGACTGGCAAAGGTAATGGCGACCCGCTCTGAATCACGTTCGCTAACACGGTTATAACTACCACCTGGGAGAATCACTAAGCCAGGCAGTGGCCGGTCGCTGTTACTGTGGTAAATATCTAATGATGAGAACGGTTGATGGAGTGGGACGTTAGTAATTTCCATTAAAGCTGACCTCTTTTCTTTTTTATTATTGTTACTTTTTCCCGGTCAATAAACAAGGGATCTGAATAATTTTTGTTTGGCACTTGTTTCCGTGGATAAATTTGTCACCTTTAAATGTGATTTTTTTAGAGAAACGAGCTAGTGATTATTTTTGAAAGTGAAGTAACTAATTATCGACAGCTAATACTTGTGTTTGAGAAACCGATTGCAATATATTACCATGGTAAGTGAGAGGTATTATTTTAAGCTTATTATTAGAAAAGAGGGGCTATTGTGAAAGTTAAACATTTTCTCCGACGGGTCGCAGCTGCCTTGCTGATGACCCTATTACTTGCCCTGATACCTGCGCCAGTGGCTGCTAGTCAGCAGTCGATCAGTCGACAACAACGGGATGAGATTGCCCAGGAACTGAAAGGCCGGAGTGCCAATGCGACCGTCCTTATCGGTGACTCAGCTAATCACCCGACGGTGATCAGCAACCATGTGGACACTAAAGATGGGAAGGCCAAGCCAATCAGTGTCCACCGGCTTTTTCCGATTGCTTCCTTAGAAAAAGGGATTACCGGGGTGGCCCTCCAGCAGCAATTTAATAAGGGAGCCTTGTTACCAAAGACGAAGTTATCCAAGTTCCTTCCCCAGGTTGATAATAGTGACCGTATTACCGTTTTCCACTTACTGACGCACACTAGTGGGTTGGCGGATGCGCATAACATTGCTCCCGCCCCGATTAAGACCACTGCCGGCAACGTCCGTTTTACGGAACACAATTACCGGGTCGTTAACCGTGATCCTGGTGTTTGGTTTTATGCAAACGTGAACTATGGTTTGATCGCGATCATGATTAGCAAGGTCACTCACCAGAGCTATCACCAGTACGTGGAAGACCATATTATTAAGGCCAACCACATTAGCGGGATGAAGTTTTTCGAACAGTTAAAGAGCAACAAGGATGTAACGCCGGTCCTGGTCAAGGAAAACTTTATCCTCGACCCCCACGAAAGCAATAGCTGGCGGTATTTACAACGGGAAATGTCAGCCGAGTATGGTGCGGGGCAGATCATGACGACGCCGATGGGCTATTGGCAGTTTATTCACCGTGCCATCTTGAACCGGCCGAGCATCCGCAACCAGTACCGTAAGGCGACGCACGAGGTTAAGACAGAGCCAGCTTACTATAACGGCTTTTACCTGAAACCTGACGAACTGCACGCCAATGGCTTCACTGATGGCTATACGTGTACGGTTTATACCAACTTGGCCAACCGCCACACCTTTGTCGTCTTTAGTAATAACATCAGCTTGCAGAAGTGTCGGGACCTGGCTGCCAATATTAACCGGATTTACAACCGCTAATGAGGAATTACCTGTTCAGCAAAAACTGAGCAGGTGTTTTTCTTTTTCTCATCTTGGTTTCTCTCAACCTTTTTGGTACATTTAAGGGGTGTCTTTTAAGGAGGAAGAGAGAATGTCGATTATTAAAACGAAGAGCTTTTGGCTGGCCACCTGTATGACGCTGGCTTGTTCAGTGGCGGGGGTCTTATTGGCTAAACTACCGTACGTTAACCTGATTGGCGCCTTAGTGCTGGCCCTATTGCTCGGGATTGCCATGCAGGTGTTTCCGCAACAGCTTCGCCAAACCGCGCAGCCGGGGATGGCATTTATTTCCAACAAGTTTTTGCGGTTAGGGATTATCCTGCTAGGGTTCCGGTTGAACCTTGTAACGCTTGCCAGGGCGGGGGTCAAGACTATCCTCGTCGCGATGGTTGGTGTTGCCGGGACGATCTGCCTGACTTACTGGTTAAGTAAGAAGTTTGGTGCCGAGGACGAATTAGCGACCTTGACTGCTTGTGGTTGCGGGATTTGCGGAGCCGCTGCGGTCATGGGGGTCTCACCACAAATCGAGACAAATGATGAAGAACGCAAGCGGGAAAACGAAGTCCTGGCGGTCGCTGTGGTCTGCGTGATGGGAACCGTCTTTACTTTGCTGGAAATTGGCTTGAAGCCTTTACTAGGTTTGTCGGCACCGCAGTTTGGGATCGTGGCCGGTGGCTCCTTGCATGAAATTGCTCACGCGGTAGCGGCCGGTGGTGCCTTTGGCGAAAGTAGCCTGGATAATGCGTTGATTATGAAGTTATCACGGGTTCTGTTGTTGGCCCCGGTGGCGTTGATTATTGGCTACTGGTACCAGCGCAAGTTTGTGCAAAAAAGCATCGCTCAACACCAATCAGCACCGAAAAAACTGCCGATTCCATGGTTTTTGGCTGGTTTCATCTTGACGAGCGTCTTGGGAACTTTCCTCCCATTATCTTCAGTCGTCTTAGACAGCTGCGTCCAAGCTGCCTACATCTTTTTGGGGATGGCGATGGCGGCGCTCGGTATTTCCGTGAACTTCCGTGTTATTTTCCAACGCGGTGGAGCAGTTTTCGGGGCAGCAACGA
The DNA here is from genome assembly GCF_900240275.1 of [Lactobacillus] timonensis. GTDB lineage: Bacteria > Bacillota > Bacilli > Lactobacillales > Lactobacillaceae > Limosilactobacillus > Limosilactobacillus timonensis. Next base: position 224,479 of record NZ_LT964761.1, on the reverse strand, counting down.
TTAGTTCCGCCTGCTTGTTAACCTACATGGTTATTATGGCGAAGTGGCTCTTCTAAGTTGGTAAGCTGAATGATTTACATCATAGCCTGTTAATGGGTTGCCAGATGGTAATCTGTTAACAGTTTTTTTCATGAAGTAAATAGCAAAAAAGAACCAAGCAATTTAAGCCAGATTCTTTACCACTAATATGATTTGCTAAAGGGTAATAAAAACTCAGCTCCTAGCAGTAACGCTAGTGCTGATTAGCTAATTTCCCATGGATCAGGAATTATATGTTTATTCATTAAATATTGGCGAAGATGAAGATAACGATGAAACACTGGAGAAAGACAGAAGGGATTATGTTCCTCTGGTGTAATAACTTGTACAGTGAGCTCGATTGAGGGTAATTCATGTTGCAAAAGTTGAATGTCCCAGTACACGTAGAAAGTTGCTCGCTCACTATAGCTGCTAATCAAGGCTGTATCATGCAGTAGAGCTTGGATGTCAGTTAACAATTGCCGTGCCTTGATAAGTCAGCTAAAGCATGATCCTGCATTATCCGCTCGGCCAAAGCAGTTAGCCGTTTACTCTGGTACCAAATAATCTTGGCTGTGACCTTTTTAAACTGATCCTGAGTAAATAGTTCCATAAATACCATCCTTTCATGGTAAATAAATTTGGATACTAAAAAGGATTGGGTCACTGAAGATCCAATCCTTCTTATTCCATCAACTCATTAAATGCCCGTGGGCATTTGAAGTGCCTCATAATTGTTAGACAAAATGATCTAACGATTGTGAGGTACTTTTTTGACTAAATATTCACCAATATTGAAAGCTGAGATTGTCCAAAAATATCTCGATGGTCAATCTTCCGTAGAATTAAGTCGCCACTACAATATCCCTGCTTCGCAAATTAGGAAGTGGGTTCAAGGATTTAAATTATCTGGAGTTAGTGCCTTTAAACCACGACGGACTAAACGCTCCTTTACCGCTGAATTCAAATTGGCCGTGATAGACTATTATCATACTCATGAAATGTCGATGATTGAGGTTGCGGCTAAGTTTGGCGTGAATGCGTGTCAGATCTCCACCTGGCGCAAGACTTTTGGCCAGGAGGGGTTGGCTGGTCTCCAACATCGACGGCAAAAGATGGGCGCTAAATCAACTAAAAAACAGCTACGTCATCTTCAGGATCAAAGTGAACTTGAGCGACTCCGTGAGGAGGTTAGTCAACTCAAGAAAGAGAACCATGATCTCAAACTGGAGCGAGACGTCACAAAAAAATCCATCGCCCTGTTCGGTCGCTTAAAGCCCGTCAAAAAACGGAAATAATCGATCAGATCAGGGCTGATCAAAGGGCAATCCCCAAGCGAGACCGTTATTCCATTAATGAGCTTCTGCAGGTGTTGAACCTTCCGCGTGCTACTTACCGTAAACGAATTGCTAATCACCAGTATAAGGACGAATACGTTAAGCAATTGATCCAAAAACTTGCCGATCAAGGAAAGGTTCGTGATCAATTTACCTATGGTTACCGGCGCATAAGCGCCCTGTTGGAAGCTGAAGGGATTCACCTCGCTGATGCGACCATCATTAAGCTGATGAAGGAGTTGAAAGTCCAGGTTAACTTATATAACCGGCGCCACAATAGCAGTTATTCTTCGTATGCTGGTACCGTTGGCAAGGTTGCCCCAAATTGTCTCGACCAAAGTTTTAACGCGGAAGAACCGTACCAGGTCCTCCAACTGACGTGACTCAAGTTCGCTTAGTAGACCAACACTGGGCCTATATTTCCGCAATTACCGATGAAGCGACCAAAGAGACCCTGGCTTTCCAGATGAGCTGTCATCCGGACCGGGAGTTGATTACCGCCACGCTCGACGAACTATTAACCAAACTACCGGCTCATGCAAAGCCCATCATTCACTCTGACCAAGGCTGGCATTATCAGCTCCTTTACTACGTCCAAAAGCTCAAGGATCACCAGTTTGTCCAAAGCATGTCCCGCCAAGGAAACTGCTTGGATAACGCCCCGATTGAGAGCCTCTTTCATATTTACAAGACAAAATTATTGCATGGCTATCCACCATGCCACTCATTGCAAGAACTAAAGACCCTCTCTCAAGATTACCTTCACTTCTATAACTACCACCGAATCTCATTAAAAACAAAAGGCATGAGCCCGGTTGAATACCGGACGCATACCTTATCAGCCTAAATATCTGAATTTTGTCTAACTTTTTTATTGCACTTCAGGGTATTTAACCACCTTAACGGGAGCGTTAAGATCTTACTTGGCAAAGACTGCAGTTTGGTTATCATTTTGGGCTTTGGTGACGAGATAGCCATTCTTAGCACCACAGTTGTAACCAATAAAGTGACTCTTGTAAATGTCAAAGGAAGCAGGTTCCTTTAAGGTCATAGTGTATTTAATCTGCTCATTGGTAAACATATCTTTCGTCAACTTGTAGCAAACCTTGTCCGTAAAGATCCTGGATGCAACTTGAGCATATTCAGCACTAGCTTTATCCTCCGGGGCACTTCCATCGTCATTGTAATTTTCCTGTGCTTTGACGATCTTTTCAGCAGCCTGGCCAAGTTGACGCATAATAGCTGGATCGTGACCTGCCAAGTCAATAAAGTTATACTTTAGCTGATATTCGTCGAAATTTTGGGTGTATTGGACAGTTGCCTTTTGACTGACAATATCATTACCAGAATCATCGGTCTTTGATTTAACCTTGACCTTCATTGGCTTTGGCGCTGCGTAACTGGTGTTGTCAATACGCCGATATAGTGCCTTATAGAACCGATCCAGAATGACGTTGTTTTCGCTTGCTTTATCAGTAGACATTGGGATAGCCTTGGGCGTCTGATCAGCAATTTGAGTACCCTTTGGTAACTTAGTACTACCATCGATACTGGTGAGTAACTTACCATCGTTATTAAAGGCCACCATGTAAGGGTTATCATCGTCATCATAATCCCCTGTATCAAGCACTGTACCTACCAGCTTTTGTTGACTGTCGTTATTGGCCGATGCTAAGAATTTGAAATCAGGTAGGGATGTCACTGATAATCCAGCAAAGTCGTTATTAAAACCAGTATAGTCATCTGCGGGATATTGATGATCAACTTTTCCCTTATGGTTTAACTTTGCTTCCTTTAATGAAGCATCAAAATATTTTCGATCCTGTTGCTTAGCATAGGCGATTGCCTGATGATCGCTCATCTTCGAAAGCTTCCCCAGGTTTGTATCGTCATCATAGGTGCGGTAAGTACGAGCTTTGCCGTTTTTTAACACAATGATGTAATAAACATCTGATTTTTTCGCTTTACCAGTTGACATGAACCAGACATGGGTTCCTGATCCCTTGGCCTGTTTGACAAACGAAACGTTCTTCGCCGCGGCGATAGTGCCACCATTTTGACGAACGTGACCGAAAATCAGTAGGACTACAATGACGGCAACGATGCCGATAATCCATTTCCATTTAGCTGATAAATTCTTTAAATCCACCTGCTAACTCCTCCTATTGATATAATTTAGAATAATAAATAATTGCGTCTTTTATAGTATCGGCAGATTGTAAAATTTAAGTTGAACATTTAAGTGGACAGAAAAACCCATCAAGGTCTTTAATGGTGTTACCACACAATCCATTAGAAAGAAGGGCCTTGATGAGCACCACTATTTTATCATTCCAGAACCGTGTNTCGGCAGATTGTAAAATTTAAGTTGAACATTTAAGTGGACAGAAAAACCCATCAAGGTCTTTAATGGTGTTACCACACAATCCATTAGAAAGAAGGGCCTTGATGAGCACCACTATTTTATCATTCCAGAACCGTGTTGTCATTGAAACGCTTCATAATGAAGGACGTTCCTTGCGATACATCGCTAACTACTTAGGCTTTAGTAAGACCACCATCTTTAACGAACTTCACCGGCTAAATAGTGGGTATCAAGCTGAACTAGCGCAAACTGACTTTGAACGCAAGGTTAGTCAACGGGGGCGGAAGTCTTCGCTTACTAAAAGCCTTAAGCACTTGATTGAGGAAAAGATTCAAGTCCAGAAGTGGTCCCCTGAACAAGTTGCCCATGTAGTTGGTATTGCCTACAAGACGGTCTATAACTGGATTGATCAAGGATGGCTTGATGTACAGTTACCCGATTTGCCTGATCATGGAATTCGTCGTCATCGTGCTAAAGAAAAGCGTGGTACGTTCAGTCACGGCCGCTCCATTGAGGAGCGTCCTCATAAAGTCGAAACTCGCCCAGAATTCGGCCACTTTGAAGCTGATACCGTACTTTCTGGCAAACGTAAAGGTCAAGCTGTGGCGACTTTTGTGGAGCGTAAGAGTCGCCTGACAATTGTTAAACGGCTCCATGGTCGCGACAGTCAGTCCATGACTCAAGCCGTACTTGAACTAGCTAGTCAACTTCAAGACAAGCTCAAGACGCTTACCGTGGATCATGGGAAAGAGTTCGCTAACTATCAGGCAATTGAACAGCTAACGGGTACTCAGGTTTACTTTGCCCATGCCTATTCACCGCACGAACGCGGTAGTAATGAGAACCGTAATCGAGTTTTGCGACGGTTTATTCCCAAGGGACAAGCCATTGAAGAGCTGAGCGATCGCCAGCTGGTTCAAATCAATTGGTATCTGAATTCCCGACCACTTAAATGTCTTAACTGGCACACACCAATCGAGATCTTCTTGCTTAATCTACGTCACTAAATTCGTTCAAGTTATTTCTTGCAATCTGCCGTATCACAAATTCATACTGAAAAAAGCAATGGTTGGTGGAACAAGGTAAAAAAATTGCCGAGCTAAGGATAGTAGTTTTTGTTTCTCGACAGCAACATAACGAACAGTATTGCCTATTAATTGAGAAAATTTTGAGAAAGAAAATATTTAGTAATCAGTTCTGTATAATTCGATTTGTAAAAAAATCCTCCATAGCGTTCCGTTAAACGACTATGAAGGATATTTAAAAATAATGAATGGAGATGAGGGGAGTCGAACCCCTGTCCGAATATCTCGCCATCTCGACCTCTACGTTCATAGGTCAACTACTTAAAATTCATCAGCCAAAACGCCGCTAACCAAGGCAACCATGACTAACTAGCTTGATGATCTCTTCTAACAGCTTCAAGCGTGAGCGATTAGCGTAAGTCCACTACTTATAAAACCCGTGACCGCATCATGGACGAACCCGGACGGATCTACGCGTGCTACTTGTTAGGCAGCAACAGCGTAAGAGTAATTATTGTTGTTTGCAGTTATAATTAGAAAACTGAGCGTTTTAACAAGCGCCACCTTCAAACGCAGTCGGGACTCGAACAATACCCGTCGAATCCATAAACATCCCCATAACTACGCTTCCAGAATAACAGTTTTTTTCATTGTGAACAACTAAAATGCTTATTGCCTTCAGTAAACAAATCATCTATACCATTTTTGCAGAACAAGTGCGTATAATAGTTAATAGGAAAACTAACATTTAAGGAGTGCCGTTGAAATGAAAGTCTTAATGATTGAAGATAATCGATCAGTTTGTGAAATGATGTCAATGTTCTTTAAAAAAGAAAAATGGCACGTCGACTTCGCCTATGACGGACAGGAAGCACTGAATATGTTCAAGGCCAACCCCAATGGCTGGGACATTATCACTCTCGACCTTAATTTACCAAAAGTAGATGGCATGCAGGTGGCAGCCAAGATTCGAGAGCAATCACCAACGGTTCCGTTGATTATCCTAACGGCGCGCGACAGCGAAAGCGATCAGGTGCTCGGCCTCGAAATTGGGGCGGACGAATACGTCACCAAGCCGTTTTCACCGTTAACACTGGTGGCGCGGATGAAGGCCTTGCACCGGCGAGCTCAAATGGGCGCACCAACGACGACCAATAATTCGACTTCGACCTTCGACATCACAACGGACCACTTTAAGATGAATACCAAAACCCGTGAGGTCTACTTAGATGGCCAGCCAATTAGTGATCTGACCCCCAAGGAATTCGACCTGCTGAAGACCCTGGCTTCGAAGCCACGGCAGGTATTTACCCGCGCCCAGTTACTCCAGTTGGTCTGGGATTATGAATACCTGGGTGACGAGCGGACGGTGGATGCTCACATTAAAAAGCTGCGGCAAAAGATTGAAGTGGCGGGACCCCAGGTTATTCAGACTGTTTGGGGTGTCGGCTACAAGTTTGATGATTCCGGGGTCAGCAGCAAATGAAACTGATCTACCAGCAAATGCTGAGTTTCTTCCTGGTGATTTGCACGTTGATGGTTATTTTAACTGCTACTTACATTCAAGTGACCAACACGAGCCTTTATCACCAGGCCTGGGACCAGCTGACAACTGATTCTGACACTTTGATGATGGACGCGGTTCAATACGACTTCAACGATCAGGAACTGAACGGCTTAAAAATGCAGACGTTGAATGCCAATGCCCAGTTATTGTCCCGACAAAACGTTCACTTTGCGATCTACACTCCCCAGAAGAAGGTCACCTTTTCTTCCAACGGCTTTCGACCGTCATTAACCAAGGACGACTGGGCAACTGTGAAAAGCGGGAAGACCATCCATAAGCGACTTGATGCGGCGCCATTCCGCCATGATAACATCAGCCGCGAAATGACGGAAGTTATTCGCCCTTACATTTACCAGCATAAATTAGTGGCGGTCGTGGCAACGGGGACCTTTGTTTCAACGATCAACCAGAATCGCCAGCAGATCCTGGTCAACATGCTCAAATGTATTGCCTTGGCCGCAGCGGTGACGTTGGTAATGTCATATATCCTGTCCAAACAGATGACTAAGCGGATTAAAAAAATGCAGAAGGCGGCTACTCAAATTGCCCGCGGCAACTATGATGTCCACCTGCAGACGCCGAGTTCAGATGAACTAGACGACCTGGGGCGGGACTTTAATAAGATGGCTGATTCGCTGCAAGCTTCGCAGGAAGAAATTGCCCGTCAACAGGAGCGACAACAAAAGTTTATGGCTGACGCGGCTCACGAAATGCGGACACCGTTAACAACCATTAACGGGCTATTGGAGGGACTGGCCTACGACGCGATCCCGGAAGAGGATAAAAAGCACAGTATCCAGCTGATGCAGGCCGATACTCAGCGGCTGATCCGGCTAGTTAATAACACGCTGGATTCTGAGAAGTTACGGAAAAACCAGTTGACCCTCCGGCGGACGATCTTTAACGGTACCGAGGAGTTAAACAACCTGGCTGACCAGCTCAAGGATAAGGCGGCTGCTAGCGGTGACGTCATCAAGGTGGACGCACCCAAGCTAGTCCGTGTTTACGCCGACTACGACCGCTTTGTCCAGATCATGTTTAACATTATCCAAAACGCCATTCAGTTTACTGACCAGGGAACGGTGACCCTCGCTGCTAGTCGTGAGCCTCACGGGGCAAAGTTTAGCGTGACGGATACCGGGATCGGCATGACTAAGGAGCAGGTTGCAAACATTTGGGACCGTTTCTATAAGGCTGACCGTTCGCGGATGAACACCCAGTATGGCGAGTCCGGAATTGGTTTATCAATTGTCAAGCAATTGGTGGACCTCCACGGTGGCAAGATTACGGTTGATAGTAAGCATGGTGACGGTTCTAAATTTACCGTCTATTTCCCTGACCGGGAGTATGCGCCCGCAAATAATGCAGGGGATAAACAAGATTAAAATAACTTTAAAGAAACCGCTCAAGGCTTGTGCTCGGCAAGTCATGGGCGGTTTTTCGTGGGCTATTTTTGGGGCGAAGGCTTGCTTTTTAGCCAAGAATTGTTATACTTTAACTGTAGTCAAGAATGGTTCTAAGAAAGGATGGAATAGTATGAATTACATTAACCACGAAATTGATGACTTTACGCTGCCAGCTTACCAGGATGGCGAGATTAAAGAAATCAGCAAAAAGGACTTGCTGGGTCATTGGAGTATTATCTTCTTCTACCCAGAAGACTTCACTTTCGTTTGTCCAACCGAACTAGAGGCACTGCAAGACAATTATGCTCAATTTAAGCAGGAAGACGCCGAAATTTATTCTTGCTCAGAAGATACTGAATACGTTCACCAGGCATGGGCAGAAGCATCAGAAAAGATTGCGAAGATCAAGTACCCAATGCTGGCTGACCGGGCAGGCAAGCTGGCTCGCCAGTTTGATGTTTTGGATGAACCATCAGGTGATACTTTCCGGGCTGTCTTTATCATTGATCCTGACGGCAAGGTTCAATCTTACACGATTAACAACATGAGTGTTGGCCGCAGCGCGGACGAAATTCTGCGGACACTACAGGCTGCAAAGTTTGTTCGTGAACATGGTGACCAAGTGTGCCCAGCTAACTGGAAGCCGGGTGAAGAAACAATTAAGCCAAGCCTCGACCTTGTCGGCAAGCTTTAATCGCGGGTGATCGTGATGAGCGATAAACATATTTACGACCTCGTGGTGATTGGTGCTGGTCCAGCTGGGTTGACGGCCGGGCTGTACGCCGGTCGGGCCACGATGGATACGCTGATTCTTGAGGGCGAGAACGTCGGCGGACAAGTAACAACCACTTCGATCGTTGCTAATTATCCGGCAGTGGCGGACGTTGACGGTACCCAGCTGATGAACCAGTGGCAGGAACAGGTGGCGGCATTGGGCGTGAAAATTGCCCATGACCAGGCAACCCAGTTTGATTTCACTGGAGACGTCAAGAAAGTTACTAGCCAGTCGGGAAAGGAATACTACGGCCGGGCAGTGATTATCGCTACGGGAGCTTCTCCGCGAAAAGTCGGCTTTGCCGGAGAAGACGAATTCCGGGGACGGGGCGTTGCCTACTGTTCGACTTGTGATGGTGAGCTCTTTGCTGGCCTGCAAGTCTTCGTTGTCGGTGGGGGTTATGCCGCTGCCGAAGAAGCAGACTACCTGACTCGTTTTGCCAAGCACGTCACGGTTCTGGTACGAGCTGACAAGTTTCACTGTCCACCGCTAGTTGCGGCTAAGGCGTTGAATAACCCGAAAGTCTCAGTGCAATACCATACTGAGGTCAAGGCCGTTGACGGGGATGACTATCTGACAACCGCCACCCTCGTTAATAACCAGACTGGCGAGCAGACGGTGTACCACGTCGATGATGGCGACCGGACTTTTGGCATTTTCGTTTATGCCGGTACTAAGCCGGCGACTAGGCCGTTTGCCGGTGTCCTGGACATGGATGATCGTGGTTACCTGAAGACAGATGCTGATGGAGCCACGAATGTTGCCGGGGTCTACGCTGCTGGTGACGTGATCGTCAAGGATCTGCGGCAAATTGTTACCGCGGCAGCTGACGGGGCGACGGCAGCGACAGCGGCCGAAAAGTACATCACAGCCCAAAAACAACGGTTGGGTATCCCCATTCACCGTGAAGTAAAGAAGTCAGCTCAACCAGTCGGGCAGACTTCACAGGTGTCAGCCGACCAACAACCAGCTAAGCAGCATAGTGGCAAGTGGCTGACGGCAGACATTGTCGCCCAGTTGAAAGCGGTCTTTAGTCGCCTGACCAAGCCGGTTACCTTGCAACTGCTGGAAAACCATACCCAGCACAGCCAGGAATTAGACGGTTTCGTGAATGAAGTCGCGCAATACAGCGACCTGTTAACGGTAGAACGTCACGAAATTACAAGTGATGATGTGCTGCTACCACAGCTGCGCTTGTTTGTTGACGGGGAAGATACTGGCCTCCATTACGCCGGGATCCCGAGTGGCCACGAAATGAGTTCGCTAGTGCTGGGAATTTACAACGTTGGTGGTCCTGGTCAGGACGTTCCAGCTGAATTGCGGGAGCGAATTGCCAAACTACCACATGTCGAGATTAAGATTGGCGTTTCACTGACCTGTCACTTCTGTCCGGATGTTGTGGCGGCTTGTCAGCGGATGGCCTCACTCAATCCTCATGTTTCGGCCACGATGATCGACCTCGGCGAGTTCCCGGAACTGCGGGAGCAACGAAAGATAATGAGCGTTCCGGCAACGATCATGAATGACGGTCCGGTGATCTTTGGTAGTCAGACCATGGAACAACTGGTCACTGCTGCTGAACAAGCTGGACAAAATTAATCTGCTTTAAAGCAAGCGGACGCTATGTTAGCGCCCGCTTTTGCTTTGCCCTGGTGGTGGCTGACTATTGCATATCGATAACGTTTACATTATTATTGAGGAGAATGTTTTTTAGACAATTAACGGAAAGGATCCGGTAAAGATGGGTAAGGTTTCGTTTGATAGCAGTGCACTGAAGAAGTTTGTGCACGATAATGAGTTGGGTGAGATGCAGGCAATGGTCACTGCCGCTGACAGTGAGTTACGCAATGGAACGGGAGCAGGCGCTGACTTCCGTGACTGGCTGCACCTGCCGACCCAGTATGATAAGGAAGAGTTTGCACGGATTAAGAAGGCAGCCAAGAAAATCCAGTCAGACTCTGATGTCCTGGTTGTCATCGGGATTGGTGGTTCCTACCTGGGTGCCAAGATGGCGGTGGACTTCCTGCACAACACTTTCTATGAAGCACAATCAGCTGAGGACCGCAAGTACCCGCTGGTTGTTTTTGCAGGGAACTCTCTGAGTTCGACTTACGTCCACGACCTGATTCAGCTGATTGGGGATAAGGACTTCTCAATTAACATTGTTTCCAAGTCGGGGACTACTACTGAACCATCCATTGCTTTCCGTATCTTCAAGCAGCTGTTAATTAAGAAGTACGGCGAAGCGGAGGCAAATAAGCGGATCTATGCCACCACTGACAAGGCCCGGGGAGCACTGAAGACCGAAGCGGATGCCCATGGTTACGAGAGCTTTGTAATTCCTGATGGTGTTGGCGGCCGCTACTCCGTTCTCTGCCCAGTTGGCCTCCTGCCAATCGCCGCTTCTGGTGCCGACATTGACCAACTCATGGCTGGTGCGGCTGATGCCGAACGCGAACTGTTTTCTGACGATTTAAGCAAGAACCCGGCCTACCAATACGCCGCTTACCGCAATATCTTGTACCGGAAGGGCTACACTACCGAACTGCTAGAAAACTACGAACCAAACATGCGGATGTTAGCCGAATGGTGGAAGCAGTTGGCTGGTGAATCCGAAGGTAAGGATCAGAAGGGAATTTACCCATCCAGCGCCAACTTTACGACTGACCTGCACTCACTGGGGCAGTACATTCAAGAAGGACGGCGGAACCTGATGGAAACCGTTGTTAAACTGGATTCGCCAAACTTTGACGTTGACATCCCGAGTGCCGAAGACAACCTCGATGGGTTGAAGTACCTGGAAGGCAAGACGATGGATTTTGCCAACACCAAGGCCTACCAGGCAGTCGTTGCTGCCCACAACGACGGTGGGGTGCCGGTCATGACGGTTCACATCCCAGATGAAACCGCACATACCCTCGGTTATTTGATTTACTTCTTTGAAGTGGCCATTGCCGTTTCTGGCTACCTGGATGGTATTAACCCGTTCAACCAGCCAGGGGTGGAAGCTTACAAGGTCAACATGTTTGGCCTGCTGGGCAAGCCTGGTTACGAAGAAATCGGTGACAAGTTGCGCAAGTCCATGGCGGACAACCAATAATAAGGCAACAATGACCAAAAGGGGCCGTGGTTTACTGCCACGTCCCTTTTCTATGTAATGGAGGAAAATTAATCATGCATGGTTTTATTGGTGAACTGGTGGGGACGTTTATCCTCATTGTAATTGGCTGTGGTGTTGGAGCGGGGCTCAATTTGAAGAAGACCTTTAGTAGCGGACAAAAAGATTGGTTTTACATTTCCTTTGCCTGGGGTGTTGCGGTAACGATGGGGGTCTACGTAGCTGGCTCACTAGGCTCGCAAGGTCACCTGAACCCGGCGGTGACGATTGCCTTTGCGGTTGCTGGTACCTTTCCCCACGCTCAAGTGGGGCCTTACCTGGCCGGGCAATTTCTGGGAGCCTTTCTCGGTGCAGTGGTAGTGATTATCCAATTTTGGTCGCACTTTAAGGCCACCACGAGACCGGAAAATAACAACGTCAGCATTTTTGCAACGATGCCGGGAATTAACTACGGGCTGTTTAACTTCATTAGTGAATTAATTGCAACCTTTGTTTTCATCCTGGTATTAGTCAACCTCGGTAATTTCACGACCGGACTAAAGCCGGTCGTGGTGGGCCTGGTGATCTTTGCAATTGGTGCTGGGCTGGGGACCACCACTGGTTTTGCGTTGAATCCGGCGCGGGACTGGGGACCACGGTTGGCCTACACGTTAATTCCGGTTCCTAACAAGTCGGGTGCTGGCTGGTGGTACAGCTGGGTACCAATGTTTGGTCCCATCTGCGGTGGTTTATTAGCAGTAGGTTTACAAGCGATGGTGAAATAAATGGCAAATCAGCTAAAAGCAGAACAATTAAGAAAACAACGTGATAAAATAACCAAACAGATTGCTATCTGGTTAGTCTTAACGATCGTTATGGGAATCCTCACGTGTTTCCACCTCTTACCGTTTATTAAGTGGGTAACGATTTTTTGTGCGATCTATACGATGGTAATGATCGGCACCTGGTTAGGATTAACCCGAGCAATTAAGAAGAACCTCAATCACTGAGGACGGAAGGAATGGTGAGTGTGACGCAGCGACAACGCCGGCAGCGGCGCTTTTGGACATTGATCGGGATTATCTCCTGTACTTTTTGGGGGATTTCCGGGCTTTGTGCTAAGGGATTATTTAACATTAGCCCGAAGATAACACCAATGTGGGTTTCGCAGGTACGAATGGTTACCGCTGGCATTATTTTAATCATTATGGCGGCGCTGACTCACAAGGATCCACTCCGTGTTTGGCGGACCAAGCGTGATGCCATTACCATTACCGCCTATGGGGTCTTAGGATTATTGCCGGTTCAATATTGCTACTTTCGGGTAGTGCAGGAGGGGAACGCCTCAATTGCGACCATCCTCCAGTTTATCGGTCCGTTCTTTATCGTTGCTTACGTTGCACTTTTCCGTCATCAAAGACCACGGCGGATTGAAATGATTGCGGCGGTCGTCGCTTTTGCTGGGGTGTTCATCCTGGCGACTCACGGCCGTTTTAACCACCTGGCATTAACGCCGGGCATCCTCTTTTGGGGGCTGTGTTCGGCGGTCGGGGTAGCGACTAATACGTTAATTCCACAGCGAATGGTTCGTGGTGGTTTCTCCTCGCTGATTATTACCGGGTGGGGGTTATTGATGTCAGGAGTGGCGTTGCTGTTAGTTCATCCTACCCAGCCGTCATTACCGCGGAATCCGATGATCTGGTGGCTGATGGCAGCGGTAATTGTCGTTGGGACGCTGATTCCCTTTCAGCTCTTTACCAATGCCCTGCGTTACATTCCACCTTCGACTGCTGGTTTTCTGGATGCCTTTGAACCACTATCAGCAACAATCGGGTCGGTACTGATTTTTAACCTTCATTTGACTGGTGCGGATTGGTTAGGTTCAGTAATGATTATCATTGCCGTTTTAGCGTTAAGCTACCAGCCGAAAGAAAAACGCGTTTCACATAATTAAAAAAGCAAACCTCACTGCTAGTCGAACATCAGTTCGTGTTTGATGATATAATGGCGGTGAGGGGGTTTTTATGAAGCATCACAGTGATCCAGCGGCAGCAGCACAATTGATTATCCAACGAATCTATGACCACTTTGACCATCATTTTAATGTCCAGTACCAGATACTGGTTGTTAATGACGTCTTTAATCAGCAATATAACTGGTTTTTAGAATGGCAGCGTCCCGGCCACCGGGCGCGATCGGTGCCGCTCCATAGTTTGCCTGCCACCTCGTCGTTGTTTTTCCAAGTAGTTAACTTAGTTAAACAAGGCGTGGGGATGACCATCACATACCGCGGTTTTGACAGGAAGCAATTGCCTAAATGTTGAGATTTTTCTAACATGTTTTGAACGACAATTGACTAATGTGGGTGACTCTGCTAGATTAGGAAGAGTTGATTTGATTATCATTGAGCATATTAGCTAAGAAAATAACTACAGAGGGTTTGAAAAATGGCTAAACATGAAACGCGGGAAGAATACCGCGAACGTCTCCAACGAGACATTGATGAAAGCGTAGCCAGAAAACAACACCGTCACGACCGGCAAATGAGCGGCAAATCGCAGCTTAACCCACACCGGCCTGGCAAGTGGCTGAAGCGCTTTGTTTTGGTGCTGATCTTGCTGTTAATCTGTGCAGGTGGCTATGAGTACCACAAGATTCATAGCACTGCTCAGGGAGTATTTAAGCAGGGTAGCGGAAAGGTTGATCCGAAACTCAAGGCCGGCAAGCCAGTTTCTGTCTTGCTGATGGGGACCGACGTTGGAGCCTTGAACCGGGGCAATAAGGGTGGTAACACCGATACTCTGGAGTTGATGACGGTCAACCCGAAGAAGCAGACCATTACCATGACTAGTATTCCGCGTGATACCCTTGTCCGGGTCAATACTGACGATGGACCTGACTACGTAAAGATTAACGCGGCTTATTCGATTGGTGGACCAAAACAAACCTGCAAGCAGGTGTCAGAATTGCTAAACGTGCCGATTGACTACTATGCGGTTATTAACATGGGTGTGCTGAAAAAGGTCGTCAATGCAGTTGGCGGTGTTGAGGTTGATAACCCATTCGCCTTTGATTATGAAGGACACCACTTCCCAAAAGGCAAGCAGCACTTAAACGGCGAGTATGCTCTGAAGTATTCGCGGATGCGGTATGATGACCCCAATAACGATTACGGCCGGCAAAAGCGGCAACAGCAAGTGATGATTAGCGTCATTCACGAGCTGAAGTCTTCGGGATCCGTTGGTGCGGTCAACAAGATCCTCGATGCCGTCAAGGATGGAGTCAAGACTAACGTACCAATTGATAACGTGGCAACGCTCTACGCTAATTATCATTTAGCGATGAACCACGTCAAGACTTACCACTTTCACGGCAGGGATGCCACGATTGATGGTGTATCATTCCAGATTGCTTCGCCCAAGGAAATTAACCGTGTCTCCAAGCTGATTCGCCACGCGCTTGGCCTGAAGTTTAAGAAGGTTCACAACTATGAAACCTGGATGTGGAACCTGCAGACGACCTACGATGGGGTTACCAACGTTAACTTTGAACTACCCCATGGCGCCGAGTACAACGTGGCTGGCAGCGGTGGTTCAAGCAAAAAGACATCAAGCCACCATTCTAGTTCATCATTCACCGACTCATCAACTTACTTGGGTGGGTCAACAAGTGATGGTTCGCCAACTAGCGGTAGTGCCGGGACAACTAGCAGCGGGCTGAGTCATTCGTCAACGACTACTACCCAGGCGCCAACAACTTCTCCGGAAGGGCCGACGACGGCGGGTAGTGCGGAATAAAAATAGTAAAGTCTCCAGCGATCCGAACAGCGGACGTCGGAGACTTTTTCATTTGGCAGTGGTCGTTGGTTTGGTGTTGACAAGCCAGGTCAGGATCAAGTAGGATAAGTGTTGATATTAAAAGATAGTGCGCAGGATAAAGCGGCTTATTAAACAGAGAGACGGTTAGGTGCTGAAAGACCGTTCATGAGCTGGTAAATCACACCTGCAAATTGACCAAGTGTGCAAGCACTCGGTCCGGAGCGAATCCGTTATCACCGGGGTTGAAAAACCTACTGAGGCGGCTGCCGCGAGGCTGTCGTGAACAGGGGTGGCACAGAGATTAATCATCTCCCTCTCGTCATATGACGGAGGGAGTTTTTTCTTTTGAAAGGGGTATTATCGATGTCAAAAACTAATAAGTTCCAACGACCAAAGGGCACTGCAGATATCCTGCCGGGTGAAATTGAAACCTGGCAGAAAATTGAGGAAACGGCGCGCGACGTTTTCCGGGTGTACGGGTATGAAGGTATCCGCACACCGATGTTTGAGAACCTGGAATTATTTGACCGCAGCGCGGGTGAAACGTCGGATATTGTTGAGAAGCAGATGTACGACTTTGACGATAAGGGTGGTCGTCACATCGCTTTGCGGCCAGAAGGAACCGCCGGAGTTGCCCGGGCCTACGTGGAAAACCGCCTCTATGGTCCAGAATACACAAAACCGTATAAGGTTTACTACATGGGACCAATGTTCCGTTACGAGCGTCCGCAATCTGGTCGGCAACGGCAATTTACCCAGATTGGTTGCGAAGCACTCAACAATGAATCACCGCAAGTTGACGTTGAAACAATCGCAATGGCGATGGAATTCTTCAAACGCCTAGGAGTAGCGGATAAGCTTAAGGTCACCCTCAATTGTTTAGGGGACAAGGAAACCCGCGATGCCTACCGGACACAACTAATTGACTACCTGAAGCCGTTTTACGACCAGTTGTCGGATGATTCTAAGCGTCGTTTGTACCGTAACCCGCTACGGGTTCTT
Organism: [Lactobacillus] timonensis; assembly: GCF_900240275.1. Taxonomy (GTDB): domain Bacteria; phylum Bacillota; class Bacilli; order Lactobacillales; family Lactobacillaceae; genus Limosilactobacillus; species Limosilactobacillus timonensis. Next base: position 208,069 of record NZ_LT964761.1, on the reverse strand, counting down.
GATAGCAAGGACGCCACTGACAAGAAGATTGTCGCCAACGCACCTTCAATTCTGGACTGTCTCAGTGACTACTCGCAAAAGTACTTTGACACCGTTAAGCAACAACTGGATGCTTTGGGCATTAAGTATGAAATTGACCCCGATATGGTTCGGGGACTGGACTACTACAATCAGACGATCTTTGAAATTATGTCTGATTCACCAGTCTTTGGCGGTGACTGGGTGACTGTCTGCGGTGGTGGTCGCTATAACGGGCTAATTGCCCAGGTTGGCGGTCCCGACAACGGGGGAATCGGTTTTGGGATTGGTGTGGAACGTCTTTTACTGTTGCTTCAAGAAGAGAACCCTGACTTTGCACCACAACCCGGTTTGGACCTCTTCTTCACTGCTCCTGATGAAGATGGCAGCAACTACGCCTTTAAGCTGATGATTAGGCTGCGCAGTAAGGATGTGGCCGTCGATAAGGACTACGAAGGCCGTAAGTTGGGAACGCAAATTAAGGAAGCGGCCCGCCGCAATGCTAAGTACTTCACCGTTATCGGCGATCGGGAAATTGAATCCGGTCAGCTGACATTGAAGCACACTCAGACTGGGGAACAGGTAGAGGTAGCAGTTGACGACCTCTTAGCAAACCCGCAAAATTACTTAAAATAAGGATCAGAAAAAGGGTCACGCGCTTAAACGGGTGACCCTTAATCTTTTGAAAGAGAGTTATTCGTTGGACTTATTGACAGCATCGATAACGGCATGGCGGAAGCCATCCTTTTCCAGCGCGGCGACACCACGGATAGTCGTTCCACCAGGGGAGGTAACCTGGTCACGGAGGAGAGCAGGGGCTTCCTTGGTCGCTGTGGCCAGGGCACCAGAACCCTTGACCATGCTGGCAACCAGTTCGTAGGCAGTTTGCCGGCCCATTCCGTGGAGGACGGCGGCGTCACTCATCGCGTCCATGAAGACGTCGACAAAGGCTGGTCCACAACCGCCAATAACACCAACGATGCCCAGTTGATTTTCCGGCACCTCAATGATGTCACCGAGTGGGGAGAGTACGTCCTTAATTGTCTGTTGCTGAGCGGTGCTGGCTTGGTCGGGCATGGCCAGGCCAATGGCACCGGCGTTGACAGCCACCGGAGTGTTAGGAATCATGGTGGCAATGGTCTGCGTGGTCAACACTTTACGGAGGTCAGCTTGACTCACACCAGCTGCCGCTGAGATAATTATCGTTGCTGGCGAGAGGTTGGCTAGTGTGCGAGCCACGTCGACGGTTACTGGGGCTGGCGTGGTCAAAATAACCACGTCTGGGTGAGTAGCGACTACTTGCTTTGTCTGGTGGACGAGTTGTACTCCCAACCTGTCTGTTAGTTGGCTGACGCGCTGATTCTCAGGGTTCATTGTTACCAGGTCAAACTTGCCGTAACGGCAGTAGCCTTTGAGGATGGCACCACCCATGGCACCAACGCCGATAATTGCAATTTTCATGTGTAAATTCCTTTCGTCTTATAGTAAGTCAATGTACATGGCGTTAACGTAACCGCGGTGGGAAACGTGATACCACTTGACACCGTTATCGTCATCTAATTCGGCACTGATAGTGAAGGATACACCATCAGCGGCATGGTCGACAACCTTGCCGTACGGAGCGTCATAGATGGGCAACGAACCTCCAGTGACGTAGTTGACGGTTCCTGTTGCATTAATCTTGTTTTCTGCCAGTGTTGTTGTTGCTGGTTCTGGATGCAAGTTAAGCTCTGGAAATGGTTGATCGACGAGTTCCAGTTGAGAGTCATCAAATTTGGCCCACTGGTCTGCGGCAACTTCGTACCATACCTGGTGGTCAAAGGTGGTGACGCGCTGAAACGATTTGATGATAATACCCGGCGCGATAGGTTGGCCGACTGGCATTCCACCAACCATGTCATACACGGGCGTTGATTCCTTGATCTGCAAAAAGATGTCAACGTCTTCAACTGTTTCCCAGTTTTCATGGCGGTACATCAACTTAATCGTGTGGAGTTTCATGTCGAAAGACCCGCGCAGCTCTCCTTCATTCTTGATGAAACGGTAGCCAGGAATCTCCAGCTTATCAACATTGTAGTCATCATCGATAAATCCCTGCAGCAACTGTGGCACGCGAAGATTTTCGTGTGAGTCGATGTCCATGTAGTAGACCCAAATGGGGGTCCCAGTTTTAAACGAGCGATTCATAATTTTTCACTCCAATTATTTCAAAGTTTAACACCTTAATTATACCGCTTTGCTACTGCTTTAGCGCCAGCTTTCAACAAGCATTAGACAAACTTAAAGGGCCCAGCATAATCTGCTAGGCCCTTCGTTGTTTTAGGCAAAATTACTTGTTATCATCAGCTGGTTCATTCTCATCTTGTTCCCCATGATCACTAATAGCAACTGGAGAAGCCGCTACCGTAATGTTGCCATCGTCGTCAAGGTGGGCAACTAATTCGTGGACGCCGGCGTGGTCTAAGACGTAGTCAGCGATGCGGTCTTCAATTTGTTCCTGAATCGTTCGACGTAGCGGGCGAGCACCCATCTGCGGATTGTAACCCAGGTCAACCAGCTTATCCTTCACGTCATCATCAACGGAAATGTGTAATTGACGATCCTTCAGCATTTCGTTAACGTCTGAGAGAATCAGGTTGACGATCTGCTTGAGTTCCGGCTTGGTCAAGTGGTTGAATTCAACAATATCATCGAAACGATTCAGGAATTCAGGCTTGAAGTAGTTAGTCAGCTTGGTGATCAAGCTAGAACGGCTACTGTTACCTGGTCCGAAACCAATGGCCCCGGCTTCGGAATCACCCGTCCCGGCGTTAGAAGTCATGATGATGATGGTGTCCTTGAAGGAAACGGTCCGGCCTTGTGAGTCGGTGAGCCGCCCGTCATCAAGGATTTGCAAGAACATGTGCATGACATCCGGATGCGCCTTTTCCACTTCGTCAAGGAGGATCAGGGAGTACGGGTGACGACGAACTTGTTCGGTTAACTGACCAGGTTCATCGTAACCGATGTACCCGGGAGCAGCACCGATCAGCTTGGAAGTCGATTCTTTTTCCATGTATTCACTCATGTCAAAGCGGATCATTGCATCGGTTGATCCGAAGAGTAACTTGGCCAGTTGCTTAGCCGTTTCCGTTTTCCCGACACCCGTTGGGCCAACAAAGAGGAAGGAACCAATCGGCCGACCAGACTTGTTGAGCCCGATCCGGTTCCGCCGGATGGCCCGGGCAATCTTGTCGACAGCCTGATCTTGACCGATAACCCGTTCTTCGAGTGTCTTGTCAAGGTCGCGCAGCTGGTTTTGTTCCTGCTTTTCCAGGTCGCCAACGGGAATGCCGGTCTTATCTTCAACAATTGCCTGCATATCTTCTTTCGTGACCGTTGCGGCGTCTTCAGTCTGGTTTTCTTCGGCTGCCTTTTTAGCCTTGGTTAACTGGGTCACTTGGTCGCGGTAGTAAGCCGCCTTTTCGTAGTCCTGACTTTCCACTGCTTGTTGCTTATGCGCTTCAGCAGTGTGAATGTCATTTTCGATGACGTTCGGGTCGGACGTCTTCAGCGTCAAGTTCTTCCGTGAACCCGCTTCATCCAGTAGGTCAATGGCCTTGTCTGGCAAGAAACGATCCTGAATGTAGCGGTCGGACAACTTAGCTGCCGCTTGGATGGCGTCGTCAGTGTACTTAACGTGGTGGAAGTCTTGGTAGCGATCCTTAATACCATTTAAGATCTTGATGGTTTCGTCAACACTTGGTTCGTCGACTTGGACTGGTTGGAACCGGCGGGCGAGGGCGGCATCCTTTTCGATCTTGCGGTATTCATTCAGCGTCGTTGCACCAATCAGCTGAAAATCACCGCGGGCCAGTGCTGGCTTCAAAACGTTGCCGGCATCCATACCACCTTCGGCATTTCCGGCACCCATGATTTCATGGATTTCGTCAATGAAGAGAATGATGTTCTTATTCTTTTGAACTTCCTTCATCAATTGTTGCATCCGCTGTTCAAACTGACCACGAATACCGGTCCCCTGAACCAGGGAGACAACATCTAAGCGGATGATTTGCTTGTTACGTAACTTGTCTGGCACTTGACCCGAGACGATTGACTCCGCCAGTCCTTCGACGACCGCTGTCTTGCCGACACCAGCTTCACCGATCAGTACGGGGTTGTTTTTAGTCCGGCGGTTAAGAATTTCAACGACCCGCTTAATTTCCGTGTCACGGCCAATCACTGGGTCAATCTTACCTTGCTTGGCCATGTTAGTGAGGTTGATTCCGTATTGTCCGAGCAAGCCCTTGCCATTGCGACGGCCATTGCCACCACGACCACGGTTGTTGCCGTTGCCGCCGTTGAAGTTGGCTTGGCCACCATTAGCGTTTTGCCCGGCCATGTTGTTCATGGCGTTCATAAAGTCTTCCATGTTTCCAAAGCCGAATGGGTTATCCATATTATTACCCCCGTTTCCGTTCATCATGTTAGTCATATTAGTTTGCATGTTTTGTAATTTTTGGTAGCAACTTTGGCAAAGGTTAACCTGCATTCGTTGACCGTTGTATTCCATCTGAAGGTGGATAGTTGCTGGATTTTCATGACAGATTTGACAAATCATTCAGTACGAGACCTCCTCGTATAAGGCTGGTCAAATGGTTAAAATAGTTTGACCTTTCTTGACTAATAACTTAATTATACTTACTTTTTCCCAGAAGACAAGGGATTATACCTAAATTTTAGCACTCTTGATAATTGATTGCTAAACGCTGCCTTTCAGCTGGCCCCAGTGAGGGAATCGGTTATAATAAAAACAAATCAAATAGTGGGGTGACAACTTCGATGAGTGAAAATTTTCAACAGCAACTGGACGACCTTATTAATAAGAAGATCGATGAGTTTACGGTGACGCCAGAAACATTTCAAGACTTTCAGTCGGTTTTTCATGATTACGAGTACCGGACACAGGTTGTTGGTAAAGCTGAACGTGGTGGAACCATCAAATATCGTTTGAAGGAAAGTTAATAAACAGCTTGCAAGCGGTTGCTATTTGTCTTGTAATTAGGGTTCGTCCTTGATACAATATTGACATGAGAGATGCCGAAGATTGGCTCGGCTACTTTTAAAATAACAAGGAGAATGATATTCATGGAAAAACGCGAATACACTGTTGTTGCTGAAACTGGGATCCATGCTCGTCCAGCAACTATTCTGGTTCAAACTGCTTCAAAGTTTACTTCAGACATTAACCTTGCTTACAATGGCAAGAGTGTTAACCTGAAGTCCATCATGGGTGTAATGTCACTGGGTGTTGGTCAAAACGCTGATGTTACCATCACTGCTGAAGGTGACGACGAAAAGGATGCCATCGCAGCCATTGACGACACGATGCACAAGGAAGGGCTGGCTGACTAATAAATGGTTCAATCACTCAATGGTTTGGCCGCCAGTGGTGGAATTGCTATTGGTCAGGCTTACTTGTTGGGCGATACCAGTCTTCCCGTTTTAAATCATTACAGCGATAATGTGAATCATGAGGTCTCACGGCTTCATGATTCTTTTACTATCAGCGGGAAAAAGCTGGCTGTCCTGCAGAAGCGGGCACGGCAAACGTTAGACAACCGGGCTGCGACAGTCATTGACTCAGAGGTCAAGATGATGAGTGATCCCCGCTTGCTGACCAGTATTGAATGGCTGATTCGTAATGATAAAGTGACGGCGGAATGGGCAATCACCCAGCGGTTAAAACAGGAGAAGAAGCGGGCCGCTAAGCAGGATCCAGATTATTTAAAACGACGCTTAATGGCACTGGATGACGTTGAAAAACAACTGGTTAACTACCTACAGGGAATGACCATTGAACGACAAGTTCCTGCAGGGGCAATTTTGGTGATCAAAACGGCCACGCCAGTGTTAATGGCGGCCGTTGGGGAACGGCTCAAGGGGCTTGCAACACAAACTGGTGGGCCGACATCACACGTTGCACTGATGAGTCAGTCAATGCAGATCCCCAGCGTAGTAGGGGTTGATGACCTGATGAAGACGGTTAGCCAGGGGGACTTGCTGATTGTCGATGGTCTTCACGGCAAGGTGATTATCAACCCGGACCGGAAAGTAATTGATGACTATCAGCAAATGGCTGGTGATTTTGTTCGCGAACAGCAGCGGTTTGGACAGTTAACCCAGCGTGAAACTGTCAGCCTTGATGGTCACCACTTTATTGTCGCGGCTAATTTGACGCTACCGAGTAATGCGACGGCTGCCCTTGCTGCAGGCGCCGAGGGGGTTGGACTGCTGCGAACCGAGTACCTCTTTTTAGGCCATGGTAAGGACTTTCCTAGTGAAGAAGAGCAGTTTCAGGACTACAAAGAAGTGTTGACGGCGATGCCTGACCGACGCGTGACGATTCGGACGCTTGACGTTGGTGGCGATAAACTGTTGGAACCCAACGGTGATGGCGAAGCGAACCCGTTCCTGGGAGTTCGGGGAATTCGGGTTAGTTTAAGCCATCAGCAATTATTTATTACCCAGTTACGGGCTTTGTTGCGGGCGTCAGTTTACGGGCGGTTGGCAATTATGTTTCCGATGGTAGCTACTCTTAACGAATTTAATCAGGCGCGTTCGTTGCTGGATCAAACCCGGCAGGAATTGCAAGACAATGGGGTTAAGGTAGCAAGCAACATCGAAGTCGGGACGATGGTAGAAGTTCCATCAGCAATCATCATGGCCGATCAGTTGGCCCGTCAAGCAGACTTCTTCAGTATCGGTTCCAACGACCTCGTTCAATACATCTTTGCTGCCGACCGCGGCAACGAGATGGTCGCCTACTTAAATCAGGAGCTGCATCCCGCTGTCTTACGGGCAATTAAACAAGCAGTTGACGCGGCGCATGCTGAGGGTAAGTCGGTCAGTCTTTGTGGTGAAATGGCAGGTAAGAAGTTGGCCATTCCGCTAATTATGGCGATGGGGATGGATGAATTATCTGTTCCGAGCCCGCAGGTGGCCAGTGTCCGTAATCTCATTGGCCAACTCAAGATTAGGCAATTACAGCCACTCCTTCATCAAGCGCTGGCTGCTCATAGTGCTGCTGACGTTAAGCAGTTGGTGCAGAACAGTCTAGCAAAAATGATTCAGCTGTAGTGGGCAATGAAAATTGCACCGTTCTAGTTGGTCTTGTATAATGGTCGTTGTTTTAGGTGCGAGCGACGCAGTGATGAATAAGTTACAAAAGGGGCTTTCACGGTGAATATCGGCTTGTTTACAGACACATACTTCCCGCAGGTTAGCGGAGTAGCAACGTCCATTAAGACGTTACGTGACGAGCTGATTGCGCAGGGACACCATGTGTATATCTTTACAACGACGGACCCACTCGCAAAGCACGATGACGTGGAAAATGGTATTTATCGGTTTAAGAGCATCCCCTTTGTTTCCTTTACTGAACGGCGGATTGCCCTGACTGGCTGGGTGCGCGTCTTACGGTTAGCAAAGAAGTTAAAGTTGGACATTGTCCACAACCAAACTGAATTTTCTCTGGGGTTAATGGGTAAAGAAGTGGCTCATACCCTTGGGATACCGTGCATCCATACCTACCACACCATGTATAATGACTACCTTCACTATGTTGCTAACGGTAAGATTTTGAAGCCAAGTGACGTGGCAAAGCTGGTACGGTTTTACATGAAAAGTATTACCGGGGTGATCGCCCCCAGCGAACGGGTTCTGGACACGCTCTTAGACTACGGGGTGACAGCTCCCATTCGGGTAATCCCGACGGGGGTTAACCTGCGCGTTTACAGTCAGAAAAAGTCGACAGACCAGTTATTGGATCTACGTCATAAGTGGGGTTACAAGGCAGACACCCCAGTTTTGCTGTCACTATCTCGTTTGGCCTACGAAAAAAATATTCACGCCGTGATTGAAGCAATGCCAGACATTTTGGCTAAGCGACCGGATGCGCGGCTGTTAATTGTCGGTGACGGTCCGGCCCGGTCAACTCTGGAACGTCAGGTGAAGGAAATGGACCTTCAGCAGGTCGTCCAATTTACGGGGGTCGTTCCTAATGAAGATGTCCATAGCTACTACCAAATGGCAGATGTCTTGGTTTCGGCTTCAGACACCGAAACACAGGGGTTGACCTACATTGAGGCGCTTGCCTCAGACCTGCCGATTGTCGTCATGCGTAGCCCCTACACAGATGAGCTGATTGATAGTCCGGTGATTGGTCGTAGTTTTCAGAAGCGCGCTGACCTGGTATCCGGAGTTCTCTACTATTTGAATCATAAGCTGACAGTCGCTGAAACACAGCAACGTCAGGCTAAACTGAACTCTATTTCTGCGGAGGTCTTTGTCAAACGAGTAGTCGAGTTTTACCACGAATGTCAGTATATTCGAGCTAATCAGCTTGCATCAAAGTCGCATGGTTTGTTTCATAGGAGTAAAAACGAGCGATGATTACTATTAACATGTTCTCTTCTGCAGATAAGGTGGCTGGCCAGGGAGTGGGCAGTGCTTACTTAGAGTTAATTAAGATGCTTGAGGACCGTTTTAGCGACGAGTTCAAGATTAATATCAACCGCTATACAAAGAGTCAGATCAGTCATTACCACACGATTGACCTGTCTTTTTACTTTTCCACCTTTTCCAAGAAACGGGGACGCAAGATTGGCTATGTTCACTTTTTGCCAGAGACTCTGGAAGGAAGTTTAAAGATACCACAACCGTTTAAGGGGATCTTTTACCGCTATGTCATCGCCTTTTATAAGCGGATGGACGAACTAGTCGTCGTGAACCCCACTTTTATTGACAAGTTGGTAGCCTATGGCATCCCACGTAAAAAGGTTACTTACATTCCTAATTTCGTTGACAGTCGAGAATTCCACCCGTTGACGGCGGAGAAGAAACAGGCTCTCCGGCAGCAATTAGGCATTTCACCGAGAAAGTTTGTCGTCCTCGGTAGTGGTCAGATTCAGGAACGTAAGGGCGTATTTGACTTCATTCGCCTGGCCAAACAAAACCCGCAGGTCCAGTTTATCTGGGCGGGTGGGTTTTCCTTTGGGATGATTACCGACGGTTACCAGCAGTTAAAGAAAGTGGTGGACAACCCGCCAGCAAACTTGCTATTTCCAGGAATTGTCAGCCGTCAACGGATTAACGAACTCAATAACGTAGCTGATTTATTCTTATTGCCTTCTTATAACGAACTATTTCCAATGTCTGTGCTGGAGGCATTTAGCAGCGGCACACCAGTTATGCTTCGTGACCTTGACTTATATCATTCCATTATTTTGGGAGACTACATCCCGGCAGCCAATGTTAACCAGATGCAGGAAAAATTGACTAAGCTAGTACAGGAACCAGCCCAGTTAGCTAGTTGGCAGGAGAAGGCACGTCAGGCCTCACAACGTTATTCGAAGGAAAACTTGGCTGCGCGCTGGCACAAATTTTACATCGAACAAGCGGCAAAGGAGTAAGTGGATGAGTAGGAAAAACTGGCTTGTTTTGATTCTAATGGTGATGGCTGGTTGCGGTATATTTGCCTATTCAATGCGTGATCAGAATCTTCACTTGATTATGGCAGAATTGAAACGGATGAACTGGGGATGGTTCCTTGTTGCTGTGGCATGTATCTGCTTATATATGGGCCTAGAAGGTGTTGTGGATAAACTGTTCCTGGCTAACCGTTATCCTGACTTCACCTGGAGAGATGCGCTACGTTTACCACCAATTGAGCAACTTTTTAACGGGATTACGCCTTTTTCCACTGGTGGGCAGCCAGCCCAACTAGTCGCTCTCCTGCAATCGGGCGTAGAAGGGGGAATGGCCAGCTCAGTTTTGCTGATGAAATTTGTGGTCTTTCAGTCAATGATTGTCATCAGTTTTTTGATTAGCTTACTGATTGGTTTCCACTACATCGCTGAGAAACTACAAGCGTTATCGTTGTTGGTCATCCTTGGCTTTGTCGTCCACTTATCAGTAATTGTTGCCCTCCTGTTAGTGATGTACAGGTACGGGTTTACTAAACGGGCTGTTAATTTACTTATTGAACCAGCGTCGTGGTTTATGAACTCAGTAAGCTACCAACGAATGAGGCAAAAACTAAACGAAAAAATCGACACTTTTTATCGGGAAAGCATCAAGATGAAAAGTGAGTACGGAAAGCTGACGCAGGTATCAGTGGTTACAATTGCACAGTTGTTTTTTTACTATGCTATCCCATATTTCATCATGCTTGCTCTCGGTATTCATGGCATCAACTTTATGATGGTAATGAGTCTACACGTCCTGATTTTTATGATCATTTCGCTCTTCCCGATTCCGGGAGGCACGGGAGGGGCGGAGTATAGCTTTGCTGTGCTTTTCAGCGGTTTCATGCACTCAAGCAGCAAATTAGTGCTAGCTATGATTCTTTGGCGGATTCTGACATACCACTTTTGCATGTTTGCTGGCATGTTTTGTGTTGTTTTAAAGCCTGACCGTGTTAAACAGCAAAATTAGGGTGATTATTATGGAAACTAACTTATCCCAGATTATAAAACGGTTGGCGGCAATGGTGGATGACAAACATCCAGGGATTCAGTCACGAATGTTTAATCTGTACGGTATTCCCTTGTGTGAAGTTCAATATTATCCGAAAAACGGCCGGTTTATCGTTGAGATGTTCCGTCCTGAACAACACTTTGAATTTGATAAGTTGGACTTAGCTGCGATAGAAGTCTACCAGTGTTTGGAAGATTTTCGAGAAAGTTTTTAAAAAAGAGATTGACGATTTTTATTGTGGCTGGTATAGTAATTTATGCTGTTTCAAGGAGCTAATAAAGCTTTGAAATTGAGGGTTGACAGCCCGAAGTTTTCTGGTAAACTGAAATAGTTGTTGGCGGTTCCAATTACTGATTTGATTGCAAAAAATCAAAAATTAGTTCTTGACGTCAGCTAAATAACTTGATACAATATAAAAGTTGTTGATATGAACTCTTATGTCAGCAAGGTAGACCTTTGAAAACTGAACAAAGTTTCGACGAACACAAATGTGCAGGGTCCTTGATCTTATGATCGAGGCAAAACATTTGCGAAGTCAATTCGCTTAACTAATAATTTGAGAGCTATTTCAAAAGCTCATATCTAATATGAGAGTTTGATCCTGGCTCAGGATGAACGCCGGCGGTGTGCCTAATACATGCAAGTCGAACGCACTGGCCCAACTGAGATGACGTGCTTGCACTGATTTGACGATGGATTACCAGTGAGTGGCGGACGGGTGAGTAACACGTAGGCAACCTGCCCAAGAGCGGGGGATAACATTTGGAAACAAGTGCTAATACCGCATAAGATTGATGACCACATGGTCATCAATTTAAAGATGGTTTCGGCTATCACTCTTGGATGGGCCTGCGGTGCATTAGCTAGTTGGTAAGGTAACGGCTTACCAAGGCAGTGATGCATAGCCGAGTTGAGAGACTGATCGGCCACAATGGGACTGAGACACGGCCCATACTCCTACGGGAGGCAGCAGTAGGGAATCTTCCACAATGGGCGCAAGCCTGATGGAGCGACACCGCGTGAGTGAAGAAGGGTTTCGGCTCGTAAAGCTCTGTTGTTGAAGAAGAACGTGCGTGAGAGTAACTGTTCACGCAGTGACGGTATTCAACCAGAAAGTCACGGCTAACTACGTGCCAGCAGCCGCGGTAATACGTAGGTGGCAAGCGTTATCCGGATTTATTGGGCGTAAAGCGAGCGCAGGCGGTTTTCTAAGTCTGATGTGAAAGCCTTCGGCTTAACCGAAGAAGGGCATCGGAAACTGGATGACTTGAGTGCAGAAGAGGGCAGTGGAACTCCATGTGTAGCGGTGGAATGCGTAGATATATGGAAGAACACCAGTGGCGAAGGCGGCTGCCTAGTCTGCAACTGACGCTGAGGCTCGAAAGCATGGGTAGCGAACAGGATTAGATACCCTGGTAGTCCATGCCGTAAACGATGAGTGCTAGGTGTTGGAGGGTTTCCGCCCTTCAGTGCCGCAGCTAACGCAATAAGCACTCCGCCTGGGGAGTACGACCGCAAGGTTGAAACTCAAAGGAATTGACGGGGGCCCGCACAAGCGGTGGAGCATGTGGTTTAATTCGAAGCTACGCGAAGAACCTTACCAGGTCTTGACATCTTGCGCTAACCTAAGAGATTAGGCGTTCCCTTCGGGGACGCAATGACAGGTGGTGCATGGTCGTCGTCAGCTCGTGTCGTGAGATGTTGGGTTAAGTCCCGCAACGAGCGCAACCCTTGTTACTAGTTGCCAGCATTCAGTTGGGCACTCTAGTGAGACTGCCGGTGACAAACCGGAGGAAGGTGGGGACGACGTCAGATCATCATGCCCCTTATGACCTGGGCTACACACGTGCTACAATGGACGGTACAACGAGCAGCGAACTCGCGAGGGCAAGCAAATCTCTTAAAACCGTTCTCAGTTCGGACTGTAGGCTGCAACTCGCCTACACGAAGTCGGAATCGCTAGTAATCGCGGATCAGCATGCCGCGGTGAATACGTTCCCGGGCCTTGTACACACCGCCCGTCACACCATGGAAGTTTGCAATGCCCAAAGTCGGTGGGCTAACCTTCGGGAAGCAGCCGCCTAAGGCAGGGCAGATGACTGGGGTGAAGTCGTAACAAGGTAGCCGTAGGAGAACCTGCGGCTGGATCACCTCCTTTCTAAGGAATTAATCGGAAACCTGCACAGCGTTGATAACTTTGTTCAGTTTTGAGGGGTTTACCTCTCAATGACCGCTTATTTGGGCCTATAGCTCAGCTGGTTTAGAGCGCACGCCTGATAAGCGTGAGGTCGATGGTTCAAGTCCATTTAGGCCCATTGAGTATGGGGAATTAGCTCAGCTGGGAGAGCACCTGCTTTGCAAGCAGGAGGTCAGCGGTTCGATCCCGCTATTCTCCATTGCCAACCTGATGGTTGGCGACATACTTGTACTTTGAAAACTAAACAAGATCTAAATTTTCTTTATTCACAAATAAACCGAGAACACCGCGTTATTTGAGTTGTTTAACGAAAAAATCGCATTACTCAATTAACTGTGGTGAACAACGGAAGTTGTTCACCAAGGTTAAGTTATGAAGGGCGCATGGTGAATGCCTTGGTACTAGGAGCCGATGAAGGACGGGACTAACACCGATATGCTTCGGGGAGTGGTAAGTACACTTTGATCCGGAGATTTCCGAATGGGGAAACCCAATCAACTTAGTCGTTGATTACTTGACCAGTGAATCTATAGCTGGCAAGGGGAAGACGCAGTGAACTGAAACATCTAAGTAGCTGCAGGAAGAGAAAGAAATTCGATTCCCTCAGTAGCGGCGAGCGAACGGGGAAGAGCCCAAACCAACGAGCTTGCTTGTTGGGGTTGTAGGACTGAACATTTGAGTGAGCAAAGTTCGACGTAGTCGAAGCAGTTGGGAAACTGCGCCAGAGCGGGTGAGAGCCCCATAGGCGAAACGTCAAACTCTCAGTTCAGGATCCTGAGTACGGCGGAACACGTGTAACTCCGTCGGAAACCGCGAGGACCATCTCGCAAGGCTAAATACTACCTAGTGACCGATAGTGAACCAGTACCGTGAGGGAAAGGTGAAAAGCACCCCGGGAGGGGAGTGAAATAGTTCCTGAAACCATGTGCCTACAAGCTGTCGGAGCCCGTTAATGGGTGACGGCGTGCCTCTCGCAGAATGAACCGGCGAGTTATGATCACGTGCAAGGTTAAGGCGGAAAAGCCGGAGCCGCAGCGAAAGCGAGTCTGAAATAGGCGTACGAAGTACGTGGTTATATACCCGAAACCAGGTGATCTAACCATGACCAGGTTGAAGGTGCGGTAAAACGCACTGGAGGACCGAACCCGTATCTGTTGCAAAAGGTTGGGATGAGTTGTGGTTAGCGGTGAAATTCCAAACGAACTTGGAGATAGCTGGTTCTCTCCGAAATCTCTTTAGGGGGAGCCTTGGACAAAGAATCTTGGAGGTAGAGCTACTGTTTGGACTAGGGGCCCGTCATGGGTTACTGACTTCAGATAAACTCCGAATGCCAATGATTCATATCCAGGAGTCACACGATGAGCGATAAGGTCCACCGTGGAAAGGGGAACAGCCCAGATCACCAGTTAAGGTCCCAAAATATATGCTAAGTGGAAAAGGATGTGGAGTTGCATAGACAACTAGGATGTTGGCTCAGAAGCAGCCACCATTTAAAGAGTGCGTAATAGCTCACTAGTCGAGTGATCCTGCGCCGAAAATGTACCGGGGCTAAGCATATTACCGAAACTGTGGATGTGCACTACGTGCACGTGATAGGAGAGCGTTCTAAGGGCGGCGAAGTCAGACCGTGAGGACTGGTGGAGCGCTTAGAAGTGAGAATGCCGGTATGAGTAACGAAAGACAGGTGAGAATCCTGTCCACCGAATGACTGAGGTTTCCTGGGGAAGGTTCGTCCTCCCAGGGTTAGTCGGGACCTAAGCTGAGGCCGAAAGGCGTAGGCGATGGATAACAGGTTGAGATTCCTGTACCAGTTGATTGCGTTCGAGCGAAGGAGGGACGCAGGAGGCTAAGCAATCCGGACGGATGGAAAGGTCCGGCCAAGCAGCAAGTTAGGAGTTGAGTCAAATGCTTAACTTCGGGTTAACAAGCTGTGATGGGGAGTGAAATTAAGTAACGAAGTTGCCAACGTCACACTGCCGAGAAAAGCTTCTAGCAAGTAATCAACTGCCCGTACCGCAAACCGACACAGGTAGTCGAGGAGAGTATCCTAAGGTGAGCGAGTGAACTCTCGTTAAGGAACTCGGCAAAATGACCCCGTAACTTCGGGAGAAGGGGTGCTGACCGGAAGGTCAGCCGCAGTGAAGAGGCCCAGACGACTGTTTATTAAAAACACAGGTTTCTGCAAAATCGTAAGATGAAGTATAGGGGCTGACGCCTGCCCGGTGCTGGAAGGTTAAAAGGAAGAGTTAGCTTCGGCGAAGCTCTGAATTGAAGCCCCAGTAAACGGCGGCCGTAACTATAACGGTCCTAAGGTAGCGAAATTCCTTGTCGGGTAAGTTCCGACCCGCACGAAAGGCGTAACGATCTGGGCGCTGTCTCAACGAGAGACTCGGTGAAATTGAAATGCCTGTGAAGATGCAGGCTACCCGCGACAGGACGGAAAGACCCCATGGAGCTTTCCTGTAGCTTGATATTGAGTGTTTGTACTGCTTGTACAGGATAGGCAGGAGCCGTAGAAGTCGGAACGCTAGTTTCGACGGAGGCGTTGGTGGGATACTACCCTTGCAATATGACCACTCTAACCCGCCTCACTGAACGTGACGGGAGACAGTGTCAGGTGGGCAGTTTGACTGGGGCGGTCGCCTCCTAAAAGGTAACAGAGGCGCCCAAAGGTTCGCTCAGAATGGTTGGAAATCATTCGCAGAGTGTAAAGGCACAAGCGAGCTTGACTGCGAGACAGACAGGTCGAGCAGGGACGAAAGTCGGGCTTAGTGATCCGGTGGTTCCGCATGGAAGGGCCATCGCTCAACGGATAAAAGCTACCCTGGGGATAACAGGCTTATCTCCCCCAAGAGTTCACATCGACGGGGAGGTTTGGCACCTCGATGTCGGCTCATCGCATCCTGGGGCTGTAGTCGGTCCCAAGGGTTGGGCTGTTCGCCCATTAAAGCGGTACGCGAGCTGGGTTAAGAACGTCGTGAGACAGTTCGGTCCCTATCCGTCGTGGGCGCAGGAAATTTGAGAGGAGCTGTCCTTAGTACGAGAGGACCGGGATGGACATACCGCTGGTGTACCAGTTGTTCCGCCAGGAGCACCGCTGGGTAGCTATGTATGGATGAGATAAACGCTGAAAGCATCTAAGTGTGAAACTCGCCTCAAGATGAGATTTCCCATTCCATTAGGAAGTAAGACCCCTTAGAGATGATGAGGTAGATAGGGTGGAAGTAGAAGCGCCGTGAGGCGTGGAGCGGACCACTACTAATCGGTCGAGGACTTAACCAAGTGAGAAGCGGTTAGGTTCTGGTTGAAAGTGAAAAAGAAGAAAAAGATCTTGCTTAGTTTTGAGAGCGCAAGTTCTCAAGAGTGTGGTGGCAATAGCATGAAGGATACACCTGTTCCCATGCCGAACACAGTAGTTAAGCTTCAGCGCGCCAAAAGTAGTTGGGGGATCGCTCCCTGCGAGGATAGGGCGTCGCCACGCTCACACAAGCTTTGGCCACCTGGCTGTGCCAGGGCTTGGATCTTGGAGAGTTGTCCGAGCTGGCCGAAGGAGCATCATTGGAAATGATGTAAACGGGTTAAAGCCTGTTTCAAGGGTTCGAATCCCTTACTCTCCGTTATGACCCGTTGGTCAAGTGGTTTAAGACACTGCCCTTTCACGGCAGTAACATGGGTTCGAATCCCGTACGGGTCACTTATTTATGGAGGATTAGCTCAGTTGGGAGAGCGTCTGCCTTACAAGCAGAGGGTCACAGGTTCGAGCCCTGTATCCTCCATTTGCATTATATGCAATTAAACAATTGAATAATAATTGTTGATGGCTCGGTAGCTCAGTTGGTAGAGCAACGGATTGAAGCTCCGTGTGTCGGCGGTTCGATTCCGTCCCGCGCCATTTATGGAGGGGTAGCGAAGTCTGGCTAAACGCGGCGGACTGTAAATCCGCTCCTTCGGGTTCGGTGGTTCGAATCCACTCCCCTCCATTTTATAGGGATATAGTTAAACGGTATAACTACGGTCTCCAAAACCGTCATTGTGGGTTCGATTCCTACTATCCCTGCTCAACTGAATTTATTGGCGGTAATGGTGAAGCTTGGTTAACACATCGGTTTGTGGATCCGACATGCGTGGGTTCGAATCCCACTTACCGCCCTTCTAGTTTAATATGATGGCGGTAATGGTGAAGCTTGGTTAACACATCGGTTTGTGGATCCGACACGCGTGGGTTCGAATCCCACTTACCGCCCTTTGATAAGGGTGAGAGCGTTGCTTCCACTCATTTCTTTAATGGTGGTATAGCCAAGTGGTAAGGCAGAGGTCTGCAAAACCTTCATCATCGGTTCAAATCCGATTACCACCTTTATCATAATTAATTATGCCTCTGTGGCGGAATTGGCAGACGCGCTGGACTCAAAATCCAGTTCCCGTTGAGGGAGTATGGGTTCGACCCCCATCGGAGGCATTATCGAGGAAATCTGAGAAGATTTCCTTTTTTTGTTTTTTCTTCACACCTCTGACAAGTGTTGATATACCGGCGTTTATAGCGATTTTAAAAAAAACAAATAAAAAGTAAGCAGAACTGAAAAAAACTATAAAATTTAAAAGTTGGCACACATTTGGCATACATTATAGGATATTCAGTGCCCCAATGATTGACTTGTCTGCTGATTCTTTGTATTCATTAAGTAAGCATAAAACTCCAAAGTAGTTATCATGTTTGAGTGATAAAGAATTTCAGAAGTATCAATACCATCTGCTAACAATATGACTATTTAAACATTCTGAAGGCTATGACAATGAATATCCAATTATTTGATGTTCCTTGGTATGAAATGGTGCTCATTAATCTAATTAGTACTAGTATGCAGCTGCACTCGTTTTTTAAGTTGTTCACATTTTTTCGTTTTAACCCAAGAAAAAATGTTGAGAAAAAGCCAGTCCATTTTAACAGTATTAAGTTGTTTGCATAGTGACAATGTTCATATGAAACGATGTTTGGAATTGTAAAAATAATTTTCAAAAAAGCCTTTTCAACCATCACAAATTTTGATATTATCAATTTCAAGGAACTTATTCCTATTGAAGGGGTAGTTAACATGATTTTAAGGTGTCATGTTGATTATCTCTTTTTATTTTCGTATAACCTGTAGGCACCAATGATTAAACAGCAATACAAAAAACATGTCCTCGTAGTTTAGCGCCTCTGATCAGTGGTAAAGATCACTGTTAGTCAAAAATTATACAATCAAAAGCTTATATATACACTAAAACAAATAAATATACATAAAATGCGCAAAAGATCTTGCATTTAATGCATTAATTGTGTATTATCATAATCGTATTCAAAAACAGGAGGTTCCAAAGGGGACAGGGAGGAAGAAAAATGAAACTAAAGAAAAAACTCTTCGCCGGTTTAGCAGTAATTGCATTACTTGCTGGCGGCTTAGCCGGGTGTGGTAAGCAGTCGGCAGATAATAGTGTTAAGAAGATTGAAGATAAGGGAACTCTGACGATTGGGACATCAGCTGACTTTGCACCATTTGAATTCCCCGTGATGCAAAATGGCAAGAAGGTCATTAAGGGTTATGATATTATGGTTGCCCAAAAGATTGCTGACAGCATGGGAGTAAAGCTTAAGGTTGAAAATATTGAATTTCCGTCGCTGATTAGTGAATTGCAAAACCACAAAGTCGACCTGGTCCTGGCAGGGATGACCAAGACCAAGAAACGTGAAAAGGCGGTTGACTTCTCCAAGCCTTACTACACTGAATCTGAAAAGATCCTGGTAAAAAAGGCTGACGCTAATAAGTATAACAACCGTGCAGATACTAAGGGTGCCAACTTCGGTGCTCAACAGTCGTCTACGCAGGAAACGCTTGGTAAGAGTGAGACGGATGCGCACATTGTGACCGAAAGCTTGACTACCGGGTTAACAACAGACCTGAAAGCCGGCAAGCTGGACGGTGTGATTCTTGCGACAACGGTTGCTGAGCAATACGTTAAGAAGTACCCGAACGAATACGCAATGGCTAAGTACAATATGCCAGTACCAAAGTCGCTCAAGTACCTCAACATTGCTATTCCAAAGAACGAACCAGCGCTGAAGAAGAAGGTTAATAAAGAAATTACCCACCTTCAGAAAACTGGTCAGTTAGACAAGATGTTTAAGAAGGCTCAACAAGAGCAAGAAAAGTACGGTAAATAATAGTAGAAAAGGTGATTAATATGTTTGATTTTCTCGGTCACTATTGGCCAATGTTTCTACAAGGGACGCTGCAAACATTGCTGATTTCCATTATTGGGGTAATTATCGGTTTCCTGGTTGGTTTATTGATGACGCTGATGCGGATGTCCAGTGTTAAGCCAGTTTCATGGATTGCCCGGATTTATGTTTCGATTGTCCGGGGGACGCCTTCCATGATTCAAGTCATGCTAGTTTACTACTTTCTGTCGAAAACATTGCCACTTCCGGATGTTCAAGTACTCGGATCAGGGCTTGATCGGATTATTCCTGGGGCGTTGGCCCTGGGGCTTAACTCAGGAGCGTACACTTCGGAAATCTTCCGGTCAGGGATTATCTCAATTCCAGCAGGGCAAACAGAAGCTGGTCTTTCTCTGGGAATGAGTCAGCGGCAGACAATGTTCTCCATTATCCTCCCACAGGCTTTGCGGAATACGTTGCCGGCAATGGGCAACGAGTTCATTACCCTGATTAAGGAATCATCTGTCCTGTTCTATATTGGTGTCCAAGAAGTGACGGCCGAAGCACTTGGTGTTGGGGGAACGTTGTACAACTTTATTCCACCTCTGTTAGTGGCTGCTGCAATCTATTTCGTAATTACCCAGGCCCTGTCACTCCTGCTTAACTACATGGAAAACAAAATGAGCAAGAAGTACACAGTGGCTGGTTAAAAGAGCAGTCTCTCCGTTAACATATTAATCATTGGTCAACGACAACGTCACCGGCGTTGTCGTTTTTGGTGTTTTATAATAGTAACGCTTTGTGTTAAAACCGGCGTGATAAAGATAGTTTTCGGCTATATGACTGGTAGTGAAACATAAGATCCTGCATAATCCCAGGGCATATCAACACCACAAACCTCACTATAATAACGTTTTGCCAATACATCTGAGTAAAGCAACATGTATAAAAAAAGTTCATTTCTCCTTATCAGATGACAATTGATAAAAACACGGAATGTGCATTGCACGAGGATGCTGTTTGGAAATAGCGGGATGACGAGATTGACTAAGAGAGTAGTAATAAAGTGACCTAATCAAATGATAAAAAACACCACGAAAATGAATCTCCTTCTTTATCCCAAGATATTGTGGATACAAAAGTGTATAAACACTACATCTTGTGCTGGGCTACTAACCAGGCTAAGATATTAGCTGTTAGATCAAGATATAGTAATATATTGAATTTATTTAAATAGGTAGAGAGGTAATGATGATGAAGGTACAGACGAGCATTCAAACGGGCCTTGACGACCTGAAAGGGTTAAAGGTTGAAAAACGGGGCGGAACCGTTACTGCTTTCTACCCATATAAAATCGAAATGGTACTCAATAACCTGCACGCAGATGCTGAAACACAGCAAGAGGTTTTACAGTTCCTTAATGAGCGTCTTTCTAAGGAGACGCAAACCTCAGCTGCAGAAATTGCGGATTTGATGGTTAATGGGCTGCGGCAAGCAGGTCATGATGACTTAGCAACCAGTTTCTTAGACCACCGCAAGATGGAGGAACAGCAGTTTGCTGAAGCAACGGATGCTACTCGGAAGGTTAAGCAGTTGTTTGGCCGCAATGACCGGGTGGTCCACGAAAATGCTAACAAGGACTCAAAGGTTTTCAACACCCAACGCGACTTGGAAGCTGGGATGGTAAGTCGGGCAATCGGACTTAAGATGCTGCCAGATATTGTGGCAAAGGCTCACCTTCGTGGTGACATTCATTGGCACGACCTGGATTACTCACCGGTGACACCGGAAACTAATTGTTGCTTGATTGACTTTGATGAGATGTTTAAGCACGGTTTTAAGATTGGTAATGCCTGGGTATCTTCACCACATTCCATTCAGACGGCGACTGCCCAGATGTCACAGATTATTGCTAACGTCGCTTCACTGCAATATGGTGGTTGTACTGGTAACCGGATTGATCAAGTCCTGGAACCATATGCTAAGCTGAATTATCAAAAGCACTTGAAAGACGCTGAAGAGTGGATCGTGCCTGAAAAACGGGAGGCCTTTGCCAAAGCGAAGACAAAGAAGGATATCTATGATGCCATGCAGGCATTGGAATATGAAATTAATACCCTTTATTCGAGCCAGGGCCAAACGCCTTTCACGACGATTAATTTTGGTTTAGGAACAAGCTGGATTTGCCGCGAAATTCAAAAGTCGATTCTCAAGATCCGGATTAAGGGACTTGGTCGCGAGCACCGTACCGCGATTTTCCCAAAGCTGGTCTTTACCCTGAAACGCGGTCTGAACCTGAACCCCACTGACCCGAACTACGATGTTAAGCAGTTAGCGTTGGAATGCTCAACCAAGCGGATGTATCCTGACCTGTTAATGTATGACAAGATCAAAGATATCACTGGCAGCTTTAAGGCGCCAATGGGCTGTCGTTCCTTCCTTCAGGGTTGGACTGACCCTGAAACAGGAAAGGAAGTTAACTCTGGCCGGATGAATCTGGGGGTAGTGACGGTCAACCTGCCGCGGATTGCGTTGGAAGCAAAGGGTAATAAGCAGCTGTTCTGGGAAATTTTCAATGAAAAGATGAACATCTGCAAAATTGCCTTAGATTACCGCATCGCGCGGACCAAGCAGGCCAAGCCAGAAAACGCGCCACTCCTTTACATGTATGGTGCCTTTGGTAAGCGTTTGAAGAAGGGCGACAGTGTTGATGAAGTCTTCAAGAACTCGCGGGCAACGGTGTCATTAGGTTATATTGGACTCTACGAGGTTTGCACCACTTTTTATGGTCCGCAATGGGAGCATAATAAGGAAGCTCATGATTTCGCCAAGTCAATTACGCACGCTATGCACAACAAGTGTGCTGAGTGGGAAAAGGAAGAGGGTTACCACTTTAGCCTTTATTCCACGCCAGCTGAATCATTGACTGATACCTTTGCTCAGGACGATATTAAAAAGTTCGGCCGGATTGAAAACATTACGGACAAGGAATACTACACCAATAGTTTCCACTACGATGTTCGTAAACACCCAACTCCGTTTGAAAAGCTGGAATTTGAAGAGGCCTTTCCGTATGATGCTGCTGGTGGTTTTATCCACTACTGTGAATATCCAAACCTTCGGCAAAATCCGAAGGCACTAGAGGCGGTATGGGACTGGGCTTATGACCATGTTGGTTACCTGGGAACCAATACCAGCATTGATCAGTGCTTTAAGTGTGGCTACAAGGGCGAGTTTGAAGCAACTGCCCGTGGCTTTAAATGCCCACAGTGCGGTAACAGCGACCCAGCAACCTGTGACGTTGTTAAGCGGACTTGTGGCTACCTCGGCAACCCACAGCAACGGCCAATGGTTCATGGCCGCCATGAAGAAATCATTCACCGGGTCAAGCACATGGATTCCCAAATGATTGCTAACGTTGCTCGTTTCGAACGCGACAAACAGGCTGATGACGTTCGAATTCAGCACCACAGTCACGCAAACTAAAGGGGGAAGATCGATGGCTGATAAACAGCGAACAGTACGGCTCCCAAAGAACCCGAAGCCGAAGGAATGGCTGGCAAAAGATCATTCCCTTGGTTATATTGCAGACTACAAACCATTTAACTTTGTGGACGGGGAGGGGGTCCGTTGCAGTATTTACGTTAGTGGTTGCCTTTTTAACTGTCCTGGCTGCTATAACAAGGCCGCACAGAACTTTCATTATGGGCAGCCCTACACCCAGGAATTAGAGGACCAAATCATTGAAGATCTCAGTCATGATTATGTTCAAGGACTGACGTTACTTGGCGGTGAACCGTTCTTAAATACCCCTGTTTTGCTGAAACTGTGTAAACGGGTGCGTAAGGAATTTGGTCATCAAAAGGATATTTGGTCATGGTCTGGCTACACCTGGGAAGAGTTGCTAAAGGACTCGGATGACAAAAAAGAACTGTTGAGTTTGGTGGATATCCTTGTTGACGGTCGGTTCTTGCTGGCCAAAAAGGACCTGACCCTTCAGTTCCGGGGAAGTTCCAACCAGCGGATTATTGATGTTCAAAAGTCATTTAAGGCTGGCAAGGTTGTTATCTGGGATAAACTGCAACATTAATAAAGAAGAGGACAGCGAAATGAATGAATTAGTTTCACGTGTCCAAGCAGCCTGCGCTAATCAACCCGGCTGGCTCAGAAAAAAGCGTCAGTTAGCGGCAACGCTGCTGGCGCATTTTTCGACTAACCCGGAAGAACGGGCACTAGCGGCTGCCTGGCAAAAGAGTTTGGATACGCACTTGGTGGCGGAAAAGGAACCCGCATCTGGTAATCAGTTAATTGATTTGCCATTACTGGATGCAGTGAAACAGTATCCAGCCATGTGTCAAGAAAATCTGATGGAAAAAGGAATTTCATGGCAGGCAAGTCAACTGAACGCCTTACACCTTGCCTTATTGAATGGTGGACGTTTCCTCTATTTACCAAACAACCAGCAAATTAACTCTCCGGTGGTCTTAACCGGTGATTTGATGGCGGCTAATTACCATACTTTGATCATTGTGGGAAGTAACTGCCAGTTGACAATTAAGGACCAGCGTAACTGGAAGGCGAATATTCCATTGTTTAGCGGGGTTGAATTATTAGTGGGGACTGATTCTACAGTTTCCTATATATATAACGGCAGTCTTTCTAGTACGACGTTGACTCGTTTTGGTATGCATGTTTATCAGGCACGTGGCGCTCAAGTGCGAATAATGGCGGTACCGCAAGCAAAACAGCAACTGACCGTTGACTTGCAAAGCAACCTAGACGGAGAGGGCAGTGTAACGACGCTGACGGCACTCCACCCGGCAGATAGCGGGATGGCACGGTTCATTGTTGGCGTCAATGAGCACCGCCGTGCTACCCCTTACCAGCCTCAACAACAGGAGTTTGCGGCAGGAGTAGGTGGTAAATTAGTGGCAAGTAAAACTTTTGTCGGTGATGATGAATTATAATAAATCGCGAAGGGAGCGTGACAAACCGTGAAACAGAAATCAGAATGATTTCGTTTTTGAACGGTTCTAACGCGGAAGTCATTTATGACTTCGTAGTCACGCCCCAGCGAGCAACAATAGGCCTCTAGCGTTCGGTTTTACCGGAACGTTAGAGGCCATTGTTGTACCGCCTGTTACCTTTTAGTATGAATAAGAGGGATTATGTCACAACCCCTTTTCTTTTTAGCCGTGTTTCAATGTAACAAAAGTTGTTACATAAGGCCAAAAAACAAAGAAAAAGGTACTCTTATAGGATTTAGGAAAAAATTTTAACTTTTTCTCCGTTTTTTTAACGTTAACTTTATTGAAAACTGGTTATTTTTTAGGCCCGCCAAAAACTCTGCTGTGATGCGGCTCACGCCATTTTCATTTTTGCCGGTCTACCCACAGTACGTCAGACTTGTGACGAAATATTACAAAAAAAGCTCTTGGTGACAAGTGTTAGTAAAACGGTTGTAATTTGTGATCTGTATTATAGTAACCGTTGCAAGAGAACAAAAGAAAAAGAATCAAACAAGTAAAGGATGAATTGATTAATATGAAGTTTACTAAGAAAGCAATCAAACTGACTGCAGCGATCGCTGGTGCTATGGCACTTGGAACTGCCGCAACTGTTACGACTGCCAACGCGGACACTATTTACACTGTTCAGGCTGGCGACACGCTTTCCGGTATTTCTTACAAGTATGCTCACAACCTGAACATGGTTGACTCTTTGGCTGCTAACAACAAGATCGCCAACAAGAACTTAATCTACGTTGGCCAAAAGCTGGTTATCAAGGATGATGGTGAAATCAAGCCAGCAACTGCACAGCAAGTCGCAACCCTGCCAGCTGCAAATCAAACCACTAACAATAACTCTCAAGCACAGCAAAGTGCTCAGGCAGCTAATACTAGTGCACCGGTACAACAAAGTGCACCGGCTACTGCTTCAGCAACCACGACTAGCAACTACGCTTCATACACTTCCAACGTTGCTGGTAACGATGCAGCCGCTAAGGCGTGGATTGCTGCCCGCGAATCTGGCGGTAATTACGGTGCCCGCAACGGTCAGTACGTTGGTAAGTACCAACTGTCTGCTTCATACCTGAACGGGGACTACTCCGCTGCCAACCAGGAACGGGTTGCTGACCAATACGTCGCAAGTCGTTACGGTTCATGGTCAGGTGCCAAAGCATTCTGGCAGTCACACGGCTGGTACTAATTCACTAGCTTTTTAGGTTCTACACTATTCGGTACTGATGGAATTTTCCATCGGTACCGTTTTTCGTTTATGATGACAATAAAAAAAACGGACAATCACCCCAAAGCCTAAATCGTGGTGATTGTCCTCCAGAAAGGAAATTAATCCTCATGACTAATGATATCAACTTTTTAACCGGAATCCAAGACCCAGGGCTTCAGCTGGATAAAGAAGGGGCTGAGACTATTGATGACCAAACCAAAATCATTCATTTGGTCAAGACTGGTGAATGTCGTTGTCCTGTTTGTGGACGCCCGATGTTGAAGAATGGTTTTCGTCATCGCCCAGTAGTCATTACCGCCCTGTCGGTCGCTGGTGTAAAGACCATTCTCATGATTAAAAAACAGCAGTATATCTGTAAGCCGTCCACTAAATGTCCGCAAACCGTGACGAAAATCGCCACGATTAAAGGCATTAGCCGCGGCTGTCGGATTGCTAATAACGTGAAGCAATTCATTATCAAAGACCGTACAATACCCCTTAGGGTTGACACTTTAAATAATAAAAGTGTCATCTCTAGGGGGTGTTTTGAATAGGAACATATTCAACGACGGAAAAATTAAGGTTACTCAGTAATTACCAAGATTCAGACTACTCACTCGGGGTATACGCGGATTATCACCAGGTGCGGACCTCTAGCCTTAACAGATGGATTAAACAATTTTTAACGGCTGGTTTGGCTGGATTGATTCGCCCTGAACACAATCACAGGTACACACTTCAAACCAAGCGATTAGCCGTTAAAGCTTACCTTTCAGGTACCCTGTCAGGCCAAGCAATTCTCAATAGATATCAAATTCGTAGTCTTTCCCAACTACATCAATGGATTGTCCGGTACAATAGTGGACAATTAAGTGTTGCTTACGCAACAAGAAAGCGAGCTAGGAAAGTGGGCCGAAAAGTTACTTTTGAGGAGAAACGGCAAATTACTCAATGGACAATTGATCACGAGTATAACTATCAAGCCGCGGCAGAAAAATTTAATGTCAGCTATCAACGGGTCTATTCATGGGTACGAAAGTACCAAAGAACTCACGATTGGGAATCCCTTCAGGATAACCGGGGTCGCCATAAAGGCAAAACACCAACCAATGAAGTGGAAAGATTACGACAAGAAGTAAGGCAGCTGAAAGCTAAAGCGAAGGAACGGGAGGTACAGATTGCCTTCGCAAAAAAATTGGTCGAAATACACAATCGGGAGGTGGAACGGCCGGACGATATCAAGCGATTCAGGAAATGAGCCAAAGTGGGTATAAGGTATCTGATCTAGTTAAAGCAGCCGGGGTAAGTCGGCAGGCTTACTACAAGTGGCTTACCCATGAACCGACGGTTCATGATATTCAAGATCAAGAAATTCTAAAGCTCGTTAAACAGTTAGAAGCACAACATAAACACTGCGTTGGTTATGACAAGATGACCCGTTTAATAAAGCGGGAAAGATTATCATACACAGTTAACAAGAAGCGCGTCATGCGCATTATGAAGGAACACAGTATTAAAGCGGACTATCGTCAGCCTAAGAGAAAACGTGTGCAGGAGCAGGAAACTTATGAAGCACAGAATACCCTGAACCGCCAGTTTGAACAAGCTGCCGCAAATCAGGTGTGGGTGACGGACACGACGGAAATTGCCTACAACATTCGTAAGTACAAAGTCCGTCTACACGTTGTTCTGGATCTATACGGTCAATACCCACTTAGTTGGATTATTACGCCTACAGAAACGAGTACTGGGGCTATTAAAGTATTTCAAATGGCCAAGCAGAAAGCCGGAGGTCTGGCACCGCTAATCCACACTGATCGCGGAGCAGCATATACTTCCAAAGCATTCAACCACTACTTGGCTAGTAATAACAGCCAACATAGTTACTCAGCCCCAGGAACACCAGCTGATAATGCGGTGATGGAGCACTGGTGGGCTGATTTTAAATCTATCTGGTTAGCACACTCACCACAACCACAAACGTTTGAAGACTTAGAACAGCTGGTGACAGAAGGTATCGATTACTTTACGCATTCCTTTATTTCAGGCAAAAGAAATGACCTTACCGCAGCAGAATATCGCTTCGGCAAGGCCAACTAGTTTTTATTATTTAATGTGTCAACTTGACAGGGTACAGTACCGTCGGTTGACCATGGCTTTTTCTTTGAGTCAGTAATGAAAAAATGTTCATATGAAGTAAAAAAGTTGGGCTGGTCTTGAGAAAGCTACGAAAAAATTACGGATCTGGCAAACTGTGGCGCAGTAAGTGTCTAACAAGGTTAGTTAAGAATAGTCAAGAGATTTTTAGCACTCTACCCCTAATAGTGCTAAAAATGACTTGCTCCCTTGCACAATTAGGTTAGGATATAAGTGTAAACACATTGAGCGGAAAGGAAGCATTAATATGGCTAATGATATTGAACGTCGGAAGAACTTTTTTGATGATATGATGAACGTTCGTAATTGGACGAACCCGAGCTTCTTTGACGAAACACCAGACTATATGAAGACTGATATCGCAGAAACAGAAAAGGAATACCGGGTCAAGGTTGATATGCCTGGATTCAATAAGAAGGATATTCACATCAGTTACAATAACAATGTTTTGACGATTACTGGTCACCGCGATACCTTTGCGGATGAGTCAGATAAGGAAGGTAACGTTTTGCACAGTGAACGTAGTTATGGTCAACTGAGTCGGCAGTACCGTTTGCCTGATGTCGACATTGATAAGGTTAATGCTAAGTACACGGACGGTGTCTTGATCTTGACTTTGCCAAAGCTGACCTTAAATGGTGACGGGGGCAACCGGATTGAGATTGACTAATTAATCGTCAAGTAATAAACAAGACCAGCACTTGAGTTTGTGCTGGTCTTCTTTCGTGTTCTTCAACAGATTATAATGACCGTTGTGGAGGGATTAGAATGAAGAAAATTGATGCACACTTGCACCTTGTCCGCAGTCTCGCAGGTTTAAATGGTCAGGGACGACTAACGCCGCTGGGTAATGGTCGGGCAATTTGGGATAGCGGCCAGGTGATTAAGCTCATCCCCGATGGGTGGGGAGATGATCAGTTCTTAGCTGAATCCGCTCTCAAGGTTATGGATGAAAATGGAATTGACAAGGCAGTGTTGCTTCAGGGAAGTTTGAATGGTTACCAGAATTATTATTCTTGGCAGGTGGCAAAACATTATCCCCACCGCTTTATGACTTCCTTTTCCGTCGATCCGTTCATGGACCACGCCATGACGATTGTGAAACGATATGTTGGCCAGCTTGGTGTCCGGGTGATGAAGTTTGAAATCTCGCAAGGTGGTGGCCTTCATGGCTACCATCAGGCATTTCGTCTTGACCTGACTCCTGAGTGTGGACAGATCTTTCATTACTTATCAGACTTTCCCGGGAGCGTAGTGGTGGTCGACTATGGCAGTTCTGACCAGGTCAGCTACCAACCGGAGGCAATTACCAATTTGGCTCGGACCTATTCGCAATTAGACTTTGTTGTCTGCCACCTTTCTTTTCCCAACTGTGATCATTTGGACCGTCTGGCTAATGCCTTTCAGCAGTGGAAAGGGTTGCCAAATGTTTACACTGACCTTTCCGCCATCCAAGATATTGAAGGTGAACAGGGTGATGAGCGTTTTACTTTTCCGCGGTGTCAGAAGGATGTCAAGCTGGCACTGCAGATTTTGGGTAGCCAGCACCTCATCTGGGGGACTGATTCGCCATGGTCGGCAACTTTTAACTCTTATCACCACTTGACTACTTGGCTGCAACAGTGTAACTGGCTAACTTCTGATGAGTTGGCCGACATCATGTTCAAGAATGCGGAACGGGTCTATTTCAAAAAGAAGAATGTTGCCGTACTGACGGAGGCAACGGATCCGGTGCAGAATAAGTTTGGTGACTGATTAAGTAATAAAAAAACAGCTGCTAGTTTTTCGCTAGCAGCTGATTTTAGTTATTAGCTGGTTTTGGTGATTGCTTACTAGTAGTCCCATTCGGGTGTTCCGCAATGCCGCGTGGAAAATCCTTGTCGATTTGCTTGAGGATTGGTAACAGGTAGTTGATATAGACTTGGTAGGCCTGAATGGGGTCGCCGTTTTTGACGTTTTTGGCCATTAGCGCTAGCGCAATTTCGTGGGCACGTTGTTCATTTGAAATCATATTTTCACCTCCAGATAAGTTTAACAGATTTCTTTGGGAGTGATCGAAATGATCTTCCCTTTGGCTGATCTTTGTGATCATTCCGACAAAGGATTTCTAGTTGTGGTAAAATGAGAATTCAATAAGGAGAAAATGACAAAGGATATGGTGTTATGAACGAGACCAATCAGCAACCAGAAAAAATGGAGCGGGGGCTGAAAAATCGCCACGTTCAGCTAATTGCCATCGGTGGAACTATCGGGACCGGGCTCTTCTTGGGAGCAGGGAAATCCATTCACGTGGCGGGACCGTCAATTGTGTTGGCTTACTTAGTCACTGGGCTGATGTGTTTTTTGCTGATGCGAGCGATGGGGGAACTGTTACTTTCTAACCTTGGCTACCGTTCGTTTATTGAACCCATCCGCGAATATTTGGGTGAACGGATCAGTTTTGTGGCCGGGTGGGTGTATTGGCTATGCTGGATCACGATTGCAATGGCAGAAATTACGGCGATCGGCCTCTATATTCAGTTATGGTTGCCACATTGTCCGCAGTGGGTACCAGGGTTAATTACTTTAATTATCCTGGTTTGTGTCAACTTGATCACGGTCTCCGCGTTTGGGGAGGTCGAGTTCTGGTTTGCGATGATTAAGATTGTCGCCATTGTGTCCTTAATTGCCATTGGCATTGTTTTGATGTTTATGCAGTTTAAGTCGCCAGCTGGTTATGTTACCAGTCCGAAAAACCTTGTGGCCTTTGGTGGTTTCTTCCCCCGCGGTTTCAAGGGCTTCTTGATGTCGTTTCAAATGGTGGTCTTCGCCTTTGCCGGCATTGAAATGGTGGGGATGACGGCGGCCGAAACGGAAAATCCACGCCAGGTACTGCCAAAGGCGATCAACAGTATTCCGTTGCGGATCCTCTTGTTTTATATTGGTTCCCTGTTGGTTATTATGTGTATTTACCCCTGGATAAAACTCTCACCGAGCGCCAGCCCTTTTGTGACCGTGTTTGATGATATTGGCATCCGCGGTGCTGCCAGCATCATTAACTTCGTGGTGATTACGGCGGCGGCTTCATCATGTAACAGTTCGTTGTACACCACTGGGCGGATGCTGGCAGAATTAACGGCCGATTCACGGCGCCCGATGGTCCGCAAGATTAGCCAACTTTCCACTCACAACGTTCCCGCGACGGCGATCATCTTTTCCGCAGCCATTATTGCGCTGTCGTCGCTACTAAATTACTTTCTGCCAAGTAACGTCTTTACTTTAGTTTCCAGTGTGGCAACAACAAGCTTTCTCTTCATTTGGGGCTTGTTGATCTGTACCCACTTGAAATACCGGCGGTTGAACCCGCAATCGGTGGGAATGCCAGCGGCACCATATACTGACTGGCTGGTGTTGATCTTTCTCGGCGCAGTGGCAGTCATCCTCTGCTTGAGCCCTGATACTTTCTGGCCCCTACTGGTTTCCGTAGCCGTGATTGCATTGCTGACACTGGTGTCACTTTCCAAAAAGAATCTTTAAATGAAAAAGACTGGTCAAAAATAACCAGTTTTTTTATCTTTTTAACCCGAGTTTATATTGGCAGTCGGGGCACAAACCATGCACCTCGATATCACTTTGAGTAATCAAGTAGCCGCTGCTTTTCCTGGCAATATCTTGTAATTGGCGGTTGAGGTTAGCAAAATCTTCAGCGAAGACGTCGGTGATCTTACCGCAGTTATCGCAAACGACGTGGAAGTGCGGCCGACCGAAGTAGTCGTAGTGCGCACTCCCGTCACCAGTTTTGAGCTCAATCACCAGTTTGTAATCCACCAGTACTTTGAGTGTGTTATAAATAGTGGCCAGGCTAATGTTATCAACCTCGTTTTTGAGGTCATCATAAATCATTTCAACCGTTGGGTGGGTATGGTGACTGATTAAGTAGCGGAGGATTATTTTTCGCTGGGGTGTTAACCGGACATGGTTTTCCCGTAGTCTAGCAATTGCCAATTGATATTCATTCTCAGCCATTACAATACCTCCCTTATAATTATTATAAACTAAGTTAATTGTAGCACGATTCGTTAATAATGCAATTCCCAAGGCTTGACCCTCTAGGGAGGAGCGTTTATAATCAAGTCGCAAAAAAGAGTCCAGATAAGAAAGAATAGAGGTTGATTTGATGTCTACAAGTATTGACCAAAATGGCCGCCAGTATAGCCGTTTTTGGTTTATTCTCACACTGCTGCTTGGTACCTTTACTATGTCCATCAGCCAGTCGTCGCTATCGACTGCTTACCCCACACTGATGCAAGCCTTCCATATCCCAGCGTCCACTGTCCAGTGGCTGACAACGGGATTTATGCTTGTCATGTGTGTTAGCATGCCAATTAGTCCCTGGTTGTTGAATAATATCAGTTTTCGGACGCTGTATTTAGCGGATTTAGTGCTCTTTGATGTCGGTTCGTTAATGATCGTCATGACACCCGCTAGCTGGGGAATTAATGGTTTTTGGTTCATGATGGTCGGCCGGGTGATGGAGGCCTTTGCAGTTGGTGTCCTCTTCCCGTCATACCAGTCCGTCCTATTGACCATCACCCCTGAGAAAGACCGGGGGTTGACGATGGGGATTGCCGGACTGGTGATGGGATCAGCTTTAGCGGTCGGCCCGATTGTTTCTGGAATTGTCCTCAAGTTCTTTACCTGGAAGAGTCTTTTCATCTTCTTCATGATTATTATTACGGTGATCTTTGCAATTGGTGCACTGGGAGCCATTCGTGACGTGATGGAACGCCACCAAACCGAGCTGGACTGGTTATCTGTTATCCTGTCATTAGGCTTGATTGGTATCATGTACGTTATCAACAAAGTAGGCAAGCAACAAGTTGACTGGGGCTCGACCACAGTAATCTTAGTGGTGAGTGCCCTGATGCTGGCGTGGTTTGTGATTCGTCAGTTTCATCTCAAGACGCCGCTGCTGGAATTACGAGTATTAAAAACCTTTAACTATGACCTTGCAATTATGCTGACGGCGCTTTCTTATGTTGCCTTGATCGTCACCACGATTATCTTTCCTCTTTATTACCAGGGTGTCCTGAAACTGTCGCCATTTGCCTCAGGAATGTCGTTGGTCCCTGGAGCAGTCTTGCTTAGTCTTCTTAACCCGGTCACCGGGTGGCTGGCTGACCGACTTGGCTACAAGCCAACGATGTTATTGGGGATGATTATGATTATCTGCGGCTGGGTTGGCGCAACAGTCCTTGTTAGTTCACAAAACCTCGTTGTGATGATTATCTGTGCGATGGTAATTGAAGGTGGTAACGCCTTTGTAATGATGCCAGCGGTCACAATGGGTGCAAATTCATTACCAGATGAACTGGTATCACACGGGACAGCCGTGATCACAACCATTCGCCAAGTATTCGGCTCCACTGGCCTTGCTGTCGCAACAATTGTCCTGACTACCGCGGCGAAAAATGCTCAGCAGCGTGGACTGTCGTCACTGTCCGCTAACCTGCATGGCTACCACTTGGTTTTCATTATGATGGTGGTCGTGGCAATCGTTGGCTTGGTGATGGCACTATTGCTTCGTGATGAGTCCCAGAGGAAATAGTGACGACAGTACGCCCTGCATGGGCAGAACAAAATGATGAGATGAGAGACTACTACGACTCTTACTGGGGCATTCCGCTATACGGTGATCAGCAGTTATTTGAATTGTTTTCACTGGAAGTCTTTCAAGCGGGTCTTAGTTGGAATGGTGTTTGGCAAAAAAGGGCGGCGTTTCGTCGTGCCTTCGCCAATTTCCAGATAGGTCGGGTGGCAGCGATGGATCACGATGATTTTTTAAGGTTGATGAGCAATCGTTCCATTATCCGCAACAGGCGAAAAATAATGGCCACTATCCATAATGCTCAGGTAGTCCAAAAGATTAAAATGCAACGAGGGACTAGTTTTACGGAATATTGTTGGGACCTGGTGAACAATGTTCCACAACCATCACCAGTGGCATTAGGAGAAGACTTACCGTCGAAAACGGCCCTCTCGACGAGGGTTAGCCAGCAGTTACGTCAAGATGGGTTTAGTGGGGTCGGTCCTGTGACCGCGATGAGCTTCTTGTGTGCTGCCGGAATGATTAGTGTTCGCCACCAAGAAAATGAAAAAAAGTGTTGACATCATTTTCAAGATTGGGTATCATAGCATCAATCAAATATTAAAGTTTGCTGAGAACAGATGAGTAATCTTTCACAAACCGTTAACAGAGAGCACGGCTGATGAAAAAGTGCACGGGAGAGAAAGGTGAAGATGGTCTGGGAGCAGGCAGTGTGGCGAGCAGTCGCAAGCCACGCATGGGAGAGCCCATTATCGCTCAACGGTTTGCAGTAGTTGCGAACTGGCTGAGGCTGTTTTTCGAAAGGAAGACAGTGAAGATGGGTGGTAACACGTCAATTAACGTCCCTGTTGTTTCAATAGATGAAACAGCAGGGTTTTTCTTTGGAAAATAAACGAAAGAGGTTTGGATGATGATTGATTTTAAGGACGTCAGTGTGACATTCCATGACAGCGGCAAAGAAGTGCGAGCTGTTAAGGACGTTAACCTGACAATTGAAGATCAAGACATTTATGGCATTGTCGGATATTCTGGTGCTGGCAAAAGTACCCTTGTACGGACCATTAACCTCCTGCAAAAGCCGACTGACGGTCAGGTGTTGGTAAACGGAACGGATTTCACTACGCTCTCGGAAAAAGAGCTTCGCGAACACCGCCGCAAAATTGGGATGATTTTCCAGCACTTTAACCTGTTGGAAAGCCTGACAATTTTTGATAATGTGGCCTTCCCACTTCGTCACACTGGCAAATCTAAGCGGGAAATTAAAGAAAAGGTCAACCAGTTGCTTGAATTGGTAGGTTTAGGCGATAAGGCGAAGGGCTATCCAAGCCAGTTGTCCGGGGGACAAAAACAACGGGTAGCAATTGCCAGAGCCCTGGCCAATGATCCGCAAATCCTGCTTAGTGATGAAGCAACGAGTGCCTTGGATCCGAAGACCACCTTACAAATTTTACGGTTGTTGAAAAAGTTAAATAAGCAGCTGGGGTTGACGATCGTCTTGATTACCCACCAGATGGAAGCTGTCAAGGCGGTTTGCAACAAGGTGGCGGTGATGGAATACGGTCGGGTGATTGAAAAAGGCTCGGCAGTCCAGATCTTTAGCGAACCGCAAGAGAAATTAACTCAAGAATTCATCCGGGTGGCTAGCCACGTTGATGAGGCGTTGACAACCTTGCGGCAAAGCGATCATTTCCACCTGGGTGCTGACGAACAATTATTGCAGTTAACTTATAACGGGACTAACACTGATCAGCCGCTGATCGCCTCGTTGTTCAGTAACTTTGGCGTGATTGCTAACATTCTTTACGGCAATGTTGATCTGATTCAGGATGTGCCACTTGGCAACTTGATCATTAGCCTCCGTGGTGATGAGGATAAGCGCCAGTCCAGCATTGATTACCTGAAGAAACAGGGAGTTCACGTCATTGAATTGTCGTTAGCAAATAGTAGCCACTAGCTGAAAGGAGAGTGATAGCATGGCAAGTTTTATCGCAAAGTATTTACCCAACGTTGCGGCAGACCCGCAAAGCTTCGTGACGGCGACGGGACAGACCCTGTACATGACGCTATGGACGTCGTTAGTCGCTGGAATCATTGGCCTCTTGGTCGGTGTCTTACTGGTAGTGACCCGGCCGGGTGGACTTTACCAAAATAAACCCTTTTTCCAGGTACTCGATAAGGTAGTCAACATTGTCCGGGCCATTCCGTTCATTATCCTGCTGGCGCTGCTGGCAACGGTCACCCAGCACATTGTCGGTACTACTATCGGTTCCAAGGCCGCGTTGGTCCCGTTGGTTGTGTGTGTGATTCCGTTTTACGGTCGGCAAATCGAAACGGCACTGCTGGAAGTTGATCCTGGAGTGGTTGAAGCAGCGCAAGCAATGGGGATTAGCCGGATGGGAATCATTTTCCGCGTCTACTTGCGTGAGGGTCTGATTAGTATCGTTCGGGTATCGGCGTTGACAATCATCAGCCTGATCAGTTTAACGGCGATGGCCGGCGCGGTCGGCGGTGGTGGTCTTGGGGACCTGGCTATTTCTCAGGGCTATAACCGTTTTGAAAATGATATTACTGTCGTCGCAACGTTGCTGATTTTATTGTTAGTTTTGATTAGCCAATTGATTTGTAACTTAATCATCAAGAAACTTAGTCATTAATTTCGAGAGGGGATCATTCATATGAAGTTTAAAAAGTTATTATTAGGTGCCGCCACTATTGCTGCTGTTGTTGGTTTGACTACCACTGTTAGCCTGGCTCACCAAAAGCCTGTCCATGCTGCTGACAAGACGGTCAAGATTGGGTTGACCGGCTCTAATGAAACGCCAGTTTGGAAAAACGTTGCCTCACGACTAAAGAAGCAGGGAATTAACCTGAAGATTGTTACCTTCTCCGACTACAACCAGCCAAACAAGGCGCTGGCTAACGGGGATCTGGACCTGAATGCCTTTCAGACCAAGATTTTCCTTGACAACTACAACAAGGAACACCACACTCACCTGGTCAGCA
The DNA here is from genome assembly GCF_900240275.1 of [Lactobacillus] timonensis. Taxonomy (GTDB): domain Bacteria; phylum Bacillota; class Bacilli; order Lactobacillales; family Lactobacillaceae; genus Limosilactobacillus; species Limosilactobacillus timonensis. Next base: position 172,159 of record NZ_LT964761.1, on the reverse strand, counting down.
TTGGTAACACGATCGTTTCACCACTAGGTGTTTACTCGAAGAAAGTGAAGTCAATTAAGGCGATTAAGAATGGCTCAACGATTGCTATTCCTAACGATGCCACTAATGAAGGACGGGCCCTTCTTTTGCTGCAGAGCGCGGGGTTAATCAAGGTTAAGAACAACTCCAGCAACACGCCAACGGCAAGTGACATTACTTCCAACAAGAAGCACCTGAAGATTAAGACGCTTGACGCCTCGCAAACTGCCCGGTCACTGCGTTCCGTTGAAGCATCAGTGATTAATGGAGGGGTGGCTGCCGATGCTGGGCTGAAGCCTGCCAAGGACGCCCTGATTCGGGAAAAGCTTAACAAGCAGATTAAGCCGTACGTTAACGTTATCGCTGCTAAGAGCAGTAAGAAGAACGACCCAACCTACAAGAAGGTTGTTAAGGCTTACCAAACTGAAGCAACCAAGAAGGTTATCAACCAAACCAGCAAGGGTGCTGAACTACCAGCATGGAACAAGTTTGGTAAAAAGTAATATATGTACAACAAAAGACGTTGCCGAAAAGCAACGTCTTTTGTTGTGTTAACCGTTAATTTAGCTCCAGTAAGTAAGGATGATTACCAGCATTTCTGTGAAGGAGACGAGGGCCATTTGTTTGTCTAGATCGTCTCTTTGCTGCATGATGAACCAGCTGACGACGATGATAATGACGGCGACAATTACTGGTAGTTTAAGGGACCGGAGACAGAGGCAGGCAATGGCAAAGATACCAGTGATCACCTGGTCGAGCATCCGGTGGTTGTTATGACTAACAAATGGAACAGTTTGATAGAATAAGACGATGGCAAATAACGGGAGTAAGTCTTGGATGTAGGAGGCGGCAACAAAGCCGGTGGTTAAACGAACCAGCGCAATAGGAATACTAAAGCAGAAGGTGAGGCTGTAGGCGATAAGTCCTGTTTCAGCTGGACGATCTAACATCCCGGTCTGGATAAGCAGCATTGTTAATGGAAAGAGGACTAGGAGGGCCACTAGCAGTACATTACCATTCCAGAGACCACTGAAGGCAAAAATGACCGTTGCCAACAAAACGGGAAGATTGAGTGCTGAGCGGAGATGGTGCTCGTACATTATGACAATGGTAAAAGCGGCAAGTAGTTCGTAAATAAAGAGCGGGGCGAGGTGGATCTTGAATGACGTCGTGCTAATTCCTACGGCATAAGCGAGGGGAACATATGACCAGCAGATCATTTGGACAATCACGTTGGGAATAATTAGTGGCCAGTTGATGGCCCGCCACTGCGCGGCAAGTTTATTCATAGTAAGAGGGCTCCTTATTAGTATTCTAAGGACTTATTATAGCAGTTACAGTCACGATAAAGTTGCGTTTAATTATAGAATTGTGATAATATTTTCATCGTTATGAAGCAAATTCCCGATAGGATTCGTGGGTGTCCACGAAGATGCCTTGTAACCGACTATCTACGCAATTGATGCAGCATTAATGGGGGAATTATTAAAGATGAAAGAACGACACTTGTTTACTTCGGAATCGGTTTCTGAGGGTCACCCGGATAAGATTGCCGACCAGATTTCTGATTCACTGTTAGACGCAATGCTGGAACAAGATCCTGACTCGCGTTGTGCAATTGAAACTTCAGTAACGACCGGGCTCGTCCTGGTGTTCGGGGAAGTTTCGACAAAGGCGCACGTTAACGTCCAAAAGGTGGTTCGGCAAACGATCTTGTCGCTGGGCTATACTAATGCGAAGTTCGGTTTCGATGGCAAGACCTGTGCGGTTCTGGTGGCATTGGATGAACAATCACCGGATATTGCCCAGGGGGTTGACGCGGCTCTTGAAAGTCGTGATGAAAATGACAATGATGTATTGAATAAGATTGGTGCTGGCGACCAGGGGTTGATGTTTGGTTACGCCACTGATGAAACACCAGAATACATGCCACTATCACTGGTTTTGAGTCACCACTTAATGCAAAAACAGGCCCAGCTGCGCAAGAGTGGCGAATTGCCATACCTGCGTCCTGATGCCAAGGCTGAAGTGACGGTCGAATACGACAATAATGATAAGCCAGTACGGGTTGACACGGTGGTACTCAGTACGCAGCACGATCCAGAAGTTTCTCAAGAGCAGCTGCACAAAGATGTTAAGGAACATTTGATTAAAAAAGTGATCCCGGCTGAACTCCTCGATGAACGGACCCGTTACCTGATTAACCCGACGGGGCGCTTTGTCATTGGTGGCCCCCAGGGGGACGCGGGGTTAACCGGTCGGAAAGTGATCGTTGACACGTATGGTGGCGCTGCCCACCATGGTGGCGGGGCCTTCTCTGGCAAGGACGCCACAAAGGTGGACCGGTCTGCTAGTTATGCTGCCCGCTACATCGCCAAGAACCTGGTAGCGGCTGGCTACGCTAAGAAGGCCGAAATTCAAGTTGCTTATGCTATCGGGGTCGCTCAACCGGTTTCCATCCGGATTGACACTTACGGTACCGGGACAAAGAGTGAGGCCGAAATGATTGCGGCTGTTCGGAAGGTCTTTGACCTGCGTCCTGCCGGAATTATTAAGATGCTGGATCTGAAACGGCCAATCTACCGGCAGACTGCCGCTTATGGTCACTTTGGCCGTGACGACATTTCCTTGCCATGGGAACAGCTAGACAAGGTTGAAGAATTAAAGAAAATTCTGGGCTAGTTAGTTCTAGCAGTTGAATTTTTTCTCAAAAGTTGCTAGAATATAGCCACTTTATTACCGAGAGATAGTAGAAAATCGCTCATTATCAGCGACCACGTGGTTGGTGAGAACGTGGAATGGGTCTTTTTGAACTGGCTTGGTCAAATTGCCACTGAAGGACAGTAAGTGGCGACGCTGGTTGCGTTATCGCCGCAGAGTGTCCCGCAATGCGGGAAAGATAGGTGGTACCGCGAAGAATCGTCCTGTTGAGTAGTAATACTCGATGGGACTTTTTTGTTGGTACAGAAAAAAGGAGCGATGAATTAATGGCTTACGATCATTCCACAATCGAAAAAAAGTGGCAGAAATTCTGGAAGAAAAACCAGACTTTCAAGGCCGCTCTTAATAAGGATCAGAAGAAGTACTATGTCTTAGATATGTTCCCTTACCCATCGGGGCAGGGACTTCACGTTGGTCACCCCGAAGGCTACACCGCCACCGACGCGGTTGCCCGGATGAAGCGAATGCAAGGATTTAACGTCCTGCACCCCATGGGCTTTGACGCTTTCGGATTGCCAGCCGAACAGTACGCCCTGAAGACGGGTCACAATCCGAAGGGGTTTACTGACAAGAACATCAACCATTTCCGTGACCAAATCCAGTCACTTGGCTTTTCCTACGACTGGTCGCGTGAAGTCAACACGACCGATTCTGAATACTACAAGTGGACGCAGTGGATCTTTGAACAGCTTTATAAGAAGGGCCTAGCTTACGAAGATGAAATTGAAGTCAACTGGGCACCAGACTTCATGGGCGGAACGGTTGTCGCCAATGAAGAAGTTGTTGATGGTAAGACCAAGCGGGGTGGTTACCCGGTTTACCGCAAGCCGATGAAGCAGTGGGTCCTGAAGATCACTGCCTATGCGGACCGGTTGATTAAGGACCTCGACCTGGTTGACTGGCCGGAAAACATTAAGGAAATGCAGCGCAACTGGATTGGTCGTTCAGAAGGGGCTGAAATCCGCTTTGCAGTCGACGGTCATGACGGAAAAGTGATCACTGTCTACTCGACACGACCAGATACCCTTTACGGTGCCAGCTATATTGTTTTGTCACCCGAGCATGAACTGGTTAACCAAATTACCACTGCTGAACAAGAGGCCGCGGTAAAGGCTTACCAGGAACAGGCGGCACGGCGTTCTGAACGGGAACGGACTGACGACAGTAAGGAAAAGACCGGTGTCTTCACCGGGGCTTACGCTATCAACCCGGTCACCGGCGACAAGCTGCCAATTTGGATTGGTGACTATGTCCTTCCATCATACGGGACGGGAGCGATTATGGCGGTGCCAGCACACGATGAACGTGACTGGGAATTTGCCAAGAAGTTTGACCTGCCAATCAAGGAAGTTATCGCTGGCGGCAACGTCGAAGAAAAGCCATACACTGGAAGCGGGAAGCACGTTAACTCGCCACTGGTCGATGGCTTAGATAACAAAGCGGCGATCAAGAAGATGATTGACTGGCTGGAAGAACACCATGCCGGCAAAGCCAAGGTTAACTACAAGCTGCGTGACTGGATCTTCAGCCGTCAACGCTACTGGGGGGAACCAATTCCGGTTATTCACTGGGATGATGGAACGACCTCACTGGTTCCAGAAGACCAGTTGCCAGTAATGCTGCCGGATACCGATGACATCAAACCGTCGGGGACAGGCGAGAGTCCGCTGGCAAACGTCAAGGACTGGGTCAATGTTTACGATGAAAACGGCCGGCACGGCCTTCGTGAAACTAACACGATGCCACAGTGGGCCGGCTCTTCATGGTACTGGTTGCGTTACTGTGATCCGCACAATGACCAGGCCTTTGCTTCAAAGGAAGCACTGGATTACTGGTCACCAGTAGATCTCTATGTCGGTGGTTCCGAACATGCCGTCTTGCACCTGCTCTATGCCCGTTTCTGGCACAAGGTTTTGTACGACTTGGGACTGGTACCAACGCCAGAACCGTTTATGAAGCTGGTTAACCAGGGGATGATCCTCGGGGAAAATCATGAGAAGATGAGTAAGTCGAAGGGCAACGTCGTTAACCCGGACGAAATTGTTGACCAGTACGGTGCTGATACCTTGCGTCTTTACGAAATGTTCATGGGACCACTAACCGAATCAGTGCCGTGGGATCCCAAGGGACTTCACGGGGCCAACAAGTGGGTTCACCGGGTATGGCGTCTCCTGATGGACGATAACAACCACTTGCGTGACCGCGTTTCGACCATTAATGATGGCAAGTTAACGGCGGTTTACAACCAAACGGTTAAGAAGGTAACGGATGACTACGAACGGTTACACTTCAACACGGCTATTTCACAACTGATGGTCTTTGTTAACGAAGCCTACAAGGTTGATGACTTACCGGTTGAATACATGGAAGGCTTCGTGAAGATGTTAGCCCCAATCATGCCACACTTGGCAGAAGAATTATGGAGCCACTTCCACGAAAGCGACACCATTACTTACCAACCGTGGCCAAAGTATGATGAATCTGCTCTGCAGTCCAGCACGATTGAGATGATGGTCCAGGTTAACGGGAAGCTTCGCGCTAAGTTGCAGGTCGAAAAAGATAGTGACCGTGATGACTTGCAAAAGTTAGCATTAGCTAACGAACACGTGAAGAAGTTTGTTGACGGCAAGGACATCAAACGGGTGATTGTTGTTCCAAACAAGATTATCAACATCGTGGCTAAGTAGTTCTTAATACGAAGAAGGTGACTGTCAGTTGGCAGCCATCTTTTTAAGTTGTGAATAAGTTTAGCTTGCTTGCAGGCTCAAAAACCTAGGATGCGTTATAATCAGCAGAAAAATAAGAGGTGCGAAATGAATAAGGTGACATATCCAGCGGTTTTTACCAAGACAAGGAAGGGGATCCGGGTTGATTTTCCGGACCTGCCAGATGCGTTTGCTGAAGGTGATGATAAGCAGCTGGCGATCAGCAATGCTAAATTATCACTGGCGATGGTGATTATTGACCAGCAAACCCACTTTGAAGAAGTGCCAACCCCCAGTTGCCGTTCCTTAGTTGAAGCCAAGTACCCAGTAGGGACAGTTTGCGAGATTACCGTTGACCTTGACCAGTATTAAGCCATTGCAGTGCTGAGGTGACCAGGGTAAAATAGACGGGTCGACTTTACATGAGGGAGTTTTGAAGATGGCAAATCAAATTGGCAGTGGCCAAAGTGGTCAGCAGAGTGCCAAGCAAAAAATGATTACGGGGTCGGCCTGGATGACGGCCGGCAGTATTACCTCACGGATTCTTGGGGCAATTTACATCATCCCGTGGGTCACCTGGTTTGGGATCTATAGTAACCAGGCCAACGCGGCTTATGCCCAGGGGTATAATATTTACAATATGTTCATTACCATCGCCACGGCGGGTATTCCGTCAGCTATTTCAAAGATGGTGGCCCACTATAACGGGTTAAACCAGGCTAACATGAGTCGTAAACTTTACCGTGCCGGCATTACGGTGGCCATTGTTTCTGGGATTATCTGTGCTGCCATCATGATGGTGGGCGCGCCACTCTTTGCCAAGGGGGATAAGACTGTCACCCCGGTGATTCGTTCGCTTTCCTGGGCCATCCTGGTTATTCCGTGGATGAGTATCACTCGGGGGTATCTGCAGGGATACAGTTGGATGGCGCCATCAGCCATGTCCCAGTTTGTTGAACAACTTTTCCGGGTTATTTACATGCTGTCGGCAACTTACCTAATCATGAAGCTTGGTTCGGGTAACTGGGTCCATGCCGTTACCCAGTCGACCTTTGCCGCCTTTATCGGGGCCATCGGCAGTGTCGCCGTCCTCGGTTGGTCTTACCTGCGGCACTTAGGTGAAATGAAAGAAATGAGTGATCGTGCAGAACCGTTAACCCAGGATGTTTCGGCCTTTCGGCTCATTTTAGACATTGTTTACCAGGCCATTCCTTTCATTATTATTGAATCGGGGATTACGATTTTCCAGTTGGTTGATCAGTACACCTTTGACCCGATGATGAAGGCAGTAGGCCACTTCACCCACTACCAACTGGATGTTTTGTACGCCCTCTTCAGCTTTAACGCCAATAAGTTGTACATGATTGTGATTTCCTTGGCTGCTGCCATGGCGGTTACGGCCATTCCATTGCTAGCAGAAGCACGGGTTCAGGACGACCAGCAGGAGATGCGTGACCAAATATCCAACATTTTGATGCTGTTTTACTTCGTGATGATCCCCGCTTCGTTAGGCTTGTCAGCATTAGCCCAGCCTATTTACACTGTCTTTTATCGTTATGACCCGGCGGGGGTGACGATGTTGAAGTTTGCTTCCTACATTTCCATTACCCTGGGCCTTTACACTGTTGCGGCCGCGATGATGCAGGGGATTTCCGAAAACATGCGGATGATGAAGTTCCTGGTTATTGGGCTGGTGATTAAGCTGGTAATCCAGTTTCCGTTGATTTGGCTGTTTAAGGGTGTTGGTCCACTGCTGGCGACCGGCTTATCCATGACGGTGATTAATTATCTGATTTTGCATTCCTTTAACGAGGAATTTCGCCTACCATTTCATCAAATGGCGAAGGATACCAACCAAATTCTGTTGTTTTCGCTGATTATGTACGCGGTAACGGCCGCTTTGGTGATGGTGGTGAATCTCTTTACCAGTCCGTATGGCCGCTTTGCGGCAGCGCTGACGATGGTAGTCGGCGTTATCCTTGGCGGAGGGATTTATGCTTACCTCAGCTTAAGGTCACGGCTGGCCGACCGTCTGCTGGGGCCTCGTGTTGGTGTATTGCGCGAAAAACTACACATTCGGTAAAAATACTTAAATAAGGGTCGTTAAGGTTTCGACAGGTGTCGGGCATTAGCGACCTTTTTGTTATAGTGTAGGTGGGTGGTTGCTTGCTAATTATAGTTGACAGTTGTAAACTAATGAAGAGCAGAAAAAGGAGGGCTGAAAATGGCAGCAAACGAACTGATGATTTCGCCAGCGGAATGGCAGGTGATGCGGGTGGTGTGGACCCGTGGTGACGTGACAAGCACTGAATTGACTCACCTCTTGGCTGACAGTACTGGTTGGCAAGCGGCAACGGTGAAAACACTCTTGCGGCGGCTGGTCAAAAAGGGATTTGTGACAACGACTCGTCAGGGACGTGCCTTTCATTACCGCCCACTAGTTGACGAACGGGCAACGATGGAAAAAGCTGCTGACCAGCTATTTGACTCCCTGTGTGCCCATCAGAATGGGCCAACCATCGCGGAAGTTATTAAGCATGTCGAGTTAAGTACTAATGATATTGATCAAATTGAAAAAGTACTAGATAAGAAAAGAAAAAAGGCACCAGCAGTGGTTAATTGCAACTGTGTCGGTTGCGATCACCAAGCTGATGCTTCTTAATTATTATGGCTCCCAACGGGGAGTCTTTTTTAGTTGTGGAAGCCGATCGTGTGCGGCTTTGTTTGTAAGGACATTTTTTTCATGTAGGCTGGCAGCGCGCGGCTGATCTGGTGGGGCAAGACAATGTATTGGTGGCTGGCAATTTGTTCCGCAACGTCACTGTGGGCGTAAACCGCAGCGAGAACTGCTCGGACCCCCTGCTGGTGAAACTGCGCGGTAAAACCGCCGACCATCCCCGCAAGGGTGTCGCCCATCCCCCCAACTGCCTGGGCAGGAGTGCCAATTGGCAGCTGATAAACCTGGTCGCGATCGTAGATTTCCGTGCGGTGAGACTTCAGGACGACCGTTGCTCCCAGCGATTTGACGATTGGTTGGTTAGCTGTCGGTTGCTGGTTAGCAATTTTGATTCCGGATAACCGTTGCCATTCCATCTGATGTGGTGTTAAAACAACGCGGGCATCAGGCATTGATAAGTTGTCCCGGGCCATGATGGTGATTGCTGACCCGTCGATGACGACTGTCTGCTCCCGCTTGACGTGGTCTAAAACAACGTGGAGGGTGTGGGTGCTGGACTGGTCGTCACCTAACCCGGGACCAACGACGACGGTTGTTGCCTTTTCGACGAGATTAGCTAATTGGGGATCATTATTGATGTCAGCAAACATTGCCTCCGGAACTTGGGCATGGAGTGCTCCGGCATTGAGTGACGCGGTACAAGTGGTGACGAGACCGGCACCAGAATAAACTGCCGCCATTGTCGCCATGATAATAGCACCGCCAAAGTTCTCATTACCGCCAACGAGGGTCACCTTACCATAAGTTCCCTTAAAGCTGTCAGCGGGTCGTGGACGAACTACTTCTGAAACGATCTGACTGTTAATTTTTTTCACGATAAACCCCTTCCTTTGGTACCTTTTGTCCTTATTATGACATTCTTTGACCGACGAAACCAGAAAGGCAGTTGCAGTAATGATATAATTAGCGTAAGTGATGACGGGAGGCGTTATTATGACGGCATATCGGAAAGTGCTGGTGGGAATTGATGGTTCAAAACAATCAACCATGGCACTGAAGAAGGCAATCGCTACGGCAAAGCGCAATCAGGCACAACTTTACCTACTCAGTATTGTTAATGGACCAGCCAATGACCGGCAATCTTCTTTTGGCTTTCTTGACCAGTCGGCTTACCAGCAAACTACTGAGACGATGGAAAAGCTGTTAGCCAAGAAAAAAGAAGAGGCAGTTGCTGCTGGAGTGCCTAAGGTACAAACCCGGGTGCTTAGTGGTAATGCGAAGGTCGAATTAAGTACTGGTTTTGTCGCTCAGGAAGAGATCGATTTAGTTGTCATTGGTGCGTCTGGACTGAATGTTGTAGGACGGATGATTGTTGGTTCAACCACTGCGTACGTTGTCCGGGAGGCACCGTGTGATGTTATGGTGGTTAGAACGGACGAGGATAATAAACCACTGGCAATTGAGAAGGCATCGTACCCCAAAATGTAAACTGATTAACGGTCCAGGCGACCGTTTTTTTCGTGTAGGCTTCGTTTTTTTACCGTACTTGATAGTGAGGGGGTAGAAAAATGAAAGCAAGGATGTTGGTGGCGACTGTGATGGTCACCCAGTTTATTGGTCTTTTCCCAGTGAGAAACGCCAATGCTGTCGAAACGACAGAAGAGCAGCGTTACTGGTCTGGTTACCAGGTAGGAAGAAATGACGCCCGTCAACATTGTCAGCACCAGTGGCAGGACCCTTTTATCTCGGCAGGCTACCAGCGGGGACTGCAGGAACAGCAAGAGGAAGACCGTCGTCAACCGGCAGGGGACTCAAACGATCAGGTAAAATCATCAGCGACACCGGTAGAGACACCAGCGGATGAAGAACCGCAGCAGCCGGTGAAGGCACTCCCCTTGTCAGTTGCTCAGCGTCAGTTTGTTAACCGCTTGGCACCAGCAGCACAGCGGCTCGGTTCGCAGTATGACCTTTTTCCGTCAGTCTTACTGGCCCAGGCGGCACTGGAAAGTAGCTGGGGGCAAAGTGACTTAGCGTTGAACCACCATAACTTATTTGGCATTAAGGCGTTGCCAAACCAACCGGCAGTCAGTCTTCCCACATTCGAAGATGGTAGGTCGGGGATGGTTAAGACAACTGCCGCCTTTTGTCACTACGTTAGTGATGATGAGGCGCTGGGCGCTTATGCTAAACTCTTGCAATCACCACTTTATGCGGGGGTTCACCGGCAACATGCTCACACTTATCAAGCAGCAACGCGGGCACTAACTGGCGTTTTCGCTACAGACCACCTCTATCACCAAAAGTTAAATCACCTGATTGAAGCTTACCAACTTGACCACTATGATCGTTCAGAAATGTCAGAAAATGAGCAAGGGCAGGAGAAACCGCGATTGGTTCAGCCGACTAATGAACAGAAACCGCCTGTCTCAACCAAGCAAAAATCTGTTGGTACGGCGGCCACCAATAATGTAGTTGCAACAAAGAAAATGGCCTGGTACTGGTGGCCAGTTTCGATTATTAGCGGTGGGTCCCTAACCTGGTTGGTGGATTTTTGGCGACACCGGCCCCACTAAGTTTGTCAAACTTCCTCGTCAATGAGAAAATGAATTGTTCGAGGAGGAAATTAAAATGGAGAAAATGAGTGCGGCAGCCATTCGTAGTGAACTAACGATTGCTCAGCAACAGGGGACCTTGGTCGAGATTTATAACTTGGGCAGTGATGACAGCTTTGACGTCGGTTTTGTCATTACGATGGATCACTTGTATGTCCTCATGCTGGTAATTGACTGGGATGGTAAGCTCAATTGTCTGATGGTGACCCGCTTATCTAGTGTGAACCGGGTCCGGAGTAATACCGATTATTTGACCACGGTGACCGCGAAGAGCAAGGTGGCCCGGGAAAACGGGTACTTTGATATTTGGCATTTGCAACACTTTTTACAAACTCATGACTTTACTAACAAGCCACTGTTGATGACATTACTAAAGGATTCCGCGGAAAACCACTTGCCGGTGGTAATTGGAACTAACAAGTACAAGGGTCGTGATGATTTTGAAGGGATCATAACGGTCATTTCACCACGATCACTGACAATGAATTACTATAATGAGCACGACTTGTCGTCTTTGTGGGAATACCAGGTCTTGATGGCTAATGTAGACTACTTACGCGTTCGGGGATATCAGATGGCACAGACGCGTGGGGTCTTTTGCGATATTTTTCATCAATGAAAATCAAGAAAGCGTTTGCTCATTAAAAACAGTTGGCGTAAACTGGATACAGTAAACTGATTTACCAAACCGGAAGGATATCTTTGATGAAGAAAAAAGTAACTATTCGCGATGTGGCCCGTCAGGCGGGAGTGTCGGTAACGACCGTTTCCCAAATTTTAAATGGCAAGGGCCAGCGCTTTAGCAAGCGTACGCGTGAGCACGTTTTAGAGCTACGCGATAAGCTCAACTACGTTCCAGACTTTAATGCCCGTAACCTGATCCTCCATAGCTCGCAAACCATTGGTGTTCTCGTCCCCAGCATGTCGAACTCCTTCTTTAGTTCGTTTATCCAGGGGGTGCAGGACAAGTGCCGGACAAGGGAAATTATGCCATTGGTGTTTGGCGCCAACCATGATGAGAAGCTAGAAAGGTACTATTTAACCCAGCTGGTTGCACGATCGGTTGACGGCCTGATTATTGCTTCGTCGACGATTACCACCAAGACGATCGATGAAATTCTCCGCCCGGCCCACCTACCGTACGTGCTCTTTGATCAAAATGGTAGTCGGGGCGGGGATCGCTTGGAAGTTGATGACTACCAGGGCGGTCGGCTGGCCGCTTTACACCTCGCGTCACTAGGACACCGACACGTCGTGATGGTAATGCCTAATGATGCGACGACCAATGTGCACCAGCGATTAGCTGGTTTTGTATCAGGACTGGAAGAGCATCATATTTCCTTTGTGCCTGACAGAGATGTTGTGTCAGCAAAACTGACAAAACGTGGTGGGTACGAAGCCACCAAGGCAGTTCTCGAAAGGCAGCCAACGGCGGTGTTTGCGGCTAATGATGAAATCGCCATTGGCCTCATGCGCGGTTTCAAAGAGCAGGGCGTGAAGGTGCCAGATGATATTTCGGTCATGGGTTACGACGGGATCGACTTTGACGAGTACGTGACGCCAGCACTAACGACTGTTCAACAGCCTACTCACCAGATCGGGGCGGCAGCTGTTCAGATGCTTTTTAAGCGGATTGACAACAGTGCGATTGAACTGCAGCGGGTCTTTTTGCCGGTTCAGTTAATTAGCCGGCAGAGTACAGCAAAGTTGAAATAATTGCGACTGTCCGTTAAGATGGGCACATCAATAACGGACGGGTGATGACAATGGAAAACAATCGATGGCTGGTGCACCAGCGGCCGTCAACTAGCCTTTGGAAGCGGGTTTTAATAATGGTTGGCCTCGGGTTGGTCATCCAACTTCCACCGACAATTTTGTTGGCGTTACATAATCATCGACATTTTGATAGGTTGACCTGGTCAATTTTAAGTGTTTACCTTGTGGCCTTTGTCTTGATTATCTTGCTTGCCTTGAAAGTGTACCGGACCTATGATCGACATTTGCACCGCCCTCAGGGTTTTGGAAAACGATTGAAATGGGTGATCGGGGGCTACGTTGCAATTCTCATCGGTGAAGGCTTTTTATCACGGTTGAATTACCTGCTTTACCATGAGACGTCAACGGCTAACAATAATAATATTGCGCAGCTCATGGGGAATAACCCGGTGACTGTGATTACGATGGGGCTGACCGCGGTGATTCTGACACCGATTGCGGAGGAGTTAATCTTTCGTGGTGCGTTGATGAACCTATTCTTTAAGGATAATTCAGTAGTTTGGCAGGTTATTTTATCTGGATTAGTATTCGGCAGTGAACATGCCAGCACTAACCCCGTTAGTTTTTTCATCTACGTTTACCTGGGGATGGTATTGGCAGTTGTTTACGTGAAGAGTGGCGACATCAAAAACTCGATGCTGCTTCACGCACTAAATAACCTCATTGCGATGATGGTGCTCCTTAACGGTATCCATTGATGAGCCGAATTTGACTAACGCTTCGCTAGTAGAGCGGGCGTTTTTTGGTTAGTTTTTAAGAAAACATTAAGTCTGTTCTTTTTATTGCAACCGCTTACAAAAAATGGTATATTAAAGATGCGGAAGGATAGATTAGAAAGTACGAGAGTAGCTTTCTGTGGACGCCTGGCAGTTGAAAATTAGTAGGCTAGCAGCAGCGTAAGTATGACTAGAAACAGTAACTATAAAGACAAATCATAAAGTCATCAGCGTGCACCAGTGCTTAAAATTAGCAGCTTTGCGGAAGATTGAATCAAAAGAAAAGATACCAATACTTATCGACACACATGCTTCAGCGCAAAGATGCAAATAGATTCCTTCCCAAAGTGGCTCGTCCCGTCCGGGGGCGGGCTTTTTTGGTTTTAGTGTTGACAAGAGATAAAATGAGTGTATTATTAAAACAACATTAAAAAGCAAAGAACAGACTAGTAGCGGAAAAGTTGTTACCAGAAAGTCGCCGGTTGATGCAAGGGGACAGCAAACTGACCGTGAATCACATCTGCGAGTTGAGTTTCTGAAAACAGTAAGAAATTACGGTGGCTGCCCGTTATAGCGCAGAGTTTACTTTTGAACTTGCTAAGGCTGCTTTTGCGAGAAAGCAGCAAGATGAGGTGGAACCGCGGAATCGCCCTCGTACCAGAAGTGGTACGAGGTTTTTCTTTTTCAGGAGTGAACTTGTTGAGGTGTTCAGTGTGAGCTGTCCACAAATGTGAGGTGGAACCGCGACTAGTCGTCCTCCATGGTGTTAAAGCCATGGGGGACTTTGTTTTTAATTAAGGGGAGGTCTTTAACAATGTCATTACACTACATAAGCGAAATTTTACCGTCGATTTTCAGTGGCTGCGGGGTCACCTTATCATTGTTCTTTTGGACATTATTGGGTTCACTACCGTTGGGGATCCTAGTTAGCCTGGGGTTGAATTCTCGTTTTGCACCGCTTCGCTGGATACTAAACGTTTATGTTTGGTTAATGCGGGGTACCCCACTGCTACTGCAGTTGATATTTGTCTTTTATGGACTGCCAATCTGGGGGATCGTTTTTCAGCGTTACCACGCCGCAGTATTTGCCTTTATCTTTAACTACGCTGCCTACTTCGCGGAAATTTTTCGCGGCGGGTTTCAATCAATTGATGATGGACAATACGAAGCTGCCCGACTGCTGGGGCTAAGCTACGGACAAACCATTCGCAAGATTGTCATTCCTCAAGTGGTCAAAATTGTTATCCCATCCATCGGGAACGAAGTGATTAACCTGGTTAAGGATTCATCACTGGTTTATGTCATTGGTTTAGGCGACCTGCTCCGTGCGGGAAACGTTGCGACGGCGCGGGACGTAACGCTGGTGCCATTGCTGGTAGTTGCGTTGATGTACCTGTTAATGATCGCTATTTGTACCTGGGGATTAAACCGGGTTGAAAAGCGTTATGCCTACTTCAAGTAAGGGGGAATCGAAATGTTAACTGTCAGAAACCTAAATAAGGCCTTCAACGGTCGTCAAATTCTCGATAATGTCAGCTTAACGGTTAACGACGGCGATGTATTGTGCATCGTTGGACCGTCAGGCGCTGGTAAAACTACCTTACTGCGGTGCATTACGGGGCTGGAGGCAGCAGATAGCGGCGAATTTAAACTTAATGATCAGTCCTTCGATCCCCAAACGGATGGAGAACGAATCTTTGGGGTCGTTTTTCAAGACTTTAACCTGTTTCCTAACTTGTCGGTCAACGAAAACATTACGTTGGCGCCGCGATTGGTGCAGAAACTCTCAGTTGCCGAAGCTGACCAAAAAGCAGGAAAGCTGGAGCAAGAACTAGGACTGGGTCAGGTTAAGGACCAGTATCCCTGGCAACTATCGGGTGGGCAAAAACAACGGGTAGCAATTGCCCGTGCTTTAGCAATGAAACCCCAGATCCTTTGCTATGACGAACCAACCTCAGCACTAGACCCCAACCTGCGTGATGAAGTTGCCAAGTTGATTTTGAAGCTTAAACAGGGTGGTACTACCCAGCTGATTATTACTCACGATATGGAATTTGCACAAAAGGTGGCCGATCAACTCTTGCAGGTTGAAGCAATTAACGACGGTCAAGACTAGAATGAAAGGGGGCCGATTTATGAGGAGAAAAGAGCTAAAATACGTTTTATTTTTGTTGCTGGTGCCGTTCTTCTTGCTCAGCGGTTGTACTAATGAAACTCAGCGGGCCAACCACCAGGATACCTGGCAGAGGATTGAGCGCCGTCACAAGGTAATTATCGGTCTCGATGACAGTTTTGTGCCAATGGGATTCCGCAAAAAGAATGGCCAATTGGTTGGCTATGACGTCGACCTAGCGCGGGCCGTCTTTAAGCAGTATGGGATTAAGGCCGAATTTCAGACCATTGACTGGTCGATGAAGGAAACAGAACTAAAAAACGGGACGATCGACTTGCTCTGGAACGGTTATTCGGTGACTCCTCAACGTGCGAAAAAGGTGGCTTTTAGCAGGGTATACTTGAAAAACGCACAAGTATTGGTGACGAAGAAAAAGGCTGGCATCAAGAATTTTAATGACATGAAGGGAAAAACACTGGGGACCCAGAGTGGTTCCACTGGCCAACAGGCGTTGGAAGATAAGCCCCACTTGTTATTGGATAAGATTGCTAAGAAAAAGCCGGTTCTCTACGATACTTATCCCGATGCGTTTATCGACCTTAACGCCGGCCGAATTCAAGGTATTTTAATGGATAAGGTGTACGCGGAATATTACATCAAGCACATGGCTAAACCAGACGAATATTCCATTTACGCCAACCCACAAATGCCGGCCGATCTATTTGCTGTTGGGATGCGGAAAGGTGATAAAACCCTTCGTCGGAAAGTGAATGCTGGCTTAGGACGCCTTCAACATAATGGACAATTGTCTAAGATTAATGAAAAGTGGTTTGGGGTAAAGAGTTCATACCTGGGGCCTGATAATTAAAGACATAAAAAAGCGCAGCAGGGTAATTTACCCTGCTGTGCTTTTGACGTTACTGCTGAGCAATGGCTAAGATACGTGCCTGGGCAGTCTCGAGTTCGTCAGCAGAAAGACTAATGTACTTGGCCACTGTTTGCGGATCGACGTGGGCATCGTTGATTAAGAAATCGTGGATGCTGACAGAATCAGTATGCGCGTGGTACAGGTGTTGGACAGTCATGGCGACGGCTAGTTCAGTAGTTTTTGCCGCTGAAAGAGCTGCTGGTGCTGTCTCAATGACGCCCTGAAAATAGCCAAGCATAAATGTACGATTCATCATAACACCCTCCTTCGTTAATTATATAACGTGAAGGGTGCTTCGGTTATCTATTTGCTTAGTCCAACTCTGTTGCGGTCCGGTTATTTTTGGCAAGAACAAAGTGAACGGCTAAGCCGAGAACTAGCCCGACGAGTGCTGGTACCACCCATGAGAGATCCATGGAAGCTAGTGGTAGCATGGCGCGCCATTCAGCAACCATTTTACCAAAGTGACTGGCACTGACTACGCTTGGGAAAGCTACTACCATGTCACCCAGGGCTGGGAAGACCGTGAAGAGCACGACGAAGAAATAAACAACCCCGTCACGGTGGAAAAGCGGTGATGCAACTGACAAAACGATAAGGACCATTGACAAGGGGTAAAGGAACATCAGCATTGGCGTCGACCAGGCGATGATCTGATCCAAGCCGAAGTTAGCGGTCAAAAATGATGCCAAGCAGGAAAGGGCTAACCAAGTGTGATAAGAAACACTTGGGAAGTGTTTATGGAAGTCCTGGGCAAAGGCGGCCACCAAACCAACAGCAGTCGTTAAACAAGTGACGGTGATTAGAAAGGCCAGAACAACCTGACCAAAAACACCAGCATATGCATTCACTAACTGGTTGAAGGTAACCCCACCATCGGCAGAAACTTTGAAACGTCCCAGGGACATAGCACCCATTAGGATTAGCAGGAGGTAGATTACGCCGATGGCCCCGACGGCGAGAACACCGGACTTGGCAACTACGCGTGACACCGCTGATGCACTGCGTTGGCCCATTGAGCGAACTGCGGTAACGACAGTCACCCCGAAAGCCAGGCCAGCGAGGGCGTCCATCGTGTTGTATCCTTCCAGAAAACCATTAGTTAATGGTGCGCTGAGGTAGGTCTTAGTAACCGGGGCAGTCATTGGGTTGCCAAGGGGCTTGGCAAAAGCGACAACAAAGACAAGAAATAACAGTGCTAAGAAGACGGGATTAAGGACTTTCCCAACGTTAGCGAGGATGTCGTTTTCGCGGTATGAAAAGGCGAAGGCTGCTGCAAAGAAAAGGGCGGAAAAGCCAAACAAGGCCCAGTGCTGAACGCCATTTGGTAAGAAGGGTGCAACCCCGACAGTAAAGGAAACGGTGGCTGTTCTTGGTGTCCCAAAAAGTGGACCGATTGTCGCGTGGATGAGGACCATGAATGTTAAAGCAAAGGCGGTTCCCAGTGGTCGACCAATGTCATAAACCCCGTTGGCCCGGGTGATGGCAACAGCCAGGACTGAAAAGAGCGGAAGTAAAACACCGGTAACCAAGAAACCTAATGCGGCAGTTCCCCAGTTTGCTCCCGCGAGTTGGCCTAAGTGCAACGGGAAAATTAGGTTTCCGGCACCAAAGAAGAGGCCGAAGAGTAGAGAGGCGACTACCAGATAATCTCGCCAGGTAAGCGATCGTTTGCTGAGATCTTGCATGAATAATTCCTCCAATCAATAATTCCAATTTGCTCGACCCCAATAAAAAAGTCCCTTAACCAGCGGAAGCTGATTAAGGGACGCCTGAGCGTGGTACCACCCTTTTATTACAGTGTTAGACACTGCCTTCACATACGGCCACTTGGCGATATGCTGACACGGTAATGGGTGTAACCACTAGGTCTTATTGGTAGTTAAGACCGAGACTCGAAAGTGATTTTCACCAGGCAGCTGAACTATCCCCTTGCACCAAACGGGACTCGCTGGAGCCAAGCTGAGTGGTTACTTTTCTTTCTCATTGAGATCGATTAATTAAATTGTTGGTTAATATTCTAATGGGTTTTTAATGATTGTCAAGGAAAAATTTGACTGAAACTTTTTTAGCAGTGATAATCTTGATTCTACAGTGTTATAGCCGGCTTTAAAAAATAAATTCAAAAAATTTGCTAAAAGGTCTTGCAAGAAAAAGGGATATCGGGTATATTAAATATCGTTGTTTGAGGGAAGCCAATGACAACTAATTGAAGAAATGCCCCAGTGGCGGAACTGGCAGACGCGCAACGTTCAGGTCGTTGTATGGGTAACCATGTACAGGTTCGAATCCTGTTTGGGGCATTAGCGAGGAAATCTGAGAAGATTTCCTCTTTTTTGTTGTTTTTAAATAATGCGGCTCTTTGTCAATCGGTACTGATAGCTAATTTTGACCAGTTCAAGCAACTAGTTTGCTTGGGCTGGTTTTTCTTGTGATTATGGGTGCCTGAACCATGATGTGCGAATTTTTTAGGCTCTTTGTCAAATCCTGTTGACAGGTAAGAATCAAGCTTAAGCGGCTTGATTCTTTTTTTGTGCCATTTGGCGGAAATGAATGCGATATACCAAGTGATTGTAATTTCTGAAACCAAAGGCGGTGCGTTGAATTTGTTTAATCATCCGGTTGATCCCCTCAATAGTCCCGTTACTGTAGTCAAATAGTGAGGCGTTAAGGACGTACATGAGATTATGTCTGAGGGTGTGTAAAACAGCGGTCATTTGCGGACTAAGCTCGGTGCCCGGATAGAGACTTTCGGTCAGTTGATCGAGATTACGTTGTTTGAGGTTTTGCATAACATTTTGGAGAAACTGATAGTCGGCTCGTAAGCGATCATTAATAGCCAAACCTAAATCCACGCGTTCACCACTGGTAACCTTCTGACGAAGGTGACGATCATAATATTCATGCTCGTAAGAAAGATTCGTCGCAGATTTGAGATAGAGTTGCCAGCTAAACTTTAACAGTCGGTACTGGCGACTGGTTTTCGGGAATTGTTTCATGGCTTGGGCCCGATACTGATTGAAAGCACGAGTCATCATGGCAATAATATGAAAACGATCGATGATAATTTCGGCGTGGGGAAACAAGCGACGAGCGATGTCTTGGTAGTAACTGTTTAAGTCCACTGAAATGGTCTTTACCCGGGATCTTTCCGCAGGAGTGAAGCTTAGAAAATAGTTCTCAATCGTCCGCTTAAAGCGATCCGGCAGGATCGTTTGAATGCGATGGTGATCGTTGTCAATACAGATAAAGTGCAGTTGACGATGAACACCGCGAAATTCGTCCATCGCGAGGTTAGTAGGCAACTGGCGTTGGTATAAGGGAGCGATGGAGCGACTTGCGTCTAAATAACGCAGGACCGTGCTTGGAGAGATCGTATTGTCACGGGCAATACTTTCTAGCGAGCGATCGTCTTGAAAACTCATGGTGACCTTATTAGCGATATGGCAGTATTTACGGACCACATTCGATTGAGCCATAAAAATTCGTCGACAATCTTTACAACGCAGGCGCTGCTTATGGATTCGTAGAAACACCGGATGACTGGCGTCATCGGTGGTAAAAACAGTTTGTACCGTAGAATACCCAAACTTTACCAGGCGGCGGTGATGACAGTTGGGGCAAGTGATTAGCTGATTGCGAAGTTTAAATTCGTAGATTCGACATTTACGAATATCGGGATGAAGCTTTTTGCGAGTGCCCTTAGCCAAATTAATAAAGGCATAGAAATAATCCATCAAAATAAGATTGGAGTCTTTCATTCCTAGTGCAAAACAGATAGAATCATTATTAGGAGTCATCCTGAATCATCCTTTCGATAGAAGCTATTTGGTCGTAGATTTTTCCTGAAGGGAGTCAGTGATGGCTCCCTTTTTGTACGAAAAAATCCCNGCTTGGGCTGGTTTTTCTTGTGATTATGGGTGCCTGAACCATGATGTGCGAATTTTTTAATGCTATTAGTATGCGAATCCGGAACCGGAAAAAGTTGCGAAAACCATAAGCCGTCCGTTTGATTACTTTGATTTTGTTATTAGTACCCTCAATGGGACCATTAGTTAACTGGTATTGAAAGCTCCTGATGATTTCTTCCTGGTGTTGCCGTAAAGTCCGCTGGACTTTTTGTAATTGTTTAGGCAGATTAGTGAGTTTGCGTTGTAAGAGTGCCGTTAACTCTGCTGCTTGACCTTGATCCACTGCCTCTATCAAAGTTTGGTAGTAGTCATAAGCTATTTGCAATTCGGGTGACATGGACAAAAGCCGATCAATGACCTCACTATCAGACAACCAGGCGCCACGAAAGTTGCGCCGTGGATAGTGGTGAATATTATCTAAATGAGCGATTTTTTGTAAAAGTAACTTCCAGAAACGCTTTAAAACGCGATACTCGTGGGTGCCATGACCATAACGATTCATTACTTTAATCCGCACCGCTTGAAGTGCCCGATACGCCTGGGCAACGATATGAAAATGATCGGCAATAATTCGGGCATGAGGAAAGAGTTCCTTGATTAAGCTCCGGTAAGGTTGATAAAGGTCGACGACAATCAAACGGACAGCACATCGGGCCCGCCGGGTAAAGTGACGATAAAAGTATTGCTTTAAATAACGCGAGTTCCGGGATTTAATAATATCGATGGTGCGATGATTAGTCGGATTCATTAAGAGCATGCTCATCCCACTATCAGCGAATTGGCCTGACTTGAAGTCATCAAAAGCAATCGTTGCCGGCAGCCAATCTTTCTCAGGAACAAAGGTGTTTTCTAGCGTATCGATGGTTCTGGCAACGGTACTAGCAGACACGTAATAGTTATGGGCTAACTCTTTCTGTGAAATATTACGGTGAAGGTCTTTGATAATGAATTGCTTCACGTTATTAGCAATCCGACAGCCGCGGCTAATGCCTTTAATCGTGGCGATTTTCGTCACGGTTTGCGGACATTTAGTGGACGGCTTACAGATATACTGCTGTTTTTTAATCATGAGAATGGTCTTTACACCAGCGACCGACAGGGCGGTAATGACTACTGGGCGATGACGAAAACCATTCTTCAACATCGGGCGTCCACAAACAGGACAACGACATTCACCAGTCTTGACCAAATGAATGATTTTGGTTTGGTCATCAATAGTCTCAGCCCCTTCTTTATCCAGCTGAAGCCCTGGGTCTTGGATTCCGGTTAAAAAGTTGATATCATTAGTCATGAGGATTAATTTCCTTTCTGGAGGACAATCACCACGATTTAGGCTTTGGGGTGATTGTCCGTTTTTTTTATTGTCATCATAAACGAAAAACGGTACCGATGGAAAATTCCATCAGTACCGAATAGTGTAGAACCAATAATGCGAAGAAGTGTTGCCCTATCAGTACTTGTCGTTATAATCAGAAATGATTATAGAGGGCAAGAAAGTTCCCGCTAGCACAGAAAATTTGCAAACGCGGCATTTTTGCGGGAGCTTTGAATGATTATTTCACTTAAAGTATGCCAGCTGTTAGGAACGTCTGCGGTATGAGTAAGTATGTTTGATTGTAGTGAGATCCAGATCAGTTTGGCTGATGCTGACGAGGGGGATTAGTAATGTCTAAACAAATCACTATCGGGATGGTAGCGCCAGTAGATGCTGGCAAGACGACTCTTTCGGAAGCAATGTTGTACCAGGCAGGGACCATTCATCGCTTGGGCCGTGTTGACCATCAAGATGCCTTCCTTGACCCTGAAGCATTGGAAAAGCAGCGGGGAATTACGATTAGCGCCCACCAAGCACAGTTGTCAGTTGGCCAGACAAAAATCACACTGCTCGATACGCCGGGACACGTGGATTTTGCTTCAACCACGGAGCAGGTATTAGCGGTACTCGACTATGCCATTTTAGTAGTGTCAGCGACCGATGGCGTCACCGGCGCGGTACAGTACTTATGGCAGATGTTACAACGTACTGGGGTGCCCACCATCGTCTTTGTTAATAAAATGGATGCCCCCGGTGTTGACGCTAAAAAGATTATCACTAGTCTGCAGCAACTTAGTAGTGGTTGTTTGAGTTTTGAAGGAGCAAGTCAACAAATGACGAGCGCCGTGGCAGATAATGTTGCTGCAGTCGATGAAACTGTCCTTGCGGATTACCTTACAACAGGAAAACTAACTGACGCTGCTACTTATCGACTAATTAAGAACCGAGAGGTATTTCCCGTATTGTTTGGGGCTGCTCTGCACCAGCAGGGGGTCAGTGAATTATTAGCTGTTCTCAATCAGTGGACCTTAGCGCCAGAGTGGGGGAAAGACTTTGCTGCCCGCTGCTTTAAGATTTTTCACGGGACACGTGGAGAACGGTTGACGTGGTTGCGGGTCACCGGTGGAATTCTCAACGTAAAGGATGAATTGTTGCCTGGACAAAAAGCCGACCAGTTACGGATCTATAACGGCGGAAAGTTTACGACCGTCCAACAGGCAACTGCTGGTCAAGTTTGTGCCGTCAGCGGCCCCACAACGACATTTGCGGGACAGGGATTGGGCCGGGAAACGGATTTTGGCGGAACTGTTCATTCCGTTTTGGAATATGCAGTGCAAACAGCTGTTGACATCAGAGCCGTACGAGAAGCACTAAGGATGATCGCTGACGAGGACCCAGCCATTAACTTATCTTGGCAACCCGAAAGCCAGGAATTAACAGTTGACTTAACGGGAACGGTACAAAAGGAAATCATCGAGCAGCAGATGGCAGCGAAGGGGTTACCGATTAAACTGACGACAGGTAAAATTATTTACCAGGAAACCGTGACACAGTCGGTGGAAGGGGTTGGCCATTTTGAGCCGCTCCGTCACTATGCTGAAGTTCACCTCTTGATTGAGCCGGCACCACGGGGAAGTGGGCTGCAATTTGCCAATGAGGCCCGGGTGGAAGATCTGAAACCCAACTGGCAAAGTCAGGTGATGGCCGCACTGGCTGCAAAGGAGCACCGTGGTGTTTTGGTTGGTGCGCCACTGACTGACGTCAAGATTACACTTCTTGGTGGTCGCGGCAGCATTGTCCATACTGTCGGTGGTGATTTGCGGGAGGCTACGTGGCGGGCAGTGCGCCAGGGACTAATTTCAATCCGTTCCACGGGTTGCCAATTGCTGGAGCCATGGTACCGGTTTAGGCTGGTTGTAGATAACAGTGTCGTTGGCAGAGCACTAAACGATATTGCCAGGATGGGTGGCAAAACCGGTAACCATGTTCCTGCTGGAGCAGCTTTGACCATTCTATCCGGGAAAGCACCAGTAGCCACGATGGTGGACTACGCGGCAGATGTGCGTAATTATACTCACGGGCAGGGACAGCTGTCGTTGGTTGTTGACGGTTTTGAACCCTGCCATAACCAACAAGCAGTTGTCGATCAAAGTGGTTATGATCCTTGTGCTGACCTTGATAATAGTCCTGACTCAATTTTTTGTGCCCATGGTGCGAAGTACACAGTAAAATGGGATGACATTAAACGAGCAATGCATCGGGATTATTACTGGCAAAAAAGTTAATTCTATTTACCATCGTGGATAAAGAATGCTATCCTATAACTATTAGGCGTCCTTAGTGTAACTGGATAGCACATGAGATTTCGGTCCTCATACTCCGGGTTCAAATCCCGGGGGACGCATTACATTCACCTTTTGCCGGTGCAGAAGGGTTCATCAATAAAAAACGGATTGCGAATTTGCAACCCGTTTTCTTGTTATTTAACTAACTTAATCATTGTTCCATAGCCGGTTAACACCAAAAATTTGGGAGCCACTTGGACATTGGCCACCGTTTGTTCAAAGCGAATGCCAACGACGCCGTCAGCCCCATGGCCTGCTGCTCGTTGCTTGAGGATTTCCTGCACGTCAGCAAATAACTGGTCAAAGGCTTCAAACTGGTCAATACTATCACTGGGGAGCATCACCTTGGCGGTACCACTGACGATGCCTAGTACTTGGTGCTTACCAGGAAAATTTTCTGTGGATAAAAACATGATAACCTCCGCGTTTTCTCGAATTGTACCATACTTCTTAACGAAAACTTTTTGTGGACGACGTTTTTGAAGAATAAATGGGTTATGATAGACATGCTGATTTTTAAAGGGGATGATGACAATCGGCTGCATTCGGATCAACAACATGACTTTTTATACGTATAACGGCGTGTTTCCTGAAGAGCAGAAACTGGGACAAAAGTTAGAAATTGACGCCGAATTAGGTTACCCGATTGAACAAAGGGTCCAGCATGATGAACTCAGCGAGACAGTTTCTTATGCTGACGTCTACGAGACGATCAAAAACTTTGTTCACGACCACCATTATCGTTTAATTGAGAGTTTGGCGAACCACCTGCTGACAAAACTTTTGAACGATTATCCACGGCTGACAGCAGTCACCTTGCGTATTCGAAAGTATGGTGTGCCGATGGCGGGCGTTTATGACAACGTTGAAATTGAAGTCCACGGGGGCCAAAATCATGATTAGACGGGCGTACCTCAGTATCGGGACGAATATCGGCAATCGTCATGATAACTTACAGCAAGCGTTAAAGCTGTTAACCAAAAATCCCGCTATTCAATTGGTGGCTGTTTCAGCGCTTTACCAAACTGAACCAGTGGGGCCGGTGCAGCAGCGCAGTTTTTATAACTTGGGATTGGCCCTCGATACTAGTTTGACGGCCTTGGAACTCCTTGACTGGTGCCACGTCGTCGAACAATCACTGCACCGTCGCCGGTTAATTCACTGGGGGCCACGAACTATTGACTTAGACATCATTTTTTACAATCATCAGTCGTTGACTTTGCCCCGCCTGGTGCTTCCCCATCCCGAGGCGCAAAACCGCCGCTTTGTCATTCAACCGCTCCTGGACGTATGCCGGGACGACTCAAAGACGCAGCGACAGTTAGAACTGATGTTAAAACAGACGAGTGATACCAACTGGGTACACCGCCTTGACGATCAAGGAGTGACAATTTAATGGATCAAAAAGCAGTTGAACAAGCAGTTAAACAGCTTTTGATAGCAATTGGGGACGATCCGCAGCGTCCCGGCTTGGTGGAGACACCCCAGCGAGTGGCCAAAATGTACGGTGAAATTGCTTCTTCACTTGGCCGCCAGCCCGAAGACGTGACTAATTATAAGGTTTTTCAAGTTGAGGATACTCCACGAATGGTCATAGTCGAGCACATTCCGTTTTATTCCCTGTGTGAACACCATTTGTTACCGTTTTTCGGGGAAGCCAACGTTGCCTATGTCCCGCGCGATGGCAAGGTCATTGGTCTGAGCAAGATTCCGCGTCTGGTGGATTTTGCTGCCCGGCGGCCGGGAATGCAGGAGCGGGTGACTACTGACATCGTTAAGGAATTACAGCGTTTGTTGAACCCACGGGGAATTGCAGTTACTATCACTGCTCGCCACCTCTGCATGGAAATGCGGGGAATTAATAAGCGTGGCCAAGATACTTACACGAGTCGGTTTACCGGCTTATTTAACGATGACGATGGTCTCCGGCGCGAATTTTTAATGAAGAGTGAACATGGCCAAGTTAACTTATGAGCATTTGCAGGCCAGCTTTAATCGCCAGATGAAGGGTGACCAAGATAACAGAGTAGAACTTCTCCGGGATGTTTTGTCGGCAATGGGACACCCGGAACGTCGCTATAAGGTCATCCATATTGCCGGGACCAACGGCAAGGGCTCAACGGGTCGTCTTCTTTCACTACTTTTACAGGAATCGGGGATGCGGGTTGGTCACTTTAATAGCCCAGCGATGATTGATCAACGTGAGCAAATTAAGATTAATGGCCAGAAAATCAGTAAGCAGGACTTCGTAACGGCCTACCAGCAAATTACTGCAGTTTTGCCTGCACCATTCCAGCCGAGTGATTTCACTATTTTTGAATGGTGGACATTAATTATGCTGCAAGCATTTGCTAATGCAAAAGTTGATTGGGCGGTGATTGAAGTCGGACTAGGTGGGACCAACGACGCGACTAACTGCATTGATGCCCCTCAACTGGCAGTAATTACCCACTTGGCATTAGATCACACCAAAATTTTGGGACCGACAATTGAAGATATTGCCACGGCTAAAGCCGGAATTATCAAACGGGGGACTGCCAACGTAGTCCTTGCACCGCACCAGGCAAAGCAGGCTCGACGGGTCATTGAGCTGCGTGCTCACAAATTGGGCGTCTTACTAGTGGACAGCGCTCGGCAAGCGACGGTAATGACAGTGGGGCAGCCGACACTGGCCGGTCAACCCCTGATAATTAAGAGTAAGAGTGTACCAGAGACCATGGGCAAGCTTCGACTACTCGGTGATTACCAGCTCGACAACCTAACGACGGTATTGGCGAGTGTTGATTGTCTCCGCCAACAGGGAGTACCATTAACCAATTGTGAACTAATCACTGCGATTGAAGGGGCAACTCTCCCTGGCCGTTTTCAGCAGCTTGACCGACAACCTGCCGTTGTTGTGGATGGAGCCCATAACCCAGATGGGACACGACGATTGGTGGAAAGCATTAAGCATCTCGGCTTAGATCGCCGCCCGCTGGCATTGGTAGTTGGCTTTTTAGCCGACAAAGATGTGGCAGCGATGGTTAAACAATATCAGTCTTTGCCAGCAGAAGTTTTTGTGGTGACTCCTGACAATCCGGCCCGAGCATTAGCAGCGGAAAAGTTGGCGCAAATGTGGCCGGGGACGCGGCCGTGTTCTAGCAGCTCTTCCGCACTATCCCGGGCAAAACAAGCGGTTGGCGAGAAGGGCTGTGTGATCGTGGCTGGTTCGTTTTATTTGATTAAGGAAATCGAGAAATTGTATCAACACTAGCGAGGAGGCGATTATTCTTGAAAATCAAGGAGATACCGTTGTCGACAAAGGGTGATTTGATGTCGGTGGTGATGAGGAACCTCCGCGAAGTTGACCAACAGTTATTTCTGTCGTGGCAGGCTGATTCAGAAAGCTTAACAACAGTTCAGCACTTGCTCGCTGACTTTGACGTGCCACAGGTCGTTAGTGGGACAACAATTCAATTTATGCTGCCGGCGAGCGCGCTGACCATGTTAGATAAGTGGAGCCGCCGCTTGTTTGTCGATCAGGAACTAGCGGAATCATTGAACGAAATCAGGGTGGCTCACCGTCAATTGTGGCGTGCCGGACGTTTTTGCTTTGATGTTACTACCACGTCGCTGATTTATGCGATTTTAAACATTACGCCAGACTCGTTTTATGATGGTGGTCGTTACTTTACAGCTAATCAGTGGCAACAACAGGTGGCCCAACTCGCTGAAACCGGTGCAGATATTATTGAAGTTGGTGGCCAAACAACTCGCCCGGGCGGCTTTGTCGAAATCAGTCCGGAAGAAGAAATTAACCGGGTCGTTCCAGCAGTGAAGTTTATTCGTCAGCACTATCCGCAAGTAGCGGTAGCCGTCGATACTTATAAACTACCGGTGATGGCAGCGGTATTGGAGGCCGGCGCCGATATCATCAATGATGTTCAGGCCTTCAATGATCATGAAAAACGGCGGTTGCTGGCTAGTTGCTCGGCCGGCCTGGTCACCATGCACAGTAGTCGGGATCGCGAGTACCAGAACTTAACATCAGAGATGCACCACTTTTTCGAGCAGAACTTAGCTGAATTGACAAGTGCCGGGATCGACCGTGAGCGGATTGTGCTTGATCAGGGGATCGGTTACTCAATGGTGGCAGACGGTAATCAGGACTGTGCGATGATGCGTAATATTGACCAGTTTAATGATTTTCACCGGCCATTATTAGTTGCCATTTCACGGAAAGGCTTTGGGAAAAAGTTATTAGGCTTGGCAAAAAAAGACCGCCTACCAGTAACACTGGTGGCGGAAACTTATATGTATTTGCACGGCGGCAGAATTTTGCGAGTGCACGACGTTGAAGAAACGCGTCAACTGCTGGTGATGCTGTCGGCGATTGAAGAAGGTTATTGGAACCACCAATTAAACGATGAACGTCAGGATGGCAAAGCCGACTAGCAGGACCAGCAAAATGATGTTTAAAAATGGCGAGCCAAAAGTTTCCCGCTGCCGACGGAAGAAACTTTCCAGCAAAGCAGCGGTGACCACAAAGTAGATGACTCGTAGTAGTGGCCATAGCGGAGCAGATTTTATCATTACTAGGAGCTGAACGATGGCCAGAACCAAGATGATAATCGATAAAAGACGGTTAATACCGATGAGTGTATTAACCCTTTTTTCTGACCGGGCTTTGATTGCCGCGATGACTGTTAAGATCAGTAAGGCGGTACACACTAATGGAATAATCGTGTAGGGTAACGACATGACGTTGCCTCCTTTTCGTTCATTTTACCATTTAATCTGTTAGCTGGTTATTTGATTGCATTTTCTTTAAAAAAGGGTATAATTTATCACTGTTACGCTAAGATTTCTACAATGGAGGAGATAGCTGCATGGCAACGCAGAAGAAAAAAGACGATCGGCCAAAGTACGATTTTGCTGCTGGTGACGTGGTTGAAAGCCCTAAACTCGGCCCGCTTGACCATGGCTTCTCCGGTACGGTCGAAAAAGTTTACAACAACTCAATGCTTGTTTCAATTGACAAGTTTGATCCAGCTGACCAAAGTGGGGTCAATGAGCTTAATGGTCGGGCAATTGTTCGGATGAGTGGTGCAAAGGCTCTTTCGAAGGTGCCTCGTCAGCCAAAAGAGGACGAGGACGGTGACGGTGAAGAGGAAGCAAAGAAGTCGTCATCCCGGGAAAAACCGGCGAAGAAAAGCAACGCTAAAAAATCATCAGCAAAAAAATCGACAAAAAAGACTGACAAATAACCGGAAGTAGGTTATACTATTGAGGTGGTCAGAGGCCACCTACTGATGCGGGTATAGTTCAGTGGTAAAACTCAAGCTTCCCAAGCTTGCGTCGCGAGTTCGATTCTCGTTACCCGCTTGTTGCGCTGCTGCTCGTCAGTGGCGCTTTTTTTAACCAGTGAGTAGTAGTTGTGCAGCTTTTTATCAGCGATCCCGTGATGGTGGAAGACGGGGAGACAGCGGCAATGAAGCGTGCACTGGTGATTAATTTCATTACTAATAATCGAGTGGAACTAAACTTCAATTAGAGTGGTACCGCGGGTTGATCTCGTCTCTAAACAGCAATGGCTGTTTAGGGACTTTTTTCTTGAAGGGGGAACTAATAATGAGCGAAAAACAGCAAGTAGCAATGGCAGTTTCAGCGGCATTACCGGACCTGTCATTAACTGAAATTGAAAATAAAATTGAACGGCCGAAGGATTCCAGCAATGGTGACTTTGCTTTCCCAACCTTCTTCTTGGCAAAGAAGTTGCACAAGGCGCCACAAATGATTGCTTCAGAACTGGCAGAAAAAATTAGTGATGAAGGTTTTGATAAAGTAGTCGTAGCTGGACCGTACATCAACTTCTTCTTAAACAAGGGACAAGTAGGAGCCGAAATTATTAAGGCAATCCTGGCAGACCCTGCTAACTACGGGAAGAAGGATCTTGGCCACGAAGCTAACGTGGTAATTGACTATTCGTCACCAAACATTGCTAAGCCGATGGGGATGGGGCACCTGCGCTCCACGATGATTGGGGAAGCAATTGCCCGCATTTTGGAAAAAGAAAACTATCACCTGATCCGGGTGGACTACCTTGGTGACTGGGGGACCCAGTTTGGTAAGCTGATGGCAGCCTACGAAATGTGGGGTAACGATGCAGAAATCGAAAAGGACCCGATCAACACCCTGTTGAAGTACTACGTGCGGATCAATACGGAAGCCGATGAACATCCGGAATATACGGATGCCGGTCGAGCATGGTTTGCTAAGCTGGAACACGGCGATAAGGAAGCATGGCGGCTGTGGCACTGGTTCCGCAAGATTTCTCTGGAACGGTTCCAAAAAGTCTACGATATGCTGGACGTTCACTTCGACTCGTTTAACGGTGAAGCATTTTCTGCTCGTCACATGGACTTGCCAATTCAATTGTTAAAGGATAAGCACTTGCTGAAGGAAAGCCGCGGTGCACAAATCGTTGACCTTGATGCTTACAACCTGACACCGCCGTTGATCATCAAGAGCAATGGGACCACGACGTATATTACCCGTGACCTGGCAACGGCACTGTTCCGTAAGCGGATGTATGGTCATGCCAAGTCACTATACGTGGTTGGTGCCGAACAAGAGAACTACTACAAGCAGTTGAAGGCCGTCTTGAAGGAAATGGGCTTTACTTGGTGGGACCAGTTACAACACATCTCCTTCGGTTTGATGCGGCTTAACGGTAAGAAGATGTCGACGCGGAAGGGGAACGTTGTTTCGCTGGAAGACGTTTTAAATGATTCCATTAAGTTGGCTCGTCAACAAATTGCTGAAAAGAACCCGGATCTGGCTAATGCAGATGAAGTTGCTAAGCAGGTCGGTGTTGGTGCCGTTATTTTCCATGACCTCAAGAATTACCGGCGCAACGCCGTAAACTTTAAGCTGGAAGACGTTGTTCGTTTTGAAGGCGAAACTGGACCTTATGTTCAGTATGCGCACGCCCGTGCAGAGAGTATCTTACGCAAGGGGGGCATCGACGACTTCAGCAATGTCGACTTGACCGAAGTGGGAAGTGAAGCCTGGGATATCCTGAGTTTCCTCGGGCAATACGCTAATGCGGTTGAGCGGGCGGCAGTTAACTACGACCCGTCAATTGTTGCCAAGTATGCCCTTGAATTAGCGAAGAAGTTCAACCAGTACTACGCACATAACCGGATCCTCCAGGATGATAGTGGTCAAGCGGGAAGACTAGCCTTAGTTAAGGCAGTTAGCCTGATCTTAAAGGATGCCCTTGCCATGTTGGACATTAAGGCTCCGGACGAAATGTAGCTGTTAACAAATAACCTCAAAAGTCTCCTAACCTTGGTACAAGCCAGTGTTAGGAGCTTTTTCATGGAATGATATTCTTTAAGAAATATTAAGTGCGTACAGCCTAAATTGATAAAAATGTTTGTGGTAAAATAGGCCGTAACATTTGAGAGAAGGACGACTAGTATATGGATCCACAGCCATCAAAATTCCAGCAACTAAAGACCCGCATTCGAAAGTGGTCGCAACGCTTCTGGGAGCAGGCAAAGAAGAACTTTAAACATTTTTGGCATCGTTTCCAGTTAACTCGCTGGATAATTGCGTTTGTCCTCTTCTTCTTTCTCCTGGCCAGTGTCTATTTGACTTTTGTGGCGAAGACCGCTGGAGTGAAAAATTTAGAAGCGCGGCTTGAACGGCCAACCCAAATTTATGACCAAAGCGGAAACTCAGCGGGAAGCCTTTATTCGCAAAAGGGTAGTTACGTCCCCCTCAGTAAGATTTCGCCTAACGTGCAAAAAGCTGTCATTTCAACGGAAGACCGTGATTTTTACCACGAACATGGCTTTAGTGTTAAGGGGATCGGCCGGGCGTTCTTTCTGCTTGCCAAAAATAAATTACTCCACCGTGATTATATTTCTGGCGGGGGTAGTACGTTAACCCAACAGTTGGTCAAGAACGCTTTTTTGACTCAGGAACAAACCTTTTCCCGAAAGGCCAAGGAAATCTTTATTTCCGTCGAGGTGGAGAATCAGTACTCTAAGAACCAGATTTTAACAATGTACTTGAACAACGCTTATTTTGGCCACGGTGTCTGGGGCGTCCAGGATGCTGCTAAACGTTACTTCAATACCGATGCGGCGGATTTGACGGTGGCTGAAGGGGCCACTTTAGCGGGGATGTTGACTTCGCCGGGCATTTACGACCCGGTCGAACATCCCGAAAACACGAAGAACCGCCGCAACCTCGTTCTTCAGTTGATGGTTAAAAACAACAAGCTGACCCAGGCAGAGGCGGATAGTGCCAAGCAAGTTCCATTAACTGTCCATAACGGGTATCACGGCAACGATAGCTACCGTTACCCGTACTTCTTTGACGCTGTCATTAGCGAGGCGGCCAGCCAGTATCACCTCTCAGAAAAAGAAGTGATGAATAATGGTTACAAGATTTACACCACCCTTGATCAGGGACAACAACGCGCAATGCAGCGTTCGTTTGATAATGATGACAACTTCCCGTCCAACTCCGCGGATGGGAAGATGGTGCAGTCGGCATCAGTCGCCATTAATCCGAAGACTGGTGGGGTAACGGCAATCGTTGGGGGTCGTGGAAATCACGTTTTCCGTGGCTACAACCGGGCAACTCAGATTCGTCGGCAACCAGGATCGGCGATTAAGCCGCTAGTTGTTTACACCCCGGCACTGGAAAAGGGCTATTACTATGACTCCACACTGCAAGACAAGAAGAAGTCATATGGAACTAACCACTATACGCCAAAGAATTATGATGATACCTATAGTGGCACGGTTCCAATGTACAAGGCCCTTTATGAAAGCCTCAACGCGCCAGCAGTTTGGTTACTGAACAAAATTGGGGTGCAGAGTGGCTACAAGAGTGCCCAAAAGTTTGGCCTACCGGTTACGAAGAAGGATCAGAATCTCGCACTTGCCCTCGGGGGGATGACCCACGGGGTCTCACCACAACAGTTGGCCCGTGCCTATACCGTTTTTGCCAACGATGGCCGGATGAGCTCGCCTCACTACATCGTCAAAATTGAGGACGCCTCTGGAAAGGTGATTAAGCGAGCACCCAAACAGCGGAGCAAACGAGTTACGAGTGCTAAGGTTGCCCGAGAGATGACCAGTATGATGCTGGACGTGTTTAAGGTCGGCACAGGTAAGTATGCTGAACCAAGCGGTTATCAACTGGCAGGGAAAACCGGGACCACGAACTCGGGGGTCCATGGCTTTGGGACTGGTGACCGTGATAAGTGGATTGTCGGCTACACTCCCGATGTAGTGGTTGCTACGTGGGAAGGCTATGACGACACTAACGAAAGCCACCAGTTAGACGACATCACCGAAAAGAACATTAACGTGATCTTTAAATCGGAAATGGCGGGAATCTTGCCTGCTACAGCAGGGACGAAGTTTAACGTTAAAGATGCTCAATCGCGGGCAAACGGTGTTGGCGAGTCGACTAAGGGCTCTTTGAACGACTGGCTATCCAAAGCCAAGGATTCAGGTAATCAGATTGGCCAAAAAGTTGGTCAATTTATCCAGGATATTCGCGGACTTTTCTAAGATTGGCGAACTCGGTTTTGGGATCAGACCACTTTTTGGTATAATGAAGAAGACTTATTTTGAGGAGGAATTAACCACTATGGTTGTCAATATTTACGACACTGCAAACGAAATGGAACGTCAAATGCGGGAAACACAAGAATTCCAAGCATTAAAGAAGGCCTTCGATGACCTGCAAAAGGATGCTGATGCATCACTGATGTTCACGAAGTTCCAAGCTAAGCAGGCTGCTGCTGAAAAGAAGGAACGTTCTGGCCAACAGCTGACTAAGGATGAAATTACCGAAATCCAGAGCTTGGCTAAGGAAGTCAGCACTAAACCAGCTGTTCAGAACCTGCTCAACCAGGAACGAGGACTGGATCAGATGATGCAAAAGCTGAACCAAATTATCACGGAACCAATTCGTGACCTCTACAATTCAGCAATGCCAAAGTCCGCTGATAACGAAAACAAGTAGGATTTCAAATAATAGGGAAGATGAGACTACTGGCCATTAATGGCAATGGTCTCATCTTTTTTGTAAGGAGCAGAGAATGAAGTTTATTCATACCGGCGACCTTCACTTGGATAGTCCTTTTCAGGGGTTGTCGAACAGTTTTCCTGAACAGCTGTGGGACCAGGTTCACCAGTCGACTTTTTTGGCCTGGCAGCGGATTGTTGACCTGGCGATTGACCAACAAGTTGATTTCGTCGTGGTGGTTGGTGATATCTTTGATCGTGAGCATCATGGTGTTGCCGCTGAGGATTTTTTTGTTAAACAGTGTCAGCGACTAGACCTGCACCAAATTCCGGTTTACTTGAGCTATGGAAATCACGACTATCAGGATGTTGCTACCGACCCGCTAATGTTGCCTGGTAATGTCCACGTTTTTGATAATAAGGTTGAAACAAAGCACCTCCAATTGGCTGACCACCGGCAGGTCGCCCTGACCGGCTTTAGTTACGGGAGCCGCTGGCTGGAAGATGATGTGGCACTGGCTTACCCTTCGCGAGAAAATGTTGACTTTCACATTGGACTTCTCCATGGGGCTATTATCCAGGGAACTGACAACCACTACGCACCCTTTCAAATTGAAGAGTTAGTAGCCAAAGACTACGATTACTGGGCGTTGGGTCATATTCACAAGCACGGCATCATTAACCAGCAACCGCCAATCGTTTACTGTGGTGATCCCCAGGGCCGTCATATTAATGAAGACGGTGAACACGGTTGCTATTTAGTTGAAGAAGAAAATGGCCGGTTAGTACCGCATTTTCATCCGGTGGCAACGATTACTTGGCAAACGGTGATCGTTAACTTACCGGCTGACTGTGTGAGCTTGCCAGCAGTTCGCTTAGTGATAAGCAAACAACTGAATCAGCAGTTAATAGGTCCGGAGTTGACAATTGTTCGATTGGTGATTAAACCACGTCAGCGGCTAAACATCGATATTGATCGTTTACTTGATTATCTCCAACACGATAGTCAAGACCACCAGTCTATTTGCTGGTGGGTAATGGATATTATGGTGAAACAGGTTACTGAACTACCCGCAATTGACAAAAACGATATTCAATACTGGCAAAAAGCAGCAACGATGGTCTTCAACAAGGATATGATCAAGAAATTAATGAACGACAGTAAGTTGCAACGGTATCATTTTTTAGCAGACCAAGTGGACCAGCAAATGATCAACCAACTACAAGAGCAAGCCGAGCAATTGCTGGGGCAGAGAGGAGTCAGCGATGAAGATTCTTCAAATTAAAATCGATGGTTTTGGTCGCTGGATTGATGCTGATATTAAAGTGGACCCGTCGCTACAGGTTTTCTTTGGCCCTAATGAAGCGGGCAAGTCCACCCTCGTTGAATTTATTAAGGGGATTCTTTTTGGCTTTAAAAATGGCCAGGGTAAAAATAAGTACAAGCAGTACGTTCCTAAGTCGACAGAGGCTTATGGCGGGAGCTTGCTGGTTGAACAGGACGGAAAGCGCTACTGGTTACACCGAACGGGACGGCGACAAGGCGGCCAGGTGACTATTAGTCACGAAGATGGCAGTGCAACTAAGATGACGATCGAAAAACTGTGTGGTCCACTTAACCGCCAGTTAGTTGAGGACATCTTTGTTTTTAGTCAGGAGGAACTTACGCGGATAGGCGACCTCAGCGACGAGGAACTGCGTCAGGACCTGCAGAGCGTCGGTGCGGTCGGCAGTGCACACTGGCAAACGATCAAGGCCGACTTACAGAAGCAGGCACGCGACCTTTACAAGTCACGGGGGCGCAATCCTGAACTGAACCAGGCTCTGACTAAGGTCAAAGAATTACAACAACGGTTAACTGATGCACAATCAAAAACCGCTGATTATCGTCAGCTTGTGCGCCAACAATCAACTACTGCCAATCAACAGAAATTAGTTGACCAGCAATTAGCAGCTGCCCGGCACCATCAAGAGCAACTGAAAAGTCAGCAACAGTTGTGGCCGGTGTTTGAAGAATGGCAGAGAATTCAGAATCGGCACGATTCTCTTAACCAACTGTCGGATAACGATTTGACCCGGATTCAGCAATTACAGGCGTCACTGCCGGAGATCAGCCGGCAGGTGAAAAGTGCTGAAACAGAGGTTGCTACAACCCAAAGGCAAATTGATGACCTGAGTAGTGACGACCTGGTTATTTACCGGCAAAAGTGGCAGGGAGCTAACGACCCAGCAGAAAAGTTGCGGCGTTTGCAGTTGGCGCAACTTTCCCATGAACAGCAACGACCAGCTGCCGAGGCAGCCCGACAAACGTTAACTGGCGTCCAGAAGCGGTTAGGACAAGATAGTCTCCCAGCCCCACTTTCTGCCGACCAGAGAAATCAGTTGGTGGCACTTCTTCAGCCGGCCAGTCGGCAAGCAGAGCCGTCACCCCACTGGACACCTGCTATTGGAGCAGCCCTGAGTGGTGCCGCAGCCCTCTTGCTGGGACTGGTGACGAAGAGCCCGCTATTAGATATTATCGGTGTTATTGCGTTGCTGATCGGTGGCCTTTTGGCTTATCAGCAACAGCAAAAAATAAGTGATTGGAAGCGGCAGGCTGACCGCGCCAGCCAGCAACGCCAGCACGAACTGGCTGAATTTGGCCAACAATATGGTCTTTCAACTTTTGCTCAGGACCAGTGGTTAAGTATGCAGGCCGACCTGGAAAAGGCTGCTGCTGCTCAGAAAACGCTCAGCGAATTTGATCAGGTCGATGACCAATTAGAAGCTGATTACCGACAGTGGCGTAATACTTTTGCTAATATCAACGCTGATAATGCGACTGCTTTTTGGGCACAGACGCTCAATTACCTCAATACTTGCCAGCAACAGGTAAAACGACAAGACGAGTTGCAACGACGGCAAGATGAACAGCAGCAACTTCTCAGCAAGCGCCGCCAGCAGCTGGAAAAACAACGAGCAGCACTCACTGACTTGTACCAGCGAGTGGGGGTTCACAACCAGGAAGAGTTTCAACAGTACCTCCAGCAACGGACGGTTGAACAAAATGAAGCGGCAACGAAGTCGGTTGCTGAAGCACAGCTGACCCCCACGATGAGGGAGAAACTTAGTCAATATGCCGACAAGGATGATTTGGTGGCACAGGTTGGTGCTTCAGCACAACAAGTTTCAACCCTGTTGGAGCAGCAAAAACAGCTGGCCCGGCAAGCAGAAGAAGTTAAGGTGAAGATTAAGAGTCTCGTTGAAGATGGGGCCGTCTCCCGCCTAGAACAAGAGCTAGCTAATGCACAACAACGGGCTAGTACCTTGGCCAAAAAGTGGCTGACAAAGATGCTAACTAGTCAATGGATTGACCGTTCACTGGCGTTAGCCTCGGCAGACCGCTACCCGCAGATTATCCAACAAGCAACCAAGTACTTTGCAACCTTAACCAATGATCGCTACCAGACCATTCAATTTAACGATGATCAGTTAGTAGTTGCCGGGCCAGCGGGCAGCCAGTTTAAAGTCGGTGAATTATCAACGGGAACGGCGGAACAATTGTATATCGCGTTACGTCTTGGCTTTGTCAGTGTAATGAATGACACCGTTCAGTTTCCCCTGGTGGTTGATGATGGTTTTGTCAACTTTGATAATGTTCGCAAGGGCCGGGTCTTAGACCTGCTAAAACAGGTTTCCAAGAACAGTCAGGTAATTTATTTAACTGCCGATGACCGGATTTTAGCTAATAAGGATATTGCAGTAGTCAAGCTGAAAGGAAGTCAGGATCATGAGTAAACATTTGATGGACTACAAAGACGGCGAATCTGTTGACTGTTTTGCACTTATCAAGGACGTTAGCGAACGGCAGACGAAAGCGGGCAAACCATTTCTCAGCCTTACCTTCGCCGATGAATCCGGCGAGCTGGGGGGAATGCTGTGGGATAGCACCGCTGATGATATTCAGCAGTTCAAACCGGGTGTCGTTGTTCACGTGGCTGGCAAGCGCGACTCTTACCGTGACAAACCCCAGCTGAACATTGATGAAGTACGGCTAACCAACCCAGGTGAGCCACAGGATCCAGCGTTGTTTGTTCCCCACGCGCCAGAGAGTACGGAACAGCTCAAAAACGATTTGCGGCCGTACATTCGCGACATCCATAATCATGACTGGCAGCACGTGGTCAATTACATGTTAAAGGCCCACCTGCCAAGCTTTTTTACCAGTCCAGCAGCAAAGACCAACCACCATGCCTATGCTGGCGGTTTGGCTTTCCATACTCTTTCCATTTTAAGGCTGGCTAAGGCAGTTTGTGGTCTCTACGACAGTATCAATCGTTCACTCATCTATGCCGGGGCAATTCTCCATGACCTCGGCAAGACGGTGGAATTATCGGGGCCAGTAGCAACCCAGTATACGACTGTGGGGACACTTCTCGGGCACATCTCCATTATTGACGGTGAAATCGTGAAGGCTTGTGATGCGCTCGGAATTGATAGTGAACGGGGCGACATGATGCTCTTGCGTCACGTCGTCTTAGCTCACCATGGCTTGATGGAATATGGGTCACCAGTCACACCACACCTGTTAGAGGCAGAAATCTTGCACCGCCTTGATGAATTAGATGCTTCCATCATGATGGTCCAATCTGCCACGGCAAAGGTTGAGGCGGGTGAGTTTACTCCGCGGTTGTTTGCAATGGATAATCGTGCCTTCTACCGCCCCTTGCCAGACGAGTTGGGCACGACCAACGAAAGCGAAAATGAAGATAATGTGAACAAAGAGTAATTTATCCGTTGATGTCCTGTGCGAAGTTACCGGTTGTGGTATATTAGACGGGTGAAACTGATATAAATTAATAATTTAAGGATGTGTCAATTTTGAAAAATAAGAAACTACTGGCTATCTTTGCCGGAGTAACATTGATGCTCCCACTGGCTGCTTGTGGCAATAAGGCCGTGGCGACGACGAGTGGTGGCAAGATTACCGAAAGTGAATACTATTCCAGCATGAAGCAGACCAGCCAGGGTAAGCAGGTTCTTCAGCAGATGATCCTGGATAAGGTTCTGCAAAAGCAGTATGGTAAGCAGGTTACCAGCAAACAAGTTGATAAGGAATACAACAGCTACAAGAAACTGTATGGTTCTTCTTTCACCAGCATGTTGGCTCAGGAAGGACTGACCGCTTCGACTTTTAAGCAGCAGATTAAGTCTAACCTGTTATTGAAGGCGGCGGTACGTAACTACTCGCACATCACCAACAAGCAGATTAATAAGCAGTGGAAGAAGTACCAGCCAAAGGTAACCACGGCGGAAATTCTGGTTGGTAGCAAGTCTGAAGCTGAAGACATCATCAACCAACTGAACAACGCTAGCGGCAATAAGTTTAAGACCTTTAAGAAGCTGGCAAAGGAAAAGTCAACTGACTCTTCTAACAAGAACAACGGTGGTCGTGTGCCAGCATTTGATAACACCGATACCCAGTTAGACTCTGCTTACAAGAAGGCTGCCTTTAAGTTAAAGACTGGAGAGTACACCACTGAACCAGTTAAGACCGACAACGGTTACCAAGTAATCTACATGATCAACCACCCGGCAAAGGGTCTCAAGTCAGACCACATCGCTGACCTGAAAGATCAGATTGTGGAAGAAAACATGAACAATACCACCTTCCTCCACAACGTTGTTGCCAAGGTCCTGAAGAAGGGGAACGTTTCAATTAAGGACAAGGACTTGAAGAACGTTCTGGCGGATTACTTGAGCAATTCGACGACTGCTACGGGAACTGGTAGTGCGGGTTCGACAACGCAAAATTCCAATTCTAGCAAGTAAATAGACAACAAAACTCCTCCATTTGACGACAGTCAGCTGTGAAGTGAACCCCCATAGTTGGACAAGGAATTCCAACTATGGGGGTTTTACTATGACTAAGTTTAGTTTAGAAATTAAACTGAAAGCAGTTCAAATGTATTTATCGGGAATGGGTTCAACGACTATCGCCCGACGATTGGGTATAAGAAGTAAAGGTAACGTGTTAGTATGGATAGCTCGCTATCGAAAATATGGTGTTCAAGGCCTAGAAATTCGTTCGTCAAAGTATGATTATGATGGTGATTTTAAGCTGAAAGTCTTAAACTGGAAAAAACAACACAAAGCCTCGTACCGACGAACAGCACTTCAATTTGATATTAGTAATCCAGGGACAATCGCTAACTGGCAAAAGAAACTTAAGGAGCATGGAACTGAGGATTTGTTTACCAGAAGAGGACGGGCAAAGCACATGACTACTAATAATAATCACCAAGCTAGTAAACAACTATCAGAGTTAGAACAGTTGAAAGCAGAGAATCGGGCTTTGAAAGTAGAGAACGAATACTTAAAAAAACTCGACGCCTTAGTTCAACACCGCGGACAGTCAAAGAAGAATACCAAATCATCCAAGAACTAAGGCAAGAATTCGGATTTAGCTTAACGGAGATTCTATCATACACCACCATTAAGCGAAGTACATTCTATTATCAAGCCCATCGCCACGAAGCCGCAGATGATAAAGAACTGCTTCGACTCATTAAAGATATCAAGCAACAGAATCCTGGCTACGGATATCGACCTGTCACAGATGAGCTACATCGTCGTGGAATTAAGGTTAATCATAAAAGAGTTAGCCGTCTAATGCGTGAGAATGGTTTATCGTCACAGATGTATAATCGTCAAACTCGGAAATATGATTCGTCGATTGGTCCTCAAGGTAAGAAAGCCAAGAATCGTCTTCATCGCCGTTTTAAAACTGAGCGTCCATATCAAAAAATGGCGACTGATGTGAGCGAATACCGCTATGACAATATGAGCCAGGATGAGCGAGTTTACCTTTCACCGATTAAAGATTTATGTTCTGGTGAAATTGTTAGTTACAATATTGGCGACCACCCTACTACTGATTTCGTGATGAAACCGCTAATCGAGCTAATTAATAAGCGACCTAAGCTTAACTACCGCATGACCGTCCATAGTGACCAAGGAATCCAATATCAAACGAATGCCTGGCGTCAAACACTAAAGAAAAACCATATTTTTCAAAGCATGTCACGCCGGGCGACCTGTTTAGACAATGCGCCAATGGAAAGTTTCTTTCACACGATGAAGGTTGAAATGTATTATGGACATCATTATCAAACCAAGCAGGAATTGATTAAAGCCATGGAGGAGTGGATAGAATACTATAATCGGAATCGAATCAAGCACATATTAAAAGGCAAGACTCCGATTGAATATCGAAATCTTGCCTTAGAAAAAGTTGCCTAAATTAAAGTGTCCAACTTACAGGGTTCACTTCACTGGAGGAGTTTTTAGTAATTAAGTCCGCAGGATAATAAAAAATCAGCACCAGGGGGGAACCCCTAGTGCTGATGAACCGTTAGTGTTTTGGCTGGTACTTTTGCAGGATATCATGGACTCGCGCCAGTGGTTCCTCGTTGGTACGTTGCCAATGATTTAGCTGACGTTGGAGACGAATCAGCGTTGGTTGGACCTCGACCAACGCTTTTTGCAATATTGTGATTGACCGGCCGAGTTCTTTGCTAGAACGTTGGAGGGCAGTGATTGCTGCTTGAAATTCCTGGCGGCTTTGTTTGGCCGCCGCTACTTTTTTGGTAACTTTAGATTTTACTTGCTCAGCAGTGACAACAGCTTCATTTTTGCACCGGGCCGCAATTGCAAATAAGTTGGGTGAGCCATTAATTGACAGACGCATTTAGTCCTCCAGGTGTTCAACAATCGCTTGTTGAACCTGCTTGTATTTGGCTTCGTCGTAGTTAGCGGAGTTGTCAGTAAAGTGAATAGAGAACTGGTCGGCAGCAGAATAGCGCGGAACTAAGTGAATGTGGGAGTGGAAGACAGACTGGTAGGCAACTTTGCCGTTGTTATTGAGGATGTTCATCCCCACAATTCGAGGGTCAGAT
Source organism: [Lactobacillus] timonensis (assembly GCF_900240275.1). Classification (GTDB taxonomy): domain Bacteria; phylum Bacillota; class Bacilli; order Lactobacillales; family Lactobacillaceae; genus Limosilactobacillus; species Limosilactobacillus timonensis. The sequence continues at coordinate 130,348 of NZ_LT964761.1, read as the reverse complement.
TTCTTGATCGCCCGGGCAATCTTTGGTAACCGGCTGAAAACGGCGGCTGCCAAGTCGTCATCGTATGCGAAAATGTCCTTGACGTGCTTTTTTGGGACCACGAGGGTGTGACCAGGGGTGTTTTGCGAGATATCTAAGAAGGCTTTAACAACATCATCTTCGTAAACCGTGTAGCTCGGGATTTCACCGCGAACAATCTTACAGAAGATACAATTCTTTTCTTCCTCTGTCATGACAATCAACTCCTTATTAATAGTTAACCTTAGTATACTTGATTGACCGCTGTTATGCACGGTGCTTGTCAGTAGTGTGATATAATTTGAGCCGATAGGAACGTCAAGAAAGGGTAATCTCATGACTTTACAAGTAAAAAACTTAGTGGGTGGCTATGGTCATCTACCGGTGCTCAAAGACGTTAGTTTAACTGTTCAGCCAGGCCAACTGGTGGGGTTGATTGGCTTAAACGGTGCCGGTAAATCGACAACTATTAACCACATTATTGGTCTCTTGCGTCCTTTTTCCGGTGAGATTTCATTAGACGGACTGACGATTACTAAAAACGAAGACCAGTATAAGAAAAAATTGGCGTACGTGCCGGAAGCGCCAATTTTGTATGACGAGCTCACTCTCAAGGAGCACTTGGAAATGACAATGCTCGCCTACGACCTGGATCCTGAGCAAACGTGGCCTAAAGCACACCGCTTATTAAAAATGTTCCGCTTGGATAATAAGCTGAATTGGTTTCCTGCCGAATTTTCGAAGGGGATGAAGCAGAAGGTAATGATCTGTTGTGCTTTTTTGCCCGACGTGAAGTTATTAATCGTCGATGAGCCGTTTTATGGCCTGGACCCGTTAGCCGTCCATGACCTTCTTCAGTTAATTGAGGAGGTCAAAAAGAAGGGGACCGCTGTTTTGATGTCAACGCACGTTCTGGACACTGCGGAACGTTATTGTGATCGTTTTGTCCTCCTGGCCAGTGGTCAAGTCAGGGCCCACGGGACGCTGGACGAATTGCGCCAAGTAGCTGGCCAGCCAAGCGCGAGCCTGGACCAATTATACCTGCAGATGACGGGAGATGGTGGCCATGAATGAACTTTATCGTGACCGGCGAGAGGGGCACTTTGTCAGCCTGCTCAAGTACTGGCGGTTGGTGTTCAACGACCACTTTGTGATCGCTCTCTTCTTCCTTTTAGGGGCGCTGGCATACTCTTATGCTGGCTGGTTGCCACACCTCACAGGAGGAGAATGGTGGGCGCCACCGGCACTGGCAATTTGGTTTACCTTGGTGGCACAAATAGGTCGTTTTGCGACCTTGTTAAAACCTGCCGACCGCATTTTTCTCCTGCCAAAAAGTGGCCAGATGGAAGAATATCTTCGCGGTGGTTGGTGGATGAGTTTGCTTTGTGGCGAGCTCATTATGGTTGCTGGAATTGTGGTAGCACTGCCAATGGCCACTATTACCCTGCAGTGGCATGGCCCTCAGTGGCTGGTTGCATCGGCAGCCATGCTGCTGGCAGAGGCTAACTGGTTTGTCCTGGCAAAAGACCAGTTCAATTTTAGTTCCCGCTTACAGCAGGGCTGGCGTCACTGGGTTGTCAACCAGTGGGTGGAAACGTTTTTGATTGTGTCTGCTAGCTGGGTTTACCATCCCTTCTGGGGATTGATCCTATCAGTGATCTTTTTATGCCTAAACGGCTGGGCGGCTAATAAAACAGCTTATTCGTTGAATTGGGCCAGGGCAATTGGGGCGGAAAATCGCCGCATGGAGCAGTTGTACCGGTTTTTTAACCTATTTACGGACGTCCCTAGTGTTGCGGGACGGGTTGTCCGGCGACGGTGGGCGGATCGATTAATAAAAAAATGGACGATTACTGGTCACCCGTGGTCTTACCTCTTTGTTCGCGGCTTTTTCCGGGATGCGGAAATGAGCGGACTGGTCATGCGGTTGACGGCGGTAGCAATGGTGGTAGTTTTCTTTATCCCGCTGGGCTGGCTGAAATGTGTGTTATCTTTATTGTTTGTCTACCTGTTAGCGGGTGAACTGACGCCGTTTTATCACCACTTTGACAATAAGGCGATGGTCCATTTGCTGCCAGTAGGCAGGAAGGTGAAGGTGACTGACTTTCAGTCCCTGTGCCGCCGAGTATTAGTATTAGCCACTTGCTTAATTGCGCTTGCCAGTTTGGGCAATACGTTGTTATGGCAGTGGGCAGTTATTAACTTGGTAACGGGATTGTTTTTGGCCGAATTTTTGGTAAGGTTAATGCCACGCCGTTGGAATAAATCTACGAAACGATAATGGAGAGAATAAATGAGAGTAAAACACAAGAAGTGGGCAGCACCGTTGATTGCTGAGCACCCGGAGATGATGGTTAGTGATCCGGCACAATACGCCGGCCACTGGCAAGAACGGTTTGCTAAAAAACAGCCATTGCGGCTGGAATTAGGGATGGGCAAGGGCCAATTCGTCATTGGTATGGCCAAGGCGCATCCGGAGATCAACTTTATTGGAATGGAAATTCAGACGACGGTGGCAGCCATCGCCCTGAAGAAGGCTTTGCCTGAAGAACTACCCAACCTGCAGCTGATTAATGCTGATGGGGCAGACCTGTTAGAATTTTTTGCGCCAGGGGAAGTTGATGAATTATACCTCAACTTTTCTGATCCCTGGCCAAAAAAGCGGCACACCAAGCGGCGGTTAACTTACCAGTCATTTCTGCGTGAATACCAGCAAATTCTTCGCTCGTCAGGGACAATTGAATTAAAAACCGATAACATGGGTTTTTTCGAGTATTCCCTGCAGTCGCTCAATAATTTTGGGATGAAGTTCGATGGTGTGTGGCTGGACTTGCATAATAGCGAAGAAAACGAGCACAATGTCGAAACCGAGTATGAACAGCGGTTTGCGGCGAAGGGACAGCCTATCTATAAGTTAACGGCTCATTTTGCCGGTTAAAACTAATCGCGGTTAACCGCGATTTTTTAATATGGGGGAAATTATTAATGGAGAAGCATTCATCTTTGCCGTCCCGAATTGAGGTTCGGGGAGCAAAAGTCCATAACTTAAAAAACGTTGACGTTGATATTCCGCTTCACCAGTTTGTGGCGATTTCGGGTTTGTCTGGTTCAGGCAAAAGTTCGCTGGCGATGGGGATTTTATACGAAGAAGGCTCGCGTCGCTACTTGGAGGCCTTGTCAACATATACCCGGCGGCGCATTAAGCTGGGCAGCCAGGCTGACGTCAAAAGTGTTAAGCATATTCCGTCTGCGCTGGCTCTCAAGCAACGGCCGTCGATTCCGTCGGAGAGGGCAACCGTTGGGACAATGAGCGAGGTCTTTAACGTGATCCGCCTCATTTTTTCGCGACTGGGGAGCCCCGTTTGTCCAAACGGTCACCGTTTAAAGCCCAGCTTAAAAATTGCAATGGCAATGAGTGATAATGGCGCCCAAATGGGGCAGTTAACCTGCCCAGTATGCGGGGTTCATTTTCCGGCCTTCAGTGCGGAAGACTTTGCCTTTAACTCTGACGGAGCTTGTCCTACTTGTCACGGAACAGGTAAAGTGCGGCAATTAGACGAGTCTAAATTGATTGGCGACCCCAACCTGACTCTGGAACAAGGTGCAGTTGCTTCTTGGCACCTGCCAGGCCGAAATTTCATGCCCAGCGTTGCCCAGCAGGCCGGGGTGCGGATCGATGTGCCCTATAAGGATCTAACGGCGAAGGAAAAAGAATTTATCATTAATGGGCCCAAAAAGAAGTACTGGATGGATTTTCGTTCAGGTACGGGACGGGTTTTCCATGACTTTAATGCCCTGTATGAGAATGCGAAGGAAGCCGTTTATGAATCGGCACGGACTAGTAAGAGCGCCCGGGCTCAGGAACGAATTGCATCCTTCTTTCACTACTCAACTTGCCCAACCTGTCATGGGACACGTTTAAAGCCGGAACTTCTGACCCAGTTAGCTGGCGGATTGAATATTGCCCAGGTCAGCGACCTGACTCTGGGAGAGCTGGAATCATGGAAAAAGAGGGTTTCGGCAGAGATTGCTTCGGATATGAACAAGATGGCTTCTTCTCTTTTTGCCGAGTTTGAGGATAATTTGCAGCCGCTTTTGGAGCTGGGACTCGACTACCTGACACTTTCCCGAAACGGGAATACTTTGTCTACTGGGGAGTTACAACGGATTCAACTAGCGCGGACATTGCGGACGCAGACAACGGGAATCCTCTACGTTCTCGATGAACCGTCAATCGGCTTACATCCGGACAACGTTAGCGGCCTGCTCCATGTTTTCCGTCAACTGGTTGCCCAGGGTAATTCACTGGTCGTCGTTGACCACAACGTCGACATTATTAAAGCGGCCGACTGGATTATTGAAATTGGGCCCGGCTCCGGAGAAAAGGGTGGACAGGTCATCAACCAGGGAATTCCGGCGCAGTTGGCCACTGATCATGGTTCGAAAATTGGCCCCTACTTAAAGGGGACTGCTCAACTAATGGCGCGCAAGCCGAAAGAAATTTCTGATTGTGGCATTCAGTTTGAGGTGACGGGATATAACAACATTGATGATGTTAAGGCCCAGTTGCCATTGCATGCGCTCTCTGCAGTAACCGGGTTTTCTGGTGCAGGGAAGACTAGCCTGATCCTTGATAGTCTGATTCCGGCCATTCAGGCGCAAGCTACGGACCAGCGACTACCCACCCAAGTTAAAAAGCTTACTTGTCCGCTCAAGAAGGTGGTCAGTGTCGACGCGGCACCAATCGGGAAGACGATGCGTTCAACTGTTGCTACCTATACCAGCATCATGAATAATTTACGAAAGTTATTTGCGAGCCAGCCGTTGGCCAAAAAGAAACACTACACCGCTTCGTATTTCTCCTATAATAACAAACAAGGGGCTTGCCCTAATTGCGGCGGTAGCGGTGTCGTGACCCTCGATATTCAGTTTTTACCTGATATGCAGCAGGTGTGTCCGCTTTGTCACGGTGACCGTTATAATGGGGCAGTGCAAGAGGTTAAGTGGCATGGTTACTCGATTGTTGACCTCTTAAAGTTAGACGTTGCCCAGGCGCTGCCGGTTTTTGCTGAAGTACCCAAAATTGAACGGGAATTATCATTGCTTGATGAAGTTGGTCTGTCATACCTCCACCTCGGGGAAAGTACCCCGAGTCTTTCAGGTGGTGAGGCCCAGCGGCTGAAATTGGTCAAGCACCTCCATCACCAACAAAAGACGACACTTTTTGTCTTTGATGAACCGACAATTGGGCTGCATCCATTAGATGTCAAGACGTTGTTGAAGGTAATGCAACGGCTACTAGACCGTGGGGCAACGATTGTGACGATTACTCACGATTTAAATCTGGTAGTCAATGCGGACTACATGCTTGATATGGGACCGCGTGGCGGCAGTGCTGGTGGCCAAGTCGTTGCCAGTGGTCAACCACATGAGCTGATTAAACAGCCGGCGAGCTTAACTACTCGCTACCTGGCAGAGTACTGGTCGCGTTTTAAGTAAATAAAAAGTCTCGGGGAATCAGAACGATTCCTCGCGGCTTTATTTGTTATGCTTAGTTTTCACGTTTTAATTCAATTAGCGAACCGGTACGAGCATCCGCGACAAACTGGTAATTAACGGGGATGCTGTCTTCTAAACGAGTAACGCCACCATGGTAAACGTCCGCTTTGACGGCGTAACGCTGGTATGGCTCAGCTTGTGAGTCAATCCAACTGCCGATGACCGGACCTTCTTTTTTGAAGTCGTCCCGGATCATCTTGAGGATGCGGTTGGCAGACTGCTTGCGGTTGCCAATCAGCTGGCCAAGAACGAAACCGGCGATGCTAGATAAGCCCAGCGTAGCCGAAACTTTCCATGGTGAAATCAGAGAATTATTCATTGAGCTCCTTCTTCCGCGTAGGTTAATATAATCATTCTATCATATAACGAACTAAAGGCAATTAATCCATCGTGCCCGCTGCAGAGCCGGGCAAAATCAGGTATAATAAGGTCAAACTTACAAATAATAAGTGAAGGGAGAAATACTTAAATGGAAAAAGTGGGAAAAACAACGTTGAAGCAATTAGAGCAAGAAATGGCAAAGGGCCAATATGTCCTCTTCTTTAGCGCTGACTGGTGTCCAGACTGCCGCTTTATTAAGCCGTTTATGCCAGCCATTGAGGATGACTTTTCTCAGATGACTTTTTTAGCAATTGACCGTGACGAAAATATGGACTTGGCACGAGAACTGGATATCTTCGGGATCCCCAGCTTTGTTGTTTACAAAGACGGCAAAGAGCAGGGACGGTTTGTCAACAAGGATCGCAAAACGAAGGAAGAAGTGGAAAAATTCCTGACCAACTTCACAAAATAATCTAACATGGTATGCTATTAAGGGTACTTTAAATGGAAAGGAAATAATGCCATGCTAATTGCAAGCTATAATGCCAAGGCCATGGGCGACGTCCTTGTGGTAATCGTTGCTGCCGATGGCGAAAATCAACAGGTAAAGGTCAACGGAAACGTTGTCCAGATTGTGTCCAAAGAGGGGCAACTACTTGGTTACAACTTCATTAATGCCTCACAGCTGATTCCTGAATTGAGTTCAGCAAATGGTCAGGTTCACTTGTCAGCCGACCAGGTGGCGACCTTAAACCAGGCAGTGAAGGAAGCTGGTTTTGATAAGGAAATAGTATACGACGGCAAGCCAAAGTTTGTTGTTGGCTACGTCGAAGAAATGAAGGATCACCCTGATTCGGACCACCTCCACATCACGACTGTTGATACCGGCGATGAAAAACTTCAGATTGTCTGTGGTTCGCCGAATATTGCTAACCACATTAAGGTTGTCGTGGCTAAAGTTGGTGCGATGATGCCCGATGGAAAAATTATTTTCCCTGGGGAATTGCGGGGTGTCAAGAGTAATGGTATGATTTGCTCAGGCCGTGAATTAAAGCTGAAAAATGCTCCTGACCGGCCGGGATGCGTAATTCTCCCGGATGACTTTGGTCAAGCGGGTGACGCCTTTGATTTTGAACGGGGTAACCACCTGTTTACCGCGGCTGATTAACTATGAACTAACAAGCAAGGGGGACGTTGACAATTACCGACCACCGTCGGCCATTTCAATGGCCCTTTTTTAATCAAGCAAATTGTTATATTGGAGGAACTTTGACAATGGCCAAAACGTATTATTTTGTGGGAATTAAGGGTACTGGAATGGCGTCGTTAGCCCGCCTGCTGCACGACCAAGGCAACAATGTCTGTGGGTCCGACATCGAAAAGGAAACTTTTACCCAGGGGCCCCTCGAAAAAGCCGGTATTCAGATCTTTAACTTCGACCCGGCTAACCTGAAGGAAGGGATGATCGTGGTTCAGGGTAACGCCTTTGGTGACGACCATCCTGAAATTAAGCGGGCCCATGAAATGGGGCTGACCGTTTTGTCTTATCCCGCAGCGGTTGAACAGCAAGTTGAAAAATTCACCAGTATCGGGATTGCTGGCGCCCACGGGAAGACTAGTACGACCGGTTTGCTGTCCCACACCCTGCACGAAGTTGCCAAAACGAACTACTTAATTGGTGATGGTGTGGGCCATGGTGAACCAGATGCCCGTTTCTTCGTTTTTGAAGCAGACGAGTACCGCGACCACTTTTTGGCTTACCATCCGGACTACGCGATTATGACCAACATTGACTTTGACCATCCGGACTACTTTAAGGATATCAATGATGTTCGTCAGTCCTTTGAACAATTTGGCAGTCAGGTGAAGAAGGCGGTCTTTGCCTGGGGTGATGATGAGAACCTCCGCCAATTGAAGTTGGATGTGCCGATTTACTACTATGGGACTAGTGACCGTGATGACTTCCGCGCCGTCAACATCAAGCGGACACCGGCTGGCTCAACCTATGACGCCTACTTCCGCGACCAGAAGCTGGGAACTTTCACCATCCACCTTTACGGCGAACATAGTGTGTTGAATAGCTTGGCCGTGGTTGCCGTTGCCTACATGGAACATGAAGACCTCGGTGCCATCAAGGAAGAATTGGCAAAATTCAGCGGGGTTAAGCGACGGTTTAGCGAAACAGATATCGCTGATATGAAGATCATCGACGACTATGCCCACCATCCGTCAGAAATTAAGGCCACCCTTGATGCTGCGCGGCAAAAATTCCCGGACAAGGAAATTATTGCTGTCTTCCAACCACACACCTATTCTCGGTTGGCAGCCTACCTGAAAGACTTTGGGAAGGTCCTATCGACGGCTGACGACGTCTTTGTCACACCAATCTTTGGCTCCATTCGTGAGCACTCGGGGAAGGTTTCCCGGCAGGACTTGGAAGACCTGGTGCCAGGCAGCCATGATATCGATATGAAGTCACTAGGTCAGCTGTTTGATTTCCACAACGCGGTGGTGATCTTTATGGGTGCCGGTGACATTGAAAAGTATGAAGATGCTTATAAAGAAATGCTGAAGAACTAGCGAATTGCTTGTTCTGGGCAGCAAGTTCTGTTAACATTCACTTAACAAATTTGACCATTATTGATCTATTAAGGAGGACTAGAAATGGATAACATGAATCCACAAACTGGTCGTCGCCAGGTCGTCGATCAGATCGGGCTTAATTCCTTTCTGACGAAGATGTACGGCAACATGGCATTGGCGGTGCTGGTGTCAGCCTTATCATCTTACCTGACACTGACCACATTTCGGACAGCAGTGATGGGTTACTTTGTGGCTCACCCGGGGACGGTTTGGTTACTGTTACTGTTGCCAATTGCACTATCAATGGGAATTTCCTTTAGTGCGACCCGCAACCCGGTTGGCGGTTTTATTATGCTAATGGTAATGGCGGTCATCTATGGTGTTGAATTTGCCTTGATTGCTGGCATTTACACGGCAGCTAATATCACAACGGCCTTTATTTCAGCGGCATCAGTATTTATTGTGCTGGCAATCTACGGAACAGTTACGAAGCGCTCGTTGGATAAGGCTGGATCACACGCGATGGCCGCGCTGATTGCGCTGATTATTGCGTCGCTGGTTAACCTGTTCTTGAAGAGTGCGGTAATCAGCTACGTCTTCTCATACATCGCAGTGATTATCTTCGTTGTCTTAACTGCCTGGGATGCTCAGAAGATGAAGCAACTCTACATCGAATATGGTAACCAGGTATCAGTAACTGGTTTGGCAATTACTGGTGCACTGCAATTGTACCTGGACTTTATTAACTTATTCCTGCAGTTGCTGAATATTCTTCAGATGGGCAGTAACCGCGACTAAGTATCGAAATACATCACAAGGGGGTGGGGATTTTTCCTCCCCCTTTTTCTTCTGGAGCAACAAACGCCACGAATTGGTAAACTTTGGTACAATTAAAGCGATTAGAAAAAGGGAGCGACTTTTGATGTCAAAAAAATTACTGCTGATTGACGGTAACAGTATTATGTTCCGTGCCTTTTTTGCCTTGCATAACCAGCTGGGCAAGTTCACCAATGCTGATGGGATGCATACAACCGCCATTTATGGCTTTAAGTTAATGCTGGACCATGTCTTGGAAAACTTTCACCCAGATTATGCATTGGCCGCCTTTGACGCGGGTAAGGTCACCTTCCGGACCAAGATGTACGGCGACTACAAGGGTGGCCGTAACAAGACCCCGGAAGAACTAGTTGAACAGATACCGTCAGTTCACGAACTGGTAGAAGACTGCGGGATCGCCGCCTACCAGCTTGCCAATTATGAAGCCGACGATATCATCGGAACGTTAGCTGGGCAGGCTGACCAGGAAGGCTGGGAAACGTTGGTCGTCACCGGTGACCGTGATTTGACGCAGCTGGCCACCGCCCACACGACCGTTGCTGTGACGAAGAAGGGCGTTACCCAAACAGAACACTACACACCAGCCCACGTTGAAGAGAAACTGGGTCTCAAACCCGCGCAGATTATTGACCTAAAGGCGTTGATGGGCGATAGCTCGGATAATTATCCGGGGGTCAGTGGGATTGGTGAAAAGCGGGCATTGAAATTAGTCCAACAGTTTGGCAGTGTCGAAGGACTTTACGACAACATTGACCAGCTAAAGAAGAGCAAGATGAAGGAAAACCTGGTCAACGAAGAAGAGGTAGCCAAACAGTGTAAGACACTGGCGACCATCCTCCGTGACGCCCCGCTTGGTGTCGGCATTGCAGATATTAAGTACCAGGGTGAACAAACTGACAAACTGGTTCAGTTTTACCAGAAGATGGGCTTTCGCAGTTTCTTGGCGAAAATGAACGCGCCCCTTGAAGCTGGCGGGAGCAAACCGGCCGCCGAAAAGCCGATTAAATATACGGTTTTGAATGCTAATAACCTCGACTTGGTTAACCAGCTGCCGTCACGGGTTTCCTTTATCTTGGAAATGCCAGAAGCTAATTATCACTTGTCGCCGTTTGCCGGTTTTGTCATTGGGGCAGGAGACCAATGGCTGGTCAGTCGCGATTCTGAGTTATTAAAGTCTTCAGAATTATCATCGCTTTTGGCTGATGACCATTATGTCAAAGATGTATTTAATGCTAAGGCACAGATTATTGGTCTCAACCGGTTAGGCGTAGCAATCAACCATGTGGGTTTTGATTTATTGTTGGAATCGTACTTGTTGGATACTAATGACAACAATAACGACCTGGGGATGCTGGCCCACGAACATGATTACTTTGACGTGGAAAGCGACGAGACAGTCTATGGCAAGGGTGCTAAACGCAAGATTCCTGAAGATGACCAGGTATTCTTTACCCACTTGGCGAAGAAGGCACGGGCAATTGAACAATTAGATAAGCCGTTAGACCAACAACTGGATGAACACCAGCAGATGCCGCTTTACACTGATATTGAGCTGCCGCTAACCCGGGTATTAGCCAAGATGGAAATTGCTGGGTTTAAGGTGGATGCCGACTTGCTGAAGCAAATGGGAAGCAAGATGCTGGAACGGCTGAGCGAACTTGAACAGCAGATTTACCAGGATGCTGGTGAGAAGTTCAACATCAATTCTACCAAGCAGCTGGGGACAATCTTGTTCGAAAAGCTGAAGCTGCCGGTGATTAAGAAAACGAGGACGGGGTATTCCACGGCAGTAGCTGTCCTAGAAAAATTGCTGGGGACATCGCCGATTATCGAACATATTTTGGAATACCGGCGGATTAAGAAAGTTCAGTCGACCTATGTTGACGGTCTTCTGAAGGTGATCCACAGTAGTGATGGCAAGGTTCACACTCGCTACCTGCAGACGCTTACCCAGACCGGACGGCTTTCGTCGGTCGACCCGAACCTGCAAAACATCCCGGTGCGGACAGAAGAGGGGCGGCAAATCCGTCACGCCTTTGTCCCGAGTCATGAGGGCTGGCAGATATTCAGTTCTGACTATTCTCAGATTGAACTGCGGGTACTGGCCCACGTTACCGGCGACAAGAACTTGCAACAAGACTTTATCGATGGCAAAGACATTCACGCCAGCACGGCCCGGCGAATTTTCCACCTGGACAAGGACGAAGAAGTAACACCCAATATGCGTCGCCATGCAAAGGCTGTGAACTTTGGGATTGTCTACGGAATTAGTGCGTATGGACTCTCACAAAGCATTCACGTTAGTCGCAAGCAGGCAAAGGAATTCATTGATAGTTACTTCCACGAATTTCCAGGAGTTAAGAAGTACGTCACCGAGATTGTCGAAAAAGCTCACAAACAGGGTTACGTTGAAACGCTGACTCACCGGCGGCGGTACCTCCCGGACATTAATAGCCGAAACCGCCCGCAACGGGCTTTTGCCGAACGAACGGCGATGAACACCCCTATCCAGGGGAGTGCGGCAGACATTATTAAAATTGCCATGATCCGGATGGACCGTGAGCTGGCTAAGCGGGGGCTGAAGGCCCGGATGCTACTTCAAATCCATGACGAATTGGTCTTTGAAGCACCGAAGGAAGAAATTCCGTTACTGGCCAAGGTAGTCCCACAGGTGATGGATTCGGCCATTAAGCTTGATGTGCCGCTTAAGGTGGAAAGCAAGTGGGGCGACACCTGGTATGATTTAAAGAAGTAAGGAGGAACAAGCATTGCCAGAATTACCTGAAGTTGAAACCGTTCGTCGCGGTCTGCTTAAAATTGCCAAGGGTCGGAAGATCAACGCCATTGACGTGTATTACGGAAAAACCATTGATGGTGACGTGGAAGAGTTTCGCCAGGCGTTAATTGGTCAAACCATTACGGATGTTAACCGGCGTGGTAAGTACCTACTTTTCCGGTTTAGCAATAATTTAACGATGATTAGCCATTTGCGAATGGAAGGCAAGTATTTCAACCAGAAACAGGGAAAGCCAATTGATAAGCACACCCACGTCGTTTTTAAGTTTACTGATGGGACGGAGTTGTGCTACCATGACACCCGCAAGTTTGGGCGGATGCGGCTAGTGAAAACCGGGACAGAAATGTCAGTCGCTGGTCTCAAAACGATTGGTCCCGAACCAACTGATCAGGACTTCACGGTGGAGTATTTCCGCAAAATTTTGAAACGGTCACGAGGGAAAATTAAACCATTTTTGCTTAACCAGCGGCACGTGGCGGGCTTAGGTAACATCTACGCTGACGAAGTGCTATGGATGAGCAAGATTAATCCCGAGCAACCAGCTAACAGTTTGTCAGATGAACAGATTCGTCTGCTTCACGACAATATCATTAAAGAAATTGCGGTAGCAACGAAGTATAAGGGGACAACTGTGCATTCCTTTACCAATGCCTTTGGTGATGCAGGAGGCTTCCAGGAGCGACTCCATGCTTATGGTCGCGGTGGTGAGAAGTGTGAACGTTGCGGGACGAAGATGGTCAAGATCAAGGTTGCTGAACGGGGGACAACTTTTTGCCCGCACTGTCAGCCGCTAGTTGAGGGTTAAGCTCATGATTGTCGGAATTACTGGTGGGATCGCGAGTGGTAAATCAACAGTCAGTCGACTCTTTCAAACTGCTGGTTGGCAGGTCGTTGATGCGGACCAAGTAGCCAAGCACGTTCGTGATACGAGCCCGACGGTTAAAGAAGCACTCGTTCATCGTTTTGGTCCGGAACTTTATGTTAGTGGTCGTTTGGATACCCAGCAGCTGGGCCAGCTTGTTTTTGCTGATCCGAAAGCACTGCAGGACTTAAATGAGTTATTACAACCACTAATTCGCGTTGAAATTGCCAAGCAACTCGCTACGATCAACGCCAAAAGGGTGGTATTAGATATCCCACTGCTGTTTGAGCAGGGTTACCAGCAATTGTGCGATGTGGTGGTGGTTGTGGCCGTTGATGAGCAGACTCAGTATGAACGCATTGTTGCTCGTGATGGGCTAGAAAGCACGGCGGCTCGCCAACGGATGGTAGCACAGATGCCATTAGCTGAAAAAATAGCCAGGGCAGACTGGACGATTAACAATAATAGCAGCCGCCGAAAAACAGCCCTGCAAGTATCCTGGTTGATGGATTACCTTGAAGATAAGTTAAGTAAGGAGAAACGACTATGATTTGTCCACATTGCCATCACGATGGCTCACACGTTGTTGACAGTCGTCCCAGCGAAGACGGTACCTTTATTCGTCGTCGGCGGGAATGTTCTCATTGTGGCTATCGCTTTACCACTTTTGAGCGCTACGAGGAACAGCCGCTGTTGGTGGTCAAGAAAAATGGGGCGCGTCAGCAGTTTGATCGGAAGAAAATTCTCAACGGTCTGGTTCGGTCAGCTGAAAAGCGGCCAGTAAGCATTGAACAGCTGACCAAGATTGCCAACACGGTAGAAAATAAGGTCCGGGCTCGCGGTGAAAATGAAGTGTCGACAACCATTATCGGTGAATACGTCATGGATGAGCTAAAGGATGTCGATGAAATCTCCTACATTCGTTTTGCTAGTGTTTACCGGCAGTTCAAGGACGTGGATGCCTTCATGAGCGAGTTGGAGTCGATGATCAACCATAATAAGAAGCATAGTAAGTAAGGACGGGATGAGGATGAAACGGACAATGCCACCAGTTACACCGAAAACGGGATATCTGGTAACGACGACTGTGGGCGACTTTACCATCGAACAGTCGGTGCTAACTAATCTGTATCAGCCATTATTGTCGCCGCTCGCCTATGTTCTAGAAAATGTTTTGGCAAACCAATTGCAAGTACATCCTACGCTGGCCGACAGGCGTTTGCATTCTCAATTGTTAACGTTATTGAATACTGGTACTGGCAAATTGCAAGCGGCTCGCGACCAGCTAGAAGCAGTCGGCTTGTTGAGAACATTTTTTCAAGAGGATGCGGTGGGGCCGATCTTTGTCTACCAGCTGCAACCACTTTTATCCGCACAGGATTTTTTTCAGGAAGACTTGTTGAGTACTAAGCTGCTGCAGGTAATTGGTGAGCAGCGGTTCAAACAATTAGCTTCCCGGCTGAAGCGTTATTACTATGATCCGGCGCAACTCACGGAAACCACGCACAGCTTTTTTGATGTTTTTACCCCTGATCAAACAACGTTGTCAGCAGACCAGCAGGTAACTGACGAGGTTAAGGCCACGCTTTCGGCTAACCATCACCAGGAAGAGCTTTTGCCGGCCGACGGGTTTGATTTTGCTCTGTTGGCCAAGCAACTGGTTGGCGATGGACTCGTCGATGAGGACTTACGGGTTAACCGGCAGTTGATCATCTCCCAACACCTGATGTACGGGATCGATGAGCCGCAAATGCGTCAGTTGGTGTTAAAGGCAGTCGACTGGGGAACCAGCAACCGGATTGACCCGCGACAGTTAAAATTAGTCGTTGCCGGTCAGTTTGAAACACCCGTTAAGGTGGACGATGAACAGCCCGGGGTGGCTGTTGCCGAAAACATGGAGGGGTTGTCCAACGAGGAAAAGCAGCTGGTTAAAGTTGCCAGCGACCTGGCGCCAATGACCTTCCTAGCGACACTCAAGCAGCAGACTGGTGGTGGCTTTGTCACGAGTAGCGAAAAATACATCATCAGCAACTTGCTTAACCAGGGCCTGGCTCCTGAAGTAGTTAATATGTTAAGCTACTACGTCATTGTCCAGCAGGACTTGCCGACCTTACGGAAAAACCTCGTTGACACGATTGCCAACAGTTGGCAGCGGAGCCACATCAGGACGGCTAGTGAAGCACTCAAGGAAATTAAGAACTTTAACCAACCTCGCAAGGCCAAACCGCGGAAGAGCGGTAAAAGTTATCGCCGCCGTGGGGGCCGCGTCAAAGAACAGCTGCCTGAGTGGGCACAAAACAATCAGTCTGGTAAGAAGACCAGGACGAAGGCCAGTGCAGCCCAATTGCGCGAGTCTCAGCAACTACTTGCCAAATTGAAGCAGAAGCATGACAATAAGAAGAAATAATATCGTCAGGAGGTGGGAAGAATGGAATCTGTTAGCCAGCAACTACAAAAAATTATGGCATCTCGTCATGAAGAGACTAAACGCTTGCGCCAGGAAGTATTAAATGATCCGGAGATCAGTCATTTTTTGCAATATCACCAGGCAGAGCTGACGCCGGAGATTATCGACCGGGGGATGTCCAAGCTGTACGAGTTTTACCACGAAAAACAGTTAGCCACTAATAACCAGACGACTGTTGCCCCGGGTTACTCGCCACAGTTAACCATTCGTAACCAGCAGATTGACGTGACCTACGTACCAACTGAAAAGCTGAAGGCCCAACAGGCAGCACGAGAACTGGAAAAACGGGTGACATTACGGAATATGCCCAAGTTTATCCGGCAGGCTGACTTTGACCACTTTTATACCGATGATGCACACCAAACCGCGAGCCGCCAGGAGGCTTTTAATGCGGCGCTGCGCTTTGTTAGTTCCTATCAACCCGGACAGTTCCAACAAGGACTTTACCTCTATGGCAGCTTTGGGGTGGGGAAAACCTATCTCCTGGGAGCAATTGCCAATGCCCTCGCCCAGCAAGGGGTCGAATCCACTTTACTGCATTTTCCAAGCTTTGCTGTTTCCATGAAGGCGGCCATTCGCGATAATGCTACCGGTGAACTGTTAGACCAGGTCAAGCAGGCCCCCATTTTGATGATCGACGACATTGGTGCCGATGCGATGTCGGCCTGGGTTCGTGACGATATTTTAGGGGTTATTTTGGAATACCGGATGCAGCAAGAACTGTCCACTTTCTTTACCTCTAACTTTTCGATGAAACAGCTGGAAGAAGAGCACCTGGCGATTGATAACCAGGGGAATGAAGAACCATTAAAAGCCAAGCGGATTATGGAACGGATTCGGTTCCTCTCCATGGAAACGCCAATGATGGGGGATAATTTGCGCAATGGCAACTAACTTTGCCTAACTCCTTGACATTAACGATTTGATTTAGTAAAGTATTAACCGTTGAAAGAAAAAGCAGAAGCACCCGCTTCTCGCCTAGGTTACTAGAGTGGCCGGGCAAACGAGCTGAATGTTAACACGGATCTTCCTGATTCGTGGCTAAGTGGCGGGGTGTGTATATGCCCCGCCTTTTGCTGTTTCTTTCGCGAAATAAATTGGAGGTGTGTTGCCATAGCTCAAGGAATGATTGTCAATGACGGTATCCGAGCACGTGAGGTGCGACTAATTGGTCAAGATGGTGAACAGTTGGGAATTAAGTCCCGCCGTGAAGCCATGCAGCTGGCAGAAAATGCCGGCCTCGACTTAGTACTGGTTGCCCCAAAGGCTCGACCGGCAGTTGCACGGATTATGGATTATGGGAAGTACCGTTACGAGATGCAAAAGAAGGAACGGGAAGCCCGCAAAAAGCAAAAGACGGTAGCGGTCAAAGAAATTCGCCTGAGCCCAACGATCGACACTAACGACTTCAACATTAAGTTGAACCGGGTAAAGAAGTTTATCGCTAAGGGCAACAAGGTACGAATTTCAATTCGCTTCCGTGGACGTGCGATCACGCACAAGGATATTGGTCGTGACATGATTGAAAAGATGGCCGATGCAACCAAGGAAATTGCAACGGTTGAGCAACGACCAAAGATGGAAGGTCGGAGCATGTTCTTAACCATTGCTCCGCGGACGGACAAAGATAACAAATAATAAAGAAGGTAGGAATTTCTTATGCCAAAGATGAAGACTAATCGCGCTGCTGCAAAGCGTTTTAAGAAGACTGCCAAGGGCGGTTTCAAGAGCGGTCACGCATTCACTAGCCACCGTTTTCACGGCAAGACTAAGAAGCAACGTCGTCAACTGCGCGGTACTGGTATGATGGACCAAACGAACATCAAGCGTTTCAAAAAGATGCTGCCATTCAAGTAAGCAGACGGTATTATTAACGATTAACGAGGAGGAAACGACACAATGCGAGTAAAAGGTGGAACAGTAACGCGCGCACGGCGCAAGCGGATTATGAAGTTGGCACGGGGCTACCGTGGTTCAAAGGGTACCCTGTTCAAGACTGCTAAAGACCAGGTAATGAAGAGCTACACTTACGCATTCCGTGACCGGAAGGTTAACAAGCGTAAGTTCCGTGAACTGTGGATTGCACGGATCAATGCAGCTGCCCGCATGAACGGGATCAGCTACAGCAAGCTGATGCACGGTTTGAAGCTGGCTAACATCGACATCAACCGGAAGATGCTGGCTGACCTGGCTGTTAACGATGCAGACGCATTCACTGCCATTGTTAACGAAGCTAAGAGTGCTCTTAAGTAATTAAGAAGTTTTATTGGCGGGGGACTGGTTACCGGTTCCCCGCTTTTTGTTTCAAAAATTTGAACCAGCGAAAAGACGCCGTTATAATTATTTTTGGAACCATTGAGAAAGGATTACGAACATGATTGAGCTTTTTAAACCGACGTGGATGATCGAAACGGCTTACCAAATCGACCCTCAAGCACTAAAACGGCATGGTATTCGTGCGGTTTTTAGCGATCTAGACAATACGCTGACTGCTTGGAACAACCCCAACGGGACTCCTGAAATGCGCGACTGGATGCAACGGCTGAAGGCAGCTGGCATTCCGCTAATTATCATTTCCAATAATACTGCTAAGCGGGTTGGCAAGGCGGTCGAAGCGTTGGATTTGCCTTTCATGGCGCGATCATTAAAGCCGCTCGGTTTTGGTATTACCCGGGCACGGCAAAAACTGGGCCTCAAGAAGAGTGAAGTGCTGATGGTTGGCGATCAGTTAATGACCGATATTGCCGCTGCTAACAGTGCTGGTGTCCGTAGTGCGTTGGTCAAGCCACTGATTAGTACTGATAAGTGGGTAACGAAGATTAACCGTCTGGCCGAAAAACCAGTTATGAAACAATTAAAGCGCCGTTTTCCGGAAGAAATTCAATGGCAGGAGAAAATTAATTAATGGATCAATCACAAGATAAAGAAGAACTTCGTTGCATTGGCTGTGGTGCAGTCATTCAGACGAGTGATCCCAACGAGGTTGGTTATACGCCGAAGAGTGCGCTGGAGCGTGGACTAGCGAACGATGAACTGTATTGTCAGCGCTGTTTTCGTCTCCGGCACTATAACGAGATTGCCCCGGTTTCACTGAACGATGATGATTTTTTACGGTTACTCAACCAATTAGGTAAAGTTAATGCATTAGTTGTTTATGTTGTCGATATTTTTGACGTCACTGGTAGTTTAATCCCGGGTTTGCACCGGTTCGTCGGGGATAATCCCGTCCTGCTTGTGGGGAATAAGGAAGACCTCTTGCCGCGGTCGTTAAGGCGGAGCAAGTTACGCGATTGGTTGCGCCAGCAGGTTAATCAGGCGGGGATTCGTCCGGTAGGAACAGTCCTGGTATCAGCAAAGAAAAACCGTCAGATTGATTCACTCCTGGATAAAATTGAGCATTACCGGCAGGGACGCGACGTCTATGTTGTGGGTGTTACTAATGTTGGTAAGTCAACCTTAATTAACTCGATTATTAAGCAAAGAACGGGCGTTAGCGATCTCATTACCACTTCGCGTTTCCCGGGAACGACGCTTGATAAGATTGAAATTCCGCTGGACGATGGACACCAGCTGGTCGACACGCCGGGGATTATTCATGAAGAGCAAATGGCCCACATCTTACCGGCGAATGATCTCAAGATTATTTCTCCGCAACGAGAAATTAAACCGCGCACTTACCAGCTGACTGAGTGGCAAACGTTGTTCTTCGGGGCGGTAGCACGGTTTGACTATGTGAGTGGACCGAAGGCGGGGTTTAACGCCTACTTCGATAATAATCTGATGATTCACCGCACCAAGCTGGCCAACGCAGACCATTTTTACGAGCAGCATGCCGGTGAATTATTGACGCCGCCAACGAAGGAGGAACTGAAGGAGATCCCGCCACTGGTTGAGCATAGCTTCGCTGTCTCGCAGCGCAGCGACCTAGTGATTGAAGGTCTGGGCTGGGTCACGGTACCGGCAGGATGTTCGGTCGTTGGCTGGGCGCCGAAGGGTGTCGGCGTGGTTTTGCGTCGGGCAATGATTTAAAAGGAGAAAACAATGCAGTTACGTGGAAAACAGAAACGATACTTACGGGCACAGGCCAACCACTTGTCGCCGATCTTTAGTGTCGGCAAAAACGGTCTAACACAGGCGTGGCTCGATCAATTAGATGGTGCACTGGACCGGCGAGAGCTAATTAAAGTGAGCCTCCAGCAAAATACCGACACGACTGTCGAAGAAACAGCTCAGTTTATTGAAAGTAACACCGACATTCAAGTTGTTCAAAAAATTGGTCGGGTGCTGTTGTTATTTAAGGAGTCGGCCAACGAGAAACAACGTGATTTATCAACCAAGGTTGACAAAATTTAATTAATTGGTGGTGAGAGTGATGCAGGAGCAAAAACAGGCAGGGGTTGTCGTGCAACCAGCGCCACAACCGTTGATTTTCAGCAAGCGGCGGCGTGTTGGCTTGTACGGAGGGACGTTTAACCCCGTACACAATGCGCATTTATTAGTGGCCGACCAGGCTGGCAAGGCCCTCTGTTTAGACCAGGTTTTGTTTTTGCCAGATGCTCAACCGCCACACGTTGACCATAAGGAAGCCATTGATGTCAAAGACCGAGTAGCAATGCTGCGGCTAGCTATCGCTAATAATAGCTTTTTTGGTCTTGAGCTGGATGAGGTCAAACGTGGGGGGACTAGTTATAGTTACGATACCGTCAAACGGATGAAGGAACGCCATCCCGACGTTGATTACTACTTTATTATTGGCGGCGACATGGTTGATTATTTACCTACCTGGTACCGGATTGATGACCTGGTTAAGCTCGTTCACTTTGTTGGTGTTCGGCGTCCAGGGGCAAAAAATGAAACTTCTTATCCCGTCACCTGGGTGGACGTGCCGCAAATTGATTTTAGTTCAACGGATATCCGTCAACGGGTAAAGACGGGTCAGTCTATTAAATACATGGTTCCGTCAGCAGTTGAAGATTATATTGAGGAGCATCAGTTGTACCATGACTAAGATTGAATACCAGCAGCACTTGTTGCCATTAAGTCGCCAGCAGCTCGTTAACAAGCTAGACCAGGCACTTACTACGGATCGTTTCCACCACGTCCTGCGGGTCGAGGAGACGGCAATAAAGCTAGCCAAGCAATACGGGGTTGACCCAGAGAAGGCCAGTGTTGCAGGTCTTTGCCACGACTATGCCAAGCAACGGCCTGATGAAGACTTTATTAAAGAGATTAAACAAGATGGTTTGGATCCCGACTTGTTAAACTGGAATAATGCGATTTGGCACGGAATTGTTGGTGCTGAAATGGTCAAGCACGAGCTAGGTGTGTGGGATGAAGATATCCTGAACGCAATCCGCCACCACACAACTGGTGCGCCAGTGATGAGCCGCCTGGAACAAATTATTTACATGGCTGATTATATTGAGCCGGGACGCAGTTTTGATGAGGTCGTGAAGGCCCGTCAATTGACGGCTAAAAGTTTAAAACTGGGTGTCGCCTACCAGACTGAACAGACGTTGGCCTACCTGGTGGAACGGGACTTACCTGTTTACCCGGCTACTATTCTCACCTACAATGCCTGGGTACCACAAAATAAAGGAGAACTTTAATGGATAGTAAAAAAACACTCGAACTTGTTGTGAAGGCCGCTGACGGACGGCGGGCTGAAGATATTGTGGCCATGAAAGTGGACCAAATTAGTCCGATGGCCGATTACTTTGTTGTCATGACCGGTGGTTCTAACCGCCAGGTGCAGGCTATTACCAATGCGATTGTGGAAATGGCGCATGAACAAAAGATTGAAATCGGCAGTGTTGAAGGAAAAAACGCAGCTCAATGGGTCTTAGTTGACCTCGGCGATGTGGTCGTTCACATTTTCCGCGAAGAGACGCGGCAATTTTATAACCTGGAAAAGCTGTGGTCTGATGCGCCACTGGTCGACCTTAGCGCATGGGTTAACGAATAATGGGTGTTTACCAAAGTTTTGCCAGGATCTACGATCAGCTATTTGATCCGGTAATGTATGAGCACTGGGCTGATTTTAGTCAGCAGCGTGTTCATTTGCAAAGACCAGCCGTCCTCGACCTTGCGGGGGGAGCTGGTCGTTTTGCTAGTTTGATGGCTCAGCGCGGCTGGCAAATGACCGACCTTGACCAATCTGAGGAAATGCTTGCACTGGCTTCAGAACACGCCGCGGCAGCCAATGTTAACTTGACGTTCGTCCAAGGGGATATGACGCAGCTGGCGGGCTTGCCGATCTATGATGTCGTGACCTGTTACGCAGATTCACTGAACTATCTGCCAACACCTGCGCTGGTCAGCCAAACACTCAACGAGGTGGCGGCTCATCTGACCGATACAGGGATCTTCCTGTTTGACGTGATCACACCATACCAGACAGACGTTATTTATCCTGGCTATATGTATAATGACGAAACAGACGATGAGCAGGCAGCACTGATGTGGCGGTCGTATGCTGATGATGACGTGGCTCACGGTGTTATCCATGACCTAGTAATTTTTAATCGGACCGATGATGGTAGCTATCAGCGGCAATCGGAAATGCATTTTGAACGGGCATATCCACTATCATGGTGGCAAGAGCAGTTGGCGGCTGCAGGTTTTAACAAAGTATCCGTTACGGCAGGCTTTGGTCAACAGCAGCTAACAAAAACCACGTCCCGCTGGTTTTTCGAGTGTCATCGTTAGGGGGTGACGAGATGAAAGCAGTTGGTTTAGTGGCTGAGTATAATCCCTTTCACAACGGCCACCTCTACCACCGCCAGCAGGCACAGCGGTTGACGGGGGCAGACGTGGTGGTGGCGGTGATGAGCGGTAACTTTACGCAGCGCGGAGTGCCGACCATCGTTGATAAGTGGCAGCGGGCTCGGGAGGCCCTGCAAAGCGGGGTTGACCTGGTAGTGGAGCTACCGGTCTTTGATGCCGTTCAGCCGGCCCACCTTTTTGCGGCTGGCGCATTACGGTTGTTGGCCGGACTAGGGGTTGCTGACGTTGTCTTTGGCGCTGAACACCCTGATTGGGACTTTCAACAGATGGTCGCAGCTGAAAAATCATTCCAGTCGGCCAGCTTCCAGCGCTATAACGCCACCTTTGCGACCCAGTTCAACCAGGAGCTCGCCAAGCAAACTGGTCATCAGTTGATGGATCCCAATGATATTCTGGCCTTTGCTTACTATAAGGCCAAGGCAGAGGAGAAATTGCCCCTTGCACTGCATGCCATTGAGCGCATTGGCAGTGCGTATCATGATCATAACTTGAGCGGAAACTTGGCTAGCGCGACAGCTATCCGCCAAGCAGTGGCTAATGGACAGGTTCCGGTCCAGACGGTACCAGCACAAACGGCTGCCGACCTGGGTGAGGTAGTGTCAGTGCCAACGTGGGACCAGTTGTACCCGCTATTGCGCAACCAGCTCATCCAGGCACCCGTTGCTCGGTTGGCGGAAGCTTACGAAGTGGCGGAAGGTCTGGAATACCTGATGAAGGATGCTGCAGAGAGAAACTTAACTTTTACAGGATTCCAGCGCGCTGTTAAGTCGAAACGTTATACCTACGCCCGATTATTACGTGCCGAATTTTATCTCCTCCTGCAAGCGACCACTACTGAAGTTGAAAAAGCAATGACCAGACCGTATTATCACGTCCTTGGCTTTACTGCTACCGGACAACGTTATTTACACCAGGTTAAAAAAGGTTTACCGTACCCGTTGATTGTCAAGGTGGACCAAGACCTCAAGCGGGGGATGATGAACCTTGATTACCGGGCCGGCAAACTATATCAGGTCTTTACCAAGCAGGAGCAGGATTTAAAACAGCCACCACTGCGACTGTAGGCTGTCAAGGAAATAACATTGACAATAAACGGGGCGGCTAGTATAATTCATCATGTTGCATTAGGAGGTTTAGCGCATGAAATGGTCACTATCTGAAGCACGCAAATATCACGATACCCCACTTCACATTACGCAAACTCTTGAGCTGAATGAGCCAATGACGAAGCGTTTTCCAGACATGGTGCTGGCGGTTGAGCCGGCGATCGTCGATGGTTATCTGAGTTATGATGGCGGGGATGCGACCCTTGGCGTTAACGTCAAAGTTAAACTGACGGTTCCATCTAGCCGGTCATTGGCTCCCGTACCGTTATCTCTTGACTTCGATTTTACGGAGTCGTACGTGGGTGATAAGTCCCACCTGAACCGATACGAAAAGGATGAAGTGGTGTTTGTCATCGACCCGGATCACGGGACGATTAATCTCGATTCTGCCGTCGCTGAAAACATCATTGAGCAGCTACCGCTAAGAATCCTCACCAAGGAAGAGGCGGCCGGTAAGGCAATGCCAGCTGGTCGAGGATGGCAGGTAGTCAGCGAAGATCAAGTTCAGCAGGGCAACGATCAACAAGTTGATCCACGTTTGGCTAAGTTGAAACAATTATTTCCTGATCAGGATGAAAAAAAGTAGGTTAGCCGACGGTTAAAAACCTTTGTGGATAATTCTATTTTAAGGAGGTGTCACTCATGGCTGTTCCAGCACGGAAAAAATCCAAGATGCGTAAGCGTACTCGTCGGGGTCACATTAAGTTGACTGTCCCTGGCCTGGCACCATGCCCAAACTGCGGTGAATTGCGCAAGTCACACATGGTTTGCCCTAACTGTGGTTACTATGATGGCAAGCAGGTTGTTACACCTAACAACTAATTTCACAACGAAAAAGCTTCCTAAGGGACCGGTCCTTGGAAGCTTTTTTCATTTATGTAACAAAATTTTACAAACAGATTTTAATCTGCTAACAATCAGTTTGAAAAACGGATAACAACCGCCAAATTTGCTATCTTTACTAAGGTAAATTTAGTCTTTTGGGGGAATTAGGTTGAAACTCGCACGTTTGTCAAGCAATTTCATGACGATTTTGGGAACGATCATGCTGGCCATGCCGATGACTGCTTCGACGGTTGTTGCCGGTATTCGACACCGGACAGCAGTTCCACTGGCGCTGGTCAACAAGTCGACATTGAACGCGACGGCCAGCAGCTTGAGTGCTGACCGGACAAACCAAGAAACGGCGGCAACTGCGAAGTTGCCCGCTTCACCATCGAGCACTGCCTTTACACCCAGTGAAGTGCATGCCGTTCGTCCAGACGGGACTGGAACGGTGAAAGAAAATGCCGATGCCAATGGTGGGGTTATTCGTTGGTATCTCGGGCAGGAACCAGCTGACATTAAACCATACCTGCAGACCCCGCGGAGTGCTGGCCTTGGTTACGAAACTGATCGGGGCTGGTTCAATGGTAGTGGGGTCGCTGCAGACCAGTGTGTTGGTTTTGCGTCGAGTTATTTCTATGCTCTTTGGCAGCAAAAAGGCAGCGGTCAGCGTCTGCCACGGGGGACGGTTCCTGCAGGTGGCGATGCGGCGGCCGATTGGGCTCAGGCAGTTGGTGGTCACACGGATAGTACACCGCATGCTGGCGCCATTGCCGGAACTGGTCACGACCATCCGGAACCGTTGGGAACGAACCCCTATGGCCATACCTTTGTCGTGATCCACGTCCTGGCCAACGGTGACATTATTTGTGCCGAGTAAAATGGGTTGTACTCTGGTGGAAACAACGGCCATGGACCAGCAGCTAACCAGTGGAATTACATGTTGATTTCCAAGCACCTGTACAAGGACGTTGTTCACGCTCAGTTCTTTACGCCAAATGTTGATGCACCAAATTCATCACGGTGGCAATTAAACTGGTAAAATCGATGAAAGACTGTCATCCGAACAATGAATGGCAGTCTTTTTAGTGAAAAAGCGGTACAAGGCGGATTAGGATGAGTTATAATCACATTAACGATTATTAACGATTGTCTCATTCGGTTAGGTGAGGATTAAATTAACTGGTGAGATAAGACCGTTACGACGGTAATCAAATTTTGAGGAGTTAACTTTATGAGTAGTCGGATTTTAATTATTGAAGATGAGGAAAATTTAGCGCGCTTCGTTGACCTGGAACTGAAACACGAGGGCTACGACACGCAGGTGGAATTGGACGGCCGGGCTGGCTTGGACGCGGCCCTCAAGGATGATTACGACTTAATCCTGCTTGACTTGATGTTGCCGGAATTGAACGGGATTGAAGTGGCCCGTCGGGTTCGTGAAATCAAGGACACGCCTATCATTATCATGACGGCCCGCGATTCGGTGATCGACCGGGTTTCCGGCTTGGATCACGGGGCAGACGACTACATTGTCAAGCCGTTTGCAATCGAGGAGTTATTAGCGCGGGTTCGGGCACTGCTGCGGCGGATTAAGATCGAGGACAAGAGCAACGAAGCTCATCAGCAGATGGTGACATACAAGGACCTGACCATTGAAAAAGAAAACCGCGTCGTTCGGCGGGGGGACGAAGTGATTAACCTGACGAAGCGTGAATACGAACTGCTCTTAATTTTGATGGAACACATCAACGTTGTGATGCCGCGAAAAGAACTATTAAGCAAGGTTTGGGGTTACGACTCTGACGTTGAAACCAACGTGGTTGATGTTTACATCCGTTATCTCAGAAACAAGATTGACCGCGAAGGTGAAAAGAGTTACATCCAGACCGTTCGGGGGACCGGTTACGTAATGCGTTCGTAATTGCCATTGAAAAAGTGGGGTTAAGCAATGAACTCTGAACAGGAACCACAGAAACGCTTTATTTCATTAAAAGTGAAGTGGGCAATTGGAACGGCCCTCGGTGCGTTCGTCATTTTTGTTGCTCTCGCTTCGACTCTTTTCTGGTCATTTAACTCTGACCTGTTAAAGCAGGAAAAACAGGCGGTTAACAGCAGTGCGCAGATAATTAGCCATCGGCTGGAAAATGAACATCCAGTCTCCTTGACCGAGCATAATGTCCAAGACGCGCTACTGAAAAAGCAGCCAGCACGGGCAACCGGCAATTTTTATAAGACGCCAGTAGTCGAGGGCTTGGCAGACAGCCACTTGGTGGTGACTATCTATGACCGGCAAGGACAACCGGTTTTTTCGACGGGACAGCCGCAGAAAAAACTGGTTAAAAGCTCCCGGGAAAAGAACGCCCAGCTAGTCAGGGGAAACGACCACCGGATTCTGCTGGCTAGCCGACCGTTACGGCGGGAGGGCAGCCAGCAAGTAATTGGCTACTTGCAAGTTGAAAACCCACTGAACAGCTACCACAAGCGGTTTGCTCACATGGCAGTAATTGCCTTGCTGTTGTTGCTGCTGGTGGTTCTGCTCAGCGGGCTGCTCGGCTACTTTTTAACGTACTTGTTATTGTCGCCGCTTAACAGCATTCATTCGACTCTGGAGGAAGTCAGCGCGGATCCGACCCGTGATGCCCGTGTTGAGGTTTCACGGGCAAACGATGAGCTGGCGAAGCTGGGACAGATGTTTAACAAAATGCTGGATCAGACGCAGCGCTACATCAACCAGCAATCTCAGTTTGTGGGCGACGTTTCCCATGAATTGCGGACGCCAATGGCCATTATTCAGGGGCATATTCAAATGCTCCAGCGGTGGGGGAAAGAAAAGCCCGAAATTCTTGACGAATCCATTGACGCGATCATGCAGGAAACGAAGCGGATGAACAACCTGGTCAAGGAAATGTTAGACCTGAGCCGGGCGGAACAAGTTGATATCCAGTTCCGTGACTCGACAACGGTGGTCAATGACGTCGTCAACCAGGTTTATAACGACTTTAAGATGATCCATCCCGACTTTGTTTTTATGCTCGATGATGACCTCCATCGGCCAGTCAAAGTCAAAATACACCGTGATCACTTAGAACAGATCTTGATTATCCTTTGTGATAACGCCATTAAGTATTCGACACAGCGGAAAGAAGTTCACATTACCCTGTCAAAGAGTCTGAACGCGGTGGAAATCGCTGTGCAGGACTTTGGGGAGGGGATTGCCCCTGAAGAAACCAAGAAAGTCTTTGACCGCTTTTACCGGGTCGATAAAGCCCGCAGTCGCAAAAAGGGTGGCAACGGTCTCGGCCTGGCCATCGCCAAGCGGCTGGTGGAGGGCTACCACGGAACTATCAGCTTGGAGAGTTCACTGGGGTACGGTTCGATTTTCCGGGTAACTTTGCCGATTGCTGAAGATTAATAATGTTGTGGTGCTTGAAAAATTTAAAACTAATAAGAACATTTGAGTTATATCAATGTTCTTATTTTTTATATTATTCATAATTTATAATTTGCGTTCCCCTAAGATGAGTAGGAAATGAATTGTAATAATCACTTAACATATAGAATATAATTTTTCGTTGTTATGAATTCTCAATGACCTTATTATCTCATTATTTCCTTAAAACGCTGTTTGAATGGAAGTATACAGAGTGTTAGAATTGAGCATGAACGAGAACATTTC
Source organism: [Lactobacillus] timonensis (assembly GCF_900240275.1). GTDB lineage: Bacteria > Bacillota > Bacilli > Lactobacillales > Lactobacillaceae > Limosilactobacillus > Limosilactobacillus timonensis. Next base: position 102,508 of record NZ_LT964761.1, on the reverse strand, counting down.
TACTTTTTTGCAATTATGTTTTTTTTCTTACTCTTAGAGAGGTCGTGTTTTTATGGTTGATGATAACAAGGCTTCTGCCGGAAAGCTTGGCTTGTTCGGCTTACTAGCCCTATGTATTAGTGCCATGGTTGGGTCAGGTGTTTTTGACTTACCAAAGAACATGTCTATGGAAGCTGGGTTAACTGCTCAGATTATTTCCTGGATTGTAACTGGTATTGGTATTTGGTTTATCGCTGAAATGTTCGTTATTCTTAGTGATGTTAAGCCTGACTTAACTGCTGGTCTTTACAAGTATGCTCAAGTTGGTTTCGGGGACTTTAGTGGGTTCTTTACCGCATGGGCTTACTTCATTTGTGAATGTGCTGCTAATGCGGCATATGCGGTACTTGTTATGAGTACTCTTGATTACTTCTTCCCTGGTGTATTTACCGGTGGTAATAACTGGCCATCAGTTATTGGTGCTTCCATTATCACTTGGGCTATTACAGCTCTGGTACTTCGTGGTGTTGAAGTTTCAAGTAAGGTTCAATCATTCTCAACTGTGCTTATGCTTGCCGTTGTTATTGTGTTCTTGATCACTGTTGCTATTCATTTTGATCCTCACACATTTACTTTGAACGCTAATGCTACACATGCTGTAGCAAAGGTAAGCGACAAGCCGATGGGCAGCGTTATGCATCAATTGATGAATACTATGATGGTTACCTTGTGGCTGTTTGGTGGTATTGAAGGTGCCGTTGTCATGTCTGGCAAGGCACGTGATGTTCGCCAAGTTCCTAAGGCAACTGTTATGGGCTTCATTGTTTGTCTAGTAATGTACGCCCTGGTTGGTACACTGTCACTTGGTGTTTACAGCTATGGTCAACTTGCAAAGTTAACTTCGCCATCAACTGCATACATTCTGACTAATTTGTGGCACAGTACTATTGGTCGAGATGTTATCACTATCGCATTGCTGTTTGCGGTATTCTCCAGTTGGATTTCATGGATTCAAATGCTTGCTGAATTACCACAGCACGCTGCACAATCTGAAGGATCATTCCCAGCAGCATTTGCTAAGGTTAATAAGAATGGTGCACCAGCATTCTCAATCATTGTTGCAACTGTCGTTATTCAGATTATTATTTTGATTGCACACTTTGACGAGAGTGCATATCAAATGTTACTGACTATTGTTGGTGTTATGACCGTTCCACCATATCTGTTCAGTGCAATGTACCTGATTAAAATTTCGCGTCCATCTATGACTGATTTTGATAGTCAAACTAAGCACCGCAAACAGAATGGTATGATTATTGGTCTGCTTGCATTTGCTTACATTCTCTTCATGGCATATTCTGCTGAAATCAAGTATACTTTGATTTCATTTATCTTCTATGCAGTAGGTATTCCAGTATATATGTGGGCACGTAAGCAACACAATAAGAAGGCATTCACGAAAGGTGAATTAATTTTCGCTATCGTAATTGTCTTAGTTGCTCTTTACGGGATATATGTTCTTGCTAAGGGTTAATGATATTATTTCTTAGTTCATTGGTACAAATCAGAAAAGCTGTACGTTTTATCGTATGGCTTTTTTGATTTGTATATTATGTATATAAATTAAATATGTTCTTTAAAAATGACTATTTGTATTGGGAATCTCTTCACAAAAAAATGATGCAGTGGTATACTAAGAAATGTGAAGAGTAGAAAGCGTTTTCGTTCATTGCTTATTTATTCTTTACACTTATAGTTTTTACAGTTTTATTTTATTTTTGGATGGAGGATTTATTATGTCAGAATTAGATACGAAGTTGAATAAACTTGGTGTTGATCGCATTGCCATCAGTCCATACACTAAATGGTCACGTGGTTACATGGAACCAGGTAACCTTGGTAACGGTTATGTTACAGGTTTAAAGGTTGATGCTGGTGTTCGTGACAAGAGTGATGACGATGTTCTGGACGGTATTGTTTCATATGACCGTGCTGAATGTAAGAATGCTTACATTGGTCAAATTAACATGACCACTGCCTCATCATTCACTGGCCCACAAGGTCACTTGATTGGTTATGATATGCTTCGTAACCCAGAAGTAGACAAGGCAAAGCCATTATTTACAGTAAAGCAGTGGGATGGTTCTGATCTTCCAATTTACGATGCTAAGCCGCTTCAAGACTCCTTAGTTGAATACTTTGGTACCGAAGAAAACCGTCGTCACTACCCAGCTCCTGGTTCATTCATTGTTTGTGCTAACAAGGGTGTTACTGCAGAACGTCCAAAGAATGATGCTGACATGAAGCCAGGTCAGGGTTATGGTGTTTGGTCTGCTATCGCTATTTCATTTGCTAAGGATCCATCAAAGGATTCCAGCATGTTCGTTGAAGATGCCGGTGTATGGGAAACTCCTAACGAAGATGAACTTATTGAATACCTGAAAGGCCGTCGTATGGCAATGGCTAAGTCAATTGCCGAATGTGGTGAAGACGCTAAGGCTTCATTCAAGGGTTCTTGGATTGGTTTCGCACATGCTATGATGAAGCCAGGCCAGATTGGTAACGCTATTACTGTTGCTCCTTATGTTTCAATGCCAGTAGATTCCATTCCTGGTGGGTCTATCCTCACTCCTGACAAGGATATGGAAATTATGGAGAACTTAACGATGCCAGAATGGCTGGAGAAGATGGGATACAAGTCTCTGTCAGCTAATAACGCTCTTAAGTACTAATTAGTATATAACAGCCAATCGATTTCCGAAGAAGAAGGGGTAGTTTTGTTTGGCTACCTCTTCTTTTTCTTGAGTCCATAATATTGGAGCTTAAATTTATGAATGATAATTATGAAGTTAGTATGGGCCGCATTCACGAAGCCATTCCTAAGAAGTGGATTACTGATGAACTTATGAAACTAGTAAAGAATAGTGGCGTAAGGTTCTCACAGGTTATCATTAATCATGAGAATGGTCAAAATGTCTTTTATTTAACGTCTATAAAAGACTTTTACATCGCGAACGGTAATTCCTTAAAGCAATTCCACAAGAGTGATGTTGAAAGTGTCAAGTTTGTTAAGCCAGTTCCTCATGGCGAAGTAATTATTACTCTTAAGAGTGGCGAAACTTTCCAATTAAAAGACATCATAGCTGGACGTGCGTTTGACTATATCCAGGATGTTAAACCAAGAACGATTACATTAGCTGGCTATGATAATACAATTCGGGGAGAGTTTCCTCAGTTACTTGATCCGGATCATGCAGAAGAAAATGACAGATTGCGTCGCTGGATGCAGGATGGCCATATTAGCCATTACCAGTATGATGATGCAAATCCTGCTTATCCCAAAGCTGGTAAATAAATCTGATCATTTGATATTGACATTTTGCATTTCAAAAGTTAATATTAAGTCAACATCATTAAGGTAATACGCAAGCCTATGCATGCGTCCTAATTTCAGTAGTTATTCATTGAATCTATTGTAATATTGCTAAAACTAGTTACTTGCAAAACCGTATATGTGAACAAAGTAATATATATCGTGATGGGGAGCGTTATTACCCCGGCTGCTGGTTACTCAGCAGGTGTGTCATAATACTTGGACAGTATTATGGATGAGGTAAAAACACATAGTAGTAAGCTCCCTAAAGATTTTATTATCTTTAGGGAGTTTTTTAATGGAAAGGAGAGAAAGAATATGCCCAATAAGAAAGTAAAGTATCAGCGGCCACGTGGAACTGCTGATATTTTGCCAGGTGATAGTGATCTGTGGCAAAAGGTTGAAGGTGTCGCAAGGCAAACCTTTAGCCAGTTTGGTTATTCCGAAATTCGGACACCAATGTTTGAAGCCTTTGACGTATATTCTCGAAACGTTGGGGATACTTCAGACATTGTTGAAAAGCAAATGTATGATTTCTACGATAAGGGTAATCGTCACATTGCTTTACGTCCTGAGGGTACGGCTGGTGTTGTTCGTGCATATGTCCAAAATAAATTATTTGGTCCAGAATGCCCGAAACCGTATAAAGTATATTACATGGGCCCAATGTTTAGATATGAACGTCCTGAGTCAGGTCGTCAACGTCAATTTACTCAGATCGGCTGTGAAGCATTAAATAGTGAATCTCCACAAATTGATGCTGAAGTTATTTTGGAGGCTCTCTTATTCTTCAAGAGATTAGGAGTCAAAAATCTTAGGGTCGCAATTAACACTTTAGGTGATAATGAGACTCGTACAAGGTATCGTGAGTCTTTAATTAACTATTTAAAGCCATTTTATGATGAATTGAGTGAAGATTCTCAAGAGAGATTGTATAAGAATCCGCTTCGTGTTTTGGATAGTAAGGACCCTCATGATAAAGAAATTGTAAAAGACGCTCCTTCCATTCTTGATTCTTTGTCAGATTACTCTGCTAAGTATTTTGATGATGTTAAGAAAATCCTTGACGAATTCAACGTTGATTATGTTGTAGATCCGGACATGGTTCGTGGTTTGGACTATTATACTCACACCATTTTTGAAATCATGTCTAATGCGCCTGTCTTTGGCGGTGGTTACACTACAATTTGTGGTGGTGGCCGTTATAATGGGCTAATCTCTCAATTAGGTGGTCCTGATGAAGGTGGGATTGGTTATGGTATCGGTGTTGAGCGTCTATTATTGTTGCTGAAAAATGAGAATAAAAACTTTATTCCCAAACCATCATTGGACCTATTCTTTGTAACTGCTGATAAAGCTGGTAACGATTTTGCTTTCTCACTAATGGAAACACTTCGTGAAAAAGGTATTAAAGTTGACAAAGATTATCAGGGTTTAAAAGTTGGAACTCAAATCAAAGAAGCTACACGAAGAAATAGTAAGTATTTTGCTGTAATAGGTAGTAAAGAAGTGGATAGTAAGACTTTGGAACTGAGTGGGACGAGCTCTGATGAAAAAGTTAAGGTATCCGTGAACGAACTTCTTGAAAATCCATCCCAATACTTAAAATAAAACTGTAAATAAAACTGTAAAACTGTAATAAGCAATGAACGAATATAAATTAAACTGTAAGTAATAAGCAAAAAGGATTGGCCACAGTCATGGCTAATCCTTTTTTAATTGGTTCTACACTATTCGGTACTGATGGAATTTTCCATCGGTACCGTTTTTCGTTTATGATGACAATAAAAAAAACGGACAATCACCCCAAAGCCTAAATCGTGGTGATTGTCCTCCAGAAAGGAAATTAATCCTCATGACTAATGATATCAACTTTTTAACCGGAATCCAAGACCCAGGGCTTCAGCTGGATAANGATGACAATAAAAAAAACGGACAATCACCCCAAAGCCTAAATCGTGGTGATTGTCCTCCAGAAAGGAAATTAATCCTCATGACTAATGATATCAACTTTTTAACCGGAATCCAAGACCCAGGGCTTCAGCTGGATAAAGAAGGGGCTGAGACTATTGATGACCAAACCAAAATCATTCATTTGGTCAAGACTGGTGAATGTCGTTGTCCTGTTTGTGGACGCCCGATGTTGAAGAATGGTTTTCGTCATCGCCCAGTAGTCATTACCGCCCTGTCGGTCGCTGGTGTAAAGACCATTCTCATGATTAAAAAACAGCAGTATATCTGTAAGCCGTCCACTAAATGTCCGCAAACCGTGACGAAAATCGCCACGATTAAAGGCATTAGCCGCGGCTGTCGGATTGCTAATAACGTGAAGCAATTCATTATCAAAGACCTTCACCGTAATATTTCACAGAAAGAGTTAGCCCATAACTATTACGTGTCTGCTAGTACCGTTGCCAGAACCATCGATACGCTAGAAAACACCTTTGTTCCTGAGAAAGATTGGCTGCCGGCAACGATTGCTTTTGATGACTTCAAGTCAGGCCAATTCGCTGATAGTGGGATGAGCATGCTCTTAATGAATCCGACTAATCATCGCACCATCGATATTATTAAATCCCGGAACTCGCTTTATTTCAAGCACTACCTTTATCGTCTCTTTAGCCGGCGGGCCCGATGTTCTTTCCGTTTGATTGTCGTCGACCTTTATCACCCTTACCGGAGCTTAATCAAGGAACTCTTTCCTCATGCCCGAATTATTGCCGATCATTTTCATATCGTTGCCCAGGCGTATCGGGCACTTCAAGCGGTGCGGATTAAAGTAATGAATCGTTATGGTCATGGCACCCACGAGTATCGCGTTTTAAAGCGTTTCTGGAAGTTACTTTTACAAAAAATCGCTCATTTAGATAATATTCACCACTATCCACGGCGCAACTTTCGTGGCGCCTGGTTGTCTGATAGTGAGGTCATTGATCGGCTTTTGTCCATGTCACCCGAATTGCAAATAGCTTATGACTACTACCAAACTTTGATAGAGGCAGTGGATCAAGGTCAAGCAGCAGAGTTAACGGCACTCTTACAACGCAAACTCACTAATCTGCCTAAACAATTACAAAAAGTCCAGCGGACTTTACGGCAACACCAGGAAGAAATCATCAGGAGCTTTCAATACCAGTTAACTAATGGTCCCATTGAGGGTACTAATAACAAAATCAAAGTAATCAAACGGACGGCTTATGGTTTTCGCAACTTTTTCCGGTTCCGGATTCGCATACTAATAGCATTAAAAAATTCGCACATCATGGTTCAGGCACCCATAATCACAAGAAAAACCAGCCCAAGCAAACTAGTTGCTTGAACTGGTCAAAATTAGCTATCAGTACCGATTGACAAAGAGCCTTTTAATTTAGGTTATTCGTTTATATTGTTAAATTTGGATAAACAAAAGTGAGTTGCAACACTACCTATAATGGTTGTTAATAATTCGGTAATTGGAACAGCTGCCCAAACGCCATTTACTCCAAAGATTAATCCCATCAGCACAATCATTGGTAAGAGAATGATATATCCTCGTAATAGTGAGATTGAAAAGGAAGTACTAGCAGCATTGATAGCAGTTAAGAAGAGAATTAACAGAAGATTAATTGCAGTGAATATAGCACTGGAAAAATAGATTGGCAATCCATTAGTAGCGTATTTCATCATTGTTGCTTGGTGATGAGTATTAAAAATAGAAACAACTTGAGTTCGAAATAATGTCAAAATTATGAACAAAGACAAAGAAATAATAACGGTAATTTTTAGGCCATGCCAAAATGCTTGTCGCACATTTCTATAGTGATGAGTTCCATACTCTCGACTAGCAATGGGTTGGACACCAAGAGCCACGCCGTTAGCAATTGCAATAGTGATGATTGCAATGTTTGACATAATACCATACGCTGCAATAGCATAGTTTCCTGCGAGTTTCAGTAGAACAATGTTAAAAACATAAACGCTGACGCCTGTACTGAGTTCGTTTAGAAAAGCTGCAATTCCGAGTCGAGCAGCTTGGACTATTGTCGTAAACTTTGGAAAAACCCAGTGCCATTGTAAATGACGTTTAGCAAAGTGACGATGCCTTGACAAGATACATAGCGAGCAGATAGGTGAAAAGATAGTTGCAGCAGCTGCCCCCTCCATATGTAGACCAAGACCAAAAATTAAAAACCAATCTACTATAACTACACTACTGGTGTCAATAAGCGTAGCCATCATTGTTAATGTAGGATTACCATCGTTGCGAATGAAGTTGATAGATATGTAATTACAGATCGTAAAGGGGGCTGCTATTGCCATAATTCTCACATATGGAATTGCCATCGGAATAGTCTGGGAATCGGCACCGAGAATAGCGAGCAGGGGGTGGATAAAGATATTGATTCCTAATGCAATCAGAAAGCCGATGGTTAGTGCAAAGATAATAATTTCACTATATAGTGTTTCCACTCGCTCGGGGTGGCTAATTTTATTTAACGAATAATAAGCTGCCCCGCCAACCCCTAGCAGCATCCCCAAGCAGTTAAATAAGCTAAAGAGGGGTAAGGAGAGGTTGAGGACAGCCATCCCAATCGAACCACCAGTCATGGAAATAAAAATCGTGTCGATCAGGATATAGATGGATAGCCCAACGGAAGCTGCAATGTTCCGTTTAATGTAGTGGTTGAGCTCTTTGGTAAGGGTCATTTTTTCACCGCCAATAAAAACGTATTCAGACTATTCTACCAGCGGTAATAGACGGGCGTCAATCATCGTTCGGAAAAAATCAGATGATGATTCCGTCACAGTGGTCAATTTCGTGCTGAACGATTTCTGCTACCCAGCCACTGAGTGGAAGGGTTAATTGATTCCAATCCTGGTTAAGGAAACGGACGGTGATTTTCTTGAACCGACGGGTTGACCGCTGACCAGGTAAGGAGAGGCAGCCTTCCTGTGTTTGGTACGGTTCGCTTTTGGCGATAATTTGCGGGTTGATCATTACCGTGTTAGTGATGCCCATTGTGACCGCGATGATCCGCTTTTGCTGGCCAATCATATTCGCCGCCATGCCGATACAGTTCTGCTGGTGAGCTGCCAGGGTATCCAGGAGGTCTTGTGCGATCGACAGGTCCTGGCGAGTAGCCGGTTGTGACGGCCTGCTTAATTGCTTTTGATCATGGACGATTGGTTGGATCATATTATTTACTCCTTAAAGAAAGAAGGGCCCGGTTGTGACGGGTCCTACTAGTTAATTCTTATCGTGGTGACGTTGCTTGCCAGCGTTTAACTGACGGAGATCAGGATGGTGCTCCTCATTCTTCAGCTGATCAACATTTTGCTGGTGGACAGTTGGTTGACTGGCGACCACCTTTTTTACCGGGTGGGCAGCCGCCTCTTTCTTCACCCGTTCTTTTAACCGTGGCCGGTAAGCGTTGATGAAGATAGTCTGGATGATAGCGAAGATCCCACCAATCAGGAAGTAAAACCCTAACCCGGCAGAAGCCGAAATAGAGATGAATAAAATCATGATCGGACTGAGCATCATCGCAAAGCCCATCTGCTTGCGCTGGGCTTTTGGCGTCCCCATCATCATCAGCCACGACTGAGCAAGGTAGACGACAAAGGCCAGGATGGCAACGATCATGCTTGGCTTACCTAGTGCCACGCCAAAGAAGGTGGCCTTCGCCAGGTCCGGGGAGTAGCGGATTGCATCATAAAGTCCGGTAAACACAGGGATCTGGATCAACAGCGGCAAAATTCCGATACCACCGGTTAAACTAATGTTGTTATCCCGGTATAACTGCATCATTTGCGCGCTGATTGCAGCTTGCTCTTCCTGCGTCTTAGCAGCCTTCATTTTGCGCTGAATTTCACGCATTTGCGGTTGAATCATGCTTAAGCGTTCCTGGCTGAGCGTGCTCTTCTTCATCTGGTCGATCATTAGCGGCAGCAGGATTAAACGGACAATCACCACGATGGCAACCAGTGCCCAGCCGTAATTTCCGTTAAACAGCTTGGCAAACCATTCCATCAGGTGCATCATCGGCACCCCGAAGTAGCGGTAAATAAAACCGTGGGGATGGCCATTACTCTGCTTTCCGCATCCTGCCAATAGCAGCGGCAGGATTAACAACAGTCCGAAAATGGACAGGCGACGTTTATTTTTCACAATGAATTCCTCTTTTATTGTCAATAGTAGGTAATATCATACCTTATTCAGCGCGTGATTGCTACCGTTGTCCTAGAAACGGACGGTGAAGTCCGAAAAGTGTTCCAGGGATGCCGGTTTCACATCAACGTGGTCCACCCGGGCATAAGGTGTCGGTCCGTCACACATTTTTTGGATGAAGGACTTAACGACTGCTGGTTCTCCCTGGACGGCAACAAAGACGCTCCCGTCAACGCGGTTGGCCACGTAACCAGTAACCCCCATCTCACGAGCGACCATTAATGTGGAGCCGCGGAAGCCAACGCCTTGGACACGGCCGGTAATAACTAAGTGATAATTTACCATTGTTTAAATCCTCTCTATTGATTGGTCTGAAAATGGTATAATGAACGACTGAGGTGAAAATCATGCAAGAACAGCTAACATCAATTCACAACCAGCACGTTAAGAACTGGAAAAAATTACAAACCAAGCGGTTTCGCCGGCAAACCGGCTTATACCTGCTTGATGGCTGGCACCTGGTGCAAGAAGCACTCAAGGCACACGTCCACGTCAGTCAGCTAATCGGTACTGCAGACGAACTGCAGGAGCATAGTGATATTGTATCACTGGTCGATGAAGTTTATGAAGTAACGCCGGCAATTATGAGACACATTACGCCAACGGTCACACCGCAGGGAATTGCGGCGGTGGCAGACCTGCCCGACACGCATTTTCAACCACGTGAAATCCACGGGGCCTGGTTGATGCTGGACGGGGTTCAGGATCCAGGTAATGTCGGGACAATGATCCGGACAGCAGATGCTGCCGGTTTTACTGGCGTGGTCGTTAACGATAAGACGGCGGATCTATACAGCCCGAAGGTAGTGCGGTCCATGCAGGGAAGCCAGTTTCACCTGCTGTTGGTTAACGGTGACCTTCGCAAGTGGATTGCTGACTTTCAGCAGGCCGGGGCACCCGTTTACGGGACCCAGCTTAACCCCCAAGCCAAGAACTACCGGGATGTCCACCCTGGCGAAACCTTTGCGTTGATTATGGGTAATGAAGGCAACGGGATGTCAGCCGACTTGCTGAAGCGGACCGATGATAACCTTTATATTCCGATGAAGGGTGAGGCAGAATCGCTGAACGTTGCTGTGTCGGCGGGGATTTTAATGTTTACCCTCAAGCAGTAAGGTGTGGCCACTAGCATTTCGTTATGCGAACGGGCGGCAAGATGCTATAATAAAGTAAGTAAAACCATTCAACTACGTGGCTGGTCGACGTTGTCAAAGGAGGTCGGCACTTTAAATGAAGAGTAAAAACGAATGGCGTAATGATCCTGAGTATTTGTCGATTGTGGAAGACTTACTGTCACAACCAGCGGTCAAAAAACTGGCTAACTATACTCAGCACCACCATTCCAATCGCTTGCAGCACTCAATTGCGGTTTCCTATGATAGTTACCGAATTGCCAAGAAGCTGCACCTCGATTACCGGAGCACTGCCCGGGCCGGGCTCTTGCATGATATGTTCTATTATGACTGGCGAACTACTAAGTTTGACCTTGGCACCCACGCTTTCATCCACCCACGGGTGGCCTTGCGCAACGCGGAAAAGATTACCGAGTTGAACAAGAAGGAAAAAGATATTATTTTAAAGCATATGTTTGGGGCAACGATGGCAGTGCCACGTTATCCGGAGAGTTTGATCGTTTCGTTGGTTGATGACTACGAAGCCGAACACGAATTTTTCGGACCGCTGCGGCGAATGGTTGAAGTTCAAATGAGCAAGTTAAGGCATAAACGCCACCAAAGGGGGAGATTCAATGGCTAGCACAGCAATGAAGAATGACAGCTTTACACTTTGTCCGCGTTTTGCCCATACGTTCACTATCCTTGGTAAGAAGTGGAATGGGCTAATTATTGAGGTCTTACTCAACGAGGATACCCAACGTTTCAAGGACCTTGCTGCCCACGTCAGTGAATGCAGCGACCGGGTCCTTTGCGAGCGGTTGAAGGAACTGGAAGCCGACGGGATCGTTTCACGAAATACATATCCGGGCGAAAGCCGGGTTGATTACTCTCTCACTGCAGAAGGGCGGGACCTGGCGCCAATAATGCAGGCTGTCCACCAGTGGAGCGATAAGTATTGTCAGACAAATTAATTTTTTAGGCTTGACCATCAACTTGGCCAAGCCTAAAATGTACCTATCAAGAAAAACGTTGATGAAAGCTAGTAGTTTTCTCGTTTTGTTAGGGAAGGGCGATCGCTGACTGAAAGTCGCCTGCTAAATGAGAATGCGAATTTCACTTTCGGAGTGGGAATTAATCATTCCCCGGCTGATGGCCGTTATCCATTTTGAGCGTGCGGATCAATTCCGCAAACTAGGGTGGTACCGCGAGCACTTCGTCCCTTTCGGACGAGGTGTTTTTTGTTACCCGTGATTGTAAGGAGGAATTGCCATGGGCATGAAAGAAAAATTAGCCGAACTGCGCCAGCAGGGGCTAGAAGCAATTGAACAAAGCCAGGACCTCGACAAAATTAACCAGGCCCGGGTCAAGTGGCTAGGAAAAAAGGGGCCACTAACCCAGATTCTCCGTGGGATGGGCAAACTGTCTCCGGAAGAACGGCCAGCTGTTGGGAAGTACGCTAATGACGTCCGTAACGACCTGCAAGAAGCATTGCAACGGCGAAAGCAAGAGATGGAAAAGGAACTGCTGAACGCCAAGCTAATGGCGGAAACCGTGGATGTAACCCTGCCGGGTGCGCCAGTAGCCCAGGGACAGCCTCATGTTATCCAGCAGATCATTGACCAGTTGATTGACTTGTTTGTCGGGATGGGGTACGAAGTAGCTACCGGTCCTGAAGTGGAAGAAGAAGTTTATAATTTTGAAAAACTGAACCTGCCCAAGGATCACCCGGCCCGTGATATGCAGGACACTTTCTACATTACCCCGCAGATTCTGATGCGGACACAGACCTCGCCAATGCAGGCCCGGATGATGGAAAAGCATGACTTTTCCAAGGGACCACTAAAGATGATTTCGCCAGGGAAGGTTTACCGGCGGGATACTGACGATGCGACCCACAGTCACCAATTCCACCAGTTGGAAGGACTTGTCGTGGGGGAACACGTGACGATGGCCGACCTGCGTGGCACGTTGCAGGAAGTTGGGAGAAACCTCTTTGGCGACCAGCTAAACGTTCGTCTGCGCCCGAGTTACTTCCCATTTACTGAACCGTCAGTCGAAGCTGATGTGACCTGCTTTAACTGTCTGGGAAAGGGCTGTGACATTTGCAAGGGCACTGGTTGGATTGAATGCTTGGGTGCCGGGATGGTTCACCCGAACGTTTTGAAGATGTCCGGCGTTGACCCAGAGAAGTACAGTGGCTTTGCCTTTGGTCTTGGGCCAGACCGGTTCGCCATGCTGAAGTACGGGGTGACTGATATTCGTGACTTCTACTTGAATGATATGCGTTTCTTGACCCAGTTTGACGAGAAAGGATAGGTTAAAATGAAAGTTTCATACAATTGGCTTGACCAATATCTTGATTTAAAAGCAAACAAGGTTGATCCTAACGAGCTGGCCAATAAAATTGTGCTCCAGTCGGTTGACCTGAACGGGACCTATTCACCTGCCGACGGGCTAAAGAAACTGGTGGTCGGCTATGTTGAAGATGTTCAACCACACCCGAACTCTGACCACCTCCACATTTGTCAGGTTCAAGTTAGTCCCGACGAGACCGTCCAGATTGTCTGTGGTGCGCCAAACGTTGTGGCTGGCAAAAAGGTCATTGTGGCGTTACATGGTGCAAGGATTGCCGGCAACGTGAAGATTAAGCGTGGCAAGATCCGTGGTGAGAAGTCTGACGGCATGCTGTGTGCCCTTCAGGAAATCGGCTTTTCCGACAAGGTTGCGCCGAAGGACTACGAGGAAGGAATTTGGTTCTTGCCAGATGATGCAAAAATCGGCGCACCAGTCTTCCCGTACCTGGGGATGGACGATTTCATCATCGATACTGACTTGACGCCTAACCGTGGTGACATGCTGAGCATCTACGGTAACGTGAACGACGTGGCTGCCATCCTTAACATTAAAAAGCACTTTACGAACCACGATTGCGAAGAAGATGACGACCAGCAGACTAGTGACCTGGTCAATGTCAAAATTGATGACTCACATATGGTTCCGGCCTACGAGATGCGGGTGATTAAAGACGTCAAGGTTGCTGACAGCCCGCTGTGGTTGCAGATTAAGCTGTGGAACGCAGGAGTCCGGCCAGTAAACAACGTTGTTGATATCACCAATTACATTATGCTCAAGTATGGACAACCGCTGCACAGTTTCGACTACGACAAGCTGCCAAGCACCGATATTAGTGTCCAACACCCGGCAGATGGCGAGAAGTTTACTACCCTTGACGGTCAAGAGCGTGAACTGAAGGCCACTGATATTATGGTGATGGCGGGGCAACACGCGATTGCTTTGGCCGGCACGATGGGTGGCCAGGAAACGGCCGTTGATGATCAAACAACAACGGTTGCTCTGGAATCAGCAATTTTTGACCCGGTCATGGTCCGGAAGCAAGCCCACCGTCTTAATCTGCACAGTGAAGCATCAATGCGGTTTGAACGGGGCGTCAATCCGGAAACTGTTCAGACGGCCTTAAACGAAGCGGCTTATTGGTTACAGCAACTCGCAAGCGGTAAGGTGGCCACTGGTGTCGTGGTGGGTCAAGAGCCGGACACGTCGGCCACACCGGTTACCATTTCTATTGCCAAAACCAACGAAGTTCTCGGGCTGCAGTTAACGATGGCAGAAGTTGTTTCGATCATGGACCGGCTCGACTTCCCAAGCACCCAACTTTCAGCTGACCAACTGAAAGTTGACGTGCCGGCACGGCGCTGGGACATTAGTATTCCGGCAGACCTTTACGAAGAAATTGCCCGTCTTTACGGCTACGAAAAGATTCCTGCAACCTTGCCGACGATGACCCGGAATAGCGGTGGGTTAAACAGCAAGCAACGGTTTGAAGCGGCTAGCCGGCAGGTAATGCAGGCAGCAGGTCTTAACCAGGCGATTAGTTATTCGCTGTTGACCAAGGAAAAGGCAACGCAATTTACCATTGAAAAGCCTGTTGAACCGCTGATGCTTTCTTACCCGATGAGCAGTGATCACGTGGCTGGCCGGGAGAGTATTGTCAGTGGTTTGTTAAACGACGTGGCCTACAACACTGCCCGTAAAGTAGCTAACGTTGCCTTATACGAAACTGGACGGGTCTTTATCCTGAATGGCGATCCGCGGCCAAAGGAAGAAACACACTTGGCGGGTGCCCTTTGCGGACAGTTACGAGCTAATAACTGGCATCAAAAGGATAAGGCCGTCGACTTCTTTACGATGAAGGGGATTGTTGAGCAATACCTGAAGAATGCGGCGCTGGCCGGTAAAATCACTTACGTTGCTAACCAGGATCGTGAGGGGATGCACCCGGGGCGGACAGCTGACATCTACGTTGATGACCAGTTGATTGGCTACGTCGGACAAGTACACCCGTCAACGGCAGCTTCATACAAGATTCCTGATACTTATGTCTTTGAATTAAACGAAGACTTGATCTTCGCCGCCAAGAAGCGGGACCGTCACTACCGCGTCATCAGTCGTTACCCGGCCATTACTCGTGATATTGCTTTGCTGTTGCCAAATAACATCACGAACCAGCAGGTGGTAGATCTGATTAACCAAAAGGGCGGGGCCTTCTTGAAGAAAGTGCACCTTTTCGATGTTTACGAAGGGCTTCACCTGCCAAAGGGGATGAAGTCGCTGGCCTACACGCTAACCTTCCAGGATAACGAAGGGACGCTTAAGGAAGACCAGGTCAACCAGGCCATGGAAAAGGTTGAAAGTGGATTGACCAGTCAATTTAATGCCAAGGTGCGGTAGTGAAATTAAAACATTTTTCACCCGCACAGTTGCGAAAACAGAACCGCATCGTGATAATCATTGTCATAGTGATGGTGATTGCGGCCTTGGCTGTTCGTCAGGTTTTTAACCGCAGTCTGCGACCCGTTGACGCGGATGACCATCAGCGTGTTGAGGTTGTAATTGATCGCGGTGCGACCGATAAGCAGGTTGCGGCACAACTGAAGAAAAAAGGGCTCATCAGGAGTTCACTGGTTTTCGACTACTATTTGCAGACCCATAAGTCTGACGGGGTAAAAGCAGGACGGTTTGTATTGCGGCGGTCCATGTCGACCCCTCAGCTGGTTTCGCGACTTCAAAATACGCACTACGCACATCATCGATAAAGAAGAGGGATAACAATGACAAACGATAAAAAGCGTCCGGTAATTATCGGGGTTACCGGTGGTTCCGGAAGCGGGAAGACGACCGTGGCCAAGGCCATCTATGACCGTCTTCACGGTAATTCCATCATGATCATCAACCAGGATACCTACTACAACGACCAATCTGACATGACGATGGCCGAGCGGAAGGCGGTTAACTACGACCACCCCCTCGCCTTTGACAACGATTTGATGTATAAGCAGCTTCATGACCTGCGGAATGGCAAGTCGATCGAGATGCCGGTTTACAACTATGCAGAATTTAACCGGACTCACGAAACCATTCACACTGAACCACAAGACGTCATCATTATCGAAGGGATTCTGATCCTCTACGACCAACGGCTTCGCGATTTGATGGATATTAAGGTTTATGTTGATACCGATGACGATATTCGGATTATTCGGCGGATTCAGCGGGATATGCAGGAACGCGGTCGGTCACTAGACTCGGTTATTACCCAGTATAAGAAGACAGTGAAGCCGATGTACCATCAGTTCGTTGAACCAACGAAGCGCTACGCCGACATCATTGTGCCGGAAGGTGGTCAAAATAAGGTGGCCATTGATCTCTTATCTACAAAAGTTAAGGATATCCTGGTTCAACGGGGGCACAGTGAGCTGAATAACTAAATGCTATTTACTTTCTAACAAGTTAATGGTAATGTTGCAACTGTTGAACTAACTATGAAGGAGTGTTAACCAATGGCTGAGGAAAAAAGTTTTCCGATGACGGCGGAGGGAAAAAAGAAGCTCGAAAAAGAGCTTGAAGACCTTCAACTAAAGCGTCGTCCAGAGGTCATCAAACGGATTAAAATTGCGCGGAGTTACGGGGATTTATCTGAAAACTCTGAGTACGAATCTGCTAAGGACGAGCAAGCATTTGTCGAGGGGCGGATTTCTCAAATCCAAAACATGCTGCAGTATGCAGTAATTATTGATAACGAAGATGTCGACAAGGACGAAGTGACGATGGGCCGGACCATTACCTTCCAAGAACTGCCGGACGAAGATCCAGAAGCCTATCAAATCGTCGGTGAATCTGAGTCAGATCCGCTTAACGGCAAGATTTCTAACGATTCGCCAATGGCCAAGGGGCTGATCGGTCACAAGGTCGGTGAAACCGTTGAAATTGATATTCCGAGCGGTAAAATGAAAGTTAAAATTTTGAAGGTTGAATAACCTGACAACCTAAAAACCGGATGCGAAGCGGTACTATAGCCAGCGTTTCGCATCCGGTCTTTTTTAATCTTTCTGGTCGTGCTTGGCTAGCCACCAGCAGGCAGTAAGGCTGATTAGTGAGATTACTAATGCCAGAGTGAAGAATGGCGGGCGGTAGCGGAAACTGACGTGATGGTGACCAACCGTCATTGGCACTGCAGTAAACATCCCCGCGGCCGCTTTAGTGGTAACGGTTTGTCCATCCACTTGTACCTGCCAGCCAGCCTCATTTGGAATGGTGGTCATCAGGACATCCTGAGAATTCTTGATATTGACCGTCCCAGTAATCTTGGCTGGTGAGACATGCGTCAAGTGGAGCGGGCTTTTTTGCAGCTGCGTTAATGAATGATCAAAGGCACGTTGGCTGAGCCGGTAAAGGCTGACGTTTTGACACCATAAAGCAGCGTGTTTGAGTTTGATGGTTACCCGAATGTGTTTTCCACGGTCATGATAAGCAACATTGGTAACAACCGTATTCCGAAAGTTTGGGTACTGACTGAGCCGGTGGCCGTTGAGGTAAATTGTCGCGTTGTCCTTGAGCTCATCACCGAGAGTCAAGTAGTACGAGTCGTTCGTTGTGGGGACAATGTGGAGGGTAATGCTGGCATCTTTCAGCGGGTTCAAGCGGCGAAAAATAGTTCCAGTAATTTTGTGGGCTGACTGCACGTTAGTAAACGTTACAGAATTAAAGTTTTGAACGGTAAATAGCGGGGTGGCCGCCTTGCCTGCCAAGGTCTGGAAGAGCTGTGACTGGTACATCAGTGGGTCGGCGGTGGTTTGTACCAGGTGCAGGATTTGCCGGTTTGCGGCAAAGGCAATCGGGAGGACCTTCTTGTTTTGCCAAATGTCCACCAACCCGCTACGACCAACCTTAGTCATTTGTCGCAAGTCAGGACGATTGCTGGTTAGCGGCAGGATCTGAACCTGGTCTTGTTGTCCGCCATGGCGGGCACTCATGAAGTAACGGAAGTCTAAGAGGGCGTCGGTGACCTGGGTACCGTTACTGTAAGTGACAAAACCATCTCCCTCTGGCTGGCCAATTGCTGCCATGAAATTCGGCGTTGCCGGCTTGAGGGTGGAGCCAAAGTGGTCACCGCTATTGAAACCGCCCTGGAAAGGGTCGTCTTTTGTCCGCTGGAAGGTCTTGCCCACCCGGTAAAAGTCATGAGAACCCTGCGGTAATTTGGCAACGGCCTTATCCAGTTGCTTGGTATACTCACCAAATTGCCACTGCGGGACATAGGAAAGGTTGTTGAGGCTGAGTGAAGCATTAGTACCAAGGTCCAGGCAGACAATTAACAGCATGATGCCATCGACCACTAATTGGTATTCATGATGGGGAAGCGACATCCATAACAAACTAGCGGCTAATAAACCAATCCCCATGATTAGCTGTGTCCGGCTCAGGTAGTTGACCTGTTTCAGGTGAGTAAATAGCCAGCCGTTAATTACCGCTAACAACAAGGCCAACCAGCAGGCGTCCTGCCACCGCAAACGATAGTCGCTAGTAAGTGTTTGAGCTGCCAGCCAGATAATCCAAAAACTAGCTAAGTAGGAGAAACGGGACGGGTACCAAACGGGAAACTGGCCGAGGTGCCAAATTAAATCAAGCGGCTGCCAGCAAAAGGACAGCGCAAAGAAAGCGGAGATGAGCAAGGCAGTCAGCCGACTTTGCCAGCGTTGCCGTTGATCGGTGAAAAAGAGCAGTGCACCGAGGGTGGCAATCATACCAACATAAATATTGGCCTGCCCGGTTGGCATTTGACCAAAGGTAAACGAACCCGGGACAAACTTGGCCAACAGTTTCCACGGCTGATATTCAAAGACCAGGCGCCACTTATTTTCCGTATAAGTCCCCTTGCTGGATAATAAGGTTATCACGGTTGGAATGATGACGACGGCGGCATTGGCCGCACACCAGCAGGAGACCCCGATATAGGTCGTGAGGCGTTTGAGCGCTTTTTTCCCCGGTAGCGGTCGGCTAAATAAGTACCAGCTGGTAAATAAGACGGTAAAAAGGCCCACCATCCACGCCATGTAGTAGTTATCAATGAGGCAGAAAGTCAGCCACGCCAGGTATTGCCAAGGCTGCTTGCCATCGAGAATATTGATTAGCCCGTTGATGATTGGCGGAAGAAGGAATAGAACGTCGAGCCAGAGCAGGTTGAGCTGGTTGGCGATCATCCAGCCCATCAACGAGTAAGATACCGCAAAGGCGACGGCCCGTAGCCCAGATTGCAGGCGTTGCTTTTGCAGGAACCAGGCCATGCTTAAACCAGCACAGCCATATTTCAGCAGCGTCAGTAGCAAGATGCCACTGGCAATGTGCTGTCCCGGAAAGAAGAGGAGGACGAGGTTGAGCGGACTCCAGAGATAATAAGCGTTTGTTCCCCACATCTCGCCACCCAATCCCTTAGCAAAGGAATAGAAAAAACTGGTGGGGTGGTGAAGGAGGGCACGCCGGAAGTAGGCAAAAAAGTCGACGTATTGCTGCCCCAGGTCAACAGTCAAAATGGTACCTTTTCCGAAAGGCGCCATCGAACGCGTCGCAAAATAACCACCCATAATGAAGACGGGTAGGAAAAACGCTGCGATGAGGGTAATTGCCTGTTGATGTTTTTTAATTCGATTTAACACGGGGGGACACTCCTTTGGTTGTTTCACCAGCCCATTATAAACTATCTATGGTTAAATTTCGTTAAATTGTAGTGGTAGTAGTTTTCAAGAGCAGCAGACAAGCGTATTATCAATTAGTCAGTGGGCGTCATTTTGTGACGATCTACTCTAACTTTGGTACAATAGTAAATACTATGGCTAAGGAGAATTAGTGAAGTGGATTTCATGAAGCGGTTCAAGGCCTGGCTAAAAGGGCCCCGTGGTGATCACAAACGGCAAACGCACAAGTCAATTATCGGTTCACGGCTTAATTTTTTGCTGTGGGCAGTCGGAATCCTCTTGTTGCTGTTAGCAGCAAGACTTTTTAACTTGCAGGTGTTGAATAGTGGTGCTTATAAGGCAGAAGTTAAACGGTCTGATACCTCTATTCAAACGAATAACGTTCAGCGAGGGATGATTTACGATTCCCGGGGGAAAGTCCTGGTTGGCAATGAAGCCCACCAGGCAATTACCTATACCAAGGGGCCAAACGTCAGCACGGATGACATTTACCGAATTGCCAACCGGTTGGGCAAGTACGTCAGTGTTCCTGATAACCGGCTGACCAAACGGAATGAAATGGATTACTATCTTGCTGACCAAGACAACCTTAAAGAAGTGGAAAAGCACGTCCACGTGCCGAAAAACACAACTGATACTGACGCCACCTATAATGCAGCGCTTGACTATCTTGCAAAACACCCGTCTGTTTATAAACTGACCGCGGCCCAGAAAAATAAGGCAAAGATTTACGCGGCGATGAGTGGTGCTTACTCGCTGTCGACGACGTATATTAAGGAAAACCACGTCTCGGCCCGCGAACTGGCCCGCGTTGGGGAGCACCTCAACGAGATGCCTGGAGTAAAGATTGGGAAGTCGTGGTCACGGAACTACCCGCAAGGCAAGGACATCCAATCGCTGACCGGGACGGTGACGACCACTAAAACTGGTTTGCCAAGCGACTCGGTAAATAGCCTGTTATCCCAGGGTTACTCACGGAATGACTCTGTGGGTCGTTCTTACCTGGAAAAGGAATACCAGGCCACACTGGCAGGTTCCAAGTCGCAAACGGAAGTAACCACTTCTGGCGGTGATGTGACGAAGGAAGTTACCAAATATGCCGGTAAGAAAGGGTCCAACCTGGTGCTGTCGATTAATGCTGAGTTACAAAAGCAGGTCCAAAGCATCATCGAAAAGAACTATTCGTCGGCTGGGATTAGTTATTCAACTGGATGTTATGCCGTTGTTATGAACCCGCATACCGGGGCTATCCTGGCTATGGCTGGAATTGATCGTAACCCGGATACGGGGAAAATTACCACTGACCAGATCGGGGCAATTAACCACCCAATCGTTATGGGGTCAGTGGTCAAGGGTGCCACTATCATGGGAGGTCTCATGAGCGGGGTCATTACACCAACGAACAACACCCTAACTGACCAGCCAATCCGCTTGGCTGGTACTAGTGTGAAGGCTTCCTGGTTTAACAAGTCCGGGAGTGCGTCGATGGCGGTTAGTGCCCCGGTCGCACTGGAAGTCTCGTCAAACTCGTACATGATGCAACTGGCGATGAAGGAAGCCGGTTTCAAGTACTCCCCAGGTGAGGCACTGACAATGTCCACTAAGGCCTTTACGAAATTGCGGTATTACTTCAACATGTTTGGCTTGGGGCAGAAGACGGGCATTGACCTGCCAGGAGAAGTCAGTGGGGTCAAGGGTCCATCCACCCAGTCCCACATCGGGTCAGCACTTGACTTGTCGTACGGGAACTACGACGCCTATACGGTTATCCAGTTGGCACAATACATGTCAACGATTGCCAATGGCGGATACCGGATGAGGCCTTACGTTGTGCAGCAAATTCGCGGAACCAACAAGAACGGTCAACTAGGCAAGGTTGAATACACGGCTAGTCCGCAGGTTCAACAGGTCATTCCGGCAAGCAAGGAAGACTTTGATGTGATCCACCAGGGACTCTACCTCGTTACCCACGGGAGCAGCCCTTACGTGACTGCCAAGAAGCTGAGCGATGCCAAGCCGTCGATTTCCGGGAAGACCGGGACGGCCGAAACCTTCTACAAGAAGACGCCAACCAGCACGATTAGTTTCGCTGGTTACTCGCCGTCAAACGACCCGCAAGTAGTGGTGGCCCTGGCTATTCCTGATGTTACCAACGAAAACGGTGGGGCCAACATCAACATGGCGCAGCAGATCTTTGAGGCTTACTGGAAGACGGTCCAGAGTCCAAAGAAGTATGAATAAGCCGTCACTTGTCAAAGCTGGCTGATGATGATATAGTAAACAGGCTAGCTTTTCGAAAAGCATTATCAATTTATGAAAGTTTGGAGGTTGCAACCATGCGTGTGAACATTACTCTAGAGTGCACTTCATGCCACGAACGGACTTACTTAACCAGCAAGAACCGTCGTCACAATCCTGACCGGCTCGAACTGAACAAGTACTGCCCACGTGAGCGTAAGGTTACCCTGCACCGCGAAACCAAGTAATTGGTAAAAAACGGTTGGGGACAACCACAGAGCCGTTTGGCAATTCGTTGGAATTGCTAAGCGGCTTCTTTTGTCTGTTAACAATGGAGGAGTAAGCAGAAATGACATATTCGAAAAAGGAATTACGGCAGGCCTTTATTTCTCGTTTGCGGCAAATGGACCTGCAAACCAAGAAAAAACAGGAAGCCTCACTCCGTGAACAGCTCTATATTTTGCCAGAATGGACGAGTGCGAAGATCATTGCGACTACCTTAAGCATGTCTTTTGAGCTTGACACTCAGCCGCTGATTATTCATGCACAGCATAAGGGCAAAGAGGTTGTCGTCCCCCGCGTCACTGGCAAGCGGCAGATGGAATTGGTCCGGCTGACGGAGCAAACACAGTTCCAACAAAGTGCCTTTGGTGTGCTCGAACCGGTTGACGATGAAGTAGTCAGCCTTGATCAGATCGACTTGATGGTTGTTCCTGGCGTTGCTTTCACCAGGTCAGGTAAACGGTTGGGCTTTGGCGGTGGCTTTTACGACACCTGTTTAGCCAAGTTTCACCAATCCACGGTTTCGCTGGCGTTGCGACCACAAATGGCCGATGAAGATGAGTGGGAAAGTCAGCCCCATGATCAGCGAGTGGGCCGCGTTTTGATGGTTGGTGATGGTCAGTGAACTTCTCCTGGCGAAAAGCACCGGTGACGACAGTCATCATCGTTGCCTGCATCTTGGTCTTTATCCTGATGACGTTAGCGGGCGGTTCGACTAGCACGGGAGTGTTATTGTCATTTGGCGCCAACAACGGTGCACTAGTCCGTGCTGGGCAGTACTGGCGGCTGCTGACAGCGGGATTCTTGCATATTGGTTTTAGCCACCTGCTGATTAACTGTCTGACGTTGTACTTCATTGGCTTTTATGACGAGGTCTTGTTTGGTCACTGGCGGGTCGCCGTGATTTTTCTTATCAGTACCATTTATGGCAACCTGTTGAGCGTAGCAAGCTCACCAAACGAAGTTGGCGCTGGAGCCAGCACCGGAATTTTTGGCCTGTTCGGTGCCTTTATCATGTTGGGCATCGTTTTTCACGAGAATGCCGCATTGCGCGCGGTTAGTCGCCAGTTTATTGTCCTAGTTGTTTTTAATTTAATTGCTGACGTTTTTATGCCTGGTGTTGATTTGGCAGGGCACGCCGGTGGACTGCTGGCCGGCTTTTTAACGTCATCTGTGATTGGTGCACCGCAAGTTGGGAAAATAGGCTTGATTAAGCGTTTTCTCAGTGGCATTATATTAGTTATAATCATTGGCTTAACTGCTGAAATGGGGTTGCGATAATGATCGATAATAATCAGCATTTGCGGACCTATTATGATGTTTTACAGTTATTGAAGAAATTCGATGTATACATCTACGTTGGCCGACGCTTATATGATATTGAGTTAGCTGCGTTAGAGCTTGATCACTTGGCGCAAGCAGGAGTAATTGATCAGCAGACCTACCTCCAAGCAAAGATTGTTTTGCGGGCGGAACACCACCGGCAGGAAGTAGCCGATAGAAAAAAAGCACAGAAGGGGTAATTTGAATTATGGGCAAAAAGTTAATCGGAGTTGACCTTGGTGGGACAACTATTAAGTTTGCCATTCTCACAGCTGAGGGTGAAATTCAACAAAAGTGGTCGGTACGCACCAACGTTTTGGATGACGGATCGCATATTGTGCCGGACATTATCGAGTCGATCAACCACCATATTGACCTCTACAAGATGAGCCGGGAAGACTTCATTGGTATCGGCATGGGCACCCCAGGAACGGTTGACCGCGAGAAGGGCACCGTTATTGGCGCCTACAACCTTGGCTGGAAAGTTCTCCAACCGGTAAAAGAACAAATCGAAAAAGGAACGGGCCTGCCGTTCTCATTGGATAATGACGCCAACGTGGCGGCGCTTGGTGAACAATGGAAGGGTGCCGGCGATGAAGGGGATGACGTTGCCTTTATCACGCTGGGCACCGGTGTTGGTGGTGGTGTCATCACTAACGGAGAAATGGTTCACGGCTTCGGTGGTGCTGGTGGTGAAATTGGCCACATCAACGTTGAACCAAGCGGCTACTTGTGCACGTGTGGCAATCACGGCTGCTTAGAGCAGTACGCTTCTGCCACCGGAATTGTCCACGTTGCTGAAGATAAGGCTGAACAATACGAGGGCGATAGTCAATTGAAGGCCATGATTGATAACGGTGACCAAGTAACTGCTAAGGCCGTGTTTGACCTGGCGAAGGAACATGACTACTTGGCCAATATGGTCGTGGATGATGTTTGCCGCTACCTGGGTATTGCTTGTGCTAACGTCTCCAATATTTTGAACCCCCAGTACCTGGTCATCGGTGGTGGGGTTTCAGCCGCGGGTGAATTCCTGCTAGAACGGGTAAAGAAGTCGTTTTTGAAGTACGCCTTCCCAACCGTTCGTACTTCTACCCAGCTGAAGTTAGCAAAGTTGGGTAATGATGCGGGGGTTATTGGCGCAGCATCGTTAGCAAGAAAGTTTATTTAAGCAAGACGGAGGAGAGAGACATTGGTTTTAGGATCAGTCACTAGTGTTATTACGAATATTTGTTGGGTTATCATCGCTTTTGCCATTGTCTGGGCTGTGACCTGGGCGGTTAACCGTTACCGGATGCACCACTACGCAACGGTACTTGATGAAGAGAAATTTCAAGCTGGGATGCGCAAGGCCCAAGTTATCGACGTGCGGTCAGGTGCCGACTTTAAGAAGGGGCACATTCTGGGGGCACGGAGCTTGCCTTATGCTTTCTTGCGCCAGCAGTATGGTGAAATTCGGCCCGACTTGCCGGTATACCTCTACGATGCCGGGACTTCTGTTTCTGCCCAGGCAGCGAAGTTTCTTTCCAAGAAAGGTTTTAAGAAACTTTACATCTTGAATGGTGGGTACCTGAACTGGCATGGAAAGACCAAGAAAGATAAGTACGCGGACTAATTCGCTTGGTAAAAAACAAAGATCTCTAGCGTTCGGCATTCTCGAATACTAGAGATCTTTTGTGTTTAGCTGACCTTGCCACAAAAGCGTGGAAAGGCTCCTTGTTATTGTGTTAGTTTGGGGGTTAGCCCTGGTGAGCTGACCGGCCTTTACGGATGGCTGCCCGCCGGTTTTCGTCAAAGCGTTCCTCTTGTTCTTCAACGGGTTTAATAACGTTTTGGTGGAAGGCAAATACACCACTAGCGACAGCGGTCAGCGTGGCAAACGTCCCCAGGAAAAATCCCTTTGCAAATTTACCCATAAATATAACCTCCTTTGGTCTTACCTATATTATGATAGATAATGATTGATTTTACAATGTTGACGGTCAAATCTTTTAACGAGCTGGTGATACGATGAAAAAAGTGATTGCAATTGTGGGACCAACAGCGGTTGGCAAAACAGCGCTATCCATTAGGCTGGCAAAAAAACTGAATGGTGAAGTGATCTCAGGAGACTCCATGCAGGTGTACCGGCACCTCGACATCGGGACTGCTAAGGTGACTCCCGAAGAGCAGGCGGGGATTTCCCACCACTTGATTAATATTCGCGACGTTGACCAACGTTTTTCGGCAGCCGACTTTCAGTCCTTAGCGGGAGAACAGGTTAATGAAATAGTGCAGCGCAATCATCTGCCGCTAGTAGTCGGCGGGACTGGTTTTTATATTTCGGCCCTCGTTAACAACCTCGCACTTGGTGGTGACCACTTTAGTGAACAATCTGCCAAGTTGCGCCAGTACTGGGAAGAAGTCGTGCAGCAAGCGGGAAAGCAGGCAGTATGGCAGCAATTGGCACAAAAAGACCCGGTCGCCGCTCAGCAGATCCCTGTTAATAATGTACGGCGAGTCATCCGCGCGCTAGAGGTTATTCAGACCACTGGTCAGCTTTTTTCGCAGCAGCCCGCGCGTCAGTCCATTGCTGACTTTTTGCTGATTGGCCTTAATACCGACCGTCAGGTACTATACCAACGAATCAATCAACGGGTTGACCAGATGGTTGCTGCTGGTCTCGTTGACGAGGCACGGTGGCTTTATGATGCGGGGGGAGAGGACTTCCAATCAGGGAAGGGGATTGGCTATCGTGAGCTTTTCCCTTATTTTCGTGGGGAATATGATTTATCGGCTGCAATTAACCAGGTTAAGTTAGACTCACGTCACTATGCCAAACGACAGCTCACGTGGTTTCGCAATAAGTTAACCGTTCATTGGTTTGACCTGGTTAGTGGTAAAGATAGTTTTGAAGATATCGAAGATTTTGCCCGTGAGTGGTTAACAAAGTAAACTTGCAACCGCTTGCGTCCTATATTGTTGACAAACCTGCCTGCACCAATTGACTTTTAAAAACGATGTTGCTAACCTCAATAGCAGTGAATGGTTCAAGCATTCCAGCCAAAGAGGTTGATCATTAGACTTGAACTAGGAACTTGTTGGTCAAAAAGTGTCTTATTTCGTATGATGTTGAACAGTGCTGCGAAGGGAAGGTTCAATAATGTCAAAACACGTATATACCAAGAGTGAAGTTCACCAGTTGGTTAAGGATGAAAACGTACATTTTCTCCGGTTAATGTTTTCTGACTTGCTGGGAACGATGAAGAGCGTTGATATCCCGGTAAGCCAACTCGATAAGTTACTAGAAAACAAGATCATGTTTGATGGTTCTTCCATCGATGGCTTTGTCCGGATTGAGGAAAGTGATATGTACCTCTATCCTGATAACTCGACCTGGCTGGTCTTTCCGTGGGGAGCGGAACACGGTAAAGTCGCACGGGTGATTTGCAGTGTGCATAAAACTGATGGGACGCCTTTCGCTGGTGACCCGCGAAACGTTCTCAAGCAGCAAATTAAGAAGATGACTGATGCTGGATTTACTAGCTTTAACATCGGTCCAGAACCAGAATTTTTCCTGTTTAAGACTGATGAACATGGGGAACCAACCTTTAACGTCAACGACCAGGAAAGCTATTTCGATATGGAACCAGCCGATAGTGGTGAAGACTGCCGCCGCGACATTGTCCTGATCTTGGAAAAGATGGGCTTTAGCGTGGAAGCGAGCCACCACGAAGTTGCGCCTGGACAACACGAAATTGACTTTAAGTACGCGGATGCTCTGGAAGCGGCTGACAATATCCAAACTTTCAAGTTTGTTGTCAAGACAATTGCTAAACAGCACGGCCTTCATGCGACCTTCATGCCAAAGCCGTTATCCGGTATCAATGGCTCGGGGATGCACATGAACATGTCCCTCTTTGACCAACAAGGAAAGAACGCCTTTTACGACGCTAACGATAAGATGCAGCTATCAGCGACTGCTTACCACTTCCTGGCGGGGCTGCTGAAACATGTCCGCAGTTTGACGGCCATTTGCGACCCGACTGTGAACTCTTATAAACGGCTGGTTCCGGGATACGAGGCCCCGGTTTACGTTGCTTGGTCAGCCTCTAACAGGTCACCGCTGGTACGGATTCCGAGTGATCGGGGAATGGGAACCCGGCTAGAATTACGGTCGGTTGATCCGTCGGCTAACCCGTACCTAGCAACGGCGACGATCCTGGCAGCTGGCCTTGATGGGCTGAAAAACAAGCTGACGCCAATGCCAAGCGTTGATGAAAACATTTACCAAATGAGCGAAGAAGAACGTTTGGAAAAGGGAATTGACAACCTGCCAGACACTCTCCACAACGCGCTGAAGGACTTAAAGACCGATGCGGTGGTTCGTGACGCCCTCGGTGAACATCTCTTTGCTAGTTTCTATGAGGCCAAGACTCGTGAGTACGATACTTACCGCCAACAGGTATCTGACTGGGAACGGACGAAATACATGTCGCAGTACTAACAAAGTCTTAACCGCTTGTCACAGTTGATGAGGCGGCATTGTACTAGAGCACAAATAAAATACCCCGAGTTACCAATCAGTGGCAACTCGGGATTTATTTTTCCAACAAAAAAAGAGCCCTACCAAGGGACTCTTTTTAATGGTTTAAGTTCACAAATCATTATTCTGAAAGTTTCCGGGCGTCAGCGGCAATCTTTGCAAAGCCTGAGCCATCTGGCTTCTTGCTACCACGCTTTTCCATGGCCTTACGAGCCATTTCCTTACGTTCTTGCTTGCTTAATTTACGTGCCATTACTAGTTCGCCTCTTTTCGAAACTCACACGTTGAATAACACACAAATGTGTTACATTCAACGATTTAATTATACCGCTAAGTTGGTAAAAAGCAAATTCTGAGACAAGTTATTAAAAAAGCTAAACGTTCCTTGTTCTTGTTATCCAGTCACAAAATAATTTGATAAAATATTAAAGAAATGACTAAATTGCGAGGAGAGATTGCAATGTCAAAAGAGGAGTTGTCACGCGGCGCACAAGACATTAGTCAAGTAATCAACCGTCAGATTTCATCCAAAATAGAATATTTACAGGGAATTAAAGAATCCATTGAGAGTCATAATGATCGTCGGGTATTTCAGTTACTTGATAACCGCCGCTATGCAGCAGAAATTGAGCACCGGGAGCAGCAACCGAACAACCAGGACGTGATGAACTTGGTTGACGACTTGGCTGACCAACTGAGCACTTATCTCAGCGCAAACCTGATCGACTACTTAGGGCATGCTTACCCGTTCTTCTATTACGAAGAATATCAAACTGGGCACTTCCGCATCTACTTTGGTAATTGGTGGGACCGGCGTCAATTTGGTGAACTAGATGTTTTAAACCTGCGTTTTGTTTTTAACCAGGACGAATACAAGAAACTGTCACGGGCGTTTGAATTGCAGCAAAGCGGGAAACGTTATAACAGTGTCCGCATTGATGAATTGTCCAACGAAAATGACCGTTTGCAGGATTTGCTGGACCATTCTAGGGAACGCGAGCAAAAGCGCAATCGCCTGCAAGAGCAGCTGCGTGACGCTAATTCTCATGGTGGGCTTTTTGAGTCAAGTAAGGCGAAGGAAAGCCGTCAGGAATTAGTTGATCAGCTGGGCCAAGTTGAAGATGAGGCCAAGCAAGCGGAAAACGCGGCCGAAAAGATTAAGGAAAACGAAAAGACGGTCCTCGAACTGTCCAAGGAAAATACGATTCTGAGTTATGAGATGAAGAGTATTACGGATACTTTTGGCGGTTTTGAAGAATTCGAGCTGGCTAACCGCAAGTTGTACGCAGATTACCTGAAGCACTTAAGTACTTTGACTGATGGAAAGCAGGTGACATCCGATGAGCAGTAATGAACGGGTTGTCTCCAACACCATTAACCAGGTCGCAGCACTGAGTAATTCCATTAAGGAAGGACTTGAACTTGGCCAGCAATACACCTCGCTTGTGGATGAATTAATCAGCACCACGGATGACGAAAAATTGCTGCTAGCAACGAAACGGTTATCCTCACTGGATTTGACTAACGCCTTTGTGCAATTACCACAACATTATCAGGTGGCAGACTACTTCTTGTTAATGATGGACCGTTTGCTAACGCTGCACCAGATCGAAGGATTCGAGATTTTTGAAGACCATGACCACCAGTTAACCGCGACTATCCACCCGTTTGAAAAGCAAGTGACGTTTGCCTTTGCTTTCGACGATGAACACCAGGGGGCTTTCTTTAACGAAGGGGCTAGTCAAGAATCATTATTCTTCATCGATCTTGATAATCGTCAGTTACGCTTCTCTAATCATGCACTGGTAGACTTTTTTGTTGAAAACGAATTCCAACACTTTAGCGACCTGGACTTGCAGGAGGCGGTGAAACCACTTGTCGATTTTGCCAACCTCTTGAAGACCCAGCTAGGGTTCAAGATTGATCTGGGCATTTTAAATCCAACTAATGCTTACAACGTTCGTCTCGCCAAGCCGACGATGGATCTTACGATGATCGATAAACTCTTCGTTTCGACTGCCGACAGCCAGTACATGCTCTTTACCCTGCCTCATAAGAACGGTGCATTATTGAAACTGGATGCTGGCATTCAATTGCGAATTTTCTACGATCAGGAAAGCTATAGCCATGAATGGTTCTACAACGTCACTGATCCAGATGACCAGGTTTCGTTGTTTGACTTGTTAATTCATTATCCGCTATTGCGGGAATGGTACCTGGCAAACCGCGACGATGTGGCAGTACGGTCACTACCGTTGATTTTGCAGAGTGTGACTGATGAACGGCCAACCGATGGGCAATTAACCAGCAGTCGGGAGGAGGAAGCTGATGATCAAGATTAACCTTACCTCCTTATTACAGCAGGTGATAGCTCACGATTGGCAGGTAATGGACAACTTAAGCGATGAGGTTGCTCCGTTGGGTGCTGATGGCCGTCTTGATAACACGATGACCAGTTTGCTTGTTGCGTTTTCGAAGACGGCAATGGTGGATGATTGGTTTGCAAAGATCAATCAGCCGGTGAAAGAGCAGTCAGCTATTGACCGTTCGCAACTGTTGATGAACTACTGTCAGACCTTGAACCTCTTTTTGCTGTGGAGCGCTAAGCGGCAGTGGACTCACTTGGTTGTGTTAAGCGATGATGACTGGCAACGGCTTAGTGATGCCAAGGTAGCCGCCAAGGTGACAGATAAGAATAAGGAATATCTGGCGGTTATCCGCTTGCTTGGCAATGTTCAATTTAGTCACCAGCAGGAGTCGTTTCGCCATGCCTGGCACTTGTTTTTGAAAATGGGTCTCGTTGACTGGCAATTGACACCCGCAGAAATTAGTACAACTTGCCAACAATTGATGAAATTGTAAACTTTTTGTAAAGAAACGGTTTTTCACTTCAGTGAGCATTGTTGTCACACTATAATGTCGCTATCATAAAAGTATAGTCATTGAAAGGTGTGAGATAAATGTTACCGATTTTTGTCATTGTGTTGATTCTGGCACTCTCGGCTGCTGGTCAGTGGTATTTTTCAACGAGTCTGTCAAAGGGCAAGCACTCACAGCGCCTGGGAAATGAACGAAAAGCCTAGTGTTTTGCAATTATCAATTCATAATAAAAGGGACGGGAAGATTCCCGTCCCTTTAGCATTTTCATATGAAGCAGGTGAGATTCGAACTCACGACCGTTCGCTTAGAAGGCGAGTGCTCTATCCAGCTGAGCTACTGCTCCAGACCTAATAAGTATAATGATCTTCGAGAATAAAAGTCAATAGATAATCAATTAAAAAAAGCTAGTCCATTGACTGCCACTCAACTTTCTGATAGTATATTAGCGTTGTATTTGTGAACCAACAACTACAACCGCACGATAAACGAGTATAAAGCAATTGCTACTCGTTCGGCGAGTCTGAGATACTAAGGAGGTGCACAAAATTATGTACGCAATTATTGTTACTGGCGGCAAGCAGTACAAGGTAGAAGAAGGCAAGGCCATCTACGTTGAAAAGCTGGACGCTAAGCAAGGTGATTCTGTTACCTTTGATCAGGTTGTTTTCGTAGGCGGTGACGATACCAAGATTGGTAAGCCACTGGTCGACGGTGCTTCCGTTGAAGGTACGGTTGACAAGCAAGGCAAGGAAAAGAAGGTTGTAACTTTCAAGTACAAGCCAAAGAAGCACACCCACACTAAGAAGGGTCACCGTCAACCATACACTAAGGTAACGATCAACAAGATCAACGCTTAATTATGATTAAGGCGCATTTTCAAGTTAATGCGGATGGTAAGTTTGTGATGATTGAACTTACTGGCCATGCTGATTCTGGTGACTATGGGCACGATATTGTTTGTGCTGCAGTTTCTGCGGTAGTGGCGACGTGTGTTAATGCTCTCAGTAGTGTTGCCCATGTCAAGCCGCACGAAGAGTCAGACGATGAACAGGGTGGCTTTATCCGGGTTACAGAGATTGGCTCGGATCATGATTCGCAAATTATCTGCCAAACGTTGCTAGATGGGTTGTTATCAATTCAGCAGCAATATGGGCAGTACCTTGAAGTAAAAATGTTTAATTAATTTGTTTTGTGGAGGTGAACAACTATGATTATGGATTTACAATTCTTCTCTCACCACAAGGGGGGCGGTTCCACTGCCAACGGCCGTAAAACTGCCGGTCGTCGTCTGGGGACTAAGGCTGCTGATGGTTCAGTAGTTACTGCCGGCTCCATCATTTACCGTCAACGTGGTACTCACATTCACCCAGGTGAAAATGTCGGCCGCGGCGGTGATGACACGCTGTTTGCTAAGATTGATGGTGTTGTTAAGTTTGAACGGATGGACCGTCACAACCGTCAGGTATCTGTTTACCCGGTTGAAGCTTAATTGCCAACAAGGAAAAGCTGTAATGCCTAGACCACGTCTTCTGGGCTTACGGCTTTTTCTTTTACCCGCAACCTGTTAAGCAACGACCAGTAAATTAAACTTTACTGTTTTCTCTGAAAGGAGCAACCATGAAGAATAGTCGAATTGAACGCTTACGAAAGCAATTTGATGCTTACTATATCGACGCCTTGCTGGTAACCAATGACAAGAACATTTTCTACCTGACGGGCTTTCCGTTGATGGCAGGAGATGGTGCCTTGCTGGTTACCAAAGACAAGGCGGTGATGGTCACCGATGACCGTTACGCGACGGCCCTGCAAGATTTTGACAGTGATGAAGTGGTCGGGGTCATTACCCGCGATTATTACGGTGCAGTTAATAAGCTTTGTGCGGGAATGAAGATCGATGTCATGGGCTTTGAAAATACTGTTTCTTTTGAAGTATATGACATTCTCAATGACCTGATGGAAGCCGATATCGTCCCTTGCGCGGGAATGGTAGAATCACTGCGGACTGTGAAGGATCCCACTGAAATCGCGGCTCTCCGAAAAGCAGCCGACCTGCAGTCAGCTGGCTATCAGCACCTGTTAGCGATCGTTCACCCGGGAATGAGTGAGCGGCAAGTAGCTGTCGAGTTAGACTATTGGATGAAGAACCATGGTGCGCAAAAAGCATCGTTTGACACGATCGTTGCTAGCGGTGAAAATTCTGCCAAGCCGCACGCCACTGTTACTGACCGGCGGCTGCAAGCGGGCGACATGGTGACCGTTGACTTTGGTTACTATGTTGATGGATACACCGCTGACATGACGCGGACATTTGCCATTGGCGAACCCGGTGAGCAGATGCGGCAAGTCTACCAGCTGGTTAACCAAGCTCGCCAAAAGGTGATTGCTGCCGCTAAGCCGGGCATCCATGGTGATCTTCTTGATCGCGCTGGCCGTTCGCTGATCAATGATGCTGGTTATGAAAAAGAATTTCAGCACGGGATGGGACACGGCATCGGTTTATCAATTCATGAGTTGCCGCTGTCTTATGGTCCTGGTCGTGGCGACGTTGTGATTGATTCTAACCAGGTTATTACGGTTGAACCAGGGATTTACGTTCCATCAGTTGGTGGTGTCAGAATTGAAGACGACCTGTTAATTACCAAAGATGGCGCACAGCGTTTGACGACGGCTGATACTGATTTGGTCATAATTGATGCCAAATAACGCCGGCGAGAATTGCATTTTTTTGCGAGATAGTGCAAAATGAGGGTTAGTATTCAAATTGTGCGAACTGGAGGATTAACGATGGCAAAAGAGACAAACATTGTGTTAAATAGCGACGACCAGTCACTAGGAACGATTCAAATGTCACCACAAGTTTTAGAGATCATCGCTGGAATTGCGGCAAACGAAGTCGATGGTGTCGCTAAGATGCATGGGTCGCTAGCAAGCGGTGTTGGTGAGCTGTTTGGTCGTCAGCTAGACCGGCGTGGCGTTAAGTTATCCAGCAACGATGACGAGCTGGGGATTGACGTAGATGTTTACGTGCAATATGGTGTTTCAGTACCAAAGATTGCCGCTGAAATCCAGAATAAAGTCAAGCAGCAGGTAACAGTGATGACGGGCTTGACGCCAACTGAGGTTAATGTCCGGATTCAAGGACTTGTTGCTGATGAAAAGGAACAATCTATTGACCAAAACGACATTTTTGGTCTTCACAGCCAAGAAGAAAAAAGTGACGAGGAAGAGTAATTTTGAAACTGACAAGACATAAAATGCGGGAAGTCGCCTTTCAAACCCTGTTTGCTCTAGCAAGCGAACCAGATGCTGATCGGGAAACGATCTACCGAAGCCTGATTAAGCTCAATGATGATGAGCAGGCACCTGCTTTCTTGGATTCACTGGTGAGCGGTGTTATTGATCATCAAGAAGAACTGGATCAACAAATTAGTGCGCACCTGGCAGCGGGGTGGACCCTTCAGCGACTGGCTAAGCCGGATTTGATTATCTTACGGCTGGCCCTTTATGAGTTGCAGTATGAAGACGGAATGCCACAAGCAGTCGCTATTGACGAGGCACTGCAATTGGCCAAGGCATTTTCCGATGACCGTTCACGGAAGTTTATCAATGGGCTGCTGTCTAACTTCGCTGACTAAAAAAGTTGTTTCCCAATAAGAATTAGATATTAATGACCTCCAACGTTCTGACGGGTTGAACGCTGGAGGTTTCTTGGTGTTTTACCTCATTTGGTGGAAGAGACTATTTAGATTATCCGGTGGCCTCCGTGCCTGTGTTAAAATACATGTTGACTTAAATGAAAGGGGTCGGTCAAATGGCAACAATCATTGATGGCCGTGCTTATGCCAAAGAAATAAATCAGCAAACGAAACAGCGGGTTGACTGGCTCAAACAGCGGGGAATTGTCCCTAAGATGGCGGTGATCCTGGTTGGTGATGACCCCGCCAGTAAAATTTATACCAGGACAAAGCAAAAAAAGGCCAAAGCGCTGGGAATTGGCTGCCAGTTATTACGTTACCCGGTCGAAGTGACCCAGGAAGAGTTAACAGCAGAAATTGAGCGTTTAAACAAGGACCAGACGGTTAATGCAATCATGGTGCAGGAGCCATTGCCGGAACATATTGACAATATGGCCTTAGTGAGTCACATTTCTCCTGAAAAAGACGTGGATGGATTTAACCCTGTCAACGTGGGGAGACTTTATAATAATTTCCCTGGCCACTATCCAGTTTCCTGTACCCCGCGCGGTATTTTAATGGTTTTGGACCACTACCACGTTCCACTAGCAGGAGCTGACGTTGTTATTGTGGGTCGTAGCATCCTGGTCGGTCGACCCCTCCAGTCGCTTTTAATTAACCGTGATGCAACAGTGACGATGTGTGGACGAAAAACACCCAATTTAGTTAACCGTCTCCGTCAGGCCGATATTGTGGTGGTTGCAGCTGGCAAACCACGTTGGATTACTGGTAACGAAATTAAAAAGGGCAGTGTCGTCATCGACGTCGGGATCAATCGCCTGGCTGATGGGAAGCTTGTTGGCGATGTTGACTTTGCTAGTGCCAGACAGGTAGCGGGGGCGATCACCCCAGTGCCTGGAGGTGTCGGTCCACTGACGGTAGCAGTAATGGAAGCACAAACAGTAGACCTAACGGAGTGGCAGCATGAATAGTAATCATAGTTATTTAACGGTGAGTCAGCTGACTTCCTATGTTGCACGGAAGTTTTCCGCGGATCCTTATTTACAACGAGTTTACGTCAAGGGACAGTTAACTAACTTTCATCAGCGACCAACTCACCAGTACTTTAGTATTAAAGACGACCAGGCAGTCCTGCACGTGGTGATGTTTGCCAGCAAGTTTAGACGAGTTCGCTTTACCCCGACTGACGGGATGGAAGTCCAGCTATCGGGACGGGTTGACGTTTACCAGCGAAACGGTGAATACCAGTTTTACGCTGACACAATGGAGCCGGCTGGCATTGGCGACTTGTACGTCCGGTTTAAGCAAATGGCTGAAAAACTCTCCAAGGAGGGGCTTTTTAGCCGGCCCAAAAAGAAACTGCCGGTTCTTCCACAAAAGATTGCCGTGATTACGAGCCGGAGTGGGGCAGTCATTCACGATATTATTAATACTGCTGGTCGACGTGATCCACAGGTCCAGATTGTTCTCTTTCCTGCAGCCGTGCAGGGTGACCAGGCAGCCGATCAATTAGTCGCACGAATTGAGCAGATTAACGACTTAGGCGGGTTCGATGACATTATTATTGGCCGCGGAGGCGGCTCCCTAGAAGATTTGTGGCCGTTTAACGAGGAAAAAGTTGGTCGAGCGATTGCCGCTAGTAAAATCCCGGTGATTTCCTCGGTTGGGCACGAAACGGATACGACGATTGCCGATCTGGCAGCCGACTTACGGGCGGCAACGCCGACTGCAGCGGCTGAAATGGCAACCCCCCAGTTGACAGACTTGATAAGCCGGGTTGCGGAGCTGCAATCCCGGTTGACTAGCGCATTTGGTAAGTGCCTTCAGGCTAAGCAGCAGCAATTAACCACGCTGGCGGATAGTTACATTTTTAAACAGCCTGAGCGATTGTACGAAACTTACCTCCAGAACCTGGACAACTTAACAGCCAGTTTGCAGCAATCTTTCCGCCTTCAACTGAGTAATCGACAACAGGCCGTTCAAGCACTGTCGAGCCGATTGTTGCAGTACAATCCACAATCGTCCATGGCCAACTTAACTAACCAGTTAACTAATACCAAACAACGGTTAATAACTGCCGAAAAAAATAAGTTGGTTCACCAACAGCAAGTATTGAAGGGGTTACATCGCGAGTTAAGCAGCCTGGACCCGTACCAGGTCATGAAGCGCGGTTATAGTTTCATTAGTACTGACAAGCACATTGTGAATGGTGTTGATCAGCTAAGCGTCGGTCAACGGGTAACGCTGAACTTTTACAATGGGCAGGCGGCAGCAGAAATTAAGCAAACAAAGGAGAATCACGATGGCAACACGGAAAAGCAGTAAATCACAAACCTTTGAAAAACAGATGGAAGACCTTCAGACAATCGTCAACAACCTGGAGCAGGGAAATGTTCCTCTAGAAGAATCGATCAACCAGTTTAAAGACGGCATGAAGTTGGTCAATAGCTTGCAAAAGCAGTTATCTGGCGCAGAAAAGACACTTGCCAAGGTGATTGATGAACAGGGGCAGGAAAAGGAAATTGCCCAAGATGATCAGACTTCTTTTGGCAAATTCAATGGTAGCAAGGATACGACCGACGCTAATATGTCGGACTTATTTTAGTCGTTGATTGAAGGGATGTTGCATTATGGTAAAAAGCGTTGCGCAATACCAAGCTGTAATTAATGATTACCTGGCTCACCACCTCCATGCCGATGTTGATGAGTCAACTCTCTTCTCAGCAATGAATTATTCCTTAATGGCTGGTGGCAAGCGACTGCGGCCAGCGCTAACCCTCGCGGTTGTGGAAATGACTGGTGGGGTGATTACCACTGACTGTCTAAGAGCAGCTTGCGCACTGGAATTGCTCCATACGTATTCACTGATCCATGATGACCTGCCAGCGATGGACAACGATAAATTACGTCGTGGGAAGGCCACCAACCATGTCAAGTTTGGTGCAGGAATGGCAACCTTGGCTGGAGATGGCCTTCTCACACTGGCTTTTCAATGGGTCAGTGATAGTGGATTGCCCAGTGTAGTCCGGACGGAACTAACCCGTCAGCTGTCATTAGCAGCGGGACCTAGTGGAATGGTTGCAGGACAGGCACGTGATATTTTAGGCGAGAATAAGACACTAGATCTCCCTGCACTTCGCTATCTGCACCGGCAAAAGACTGGTGCATTAATTCAGTATGCGGTTAAGGCTGGCGGAATTCTAACTCGTCAACCGCAACCGGTAATGGATCAGCTGGCGCGCTTTGGGGAGCAATATGGCCTTGCCTTTCAAATTTATGATGATATCTTGGATGTCACCGCCAGTGCTGCCCAACTTGGGAAGGCTACCCATAAGGATGCTGGTGAGCATAAGAATACATATCCTGGGTTGCTCGGTTTGTCAGGGGCGAAGGAGCAGCTAGTCGCAACGTTAGAAGCAGCTCATCAAACGCAACAACTGTTAGCCAATATGACTGGGCATTCATTTGATGGGTTTACCCAGTTTTTAGCGTACTTCAAGGTTAGGGATAGCGTGGAGGAAAAACACTAATGGTTGAAAAACAACGAGTTGATGTACTGCTGGTCAAACAAGGACTTTTCGAATCACGGGAGCAAGCCAAACGGGCGGTCATGGCCGGCGAAATTTTAGGTAAGAATAACGAGCGGTTGGATAAGCCAGGTGAAAAGATTCCGGTAACAACCACTTTACACATGAAGGGTCATAAGATGCCTTACGTCAGTCGTGGTGGATTGAAGTTGGCTAAGGCACTCAAAGTTTTTCATATTAGCGTCGCTGATAAAGTTGTACTCGATATTGGTTCGTCCACGGGCGGTTTTACCGACGTGATGTTGCAAAACGGTGCTAAGCGCAGCTACGCCCTTGATGTTGGGACTAACCAGTTAGTTTGGCAATTACGAGAAGACCCCCGAGTCGTGGTCATGGAACAAACCAACTTCCGTTACAGTAAATTAGCCGATTTTACTGCGGGCCAGCCACAGTTTGCTTCAATTGATGTTTCCTTTATTTCTTTGCGGCTGATTTTACCACCCTTGGCGAAGATTTTACCGGTAGGTGGCGAGGTAGTAGCACTGATCAAGCCCCAGTTTGAGGCCGGTCGGGACAATGTCGGCAAACATGGCATTGTCCGCGACCCAGCGGTCCACCGCGAGGTCCTTCAACAGGTGCTTCATTTCGCTCGTGAGGATCATTTTGATGTGCTTGGGCTGGACTTTTCTCCTATTAAGGGTGGTCAGGGGAATATTGAATTCCTGGTTCACCTTAGACTAGCGGATGGTGTCGGAACGGTTGCTGACGGCATTAGTATTGCGGATGTTTTACGGGCAGCCCATGGTACACTTGATACAGCTAATTAATGAACGGAGGAGCGAAAGTGAACAAAAGCGAGCGACAGAAAGCCATTAAAGAATTAATTACTAATAATGACGTGGAAAATCAGGAAGGGCTAGTTAGTCTGCTGGCGCAACGGGGTGTTAACGTTACCCAGGCAACGATTTCCCGCGATATTAAGGAAATGCAGCTAATTAAGGAACCTAATCCAGAAGGTGGGTACCACTATAGTTTGCCTGTACGCCAGCAACCCAATGTTCGTCAGCGACTTGCTAATTCGTTGCGCAACGACCTTAAAGAGATTAAGGTTAGTGACCGTTTCGTCGCTTTATTGATGATCCCGGGGTGTGGTCCATCAGTTTCGCAGATGATTCAACGAGCACATTTTCCGCAAGTTTTCATCTCACTGGGTGATGACTCGACAGTACTGATTATTTGCAATTCAGCTGCTGATGCTAAGAAATTGGTGGCTCATTTGCAACCACAAAACCATTAAGAAAAGAGGGCCTGAGGGTGTTACAAGAACTCACCATTGATAATTTAGCCATTATTGACCACCAGTCACTGACCTTTGATGACCAGATGACGGTCCTCACGGGTGAAACCGGTGCTGGGAAATCGATTATTATCGATGCGGTTGGCCTCCTTGCTGGCGGGCGTGGTTCCCAGGAGTTTATCCGGCGGGGAAGTGACAAGCTGAATCTCCAAGGACAATTCACCGTTCCTGAAGACCCTCAGTATGTGGCAATGCTTGACGAACTGGGGGTCGATCACCAGGATGGTGTCTTAATCATAAGCCGGCAGATTAACCGGAATGGTCGCAATACTATCCGGGTAAATGGCCAACTGATTAATACTTCGACATTGAAAGAACTAGGCCGGGGGTTGGTCGATATTCAGGGGCAAAATGAGCACCAGCTCCTTTTACAACCGGAAACCCATCTGGGGATGTTGGATCAGTTTGCCGGGGAAAAGCTAGCGGCTGACTTGGCGAATTACCACCACTTATATGCTCATTATTTAAAGCTCAAAAAGATGATTAGTGACCGGCAACGAAATGAGCAGCAATGGGCCCAACGCCTGGATATGCTCCGCTACCAGGTTAAGGAAATTGGTGAGGCCAACCTTGTGCCTGATGAAGACGAAAAGCTGACCAGTGAGCGTGAACGCCTAGCACATTTTCAACAGATCAATACTGCGCTCCAAACGATTGTCGGTGTCCTCAATGATAATGAGGGGATGGCCGTCTTGGATCAGTTAGGGACGGCAATGGATGCTTTGCAGGGAATTGCGAAGTTTGATCCGGCTTTTGAGAAGATGAACCGGTCGTTAAATGATGCCTACTATAACTTGCAAGACTTAGCAGATAATGCTAACTCTCAACTGGAAACTTTGGAATTTGATGATGCCCGACTTGCCCAAATCGATGAGCGTCTAACGCTGATCGGGACACTAGAACATAAATACGGCGATACGGTAACAGATGTTCTGAAGTACTACCAGCAAATCCAGTCTGAATTAAGCCGGATGGAACAGAGTGCCGAGTCGGCTGATGACCAGGGAGCAGAATTGGCTCAGCTAAAGGAGCAACTAGTGACGCTCTCAACGAAGCTAAGCGAAAAGCGACACCGGGCTGCAAAACGGCTGGAGGCGCAGGTTCACCAGCAATTATCGGCATTATATATGGATAAAGCCGATTTTAAGGTTCATTTCTCACCAGTTGGCAACGAGGATGGTTTCGACGCTGGTGGCAGTGAACAAGTTGAATTTTATATTCAAACGAATCCCGGCGAAACAATGGGCCCGTTAGTCAAGATTGCTTCGGGTGGTGAATTGTCACGGGTAATGCTTGCCCTCAAGACAATTTTCGCTTCGACAGCGGGAATTACTAGTATCATCTTTGATGAGGTTGATACGGGGGTCAGCGGCCGGGTTGCTCAGGCGATTGCTGATAAAATCAAACTGATTGCCAAGCACTCCCAGGTGCTGTGCATCACCCACCTTCCTCAGGTTGCCGCAGTGGCGCAGCACCACTGGCATATTGAAAAAGGAGTCCATGGTTCACGGACAACAACAAGTGTTACCAAACTGACGAAGAGCCAACGAGTTGACGAACTTTCACGAATGCTGGCTGGTGAACGGATTACTAAGCTGACTCGTGAACACGCTTCGGAATTGCTGAAGATGGGACAACAATAAAAAATCAGCACTCTGGTCGTAAATCAGAGTGCTGATTTTTGTAATAATGGTTATCTCTTAACCATGCTGTAATTTTCTAAAGACGTGCTAAATACTGCAACTGATCAATAGTAAAAAGATAATTGACATGACCACGGGTTAACAGGTAGTGATGGTTATCAATTTGGTGAATAATACCTTGCAAGTTTGTTGGGTGATTGGCGTTTCGGCAAGGGCGTAACTGAATAAACACAATGTAGTGATGGCTGACGGACTTCTTTAAAAATAGTTGGCGCTGTGCCAGCGGCTGACGATTTAAGAGACGTGGTTGCTCGGTGGGGAGGTTAAAGAAACGTTTCATACCTTGACGTAATTGGTTAGTAGTAGTGGTTGTTAAAAGTGAAGCTGGATTTTGCATGATGTGTTCCTCCCGAACGTTTGTTTGTACCATCATTATACGAACGGGCGTTCGGAAAAGCAAGCACATTTAGAATTTTCAGTAAACGATCACGCTGGTAGTTGATTTAAGGCGGATTTTATTGCAAAATAGTAATATTATCTTTCTGCTAAGGAGCATTTGAGTGATGAGCAAACGAGGGATGTTAATTGTATTGTCCGGTCCATCTGGTGTTGGGAAGGGAACTGTGCGTAAAGCAATCTTCAACCAGCCCG
Organism: [Lactobacillus] timonensis; assembly: GCF_900240275.1. Lineage (GTDB taxonomy): Bacteria > Bacillota > Bacilli > Lactobacillales > Lactobacillaceae > Limosilactobacillus > Limosilactobacillus timonensis. Next base: position 60,662 of record NZ_LT964761.1, on the reverse strand, counting down.
GCAATGACTTTCAATACTCCATTTCAATGACCACCCGAAAGCCGCGTCCGGGTGAAAAAGATGGTGTAGATTACTTCTTTGTCAGCAAAGAAGAATTTGAGAAGCGTATCCAGGAAGGTGGCATGCTGGAATACGCTAAGTACGTGGACAACTACTATGGTACGCCACTGAAATACGTCAATGACACCCTTGATTCTGGGCGCGATGTTTTTTTGGAAATTGAAGTTAACGGGGCGATGCAGGTGCGTTCCAAGTGTCCTGACGGCGTCTTTATTTTCCTTACACCACCTGATTTGATGGAGCTAAAGCACCGGCTGATCCACCGAGGTACTGATAGCATGGAAGTTATCAATAAGCGCATTCACAAGGCCTTTGGTGAGATTCAAATGATGCAAAATTATGACTATGCGGTAGTGAACGACGAGGTTGACAACGCCGTGGATAAAATCAAGGGAATCATTAGGAGTGAACGTCTCCGCGTCCCACGGGTGATGCCTGACTACTTGGAAATGCTTGGTGACAAGTAGGTTGCATTTCACGCTGGCCGGTTAATCTGCTAAAATAAAGTTGTTGAATTAACGTATGCTAAAATTGAGAACTAAACAAAAAGTTCAGCACTTAAAGGAGTAATAGTTATGATTCTTTTTCCATCAGTTGACGAACTGTTGAAGCGGGTTGATTCCCGCTATTCACTGGTAATGCTTGCTAGCAAACGGGCTCATGAACTAGAGAATGGGGATCCTGAATTGCTATCACATTATGACTCAGTAAAGCCAGTTGGCCGGGCACTGGAAGAAATCGAAGCGGGTAAGGTCGTTATCGACCCCAATGCTCATGAAGACCTCCAGGACTAGTGGTCAGGACTAAGGGATGTGCAAACCTGCACATCCCTTTTTCTAACTGGTCAATGATATAATGAGGACGGTTTATTCATGGAGGTGCTGAATGGTGAAACATGTTGCTGTTTATGTGACGGGCAGTATCGCGGCGTATAAAGCCGTCGAACTAGTTCGAGCATTACAAAAGAAGGGTTTAACAGTGCGGGTGGCCGAAACAAAGGCGGCCACTAAACTAGTTGGACCGGTAACGTTTGCATCGCTAACCAAGCACAGCGTGCTCGTCGACTTGTGGGATAAGTCGGCAGAGGGACATGTTCCGCATATCGAATTGGCTGACTGGGCCGACTTAGCAGTAGTTGTGCCGGCTACTGCTAACGTGATCGCAAAAATGGCCAATGGAATTGCTGACGATGCCGTCACCGCCGCATTGTTAGCTACCAGTGCACCCATCGCGATCATCCCGGCAATGAATTCACACATGTGGGGAAACCCCGCTACTCAGCGCAATATCAACGTACTGAAACAAGATGGCCGTTTGTTAATGGAACCGGCGACTGGCTACCTTGCCGAAGGATACCAGGGTAAGGGGCGGCTGCCTGCTGTTTCAGCAATTGCTAACTTTGTGGAAACGGTGTTGATTGCTGATGACGACCAACTTAGCAAACGGAAAGTGGTTGTAACATTAGGTGGAACTCGTGAGCCGCTTGACCCTGTCCGCTTCTTAGGCAACCGTTCTTCGGGCAAAATGGGTGTTGCCATTGTACGTGCGGCACTAAATGCCGGTGCCACAGTGACAATTATTGCTGGCAGCGTGCAGGTTCAATTACCACAGTCGCCGCATTGTCAAATTATCAAGGTAACAACGACGGAAGAAATGGCGACGGCGGTTAACCAAGAGTTGAATGATGCCGACGTCTTGGTGATGGCAGCGGCGGTCGCTGATTTTAAACTGGCGTCGCCGGCCCAACAGAAAATTAAAAAGGCAGCTGGTCGTTCAAATTATCAGCTCACCTTAGTGCCGACAATCGATATTTTAAAGTCAGCGGGGCAGCGGAAACGACCAGGGCAGTTGGTGGTTGGTTTTGCCGCGGAAACTAACGACTTGATAGCTAATGCGCAGAAGAAGTTGGCTAACAAGAATGCGGATGTGATCGTGGCCAATGACGTGGGTGGTCTGCACGGTGCTTTTGGCAGTGAGGACAACCGGGTCACAATTTTGCAGCCCAATCAGGACCCGGATAAGTGGCCACTAATGTCAAAGAAAGCGGTGGGCAAACGACTGGTAGATTTAATTGCCCAGCTGCTCAGGAAGGAGAACTAGATGGCCCAAACTGTGCAGGTGATTGTTGATGTGCCCACCCAACAGACTAACCATCCTTTTACGTATAGCGTTCCGGATAAATGGGCAGATACCGTGAAGCCGGGGATGCGAGTGGTCGTTCCATTTGGTAAGGGCGATCGGCAGGTACAGGGGTTTGTTGTCGGTGTTGACGCGCCGCACCATTTTGACGGTGAACTGCGGCCACTAGCGGCGTTAATGGATTTGCAACCAGTAGTTAATGACGAACTGCTGAAGTTATCACAGTGGATGGCCGATGACACTTACTCGTTTTGGATTTCTTGTTTATACACCATGCTGCCGACCGCACTAAAGGGAAAGACACAACGGCTTATCCGGGTAATTGCACCGTTAAGTGACGAAGAGCGGCGAGGATTATTCGACCAGCAGGATGAGCTAGACTTTGCAACCATTCAGCAGGACCCAGACTTAGTTGCTAAAATCATCAAGTTACGTCGCCAGAAAAAGGTTCGTTTTGAGTACCGGGTAAAGAATCGTGCTGGAGTGAAGACCATTACCGGTATCAGGTCGCTTTTAACACCCGATCAAGCCGGGCTAGTAGCCAGTCATTTGTCGAAAAGGGCGGTTGCTCAGCACCGGTTGTTGGACTTTTTGGCTGGGCACTTTGACCAAACAATCCTGGAAAAAGAGGTGGAAAAACAGGCAAATATTTCTGCTAGTACCGTCAAGAAGGGTGAAGAAGAACACTGGTTGATTAAACTACCAGTCGAGCAATACCGGCGGCCTCATCAGGGTAAAGGATGTCAAAAGACTGCACCGCTCAAATTAAACCAGGAGCAGCAAGATGCTTTATCTGCCGTTGCAAGTGCGATGGACCAGGAAAACACGCAGACTTTTCTCTTACAGGGGGTTACCGGGAGCGGAAAAACTGAGGTTTACTTACAAGCAATTGCAAAGGCGCTGCAGAAGGGACAGACTGCCTTAATGCTTGTTCCCGAAATCTCACTAACACCACAGATGGTAGCTCGTGTCTGTGGTCGTTTTGGCGAACAGGTGGCCATTTTACACAGCAACTTATCGCAGGGCGAACGCTATGATGAGTGGCGGCGAATCGACCGTGGTCAAGCGCGTGTCGTTGTGGGGGCTCGTTCCGCAATTTTTGCCCCCTTAAAAAACCTGGGTATTATTATCATGGACGAAGAACATGAGACGAGCTACAAGCAGGATGATTCCCCACGGTACCATGCACGCGACGTTGCTAAGTGGCGGGCAAAATATCACCAGGCTGTGTTGCTCCTAGGGTCCGCAACTCCCAGTTTGGAGAGCCGGAGTCGTGCACAGGTAGGTGTTTACCAGCTATTACGGTTGTCTCACCGGGTTAATGGTCAGTCGCTGCCGCCGATTGAAGTAGTTGATATGCGTCCGGAGATCCGTCAGCAGGGAGAAACAAACTTTTCTCGCAGGTTGATGGAACTGCTGCAGGACCGACTCGGTAAGGGTGAACAAAGTATTTTGATGCTTAATCGGCGTGGTTTTTCTTCGTTTATGATGTGTCGTGACTGTGGGGCCGTTTTGAAATGTCCTAATTGTGATATTTCATTAACCCTGCACATGGATACACGGACCATGCGGTGTCACTATTGCGGCCATGAGGAGCCAATTCCCCAGTATTGTCCGCAATGTCATAGCCGACACATCCGCTATTACGGAACGGGAACGGAAAAAGTGGCCGCGCAGTTGTCCGCATTATTGCCGGCGGCACGTGTCTTACGCATGGATGTGGATACCACCCGTCGAAAAGGGATGCACGAAAAAATATTACGGCAATTTGGTGAACACCAGGCTGACATCCTCTTGGGGACCCAAATGATTGCTAAGGGGTTAGATTTTCCAGACGTTACCCTTGTCGGGGTACTCAATGCTGACACTGGTTTAGAATTGCCTGATTTTCGGGCAAGTGAGCATACCTTTGATTTGCTCGTACAAGTAAGTGGCCGTGCCGGGAGGGCTGATAAACCCGGTCACGTCATTATTCAAACTTTTAACCCGGACCACTACGCGATTCGTCTAGCACAGGCCCACGACTATGATCGCTTTTTTGCGACCGAAATGAATGTTCGATACCGTGGCGGGTATCCGCCTTATTATTACACTGTCCGCGTCATGGCTAGTCATGAACAGGAAGCGGTAGCGGCTAAGGCAATGATCAGAATTAGTGAGCAGATCAAGCGATCCGTTGCGCCATCAACGATTATTCTGGGGCCTTCACCGCGACCAATTGCCAGGATGAAGCGTCGCTACTACTACCAATTAGTCATTAAGTATAAGCAGGATCCACAGCTTCACCGAATACTGACGACGGTGTTGACTGAGACGCAGCCAAGGGGTTTTCGGGACCTTCAGGTATCCATTGATCCTGAACCACAGTTCTTTATGTAAAGGAGTTAGTTTTAATAATGAAATCAGTTGTTTTTATGGGGACGCCGCAGTTTGCCGTTCCAATTTTACAAGCACTTATTGATAGCCCTGATTATGATGTCTTGGCAGTTGTTACCCAGCCTGACCGCCGGGTTGGCCGCAAACACCGTTTTACGGCCTCCCCAGTTAAGGAAGCTGCACTGGCCAGTGGGGTGGATGTTCTCCAACCAGAAAAAATCAACAACAGCCCGGAAATGGCAAGGATCATTGAGATGAAACCAGACCTGATGATTACTGCTGCTTTTGGCCAATTTTTGCCAACAAAGTTACTGGCGGCGGCACAAATCGCGGCCATTAACGTTCATGCATCATTGCTGCCAAAGTATCGTGGTGGTGCACCGGTACACTATGCGGTTATCAATGGTGACCGCGAAACCGGGGTGTCAATCATGTACATGGTTAAAAAGATGGATGCTGGCGATATCATTGCGCAGAAAAAGGTGCCGATTACTAAACAGGACGATACTGGTTCAATGTTTAACAAGTTGAGCTTGCTGGGACGTGATTTACTGATGGAAACATTGCCGCACTTGATTAATGGGGACGTCCATCCCGTTGAGCAGGATTCGGCAAAGGTTAGTTTTTCGCCAAACATTAGCACCAAGCAGGAACGGATTGATTACACCATGACTGCTGATCGAATTGATGATAAAGTACGTGGGTTAAGACCATTTCCCATTGGCAACATGATTGTTGATGGCTTACGTACCAAAATATACGATGTAACCCCACTGGATGAAAAAACGGGGATGACGCCCGGTAAAGTAGTTCGGGTGGAAAAGCATGCGTTGGTGCTGGCCGCCGGTGAGGGGACGGTTTATCAAATTAATAAGCTGAAACCGGCGGGCAAGCCGTTAATGGATATTACGGCCTACCTGAACGGACATCAAAATCTGACGGAAGGATTCCAGGCAATTACCGATGACGAACATTAAAAAGACGCCGCGCTGGTTGGCAATGGTCACTTTAGACCGGGTTATTGGTCAGGAGGCGTATTCAAACCTGCAGCTGAATAATACGATTACCCACCATCAATTATCTGAAGTCGACAGGCGGTTGTTGACAAACATTGTTTACGGAACATTGCAGCACAAGTTGACGCTAGATTACCGGCTAGCGCCATTTTTAAAAAACAAAAAGCTGGCTAATTGGGTCCATGTCCTCTTATTAGAAGCTGCTTACCAGCTCGACTACTTACAACGAGTCCCCGACTTTGCAGTTGTTAATGAGACGGTAGAAATCGCAAAGGTGCATGGTAATCCGGGAATTCGCAAATTGGTAACTGCGGTTTTACATAATTACCTCCGTCATCCCCGCCGTGATTTAAGTGATATTAAGGATCCGCTTCTGCGTTTGTCTGTTAGCAGTAGTGTGCCGCGCTGGTTAGTGGAACAACTGACGACGGATTATGGAATGGAACAGACTAGGGCAATTCTTACCAGTATTAATGAACCAGCACACCTGTCTTTGCGGGTCAATTATGCCAAGGGAAGTTTAAAAAAAGTCGTTGACCAGCTTGCTAATGACGGAGTGAGGGTTCATTGCAGCCCGCTGGCACTGGCAGGGTTGGTTGTTGATTCTGGCAAGGTTATTAGTAGCTCAGCTTTCAAGAACGGACTAGTAACCATCCAGGACGAGAGTGCCCAACTGGCGGTGGATAGCATGAAACTGGCAGATGATTTTAAAGTCCTCGATGCTTGTGCAGCCCCGGGTGGCAAAACGGCACAAATAGCCGAACAACTTGGACGAGGCAAGGTAGTGGCCCTCGATCTTCATGCTAATAAGGTGCGGCTGATCCAGAAAAATGCTACTCGCTTGGGTGTTAGTGACCAGGTTGAGGCCATGGCCCTTGACGCGCGTAAAGTTGGGAAAAAATTCGCGGATGAGGAATTTGACGCTATTTTGGTCGATGCGCCGTGCAGCGGAATTGGGTTATTACGTAAAAAACCAGAAATTCGCTACGCCAAAACAGCAGCCGACAGCCAATACCTCCACCAAATTCAGCTAGCAATTTTGAATGCAGTGGCCACAAAAGTAAAAAAGGGCGGTATAATAACTTACAGCACTTGTACCTTGTTAAAAACGGAAAATGAGCTAACGGTTCGTGAATTTCTCAGTTCGAATCCGCAGTTTGCCGAGTTAACAACTAAAACAACAAAGTGTATTAAGGATGGTCGAGATGCTCGCTCGCTAACTATTTTGCCGAGTGACTATGATACCGATGGCTTTTTCATCGCTACCATCAAGCGTCTCTCCTAGAGGGGAATTTTCTGTCAATGAAAACTGCTTTCAAAAGCGATATTGGTCGTCACCGTAAGCAAAACCAGGATCGAGTAGCCTTGTTTACTAACGAGCAAGGCCTCTTTTTGGTCGTCATTGCTGATGGTATTGGTGGCAACCAGCGGGGAGACCTTGCCGCAGAACTAACAACTAAATCGTTTGGCCGTGCCTTTACTACTGTTTCGCCAATGACGCCTCAAATGGCTTCAAAATGGCTTGTTTCACAAGTGCAACTTATTAATAATAAAATTTTAGAAAAATCAAAAGAGAAACAAAGTTATCACGGAATGGGGACTACCATGGTTGCCGCAGTACTATTTGACGATCAAGTAGTGGTGGCGAACATTGGCGATAGTCGTGGCTACATTATGCACGACGGCCAGTTAACTCAGATCACGGTGGACCATTCCCTAGTGAATGAACTTGTTAAAAAAGGTGATCTCACCGAACAAGAAGCCCAAAATTCGCCACAAAACAACATCATTACCCGGGCAATCGGCATTTCTGCTGAAGCCAAGGCAGATGTCAATCGCTTCCGGCTCAAACGTGGTGACCAACTTTTGCTATGCACCGACGGACTTTCAAAAATGGTTCCGTTGCAGCAAATATCAGAGGTACTTACATCACGAAAGTCACTGAAGAGGAAGTGTGGCCTATTAATTAAAATGGCGAATAAGGCTGGAGGTCCAGATAATATCACCGTCTCAATAAGTCAATAAGACCAAGAGAGGTTATTAACATGAAGCCTGGAGATAAGCTTAGCAACCGGTACGAGATTATACGGCCGCTGGGCGAAGGTGGAATGGCCAATGTGTACCTAGCGCATGATTTATACTTAGATCGTGACGTGTCGGTTAAGCTTTTGCGGCTTGACCTCCGTGACGATCCGCAGACCCGCCGCCGCTTCGAACGTGAAGCAATGGCAACAACCCAACTTCATGATCCGCACATTGTTGGTATCTATGATGTGGGGATTGATCATGGCATGCAGTATTTAGTCATGGAATACGTTAAAGGTACTGACTTAAAGGCCTATATTAGCCGCCACTTTCCGATCCCGTTGCCGCAGGTCGTCGATATCATGGAACAGGTGCTTTCTGCCGTAGAAGTTGCCCATGCTCATGGTATTATTCACCGCGATTTGAAGCCACAAAACATTCTAATTGATGACAATAAGCACATTAAAATTACAGATTTTGGGATTGCCACGGCAACATCCCAGAACTCTTTAACGCAAACGAATACACTTCTCGGCTCTGTTCACTACTTGTCGCCTGAACAAGTACGCGGCAGCATTGCCACTGAGCGGTCTGACATTTATTCTTTGGGGATTATCTTGTACGAATTGCTGACGGGCAAGGTTCCCTTTGAGGGGGAAAATGCTGTCTCAATCGCCCTGAAACATTCCCGAGAAGAAATGCCGTCGATTCGACGACAAAATCCTAACATTCCGCAGGCGCTGGAGAACGTAGTTATTCACGCCACGGCTAAGCATCCGGCCTGCCGCTACCAGTCAGCAAAAGAAATGGCCGAGGACTTATCTACTGCTTTATCACCATCCAGAAAAGACGAGCCACCGTACACGTTCGATGATGGGGATGACGGTGAAACGAAGGTCCTGGACCTCGCTGAATTGGAACACAAGGAGCAAACACAACACCAGTCAACCGACAAAGAGCGGCCGACAAAACCATCTGTGTGGCAACGCCACAAGAAGCTGATGATTGGTAGTGGGATTGCAGCGGTTATCTTCATCGGGATTGGTTTGGGGACATACCTAAATACTGAAATCAGCGTTCCTGACGTCAGGGGGATGACGACTGCTCAGGCCAAGTCACAGTTGAGAAAAGCCCATGTCCATGTTGGCCGGGTAAAAGAACAGCATAGCCAAAGTGTGGCTGTTGGTCGTGTTCTGACTACCAGCGAGCCGGACAGCCGTGTCAAACGCTACCAACCAGTTGACCTGACGATCAGCCGTGGGGCCAAGCGTTGGACCATTAAGCAATACGTTGGCCAAACGGCAACGGATGTTGCGGATGAACTGCGATCTCATGGTGTCAAAGTGGTGATTAAACACCGCTACAGCGATAATGTAGATAAGGGGCAAATCATTGCCCAAAGTCACAAGCAAGGGACGGTGGTTAACCCAGCGCGTCAGTCAGTGACACTAACAGTGTCGGCGGGGAAGCCGCAATTTACTGTTCCTAACTTTAAGCATGACGATATTAGTGCGGTGCAGTCTTACGCCAATAAACACGGCTTGCAACTGACGACAACGGAAAAGTTCTCAAGTACTGTTCCCAGCAACCACGTCCTTAAGCAAATTCCGAAGGCGGGAGCAAAATTGAGCCGTGGTGATACGCTGACGGTGATCATTGCTTCTTCTGGTAACCAAACGAAGACAACCAACATTCAAATTAATATTCCATTTGATGGCAATGGTGGCAAGCATGAGAACCGGGTTCAGGTCTATATTGCTGATGCTAACCACAACCTAACGATGGAGTACCAAGATATTACAATTAACCAGGAAACCACGATTAACGTTCCGTTTACTCTGCGAAAAGGAGAAACTGGCTCCTACCGGGTTGTCAGAAACGGGCGGACGATTATGAGTGCAACTAACATTACCGGATAAGGAGTGACGTGGTGAAAAAAGGAATTATTCAGCAATCACTGGGCGGTTTTTATGACGTTTTAAGTGATGGCAAAATTTTTCGAACGCGGGCGCGCGGTAACTTCCGCCAGAAAAAGATCAAGCCGCTTGTTGGCGACAAGGTTGAATTCAGCGCAGATGATCCGCAACACGGCTACCTGCTAAAGGTTTTGCCACGGGTTAACAGTCTTGTCCGCCCACCAGTCGCCAATGTCGACTTAGCGGTGGTGGTTACGGCTGTTGTCCAACCGCGATTTGTTCCTAATCTATTAGACCGTCAGTTAGTGGCGCTAGAAAAGAATAAGGTTACACCAGTGATTTACTTTTCGAAGACTGACCTGGCTACCGCGGAAGAATATCAGCAAATTAAGACGGTCGCAGCAGGGTACCGCCTGGCTGGTTACCAGGTGTTTTACGATAGGAACCCCTTTGCTAATGAACAGTTAGCACAACTGAAAGAAGTACTTCGTGGACAAGTGGTGACGATGATGGGTCAAACTGGTGCTGGCAAGTCGACATTGCTTAACCACCTAGATTCCTGCTTGCAGCTGCCAACTGGCGAAATTTCGTTAGCGTTAAAACGCGGTCGTCACACTACCCGCAAGGTTAGCCTGCTGAGTGTGGGTGGGGCGTTGATTGCTGACACACCGGGATTTTCTTCTTATGAGGACCTTTCCATTGATGCTGATACGTTACCCAAGTTATTTCCGGAAATGCTGGCCCTAGCGCCACAATGCCGTTTTCGTGGTTGTCGCCACTTAAAGGAGCCGGGATGTGCAGTGAAGGATGCCGTTGACAGTGGTACAATAATGGAGTCACGATACGAAGATTACGTTGCCTTTCAGCAAATGATTGCCAACCGCAAACCAAAGTATTAGAAATGAGGAGATTTAGAAATGATTAAAGTTGCGCCTTCAATTTTAAGTGCAGATTTTGTTAACCTTCAACGCGATATTGAACGTGTTGACAAGGGTGGAGCTGAATACCTCCACATTGACATTATGGATGGGCAGTTTGTGCCAAGTATCTCGTTTGGACCAGATTTTGTGAAAGCCATCCGGCCAATTACCAACATGGTGTTAGACGTTCACCTGATGGTTCAAAACCCAGAACACTTGATTCCTGAGTTTGCTAAAAACGGGGCAGATATTATTGGTGTTCAGGTGGAAGCTACTCAGCATATTCACCGTGCGCTGCAGATTATTCACAATAACGGGGCGAAGGCGGAAGTTGTAATTAATCCAGGGACGCCAGTGGCGATGATTACACCCGTTCTTCACATGGTTGACCAGGTATTAGTGATGACCGTTAACCCTGGTTTTGGTGGTCAGAAGTTCCTGCCAGAAACGGTGGATAAGATTGCTGAACTAAACGAGTTAAAGAAAAAGCATGGTTACGACTTTGATATTGAGATTGACGGTGGTGTCAATGACCAAACTGTCGTTCCGTGCTACAAGGCGGGGGCTACCGTCGCCGTTGCTGGTTCCTTCGTTTTCGGTGCAGATGATCCGGTTGCACGGGTTAATGCCATCCGTAACGCAACAAAGTAATTAACAGTAATTATTTAAGAGGGGCTGTTTGCAGTTCCTCTTCTTTTGTTAGGTGGTGTTTTGATGAAGGAAGTTTCAACGGTTAACTTAATGGTTGGCGGCCCCCAGCAGCTAATTCCCTGGCAAGAAGTAGACCGTAAGGCTAACCAACCGTGGGTAGCAGTTGATTACGGTGCGGTGCGGTTGGTAGAGCGGGGGATTATTCCCCAGTATGCACTAGGCGACTTTGATTCCAGTACTGACAAGCAGCGTCAGGCCGTAAAAGAAGCGGTGGGCAACATTCAGCAGTTTCCGCCCGAAAAGGATTACACCGATACACAGTTAGGATTACTGACGGTTCAACGTCATTACCAGTATGACCAGGTTTGCCTTTATGGGGCGACTGGCGGGCGGCTGGACCACCTTCTGGCCAACCTTTTCTTGCCACTAGCACCGGCTTTTCGTCAGTCACTGCCGAAATTAGTAATGCGAGATTGCGGCAACACCGTCAGATTCTTTTTGCCGGGAAGCTATTGTTTAACAAGAGAAGCGGGGATGAAATATCTGGCATTCGTCAACTTAACGGCGGTTGAAGGGCTAACCCTCGTCGATGAAAAATACCCGCTTGATAATTGGAATTGTTCTTACCCGGTTTCCTGGACGAGCAATGAGTTTAATGGGGAAGAAAACCATTTTTTGTTTAAGTCGGGAATCGTTGCCGTTATTCAGTGTCGGGATGTTTTCTCGACACTGTCAAGGAAAAATACTTGAAAGTTATTCTTGCATTAGTTTGCTTGCTATGGTAAATTAACTAGGTGAGTTACAGCGCAATGCGTGGCGAATAATTTGTTCAGCAGAGGAGGGAAACCAATGGCTAAGGATTACATCACTGGCAAGCGGACGCGTTTTGGTAACAAGCGTTCACACGCGTTAAACGCTAGCCGCCGCAGCTGGAAGCCAAACTTGCAGAAGGTTACCATTCTAGAAAATGGTAAGCGGAAGAAGGTTTACGTTTCTGCACGGACCCTGAAGTCGGGGAAGCTGAACCGGATTTAATTTAGCGATTAGCTGTTCGCGATGCGGGCAGCTTTTTTAGTTTCCGGCGGCTTTGGCATGTCTTTATTTTTGAACGCTTCTTATGTTATGATTAACCAAACTGCAAACTTTATTAAGTTAACGATCAAGGAGGCCATTTAAATGGCAGTTAAAATTAAAACTCATTCTGGCACCATCGATATCGCTAATGACGTCATTTCATCTGTTGTTGGCGGAGCCGCTACGGATAACTACGGTGTTGTTGGAATGGCTAGCCGAAATCCCGTTCGCGACGGCTTTAATCAGATCCTGCGTCGTGAAAATTACAGTAAGGGTGTGGTGGTCCGTCAGCACGATAATAATATTGTCGTCGAAGTTAATATCATTGTCAGCTACGGCACTAAAATCTCTGAGATCTCGAAGAGTGTTCAGCAAAAGGTTAAGTACAACCTGGAATCGATGCTGGGAATTAACGCGGACGAAGTTAATGTTTACGTTCAAGGTGTCCGGGTTACTGACAACAACTAGGTTCAAGGGAGGAATTTAATTGGCTGTTAAAGAAATTACTAATCTGGAATTTGGCAAGATGGTCCAAACGGCAGCTGCTAAGTTAACCCAGCAGGCAAAATTTATTAACTCGCTGAACGTCTTCCCGGTTCCTGATGGGGACACGGGGACTAATATGAGTATGTCCATGGCTAGTGGTGCTAAGTATGAACGGGAGGCCACTAGTTTGAACGTCGGCGACTTAGCAGCTGCCTTAGCCAAGGGCCTGTTAATGGGTGCCCGGGGGAACTCAGGTGTTATCTTATCGCAGATTTTTCGTGGATTTGCGAAGGATGTTGAGGGAAAGAAAAGTCTCTCGGTTGAGGAATTCGTTCACGCCTACGCGGCTGGTGCACAGACTGCTTATAAGGCCGTGATGAAGCCAACAGAAGGGACGATCTTAACGGTAGTTCGCGAAAGCGCCCAGGCGGGGATTAACGATATCGAAAATGGCAACGACCAGGACATCGTTGCCGTAATGAAAGATATCCTTGATGCAGGGCAGGCGGCCCTCAAAAAGACACCGGAATTGCTTGCCGTCCTCAAAGAAGTCGGCGTTGTCGACTCTGGTGGTCAGGGTCTAGTCTTCGTCCTACAGGGCTTTTATGACGCACTAATCGGTAAGGAAAGTACTGAACAGCCTGATAGTGCGCAGATTGACGAAATGATCAACGTCAAGCACCACCAGAGCGCACAGGGAAAGCTTAATCCAGAGGATATTAAGTATGGTTACTGTACCCAGATGATGGTACGGCTTGGTCGTGGCAAGCAGGTTGATCGCAAGTTCGATTATGATACTTTCTACAACTACCTGGCTAAACTTGGCGACAGCTTACTGGTAATTAATGATGATGAGGTAGTACGTGTCCACGTTCACACTGAACACCCGGGAAAGGTTTTGTCCTGGGGCCAAGAGTTCGGTGACCTTCAGACAGTAAAGGTCGATAACATGCGCTGGCAACAAGAAGAGATCATGGAACATGATGACCAGCAGGACGACGAAGAATCATCTGAAACCCCTGTTGAACGAGCCAAGGAGCAAGCAGCAAAGAACCCCGAAACGGCAGTGATTGCTGTTGTGGCCGGTGAAGGTGTTGCTAAGCTTTATAAGGGAATGGGTGTTACCACCATTATTAGTGGAGGGCAGACGATGAACCCAAGTATCGAAGATCTTGCTGACGCAATCGCTAATAGCGGAGCTAAGCAGGCCCTGGTTCTGCCTAACAACGGCAACATCTTTATGGCTGCTGATCAGGCGGCACAGGTATCAGACATCCCAGTAGCTATTGTTCACAGTAAGAGCATTGCCCAGGGGTTGACAGCCCTTTTGGAATACAACCCTGATGCTAGTCTTCAGGAAAATCACGATAATATGGAAGCTAACTGTGTTAACGTCAAGAGCGGTGAAGTTACTATCGCCGTTCGTGATACTAAGCTGAATGGTCGGGAAATCAAGAAAAACGACTACATGGGGATTGTTGATGGTGAAATCACCAATACTAATCCTGATGTGCAGACTGCTTCTATTGACATGGTCAAGAAGATGCTTGATGAAGATAGTGAGGTTGTAACGATTCTGTTTGGTCAGGATGGTAATAAGGCCACGGCGGAAAAAATTCGCGATGCGGTTCTTGACGCCGATGATGAATTAGATGTCCAGATCTATGAGGGAGACCAGCCAGTTTACCCTTACCTGATTTCTGTTGAATAAATAACGATATTTTCGGCTGTGTGGCGTGGTCCGCACAGCCGCTTTTGGCAATCATGGAAGGGAGGCAGGTTGCACAGTGAAAAGTTTAAACGATCCTGTAACCCAGTTAACCGGTGTGGGAGTCAAAACCGCTGAACACTTGGCCAGTCTTAATATTAAGACTGTCGGCGACCTGCTAACTTATTACCCGGCACGTTATGACGACTTTGCACCGACAGACCTCCGCACAGCTAAAGATAAACAGAAAGTGACAGTTTCCGGGACGGTGATGTCCGAACCCTTGCTTTCACGTTTTGGCTACCGGCGCAACAGGCTGAGCTTCCGCCTCTTGGTTGGCCATGATGTCGTGCTTGTTAATTTCTTTAACCAGCCGTACTTAAAGGACCGGTTGATACTCAACCAGGACGTTACTGTCTTTGGCAAGTGGGAGGCTAACCGGCAGCAAGTCTTGGGGAGTAAGTTGATTACCAAAACAGTAGCAGGAAGCCAAGAAGAAATGGGTGCTATTTACCCGGTTAACAAACATGTGCGCCAGTCTACCATCCGGAAATTAGTAAAACAGGCTTATCACAAATACCAGGATGTTATTGCGACCCTTCTGCCACTGGCATTGCGCCAGCGCTATCAGTTGATGGAACGTCGTCAAATGATTAAGGAAATGCATTTTCCTAAAGATCCGGCACAATTAAAAACCGCCAGACGAACGGCAGTCTATGAAGAATTTTTCTTGTTTCAGCTCCGTTTGCAGGCAATTAAACTCACTAACGAGCAAACGCCTGGTAATGCCATTTTGTACCACAATGATGAGCTAAAAAGTTTTATTCAAACTATCCCGTTTGAACTAACTGGTGCTCAAAAACGGGTCGTGAACGAGATCTGTCGTGATTTGCGCCGCCCTTACCAGATGAATCGCCTACTACAAGGGGATGTTGGTTCGGGGAAGACGATTGTTGCGGCCCTGGCAATTTATGCGACCATCAATGCTGGCTACCAAGCAGCCCTGATGGCGCCTACTGAAATCCTTGCTATGCAACACGCTAATAAACTGGCAAAAATTTTTGCCGGGACACCGGTCAAAAGTGGCTTGCTAACGGGATCGCTCAAGCCAAAAGAACATCAACGCCTGGCAGCAGCCATTAAGAAGGGTGAGATTAACTTAGTGATCGGGACGCATGCTTTGATCCAGGATAGTATTGATTATGCTAACCTCGGCTTGGCAATCATTGACGAGCAACACCGGTTTGGAGTTAAACAGCGTCAGGCATTACGCGAAAAGGGAAATCACCCGGACGTGCTGGCGATGACGGCGACTCCTATTCCCCGAACATTGGCAATTACCTCGTATGGTGAAATGGATATTTCGATCATTGATGAAATGCCAGCGGGGCGAAAGCCCGTTGAAACTCGTTGGTTGCGTGAAAACCAGTCACCGGCGGCGCTTGACTTTGTCGACCAGCAATTAGAAAATGGTGCTCAAGTTTACGTGGTGAGCCCCCTAATTGAGCAGTCGGAGACGCTAGATGTTCAGAATGCGACCGAGTTATATGAGCGCTTTGCCAAGTATTTTGGCAGTAAATACCAAGTCGGCCTGCTTCACGGTCGAATGGATAACGAAGAAAAAGAACAGGTAATGTCAGACTTTAAGGAAGGCCAAATCCAGGTGTTGGTGGCGACAACGGTGATTGAAGTGGGGGTTGATAACCCTAATGCCACCGTGATGATGATTTATAACGCTGACCAGTTTGGGTTGGCTCAGCTCCACCAGTTGCGAGGCCGGGTTGGTCGGGGAGATCGGCAAAGTTATTGCCTACTAATTGCGGATCCGAAGACTGATGACGGAGTAGAGCGGATGAACACAATGGTGTCCACCAACGATGGTTTTAAAGTTGCCCAGCGTGACCTCGAATTGCGTGGTTCTGGGAATGTCCTCGGTAAGAAGCAGTCGGGGATTCCAGACTTTAAGGTCGGTGACACAGTAGGCGACTTGAAAATTCTTCAAATTGCGAGAAATGATGCAGAAGACCTGCTGAAAACACCGCGGTGGGAAGAAGTTGATGAAAATCAACCACTAGTGCTTTACCTAACTCGTCGTAAATTGAAGACGCACTTTGATTAGGAGAGGATATAAAATGAAAATTGCAGTTGATGCAATGGGTGGCGACAATGCTCCCCAAGCCATTATCGAGGGTGTAGAGCTGGCACGGAATAAGTTTGCCGACACCGAATTTATCCTGTACGGAAATTCCCAAGAAGTAAGCCCGTTAATCAAGGACTCTACTCGCTTGACGGTGGTTCATACCAGCGAAGAGATTAGTATGGGTGAAGAACCCGTTCGCGCAATTCGCAAGAAAAAAGATTCCTCGATTGTGAGGGCAGCAATGGCTGTCAAAAAGGGTCAAGCGGATGCCTTTTTCTCAGCAGGGAATACTGGGGCCGTTTTAGCTGCTGGTATTTTCATTGTTGGGCGAATTAAGGGGATTGACCGGCCGGGATTAACCAGTGTCTTACCAGTTGGTAATCCACAATCGACGACGAAACAATTGGTGTACCTCGATACTGGTGCAAATGCTGAAAACAAGGAAATTAACTTGATTCAGTATGCCTACCTTGGGCGTTTTTACGCGGAAAATATGTTTGGTGTTGATGATCCGCGAATTGCTTTGTTAAACAACGGCGCGGAAAAAGACAAGGGCGACACTTTGCATAAAACAGTTTGGCAAGAATTGAACGCTAGAAGAGATCTTAACTTTATCGGTAACGTGGAAAGCGGCGACTTACTGGCTGGTAAGGCTGACGTGATCGTTAGTGATGGTTGGACAGCCAATGCTGCTTTAAAAGCCACTGAAGGAACTGCTAAGACGATGTTGTCGTTGATTAAAGACGGTATTTTAAATGGTGGACTGCGGGCCAAACTGGGCTATTTGTTGCTTAAGCCGGTCTTTCACTACGTTGGTCACAAGATGAGTGCCAGCACGTATGGCGGGGCAGTTCTACTAGGACTGAAGGCCCCCGTTGTCAAAACGCATGGTTCGTCTGACGCCACTGCTGTTGCTAATACCATTTCTCAGATTCGCCAGATGGTATCGTCCAAGATGATTGACCAAACGGTTGACTTCTTTAGCAATGACGATTGCCGTAAAGAAATGGACAATTAGCGATAAAACTAATAAAATAGAAAAGCGATGCTAGATAATTAAGGAGAAAATACGATGGAGCGAAAAGAAGTGTTTGATCAGGTTGCATCAATTGTGGCTGATCATTTCGATATTGATAAGGTCAAGATTACCGAGGACCTTAATCTTCGGACTGATTTAAAGGCTGACTCAATCGACTTTGTTGAGTTTATGCTTGAACTGGAAGACACCTTTGGTTCAACAATCGATGATGATGAAGCAGAAAAGCTGAACACCATTGGAGAAGTGGTCGATTACATCGTTGCTCACCAGAACGAAGACAACTAAGGTTGAGATAATGGCTACGTTGAAATTCAGCGTGGCCTTTTTTACGGAACGGGGGTATTTAAACTAATGGACAAGGACCTCAGTGAACTGCAAGCCTATCTGGCTGATGAGTACCAGATTAAGTTTCAACGACCAGAACTACTTGCTGAAGCCTTTACTCAGGCTTCATACGTTAATGAACATCCTCACCAGGGATTAAAATTCTATGAACGAGTGGAATTTCTCGGTGATGCGGTGCTTCAGTTATTTGTTTCAGAATATATTTACAAACGCTATCCACAACTACCCCAGGGTAAACTGACCCGTTTGCGGGCGGCGATGGTGTGCGAGGACAGTTTCTCGAAGTTTGCCAAGGAATGCCATTTTGACGAATACATTCGTCTTGGCAAGGGGGAAGAAAAGGCCGGTGCGCGCCAGCGAGCGAGTTTGCTGTGTGATATTTTTGAATCGTTTATTGGTGCGTTGTACCTCGACCAGGGTCGCGATGCCGTTGAACGCTTTATTCACCGGGTAATTTTCCCAAAGTTGGATCAAGGCTGGTTTGATCACGCGGTGGACGCCAAGACTAGCTTGCAGGAGTATCTGCAGCGTCAGGGTGACGTCGATATCAAGTACCACTTACTGGCTGAACGTGGAACGGAAAACGAACCGGTCTTTAAGGTTAACGTGAGCGCCAACGGACAAATTATCGGTGTTGGGCAGGGCAGTTCTAAGAAACACGCTGAAATGGCGGCAGCCCAGCAAGCACTCGTAAAACTACGGAAACAAGAGTAAATCATTATGCAACTTTTGTCGTTACAGTTGAATGGATTTAAATCATTTGCTGATAAAACCATCATTAAATTTAAAGACGGGATCACCGGAATTGTCGGACCTAATGGAAGCGGAAAGAGTAACCTGATTGAAGCGATTCGCTGGGTACTTGGTGAACAATCAGCTAAGACCTTGCGGGGAGATAAGATGGCCGACGTGATTTTTAATGGGTCAGCCGACCGTAAACCCCTTAACCGGGCTGCAGTGACGATTACCTTTGACAACAGCGATCACTACCTGCAAAGCGAGTATAATACCATCACCGTCACGCGCCGCCTTTATCGGAACGGGGAGAGTGAATACCTGCTGAATAACCAGGAAGTGCGCCTTCGTGATATTGTGAATCTCTTTATTGACTCTGGACTAGGTCGAGAGTCTTTTTCCATTATTTCGCAGGGACGAATTGCCGCAATTTTTAACGGTAAACCAGCAGATCGGCGGGCAATTATTGAAACTGTTGCTGGGGTGGCCAAGTATAAGAAAAACAAGGAAACGGCTGGCAAGCGTCTTCAGGCAACTAACGATAACTTGAACCGGGTTAATGATATTGTCAATGAACTGACCGGCCAGTTGGGACCGCTGAAGGAGCAAAGTGCCCTCGCTCAGGACTACCTGGAGCAAAAGAAACAGTTTGACTTATTTGATCGGACACGGTTGGTCCGGTTGGTGGACAGCCAGCAAGAAAAAATGACGACTGTTAACCAGCAAGTAACTGCGGCCAAGAAGCAGCGGACATCTTATGACCAGCAAATCAAAGTTGCAGATCAAAAACTAGCTGAACTAGAGACTGCCCAGCGGCAACACCGTCAGGTAAAAGACCAGTTGCAGCAAAAGATTCTGGAACAGACATCATTAATTGCTAAACTGAATAACCAGCAGTCACTGTCAAGCGCACGTCAGCAGCAGCGTCAAGAGGAACTTCAACGGCTCAATAAGGAACTCAAAGCTAAAAAGGGCGTGCTAGCACAGCTATCGGCTAAGCTTAAACAACAAGAGAACCAGTTAACTCGCCAACAAACCAAGATCAAACAACATCGTCATGAGCTGAAAGTTGCGCAGTCGCAGAGCCTAGCCGAGCGTGAGCGAACACTGAAACAGCAAATTGAAAACCTGCGCAACCAACAAGTGGATCTCATGCAACAACAAACGACGGTTCATAACGAGTTGTTGTTTATCCAACGCAACCACCAACAAGAAAGTCAGCAGCGACGCCAAAATGAAACCCAATTGCAGGCGGCAAAACAGCGACTGGCCTTGCTACAGCACCAGCAAGCCGACCACCAGGCAGTGGTGGATCGTTTAGCACAACAATTAGACCAGCTGCAAAAAAAGCTCGCTGATTCGCAGAATCATGCCGGGCTGCTAGACCGCCAATACGACCAGGAGCAGCGTCAGTGGTACCAGTTGTTAGGTGATGTCCACTCGATGGAATCGCGGATTAAGAGTTACCGGGCGATGGCCGCCGATTATACGGGGTTTTACCAGGGCGTTAAGCATGTCCTGGAACATCGCCAGGATTTTCCGGGATTAAAAGGGGCAGTCAGCGAGCTGATTGACGTTCCGGACCAGCTGACAACGGCAATCGAAACGGCGCTGGGGTCTCAGCTGCAACAACTAGTGGTGGATAGTCAAGAAACGGGGAAACAAGTTATTCGTTTTCTGGTTCAGCAACGGGCCGGACGGGCAACTATTTTGCCCCTTAATGCGCTGCGGCCAGCACGACAGTTGAACCTCAATAGCCTAACGAGCCTCCCTGGTTTTGTGGGGGTTGCTAGTCGGCTCATCAACTTTGATTCAGATATTCAGCTTGCTATCGATCACTTATTGTCGACGACAGTTATTGCTGACAACCTTGACCACGCAACAATCATTGCTAATCGTGCCCACCATCGTGCCAGGGTAGTGACCCTTGATGGTCAGGTAATTAATGCCAGTGGTTCGATGAGTGGTGGTGCCAACCGCCATCAGCGGATTGGTTTGTTATCGCAAAAACAGCAACTGAAGTCGATGAAAACGCAGCTGGCCAACGTCCAGAAACATGCTAGCGACGCTGAACAACGAGTACAGCATTTGGCAGCGGCCCGTTCTGCTAACCATGATTTGCTGATTAAATTTCAGCAACAAAATCAGACTGTCAGTGACCAGTTAGGAAAGGCACAGTCTGACCTTCAATTGGCGAGTGCCCAGCTAGCAGCTACTAAACGGCAGTTAGATGTTTTCCAGGTACAGCGGGGGGCTGGCAGCGACCAAGATTACCACCAGCAAATAGCTGAAAAGCAACGGCAAGCTCAGGAGGTTGCCGAGCAGTTAAAACGCGTCAAGGACGAGTTGAGCCAGAAACAAACACAATTGGACGACCTAACCGCGAGTGCGGTTGCTCAAGCCGATCAGCTTCATCAAATGGAGCAGCAATTAGCGGTAGCGGAGGAACGGCTGAACCACGACCAACGCGACGCACATGAGACTAAACAACGTTGTCTTCAGGTCGAGGACGAAGTATTGTCATTAACAAAGCAGCGTGAATCACTGCAGAAAAATGACCATCTTGATAATGGTCAGCGAAAATCAACAGCCCAAGTTTTAGCAGAGACAAAAAAATCGCTGGTTGATAAACAGCAACAGGCTGACCAAAACGAAGAAAAGTTAACTAGCCTGGACCAAGAGTTAGCTGACCATAATGCAGCCAGCCAGCGGTTACGGGATTTGCAGAGAGCTACCCTCGACCAGCTGAATCAGTTGACTGGCAAGCAGGCGCGGCTTGAAACATCGATTGATAATAGCCTGAATCGCTTGAGTGAAGACTATGCTATGACCCTGGACGAAGCTAGACAGCATCTTTCAACGCTGGATGATGACACCATTTCAACGCGGCTAAAGCTATTGAAAAAAGGGTTGGATGAATTAGGCCAGGTTAACTTGGGGGCAATCGACCAGTATCGTGAAATGAAGGAACGCTTTGACTTTTTGAGCAGTCAGCGACAAGACTTGTTGGACGCCAAAAAACAGTTGCTAGAAACGATGAACCAGATGGATAATCAGGTGAAGAGTCGTTTTATCACAACCTTTAAGGAAGTCTCTACCGCGTTCACGGAAACCTTTAGTGATATTTTTGAAGGTGGCCGAGCTAAGCTCCAGCTTACTGATCCCGATGACTTGTTAAATACCGGGGTTGATATCATGGCCCAGCCACCTGGCAAACGTAACCAGCAGTTAAGTTTACTTTCTGGTGGCGAGCAGGCCTTAACTGCTATTGCCCTGTTGTTTGCGATTTTGAAGGTGCGGCCAGTCCCGTTTGCCATTTTAGATGAGCCGGAAGCCGCACTCGATGCCGTGAATGTCGACCGCTTTGCCCACTATTTGGGTCGATTTGGAAACCACGGCCCGCAATTCATTGTTATTACACACCGGAAGGGCACCATGATGAATGCTAATGTTCTCTACGGGGTGACGATGCAAGAATCAGGAGTGTCACGGATGGTATCAGTCGATGTTGCTGATGCCTTGTCAGCGGCCGAAAAGGACCAGCAGCAGTAAAAAAGGAGAGAGGCACATGGGATTATTTGATATCTTTCGCCGAAAGAAAAAAGAAAAACAGCAAGTAGCAGATAAAGTTGCCGCAGAAGAAAAAGTTGAACAACCAGCTGTTCCTCAGCCAACTGATGATGGTCAAGAGGAAAGCAGGTCTCAGGAACAGCCCACAAGCAGTAGTGAAAGCCAGTCGGTATCAGTATCTGCCAGTAAGGTGGGTTCTGTATCAGCTGCTAATGTCAGCGCTAGCCAGTTGCCAGTGGCCAGCGAGCAACATACTCAAGAGTTTTCTCAGTCATCGATAACCAGCAGCCAATCAGCCGAAACGGTAGCTCAGTCTGTCGCTCCTTTATCAAGCGACGAGACGTCCGCCAGTAAAGACGACGAAAATCGGACGGAGACATCAGATGAAGTTGAAACCGAAGAAAATACTGAGTCAACAACTGAAACGGCAAAGTATGACCGGGGATTGAAAAAATCACGGACTGGGTTTGGTGCCCGGCTCAACCGCTTTTTAGCGAACTTCCGTCACGTAGATGAGGATTTCTTCGAAGACCTTGAAGACTTACTCATTGAGTCTGATGTCGGTGTTGATATGGCGATGAAGCTTTCTGATGAGCTGCGGGATGAAGTAAAACTACAAAACGCCCACAGCAAGCAGGATGTCTCCAACGTGATTATTGAAAAAATGGTTGAGCTGTACGAGAAAGCCGGTGCTGGTGAAAATAACGCCATTAACTGGGCACCTGATGTTCCAACGGTTATCATGTTCGTTGGTGTGAACGGTGCTGGTAAAACCACCACGATTGGTAAGATGGCTGCCCGGGCAAAAAAGGATGGTAAAAAAGTCCTCCTCGCAGCCGCAGATACTTTTCGTGCTGGGGCAACCGAGCAGCTGGAAGTATGGGCTAAGCGGGACGGTGTTGAGATTGTCACAGGTCCAGAAAATGGCGACCCCGCGGCCGTGGTTTTTGACGCGGTCAAAAAGGCCAAGGAGGAACATTTTGACGTTCTCTTTGTCGATACTGCCGGCCGTTTGCAAAACAAGGTTAACCTGATGAATGAGCTGGCTAAGATGAAGCGGATCTTAACTCGTGAAATTCCTGCGGCACCGCATGAAGTCTTGTTGGTCCTTGATGCCACGACGGGTCAAAATGCTTTAACCCAGGCCAAGCTATTCAAGGAAAGCACTGACGTAACCGGAATTGTCCTGACAAAATTGGATGGTACAGCGCGTGGGGGAATCGTGTTAGCAATTAGAAACGAGTTGCACCTGCCCGTCAAATTCGTTGGGTTGGGTGAACAGGTTGATGACCTGCAGACCTTTGACCCGAGTGAGTTTGTTTACGGTCTCTTCAAGGGGTTAGTCGAAGAATAGGCGGGAGTAGCTGATGGAACTAGCAAAGAATGAGGAAATTAACGCATTATTGGGGTTTTACCAGCCGCTGCTGACCCACAAACAGCAAGAATATATGCAGCTTTATTACGGGGATGACTACTCCCTGGGCGAGATTGCGGAAAATTTTGCTGTGTCACGTCAGGCGGTTTATGACAACATTCGGCGGACGGAGCAGACCCTGCGAGATTATGAAGCGAAACTACGGCTTCACCGTCAATTTTTGGCACGTAATGAAGTGGCTGACCAGTTAGCAAGCTACGTGGTCAAACATTATCCAGAAGATAAGCAGTTGTTACAAATGATTCACCGCCTTGATCACCTAGAAGAGGAATAAACGCGGAAAAATGTTAAAATGAAGCGAACAAATTTCCGCAAAGAACTGAGGAGATTATCGAATGGCATTTGAAGGATTAACTGAACGCCTGCAAAAGGCGATGGAAAAACTGCGGCGGAAGCCGAAAGTCACCGAAGCTGACTTACGAGAAACAATGCGCGAAATCAGGTTGGCCTTACTTGATGCTGACGTCAATTTCGCGGTGGTAAAGGACTTTGTTAAGACCGTTCGGAAAAAGGCGATGGGCGCCGAGGTCTTAAAGGGGCTCAATCCTGCTCAGCAAATCGTCAAAATCGTTAATGATGAATTGACGAAGCTGATGGGGGACGAAGCAGTTCCTTTGGCAAAGGCGGCGCAGGGCCCCACGATTATCATGATGGTGGGGCTGCAAGGTGCCGGGAAGACGACCACCGCTGGTAAGCTGGCGCTTCGGTTGAAGGACAAGCAGCATGCCCGACCGTTATTTATCGCGGCTGACGTGTACCGTCCGGCAGCGATTACCCAGTTGAAACAGGTCGCGTCCTCAATTGGTGTCCCGGTGTTTGATGAAGGGACCGACGTTGACCCGGTTAAGATCGTGGAAGATGGGCTCGCTCAGGCACGTGATAATAAGAACAACTACGTGATTATTGATACGGCTGGTCGTCTGCAAATTGACGAGAAGCTAATGAACGAGCTGGCACGAATCAAGGACGTTGCCCAGCCAAATGAAATTTTGCTGGTTGTCGACGCCATGACGGGGCAAAATGCCGTTAATACGGCAGAGGGCTTTGACAGCAAACTGGATATTACCGGGGTGGTCTTAACCAAGCTAGATGGTGACACCCGCGGTGGGGCAGCTATGTCTATCCGGGCTGTCACTGGTAAACCGATTAAGTTTGTCGGTGAGGGTGAAAAGATGGATGATTTGGATATCTTCCATCCTGACCGAATGGCCTCACGGATCCTGGGCATGGGCGACATGATGACCTTAATCGAAAAAGCTCAACAGAATTTCGATGAGGAACAAGCGCAGGAAACGATGGATAAGATGCGCGCCAACACCTTTGACTACAATGACTTTGTGGACCAGCTTGACCAGGTTAATAAGATGGGGTCGCTGGAAAAGATCATGAAAATGATCCCTGGAGTGGCTAATAATCCGGCGTTGCAAAATATGCAACTGGATCCGAAACAAATGGGGCACATGAAGGCCATTGTGATGTCCATGACACCCGAAGAACGGCAGAATCCTGACTTGATGAACCCTAGTCGGCGGCGGCGGCTGGCAGCCGGTGCTGGACGGCCAATTGTTGAAGTTAACCGGATGATCAAGCAGTTTAACCAGATGCGCAAAATGATGAAGCAAGTAACCAATGGCAACATGAGCGGCATGGCTAATCTCTTTGGTGGGCAAATGCCTGGCGGCAAAATGGGCCAGATGGCAATGAATTCGATGGCGCGCAACGCCAAAAAGGCGCAGAAACGGAAGTACCGCAAGCTGCGGAAATTGCGGCGCCGTCGTTAAATAAACAAGCCCCAAGTTAACCTTGGGGCTTGTTTTAGCAATCAGATTGATGTTTAAAAGGGGAACTGTGAGTTTAAATGACGGTAATTAATTGTTTACAGAATAGTCAGGGCAATCACCCATCCATGAGCTTAGAACAACTTGGCGCGAGTCATTTGCTGGTCGTTGGTCAAACTGGTAGCGGAAAAACTACTACCACGTTATCCTTACTGGACCAGCTGGGACGAACAACCACGGCGGTAATAGTTTTAGACCCAACCGGTGAATACCGAGCGTTACCTGGCAGTCAGCACTATGTTGTTGGTCAAAACTGTTTTCTTGATGCTGGTTCCTGGGATGGGGAAGAGCTGCTAACTGCTTTGCAAATTAGCCATGACGAACGACAGCGAGAGTTAGTGGACCGCGCAATTCAGTCTCTAAGAATTGAGCTTAATATTCACCACCACCGCGGGCTTTACCGTAAAATTGGCCGAACAACGACAGAGTTTTCAGCTGACGCCAGTCGACTGGGTAGTTGGTCAAAATCGTATCCAGTCAGCTTGCTGGCTGACCAGCTGGTTGAAGAAATGATCATCCCTTTTGAAAATCAGCACGCTGATTATCATTTTCTGGGCCAGCAGTACGATCGGCAATTAATTAGTCGGCAGTGGGAGTTCATTTCGACTATTCGCCACCGATTAGTTAGTCGTGATTTTCGCGAGCTGTTTGACGTGTCCAGCCACTCCGGTAGAGTTTGTTATGAACTTCATTTTGTTCTCCAAATGTATTTGACGAAGAGATCAAACAAACCGTTAATAGTTGATTTATCACACTTAACCGAAGCGGGAAGTGTACAACGGGCTTTGATTTCCCAGCTATTAAACGAGATGCTAGTTATTCGTCAGCGGTCGGCTAGGGCTAAGGAGGACATGTTTCCAGTCGAACTGGTCATTGATGAAGCCCACCGTTACTTACCAGTAGATCAGCGGCAGTTAGCTGATAACGGTGTTTTCCGGCTGCTACGGGAGGGACGAAAAGCTGGCCTGTCGTTATTGATCACTACGCAGTCAACATTGGATTTGCCAGACCGGCTACGCTCACAGTTTGCGACGGTTCTAATTCATCACTTGGCAAGCGTTGACGAACTATCTTACTTACATTACCAGCAATTACCGACGATAGAACTGTCCACGGGAGAGGTCTTCCTGCTTCATCACGGTCTTTCCCCGCAAAAATGGCAAGTAATCGCACCCCCCCAATGGTTGAAACACTAAAAAACGGCACCCCATCAGGAGTGTCGTTTTTTGTGATGAAATTATTATTAAGCACGTGACTTGTATGAAGCGTCAGTCGTGTTGATGATGAGTTCGTCACCATTCTTAACGAATGATGGAACATTCACAACCAGACCAGTTTCCATCGTTGCCGGCTTGCCACCACCGTCGATAGTTGCACCCTTAATCATTGGTTCAGTCTTAGCAACCTTCAGGGTAACCGTTGCTGGCAGTTCAACACCAATCAGTTCAGAACCAACGAATTCCATCGTCAGGTTCATGTTTGGAACCAGGTATTGGCATTCTTCTTCGATTTGGGACTTGTCAATGTTGTACTGGTCGTAAGTTTCCAGGTCCATGAAAACGTAGTTGTTTTCTTCATTGTAAAGATATTGCGCACTCTTCTTGTCGATCGTGACGTCTTCTACCTTTTCAGTTGGCCGCATCGTTGTCTGAACGATGGCACCATTGCGCAGGTTCTTAATCTTCATCTGCATCAGGGTGTTACCCTTACCTGGCTTGTGGTGGTTAATTTCCTTAACTTGGAATAACTTGGTATCGCGCTTGAAAACCATGCCCTTTTTCAAATCGATAGTTTGGATCATGGTGAAACCTCCTCAGACAATTGAAAATAATTGATGGCGTACTTGTACAAATACGAAGTACCTCATAACTTCTAGGATACTATAATCTGGCTATTTGTACAGTAAAAATTGATCAAGCATTGACTTTTAACTATTTTTAGACTGTTAAGGAATTTTACTTTACATTTCCAATAAAGGCTGGTATATTATGACTTGTGAAAAAAACAGGGAGGTAGACATTCAATGTCCGTTAAGATTCGTTTAAAGCGGATGGGTTCAAAGCGTAACCCATTTTACCGGATCGTCGTTGCCGATTCGCGGCGCGCTCGTGATGGTCGTTTCATCACTGCACTGGGTACTTACAACCCACTGACAACGCCAAAGCAGATTAAGTTTGACGAGGAAGCAGTTCTTGACTGGTTGAACAAGGGTGCTCAACCATCAGACACGGTTCGCAACATTCTGCAAAAGGCCGGTGTGATGAAGAAGTTCCACGAAGCAAAGTTTGCTTCAAAGAAGTAGTGATTATTAATCATGACTGAACCAGATACCAAGGCACTGATTAAGGCATTAGTTGCGCCACTTGTTCGCCAACCGGATAAAATTCGGATTGCTGAGAGTGACCAGGGTAAGTTTCACCGTTTTAAGTTAACTGTTGATCGTCGTGATGTTGGTCGAATTATCGGCCGGCAGGGTCACGTTGTCTCGGCATTAAGAACGGTGATTGAGGGGAGCCGTTCGCGGCAATCACACCAGAAAAAAATCCGGTTCACTGTTCATGATTATCGTCACTAATAAGAAGAGTCGCGACAAGCCGTTTGGCGAGTGGCGGCTTTTTTCGTAAGCTAACGAAAGAGAGCAATCCAATGAAGTATTTCGACGTTGCGACAATTGTTAAAACTCACGGTATCAAGGGTGAGCTACAGGTCCTTTCGGTAACTGATTTTCCTGAAGAACGGTTTCAACCCGGCAGTCAGTTATTTTTGACAACGGCAAATGCCGGCAGCCAGCCGGTTGAGGTAGAAAGTGTGCGACCCCACAAACAATTTCTCCTGATAAAGCTCAAAAATTATGACAACATCAACGATGTCCTGCCTTTTGTTAAGGGGAAACTCCAGGTAAGCGAAGACCAGCAGGAAAGTTTGCCAGCAGGACAATACTACTACCGGCAGATTGTTGGCTTAGATGTTGCCGATATTGCTGGTCAGCATCTTGGTAAGGTCAAAGAAATTATGCCGACTGGGGCTAACGACGTTTGGGTAGTAGAACGAACTGGGCAGCAAGACCTATTATTGCCGGCAATTCCTGACGTCGTTAAAAAGGTTGACCTTGATAAGGGGACAATTACCGTTGAATTAATGGAGGGACTGGAATAATGAGAATTGACGTTTTAAGTCTCTTTCCTGATATGTTTCAGGCAACCATGGGTGAATCAATTATTGGTAAAGCCCAGGAAAGTAACCTGGTGGATATTCACGTAACCGATTTTCGTAAGTATACGACCGATAAGCACAACCATGTCGATGATGCACCGTTTGGCGGGGGAGCAGGAATGTTGCTACAAGCCCAGCCCATTTTTGATGCTTACCAGGCTATTCAAGACGAAACAGCGGGGCAATACCCACGGGGACGGGTGATTTTAGTTGACCCGGCGGGACGGCGCTTTGACCAGGACTATGCCCAGGAACTAGCACAGGAAGAACATTTGACCTTTATCTGTGGCCACTATGAAGGCTATGATGAACGCATCCGGCAGTTAGTAACTGATGAGGCTTCGCTAGGCGACTACGTGGTTACTGGTGGCGAGCTGCCTGCAATGGTAATGATTGACGCTACTGTTCGCTTTGTGCCTGGTGTGTTAGGCAACCAGGCATCGCCAATGGGAGACTCATTTAGCAACGGCTTGTTAGAGTATCCGCAGTATACCCGGCCTGCTGATTTTCGCGGCATGAAAGTTCCGGAGGTTCTCTTGAGTGGGAACCACCAGAAAATTCGTGAATGGCGGATGAAGGAATCGCTACGGCGAACCTATGAGCGGCGGCCAGACCTCTTGAAAAATGCGAAACTGTCAGTGGAACAGCAACGGCTACTGCAGGACATTAAGATTGACGAAGATCCAGATGCTCCCAAATAATCCTTGAAAGTATCCTTCGTTTTTGGTATGATACTAATCGGCTGTTTAGCCATCAATAACGATATTCCGCTGCCCAGACGGACATGAATGTCGGCGAAAGGAATAAGATAAAATGCGTCAAAATCCATTTATCGAAAAGATTACTGCTAGTCAACTTCGTGATGATATCCCGGAATTTCGTGCCGGTGATACTGTTCGTGTTCACGCCCTGATTGTTGAAGGTAAGCGTGAACGTGTTCAGATGTTCGAAGGTGTTGTTGTTAAGCGCCACGGTGCTGGCATCAGCGCAACCTACACTGTTCGTAAAATCAGTAACGGTGTTGGTGTTGAACGTACTTTCCCACTTCATTCACCACGTGTTGAAAAGATCGATGTTATCCGTCATGGTAAGGTTCGTCGGGCTAAGCTCTACTACCTGCGTGAACGGAACGGTAAGTCTGCACGGATTGCTGAAAAGCGCCGTGACGTCGAAGAATAATCGACATTCAGCTGGGCCCCGAATTACCGGGGCTCTTTTTTATTTTCATTAAGAAACGGATTCGATATAATAGAAATAATATGGCAAAGGAGGGAAGACTTGAAGAGTATTACTGGTAAGATCACTAAAACGATTGTGCTGATAACTATTGGAGCGGTTATCGGTCTCGGTGGTCAATTAGCATTAACTTATCAGCATCAGCTTCATGATCGTGAGCACTTTGCTTCCCGTGATTCACGACCAGCTAGTCAGGTTGGCGGCTTAAGTTCTCAACAGTACCAACAGCTGGCGGCAATTAATTTTCATTCAGGGCAGTCACCAGTTTTCCAAGTTAATGGGGGACGGTCAACTCTGAACCCCAAATCTTGGCGGGACAGCCACGTTGTTTTTCAGCAACTCGATGGCCAGGGCCGTACTTCACGATCAAATACAGCTTTCCTCACCTGGCGCAACCATGCTAATACTGCATTACGTTCTCAACAGACGGTGGCACCAGCTGGCTGGCACAATAACCGAAACGGGTTATTGGTTTACAACCGCGGTCACCTAATTGCCTACTCACTGACTGGCGGGATTGACCAGCAAACTGGCGAGTTTACTGGTAGCGGTGCCAATGGTGACCAGAATAACCCACGGAACCTTTTTACCGAGACTGATTTTACAAATCAGGCAGTTCAAACGATTTATGAGGGAAAAGTCCGGCGGGCGATTGAGGGCCATCACCGGGTAATTTACCAGGTGACTCCCATTTTTCGCGGTAGTGAGTTAATGCCGCGGGGGATCAACCTGCAAGCAATTGCTACTGACGGCACGTTGAACTTTAATGTTTACCTTGCTAATGTTGAACCGGGGATTCGTTTTGATTACCAAACTGGCGATTCAATATCTGACCCGACAAATTCGGTTGCAGTTCCGCTTGACCCGGAAGGTGATACGATGGATGATAAAGAAGAGCAGCGTGATGACATTCAAACGGTTGGCCACTACCAGCGACCAGTTGCCAGTCAGCCACGCCATTACCGGCGGGTGATCAACTAATTGACGCGTTAGATAGCAAAGGAGAATGAATAATGACTTCAGTAAGTGATAAGTGGCTTTCACTAGCAGATGGTAATAAGATGCCGCAAGAAGGTTTTGGGGTCTATAAGATCACCGATGATAACGAAATGAAAACGGCCATTAAGGCGGCCTGGGAAACGGGTTACCGTCTTTTTGATACTGCCCAGATGTACAAGAATGAGGAAATGCTGGGTAAGGCCTTAAAGGATCTTCGCGTTAGTCGAGACCAGTTCTTTTTAACGACCAAGGTTGCCGAAAGCAACCAGGGATATGAGACGGCTATTAATTCGGTAAAAGATTCATTGCAACGACTGAGATTAGACTATGTTGACCTTCTCCTGGTTCACTGGCCCGTTCACCAGCACTTCTTTGAAACCTGGCGGGCTTTTGAAGAAATGAAGAAGGAAGGGCTGACCCGCTCAATCGGGGTCTCTAACTACACGATGGTCCACCTCGAATACCTCGCAACCCAGGCTGATGAGATGCCAGTAGTGGACCAAATTGAATGCACGCCGCAACTGTCCCAAGCACCAATGCGGGCTTTTAACCACCAACACGGGATTGTGACACAGGCATGGTCGCCACTTGCCCGTGGCCGGATGATGGATAATACCGTGCTCAAAGCGATGGCTGCTAACCATGGTGTTTCGGTGGCCCAGGTCATCCTCCGCTGGCACCTTCAGATTGGCAACTCCTTTATTCCAAAGTCAGTTCACGCTTCCCGAATCAAGGAGAACGCAGCTATTTTCGATTTTGAACTGAGTGCAGATGAGATGCGGGCCATTGCTGATTTAGATAAGAATAAGCGGGTAAGTATGGAGCCGGAGCTGGTTTACGAAAACAACGCCCAATACCCGCACTAATTACTGAGTCCAGAGGAGGTGCTATCAGAATGGAATTAACGGAAGCGATTTTTACGCGGCAATCAGTTCGTGATTATACGGATCAGCCGGTCTCCAGAGATGAATTAGCAACCGTCATACATGCCGGCCAAGCTGGTGCAGCGGGACGCGGAAATTATGAAGTCTATCATTTTACCGTCATTAGCAATTCCCGCGTTACTGCTAAGTTGGAAAATACTTACCATGCCCCGGCAGTCATTGTTATTTCCGTTCAAAGCGACCAACTTCGGGCATCAAAGTACCTTAGTGCTGGAACAATGGTTGAGAACATGGCCTTGGCAGCTGAAAACATTGGCTTAGGTGCTTGTATGAACATGGCAGCCCTGTCATCGTTACCGCAGGGGGTCTTGCCGGAAAAGCAGACGCCATTAATTTGCTTAACCTTGGGCCACATTAAACGGCGACTGCAGCGGCGTAGCATCCCCCAAGACCGGGTGCCAACTGATTATCTTGATTGATCTTGCAGGGGCTTTTTGATCCTTTTGATTAAAAACCAACACTGGATGAGCTAATCCTGTGTTGTTTTTTAGATTAATGTAAAAAACATTGAAACCCTTTTCTACTAAAATAACGTTAACTGATTCACTATTAAGGCATTGCTAGTTAACAAATTGTGATTGGAATGGGCAGATTGTTCGCATTGGAACTTACCGTTTGCTAGATTCACTATTGACGCAAAGTGAGAGACTTGCTAGAATTAACTAATCAAATTCTAATTTTAGCAGGGAGAGTGATTGCCGATGAGTCTGTGGAAAACAATGACACGAAAAGAGGACCCAAGTGTTTACGAGGATAAGGATAGCCACCTGGTTCGGTCGCTGCGAGTTCGTGACTTCTTGGGGCTCGGTGTCGGGACCATTGTTTCTGCCTCAATTTTCACAATGCCAGGGGAAGTTGCGGCGCTGCATACTGGGCCAGCAGTAGCTATTTCTTATCTCATTGCCGCCGTTGTTGCTGGGCTGGTGGCCTTTGCTTATGCCGAAATGGCTGCTGCGATGCCGTTCGCAGGTTCAGCCTACTCGTGGATTAACGTTATTTTCGGCGAGTTTTTCGGCTGGATTGCTGGTTGGGCGCTCTTGGCGGAATACTTTATTGCACTGGCCTTCGTTGGTTCTGGGCTGTCTGCCAATTTTCGGGCGTTAATTGCACCGCTAGGGTGGCAACTGCCGAGTTCATTGTCTAACGCCTTCGGGACTAACGGGGGAATTATGGACCTGGTCGCGGTAGTTGTCCTCCTGGTTGTTTCGTTTTTGATTAGCCGCGGGGTGTCAGACGCTGCCCGGGTGGAAAATGTCTTGGTGATTCTAAAGGTTGCCGCCATTTTGCTGTTTATCATCGTCGGCCTGAGTGCGATTAAGACTCAAAACCTCGTGCCATTTATCCCCAAGTACCGGCCAACGGCCAACGGTGCTTTTGGTGGCTGGCAGGGGATTTATGCCGGGGTTTCCATGTTATTCTTGGCTTACATCGGCTTTGACTCCATCGCTGCTAACTCCGGTGAAGCAATCAACCCGCAGAAAACGATGCCACGAGGAATCATGGGTTCGCTGATTATTGCGGTGGTACTGTTCGTTGTGACTTCGGTTGTTCTGGTAGGGGTTGTCCCGTATCAAAAATACGTTAACAGTGCCGAACCAGTTGGCCTCGCTTTACGGACAGCAGGTCATCCGCTGGTCGCAACCGTGGTTCAAACAGTGGCGGTTGTGGGGATGTTAACGGCGCTGATTGGAATGATGATGGCCGGTTCTCGACTGATCTATTCTTTTGGGCGTGATGGGATGCTGCCTAAGTTTTTAGGGAAGCTTGATAATAAACAACGGCCCAACAATGCTTTGTTGGTCTTAACGATTGTCACCCTGATTATCAGTGCCCTGTTCCCGTTTGCTTTCTTATCGCAGCTTGTTTCCGCTGGGACGCTTATTGCCTTCATGTTTGTTTGCTTGGCAATTTACCCGCTTCGCAAACGCGAAGGTCAGGATATTGCTGATCCGGCCTTCAAGATGCCGTTTTTCCCTGTCTTACCGGCGCTTGGTTTCCTGGCGTCACTGGTAGTTTTCTTGGGACTGGATACTCAGGCTAAGACTTACGCTGGCGCTTGGTTTGTGATCGGAATTATCCTGTATTTCACTTACGGGATGAGACATTCGGTGATGAGCAAGAAAAAAACAAATTAATCGTTTGACTTAAACCGCTCCGTTTGGCGTCTTTGGCCAGCAGGGCGCTTTTTAGTTCCTGACGTGATAAAATAAGCGCCAAAGGAGAGGATAAAATGAAACTCGAGGTTACCGCAGCGGGCGCTTCTGCCATCAAAGAGGGGCTCAACATTAATAAGGCCAGCTCGGCGATCGTGCGCTTGAGGGTGGTTCGCCCTCATAATAGTGGTGTTGATCATGTTAAGATTGTTCCCGTCCTGGTCAAACAGGCTGAACAGCCCATTGCCAGTGCAAAAGTGGCAGGTATTGATTTTTACGTCGATTTTGAAGACGAGTGGTATTTTTCCGGGAAACAGGTCCTGGTTGACTTTCAGGATGGGCAGTTGGTTTATAAGTTTAACTGGCTGACGATAGCTTCGGCGCCTGTTTCAGAAGATCAGTCTCCACACGTAAGTGACGCGACGACTTCGGCTTCTCAACATTTTGAAGAACTCTGGGATTGAGAATCATGAATCAGCAAAAACAAAAGACAAGGTGGCGAACAAAGCTACAGCGGGCGTTGATGTCCTACCTTGGGATTTTTGCAGGCGAGCAACGTTTCATCAATAGCCACCGTGGGAAGAGCAGTATGATCAAGGAACAAGATCGTTATGGCAAGTTTAAAAAGTAGGGCTTATAATTCCCTACTTTTTTAATTTTGCCTGGTATAATGAGGCAGTAAAATGTCGTTAAAGATAACGGACAAATTGTGGGAGGACTCGCAGATGAGCAAACTGGAAATCAAAGACTTGCACGTGACGGTAACAGACGAGGAAGATAAACAGCAGCAGGAAATATTACACGGGGTTAACCTGGTAATGAATACTGGTGAAATTCACGCGATAATGGGGCCCAACGGGACAGGAAAGTCGACCCTTTCGCAGACCATTATGGGAAACCCGAGTTACCACGTGACTTCTGGCGACATTCTCCTTAACGGGAAAAGTATCCTTGGATTACCAGTTGACGAGCGGGCCCGTGCTGGTCTCTTTTTGGCTATGCAGTACCCAGCGGCGATTCAGGGAGTGACCAATGCTGAGTTTCTGCGGGCGGCGATGAATGCTCGGCGACCCAAGGATGACCAGTTATCAGTGATGGACTTTATTAAGGAACTAGAAAAGAATCTTAACTTGTTGGATATGAGTGATGAGATGACTGAACGCTACCTTAATGAAGGCTTTTCCGGGGGAGAAAAAAAGCGGAACGAAATTTTGCAACTACTGATGATTAAGCCGACCTTTGCGATTCTCGATGAAATTGACTCCGGCTTAGACATCGATGCACTGAAAGTCGTTGCCCGCGGAGTTAATTCGATGCGCGGCGATAATTTTGGTTCTTTGATCATCACTCACTACCAGCGACTGTTGAACTACATTGTTCCTGATGTGGTTCACGTCATGATGGGTGGCAAAGTGGTAGCCACCGGGGGACCTGATTTGGCTAAGCGCTTAGAAAAGGAAGGCTATGCCGGATTACGTGATGAGCTGGGCCTCAAAATTGAGCTGACGGACGAAAACTAGGGGGAAGGATGATGACCTTCAATTTAAAGCAAACCCAACAACAGATAAAAAATGCGGCAAGTCAAGTGGGAGAACCTGCAGACTTTATCGCTCGGCGGCTTAAGGCAGTGGAACTATATTCACGGTTGCCAATGCCAACGATGCAGGAGTTTTCCTATGATGGCTGGTCATTGCTGCCATCAGATGACCAGTTCAAGCTTGCGACTTTGGAGCCGTCAGCAGCAGCCATTAATGCTGCTCAGCAGAACGATAAGACTGACGTCAGCCTCCATAGTTTTGCTTCTGACCAGCAAATTATTGACGAACAAGTACCTGCGGGTGTTCGTTGCGAGTCGCTTCATCAGGCCATGGTTGAGCACCCTGAAGTAGTAGCTAAGTACTTTATGTCCGTCATTAGTGCCAACCAAGATAGGCTGACGGCTTATCACCAGGCGGCGCTAAACAGTGGATGCGTCATTGAAGTCGGTGCCGGAATAACTGTCGAGCAACCGTTAGAGATTCACCAGGTGCAGGATGCAACTAATCCTCACCAGCCGCTTGTCAACCACCTGTTGGTTGTGGCTCACCCCCACTCAGTGGTTCATGTTGTCCAGCATCTGTCATCAGTGGGGACGGTCGCAAACCTGGCTAATTTGATGGTGGAGGTTGTCGCTGAACCAGGCAGTGAGGTTCATTTTGCGGTACTTGATGAAACTGATGCCAATATTACTACTTACCTGAACCGTCGTGCCCACCTGGCAGAAGATGCCAATGTGGAATGGGCAGTGGGAATGATGAACGCTGGAAATGTTCTTGGTGATATTGATGCGGAATTGATCGGTGAAGGTAGCAAAGCAGACTCAAAACTGATTGCGGTAACGGGCGGACACCAACATGTTGGCCTCAACAACCGGGTGACTAATCGTGGCCCGCACTCAACTGGGTTAATTAACCAGCGAGGCGTTGTTTTGGACAGTTCTGAGCTGATTTTTAACGGGATTGGGCAAATTGTGCATGGTGCTCACGGTTCGAATGCCGAACAGCAGAACCGCTTATTGATGATGTCGCCAGCAGCTCGCGGGGATGCCAACCCGATCCTGCTGATTGACGAAAATGATGTTAATGCTGGCCATGCTGCTAGTGTTGGCCAGGTGGATGCCCAACAACTGTACTACCTGCTAAGCCGTGGTGTTCCTGAGCACCAAGCCAAGCGGATGGTCATCCGGGGATTTCTTAGCGCGGTTTTGACGGCACTACCGAATCGTCAGCTAGAGGAGCAAATGATCACGCTTTTGGAAAGGAAGCTGTTGAATGAGTAAGTGGGATAATATCCGTTCGGATTTCCCGATTCTGGAGCAACGGGTGAATGGGGAACGGCTGGCTTACCTTGATAATGCGGCGACTACCCAGCGCCCGACCCCGGTTCTCAACGACTTGATGCATTTTTACCAACATGATAACGCCAATGTCCACCGGGGGGTTCACACGCTCGCAGTTCGCGCAACGACCCAGTACGAAGAGGCAAGAAAAGTGGTTCAACACTTTATTAATGCTGCTGACGCGCGAGAAATTATTTTTACCAGGGGCGCTACTGAGGGGTTAAACCTCGTTGCCGCTACTTACGGACGTCAACACGTTCATGCCGGCGATGAGATTGTGGTCTCTATTGCCGAACACCACAGTAACCTGGTCCCTTGGCAACAGTTAGCAATTGCCACTGGAGCAAGTTTGAAATATATCGGCTTAACGGCGGCGGGGTCGCTGGACCTGAACTCTGCTGAAAAACAGATTACGGACCGAACAAAAATTGTTGCCGTGACTCACGCGAGCAATGTTCTCGGGACCAAAACGCCGCTGAAAAAATTAGCAGTACTAGCACACCAGCATGGTGCAATCATTGTTGCTGATGGTGCCCAGGCTGTCCCCCATTTTGCTGTCGACGTTCAGCAATTGGGAGTGGACTTTTACGCCTTTTCTGGTCATAAAATGATGAGTGGCATGGGAATTGGTGTTTTATACGGGCGGTACGATCTTTTGCAAGCAATGCCCCCATACCAGTTTGGTGGCGAGATGATTAGCACCGTCAGCCAGCAAGCAACAACTTTTGCTGAACCACCGCACAAGTTTGAAGCGGGGACACCAAACGTCGCGGGCGCCATTTCCCTAGCCAGCGCGATGAACTATTTGCAACAGCTGGGGATGGTTAATGTTGAGCGTCATGAACAGGAGTTAGTTGAGACTGCATTACCACGATTACTGGCTGAAGACTATGTCACCGTGTATGGTCCCCACGACCCGGTTAAGCATACGGGTGTGATTTCATTTAATATTACTGGCCTTCATCCCCATGACGTCGCGACGGCCCTCGACATGGAGGGGGTTGCGATTCGTGCGGGCCATCACTGTGCGGAGCCTTTAATGGACCAGCTGGGTGTCACGGCCACCGCCCGTGCCAGTTTTTACGTTTACAATAGCCAGCAAGACGTTGACCAGTTAATTGACGCAATTAGAGAAACGAAGGAGTTCTTTCACATTGGGACTATCTAAGTTAAATCAACTTTATCGGGCGGTTATCCTCGATGCGGCTGCCAATCCCCACCACAAGGGAGATATTGCGAAGCCGACCAACCAGCAGACGCTTCATAATCCCACTTGTGGCGATACCGTTAATCTTGAATTGAGGGTGATTGATGGACGTGTTGCTGAGATTGGTTTTACCGGGGAAGGCTGCACAATTAGTCAGGCGTCGGCGAGCATGATGGCCGATGCAGTTGCTGGAAAAACGACCAGCGAAGCATTAGCAATGGCCAAGGTGTTTTCCGACGAAGCGATTGGCAAGAAACACCAGCCAGCAGAGTTAGCGAAATTAGGTGATGCGCAAGCGTTGACCAGCATTATGCAGTTTCCGGCACGGATTAAGTGCGCAACATTATCGTGGTGGGCGCTAGCGCAAGCACTGGAACAAAATGAGCAGGAGAGAGGGGCTACCCATGACCGACAAAGCAAGTGACATTCTCAAAGATGAAGATTATCAGTATGGCTTTCATGACGATATTAAACCGACTTATTCCACTGGCCGTGGGCTCACGGAAGATGTTGTACGGCAAATTTCCGCGGAAAAGGGTGAACCGCAGTGGATGCTCGACTTTCGTTTGAAGTCATACCGGCTTTACCAGCAGATGCCGATGCCTAACTTTGGGCCGGACCTGTCGGATTTAGACCTCGATAATATGTTGTATTATCAAAAAATGACGGACCGTAAGTTCCGTGACTGGGACGATGTGCCAGCTGACTTAAAACGGACGTTTGACCGGCTCGGGGTCCCCGAAGCAGAACGCAAGTATCTGGCCGGTTCCTCAGCACAGTACGAGTCAGAAGTGGTCTACCATAACATGAAAAAGCAGTTTGACAAAATGGGAATCATTTTCACCGATACTGACACGGCCCTCAAAGAGCATCCCGCACTTTTTAAAAAGTGGTTTGGCAAGCTGGTTCATCCGGATGATAATAAGTTTGCGGCCTTAAATGGTGCGGTGTGGTCTGGTGGTTCTTTTATTTACGTTCCTAAGGGAGTTCACTGCAAGACACCGATTCAGTCGTACTTCCGCTTAAATGCGGAAAATTCCGGTCAGTTTGAACGGACACTCATTATTGTCGATGAAGGAGCGAGTGTCGACTACGTGGAGGGGTGTACCGCTCCTAATTATTCCAGTGATTCCCTCCATGCCGCGGTGGTGGAAGTCAACGTTCAAAAGGATGCTTACTGCCGCTATACGACAATTCAAAACTGGTCCGACAACGTGTACAGCCTCGAAACCAAGCGGGCTGCTGCTCAAGAGAACGCGACGATGGAATGGGTTGACGGAAACTTGGGATCGAAAGTGACGATGAAGTACCCTAGTGTTTACCTGGATGGCAAAGGGGCCCGGGGGACGATGTTATCGATTGCGGTCGCCGCTAACGGTATTCATCAGGACTCTGGTGCGCGAATGATTCATAATGCGCCACAAACTTCGAGCTCGATTGTTTCAAAATCCATTGCCAAGAGTGGCGGCTCAACGGACTACCGGGGACAGGTTCGCTTTACTAAAAATGCTGATGGTTCCAAGGCACACGTCGAATGCGATACCATTATCATGGATGATCAGTCGAGTTCGGACACGATTCCGTACAACGAAGTCGATAACGCTAACGTGGCAATGGAGCACGAAGCACGGGTTTCCAAGATTTCGGAAGAAAAACTTTATTACCTGATGAGCCGGGGGTTATCCGAGGCCAAGGCAACCGAAATGATTATCATGGGGTTTGTCGAGCCATTTACCAAGAAATTACCGATGGAATACGCGGTGGAACTTAACCGGCTGATTAGCTTTGAAATGGAAGGTTCGATTGGTTAACGGAGGATATGATGGAAAAGCATGAGGAACTGATCGAAAAAGTGAAGGCAGCCCTGGGAGAGGTCATCGATCCTGAATTAGGCGTTGACCTAGTTAACCTGGGTTTGATTTACGGGATTGACGTTGATGACCAGGGAATGTGCACGGTGACAATGACGCTGACAACGATGGGCTGTCCAATTGGTGACCTGCTCGACCGCTCAATTAGGTTTGCGGTTAAGAGCGTTGACGGGATTAATGACTGTCAGATTCGACTAGTATGGGAACCAGTCTGGACTGTCGAACGGATGTCAAAGTACGCGAAGATAGCACTTGGCATCCACATGTAAGAAGCCGAAGAAACAAAAGGACCGTGACATAATCGCTCCTATCTATACTAAAAGTTAACAAGCGGTACAACAATGGCTCCTAACGTTCTGGCAAAGCCGAACGCTAGGAGCCATTGTTGTTCGCAGGGGCGGCGGATAGCCTAGCTGCGCGTCGTGACGACGAAGTCATAAATGACTTCCGCGTTAGAACCGTTCAAAAACGAAATCATTCTGATTTCTGTTTCACGGTTTGTCACGCTCACTTTATTGCTGATAATGTTATTCGTCGCGCAGGCCGAAGAAACCTTGCAGGTACCGGGCCATCCCGTCGGCATTATTATCCCAGGGGGTGACGTCATTTGCGACTTGTTTGACCTTGCTAATGGCGTTTTTCA
Organism: [Lactobacillus] timonensis; assembly: GCF_900240275.1. GTDB lineage: Bacteria > Bacillota > Bacilli > Lactobacillales > Lactobacillaceae > Limosilactobacillus > Limosilactobacillus timonensis. The sequence continues at coordinate 20,045 of NZ_LT964761.1, read as the reverse complement.
TTGCTACCCCGGTCCCAGCAAACTTCAGCATTTCACTATCATTGCTTTCATCCCCAAAAGCAATGATGTTTCGCTGGTCGATACCATAGGCGTTAGCGATTTTTTTGACGCTTTTTTCCTTGTGGATTCCGCGATGAATGAGTTCAATAATGTCATAATGACCACCCCACACTCGCGGTTCCACAATTTGGGCATAGTTTTGCTCAACGTAGGCTTTTAGCTTAGGCAAACTATCGTGCGTGTAATGAACGGTAACGCAGACAGGGTCATGACGAAGCGTTTGTGGGGAGAGAATTTGGTTAGGATCTAGATGGTCGGGCAAAAATTCCGGGAGGAGCTTTGTCGGCTTATTGGCCCACACGTGAGTCTTGTCTTCAACGCTCATCGTGTCGATCCCCAGTTCCTGTTGGTGGTCCAGTAAGTCAAAGACCAGGTCACGCGGAACGGTGTCACAGTACTCATCTTGCCAATGCTGATAAGGAATGTGGGTAATGGCACCATTCAAGTTGGCCATGGGGCTGTGCAGTTGCAGCTGGTCATAAAACTGGTGAGAAATCCGAAATGGCCGACCAGTAATGATGCTGACAACGTTTCCCAGATGGGAGAGCTTGTCCAATGTCCGTTGAGTACGCAAGCTGATTTGAGACTGGTCATTTAAGGTCGTTCCATCCAGATCAATCGCGATGAGGTACTTACTCATATTCACACTTCCTTTTCTCCAATATTTCTATTTAACACTGTGAGACACGGAAAAGCAAGCTGGAATCACGCTAACTATGTTAGAATAAGCGGAGAAAATTCTGGAGGGTTAGAAATGGATTTGCCAGCAGCTTTTATTGAGAAATACCAGCGCCTGATGGGTTCCCATGAGGCGGCAGACTTTATCGGGGCACTGACAGCGAAACCAGCGGTCAGCGGGTTTCGGGCTAACCCGGGAAAGCCGGGGCTCCCACAAGCCACTATTAGTGAAACAGGATCGTGGCCAGTACCTGGCGTTGCTAATGGCTATTATGGGCAAGTCGACGGCAAGTCACTCGACCACGTTACCGGTTGGGTATATAGCCAGGAGCCATCGGCAATGAACGTCGCAGTGGCATTAGATCCGCAGCCAGGTGAGAAGGTGTTAGACCTCTGTGCTGCTCCGGGTGGTAAATCCACGCAGATCGTTGCCCTGATGCACAATCAGGGACTATTAGTAGCCAACGAAATTTTTGCTAAGCGGGCCAAGGTACTAGCAGAAAACTTGGAACGGTGGGGAGCAGTGAACACTGTCGTCACTAACGAGTCTCCAGCAGAATTAGAAAAACAATTTCCCCGTTTTTTTGACCGAATCCTCGTTGACGCTCCCTGCTCGGGAGAGGGGATGTTTCGGAAGGACCCTGATGGAATTCAGTACTGGAATCCGGACTATCCTGCTGAATGTGCCAACCGCCAGCGGCAGATCCTGAAGTCGGCTTTGCAAATGCTCAAACCGGGAGGAACGCTGGTGTATTCCACTTGTACCTTTGCCCCTGAGGAAGACGAGCAGAATGCTGCCTGGTTACTGGCTAATTATGATCTAACTATTTGCCCTCTTCATCAAGAAGAAGGGATGGATAATGGTCGGCCGGAGTGGGCCGATGGTAATCCTGACCTGGCCAAAGCTATTCGCTTATTTCCTCACCACTACCATGGTGAGGGTCACTTCATTACCAAGTTTCAACTAGCTGTTGGCAACTCTGCTAAGATAGGATTGCTGACAAAGCAGCACCCGAAGAAAAAAAAGAAACGCCGTCAGCATCAAGGAGAGATGAAACCGAGCCGACAAGAGACGATGGAATGGCAACAGTGGTGCCAACAAGTTATGCCGGGGTTTTCTGCGTCGCGCCTGGTGAAATTTGGCGACCAACTGTATGCATTGCCTTCATTGATGACGTCCTTAGACGGTCTCCATGTTCTTCGACCGGGTCTTCACCTTGGCACACTCAAGAAAAAGCGTTTTGAGCCATCGCTAGCGCTTGCCCTGGCACTTTCTTCAAACGGGATGGCGGCAGTTCGCCGTTTAAATGTTTCTGGCGAGCAGTGGCGCCAATACGTCCATGGTGATACGTTAACGGTGGATGCCGGAAATGAAAATGGTTGGTACCTCCTCGTTACTGAGGGCCACCCATGCGGCTTTGGTAAGCTGGTGGGGACGACGGTTAAGAATTTTTACCCGAAAGGGCTGCGGTTCTAATTAGCCCCGCATAGGGGTTGCCGATTAGGTCACATCAGCATGGCAATATTTTAGAAGAAAAACAGAGTTCACTTCAATGGGTGGTGAACTCTGTTTTTGATTTGGGATAAAAAGTTGAACAGTTATATTTTTAAGTGTCGTTGTTGAACGTAGCTTTCCAGTTGCGGATTAAGAATAAAAGGAGCATTGACGAGGTCCGTAAAACGATGGCAACCCGCTAGTAACACCATGGCTTGAATATTTTGCTTCCAGTCATCGATGAGTTGGTCTAGGCCGGACGAATTAGTGTTTAACTGGTGGAGGAAAAATCCTGCGACCCCGACAGCGGTAGCGCCAAGTGCACCAGCCTTTACAACATCAGCTGGTGTTTGGACACCACCTGAGGCAATGATGGTAGCTTGCCGGTGGTTAGTTGACCGTGCTTCCAGGAGCGACTCGACTGTTGACTGCCCCCAATTAAATAATGGTGACCAATCAACGGTCTGACCAATTCTTTTGCCACGCAGACTTTCAATGGCGGCAAAGTTGGTTCCACCGCGGCCGGCGACGTTAATCCCAGCGACCCCGTTATCCGCGAGCAACTGAACATTTTCCTTTGTCATGCCAAAGCCGACTTCTTTGACGATCACCGGGAAACGGGCAGCTAGCTTTTTGATGTTGGTTAACCAGTGGTAGTCATGCGAACCTTCCGGCATGACGACTTCCTGGGCACTATTGAGGTGAATTTCTAACGCATCAGCATTCACTAGGTCTATCGCTTCAGCTGCTTGGTCAACACTGGCGTTGGCACTGAGGTTGGCGAGAATGACACCATGAGGGTTTTGCTGTCTTACGACCTCAAAGGTAGGTTTAGTAGTCGGGTCTTTGAAGATGATACTCATCGATCCGGTGGCCATTGCTAAGTGGTGTTTAGCTGCCAAGGAGGCCAACTGTTTGTTTATCATGCCACCCTTTTTACTCCCGCCAGTCATGGCTTCAATGTAAAAAGGACTGGTAATCGTTAAACCATCGATCAGGGAAGTGGAGAGATCGACTTCCGCAAGTGATTGCTCTGGCAGTGCCTGGTGCAAGAGTCGAACACCATCAAAATCGTTTAGCTGTCCCTGCCGGGCTGAGTTTGTCATTTCCGCGTAACGGAGGTGCTCATCTTTACGTCGCGAGTCGATTGTCATCTGCTAGTCCTCCTTGGTTGGCTGATGCCAAAAGACATGAAGATCCAACGGTGTAATGTGGGCTGTTTGCCACTGTTGTTGCAGTTGGTGGATGTCTTGTCGATTATCAATCAGAGCAATTCCACAATCGCCACCACCAGCTCCCGACGTCTTGGCGGCTCCACCTGCTTTTTCAGCAATCGCACACAATTCTTGCAGGAGGGGTGTTTCAATGCTGACGCCGGATAGCTGACCAAGACGGACAAGCAGCTGACGGTTGGCACGGATTTGCTTTTGGATCAAGTCGAGCCGATTAGTCCGGAACCCTGTAATCATTTGGTCAACGCATTTCCGGCTATCAGCAAGGAATTGCCGGTATTCTTGCTGATGAACAGCCTTAAAAAGAGAGATTTTGTCCACGAGCAGGGAAGTCGACGCCGGTTTTCCAGTCCAACCGATGAGCAACCGTAATTGCTTCGGAGTCGGTAATGATTCGACTTTCAAGTCCGGCCACGGCAGTTTGATGAGGGTCGCTAGGTCTACAGCCTGCTGTTGTTCAGCTAACCATTGGCGGTCAAAAGAATGGTAAGCAATCCAGCCGCCATAGACGGACGCGGCAACATCACCCAATGACCCGTTCTTTTGGACAGTAAAGTGGGCGATGGCAGCTAGTTTAAACAGCTTTTCGTTTGTCACCCTTAATTGGTAGAAGCGGCAAAGAACCTTCACAATAGCAACGGTAACCGCAGCGGACGAACCGAGCCCGTATTTACGACCGTTTTCGCTGTCCAAATCACTATCAATGGTCAGGTCGAACATTTTTAATTGCCGCCCGCATGACCGCGCGTAGGCTTCCGTTACTTCGATGGCCTGAATGATGTAAGAAAAGGGGTTGTCACGCTGGTCAACAACTAGTTGGTCGCCTTGCCTGCGCCAGGACAGTTCAATGTCTTGATACTGGCGGCTGATGATTCGCCCGGTTTGGTGTTGGGCGGACGTTAATTGGCAGGTGACAAACTGGTCGAGCGCAACCAAAATAGCAGGGGTTCCGCTTTCGACAACTGCGTATTCACCAGCAATGTATAACTTTCCAGGTGCTTTTTCAGTAATCAAATGTATGAATCTCCTTGTTAAGCTAAAGTTGGGTGATGCTAACACCAGGTCCTGGTTTAGCGACAATTAGCCTGTCCTTGCCAAAGACAGGGGCTAGCTGGTCAATTAGTTGTTGACGATCTTTACTATTATAGATCAATTTGACGTTGGGACCGGCGTCCATTGTGTAATAGCATGGAAGACCATTATCGTTTAAGGTATCAACCAGTCTCATTGCCGTTATGGTTTGTTCCTCAAAGTAGGTATAGCCGGGATTAGCCGAAAGGGTCAGGGCATGCATTCGCAGGGCATTTTCCTGTGCTAATTCTCCAATCCGGTTAATGTCGTGAGCATCAATCGCCGTCTTCATCTTGATCATGTCATCAGTAACGATTTTTCGCCATTCAGGATAAAACGGTGAAGTTTCAACGCATCGTTGCATCCCGGTGCGGCTTGAAATCTTTTTTTGACCGGCATCGATAACAATTGCCAACATTTCCAGCGGAAAGTCAACATGTTCCATTACTGGTTCGGCAAAGGAAGTTTGGTCACTGGTTCCGCGGTGCCATTCAACTAGTCCGCCGTAAACCGAGCGGGTGGCAGATCCAGAACCCCGCCGTGCCAGCCGACTGAGTTCCCGTCGGTTAAGATGACAACCAGCCTCCTTGCTTGCAGCAGCTGCCAGAGCGGCAAAAGCCGAGGCTGAAGATGCAAGACCGGCACTCGTTGGCACGTGGTTAATCGATTGGACGTTAAAGCGGGTGTCTGTGCCAGCTAATTGACGAATGATGTCTAAAAAGGATGCTAGTCTGGCCGCGTTCTTATCATCAACTACCTGCCCGTTAATAGTAAAACGGTCGTGCTTTAAGTTGCCATTGGCCGTCACGGTTGTGTCGGTAAAAAATTTATCCAGGGTTAGCGACAGGCTGTCTGTTTGTGGCAGCATCAGCTGCGGGTCGCGTTTTCCCCAGTATTTGACCAGGGCAATATTGGTATGGGCACGCGCCTTGGTAGGCATATTAATCTTCCTTTCTTTAACTAACGAAGTGGTTGCAGCCAGGTTTTTCTGGCACCAGCTTCAATGAGGGCGTCAGCCAAGCGACGTGCCTGGGCACTGGTTTTAACGAGGGCAAACATGCAGCCGCCGCGGCCGCCACCGGTTAGTTTGGCTCCCAGAGCATCGTTAGCCCTTGCTGTTTCCACTAGTTGGTCTAACTTGTGATCGCTTACCTGCAACCGTTGTAATTGTTGGTGGGCCGCTAATAAGATGGCACCAAGTTTTTCTACTTCATTTAGTTTCAGAGCAGACTGTGCTTGCCGTGTTAATGAGCCGAGTTGGTTAATGCAAGCGCGAGTTTTTGAGGGCGACTGTTCTAGCAATTGATGAACGGCAGTAACTGCTTCCCTCGTAGCTCCTTCAATGCCAGTATCTGCAATGACCATCGTTGCCTGTAAATGCATCGGGATCGGGGTGCCGACCTTACCGCGAACAAACCACAGCGGTGAAGGGGAAGCGGCGGTAGCGGCGTCAAGTCCGCTGGGATTACGGTGGGTAATGTCTTCTTCAACCGCTACTAGTTGCAAAAGCAATTGACGATTGATGGGCTGTTGATAATAATCAAAAAAGGCCCGTACCAGGGCAATCGCCGTTGCGGCTGAAGAACCCATGCCGCGTTCGGCTGGCAAATCGCTATTAATGGCGAGGTCCCAGTAGTCATGGTTGCCACCAAGGCGGTCAACCAGTGTTTGAATTAACTTGCCAACCCCGTCCATATTAGTAGGTAACGCGTTGAGGTCACCATCAAAGTATGAACTATGGATTAAACGATGACCATCCGAGCGTGGCGTGATGGTTACTGTTTCGGCAACATTGGGTAAGGGGAGCGCAATTGCGGGTTGGCCGTATACGACGCTATGCTCGCCAATTAAAATAATTTTGGCGTGACTCTTGCCAATTCCCTTCGACTTCATTGACGTCCCAGCCTTTCTGTAAGAACTAATCATATTATACTTTTCCGATAAACCATTCTCAAACCTAAACAGTTTACCACTTTTCGTATATTGATAGTATGATGGAAAAAGAAAGATGAAAGTACGGTGATAAAATGCCAAGAAAGAAGTTAAGGGGACCGATTTATTCGGTGGTTGATTTAGAGACTACCGGGACCAGCGTCAAAAACGGCGACCGAATTATTCAGATTGGCTGCGCCCTAGTCCAGGACGGGACGGTGGTGAACCATTTTGAAACTTTAGTCAATCCGCGAGCCAAAATTCCTCACCAGATTGAACAGCTAACTGGTATTAGCAACCACAACGTGCAGTCTGCGCCCTTGTTTGAAGACATTGCCGGGACCGTTTTTAGTTTGTTGACTGGAACAATCTTTGTGGCCCACAATGTCAACTTTGATTTTCCTTTCCTCAATCGCGAATTAGAGCGTGCGGGATACCCGATATTGACCATTCAGGCAATTGATACGGTGACGCTCAGCCAGATTCTCTTACCGACCGCGAAGAGTTATCGTCTGCGTGACTTAACGGCCTACCTCACCATTCAGCATAACCACCCGCATAGCGCCGCCTCGGATGCTGATGCCACGGCACAGTTATTAATCGACTTGCTAGCTAAATTAAAAACAATACCGACGATTACGCTTCGCCAGCTCGTATCGATGAAGTTGGAATTACCTCAGCAAACTGCCGATGTTTTTGCCACTGAGCTAGGCCGGCGTAAACGTGACCCAGTTAAACTAGACGGATCAATGTACGTTAGCCACGGGATGGTTCTTCACCGACCACGGCGGGTAAGTACTAATATTAGCGGCCGTCAGTTCAAGTACCCGTCAACGAAGAAAGCTAAGCAGAAGTTGTTTGGTGATCACTTAACGGTTCGGCCAGCCCAGGCTAAGTTAATGAATGCTATCTATAACCATTACCGTCAGGACAAGGCGGAATACATGGTGGTCGAAGCCGGAACAGGAATTGGTAAGACGCTTGGTTATTTGCTGCCACTGCTGTTTCATACTTACCCAGACCGTCGCCTGGTAGTCAGCACCGCGACTAATTTGCTCCAGCAACAGATTGCCGAGCAGACGATGCGGCAGTTAAACCAAATCCTGCCCTTTGAAGCAACCAGTGTGGTTGTCAAGGGGAGCAGTCACTACCTTGACTTGACGAAATTTGTTCACTCCTTAGGGGAGAGCAGCGACTCGAAATTGGTCCAGCTGTTAAAAGCAAAGATTTTGGTCTGGCTTTTGCAGACGACGAGCGGTGATTTGGACGAGCTTAACTTAACCGTTCAAAGTTCACCTTACTTTGCCGAGATTCGTCATCAGGGAGTTGAGAGCCTGGATCAGCAGGGACCGTATTACCAGGACGACTTTCTTGTCCGCCAGCAATCCCGCCTCAAGCATGCTAACGTGATCATCACAAATCACGCTTACTTAGCCGCACACGCGGAGGAACTGGGCGCGCAAAATGGCCAGCCATTCCTGGTGGTTGACGAAGCCCAGCACCTTAGCGACAGCGTCTTGAAAATGGCTCGCCACACGATTAGTTTTCAGGAGCTAATGGCTAACGTAAATACTTTGCGGGGGCTTGTGAATGCTGATAATGAGTTTTCGTTGTTTGATACTTTTGCGGCCTTGCCCTTAGCAGATTACAACGTGGAACTGTTAACGAGTGACTTGCAGCACCTGGATGATGCCATTGTTGATTTTCAACAGGCTCTCTACCGCCGCTTTATTATCCAGTTTGACTCCAATAGTACCGAACGCATTATTGAGTCACCAGTTGATAATAAGCAGTTAAGCCAGGTCCTTAATCCGTCGTCATCGTTGATTATGAACATGGAGCAAGCCCTTGCCAGCACTCGTCTTCACTTTCGGGCACTGGAGCATATTTTCGAATCGCGTCGTGATAGTTGGCTAGCCAGTGATCGGGGATTGATGAACCAGTTCAGCTCACACCTGGATAAGCTGGCACAAGCCGATGAAACAATTCATGACTTTCTTCGAATCCTCGAAGAACGACAATCGTCAGCTGTTTTTTGGCTCACCATTCAGCAGTCTCACGAAAGCAGCTCGATGAAGCTGAGCGGAGGGCTGATGGAGACCAACCATTTTCTCAGTGAAAGGGTTTATCCGTCATTTGCCCGGCCGCTTTTTATTGGTGCCACCTTGTTTAATTCTAGTCGGTCGCAGTACTTGTACCACCAACTAGATATTGACAGGCAGGAGACGCAGGTGAAGCGTTTTTCTTCTCCTTTTGATTACCAACAAAATAGCGCGTTGTTAATTGCCAAGGATGCACCACAACCAGCAAGTCGTAACAACGGGCACTACATTAACTACCTTAGTCAGACGATTCGCCAGCTAGCCGATTCAACGCAGTGTCAAACAATGGTCCTTTTTAACTCCTTATTGACGATTGAGCAAGTGTACAGTCAGTTGCGGGGAACCGACCTTTTCGATCAGCGTGATATTCTTGCTCAGGGAATCACCGGCAGCCGGGAAAAATTGCTTAAACAGTTTTCAACGGGAGAAAACGCAGTCCTTCTTGGTGCTTCCAGTTTCTGGGAAGGGATTGACCTGCCGCGAAACTTGCTCCAGTTGCTGATCATTACGCGGTTGCCATTTGACTCGCCAAATGACATTATCATTCGGGCGCAAAGCAACATGATCCAGCAGGCGGGAAAGAATCCGTTTTACCAACTGCAATTGCCGAAAGCAACCATCAAGCTGCGACAAGGGGTTGGACGTTTGCTGAGGACGCCAGATGATTACGGTGTCGCGGTCTGTTTAGATCCGCGCTTGTATCAACGACGTTATGGGAAGTCAATGCAGGCAGTTCTCCCTAAGGAGATGCCCAAGAAGGTCTTATTGACCGACCAGTTGATTAAGCAGACTAAAAAATTTTTAAATGACCATCGACGACGCGCTAAGTAGCAAGTATTTTGGTATAATAAGACGGATTATTTAATGAAGGGGTGACTGGTATGCAAAGTCGCCGCGAGATCCAACGGCAAAATAGCGAGAACCGTTCACTGAAGCTAATTCGTAACCTGCTGTTGATCATCTTGCTGATTTTCTTACTCGGGTGGGGGCTCTACGCTGTTGGCAATCACCCGCGTGCTGCTGCTAGGCGTCAGGCAACACAAATTGCAAAAAAATACGCTGGCCTGAAAAAAGCTGATGCTTTTTACATTTATAACCGCGAGAAAACCTACTACACGGTTGCCGGGAAGAATAATAAAAACCAGCAAGTGCTGGTGATTGTGCCGCAAAAGGGCGGCAATGTCAGGGTAGTTCAACAGTCAAAAGGAATTACCAAGAACCAGGCATTGACAAAGGTGTGGCAAAAAGAAAAGCCCGAGAAAGTTTTGAAGGTGGCTCCCGGGGTCTTTAATAACCACGTGGTTTGGGAGGTTACCTATACAAATCATCAGGGCAACCTTTGTTATGATTTACTCAGGTTTAGTAATGGTCAACTAGTTCAACAGATTAATAATTTGTGATAAAGTTGATATTAAATAATTAACGGAGGGAACACAGTGGAAACGATTAAAATTAGTGATGCACCACAGCATGTGGGTGAAACAGTTAAAATTGGTGTTTGGTTGACTGATAAGCGCTCAAGCGGGAAGATTTCTTTCCTGCAGTTGCGTGATGGGACTGGCTTTTTTCAGGGAATTATTCGCAAGAATGATGTCGACGAAGCAACGTTTAACCTCGCAAAGCATGACCTTCACCTGGAAACTAGTTTTGTAGTTACTGGGGAGATTGCTGAGGATAAGCGATCAAAGTTTGGTTACGAAATCCACATTAAAGACATTGAAGTCGTTGGCAAGAGTGAAGATTACCCCATCGGTAACAAGGACCACGGGATTGACTTTTTGCTGGACCACCGTCACCTGTGGCTGCGTTCACGCAAGCCGTGGGCACTGATGCGGATCAGAAGCCAGGTTAAGTTGTCAACGATGGAATTCTTTGACAAGCATGGCTTTACGCAATTTGATGCCCCGATTTTGACTTCGTCTGCACCAGAAGGGACGACGGACTTATTTGATGTTAAGTATTTTGACACCGACGCCTTCTTGTCACAATCTGGGCAGCTTTACGGTGAAGCGGGTGCAATGGCACTGAGTCGGATCTACACGATGGGACCAACGTTCCGGGCAGAAAAGTCGAAGACTCGTCGTCACATGACCGAGTTCTGGATGATTGAGCCAGAAATGGCTTGGTGCCATGAGGAAGAAAGTGAAGAAATTCAGGAGCAATACGTTGCCTACCTAATTCAGGACTTGATCGACAAGTGCCCAACTGAACTAGAAATGGTTGGCCGGTCCGTTGATAGTTTGAAGCCGTTCACGGAATTGCCATACCCGCGGGTAACTTACAAGAAGGCCATTGAGATGCTGCAAAAGGGCGGCCTAGACGTTAAGTATGGCGATGACTTTGGTTCACCGGAAGAAACCTTCCTGGCTGACCAATTCAACAAGCCGGTCTTCATCAAGAACTACCCACGGGAGATCAAGGCTTTCTACATGCCGACTGATCCGGAAGACGATCGTCAGGTAATTTGTGCTGACTTGCTGGCACCAGAAGGCTACGGTGAAATCATTGGTGGGTCCGAACGTTCCTACGACTACGAATACATCACCAAGAAGTTGGAAGAAAACGGCCTTAACAAGGAAGATTACGGCTGGTACGATGATCTCCGCAAGTACGGCTCTGTTCCTCACTCTGGATTCGGGATGGGACTCGAACGGTTCCTCGCCTGGGTTACACTTCAGGATCACATCCGGCAAAACATCCCGTTCCCACGGATGCTCAACCGGCTGCGCCCATAAGTTTGATGTTCAAGGACGTGATTCATCACGTCCTTTTTGTTGCGATTAAGGGGGATTAGCATGCACGACATGGATTTTCTGGAATCCTTTGTAAAGGCCGGCGAAACATCGGTTAGCAACCTGTTGCTCCACCACTACCACGATTACGGTTTAACGACCGGTCAACTGGTGGTTTACCTGCAACTGAAATCGGACATTGACCGGGGAATCGGGATGCCTGATATTGCGGAAGTCGCGAAACGCCTAGGGACGACCAGTGATAAGGTTTATAGTCAAATTCAGCAGATGATGGCCAAGGGAATCTTAAAACAGGAAATGCGGACTGATGACCAGGGTCAAGAAGAAGCATACTATGACTTTTCACCACTGCTGGCACGCATGTCCGGTACCGAAGTTGCTGGTAAGCAAAAAGGCGACCAGCCCCGGACTAGTCGCGAAGAATTGTATTCAACAATTGAAAGTGAATTTGGCCGACCACTCAGTCCCCTGGAAATGGAAACTGTTGCCGACTGGGTCGATCAGGACCGTTATTCGCCGGAAATGATTGTCTTAGCATTAAAAGAAGCGGTGATGAATGGCAGGCTGCGGCTCAAGTACGTTGACTCCATTCTGTTGAATTGGCAGCAAAACAACCTGAAAACTCCTGCCGACGTCACAGCTGAAAAGAAGCGTTTTAATGAGCAGCGGGCTAACCGCGTTGGGCGGTCAAAGACAGGCGATAGCAAACCATCCCAGGAAAAGATTCCGATTTTTAAGCTGGATGGACTGAAAAAGAGTTCGCCATTTAAACACGTTGACAAGAAAAAGCCGAGGTAAAGCATCTAATTATTTCGTATACTGGTTGTTTCAAAAAACGAACATTCCTGGAGAGTTGCGTTGTTATCATAAAAGGGCGAGAATGACAGCAAAAATTTGATAGATAGGGATCATTTTTTCTAATGAAGGAAAACATGGTTCCTATATTTGTTATTGTTAATAGTTTAGATGTAGTTATAACAAGCGACTGTTCGTTTGGTACAATTTATCTGTTGCGAGTGATCGATGATCCCACAGGCAAGTTAGAAGAAAATGGGGGGCGGAATAACGAATGACAAAACGATGGAAGGACCGGCTTAACCTTGGCCTGTACGCTACTTTTTGGAGCTTCGTGATTGGGCTCGCCACGGCAAGCTACCTTAACCTGGTTAACTGGCTGATTGAACTGGTCTGGCATTCCTACTTGCACGGCGATAATGGATTGGGCCGCTGGTACCCCTTCCTGGTGTGCGGCCTGGGTGGTGCCGTGATTGGCTGGCTCAACCGGCGCTGGGGCGACTACCCTTGGACGATCGAGCAGGTGTTAAGTAAGGTCCGCATTCACGGCTGGCTCGACTACCACCAGTGGTGGAAGTCAATGGTGCTCGGCTTGCTGGTGTTGAGCTGCGGAGGCAGTATCGGTCCGGAAGCGTCCACGACAGTTTTGACCAGCAGCATGGTCAACTGGTTCGGTGACCGTTTACGGTGGGGAACCGGCCAGCCCGCTCGACATCTTTGGACTGGCCGGATGAATCCAGTACAGTTAAAACGAGCACCGCGCTTTTTTGCATTGTTTTCGTCAAAGGCGGAGCGCCGGGTCACGGTGACTGGCCTGACCATTATTGGTGTCGTGGGTGCCGGAATTATTTTCAAACTGTTCCCGGAAAAGGGGGCCTTTGGTATTCACCACCAGGTGATCCAGTTGGCACCGGCCAACCTGTGGACTTGGCTTCCAGCAGTACTGGTCGGAATCGCCTTTGGTGGTTTCTTTGTCTACCTGGAAAATAGTCTGGCCAAGCTGATTAATATCCGCTTTGGGCCAATCGCCCAGGGAATCATCTTTGGCCTCACTTTAGCGTTGGGCTCGCTGGTTAGCCCGGACATCATGTTTTCCGGCGAATTTCGGATCGTGCCGTTTAGCAACGAAGCGCTCAAACTATCGGTTCCCTTTTTGATCCTACTAGCGGTGATCAAGGCGCTACTGACAAATCTTGGATTTGTGATGGGCTGGCGTGGGGGAACCATCTTCCCGGCCATCTTTTCCAGCCTGGCACTCGGGGTCGCCTGCGCAATGCTCTTGCCTGGCAACCTGCGGGTCAACGCTATCATTGTGGTTACGGCTAGCTTAATCACGATCTTGGGGAAACCCGTCCTGGTGATTGTCCTGCTCTTCTTCCTGGTGGCGGTTGAACTGGCGCCAGTCGTAATCATCAGTGCGCTGCTGGTCAGCGGCCTGGCAACCGTTACAAGTAAATTAACGAAAAAATAAATCGACGCGGATTTAGTCGCTCAATGATGAGTGCTAATCCGCGCCGATTATTTTTGCAGCTACTTACCTGCTTTGCTCGAATTTCTTGCGTCCGGCTAATCCGAACAGGGTGAGGAGGGCCAGACTGCCGAGCGCAACTAACCCTTCGTTCGGCTGGCTACCAGTTTGGGGGAGGGCGGCCTGCTGGTTGTATGACCTAGCTACCTCCTGTCCAGGAACGGCTCCAGTTCCCGGACGATTGCTGGCAGGATTACCAGGTTGGCCAGGCAGGGGCAACTGACCAGTACCACCCGTGCCGGGCTGGTCAGGCTGAACTGGTACCGCCTGATAGGTCACGACAACGGTCTGGTTGCTTGTCGCAGCATCCACCGCTTGAGCTGCGACCGTGTCAACGTCTGCAGTATAACCAGGGTACTGCGGGACGGTGAAGGCCGGCCAAGCACTGCTGCTTGGCTGCCAGTCACCCCAGTCGGTCACGCCGGTTGCCAAGTTTTTGACGCCGGACCGGGTGAAGGTAACCGTCTGTTCAGTGATATGGACCGTTCCGTCGGGTGCCTGAACCTTGATGGTCCGCACAACCTGCTTTGTGTCGGTGACCTTTTCGGTCTTAGCAGTGTAGTAAATCTCAATGGTTTGATCTGCAGTATCTGGAGTTACCGTCTGGGCCGCAACCGTTGACTGACTGCTCGTGTAGTTTGCAATCGCCGGGACTGGGTATTCTGCCCAGGAGTGGTTGTCCGCCGTCAAAGTACTCCAAGCGCTGGCCTGACTTTGGTCGTTGCCGGTCAGCACCTTTAATTCTGCTGGGCTGATCTGCTTGCCGGTGATTTGGTCAAAGTTGGCAAAGTCCTGAAAACTGACCTGCTGGCTGACCTGCTCGTCACCGGTCGGCTTGTGGAAAATGATTGTCCGTGTCTTTGTCATCTGTGAACCCGGAACCGGAGTGTAGGCCTGATTGACAATGGCAAGGTTAAAGGTAAAGCCCGTCTGGTTGTTGGCAACTGCGTTGCTCAAACTGATTCCGTCCAGTTGATTGAACTTGCCGTCCGGGCCGAAGAAGCCGTAAAGGCGGTAGTTGCCCGCAATTCCCATCCGGTACTGGTCGAGGAACTGGTTGGCATAGTAGAGAATCTGGGGCGTGGTGAGCGCCTGCGAATAATTCAAAGTTTCCTGACCGTTGAAAACTGCCGGCCCCTTGCCAGCGACGCTGTAAGTATTCCCGTTTAGGTCCTTGTAAACGAAATTCAGCGGGGCAGTGAAGACAATCTTCTTCGCAAACGATGATAAACCGGTAACATCGTTTAGCGCGCCGTGGTAAGTAATACTATAACCAGAACTGTCAACCGAGATGGTTGCCCCGGTAATGTAGTAGTGTCCGTTTTGCTCAACGACGTTATCAATTGTTGGGTATAGCATCGAGGGGTGGTAACCTGTTGGAATTCCATAGTCCTGGTTGGTGATTTCGATCGGTGGGATGGTTACGGTTTGACCGTTAGTCAGAACGAAAACCTGTGAGAGCGTCTTCTCGCCCGTTGAGCTTTGAATGCTAAAAGTCCTAAATAAGAAGTTAACTTCCCAGTGCTGGTTGGCCTTTGTAACCTCGTCAGTAGCGTCAAAGTGAACTGGCGGAACTGTCACGCCAGGCGGAAAGGTCCCCTCTGGTGGAAACCAATCGATGGCGTCCCAGTGGCCATCAACAGCCATTTGAATAATCCGCTTGTGAACCAGGTCCCCAGTACTGTCGCCGTCCAGATCGTACTGTGGGTAATAGTTAATGGTAATGATCCGTTCATAGTTATTGCTCCAGTCGTCGGGATGGTGCGAAGAAGATGGACCAGTAGTGGTAGATGAAGTCGGAACGGGAGCGGTGTCCTGAGTATTATTGTTGCTAGTTGTGGTTGGAGCAGTTTGAGTAGCCGTTTGATTGGAAACGGACTGGTCATCTGTCTTTGGAGCGACACTAACTAGTTCTTGTTGGTTAGTGCTGGTTACTGGATGTGAAGGACTGTTAGTTGATGACGCAGGATTTGAATTATCGACATTAGTACTTGACAAATTATCATTTGCCTGAACATCAACAGCGCCAAGCGTTAAGGATAACAAGAGCGTTGAACAGCCGATAACCCACTTTTTCTTCTGCTTATATAATTTAAAATGTCTTCTCTTTGTCATTGTGAACGCTCCTTTTGAATCCTAGGCAAGGATTACTTCTATAATCATTTTCATTATATCAAGTTGCAGCGGAATAATAAAGTTTCTTGAATCTTAATGGTTAGAGCTCGACTAGCCATAATTTCTAGTGTTTCCCCTATAACATAATTGAAGCGTTGCGTTAACGTCCGCATTTGATAAAGTTTTTTGGAAAGGTAATACCAGTTATCCACTGGGGCAAAACTGAATTACGGTTATCAAAAGATAAAAACAGCCCGCAGCGGTGGGCAAATGCCAGACCGGGCGGGGCACAACTTTAGTGGTGTAATTGTCGATACTGCTGGACACTCATCCCGGTCCAGCTATTGAAGGCGCGCAAGAAAGAATTTGTTTCCTGGTAGGCTAAGAGAAAGGCGATGTCATCAGCAGGCAGCGAAGTGTTTAGCAGGTAATTTTTCGCCAGCATTTCGCGGGTGGCGTTTAGCTGCTGTTGGAAATTAGTGTTTTCCGCCTTGAGCTTTCGCTGGAGAGTCCGCTTGCTGACACCCAACGCGGGGGCCACTGCCTCAATCGCGGCGGTTCCTCGGGGCAGGAGCTCCACTAGGGCGTTTCGGACGCGGTTTCCGTAAGAATCATCGACCGTTAAGTCCGCCAGGCGCTTTGTTAGTTCCGGTTCCAGGCATTCAAGCAGGGATGTGTTCGCACTGGCGAACGGCAACTGCAAGTCCGCATTCCGGAAACTGATGGAATTACTGTCCCCCAGGTTGAAGTAGCTGGCAAAGAAACTTTGGATGGCCGGATTATCCTCATTAAAGCTTGTCCTAATCCGGACCGGCTTAATCGCCCTGCCAGTTGCCTTAGTGAGCAGCTGGACCATAAAGGCAAATTCACCGTTAACGAAAAAGAGTGGTAGTGGTTCCTGAACGTTCAGGGTGGAAAGGGTGATGGTTGTAACCCGGTCAGCTGCGGTTATCTGGTAGGCCACCGGACAGATTAATTTTTTATAGTGGGCCAGGCGGTGCAGGAAGTGTTCGCCATCTTTACTGCAATAGGCGGCAAAAATCGCTGGCGAAAAGGTTTCGATCCCCTCCGTGCCAGCTAGCTTAACGGGCAGGAGAGGGTCCGTGCTCAGTGAATCAATTGCCGCCACCATTTTGAAGTAGTCGGTTTCTGTTAACTTAATGGTTTGGTGCGTGAAGGTATCAATTGGCAGTCCCACCGTTTTGAGGACCGTGGAGGGATCAATTCCATTGGCCAGCAGGAGTTGCCCATAGCGGCCATCAATAATAAACTTTTCCACTTAATCACCTATTTCTGCTTGGAATGCTGGTCAGCAATAAAACGCATCATGGCCTTTTTCGGCATCATTGGCATCATGCTAACGAATGGCCGTTGCCAGCCGCGAAGACCGGTGTACACGTTCATTTTACCATTAAGCATCGCTTGGTAGCCCTCTTCGGCAACCTTTTTTGGACTGACGGCGTTGGCAAACATCTTGGTATTAGTTAAGCCACCGGCCTTAGCAAAGCCGGTTTCCATAGCGCCGGGCATTAGAGTAGTCAACGTTACTCCAGTATCTCTTAACTCATGCCAGAGAGCATCACTAAGGGAGGTCAGGTAGGCCTTGGTTGCGTAATATTCCGCTTGAAGCGGCCCGGAAACCAAAGCTGCCAAAGATGACACGTTCAGCACCCGGCCGCTGCCCCGCTTGACCATTTGTGGAAGAATTAGCTTCATTAACTTGGTTGGTACAATCATGTTAACCTTGGCCATGTTAATGTCTTCTTCCATTGTTCGCTCAAGGAATGTTCCTTGTCCACCAAGTCCGGCGTTATTAATTAGGTAGTCAACTTGAATATTAGCTTTTTGCAATTCACCAAAAATTTGTTCCGCAGCATCAAATTCAGTGAAGTCGACCGTGATGGTGGTTACCTGAACGTGGCATTTATTTTGGACATCGTGTTGAAGCTGTTCAAGTTTTTGCGGGTTTCGCCCAACGAGAACAAGGTCGCCACCGGTTTCTGCATGAATGCGGGCAAATTCCTTACCAAGACCACCAGTAGCACCAGTAATTAAAGCAGTTTGCTTTGACATAATAACTTCCTCCTCAAATGTTATCTTTCGTTTGTTGTTGTCATTATATGAGGAAGAAGGTCAACAATTAACATCAAACGGCGCCAATTAATTATCAAATTGTGCCTGCAGAAATAGTGTTCAATCATCCCAAATTACGGTATCCTTTATAAATAAATTCAGAAATTGGAGGATCCGAATGGAAATTAAAGAATTGACGGCCATTACGGCTCCGGAAATGGCCCAATTAGTTGGGATTTGGGAAAGTGCGGTCACGGCTACCCATCGCTTCCTGAGCACAGAAGAAATCGCGGCCATTAAAGAATACGTTCCGCAGGCGTTTCAGGATGTCCAGCACCTAGTCGTTGCAATTAGCAATCAACAAATCAAGGAGCTGATGGGGTCAACGGTACTAAGCTGGAACTGCTCTTCGTTGACGCAAGCGAGCGCGGTAAGGGAATTAGCAGCTGGCTGTTAGAATATGGGATCGCCAAGTATGGCCTTGACGAATTAGCCGTCAACGAACAGAATCCTGCAGCACGGGGATTTTACGAGCAGATGGGCTTTAGGGTAGTTGCCCGGTTCCCACTTGACGACCAGGGGAAGCCATACCCGATTTTGCGGATGAAGCGCAAGACAAGTGAAGAACTGGCCAGGTCATGAAGTTAGACGAGCAATTAGGGTAGGACAAAATGTTTGGCGGTAAAGCCCGTTGAGTTTTTTCACCTGGACTAATTACCGGCGGCGCATACCTATTTGGAAAGCCAAACTGGCGACGGCAAGGTAATCGTCTTGGAAGAATGAGAATCTTTATTAAAAAATTAAAAATAAATGATAAAAAGTGTTGACATTTTTAATTTATCACGTAAAATGTTTATCAAATAAACGGTACGAACAACCACTGAGAATAGGAAATTAGCTTTACCGATACTAGTCAGCGAACCCAAGTTAGTGCGAGTGGGGATAGGGAAGGAAAAGTGAAAGTAGCCTAGGAGTGGCTAAGGTGAGAGCGATGGTAGTCTTAGCCGGGTGCGCCCGTTATAGCGTCTACGTATCTAGTTTTTACTACGTACGGGGTAAGGGGGCAATAGCGATATTACTCTGAAGAAAAGGTGGTAACACGCGTGTAGCGTCCTTGTAAGCATTTGCTTATGAGGACGTTTTTTTGTACCAAAATAATTAGACTTTACTGAAAGGAATGGTTAATATGCAGACAAGCAAAGCGAGTATTGAGCAGTCAATCATTATCGCATCACTGATTTTTGGAATGTTGTTTGGGGCGGGGAACCTGATTTTCCCGGTTCACCTGGGACAGCTGGCCGGCAGCCACTGGTTAATTGCGAGTAGCGGCTTCCTTGCTTCTGGAGTCTTGCTGCCGTTGATGGCGCTGCTGGCAATTAGTATTACGAAATCAAACGGGATTTATGACCTCGCACTGCCGAACGGCCGGACCTATGCACTAATCTTTTTAATTTTGATTCACGCAACCTTGGGACCGCTGTTTGCAACGCCCCGGACGGCCACCGTTCCTTATGAAATTGGCATCGCTCCTCACTTATCCGCGGCAGCGAATTCCTGGGGGCTGTTGATTTATTCGGCACTCTTCTTCGGCCTGGTATACCTGTTTTCAAACCATGAAGGAAAGATTACCACTTTAATTGGCAAGGTTTTGAACCCCCTGTTCCTGTTACTGTTGTTTATTATCTTCTTGTTAGCGTTCATCCACCCGTTAGGCTCTGGTAAGACTGCTAGTGTAACTGCGGCTTATACCAGCCACGCCTTCTCCAACGGCTTTTTGCAAGGGTATAACACCATGGATGGCCTGGCCGCGCTGGCCTTTGGGATTACTATTATTACTGCGATTAAAGAACTGGGGATTAAAAAATCGCGGCAAATTTCGCTGGCAACGTGAAGTGCTATAAAAAAGTTGGACACTTTACTAACTTTTAAAGATTGGAATGATATCGAATATATTGATTCGGTGTCATTCCTTTTTTATTTGCTGAAATTCGTACGTTGTTGTACCAATAGATGTATTGCTCAATGACAGTTTTAAATTGCTGAAATGAAGTGATCTTTATCCGATTCAAACACTCGCGTTTTAACAAGTTAAAAAAGCTTTCGGCTGGTGAGTTATCTAAGCAATTTCCTTTACGGGACATCGACTGAGTAATTCCGTGTTGACGTAATAAAATTTGATACAAGTGGTGTTGATACTGCCATCCTTGATCT